>NZ_CP192574.1:4800000-6348747 GCF_050632135.1 Pedobacter sp. P26
TTTTTAACGCTTTACACCTGCTGTTTTTTTTCAGACTACTGTATTTTCTCAATCTTTAAAAAAAGTGATTTCTTTTCTGAAACCCGCATTCTTTTGTTTCAATATTTCTACAAAAGCAATCAATTTACGCCCTGCATTAAAAAGCGAAAACTTTTAGGGTCGACCTGCATCTGTTCAGTACCATTTTTATCTTTCGCAAAAGCAGCCTTTATAGTAGCTGTAGCCCTCGGCGATACTTTTTGATTGTTATGATGAGTGTGAAATACATACTGCATAGCCCCATTTTTATCGGTAAAAAAATCGCCATGACCAGTACCGTTTATTTTTAATAATTTTTTACTGATGATCGGGTTACCTGCATATTTTATCCAAGGCCCTTTGGGCGAGCTTGAAGTGGCATAACCTACAGCATAATCGGGATTTCTAAAATCGTTTGCTGAATAAAAAAGGTAATAAAGCTGATCTTTTTTGAGTACCGTTGGACCTTCAGTTACCGGCCAATCGGTTTTTGGGGTATTTTCCCAAAATTCGGTTCCTGATAAACATTCTTTTGCGGTGTTTGGGATGACATCCGAAAAATCTGCCTTCAGTTCGGATACATAAATCCGGTTACCATTTGCCAGTTTTACATGATAAAGATAATTTTTCCCATCAGCATCGGTAAATACAAAGGGATCGATCTGTTTTCCCGTGCCAGAAATGGCTTTTAACGTTTCCTGTTTAAATGGACCTAAAGGACTTTTGCTCCAGGCAATAGCAATCTGTTCATCGGCGGTGTAGGCCATATAATAAGTATTTCCTCTTTTAAATACCTGTGGCGCCCAAAAATCTTTGCTCCCAAATGCATCGCCCTTTTTTAAAGCAAATCCATTATTTTCTGCCTTTTTACTCCAGGTTTTAAGGTCTTTTGAAAAATAAACCAAAAAACCCTGATCACTACTGGTACCATATAGATAATAATTGCCTTTATCAACAAAAATGGTCGGATCGGCTAGATAAAGGGTATCATTTAGCGGTTTTGCAAGTATTTCTTTGCTAATGGAACAGAGTGAGAAGCATAAAAAAAGGGCGTAAATATATTTCATTTAATATGATCTGCTAAGGGTAAGATACTGATTATTAAGACATATATGATATTCAAAAAGTATTATATCCAATTTTAGGATAGAATAGTATTTCGATAGTTCGTCATTCCCAACCTGATTGGGAATGACGACCGACCTCTCAAATAGGTCACGTTGAGCCCGTCGAAATGCCTCGCCTATAAAGGAAGGTCCTTCGCCAGGCTCAGGATGACAATTCTACATTTACAATACGCTTACTCTTTTAACTAAAAACCTATTTTACTTACAGGTGTAAAAATCAAATCGTCAACACCGGCAATTTTAACACCTATCCTGGCAAAAACATAATTTTGAGTGGGTGTAATGCCTGGGATCGTAACACTCATGTTCAGGTTATTGAGGTCGGCAATGGCTGCACCACTGATCTGCTGGGTAACGATATTATTGCTGCCATCAACAAATTGTGTTTTATTAATATACAACGATACGTTTTCTATATCCTTCCCATCGGCATTGGTAATGATTTTTTCAAGTTTGCAAAAAGCATTTATTTTGCCTGCTGCAGCGGTAATTGTGGCTCCGCGGATCATGTAGTAAGGCATTACCTCGATATCCATGATTTTACTGCCGTTAATGTTTACCGCAATGGTGTCCTGTCTACCAGCAGCGTTCTTTTTCCATAAAAATGGCCCCTGATTCGGCGAAAAAACCAATTTATAATCTCCATTGAATAATTTGGCAGAATAGGTTCCATCCTGGCTAACATTAACGTTCAGTGCAGAATAGTTACCAAAACCCGACTGCCAGAGTTCGAAATTAACCTGACCGTACTGGACACTGATGGGTTCTCCTTTATAAACAATCCGTCCGGTAAAATCGGCTTCAGGTGCATCGTAGTTGTCTTTTTTACATGAAGCAAAAAGGACGGCAATAATTGCCCCTATCACGAAATAAAATCTAATTTTCATATTTATATCTGCTTATTGGTTAGGGTTTCTTACAATTTTAGGGTTTCCGTTAAGTACATCCTGCCCGATTGAAGAGTAGTAATTTCCGATACGGAAACGGTGTGCAGCAGTTACACGGCTTGGTTTAATCACCTTAAAAACATATTTCAAATGGTTTGCATTGCCTGGATTATAATATTTGTACGGCCACAAACCAAATACTTGCGTACTGGTGCGTGTTGCGCTGCCAATATTGTTTGCATTAATGAAATCGGCTGCTGACATATTATTGCCGTTCCAAACTTTATCAGCCAGTCTCCAGCGTTTCATATCCCAAAGTTCATGTCCTTCAAAAGCTAATTCTACTTTACGCTCGTGTACAATACGGTCGAAAGTGATCTGCGCCGGGGTTAAAGCAACAGTTAATCCTGCACGGTCTCTCACTTGTTTAATGTAGTTAGCTGCTGTAGTGGGATCGCCCAGTTCAAAAGCTGCTTCGGCTGCATTTAGCAATACCTCGGCATAACGGTAGCGGATCCACCAAACATCACTCCGGGTACCGATCTGGCCTGAACCTGTTGCCGGATCTAAATATTTGCGTACATAAAAACCTGATTGTGCACTGAATTCGAGTCCATCTACAGGACCATCGGCACCAACCACCTGTACCGAACCTGCATTGCCCGGAAGTACATTTGTTTTGGTCTGTCCAAAATTATCACCTGTTACGATAGAGCCATCGGCTAATTGATAGCCAGCCCAGATATCAACGGTTTTACCTTTAAACTGCGTTCCCGGAAGAATCACGGTTCCAGCCAAACGTGCATCACGACCTACAAAAATATCAGTAATACCACTGTAATAAACTGGGTTACCACTTCCATCAACCGAAGCCAGCGATGCATAAGTGTTATCCAGTTTTTCGAAAGACTGCACCAGGTTTAAAGATGGGTTTAACCGCCCGCCCTGCGCTTCCTCTGCAGAAGAACGTGGCTGGTTATCGATGGTAAAACCATGAGCTTTATTGGTTTTCAATTTAAAATCTTTTGCAAAAATCACTTCCGGATTACTGCCTTTATCAGTAAAAAGCGCGGCGAAATTTTCAGATAAATTAGGGTTCTTTTTGTAAAGCGAATATTTGCCGCCATCGATAATCTCTTTTGCGGCAGCTAAGGATTTGGTAAAATAAGCATTGGCCAGACCCGATGATATACCCACTTCTCCACCTGGCAGGCTTAACTGTGAGTTGCTGTATTTGGCGATTGAACCCGCATATAATGCTGCTCTCGATTCCATGGCTAGTGCCGCAGCTTTTGTAGCCCTGCTCTGTACAGTCGGATTATCGGGCAGTATGGTTTTTACAGCTTCAAGTTCTGAAATTACAAAATCATAAATTTCGGTTTCTTTTGCCCTTGGAAACTGAAGGTAACTTGGATCGCCGCTGTAATTATAATCTAAAACGGTTGTGATTAACGGTACACCGCCCATTCTTTTTACCATTTCGAAATATACCCCCGCCCTGATAAAGCGCGCTTCAGCCAGGAAACGATCGCGGTCTTCTGCTTTCAAAGCGGTAGATTCCTGCCCACGTTTAATAAACATATTCAAGTCGCGGACATAACCATAAACACCCATATCCCAGTATCTCCAGGCATCATAACCATACTCTAAATTCTGGTGGCGAAAATAGTCACCACTAGCAGAGGCAAAACCTTCGTCAAAATCTGTAAAAGCCCACCACCCCTCGATGGTCTGGTAATCCGGGTAACGATCGTAAAGATCGCCAACAACGGTTAGTACCAAATTAGGATCTTTCCATACCGCATCAATGGGCAAGGTACTGGTTGGTTGTTTATCTAAAAATTCTGAATCTTTTTTACAAGACTGCGCAAAACTCAAAAAGGCAATGGCAGCAAATGCATATATAATTTTTTTCATCTGATTAGTCTTTTTCATGTTACAGCGTTAGTTTAAGACCGATATTAAAGAACTTGTTCTGTGGATATTGTAGGCCGTTATCGTCTGCAATTTCCGGATCCACGCCATAATCGCTCAGGTTATCGATAGAAAAGAGGTTATATCCGTTTACATATACCCTGGCATTCTGGATCTTGATTTTCTCAGCCCATCTTTTGGGTATGGTATAACCAATCTCAAGCGTACGGGCACGCAGATACCTTACATTGTGTAGCCAAAAAGTGGAGTTTTTATTATAATTGCTGTGTCCGCCATCATTGAAGCGTAATGCAGGGTATTTCCCAGGGATCCATGCGCTGTTCAGGTCGTATGGGTTAGTACGGTGCCAGCTGTCATCAGCAAAACTCTGCAACAAAGCACCTGTATTCTGAAATGCCCAGCGCTGTTCCCAGTTCTGGTTCCAGGAGTACATCGCACCGCCAGAAAAATCGGCTGTAAAATCAAAGCTTTTGTAAGAACCACCAATGGTAAAACCCAAGCCGATGTTTGGCTGTCCTGTTGTGGTATATCCGATCGGTCTTTGATCCAGGTCGTTGATCACACCGTCACCGTTTTGATCCTTATAAATTAAATCGCCCGGCAATAAAGAGCGGTTTCCCTGCCCATCGATGTTTACTTTGTAGTTATTGATCTCGTCAATATTCTGGAACTGTCCGGTTACCTCATAGCCCCAAAAATATCTGTATAACGCTGGTTATAGCTATTTCTGTAATTGTCCCACGAGTTGCCGTAACGCGGTTTATACTGATCTAAAAACTTTCTTCGGCTAATGGAAATGTTTCCTCCTACATTGTAGTTGAATTCTCCGATCTTATCCCTGTAATTTAAGGCGAATTCGGCTCCGAACTGAGCGTCACTTTCCAGGTTTTCTGCTGCCAGTGGGTATCCCAGTTCAATTGGCACCACCACATCATTTTTAACCTGCTTTAAACCAGTACGTTTTCTGTAGAAATAATCTGCAGTTCCGCTAAGTTTACTGTTAAACAATGAAAAATCTAAACCGATATCTGTTATTTTGCTTTTCAGCCAGCTCAGGTTATTGATGATCGGTCCTTTATCCCTTGAAGTGGTAATATTCTTCCCATCCAGAATCACAGTGCCTTGGTTATAACGGTACCCCGGGATGTAAGCGAAAGGGTCAATACCCAGATCATCATCTCCAAGTACACCGTAGGAAGCACGGAGTTTCAAATCATTTAAGACCGTGCTTTCACCTAAAAGCGATTTCATAAATTTCTCCTGAGTAATTCTCCAACCAATGGATGCAGAAGGGAAATAACCTACACGCCTATCTGGTGCAAACTTCCATGAGGCATCTCTACGGCCAGAAAGTTCCAGGTAATATTTGTTATCATAGTTATAATTTATCCTTGCAACGTAACCAATACGGGCTTCTTCTTCCTGGATATCGGCGAAATCCTGTCCATCCATATCTGCAAACTGCAAAACAGGCAGAATATTGGTCTGTGGTACGGCATGCTGGAAAGTATAGGTTCTAAAACGGTCTAAACGCTCTGCTACCAAGACACCACCAACGGTATGTTTACCAAAAGTGCGGTTGTAGTTGGCCTGTAACTGGTAGGTATTGGTGTAAATCTTTTCGTTTCTACGTTCCCTGTATGGGTTAGAACTTCCTACTTTTTCTTCGTAAACACCGGTTTCAGGATGATAAGTATACACGTTGTAGGTATACTCATGACCGTTGATTACATTATCGGCGATGTAATAAGAGTATAAACCTTTTATCTCCAAACCTTTAATAGGCGTATCATAACTTGCTGATAAATTGGTCTGTAAAACCCTCCAGTCAGATTTCCAGTAACCGGTTAAGGCCTTGCTCTGTACGGCAAACTGTTCAGTATTGTGTCCGATATCGTTCGGATAATTTGGATTGCCATTGGCATAAGCCTGTTCAGTCGGCCTGTTTCTCAAAAGTGCAAAACGGGCAGCCCAGTAATCATCTCCGCCCGGTACCCCTGGCTGATCGCGGCTTTCGATACGGCCGTTGATCAACATCCCAACTTTAAAACGGTCGGTTATTTTAGCTTCAATATTGCTCTGAATATTGGTCCTGTTGAAATCGAACTCACGTGCCGTTCCATACACCCCTTTCTGATCCAGGTGCGTACCCGAAAAGTAATAATTTACCTTGTCGCTACCACCGGAAGCACTTAAATTAATTGAAGATTGTGGCGCATTGGGCGCGATGATGATATCTCTCCAGTTCTGGCTCTGATAGCCATATTCTGTTCCTGCTTTCCATTTTTCAAGTTCTGCCGGAGTAATATCTGTTTTGCCATTCTGGTTTAGTTCTGCAGTAGCTTTTCCTAACATCCATTGGTAAGCATCAGTCGTTTCAGGGAAACGTACCCAGTTCTGCCATCCGGTATAAGCATCAACACTAAAAGTATTACGCGTACTGTTTTTACCTCTTTTGGTCGTTACCAAAACTACCCCATTAGCGGCCCTGCTACCATAAATAGCGGCCGAAGCGTCTTTAAGTACGCTAATCGTTTCAATATCATTGGGCGAAATATTATTAAACTGCCCTGCATCCTGCTGGATACCATCAATTACGTACAATGGATTACCCATGTTACGGATCTGGATGTTGGCACTCGATCCCGGTCTACCGTCAGGCATCCTGAACGAAACGCCGGGCAGTTTGCCAGCAAGGCCCGTACTTACAGTTGAACCGCCATGTACTTTTTCGAGGTCTTTGCTGCTGATGGAGGAAATGGCACCGGTAATGGCTTCTTTTTCTGTGTGTTGTAACCCACTACCACCACTTCGCTAAGATCGTTGTTGGAAGGTTTAAGTTTAACATTAACCTGAAAACGTCCTGCCAGGGCGACTTCCTGATTAACATAACCTACATAAATAAAAATCAGGGTTGCATTTTTATCGGCCACCTGGATTTTAAATTTTCCGTCAGCATCAGTGGTTGCCCCCGTGCTGGTTCCCTTGATTTTAATGCTGGCACCTACAACTGTTTCGCCCTTTTCATCGGTCACAGTACCCGTAACAGTAGCTTGTTCCTGTGCAATAAGCTGAAATGAAAATAAGAGTAAGGTAATTGAGGTTAAAATAGCAGAACGGATTTTGCTTTTCAAAAACAGCTTTTGACGCAAGTACCAATCCGGGCTTAAAAAGCCGTAACAGGAAAATAAACTTCTTTTCATATTTGGTTAGTGATTTGGTTATAACTAGAAGTAAATGGTTTTAGTTCGATTTAATTCTTTTCAAAGATTCGGTTTTTAGCATTAGAGCGGGATACGTATTTGTATCAAAATTTCTCCATTTTGTCTCGATTTGTGTGGAGGGATTACAGAAATATAATTAACCACAGATGAGAAGGATACACACAGATAATTTACTTAGGGTAACGTTTTGCAATAAGTTAACCACGGATAAAAAAGATGCACATAGGTTTTACGTTTTATCAGGTTTAGTTAACAGAGGTTTATAAAGCTGTGGGTTTTGCGTTAGGGATTGTAAGGGTTCAGTACCGATCCTTCATCGGTACCGGAGAGAAGCGCAGCCCTGAAAAAGCCCGACCTTTGCGCAGCTTAGGTAACGCCCATATCAGTTTGCAGTTGACAGTTGGCGTTGGCAGTTTCAGGTCTATAAAACTGAGTTTCGATCTTTAAGGCTTTCACAAATAAAAATCGAAAGGTTTCGTTAAGAAACATTATACAAAATAATTTATTTCATTGTTCGTGAACAGTTTTTATATAGATTTGAATAATCTATATAACACCTCTTAGATGAAAAAGTCTTTATTTACATCCTTGTTGATATTGTGGACAATTATTGGCTTTGCACAAAAAACCAGCATTACTGTAAGCATTGCAAATTCGAAAGCAGAAGAATTTTCGTTGCTGGATACCAAGCAAATTTTTCAAGCCGAATTCCCCGAACCCAAGGAGATGGTGGTAAACTTGAATAAGAAAAAATTAGCCAGTTTAAACCTTGAGCTAAAAAGAGCAGGTTTTTTCGGTCTCCGGTGTATGGGCAGGACCGACAGGGAATATTTATTTTATAACTTATATATTGAACCTGGAAACCAGTTAAACATAAAAATAGATTTTAAGCGGCCAGATTTCGGAATCACCGTTATTGGAAAAGGTGCCGAAAATAACCAACCATCAATTGCACTAATCAAAAAAACATTTAGTGTTCAAGAGTTTTATGGCGATACTACGCCTACTCGGGTAATTAGCGCCATCAAAAAAGAAGAAATTAGACTGCAGCAAAATTTCGATAATTATGTTAAAAAGTATAAGCCGACCAAAAAATTTATTGCAGACTGGCGATTAAACCAAAGGTATTTCGCAGCGGAAACCTATTTTTCATTTAAAGAGAATAATAAATTCAAAATTCAGGGTAGCCATAGCAGTACCATGTTAAGCTGGGAAAAAATCCAGGATAGTCTCATCAATGAAAAATCAATCAATAATGAACTGGCTGTTTATACCCCGAATTACCTGAGCCTGATCCAAGAATTTTTATTGCGCAAAAAAGAAAAACTATGGATGATGGCGTCCGATGAACCTGAAAACTTTTTCGCGAATGGTACAATATGGATCAGAAAGAGGGTATGATTGCCTATTCTGATGATGCCACTAACCTTCTTGAGGAAAAAATAATCAATAAATACTTTTCAGGACAATCGGCAGAAATACTCTACATTACATTGTTTAATGACGCAATCGATGAATCCTATTATAAAAATGTCCCACAGATTTTCGACCGTTTTAAATCCCACTTCCCAAAAAGCAAATATATTAACTGGATTAAACCTTATGTTGAGGCTTATTTGATAAGAGAACAGAAGCCTTTGAATGACAAAATGATCATTGAGAAAAACAATGGATCAGACCTGAATACCTTCGAAGAGGTTTTAGCCATCCATAAAGGCAAAACAATGTTACTGGATATGTGGGGAACCTGGTGCGGCCCATGCAGATCTGAACTCGAAACCAACGGACAGGCCATAAAATACCATTTTAAAGATAAAGGTGTTGATTACCTGTACATTGCCAACCATGATCAAAATAATGAAAGTGACTGGAAAAAACTTATCCCTTATTTTAATATGGAGGGCTTTCATATCCTTGCAAATCTAAAATTAACGAAAGATATTATGCAAAAAGTGAAGGGCAATGGTTTCCCAACTTATGTAATCATTAAAAAGGATGGAACCTATGAGCTATCAAAAGCAGGTTACCCCATGAACAGAGAAATCCTGATTAAACAACTGGAAGAAGCATTAGCGCATTAGACCGATCTGTCTCCATCTTTCTACGTATCGGCTCAAATTCAATTTAGCCTGAAAGCAAAGCATTTCTTTAATATATTTGAAGCTACTGACCAATATATCTTGAAAAAACTCATCATCCTTGTATGTCTGTTACTTTCGGCCAGCCTGCTTTTGGCCCAGCCTTACTATTTCAGGCATTACCAGGTAGAAAACGGGCTTTCTAATAATACGGCCTTTTGCAGTGTGCAAGATGGAAATGGCTTTATGTGGTTTGGCACTAAAGATGGGCTGAACCGGTTTGATGGTTATTCTTTTAAAACCTATCGCCACGATACCGAAAAAGCTGGCAGTTTGGGCAACGATCTGATTTCTGCACTTCACCATGATCACGAACAAACACTTTGGGTTGGTACAAATAACGGTGTGTATCAATACAATCCAAAAAAGAAAGCTTCGCCATTATTGCAGCAACTAAAGGGATGCGGATTACAGATCTGGCAAGCGATCTGCGTGGAAATTTATGGATTTTATCTTCATTTAAGATATATTTATATCAAAAGCGTACCAGGAAAATACAGGTTTTTGGCCATAATGCACGGTTCGATGCCTCACTGGTAACCATTTTAAAAGATGGCAGTGTATGGATCAGTACCGGAAAGGGAACATTAGAAAAATACAATCCCAAAACGAATAGTTTTCAGCAGTTTAATATTAATGGAAAAAATGCCAAAACCGAATATGGCTGGGTATCCAGAATTGCAGAAACTGAAGATGGAAATTTATTGGTCGGCACGACCAATCAGGGTGTTAAACTTTTCAACCCTGTTACCTTAACATCAAAAAATATACTCAAATTAAACGACGACCAAACGCCAATTTTTGTTCGGGACATTAAAAAAACAGGCCCGCATGAGTTTTGGATTGCTACAGAATCGGGCATTTACATCTATAATGATAAAAGTGGAGCAATTATCCACCTTAAAAAACAATATAATAACGATTATTCTTTAAGCGATAATGCCGTTTATAGCATTTGCCTCGATCGCGAAGGAGGGGTTTGGACCGGCACCTACTTTGGAGGAGTAAATTACTATTCGAGCCATACTTCGCTGTTCACTAAATACTTTCCGCAAAAAGGTACAAATTCCATCAGCGGAAGCGATGTTAGGGAAATTACAAAGGATCAGGATGGTAATTTATGGATTGGTACTGAAGATGCCGGACTGAACAAACTCGACGTAAAAACAGGGGTGTTTAAACACTTTTTACCCGACGGAAAACCCGGAAGCATTGCCTATTCCAATATCCACGGTTTATTGGTTGACGGAGACAAGCTCTGGATTGGCACTTTTGAACATGGATTGGATGTTTTAGACCTGAAAACAGAAAAGGTGATTAAACATTACCAGGCAGGTGTTGGAAATGCCTTACGTACCAATTTTATTGTTACTTTTTGTAAAACGCGGTCGGGTGAAATTTTAGTTGGAACCATTAATGGGATTTATCTTTATAACCGCAAAAGAGATGATTTCGACCCTATTGCCGGCCTTCCTTTTATTTTTTACGATTCGGTTATGGAAGACAGTAAAGGTAATATCTGGGCAGGCAGTTTTAACGACGGTATATTTAAGTTTAACTTATCCAGACCGGGACATGTGAACTATCGAAATAGCCCAGGGGATGCAAAAAGTTTAAGCCATAACAGCATAAACAGTATTTTTGAAGATAGCAAACAGTACATTTGGGTAACTACTGATGGTGGTGGACTTTGCAGGTTTGATCAAAAAACACATCAATTTAAGCGTTATGGAATAAAAAATGGTTTCCCCAGCAATTACCTGTTCCGTATCGAAGAAGATGCGGGGAATAAGTTCTGGATCAGCAGCACCAGGGGGCTTATCCATTTTGACCCCTCTACAGGTTTAAACAAAACCTATACTAAAGCCAACGGATTGCTTACTGATCAGTTTAACTACAGTTCTGCCTATCAGGATAAAGATGGCCGAACCTATTTTGGGAGTGTAAAAGGGTTGATAAGCTTTAATCCGGCCAATTTAAAGGCAACAAACTATGAGCCCGCGGTATTTTTAACCGGGTTTCAGATCAACAGCCTGGAAATAGGTTTAAATGGGAAAGATTCTGTTGCTAATACATCGATTGTTTTTGCCGATACCATCGAACTTAACCATAACCAATCATCTTTTAGTATCGATTTTGCTGCATTAAGTTATTTATCTCCTGAAATGACGGAGTATGCCTACAAAATGACAGGGCTTTATAAAAACTGGGAGTATTTAAAAACCAACAGGAAGGTTTATTTTACCAAACTTGCCCCGGGCAATTACATTTTTGAAGTGAAAGCTTTGGTTGAAGGAAGCAGCATCTGGAGCACCAAAAATGTTAAACTTCTGATCAAAATAAGTCCTCCTTTTTACCTCAGCCCCCTGGCATATCTGCTTTATTTGATCGCTATAAGCGGAATAATTTTCTCCCTGGTGCGAAGGTACCATCGAAAAATTGCATTAAAGAACAGCAGGCGGATGGAAGTTTTTGAACATGAAAAACAAAAAGAAGTTTATCAGGCGAAGATCGAATTTTTCACCAACGTCGCCCATGAGATCAGGACACCGCTCACCTTGATTATCGGACCGATGGAAAAACTGATTAAACAGGCCGATGCCGTACCCGCAATAGAAAAGAATTTACGCATTATGGGTCGAAATACGGATAGGTTGCTCAAATTAACCAACCAATTATTGGATTTCAGAAAAACCGAAACCAGCGAATTTTCATTAAACTTTGTAAAAGCCGATATTTCTGAAATCTTAAAAGATATATTTTTGCAGTTCCAACCTGCCGCAGAACAGCAGGATATTAGCTACAATCTTCATTTACCTGAAAAAAATCCATGCCTATATTGATGTGGAAGCTTTTTACAAAATCATCAGCAATTTGGTAGACAATGCCCTAAAATATGGGAAAGCTAGTGTACAAATTCACTTATCATTACAGGATTACGATAAGTTTGTGGTGATGGTTAAAAACGATGGGAATAGAATCTCTAAAGAGATTAAGGATAAGATATTTGAACCTTTTTTTAGGGGTAAGGAAACCGAAATAAAGGCGGGAACGGGAATAGGTTTATCGATTTCGAAATCACTTGCGCAACTGCATCGAGGTGAACTTTATTTAGATTTTAATGATGGTGATTTTAATATATTTGTATTAGAACTGCCTATCCACCAACTTATAGAATTTAACCTGAACGGAAAATGGAAGAAATTATAGGTACGTTGATCATAAAAGATACTGAAGATATGGACAGATCTGTTGTGTTATTGGTTGATGACAATGAAGATATTCTTGATTTCATTTCGGATGATCTGGATGAAAAATATCATGTACTACAGGCCAGGAATGGGATTGAAGCTTTGGAAATCTTACAGCGTGAAATCGTTCAGCTCATTATCAGCGATGTGATGATGCCTGAGATGGACGGCTTTGAATTTTGTGCAAAAGTAAAATCGACCCTGGAGCTCAGCCATATCCCAGTGATACTGCTTACCGCAAAAAATTCATTACAATCTAAAATTGAAGGTTTAGAGCTTGGCGCCGACGCCTATGTTGAAAAGCCCTTTTCGCCCGAGTTTTTGCAGGTGCAGATTTCCAGTCTGCTTAAAAACAGAAACAAGATCAAAGAATATTTCTCCAATTCTCCCCTCCTCCACCTGAAAAGTATTGCCTATTCTAAAGCAGATGAGCTATTTTTGGAAAAATTACAGGACACCATTAACAAAAACATCAGCAATCAGGATCTGGATGTAGAACACCTGGCAGAAAAGATGAACATGAGCCGGCCAACCTTATACCGGAAAATTAAATCTATTTCTAACCTTAGCCCCAATGAACTGATTAATTTAGCGAGGTTAAAAAAAGCTGCTGAACTTTTAAACGAAGGGTTATTGAAAATTTACGAAATTTCAGAATTGGTGGGTTATAGCTCCCAATCGCATTTCGGGCGGAATTTTGCCAAACAGTTTGGCATGTCGCCTACTGATTATTTGAACAGCAGGATAACAGAAAAGAAGAAGGGGTAATTTTAAAGGTTTAAAAGCGCGAAGAATCTTAATTGAGGAGGCTTTTTCAGCCGACGAAGCAATCTTAATGCACACGCTAGCAGCGATCGTTGTAAGACTGCTTCGTACCTTATAATGACGTCCATGTAAAAACTGATATTCAGTGTTATTTTTTTGACCATATAAGACATTTAAGGACCATATAAGCTTACGTGTTCTTATATTTCTTATATGGTGTGAAAGCCTAAAGGATTATTTAATGAATTAGATGTTCTTAGGTGTCTAAGGTGGTTCATTAAACAGCGTAGTCTTTAATTTTTACGACCACCTTAGACATCTTAGCTCAATGAGTTTTGCAGGACGCAAAATATTAAACCCAATACGTTAGAAAGCGCATATAGGACGTCATTCCTATTTTTTTCTGGCCACTGAACTGATGGTTACTCCCAATGACGATCTTTCTTTTCGCGCATCAATTCCTTCTATTTTCCATCTCAAAATCAAACATTTAGCCAGCCATTGTTATTATCCTTTATTATGCGTAAATTGTATTAACCAAAATATATAAGTCATGAATATGCTTAAGAAAATCGAAAACTGGGGCGATCACCACCACCCAAAATGGTTAGACTATTTTAGAATTTTATTAGGCCTCGTTTTAATCTGGAAGGGCATTGATTTTTACATCAATATGCAGACCTTTAGCAATTTAATGAGAGGTGCTTTCTTAGGTACAGCAATAAGCATCAGCTTACTGGCACATTTCATTATCGTATTACACCTAATTGGTGGTTTAGCCATTACCCTGGGCACCTATACGCGTACATTCTGCCTGATTAATTTACCAATACTGATCGGGGCAGTATTCTTTATCAATATTTCGGGAGGCATTTTTAAACCCTACTCAGAATTTTGGTTTTCAGTTTCCGTATTGGTTGGATTAATCTGTTTTGCTATCGAAGGAAATGGAATTTTATCTGTCGAACACGAGAAAATCTTGCCAAAACAGGCCGCTTAATTCAAAATACAAACACAAAATCCCGGTATAAACAGCTTAAATTAGCTGTATATTGATGCTTTTTGATTTTTTTATACCCGCTAACTAAATGATTAGCAAGACTTAAAATATTAATTAAAATATTTGATCAGAAATCGTTTGCAGATTTGCTTCAAATTCCTACTTTTGCAGCGGAGAGCTGGCAGAGTGGTCGAATGCGGCAGTCTTGAAAACTGTTGACTGTAACAGGTCCGGGGGTTCGAATCCCTCGCTCTCCGCCTGAAAAAACTAAAGCCTGAAATCGCATGATTTCAGGCTTTTTTCATTTAAACATCTTGTCCTAAATTCGAATACTGAACATATTCTTTTAAACTAAATGAATCAATTACTCTTGTCATTAACCTCAAATCTACCCGTTTTTTAGGTGCAGTACAATTTTGAACACGATAATTTCTTCATCATGCGCATCTGTTTTGCCCGTGCCATGCGATGGCTGCTCTGATGGTGTATTTGTTAAGGGCATCATCCGGTGGATAATTCCCTGCAAAACATTTTGTTTTTCTGAAGTATCGGTGATTTCTTCAAATTTGCCCCAGCACACCACACTTTTCCAGTTGAAGGTGTCACGGATTTGGTCAATCTGGAAGCAAACCTGTGGGTTGCTTTTCATCATCCTGATTTTTTGTCCGGGAGCAGAATGGGCATAAACCGTACCGTTGCGGTACACGTAATTAATGGGCACAATGTAACTCACCCCATGGGCGTGGCAGCCTAAACGACCTATATATTGCTCTTTAAGGAGCTTTTCAACTTCCTCTTCTTCTAGTTTTCCTAACATTTTTCAAAAATTAATGTTGAATATTTATTACTAAGCTGTTCCCGAAATATCTAAAACAACCCTTCCCTCAATCTCTCCCATTTTCATTTGTTCAAATACTTCGTTAATGTCTTCCAGTTTTGCAGACTTAATCTGCGCCTTCACCTTGCCATCTACGGCGAATTCGATAGCCTCCTGCATGTCTTTTCTCGTACCTACAATAGAACCCCTGATGGTTATCCTGTTCAACACGGTATCAAATATGGGAAGGTCGAAACTACCAGGAGGTAATCCATTTAGCGATAAAGTGCCTTTTCTGCGCAATGCGGAAAGCCCCTGACTAAAAGCGATAGGCGATACTGCAGTTACCAATACACCGTGCATTCCCCCGGTTTGTTTTTTAAGAAATTCGCCAGGATCCTGTTCAAGCGCATTGACCACAATGTCGGCACCCAGTTTTCTGGCCATTTCCAATTTATCGTTAGAAACATCAATTGCAGCAACCTGAAAACCCATGGCCTTTGCATATTGAACCCCTAGATGGCCTAATCCGCCAATACCCGATATGGCAACCCATTCGCCTGCTTTTACCTCGGTTTCTTTTAAACCTTTGTAAACGGTAACCCCGGCACAGATAATTGGTGCCATTTCTGCAAAATTTACGTGTGAAGGAAAATGTGCAACATACCTGGAATCTGCAATTACATATTCTGCGAAACCGCCATCAACGCTGTAACCACCATTTTGCTGGTCATAGCATAATGTTTCCCAACCTGTTAAACAAAATTCGCAACAGCCACAGGCACTATACAACCATGGAACGCCGACTACATCGCCTTCTTTAACACTTTTAACATCATGCCCCATGGCGGCTACCAAACCGATGGCTTCGTGACCAGGCACCAATGGCATTTTTGATTTTACCGGCCAGTCTCCATTACAGGCGTGCAGGTCAGTATGGCATACACCACATGAAATTACTTTCACCAGGATCTCGTATGGGTTGAGCGGTCTGACCTTAAGTTCTTCTATGGCCAGAGGTCCTCCATATTGATGGATAACAGCGGCTTTCATTGTTTTAGGATACATGTTTTTTGTTTAGGAATAGATTGTACAATTAAGTTTTATGCAATGATCGCCTGGCTTTACATCGGAATGCGATGTTCAGGCGGCAAAACCAGAAGCGGGATCTGAATATGATCAGACATGTTCAGCGTATAGCTGCCATTAAACAGGCGATAAAAAAATCCGTGTTTCCGGTGTACCATCGCCAGCATATCGATCTGACCATTTTCTACGATCCAGTCCAGGCCATCCTTAATCCGCTCACTGTTTACGTGCCTGTGGTAGATATTTCTATAGTTGACCCTATCGGCAACCCGATTTAAAAAACCTTCCATTGTTTCTTTGTAAACTACCTCATCTGATCTTGAATTACCTGTATGCATAATGAGTATATCAGCATTAAAAGGTTTTGCAAACTCGGCAAGCGCACATAAAACATGGATATCACTATGGCTAAAATCGGTGGCGAAAGCAATTTTTTTAGGCTTCCTGAACGGGTAGCCTGTGGGGATCAATAAAAGCGGTATTTCGCGCTCAATCATTTTTCTGACATTACTTCCAATCAAAATTTTGGAGAACTTGCCTGCACTGTTTAATCCCATTACCACAAGGTTCATTTTACATTCGGTAAAATATTTATAAACCTCATCATCCACTTCTCCGCGAACAGATCTCGCATATAATTCTGGCTTAAGGCTATAATCGTGATAGGCGGCTTCGTATTTCTTTTCGACCTTATGAAGCAATTTCTCCAATGCTGTTTTAGCATCATCTTCCATCTGGCTATACGCTTCATAAGGCCATACCATTGATGCTGCAGCGGGAGACACCACAGGATCCTGAAAAACATGGAATAGTTCTATCCTTGCCCCAATGTTGTAGGCCAGATCAGTTGCATAATTAGCTGCGTTCTCTGCTGCTGGAGAGAAATCAACAGGTACCAGGATCTTTTTCATATTGCGCTCTGTTTATTAAGCATAAAGTTTATAAAAAACCCATGTTAAAAATGTGAGCAGCATCAGCTATTTAAATGATTTTCAACTAAATGTAGCGAGGAATAGTGATTCCCAGATCACATTTTGTAATAAAAAAGGATTTATGATTAAAGATATAGTTGGATCGTCATTTCCATTGCCTGATCAAAAGGGCTCCAGGTGTTTTAGTTTTTTTAATTTGAACGATTAATGAGTTTAACGAAAGCACAAGAAAGGCCTTGCCGGGGCTAAGTAATAAGACCTACAATCCTCAGTTGTTAAGTATTTATTTGTAGCCGACATACAACATTGGGTTGACGAACTTGTCATAGTAAGTAGTGCTATCAAAGTATTCCGCCAGAGTACATAAACGTACAATAAAATCAATTAAATGAAAAAATCTATTTTAATTCTAAGCTCAATTTTTTTAACATTCTCAATCATTACATCTTGTAAGAAGGAGATTACTAAAGATGATCTGATGTCAAAATCAGCTAATGTATCTCCCAAAAGCTCTACAAAAATTTCTAAGAAAGATTATGAATTGCTCAAATCTAATCCTGAAAACAATAAACTATTTGATAGTTTATTGCAAGCCAACAAATTAAAAATTCCTAAAATTGCCAGTACTTCATCGGTAGCCAATGCAGATGATGACTCCGGATTTTATGATGATAGTGATGACGATGTTTATTATCTTTTCGATAATCCAGGTAATATTATTTTTGCAAACGAATGGTATGGAGCGAGATATGATGTGACTGCAGACTTTTATTTTGTTAAACGGAAAAATAGACTTACCGTAAAAATACTCCTTAGCTGGGGTCCAAATGTGAGCCATCTTGACCCAACGGTGAGTGGTCCTGTTACAGCCTAATTAAGCGGCCCAGCGGTAGGTGAAATGGAAAGACCTGCTTAGCCTTACGCAAATGTCTTTGCTATATATTCAGAGATCCGGGGCAATGCTGCAGGTGATATTTTGTAAAAAAGAACTATAATCAGAACAACAGATGGCAAAACCTTAGTTAAAGGCGGCTTAAAGTCTGAACTTTATGAAGCAGGCACCGAAATATCACTTGGTATTTCTGTAGAGTGGGCACGTAATCAAATCTCTTTATATCGTTTTGACCTTACTTTTAACATAGATTATTGGCAGAATAACAATCCTGCTGATCCAAGAACCCGTTTAAACGGTAGAGCCACATGTACAGGTCTTCAATCCAATTAAAATGATAAAACATATCTTATCAACATTCGTTCTTTTTGTGATTTGGCAGGGAACATATGGACAGGTTTCGGCACCATATCTCTCTATGAGTTTGGAAACTAAGGACAATAGAGCCTATTGGCAGCCTATGCATAAAATGCCGGCTGGCAATTTCACTTTGGAATGGTTAAAGTCTGGTGACATTCTTGTTTCATACAATAGAAATGAGGCTCCAACCAAGTACTTAAAGGAAACCAATTTTAGCTCCAAAGATCTACAAAAACTTGATAAAAAGATTTCGGGTTTTAGCTTAAAGGGGATTTATCTGGATCCTGAACAGCCACCGGAATTTTATTATGTAATCTATTTTAATCCGAAAATGAAAAACTCTATTTTACTTGAATTGCATGCCGTACTTGGGCATGTTGTCTCTGCCACTTATTATTCAGATAAAAAGATAAATCCATTTCAGAACAGGATTTACAGCACTCTTAAATAAACAACACTCTGGCGGAGTATAATTATTGGGAATGTCACTAAAAATGTTTGTTTCCTGCTTTTGGTGATTTATTGTGTATTTCAGTGAATGTGGCTGTTCCTTAATTTGATAGTAGGCCCAGTGTCTACCAATAGGCTTATTGTTAAAACCGAAGCAGGATCGCATATTAACACGTTGAGAATTATGGAAAGCAGTGAGGATAAACTTATACTCATAAGCAGTTCGCGAACAGGTGCTCTCGATGATCCACAATTCCTTAAATATACCCTTTTTAATGAGAAGTTATCCAAAAGAAGATGCCTTTAACCTCACCACATTTACAAGTTTTAACAAAACGATAAAACAATTTGCAATATCTTTATGCCATGAAAATCCACATCCTTGGTGCATCCTGTGCAGGCTCTACCACTTTGGGCGAAACTTTATCTGTCCGGTTAAATATCCCTTATTTTGATACAGATAGTTTTTTCTGGGAAAAATCTGCTGTTCCATATACCGTAAAGAGAGAAGCCGAATTACGGAGCAGGTTGCTTAAGGACGAATTAAGAAAATCAGAAAACTATATTGTGGGCGGCTCGCTGGTAAGCTGGGGAGAGGAATGGAAACAAATGTTTGACCTTGCGGTTTTCCTTTACCTGCCAAAAGAAATCAGGATGGAACGCCTGGTGCAAAGGGAAATAGAACGTTATGGAAATCAGATTTATGAAGATGCGCGACGGCACAAATTATTCCTGGAATTTATAGATTGGGCATCAAAATACGACGACCGTTCTTTTACAGGCCGAAATATCGGGATCCACGAACGTTGGCTGGAAAGCCTGAACTGCCCTGTAATAAAAATTGTTGGCGATACAACGGTATCGGAACGGTTAAGACGTATTTTAGAGGTTGTTGATCGTGTTTAAAAATCATGCAATCAATATTTATTATCCCGAGGTTTTGTTTTCGGGAAAGGCTTTTTTCAAAATATTGTTTCGCCCTTCTTTTATTGAATCTACCTGGCACTTATCCTAACTGCTGCAGAAACAGGTTCAAATCCTCTTCTTTTCCCAAACCCAATTTTTGTTTAATCCGGTAACGGCTCATACGCACACTTTTCGGTTCGATACCTAAACGGATGGAAACCTCTTTATTGGTTAAACCCATCAGCATATAAGAACAGTATTTTAAATCAAGCCGCGTAAGTGTCTGGTTTGCTTTCTCTTGCAGGCGTTCAAAAAAAGCAGGATTAGTATCAAAAAAATCTGTCTTATGTTCTTCAAATTCTTTATCCATCCTTTTCTGCTGATTCACAATCCGTTTAATCTGTTCATCAAGCGAAAGGTGGCTTTCAATATTTATCTTTTCTGGTATAAGCTCCAGTAGTTCATTTTTTTCTTCAATTTGTAAATTACTGGCCAATACTTCTCTCTCCAATCGCTCCTGACGCTCTTTAAGTAAAACCTGCTCAGTTTGAAGTTGCATCGCTTCAACCTCTTTTAACTGTGCCCTTAATTCTGCAGCCTTTTTTCCTGATCAATCAGCTCTTGTTTTCTAATTGATGCCTTTAGCTTATAATTGTAAGACATGAGCAATAAAAGCAATGCAGCAATTCCCGTCAATCCCGAAATAATGTAAAAAATATTCAGTTTTTTGGTATACTTGGTCTGTTGGTGCAAATAGGCAATCTCCTGGGCTTTTTTTCTGATTGATATTGTGCTTCTATCCTAATGGTGCTGTTAATTTTTTCTTCATCAAAAGCCTTTTTATAATAATTAAAATACTGCTTCAAATAGTTTAAGGCAGCCTGCTGATTACCTTTTTTTCGGCAATACTTGCGAGCCCCTGATATATCCTGGCCTGAGTTAGCGGCATTTTTACTACGCCACCAGAAATTTTAGCCAATCCGGTGAGTAATAGTTTTTCTGCTTCATCATAGTTTCCGTCGCGCAGTGCATATTCGCTCCTTAAGCCGTAGCAGTTTAATAAAACTTCCAGTAAATTTGTTTTTGTAGCAATACCCATTGCGATATCGACATATTTTTCGGCACTATCGCGGTATGAAGGCGGAAAGTATTGAAAATATACATTGGCAGTATTTAAAGCTGCCGCAGCAGTATTACTGTAAATGAGCATGCGGCCCTCCTGCTTTTTTGAAAGCTGGAGTGATTTTTTATAGGTAAACAATGCCGAGTCGAGCAAATTGCGTTTCAGCGTATCAAGCTTAAATCGGTCAAAATAAGTTTGCCCGATAGTAAGATAAGCGTTGTTCAACAGGTCAATCTGTTTACTTTCAATTGCACTTAAATAACATAAACGGGCATATTTCTGTTGTTTTGACGGATCATTGCCATAGCCATAAAAACTGGCCAGATAATGGTATATCGTACTTTCGTATTCATCTGCATGCTGGCCCTTTAAAAAATCCAGGGCTTTAAGCAGCTTTGCTATTGATTTATCATTATCATCGTTCACCAGGTCTAACCAACCACTTCTGAACCATACAAAACCCAGTGCAACGCGATCTTTTGTTTTATGAGCGTAGTACATGGCGCTATCTAAACTTGCATAGGCACTTTTCAAGTCCTTTTTCCACACATACAAATGAACCCGTGTCGCATAAGCCATGGCTTTACTTTTTCCGTCCCTTAACCCTTCTCCAACCTTAAGGGCCTCATTGGCTTGTTGAAAAGAAAGCTGAAGGTTTTTTTCAAAATTTGCCTTAGCCAGTTTGCAGAGCAGATTAACCTTTTCTTCTTTAGAAATGCTGTTCTGTGCCAACAAATTATTTAAGGAATCGATATAGATCTTTTGTGCTTCAGCACTTTTAAAAAAAGTAAAAGACAAAGTAAGACATTTAATAATTTTTTCAGTGGTAGCTGCATAATCAAAAATAAAAAAGAAACATTTTACAGGAACAGAATTACAACAAATAATTAAAATTAAACCGTTTTAAAGGATTTTGTAGTCTCCTTGTAGACACCATTTCAAAAATTGGTAGTCGCAGTGTAGGGTCCCTTTTCTTGGTTAAGCACAAAGGCTCCAGTAATTTTGTATTGTTCAATTCATTAAAATTTAAACCTATGAAACAGAAAACAATTGCAGTAGTTGCCTACATTACGCTCATCGGATGGATCATTTCTTACCTGGAATTTAAAAAATCGACCGAAAAAAGCTCCCTGGCCAGTTATCATTTGGGTCAGTCGCTTGGGATTATTATTACCTCCATCCTCTTGAGTGTCCTGAGCAGTATAATTCTGGCCATAATCCCTTCCTTAGGTTTTGTATTTTACCTTATTTTATTGGTCCCTTTTATCTTAATGTTATTAGGCATAGTAACCGCCAATAATGGTTTAGAGAAGCCTGTTCCATTAATTGGAAAAGTATTTGAAAGGAAATTCAACTTTACTGCCTGAACTTAAACATCTTTAAAAAGAAAATGGTATTTCAGACAGTAGCTTTTTTGTTATCGGTGTGCAGATTTAAAACTGCAGCAGCCCCATATAAAATTAAAATGGCAAAATCTTTGAAAGCATTTTAAAATTTAATCAACCTTATGATGACCATTGAAAAATACAGACAACAGTTTACAACCGATGATACCCCTGGATGGCAGGCAATAGATGATCAACTTGAAAAAATTTATGGCACTTCCGAAGCACGCCATTACCCGCCGTTGTGTGGAATCCATTATGTGGCTGGCGGAACCGACCCGATAGATGGGGCCAGTATTTACGATAGCAACCACCAAAGCTTTCACCGCCATATCATCAGCTATGGCATGAGCGAATTGTATTATAATGAAGAAAAGGCAGGTGGTGAATTTAGCAAGTGGGGTTTTGAATTTACCTTTAGGTTAGCGCCATTTAAAGATGATGAAAACGATCCCATCTGGGCCATACAGGTGATGAATAATTTAGCCAGGTATGTGTTTTCGAGTGGTAAATGGTTCGAGGAGAACCATTTCATCCCTGCCAATGGACCAATAAGATTAAATACTGATACCCAAATAACGGGCTTTGTTTTTGCATTGGATCCGGAACTGGGAAAAATTGAAACCCCTCATGGCGAACTCAGTTTTCTCCAATTGGTTGGCATTACCGATGCTGAGGTAGAAGAACTGAAAAAAATCCCACCATTGGGGCTGTGGAGGAACTGATCGAAAATCTGAAAAAGGATAATCCCCTGCTAATTACCGACCTGAACCGGAAATAATATTCAAAATTCAGGATTGGTAAATCATATCCGGAATTTTTGAATACTTAATCATTTAAAAGCTATGATAAGAAGAAATATCCTTTTAGCGCTGCTGATTTTAAGTTTAATCTCTTGTCAGTCAAAAAAAGCAAAACATCTAAATACAGTCCTTGGATCAGCCGAAAGGACTGTATTTAATATGATGGCGGGCAAAAACGGCCTTAACGAAAAAAAACTCAAATGTGTAATTGATGGCGATTTTAAATGCGCCCTTCAGGTGGTTGACGAAGAGGAACGGGCTTTTAATCAGATTATCAATAAAATAAATGCTGTAGAAACAAATGATATCAAATATGGCAATGCTTTAAAAAAAGTAGCAATTAGCTATTACGAAGCGGTTAAACAGCTGGAAATTTTTGATCGCCATGAAATCGCCATACAGCAGTTAAGTCAGAATAAAGCAAATACGGTGCAGTTGAGGGATAATGCGATAGCAAAACAGGGGCAATTATTAAAGTACAAATCGGAAATGCATAAACTAATTAATAAAAGAGAAAAGCAATTATCCGAAATACAAAAACGGTTTAATTCGGTCAACCACTTGGATTAATGCCCTAAAGTGCATGCTAGCCCATATCCTGCAAGAACAGCTTCAGGTCTTCATCCTTACCCAAACCCAACTTTTGCTTTATCCGGTAGCGGCTCATACGCACGCTTTTGGCTTCGATATGCATGAGCTGGGCAATTTTTTTGGCGTCCATTTTTAAATGGAGGTAAGCACAAAGTTTTAGATCAAGCGCGGTAAGTTTTTGTTGCGCCCTTTGGTTCAACAAAGAGAAAAATTCGGGGTGTACCTGCTGGATCTGAAATTTAGCTTCTTCGAAGTCGTTATCCAAAAGCAGTTCTTCGTTCCAGATTTTATTGATGTTGAGCTGATGGTTATCGCTCAGTTTTTCCTTGATTTGAAAAAGCATTTCCTTTTTATGTTCCAGCTGTAACTGGTTGGCCATAACTTCTTTCTGCAATTGTTGCTGCTGGCTTTCCAATAACAGCTGTTCTGCCTTTAGCCTCGCCTGCTCTTCTTTTTCGAATTTCATCTGCAGTTCAGCGTCCTGTTTTTCCAAATGCAATTGCTTTTCGCGCTGTAATGAATACCTTAACCTAAAGTGGTAAGAACGGAACATAAATATCAGACCCAGTACCGAAGCAACTGCAATACCGATATAAAGGTACTTTTGCTGCCTCGCATATTGCTCACTCTGCTTTAATAGCTTAACCTCATTGTTTTTTTTTCAGTTTCGTACTGTACCTCCAGTTTCTGGGCATTTAAGGTCTTTTTTTCATCAAATAGTTTATTACTGTATTCTGTTGTTTTTTTCTGGAATTCGAGCGCTTTTTCATAGTTCCCCCTTTGCTCATAAAAACTGGAGAGCGCAGTTACTATATTAATTAAAGTATAATAATAAGGTACCTTTTTACTGATCATTACGCTGTAAGCCTCTTGCAAATAAGCTTCCGCCATTACAAAGTTTTTATCTCTCTTGGCATATTCGCTTAAAATCCCCAAACTGCTTGCTCTGATCTCCTCACCATTTATTGCCCCTTTCATTACTTCATTCGCCATACCGGCATAACGGATGGCATTGTTTTTTGCCTGCTGATCTGTATCAGAGAAATATCTTAAATAATAATCGGCAACGTTGATACAGGCAATGCCATACGTTTTTCTGGCAACGTATTTAGGATACTGCTCATAAAGGCTTTGTGCTTTATTTAAATAATAGAGGACGCTATCCCGGAAAACTTCTTTTTTAGTACCGGCATAATTATAATCGGCAGCAACTGATAAAGCGATATAACAGTTGCTCAACAGGTTGTAATCGGTAGTTTGTAAGGCATTATCAGTTGCAGCCTGTGCATATTTGTTCACATTTTTAACGTCATCCCGACGTGAGTTGAGCATATATAACTGATAGTATATCTTGGCACTAAGGTAAGGATCAGGTTCTTTTCCCAATGATTTCAGTGCCAGCTGACAGTATTTGGTAATCTGCTCGCTATTATCAATGGCATTATAGAATAAGGCCTGCGCATAGTAAGCGTAGGCTAGTGCAATGGGCTTGTGCGATTGTTGTGCGAGGGACAAAGTACTATCACTTGCTTTTTTTGACAATATAAATTGTTTAGTAGTGGCGTACACACTCACCTTAACGGTATAAGCCTTTGTGGCTTCGGTGAAGTTTTTAAACTTTAAAGCTATAGCAACTCCTTGTTGCGCCTTTGCGATAGCACTCATATAATCGCCATTGATCCTGCTCCGCTCTGCCAGCTGGGAGAGCAGGGCAGGTTTATCCTTTTCACTAAGGTTACCGAGCGCTGTACTATCCAATATAGTCTGCGCACCAGCTTTAAAACAGCAAAAAAATATGCCTGTTAAGAATATTATGTTTTTCAGCGCCAGGTATTTCATATCGTAAAATTAGCATAAAGATTGAAGGCAGAATATAGTTGTAGACGAAAAACAAAAATAAAACAAATCAACAAAACACTGTAAAACAAGATATTAAGCAAACCTGTAGATGTATTGTAGACGTTTTTATAAAATGCAGTAGATGCTCTGTAGGCGGCAAAAGCTTTAAAAACCTAAGGATTAGCCTCAACTTTGAATCAAATAATTTTCAATCTAAAAAACAGAAATCATGGACAACAAAACCCTTTCAATCGTTTCTTACATTACCATTATTGGTTGGTTAGTAGCTTATTTTATTGGAAAAGATAAAGCTGATACTTTGCTTAAATACCACTTAAGACAGTCATTAGGCCTTGCTATTGTCAGCATTATTTTCAATATAGCCTTTACCATAGTTGCCAGTATCGTACCTGCCTTATCTTTTTTAGGATTTGTGGGTTATGCATTTATCATTCTTTGGATCATAGGGATTATCAATGCCGCCAATGGTGCATTAAAACCTATTCCACTTATTGGTAAATGGTTTGAAGACAAGTCTTCATTCGTTAGTAAATATTAATAAGAAGTTTATGCGCCTCAAATTCAAAAATGTCATGCTAATGGTGATGGTTTTAACCATCACCGCATGCGAATTTTCATTAAACACACCCGAAGAATATTTTGACCGGGTAGCATTGAATACCAATTCCATATCGCGTTTTGGCGGGCAATATTTCAATACTTATCTAAGATATGTTAAGGGAGGCACAAACACGCCAGATTTTAACACCTGTGAGAAATATCTTCGAAATAACTCAATCGCAACAGTAGTGGCTAATGTTAAAAAGATAAAAGATCTACAGCCCACTAAAAAAACAAAACCAATGATTGATGCGGCGCTTGATCTTTATGCCTTTGTGTTAAGAAGCTATGAAACCGACCACCTGATGGTTGCAAAAATGATCGATAGCCATGCACCGGAAAACGATATTAGTGTGGCCATAACCGAAATGGATAACAAAAGTTATGATGCCTTTGTACAAAAATACAATACGCTTTGGGACATTGCAGAAGCTTATGCAAAGGATAATGGCATTGAGGTAAAAAAGATGCCTTTTTAGTTGTTAATGCTTCACTCATTCTTTCATTCAATAACTCTATCATTAACTAACCTACCATGATCAACATCACCGATTTCAAACAAAATTTAGGATTAACAGAAATCCCTGTCGAACTTGAAAAACTGATTTATTTCCAGAATAATATCTCCTCTTTTGAAAATTATTCGAATGGTTTTGGTGTTTTTATCGACGATAAATCAGGACTACGTAGCTGGAGCGAAGATGCAGATTTTTTAAACCGATTATTCCCTTTTGCCCAGGCCAATGGTACAGGCTCATTTTATGCCATTTGGAAAGATGGAACGAACAACCCCTTAAACCAGATGCCTATCGTAGTTTTTGGCGATGAAGGTGGTGTTCATGTTGTTGCGGAAAACATTTTACAGCTTTTGCACCTGCTCACCTACGGTACCGAAATCTGGGTGGAATATGATCAAACTTATTTCTATAAAGATGACAACAGCTATGAAGAGCCTGAAGATTTAGGCGAATATTTAAAATGGATGAAAGGCGATTATAACCTCGGGCAGGTTGAAGAACCTGACAGTCTGATTAAAACAGCCCAGGAAAAATACAAAGAAAAATTTGATAAATGGTTTGGACAGTATTTTAATGTAGACTAAAAAGAACGATCGATATTACAGAATATCAAATTCATTTTCAAGCAATTAAACCAACATGCAAACATTTAAATATTTCGAACAAGAAGGTAATACTTATAAACTAAAAGTACAAAAAGGACTTTTTTACACCATTACTTTTGGTTGTGTTGCGGCCATAATAGCCATATTGATATACAGCACCAGCAGGGCAACATTTTTATATGTTACTTTCTTCGCCCTTATAGGCCTATTGGGTATCTTACGTACAACAGGCTTTATTGCTTTTGATCAGCACAACCGTGAGATACAACGTAAGCGTTTTTTCTTTAGCGCCCCGGTCAGTTATAGTTTTGATGATTTTGACCATTTCCTCATCTCAAAACAAAAAAGCTATTTCATTACCGTAAGTATTCAGGCCATTATGGTAATGAGAAAGGGCAATAAAATCAGACATATTTTACTGGCACAAACTTTATTTACCGCAAAACCCCTGCAAAAACTTAGTGAAGAAGTAAGTACGATAATGGGCTCGTCACAAAATTAAAATTGCAACACTAATTATGACAGGATATAACCAAAAAATAGAAAGTGGCGTCTAAGTTTTCAGCCTGAACGAGATTACAAAGGCAAAATTTTGTTTTTTACTTTCCTTGCGGTAGGAATATTTGTGGTAACCCCAATGCTTCATCTCTACCATGATACTCACTGGGCTGTAATGGCCATTGGTTTAGTATCGGCGCTAACAGCACTTTATGACTTCATATTCCATTTTAATGTTACCTATATTTTTGATCAATACACAAGACAGGTATCTAAAAAAATCCCTGGATTATTTACCCGTAAAATTATGGCTTTTGAAGACGTGCATATCCTTCAGGTACAAGAAGGTGGCCTGCTACATTATGCCTTATCGCATAAACAGAATAAATATGGCAAAAGCTTCGCTATTAGTCAACCCTTTGGCAGTAACCGAAAAAGCCAGATAAGACAAGAGACATTTGAAACAGAGATTTTAACGGAAATAGAAAAAATAATCCACCATAGCGTATGATAAACTAAGAAACCTAACATCCATTCCATGACACAAAAAAGCTCCTATCAATACTCGGTATACACATAACAGATCCAAAAATCATCGATTTCTTCTATGGACCAAGTTTTGAACAATACAAAATATTAAAATTAAATAAGCAGTAATGAACTACGACATCAGTAAAGGACTTTCGATATTCTCGATCATTTACATGTTTTTTTTCGCTTTCCCATTCCCCATGTTTTTATATTACATGATCAAAAGCGAAAACATGCCCAACCTGATGGACAGCAATCCATGGTATTCGCTTGCTTTGTTTGTCATATCTATCCTGTTATGGACCGTATTGTTAATTGGTTATTACCGGAAATGGGTAGTCCGCAACTTTTTGATCAAACGGAACATAGAAAAACTTAAAACCACCGGCGAACCACGTGAGGCCAAAATATTAAAATCTGTAAAAATTTCGAAACCGGGAGCAGCCTACAATAGCTATGAACTTACGCTGCAGTTTAAAAATCTGGTGGGCAGTACTATTACTGTAAAAACTTCGGTAAAAGATGCAAACCCCTACGAACGCCGTTACGAAGTTGGCAAAACCGTCGGTATTTTGTTAGATAAAGAGGTAAAAAATGCTCCTTATTTTATTTTTGCCTCTACAAAGGTAAGCATGAGGAAGGTGATTATTGTTCTTACTAACCTGGCCTGGCTAAGCTTTGCTGCCATTGTTGTTGCTTATTATGTTTATTCTTATGATTCGGAAAGTGAGGGTATGGGCTGGCGTTTTATGTGTATTGGCCATCCTTTATTAACCTGTGCATTTACGCTTCTTCTTTACCGTGGTTTCGGAACTTTTATCCTCAGAAAGTTTAACGGCAAACCTGATAAATTTTTCCAGATTAAATTTAGAGGTACACAAACTAACGCCAGATTGTTAAAAGCCAGCCAAAATGGAACCTACATCAACGAGCAGCCAATGATCAATTTTGAGCTCGAATTTACAGATCAGTTTTACCAAAAACACAGGGTAAATATCAGAAGGATTGTAAATCTGCTCGATCTGGATATCACCAGGCAGGAATATGTTTCTATTTTTTACCTCAAAGAGGATCCACAGCAAGCTGCTTTCGAGAAAGATTTAAATCAAGTTGAAGGAGAATTCTGATGAAAAACATAAAGCAATTTTATAGCCTGATTGTACTCTTCAGCTTGCTTACTTTGAGCTGCAGACAGATCACCAAAAGTGTAGATGAGACCTTTCATCCTAACGATTCTTTAGCCAAAAAATATAATAAAGAAAATCACTTTGGTACAAATGGCGAGTATACAGGAACTACTAAAACCAGTACAACCACTTCTGTACAGCGCCGGCAGGAAAAACGATAGTGATAAACGGCAACACCGTTAATACACCCGAAATGGAGCTCAAAGCAAAAGAGATGTTCCAGGACATTGAATTACTCAAGCAAAAGAATGATCCCTCAGCAGCCAAAGAAATACAAAAAAGGGTAAACAAGTTTCTAAAAGAAATGAAGATGCCACAAGGCGGCCTCAAAAGTATTGATACAGATAAACCGCTGGTAAAGGTTAAAAAGGGAATATTAGGTGCTGCAGCACTAGAAAAGGCAGAAGATCAACTGAAAAAATTGCCCCAGTACCGAAATAAAGGAATTTTGGTATATCAATCCATTCACTTTTATGAGGATGGATCCATAAACCTGATGTTGCAACATCCCATAAACTCTAAATATATTGATGCTTACGAATATCGGAAGGGAGCATGGTCTGCGCCTAAACCCGTGTTGGCCACAGATATCGAACGGCGGACATTTCCTTTAAGCGAAATTCATTTTGCAGACGCACGTAAAGTCATACAGATTTATAATGCTAAAACTGATCAGATTGAAGGTGCAAAGCCAACATCAAATGCTTATATCACCATTTGGGATAATCGCATGCGCTGGGCACCAAGAACAATAAACGGCACCCGTGAGCGATATGATATCCAGTTTAATAATAATGGCACGTTAAAAAGTTTTAGACAGGAGTGAGAATATGAATAAGCTAATTGTAGCCATTATCGGTCGTCACCCTGAATTTATTTCAGGGTCTTTATGGCAGGAAAGATGCTGAAATAAATTCAGCATGACGCTCAGTCTAAATTATTGCACCCAACTCAGCGTACTTTGCGCCCTTTCTCCGCGGCCTCCTGTGGTTAAAAAAACAAGAAAACTACAACAACCCTTTCAATACTACCCAAACATTCTCTGCCAAAATCTTATCCCCTTCTGCTGTTGGGTGTATACCATCTGCCTGGTTTAATTTCGGCACACCGCCAACTTTATCCAGTAAAAATGGAATCAAAGCCATTTGGTTTTTCTTGGCCAAATCAGGAAATATGTTTTTAAAGTCAGAAGCATATTTAGCGCCCATATTAGGTGGCACCTGCATACCCGCTATTACCAGTTTTACATTTGGGTATTTGGCTTTTACGCGATCGATGATATCCTGTAAATTTTTGATGGTTTGTGCCACTGGCAAACCCCGTAACCCATCATTAGCACCCAGTTCGAGTACAAAAATATCAACAGGTTGTTTAAGCAGCCAATCTATCCTTCCTTTGCCACCTGCAGAAGTTTCGCCACTTAAACCGCCGTTAATTACGTTGTATGGCATTTTTAAAGAATCAATCCTATTCTGGATCAATGCCGGGTAAGCTTCCGTTGGATCGAGTCCATAACCTGCTGTTAAGCTCGTGCCAAAAAAGAGGATATTTTTCCTTTTAGCAACTGCAACCGATGTTTTTTGGTCAGCCGAATCTAAAGTTTTATCTGTATTGCTTTTACTTTGTTGGTTTCCACAGCTTAAGAGGATCAGGCTCAAAACAAATAGGCCCATTAATCGTTTTCGTAACATATCTAATAAATCTATATCTAATTATCGTTAACCATTATCTAACAGGTAGCTCCCTGTTATGTTTGACCAAAATCTATACGCAAACCCTAAAAAAATCAGCTATTGGAAAGCATATTAAACATCCGAAATGTAAGCAAAATTTACCAAAGTGCCGGGCGGGAACTCACCGTTTTGGATAACATTAATTTTTCTATCACGGCAGGATCAACCGTGGCCATTACCGGCCCATCGGGAAGTGGTAAAACTACACTGCTCGGTTTATGTGCGGGTTTAGACCGGGCCAGTAGCGGAACTGTTGAACTCAATGGAATTGCTTTGGAAAAACTTAATGAAGATCAGCGCGCTGCTGTGAGGAATCAATATGTTGGTTTTATTTTCCAGAATTTTCAGCTGCTGCCTACTTTAACCGCATTGGAAAATGTAATGGTTCCTTTAGAATTAAGAGGCGCAAAAAATATTAAAGCTCATGCTCTGGAACTGCTGGATAAAGTTGGCCTGGCAGACCGTTCGCATCATTATCCGATCCAATTATCGGGTGGAGAACAGCAGCGCGTTTCGTTAGCAAGGGCATTTTCCAACCAACCTGCCATTCTCTTTGCAGATGAACCTACTGGAAACCTTGATGCCGAAACCAGCGAAAAAGTAATCAAACTGCTTTTTGATTTAAATAAAGATGCCGGAACCACTTTGATCATCGTAACGCACGACCTTGAACTGGCAGCCAGAACCTCAAGAAGCATCAAAATTAAAGGTGGAGCAATCATTTCAGACGAAAATCCTACTTATGCTTAATAGCCTCCCGAAACAAAGCATTAAATTTTCGTGGCTGTTCAAAATGGCCTGGCGGGATAGCAGGAAAAACCGTGCGCGTTTATTGCTCTTTATCTCGTCCATCGTTTTGGGCATTGCCGCCCTTGTTGCCGTTTACTCATTTAAAGATAACCTGCAAAAGGATATCGATGCACAGGCCAAAGAACTTACGGGTGCTGATCTGGTATTGGATAGCCGCAAAGGGATAAGCAAAGCGATGCAAAAATGCTCGATACCCTTGGTGATGAGCGCTCGCAGGAGAAAACATTTGCCTCCATGATCTATTTCCAGAAAAGTGGAGGTAGCCGTTTGGTACAGATGAAAGCCCTTGAAGGCAATTACCCATATTATGGCACGATTGAAACCATTCCGCTGGCAGCTGCAAAAACTTTCAAACCGGAAGAAACGCCCTGGTTGATCAAACTTTGATGTTACAGTTTAATGCCAAAGTAGGCGATTCAGTCAAAGTCGGTGATCTAAATTTTAAAATCCTGGGTACACTTACCAAGGCACCGGGACAAACCGGGATCGGCGCCAGCATTGCCCCAACAGTATATATTCCACTGCAGCTGCTCGATAAAACTAACCTGATTAAAACCGGAAGCCGCATCAATAATAAATTTTATTTCAGGTATAACGATCCGTCTGGTATCGATGCCTGGGTGAAAAAAAGGATGCTCAGCTGGAAAAAGAGGGTTTTGATGCCGATACAGTTGAGTCGAGAAAAGAACAGACCGGAAGATCGTTTAAAGATGTAAACCGATTTCTTGCCTTGTCAGGATTTATTGCTTTGCTGTTAGGCTGCGTTGGTGTTGGCAGTGCTATCCATGTTTACATTCAGGAGAAATTAAGCGCCATTGCCACATTACGGTGTTTAGGTTTAAAATCAAGGCATGCCTTTTTAATCTACCTCATCCAGGTGTTTTTCATCGGGTTAATCGCCTCGGTTTTGGGCGCCATTTTGGGTACAGGCATTCAATTTTTATTGCCCCTGGTGCTGAAAGATTTTCTGCCGGTAGAAATTACCATGCAAGTTTCTTGGCCAGCTGTTGGTCAGGGAATTTTACTGGGATTGATTATTTCGATCCTATTTGCGCTCCCTTCACTCCTATCTGTCAGAAAAATTTCTCCATTAAATGCCATCAGGATATCTTTCGAAAAAGCAGGGGGCAAAAGAGATCCGCTCACCTGGTTGGTGTACCTGCTAATGGCGGCCTTTATTACCGGCTTTACCAATTTGCAGATGAAAACCTGGATACAAACACTGGCTTTTACGTTGAGCATAGCCATTGCTTTTGTGCTGTTAATTGTGCTGTCTAAATTATTGATGTTCCTGGTGAGAAAACTCTTACCTGATTCATCCAGTTATTTATGGCGACAGGGATTTGCTAACCTTTACCGTCCGAATAACCAAACCTTAATGCTTACGGTTTCCATAGGTTTATCAACAGCATTTATCTGCACCCTGTTTTTTGTTCAGGGCATATTGATGAGCCGCGTTACGCTTTCATCAGGTGCTAACCAGCCCAATATGGTGATGTTTGATATCCAAAATACCCAAAAAGAAGGATTGGACAGTTTAACCAAAGCTTTCAAGCTACCGTTAATGAACCAGGTACCGGTAATTACCATGAGGATCGAAGAAATCAATGGAAAGAAAGCCAGTGCCGATACCAATAACAGAAGAGCTTACCGCAATGAGATCAGGGCTACTTACCAGGATACTTTAACGGCAGCAGAGAAAATTACAGCAGGCAAATGGACCGGAAAAATAAAACCGAATGAAACGGTTTATATTTCTCTCGATCAGCGTTATGCCCAATCTATTAATGTTGGTCTGAATGATAAAATCCTTTTTAACGTGCAGGGTATGATGATCCCTACAGTTGTTGGCAGTTTAAGGGAAGTAAACTGGAGCCGGATGCAGACCAACTTCAGGGTCGTTTTTCCGGCTGGCGTACTCGAAGAAGCGCCACAGTTTCATGTGTTAATGACCAGGGTACCATCGGGCGAAGTTTCAGCTCGTTTCCAGGGAGAGGTAGTAAAAAAATTCCCCAATGTATCAGTTATCGATTTAGATCTGGTATTGAAACTCCTGGATGAACTTTTGAGTAAGATCGGTTTCGTAATCCAGTTCATGGCAGGCTTTAGTATGGTAACCGGATGGATTGTCTTAATATCTTCAGTGCTAACCAGTAAAAATCAGCGGATAAAAGAAAGCATTTTATTGCGGACCATGGGTGCGAGCAGAAAGCAGATTTTAGCGATAAACGCGATCGAATATTTCTTTTTAGGTGCTTTTGCGGCAGGTGCCGGTTTAATTCTGGGCATAAGCGGAAGCTGGGCATTGGCTAAATTCACCTTCGATGCCGCCTTTGTACCTCCTCTTGTGCCAACCCTGTTGTTGTTCGGCTCAATTGTATCGCTCGTGGTAGTTACAGGTGTGTTGAGCACGAGAAGTATTCTGAACCAACCGCCCTTGAAGATTTTGAGAACAGAGAGTTAAACGAGTTGCGTTTAGCGCCACGCGAAAAGTGTTAAGAATTTAAGTTTTGATGAAGATACTCGTGATGTACCGCAAACACACCATCCGCCAAACGCTATCCGCTTTTCAATTCATTTAAACTATCTTACAGTTTTATTAATAATTGATACTTTTACTTTTATGATCAGATTAAACAACGATACGCCAAACGATATTCTTCAGGATGTAAAAATTGGCGATATGGTAACCGATACCTTTAGCAAAACAGGCCTGGTAGAAAATATAGAAATTAGTGACGATGGCCTTTACCGGGTTTACGAATTTAACCTTGTTACCGGACGGACAATTACTATTAAAAAGTAAAAAGCGCTAAAAAAATGAAAAATAGACACAGATAATATTAAAATCGGTGTTTATCTGTGTGCATCTGTGGTAAAAGCTACATTTAATCACATTTACCTAAACCCTAACCAAATGTCATTACTTATCCTACTCTTCGGCATCCTGTTGCTTTTCGTGATGATCTTGAAAAAGATTAACCCAATGATTGCCCTGATTGCTGTGGCGATTATTACAGGGCTTTTATTGGGGATGCCTGCTACAAAGGTAATGAACTCCATTAGCAATGGTATAGGTTCCACACTGGGCAGCATGGTAATGGTTTTGGCACTAGGCGCAATGATGGGCAAATTGATTGAAGACAGCGGATCGGCAAAAAAATCGTTTTCATATTAATTGGGGCCTTTGGCAAAAAGAACATTCAATGGGCTGTGCTGTTAACCGGCTTATTAGTGGGGATTCCTTTATTTTACAATGCCGGTTTCGTGGTGTTAATCCCGTTGGTTTTTGCCATTTCAGCCACAACAGGGCTATCAAAATTATACATTGGTATCCCAATGGCTACTGCCCTTTCGGTCACACATGGTTTTTTACCCCCTCACCCCGGACCTGTTGCTTTAGCCGGAATTTTTCATGCCGATATTGGTAAAACATTAATTTACGGCTTAACTTTAAGCGTACCTATTGCGGTTATTGCCGGAATCTATTTTCCACGATTGATTCTCAAACGAAATCAGTCGGGAACAGTTAACAACTTTAACATTGAAGCAGAAGAAAACCTTCCTTCGGCTTCAAGGAGTTTTATTACGGCATTGCTGCCAGTATTCTTAATCATCGCCGGAACCATTGGGAACAGCATCAGGATAGATTATATCGGTAAACCATTATTTATATTTTTAGCCGATCCTACCGCAGCCCTATTAATTTCGGTTATTATTGCATTGGCACTCCAAAAACTTCTATTGCAAAAGCCATGGAATCTTGTGCCGAAGGCGTTAAAAGTATTGCGATGATTATCCTTATTATTGGAGCTGGCGGTGCCTTTAAACAGATTTTGATCGATAGTGGTATGGGCGAAACGGTGAAACAACTTACTGGCAGCCTAAATTTATCTCCATTATTACTGGCATGGTTAATTACCGCATCACTGAGGGTAACCTTAGGTTCGGCAACAGTAGCCGCCTTAACTGCTTCAGGAATGGTACTCCCGTTAATTGGCCCCGGAGCACCGCCGGAGTTAATGGTATTATCAGTCGGTGCCGGAAGTTTAATGTTTTCTCACGTAAACGATACCGGTTTCTGGATGTTTAAAGAATATTTTAACCTGAACCTGAAAGAAACTTTTAGCACCTGGACCATGATGGAAAGTTTGGTTTCTGTTTTGGGCCTTGTTGGGGTATTGGTATTGAATCAGTTTGTTTAGAAAATTGGATCTGGTATTTAGAGAAGCATGTACCCACCATTGCTCGATGCAAGCTAATATTTTAATCTTTTTGGAAAAGCAATTACAGAAATTCTTTGGCTAAAACAGTCCCGCTCCCGCTTCTGCCGATTGAAGAAATCGGCATCCCGCTCCGATCGGGTTTAAAGGGCTTAAACAGTACTACTGTCTAGGGTGAAATAAACCCGACCGACAGCGTTATTCCGTCCTTCACGGAATTAAGAAAAGGGCGGGACTAGCATAACCTAAGCACCACAGACATTGCTTTCCAAAAAAGCCAATGAAAAATTGGCTTTACAATCACAATTTTTCGTCTGCAGCCATGGTTCGTATCCCCACGAACCATTCTTATTTTTACCACGGGGCCCCGGAGAATATGGAAATTGATTGTTCTTGATTTGTCCTATTTTCGAGTTAAACTTAGCTTCCCTCAAGTGGCTTAGGTGGTCAAAACAACAAGAAACTGGTACAAATCGCAGCAGATCCATAACGCTACGCTCCATGCAATAGCTATCGCATCGGGATGACGATCTATTTAGTTAATTCTTTACCCTGTTCTTTTCTGCATCTGCACCAGAAGATTCGTGTTTTGCCGGCGAAGAAAAAGCCTTACCAAAACGGTAACTATAACTCACCACAACCGATCTCGAATCCTGACGGTTAACCCAGTTTGCTTCTGTATTTGCCAGGTTATTAATTACCCCATTGTAAACCCTGGTCCTGAATATATCGTTCGCGGTTAACTTCAATGTGCTTTTTGATGAGAGTTTTTTCTGCACCGCTGCGCCAAACTCATGCACTTCTCCCAAAAAGAACTGTACGTTAGATAGCTTACTTTGATAACGCATATTGACCTCAGCATTCCATGTTGGACTGATTTTGAACTGCAGATTTGGATTTGCCTTTAAGTAACTTCCATAGGTAACCAGAAAGCCCGTATAAAAATCTGTTTTCGAAACTATTTTTGCATACTCCACATAGGCATTCAGTTTAACCCATTTGGTAAGGTCGATCTCTGCATTTACCGAAATATTGGCTACCGTGGTTTTGCCCACGTTAGCTGGCCTGCTGTAATACGTACCATCTACAATCTCTATGGTTTCGTTCACCTCATCCCTCACCCAGCCGTAACCTAAAGTGGTGGTGATTTTATTTTTATAGGTGTGCGAAAGCTCTAAACTTTGTGTAAATGATGGCTTTAAGAATGGATTTCCAACATAATAAGTAAATTTATCCAATGGAGAGAAAAATGGGTTCAGATCCTGGTAATACGGACGATCGATCCTACGTCCATAATTTAAGCCCAACTCATTATTTCCGGCAGTATCCAGTTTATAAGAAAAATAAACCGTCGGGAACAAACTGTTATAGGTTCTTTTAAAACTCGAATCAGGTTTGATCAGATTGCCTAATTGACGCCCGTTAGAAACCGTATTTTCATACCTTAGGCCAGCCTGGAGTGAAAACCGCTTCCCTTCCCGGCTCATATTCAGGTAAACCGCATTGATATTCTCCTCATATAAAAAGTGATTGCTCTTTTCGTAATCGGCACTGGTTTTTCCATTTGAGGTATTAAAGTAATCGGCTATATTATCCGTTTTGGTATAAGCTGTTTTAACACCCGCATCCAGCTTCCACTTATTTTCCAAAGGATGCGAATAATCCATTTTAGCCGTATAGATATCAATATTAGAAGGCAGGTTACCCGTTAATACGTCCTGATATTTTAATGCGCCATTCGGCAGGTAACTGAAATTGTAATAGGTCTGATCTGTTTGGTTGCTGTAAAGCAGGTAATCCGCATCAAATGTAAGTTCCCTGCCGGCCTGTTTAAACTTATGCCTGTAATTTAAGTTTATCCCCGCATTCTGGTATTTAATCTGGTCAATATTTTCGGCCCTGATTACCGAATCGAGCTGCATTGATGCATTGGATAAATTACTGGTATTGTTGTTTACCTGTTTAGAAATCCGGTTCATACCTGTCAACACCACACCCCAGGTCGTATTATCTGAAGCATAATAATCAAGTCCTGTTTTCAGGTTTAGCATATTGCCATGCCTGCGAAAATAAGAATTCTGATTAAAGTAGGATTTGGCACTACCATCCTCATTTTTATATTTTCGGTTCAGGTCCAGATCGGTAAAACTGTTGTTGAGGTTATAACTTAAATTCCCAAAAACATTGATTTTATCCTTACGGTAATTAAAGTTAAAACTGTTGTTCGAACGCGTTAGCTCGCCTTGATTTAAACTCAGGTTAATGCCTCCATTAAACCCAGCAGTTTTGGTTTTTTTAGTTTTGATATTGATTACCCCTCCGTTGCCGGCAGCATCATATTTGGCAGGCGGATTCGTCATCAGTTCAATCTGATCAAGCGAAGAGGAAGGCAGCGAGCGCAAATAACTCTCCAGGTCTGCACCCGACAGGTAAGTTGGTTTATCATCAATAAAGATGGCTACCCCGTTTTTCCCTTTAAGCGAAATTACCCCGTTCTGATCCACATTTACACCGGGCGATTTGCTCAGCACATCCAGGGCCGTTGTTCCCGCATTAGAAATCAGCGCATCAACATTTACCACAGTCCGATCTATTTTCCGTTCAACAAAAGCTTTTTGCCCCGAGATATTGACCTCTTTTAAATTATTGGCGCCCGTGCTCATTTTAATATCCTGCAAGGCTACAACCTGATGGTTCGCATCTAAAACCAATGTATCGGTTTTATAAATCGGCGCACCAACCACCGATATTTTAATCAGGTATTTCCCATAAGCCAGTTGATCAAAACTGAACAGGCCATCCTTTTCAGTGAAAGTGGTTTTGAGCAATACCGAATCTTTTAGCAAGGCTACAGTAGCAAAGTCGATATTTTTTCCTTCAGCATCTAATACACGTCCATAAATTCTGGATGTAGGTGGTTGAGCTTGAGCAAAAGTAAGGGCAATATTCATCCATACGGCTAAAAAAGCCATGAGTGTAAATTTCATGATGTGGGATTGGATTAGCGCTTTGAGAATTTAGTTTTTATTGTTTTCGATCAGGAAATTATACATCAGCGAGTGACTGTCATTTTTCAAAAACCTCTTTTTGTATTTTTTCTGAATGTCGGTATTTTGTTTCACACCGTTTACAATCAGCTCATCTTTATTGAGTTTGTATGATAGTTTATTGGTGCTGCTGATGATGCCGTCTTTCATTAATTCCCGATTGATATCGTTGGTATAATCATGTCCATCACCATTGGTTACGGTTTTTGAGGTCACTATACGCTGTGAACCGGTCCTCGTACTGCCGTTTTCGCCATAAACAGGTGGAGTAGTCGGCGTTGGAGGAGTTGGTGGAGTTGGAGCGCTTGCTGGTGTAGCAGGTACAGCAGGAACTGCCGGCACAGCAACTGCAGCTTTCGGTGCTTTTGGCGCCTTTGGTGGACGAGGTACCGTTTGTATTATTCCATAACCTTTCGATTTATATTCTTTTGCCCATTTCCTGTATTCTTTTGCATCTTCAGCAGCTTGTTTAGCATCAGCAATGGCTTGTTTCGAATCATTTTCGGCAATTTTAGCATCGGCAATAGCCTGCCTACGGTCCAGTTCGGCTTGCTTAGCATCAATAACAGCTTGCTTAGCGTCTTCCTTGGCCTGTTTTACATCGTCCAGCCTTGCTTTTTCATCATCTAATCTGGCTTTTTCATCTGCTTGTATTGCCTTTATATCTTCTTTCGTTTGTTGTTGCTTTTCATTCAGTTTTTTCAGCTGACTGTCCAATTTTGCATTGATCTCCCGTTCAAGTTGATCTGCAGATTTTCCTTCAGCAGACCTGGCTTTTTTCTTTGTCGTATCCTGTAAAGCTATAATTGAAGTGCTTATTTCATTTTTGGCAACTGTTTTTGCATTACCAACGCTTTTAAAAGCGGCAGTACAAACTACAACCGATACCAAAGCGATGGTTAATATTGTTTTTTCCATTTTGTTTAAAGTTGAATTGGTGTTGAATAACATCCTGCTTGCTCTGTGCAGCAGGCTACCTTTGTTCCCGCTCATGGCCATGGCATAAGCAGGTGCACGCTGCTTAAATTCCTGGCACACAATAAGGGCCTGAACGTAGTTTTTGCGATCGTTTACACAGGCGATGGCCAAATCATCGCAGCAATGCTCGCGCTCTGTTTTTATTAATTGCGATACCCAAAGTACCGCTGGGTTAAAGAAGAATACAATTTCGATAAAGCTCTGCAATAAGTTTACCAGGTAATCTTTGCGTTTAATATGTGCCAGTTCATGAGAGAAGATGGCTTCTACTTCTGCATTTGATAAACCATTGAGTAAACCCAAAGGGATCAGGATTAAAGGCTTAAAATGCCCTACTACCATGGGTACCCGGGCGATACCTGATTGTATCACTTTAACCTGTTGGCTTAAACCCAGTTTTTGAGCCAGTTCATTTAATTTCTCGTCCCATTTTTTACCTGCTGCATAAGTTTTATGATTACGCAAGTGATACACGCCATTTAAACCAACCATTAATTGGATACTTTTCCCACAGATGATCAGGAACCACACCAATACAATCTGATAGGCATAAGCATTCCATAAGGAAAGGATTCTGTTCAGTCCGGAATACATATCTTGCTGTACATTTGTAACCGTTTGTTGATCTCCAATTGCCTTTGGCAGGTTAATTCCGATTTGATGAACAGTCTGCGACTGCCCATGGTTAGCCTGTTGTTGAAGCTCCTGACAAAAAGTGATACCTATTGCAATAACAAATAAAGCTAAACATACCGTAAGCAGGTTATAACGCCATGTAGCACTTGCCTTACGGGTAGTAAACATGACCAAACCGGCCAGCAGAGCTAAAATTACACCAAGCCACAAAGAATGGAACAAGGTAGCGCCAAGGGCATGAAGCCAGTTTTCAGGCAGGAGGTTGATTAATTTAAATTCCATTATTATAGTTCTTTAACATCTGTTCTGGTTGATTAGTCCATGCCATCCAATAGCCGCTTAATCTCTTCGATTTCCTTTTTTGATGTTTTCTCATTCCCCAAAAGCTGCATCATCAACTGAGATGCAGAACCTTTGTATAAGGTATTTACGAAACGGTCCAACAATTGAACTTTAGTTTTCTCCTCAGCCTCAACAGGAATATAAATGTGTTTCATTTGGCTTTCATCACGTTTTAATATCCCTTTTTCGGTTAAAATCTGCATTTGCTTTAAGGTTGAGGTATAATTTACCTCGCGCTGTTCGTTCAATTTATCATTTACAAACCGAACTGTAGATGGACCGAACTCCCATAACACCTGAAGAATTTCTAATTCAGCTTTGGTAGGTTCAGGCAGATTATTTTCAGTTTGATTACTTTTCATATTTTAAAGGTACGATATTTTTCGTACGATACAAATATTAGGTTATTTATTTTTCATAAACATTATTAAAATACTCATTTTAAGTCAATTAAAATAATTTAGTATTCTTCTTTAAAACACTGCATTATGCCTTTCATCTTCAAAAGCATGCCATTTACTAATCCAGTTTGATACAAAAGGCTGAAAAGAAACAATTTTTTATTACAATCATCAAACTATTTTATTCAGATCAGCGGAGATCCCATTCAAAACAAAATGATATTGATGAGACACAAAACATCTGATGTTTAAAATAAACATCGTATGTTTGCGCTATTGATTCAAAACCATGAAAAAAGAAAGCAGACTTTTTGAACAGATATCCTTCAAAATCAGGAATGATATTAATAAAGGTAAATTTAAAGTCGGAGAGAAAATTCCTTCAGAACCAGCCTTAATGGAATTATATGGTGTTGGCCGCTCTACGATTCGGGAGGCAATAAAATCGCTAACCTTATCAGGAATCCTCACCGTACAGCAAGGTTTTGGAACAAAAGTTAATGCCACCCCTAGCGAGCCTATTGAGCAACGTTTACGCAGTTCTGACTTTGAAGAAATTAACCAGGTACGGGCTTTGCTCGAGCAGGAAATTGTTCGTTTAGCCACTAAAAACCGTACAGAATCAGACTTAGAGACAATTATTAAGGCACTTGAAAAAGAAAATTAGCTATCGAAAGCGAATCAAGAACTGAATGTGCCAATGCTGATATCGAATTTCACCTGGCTATTGCCAGTGCATCCGGAAACCGTGTACTCGCCGATCTTTATGAAAGTTTCACCGTAATTATCCGCGATTTTTTTGCCAAACGTGCACCTTCCGGTATTTCACATTTTGCGATGAGCCATTATTTACACCAGGCGTTATTTGAGGCCATCAATAACAGGAATGCCGATGCTGCCCGCGAAATCATCACGACCATATTGAACAACAATCATTAAATTATAAAATCATGTCAATTTTAACTTTTACCCTCATCTTACTCCTCGGGGCATACCTTGCAGGTCTTGTAGGCTCCTTAACCGGGCTCGGTGGTGGAGTAGTTGTAATTCCCCTGCTTACGCTAGTTTTTCATGTCGACATCCGCTATGCCATCGGTGCAGCATTACTTGCTTCTATTGCCAATTCATCAGGTGCTGCAAGCGCATATATAAAAGAAGGTATTACCAATATCCGCTTAGGTATGTTTTTGGAAATTGCAACAACCGTAGGCGCAGTAGTTGGTGCATTAATCGCCATTTATACTCCTACAAATACTATAGCCATTCTTTTCGGCTGCGTTTTGCTTTTCTCAGCAGCTATGACTTTAAGAAAAAAGAACCAGGAAGCGTTAACAGAGGGCAGTAAACTTTCAACGGTATTAAAACTCAATAGCAGCTACCCAACACCAACCGGACCGGTTGAGTATAAGCTTAAAAATGTAGGCGCTGGCTTTTCTATCATGACGGTAGCTGGCGTAATGTCGGGTTTATTGGGGATTGGTTCGGGTGCGTTAAAGGTATTGGCAATGGATACGGCAATGAAAATTCCTTTTAAGGTAAGTACAACCACCAGCAATTTCATGATCGGTGTAACCGCAGCAGCCAGTGCTGTAGTTTACCTGCAACGTGGCTATATAGATCCGGGGATTGCATTTCCTGTAGTGCTTGGCGTATTGGGCGGAGCATTTACAGGAGCCAAATTATTGACCAAAATTAATCCTTCGACCTTGAGGATTATTTTCTGTATCGCCATCACTTTCGTTGCACTCGAAATGATTTACAATGGTTATCACCACAAATTTTAATTTAAATGAAAATGAAAAATATCATCTCAACTCACCCTATACAAGACCGCGATGTAGAAAAAATTGTAGGCAAACTGTTAAGGTTTGGTGTAATCACCGCCAGCCTGGTTGTTTTATTGGGTGGCATACTTTTTTGGTGCAAAACGGTACACAAGTCCGGCCTGATTACCATATCTTTAAAGGTGAAGAAAATGAATTCATCACTTTCGATGGGATTTTTATGGGGCTTTTTACTTTTAAGCCGATGGCCATTATCCAGTTCGGCGTATTGCTATTGATCATTACTCCTGTCATGCGCATTGTATTCTCTTTGTTTGCTTTTATACTTGAAAAGGATAAACTATATGTTGTAATCACCTTAATTGTACTAACCATAATTTTAGGCAGCACTTTTGGTGGATTAAAAATATAGCCATTCTATATTTATACGGTATACATGAAACTTTTTAATTTTTACATAAAAGTATACGATATACATGAAACTTTTTATATTTTTGGCAAAAGTATACGATATACATGAAACTCATAAAAAGGCCAACTTATACAAATCGGATTATACCGTTTATCAATAAACAAGTAATTAAAGTACTTACTGGTCAAAGGCGGGTAGGTAAAAGTTATGTTATGCTTGAGTTGATTGAAAACATAAAGGCCACCGATGAAGATGCCAATATTGTATACATCAATATGGAGGTGGATGATTTTTCGCGCATTAAAACACATGAAGATTTATCTGCTTACCTTAAAGACAAATTCCCGTCAGATAAAAACAACTATTTTTTTATCGATGAGGTTCAGGAAGTAAAAGAATTTGAACGGACTTTACGGAGTTTACTGGCAAAAAATACCTGCGATATTTATTGTACGGGTAGCAATGCCAATATGCTTTCTGGTGAACTTGCTACTCATTTATCAGGTAGGTACATGGTTTTTCAGATCCATGCTTTAAGCTTTCTCGAATTTCTTGAGTTTCATCAACTTGAAAATAAATCAGACTCACTTATGCTTTATCTTAAGTATGGGGGAATGCCATTTTTACCAAATATTGGGCTGGAAGAGAACCTACCATACGAATACCTTCGAAGTGTTTACTCTACAATATTGCTCAAAGATGTTGTAGCCAGAGAGAACATCCGTAATGTCTCCTTTTTAGAAAATCTGGTTACCTATCTCGCAGATAATATGGGGAGTTTATTTTCCGCCAACAATATCAGCAAATATTTAAAATCCCAAAAGGTGGATATTTCTACCCAGCTAACCATAAATTACCTACGGGCATTAAGCAATACTTTTTTTGTGCATAAAGTTCAGCGCTCTGAAGTGGGCGGGCTAAAAATATTTGAAATAGGAGAAAAATATTACTTTGAAGATTTAGGCCTCCGAAATGCCATTATTGGTTTTAATCAATTGGCAGATATCCATAAATTAATGGAGAACGCAGTTTACTTACACTTAAGACAACAGAACTTTAATGTTTTTGTGGGTAAACTCGGCGACAACGAAATTGATTTCGTGGCAGAAAAAAACGGCAAAAAGATGTACATACAAGTTTGCCTGACTATACAGAGTGAGAACACTGCGACCAGGGAATTCGGAAATCTTTTAAAAATAGAAGACAACTATCCAAAATATGTTATTACCTTAAATGATATCCTACTCGGGCAAAACAAAGACGGTATAATGCAGAAAAACCTACTCGAATTCTTATCTCAACAGAGCGATAACTAATATAGTTAGATTAAATTATTCAAATACAATAACCATAAGAAAGCATCAAAACCTCCTATGGTTATTCCTTTAGCATTAAAAAGCGCTCTTTACTCTTTAACATGTTTAATTACGGAAATCAAATCTTCCTCTCCATATTTGGCGGTTGCTGCCTCAAAAGTATTTAATGCGGTTTTGGCCAAAGGTGAATCAAGTCCGATTGCTTTGGCGAGGTTTAAATCTTTTACAATATGTTTAAGGGCAAAAGCAGGCTTATAGTTATCGGCTATAATGGCATCGCCTTTAATTTTGGTGAAGGTGTTAGCTATAGCACCATTATTGAGCAGATTAAGCAGGTCTTCAGTTTCAATTCCCTGTTGATTGGCAAATACTACCGTTTCAGCCAAACCCTGGGTATATAGGGCCAATAATGAATTAATGGCCAGTTTAGCCACATTACCTGCACCTGTATCGCCCAGGCGTACTGCCATTTTACCTATTTTTTCTAGTATGGGTTTCACCTGTTCAAAAGCAGTTTCATCGCCACCCACCATAATCACCAATTGTCCTGTTTCTGCCTGTTTTACACTTCCAGAAACCGGTGCATCTAAATATTGAGCTCCTTTTTCTTTACACAGCGTGTCCATTTTTTTGAAATAGCAGGAGAAACGGTACTCATATTAATTATAATTTTACCTGAAATTTCTGCGCTGAAAAGGCCCTCTGGTCCGTTAAAAATCTGCTCAATTGCAGCATCATCAGCTACCATTAATATTACTACCTCTGTTTGGCTAATCAGATTTTTGGGCGTTTCGGCAATCAATGCACCCATTTCTTTCAAAGCAGTTTCTTTATCCTTACTCCTGTTATAAACGGTAACTGCGTAATCAGCTTTTATCAATCGTTCTGCCATTGGAATCCCCATATTGCCCAAGCCAATCCAACCTATTTTTGTAGTGTTCATGTCGTTGTTTTTATGATAAACAAATGTGGTAAAGAAAAAGCTGAAATTATTTAGCAGTTGGTAAAAATACTACCGCAAAATGATTTATTTCGAATTATACGCACCAAAATACTAATAAAATTAGTAAATTAGTCGCTAATAAATTTTGATAACACAAAAGCAATTTGCAAATATGGCCAGCCTACTGAAAGATTTATACTCTCCTGCTTTTTATGATCGTTTAAGCAATGCCTTAGAGATTTGCATTCCAAAATTTGATAAAGGGAAATTTATTAAAGCGGTTTTTATTCCTGAATTTGAATCAAAGGAACTTAAAGAGCGGATGAAACATACCTCGAAGGTTTTGCATGGTTTTTTACCGGATGATTACCCACAAAGTATTGAACTGATCAAAAAAATAATTACACAATTAAGAATACAGGGAATCGGGGAAGATGGACTGGCTTATATGTTCCTGCCAGATTATATTGAAACTTATGGCATAAACGATTTTGAAAACTCAGTTGAGGCACTTGAGTTTGTCACCCAGTTCGTAAGCTGTGAATTTGCAGTGCGTCCTTTTATATTAAAGTACGAAAATCAAATGATTTTAAGGATGCAGCAATGGTCGCTGCACGAAAGCCATAGAGTGAGAAGGCTCGCCAGCGAAGGCAGCCGTCCGAGATTACCATGGGCCATGGGTATTCCGTTTCTGAAAAAAGACCCGATATCCATTTTACCGATACTGGAAAATCTTAAAACAGATCCATCAGAATATGTAAGACGGAGTGTTGCCAACAGCTTAAATGATATTGCAAAAGATCATCCCCAGGTTGTTTTAAATATGGCCAAAAAATGGTCGGGTTTGGGTGCCGAAACAGATGCTATTATTAAACATGGCAGTCGTACATTACTTAAACAGGGCCATGCTGATATCCTTAAACATTATGGTTTAGATGATGCAGGGATTTTATTAAAAGATTTCAAAATCTTAACGCCCAAGATCAGGATTGGCGAAAGCCTGGAGTTTTCGTTTGCTATCCTCAATGAAAACACCTCCGGACAAAAAGTAAGATTGGAATACGCCATTTATTATAAAAAACAAAATGGGCAGAACACCAAAAAAGTATATAAAATTTCAGAAAGGATTTATCCTGCGGGTGCAACAATAAACATCATCAGAAAACAAAAATTTGTACTGATTACCACACGTAAATTTCATTTAGGCGACCACCAGATTTCGATGATTATCAATGGTGCCGAAAAGGAAATCTCGCATTTTGAATTAACGGCTTAACTTTAATTTTAATTCATCAAGTAAAGCGATTTGTTTTTCGTTAATGTGCGTAACGGCATCAGCATAAGCAAACCAATTGGCTTTGTCTATTTCTGCAAAACTTTGTTTTTTACCAGATCGTGGCGGCCATTCTATTTCGAAGGTATTGCTAACAATTGTTGAAGGATCGAGATCTCCTTCCACTGCCCAGCATAATACTTTTTTACCTCCCTTTTGTATAATAGAGGTTAATTCAATGAAATTCCCGGTTAAGCTTTGGCCTGTTTCCTCTCTAAATTCGCGGATGGCAGCCGTTAAAGATTCTTCGTCTTCATTTAATTCTCCTTTTGGCACAGTCCAAAAACCAAGATCCTTTTTGGCAAAGAATGGCCCACCGGGATGAACCAGAAAAAATTCGACCTGCTGATCTTTTCTTCTGAAGAGTAATATTCCGGCGCTTAGTTTCATAAGGGTAAGGTAGGAATTGTATCCAAAGAAGTCAAGTTTTTAAAACTTGACTTCTTTCAAATTAATAAAAAAGCAGCCAAATTTTTCAAAATTTGGCTGCTTTATATAATCTGGTATGATGAGATTTTTGGGAGGCGTTTTTTACAACAATCCGTACAAACCGTGAGCATAGTTCCTTAATGATGACGATACCGTCTTCATCTTGTCAGGTGATGGGCCTTTTACTTTATACGCTTCGGGATGAAGTTCTAAAGGCTGTTCATTAACTTGTTCTAAGGTGTTTTTGTTGCCTAGTGTTGCATTTTGTTCTTCGCTTAATTTTAAAGGTGCCATGATCTTGAATTTATACTAGAACAACAGAAATATCAGGAATTAGTTTGCCCTTTTTTATTAATTTTTTAAAATTGTTTTTCAAGATCCGAAACCCAGTTTTCGGTATCCGAAATTTTAACCGGAACAGCCGAAGCAACGATTTTCAATATTCCTCCGGAATTAATCTCTTCCTGGGTGATAAAGTTCTTTTTAAAAGGCTTTCCGTTGAGAAAAACAGCCTTGATATATTTATTTTTCAAGCTAAAATTTTCAGTTTCGATCGTAAAAGTCTTTCCATTCGGCAGGTTATAGCTTAACGATGGAAATAAAGGCACGTTTAAATAATAAATCGGCCACCCTACGCAGGCAGGAGAAAAACCGCTTGCCGCAAAAACATACCAGGCACTCATCGCTCCGGCATCATCGTCCATCGTACGAAGATAAGCATCTGGCTGGTTTCTGTAAATTTTGCCGATGTAACTGCCGATTCCGCGGCTGTTATCGTTAAAGTAATTCTGGATTACCGTATCAGTCGCCAATTGATGCATCCAGTACTGCGATTTATAACCAGACCTGGTAACATTATACATCAATGGCACCTGCAAATCTGGTTCATTGGCATGGTTGTATAAGTCACGGGCAAAAAATTCATCCAGTTTTGCCAGATAAGATTCTTCTCCTCCGTCCAATTCAATTAATCCTTTAAAATCATAAGGCACAAACCACCGGTATTGCCAAATGGTTCCCTGGTATAAACCGCGGGCCTGCATGCGGTCAACATCATTTTTGGTCATATCTTTAAAGTCTTTGTTCCAATATTTCTTGTATTCAAGTGCTTTATTGAGATAAAAATCAGATTTTTCTTTATTCTTTAAAATCCTGAAGATTTCTGCCAATGCCCAGTTATCGTAACTCGATTCTAAAGCTTTATCCGGAGATTTATAATCCAGGCCATTTGCTTCTTTCTCTAGTGAATCTGCAATTTTATTAAAATCAACCGGATAGCCCTTACGGTAGGCATCAAGCAAAACCACAATGGCATGTTCTGAGCGTACAGTATTTGAGGGTTCATTCTGCCCAGCATAATCTTTTTTACCTGAGTTATACAGATCAGCAATAGAACTCACCATTCCGGCATACCTGTCTTGTTCAATTAGCGAAAGCAAGGGTAACTGTGTACGGTAATTGTCCCATATCGCCCAGCCGTTGTAACGGATTTCTTTATCTTTCTGAATTTCACCCTTTGTATTGCGATATGTTCCGTCGGTTTCAGAAATCACATAAGGCGACTGCATGGTACGGTATAAAAGCGAGTAGAACAACTTTGCACTTTCCAGATCGCCATTTACGGTAATTTTAGAAAGATTTGAATTCCAATCGGCGTTGCTTTGTTCTTTTACGGTATTGAACGGATTTTTATTGATAGCTGCTTTTGCGGCTTCGACACTGACAGAAGAAAGGGCGATATTGATTCCTGCCGAAGTTACCGCTCCTTTGAGCATGGCAATCATTTTATGATCGCCGATTACTTTCCATGACACATTATCGCCGATTTCCATATAGTAGAACATCTTGTATTTACCTGCACCACAGGTTGTTCTTGAGGTAATCCATCCGCTTACCGTATTACCGTTCACATCGTGAGATTCAGCTACAAAAGCACCGTTAAAAGCATAACCTAAATCGAGGTAAAAACCTTTAGGGCCTTTCGGAAATTGATAAGCATGCTTTCCAGCCTTGCCTAATACGGTAAAACTGGCTTTAATGTTATTTTCAAAACCAACTTCATAATATCCCGGACTGGCTTTTTCAGAAACCTTAATCAGCTCTGACTGTGCCGGATCGTTACCTAAAAATGGTTTGATGAAAATATTACCGCCCGAGCCCTGACAGCCTACACCTTCAAACCGGTTGTGTGTAAAACCTTCGAATTTCCTGGCCAGGTATTCGTACCCCGTATGTGTTTTAGGGTAAGTCTGCGGACCAATGCTCAACATACTAAAAGGTGCCGATGCAGCTGGCGACATCTGCCCATGATCGGCAGAAGAGCCTAGAAAAACATTCACCTGATCAACAGGTTTAGCAGTTCTAATAGAAAAATGCTGTGCTTTTTGTTGTGCTAAAACGTTTAATGAAAGAAGCGGCAATAAGGCCAATAATTTAAAGGGAAACTTCATTATAGGGTGCTGGTTTGTAATTCGGCCTAAAATAACATTTTAACATGAAGTTGATATTATGTGTTAGGTTCTTTACAAAATGGGAGAAAATGCTTTAACAAATATGTTTGTTTATTTTGAAGCGCAATGCCTTTACTAAACAAGAAGTTTCCTCCCGTTTTTCGTTTTTACGCTTCGCTGCCTCGTACCTCGTTGCTGCAGGGTAAACGCTTCAACTGGGGCTAGGTGGCTACAGCAGTATTTCATTTGTTTGGCTGCAGGGTGTACAAACTCTTGTTTCTAAACCCGATTGCAATGAAAAGCCCACAGCGAAGCGAGGACTTATAATGGAAAGCGGGACTACAAGCCGCCAAGAACCACAATCTATTCTTTTCATTATAAAAAACTATCGATTTTAATTGAAGCGCAAAGCCTGTACTAAACAAGAAGTTTCCTCCCGTTTTTCGCTTTTACGCTTCGCTGCCTCGTACCTCGTTGCTGCAGGGTAAACGCTTCAACCGGGGCTAGATGGCTACAGTAGTATTTCATTTTTTTAGGCTGCAGGGTGCATAAACCCCTGGTTCTAAACCCGATTGCAATGAATCCCGACGTTAAGTCGGGAGTAATGGAAAGCGGGACTACAAGCCGCCAAGAGTTACAATCCAGTCATTTTCCAAAAAAAGCATAAAAAAACCGTCCAAATGTAAAATCAGGACGGCTTGAAAATAATTTTATCTTACTATTTAATATTAACCGGAACAGAAATTTTATCCCAATCTAAAGAGAAACCACTTTTGGTAATTTTGTAAACCAAACGTTCTTGTGTTGCTTTTAATGCTTTGGTTTTAACTTCTACGCGTAAAGCATCTTTTGCTTCTTCGTATTTGTAAGCACCCCATTGTTTCGGTTCTTTGTTAAAAATGGCTGTCCACGTTCCGCTTTCTTTAGGAATTAAAAAGAAGCTGTATTTTCCTGCAGCCAAAGGTTTACCTTCTACCACGATATCTTTATCGGTTTCGAAAGTTGTAGCCTCGTTTGCACCAGCACGCCATACTTTGTCGAATGCTTCCAGGCCTCCCCAGATTTTACGTCCTTTTACGGCTGGGCTGCTGTAATTGATGGTGATGGTTGCACCTTTAACTTTTCCGGTTGCTGTAGCCGCGGGACTTGGCTTAGGCTGAGCATCTTGAGCCATTGCACTTACAGAAACGGTAATTGCTGTAAAGAGCAACGCGATTGATTTAATCATCGTTTTCATAGAATTATATTTATTTGTTTTTGTTGTTTTTTTGATTTTACGAATTTATGGCTTTCGGTTGAATAAAACTATAATCCCAGTGTCTAAAAACGCTGGAAATGCTTTATTATTTCACTTCTGATTTTCTATTTTTTCCGACCCACAAACCTAATTACAGAACCTTGCCCGTTATGGAACAAACCTTCGCTCAGTTCAATTTCTTTTTCTTCCAATACAATAATCTCATAATTTTCAAAATCAGCTTTTATTTCTTCGGTAGAAAATAGCATATCGATTTCTTTCGGGCCACCAACTTTTTCATTTTTGGCAAGATAATCAAGATGTTTCTTGCTAAAAGCTTCGAAAATAAGCAAACCGCCCTTGCGTAAATAATTGCTAAGTATTTTGTGGTAGGTTGATTTAATTGCCGCTGGAAAGTGTGCATAAATTAAGGCAATGGCACCAAACTGTTCAGCTTCATAGTCCAGCTCCTGAAGTTCGCCCACCTGGTAATCAATGCTAACGTTATTGTTTTCTGCGAGTTGAAGTGCTTTGTTCTTTCCTTCAATACTAATATCAAAGGCCGAAACCTTCCAACCGAGTTTAGCTGCAAAAACAGCATTTCGGCCTTCGCCTTCTGCCGGAAAAAGTATTGTTCCGGTCTTGAGTTGCACCAACTGCTCTTTTAAATAGTTATTCGGTTGTTCGCCATAAGCAAACTCATCGGTCCTGTATCGGTCATTCCACCTGTCAACCCAAGCGTCGTTCATATTTAGCGTTATCTATTTTGTCGAAAATAAAGGTATTACATTTTAGGCTTGTGCCCGGCGAATGAATATCTGCTGAACGTAAAAATTAACTTTACCTGTCGGCTACGGTTTTGGAGTTAGCAAACAAGAGGCCAATTACCGAGAACATAATTACTGCTGCTGCGCCGATTACATTGAGCCAGAGAAATGAAACAATATCGAACTCATATACTGCTACGACGGCAATTTCGGAAAGGATGGCTGCAATAAAAACCAGGGAGCCGTTTATCTTTTTAAAATAGAATGCCACCAGGAAAATACCCAAGATTGGTCCATAAAAAAGCGAGCCCAATACATTAACTGCTTCAATCAGCGAACCCATTTGTGTAGCAAACATGGCAACAGCTATCGAAAAAATACCCCAGGCTAAAGTATGCAAACGGCTATATTTTAATTCAGTTTCGTCATCTACTTCTTTTTTACCGAAAATGAGGTGTACATCTTTTAAAGAACAGGCAGCCAGCGAATTTAATGCTGCTGAAATAGAGCCCCAGCTGGCCAAAAATATTACAGCGAAAAGCAGACCGATCATCCCAACGGGAAGGGTATTCTTTACAAAATATAAAAAGATATAATTGGTATCGGTTTTTTCTGCATTGTAGTTCGATTTGTTGATGGCCTCTTCTACTCTGCCGTGCAGTTCTTTTACCTGTTTTTGGGTCGATTTAAAATTCTCTATCGAAGAATTTAGAGATGGTGATTGCTTTTTCTTTTCTACAAGGATATTTTTTGATTGCTGGTTAAATTTCTGCGCTAAAACATCGTGTTCCTTTTCGAAAGCTGCGGCTTGCTGAGGTTGGGTTTCTTTTAAATACTGATAGGACCGTTCATTGAAATAAATTGGTGCCGGTTTTAAAGAGAAAAAGCAAATAATAATGCACCGATTAAGAGGATAGCAAACTGCATCGGTATTTTAACCAATCCATTTAATAATAATCCCATTTTAGCATTGGTATTGTCTTTCGCGGTAATATATCTTCCAACCTGGCTCTGATCTGTGCCGAAGTAAGACAGTGCGAGAAAAAACCTCCAATTAAACCACTCCAGATATTGTATTTATCCTTCCAGTCGAAATCGGTGGTAATTACATTTAATTTACCCGATTTCCCGGCCAGGTAAAGCGCATCTTTAAATCCGATTCCATCAGGCATGTGCAGCACCAAAAGGTATCCGGCGAATGCCATGGTACCCAGGATAATCAAAAACTGTAGTTTTTGTGTATGTGCAATTGCCTTAGCTCCGCCTACATAAGTATAAATCAATAAAATGCCGCCGGTAAGGATATTGGTTAAATAAATATTCCAGTTTAAAACACTGGATAGGATTATACTGGGTGCGTAAATACTGATCCCCGTTGATAATCCACGCGAGAACAGAAATAGCAATGAAGTTAAAACCCTTGTTTTTTTATCAAAACGATTCTCCAAATATTCGTAGGCTGTATATACATTTAACCGTTGAAAAATCGGGATGAAAGTAATGCAGATCACAATCATTGCCAGGGGCAGACCAAAATAATACTGCACGAAGCGCATGCCATCAGTATAGGCCTGCCCTGGTGCTGATAAAAAGTAATCGCACTTGCCTGTGTAGCCATAATACCCAATAGCACAATGTACCAGGGCATTTTATTATCGGCCTTTAAATAGGATGCATTACTTTTTTGCCCGCGACCAATAAAAACGCCATAGGTTACCACAGCAAGTAAAGTAAATATCAGTACGGACCAATCGATATTACTCATGCCCAGAATTTAGTAAACAGGTAATAAAATACAATCTGAAATACCAGTGCAAGTGCCAAAAGGATGTACCAGGTGTTCCAGTTTTTAAGTCGGTTTTTCATCACTTCCCGGCTGATAAAAAGTTAAAGAACAACCTGGCTGCGCCAACATTTCCGGCGGGCAATTGTCTAAAAAATGCCAGAGGCGTATAAATGAAATTTCCCTTGCCATATTTAGCATACAGGGTTGAGCCTCGAAGCGGCTCTTCACCGGTATCGTTCATTTCGAAAAGGGGTTCGTATTTGGCATCCCATTGATCAGGGAAATAAGCTCCACGCTCCTGCACCCAGCCTTTAAAATCCTCGGCAGTAATTTTATTCGGATAATTTAAGAGTTTATGGCCAGGGTTCAAGAATTTAACCTCCGCATTTTCTTCGGTAACCCTTTTGCCACTAATCGAGAATGGATAAATCCCGAAATCCTGTAAGGCCATGTCCTGTGTGGTATTGTACTGCATTACAATGGTTCCGCCATTTTCTACATAATTACGCAATGCAGTTTGCCAGTTTTTAATCCTTTTCTCAGTATTGATCATCCTTACACCAGTTACCACGGCATCATAAGTGGCCAGTTTTGAAGCATTTAGGATATCGGCTTCATTAAGTACATCTACTTGCAAACCAGCCTGTCTTAAAAATTCAGGGATTAAGTCGCCTGCTCCTTCAATGTATCCAATTTTTTTGGCCAATACCTTCACATCGCCTTTGATCAACCAGGTGGTAGCGGGCACAAAATACTGCAAGGTTGGTAAATGCGGGTATTGGATCAATACCTGACCTTTGGAATATTCATTCGCTTCTGACGAGAAAACAGCTTCAAGCTTATTCTGACTGGTTTTTATTTTGGCCAGATCTTCAACCGGGATCAGAAAATCTTTGGTGGTGATGGTATTCTCTGGCAAATTGATTCCCTGAAAGGTTTTTATCACCTGATTGCCAATCTTAAAACTCACTTTACCATAATTGATGTTTTTATTTGCTCTTAAACGGAGTGTAACACTTAACGCTTCTTTTTCTTTAGCAAAATAAACAGGCTCGGCAAAACTCAAATCAAGCGGTGGAATAATCCGCAGGGTTTCTACAACGTCACCTTTAACAGGATCTAATTTTTTATAAGATAAGGGCAGTTTAATCTCAAATTTTTCATTTTCAATCTTTAGCGACAACAACACATTAAGTGGCGACTGCATTTCTGGTAATCCGATTAAGGTATCGTTGGCAACACTGAAAGTCGCAGCATCTTTTGCTGGTTTGGCCAGCCAATAAGGTTCGGTAATTGCCGCATCAGCTGGAACCTGAATTTTACGTTCAATGGTAATCAGCGAATCGTTAGATAGAGTCCTGTTCAGGTTATCTGTTTGGTTTAACCAGTTTACACTTACTAACGTTACCGGAGTGGCTGATCTCGAAATTAAATTTAAACGGAAATTATATCCATTGCCTGCTATGGCTTCGGGCTGGTTTGTAACCACTTCGCCCATAAAACCTGCACAACTTAAAATAATCTGATCGATAGCCGCCAGTTTATCTTTTCTTAACCCCGGATCCTGTAATTCGGCAATTTTCTTTCTCAGCATCAACAGTCCATGCAGGCTTTTATCTGGCTGGTTGTAATTGAAAGATAACAACACAATGTCAATCAGTTCATCAATATCACCAATTCCTTTTTCCGACCAGTTAAGGTTTAATCCATCAAATAGTGTCCGCTTTGCAGGGTCGCCCAAAATATTGGTAAAATACTCAGTGCGTACACCAGCCACGGATTGTGTTCCTGCGCCCTGGCTTTTATGCAGACTTCGGCTTAAACCGGCCAACTCGCCATACCCCATGCCCAACTGTGCATCGTACTGACCAACGGTTACTTTTAACTGATTCTCGGCTGTAGTGTTTACAGATCCGAACCTGAAGGTATTCCACAACAATCTTTTTGGTTGCCAAACTGAAACGTATTTCAGCTGGTTGGGAAACATATTTTTATCGGCGGCAGCTTTGAAAGCCTTTTCTGCAACAACTGCAGAAGCAGCATGCTGTCCATGTCCTGCAGCAACGGTAGGCGGGAAACGGCAGATGATCACATCAGGTCTGAATTTTCTGATTACCCAAACCACATCAGCCGTAATGCTATCGGCATCCCACTGTTTAAAAGTATCGTTGGTATTTTTTGAAAAACCAAAATCAATGGCCCGGGTGAAAAACTGTTGTGCACCATCTAACCTCCGTGCTTCCAAAAGTTCGTGCGTTCTGATCAGGCCCAGGGCTGCGCCTTGTTCGGTACCCAAAAGGTTTTGCCCGCCATCTCCCCTGGTAAGTGATAAATAGGCCGTTTCTACATTTTGATCGTTAATTAACCACGAAAGTAAGCCTGTATTTTCATCATCCGGATGGGCTGCTAAATATAAAACTTTAGGCAGGTGTTTTAAGGTTTTGAGTTCTCTATAAATCTCTGAAGATTTTGCCGGGCGAACTTGTTGCGCCGCACAGAACATTACCGGTAAACATAGGGTGAATATGGCAGTTAATCTTTTAAACATATTATTTGTTTTGCGAAATTCAAATATGCTCAAAAAGCTTTTACTTTAGTGCCTCCGAAACGAAAAAGGTACAAATTAGTTTGGTCTGAAGTCCTGAGTCCATAGCCTAAAGTCTTAAGCGCCATCCATTGCCTATTACCCACAGACCATTATTTTTAGTATCCTTTCATTCTGTGAAGATACAGAACCAGGGAATTTCAAAACAAGTTTAACCTTTACTAGTTTTTTATCCAAATTTTATCTGCCTCGGTGTTTTTATCCTTAATATTGCAGCATAAATTTAACCTATGAATGGGATGGTCCTCATCATTGATGATGAAAAGAAAATTTGCAGTTTACTTTCCAGGATTATAGAGCTCGAAGGTTTTAAAACCTTACAGGCCAATACCGGAAAAGAAGGGCTAAAGCTTTTAAAAAGTAATGACGTTAGCATTGTCATCAGTGATGTAAAGCTTCCCGATGTAAATGGTGTTGCGCTGGTTAAAGATATCAAAGCCATAAAACCTTACGTAGAAATTATTAACCTTACCGCTTATGGCACCATTGCCGATGGTGTTTTGGCTATCAAAAATGGGGCATTTGATTATCTCGTAAAAGGCGACGATAACGAGAAAATTATTCCGCTTTTATACAAAGCGATGGATAAATCAAATCTGCAGCGCAGGGTTTCCGATCTCGAAAACAAAATCACGAGGAAACATAGCTTCGATACAATTATCGGTCAGTCAAAAACATTAAAGGAAGCCGTTGATCTGGCAAAAAAAGTAAGCACAACCGATACTACCGTTTTATTGCTTGGTGAAACCGGAACAGGAAAAGAAGTTTTTGCACAGTCTATCCATTACGAAAGTCTTAGGTCAGCAAAACCATTTGTGGCCTTAAACTGCAGTGGTTTTAGTCCGGATTTATTGGAGAGCGAATTATTCGGATATAAAGCCGGGGCCTTCACGGGTGCCAATAAAGACAAGAAAGGGTTATTGGAAGAAGCAAATGGCGGTACTTTGCTGCTGGATGAAATCGGCGAGATGAACCTCGATTTGCAAGCAAAATTGTTGCGTGTTCTGGAAAGCCAGACTTTTATCAAAGTAGGCGATACCCAAACACAACAGGTAAACGTTCGGATTTTAGCGGCCACCAATAAAGATTTAAAAGCTGATGCACTATCAGGAAAATTCCGGTCTGATCTCTATTACCGGCTTTCAGTTTTTACCATCACCTTGCCTCCACTACGTGAGCGTAAAGCCGACATCCCTGCACTCGCCGCGTACTACCTGAAAGAATTTGCCAATAAGGTAAATCGACCAGCACCAAAAATGGACGATAAAATCTTATCCATATTGAGCGAACACAGTTGGAAAGGAAATATTCGTGAGTTAAAAAATGTAGTCGAGCGTTTAGTTATTTTATCAGATGGCGATGTATTAAGTGCCACGGCTCTCCCACCCGAATTCTTTGAGTTTACACCAATAGAAAACGATTATAACCTGCAACAAATAGAAAAACAGCATATTCAAAAGGTGCTTATCCACACTAAGGGGAACAAAACTGAAACTTCAAGGTTATTGGGAATCGGTTTAACTACACTTTACCGAAAAATAGAGGAATACCAGATAAGGGAGGTTTGAAGGACGGAAGGTTGAGGGGGCGGAAGGTTTATGATGCATAAATCTGGCCAGGCCATACTCATACTGTCAGATATTCTGATCTAATAGATACTATATTTAGCCGATAAGTATTGAAAAACTTAAAGTTGGAATGTTTTAACGTTGCAAATTTAGTCTCAAATCTCATATCTAACATCTCAAATCCTAAGCGCCAAACCTGATCCACTTGTCGCCTTCATGGCCGAAAATAAAGGACCCCGGATGCAACATCTCAGCAATATCTTCTATTAGAGAAACGGCGTTTTCTGCAGTTCTCTCGCGTTCTACATCATCGTTCAATAGGATTATCCGGTTATTTTTTACGGCTGGCCAATCGGCATCTAATACAGAAGGAACTTCCCGCATTAAATCAGTAAGCGTTTTGCCCGGCTGATAATAAATGATGAAAACGGCACTTAAAATATCGGTTTCTAACATGCCTCCTGCCAATGCAATTTCTTCTGACAACAGATAGCCTGGATAATTACCGGTATCTATACAGGCTACAGGCATTTTATCCATAAATTTAATCTTGTGTTCCACTAAATCTAAACGTTCCTGCAATTCTTCCTGTTTAGCTTCATCGAGGCCAATAAATAAATCGTTTAAAAAAGACATCTGCATTAAATTTATTAATTTGTGCAAAAATAACATTCCTGATCGCATGAGAGGCTCATTTAAGTATATATTTTGGTTTTTTTGTGTAATCTTATTCTTTTCATGTAAGGAGAATGCTGATCATCATGACAAAAAAGTATTCAACATCAACCTCGATCAGGGTTTAACCTCTATTGATCCGGCTTTTGCACGCAACCAGAATGCCATCTGGATGACTAACCAGATTTTTAATGGTTTGGTACAGATCGATTCATCCTTGCAAACCCTTCCCTGCATAGCCAAAAGCTGGCAGGTTTCGGAAGATGCACTTACTTACACATTTAATCTGCGCAATGATGTATATTTTCACGACGATCCGATATTTAAAAATGGAAAAGGCCGAAAAGTAGTTGCAAGCGATTTTGCATACAGTTTTTACCGGTTAATTGATCCAAAAGTGGCCTCATCGGGTGGGTGGATTTTTAGCGACAAGGTAAAGGATAAAAGCAATTTTATTGCGCTGAACGACTCTACTTTCCAGATTAAACTGGTACGCCCTTTCCCACCCTTTATGAGTTTGCTCACCACCCAATATTGCTCTGTTGTACCCAAAGAAGTTATAGAACATTATGGTAAAGATTTCAGGAGTCATCCTGTTGGTACCGGCCCTTTCAGATTTAAATACTGGAAGGAAGGGGAAATATTGGTGCTTTTAAAAAACGAACGTTATTTTGAAAAAGATGAAAAAGGAAAGGCATTACCCTATCTTGATGCGTTGAAAGCCAGTTTTATTACCGATAAACAAAGTGGATTTATGAGTTTCCTGAAAAAGGACCTGGATTTTTACTATAATGTAGATGGCAGTTATCGCGATGATATCCTGACCAAAAGCGGAAAGATGACCTCGAAATACAAAGGAAAATTTACATTGACCAAAAGCCCGTATCTGTGTACCGAGTATGTTGGTATTTTAGTTGATACCAGTCTTTCGATTGTGAAGAATTCGCCGTTGCGCTTAAAAAAATCAGACAGGCCATCAATTATGCTATAGACCGTGACCGATTGATTAAATACCTGAGAAATGGAATTGGTGTTGCGGCAACATCTGGTTTTATTCCTAAAGGTATGCCTGGTTTTGATAGCCTTGCTGTCCGGGGATATTCCTACAACCCAAAACTTGCTGCCAAACTTTTAGCGGAAGCTGGTTTCCCGGAAGGAAAAGGCATGGGAGAAGTCACCTTAAACACCACTACAACTTATAAAGATCTGATCGAATTTATTCAGGGGCAGCTTACTGCAGTAGGTATTAAAGTTAAGATTGATGTAAGTCCAAGTGCCAGCCTTAGGGATTTAATGTCTAAAAACAGTGTGAACTTTTTCCGAGGTTCCTGGCTAGCCGATTATGGCGATGGAGAGAATTTCCTTTCCATGTTCTACTCAAAAAACAAAGTTCCCTATGGACCAAATTACACCGCTTTTTACAACAAAGAGTTCGATGAGCTGTTCGAAAAAAGCTATTACGAAGCCGATAATGAAAAAAGGTTTGAGCTGTACCGTAAAATGGATCAGATCGTAATGGATTATGCCCCTGTTGTTCCGCTTTTCTACGACCAATCTGTAGTGATGCTGCAAAACAATATTAGCGGGTATTCCTTCAATCCGCTGAGCCTGATGATTTTGAAAAGAATTAAAAAGAAATAGAAGAATCGTCAACTTAAACGTTGTCAGTCTGAGCCTGTCGAAGACCTTTAACAGTTCTTCAATAAATATTGTTCTTTAATAAGCAACCATTGACAGATCCTTATAGAAAGATCGTCATCTAGATCCGATAGCTCCTAAAATCCGCATGTCTGTCTTAATCTGAATATTACTAAGTTCTAAAAATGAATATCACCTGATTTTATTCCACGATAATTATATTTACAGGCGGAAGTTCATTTTTGATTGGCATTTCTGAACAGATTTGGGATCTAAATTTTATTTTAGGCATAAAAATGAAATAGAGGTCCCCTCCTGGCTGTATTTCAGGTAACAATATTAGCGCTATTATTTCTTTTAGTGATCCTGGCCCTATGGGTAGCTATGATCTATTGAGTAAATTCTTAATTTCAGCTTTCTGCCTTGCCTAACCCATTTGGCTGGCCGGATAATGAATCTAAAAAGAAACTTTTTTAGTCTGAAACATGGCTTCAGCGTTTTTACCTTTTGTGAAAAATAATCAATGATTTTATTATATATGTTTCTGCAGATCGCTGTAAGATAAAGGAAAACCAGGTTTTTGTTTAATGTAGAGAAAGGCATGTTATTCCATCCAAAATCATTTTTAAGGATATCAAATTGCCGCTCCATCCTCCCTCTCTGATTATAAAAATGGACAAGGTCAACAACATCCATTTCAAAGTTGTTGGTTAGAATTCCCCTGTATTCATAGGCATCCTGGGTAATCAAATCTACCTGGCCATCTTTTTTCAATCTTCGTTTAGCAATCAGTCGATATGTCTGTGGCTGTTGATTTTGTTCCCTGGCCTGGTTTATAAAGGGAATGATGTCCGTGTACCCTACTTCCAGCAGGCCATTTTTGTCCTCCATCACTTTCCAGTTGCAAATTTGAGGAAAATATTTCTCGACATAGCTGTTTCTGCATCCTATGTAAAAGTGTTCTACCTTTTGTTGCAGCAAAGTAACTACCTCATACTGGTAGGATGCCGCATCTGCCCGAAAGTTTTTAATCTTTTTTACCTTCTTTGTTTCAAGCAGATTAAAAATTCTTTCCAGCGTATCCCTTTGAAATGACTTTGCGTCAGAATTTCCGTTTCTATTTTCGATATAAAGTACAAACTGCTCATTGACGGTACAAACACCTGGCTGATAGCCATAATCCCTTTTGTAGGTCATTTTACTGTCCTGTTTTTCATTGAAAATGATCGTGTTATCATAATCAAGGGTAAGTTCCTGGGAATCAAGAACCCCGATTTTTTGAGGACTTCCAGATTAAAGTTCTCAAGGGTCTGGTTGGTACAATATTGATGTGTAACCACACCCCGCTTGGTTACACAGGTTTTTGTTTCTTCGGTAAGCCCGGAGAGTCTTCTCAAAACAGTATCGGGGCTTGCCAGTCTAAGATAAGGATTGTCGAGAAAATGACTTTTTAAGTGGGTATGAAGATCTTCAACACTATCGCCGCCACAGAGAAAAACAGATTTAAGTGAGTAGAAAACATCCTTCCAGGAATACTTGCTTTGGGCAGCAACGCAGGGCAGATGGGCATGGCAAAGTTTATCGATTTCTAATTTGTTTAAGTAGTCAAAAACAAAATTTATGCCTCCGAAAGAGGATATTGGATTTGAATTTCTTATTTTCACAGCAGTAATATTGGTCAACACTAATTTAAGTGAATATTACATTGCTGCAAAACATTATTTATCAAGGTTTTGCAGCATCTTTTTTTAACCTGCGGACATTAGGAGCTATCGGATGTAGCGCAGCGAAATGGAGAGATCTTTTAACCTGAGTTCGATTAATAATGTGCTTAATTAGGTTATTTGGCGCTTGCATGAACGGTTGTCACCCTGAACTTGTTTCAGGGTCTTTATAGCAAGGCGGTTTAACAGGAAAGATGCTGAAATAAATTCAGCATGATGATCGCGTCAAAAAAAGTAACAGTAAAATCTATTTCTTCTCCATTAACTTCCTTTTAAGAAAATCGGCAGTTGCCTCACTCACCTTTAAACCGTTAGAAAACTTCATCCAGTGGTGGGTATCATCCGGAATAACTAAAAATTCGAATACCATTTTTTTATCCTCAAACCTTTTGGCCAGGTCTACACTCTGATTAAAAGCAACATTGCGGTCGTCATCTGCATGGATAATCAATGTTGGCGATGTCCAGGTGTTAATATAACTCACCGGAGATGATAATTTGGCAATACTTGCGGCTAGTGCAGCATCTGGGGCAGGTTCCTTTCCTTCGGCTCCCGGATTGCTAAACCGATAATTTACGCCATGGATATCTACGCCTGCTGCAAACAACTTAGCATCTTTTCCAAGCGCCAGCGCAGTTAAGTAGCCGCCATATGAGCCACCATAAATGCCAATTTTATTTTTATTGATGTTTTTCTGATTCGCTAACCATTCGCCTGCTGCTTTTATATCCTGATATTCTGCGGCTCCCTGCGCCCCGGCATTTAATGGTTTATGAAAATCAAAACCATAACCAATACCCAAACGATAATTTACAGATAAAACCATAAAACCGATATTCACCAGGTACTGGTTTAAAGCATAATCAATGGAGTAATAATCCATCGGGTTCCAGCCCAAAAGCATTTGCCGTTGAGGACCACCATGAACATATACGATTGCTGGCTTGTTTTTAGTTCCTTTTTTGGGAGAAAACAATTGTCCGTATACAATATTGCCGTCGGCTGCCTTGAAATTTACGTGCTTTGGAATTACCATTTCTTTGATGGGGAAATTGTTAGGGATAAGTGATTCGCCGATGAGTTTAACTGCCTTTTTATCATTTAATACAGCAGGTAAAAGCGGGCGTTCTGCTGTAGAACTTAGACAGAAAAAAGTACGGTTATCTCCCGAAATTACCGGATAGGCTTCAATACCTTTACCAAAACTCAATGCCTCCATGTTTGCCTTATTTACGGATACTTTGTAAATATGTCTCCTGTCTAAATCATCGGCTTCTTTACCTGTGTTTGCTGCAAAAACCAATGTTTTTTTATCATTGCTCAGTTTAACATTTTCAATGGCAAAATTACCGGGGGTAAGCAATAAACGGCCTGATCCATCAGGATTAACAGCATATAGGTGCGGCCAACCATCTTCATACGAAGTGAATATTATCTTACCGTCGGCCCATTGCAAATTGGTACCACCATCAATCGAAGGATAAGAGCCCCTGATCGTTTCGGGAGCTTTCCAAATCTGTGTTCCTTCTCCGGTATTTACGTTAAACGTCCATATAGCCCAGGGTTGATGTTTTCGGGTTAAAATCGAATCCGTTTCAATGCCTGTTCCTGCCGTGCGGATAAAAGCAATCGCATGGCCATCTGGCGACCAAACTGGTGCATTATCTTTAGAAAAAGATGGTAACAGCCACTGTATCGCGGTTTGCTGATCGGTATAAATACCTATAAAAGAATGATCGGTCCGGTTGGATACAAACACAATCTTCTTCCCATCCGGCGACCATCTGTAACCTGTGTTAATGCCTTTTGCATAAAACAGGTTTTTGGCCGGAAACGATCCATCAATGGGGGCAACCATCACCTGACCTGTTTTGCTAAACAGCACCTGTTCGCTATTTGGTGAAATAACGGGATTATCTCCTTCACCAATTGCAATAACTTTTCCACCACCAAAAGGCACAGCAAACACCTGTATTTTTGGTGCAATTGGAAATGAATTTGCGTTAACCGGTCCGCCATCTCTTCCACCATGATCTCCTCCACGTACAAATACAATCCATTTGCCATTTGCAGAAATAGATAAACTGGTTAATTCCTGCCCGTCATCATCATTATAACCGGTATTTTTTATTGCTTTGTAATCAGGCGCTTCAGCAGTATAAATATTTCTTTTTCCTTGCTCGTTTGTGGCCCAAGCGATTTTAGCGCCAACAGGCGAGGCTACCAGTTGTGTCGGAAAAGGATAACTTAAAACTGATTTCAGTGTAAAGTTTTGCGCAAAAATTTTAGCGGCAGATATTAGCAGGAGCAGGATAAGCAGCGATTTTTTCATTACTTAATATGGGGCAGATAAATTAAAAAAGCCCTAACCGATGTGCAGTTAGGACTCTGATTATTGTTTTTTATAAGCATGTTACTGATCCCACCACAGTTTGGTTGTTCTTGCCACATCTGCCGGAACATTTGCTCCGTTTTTACTACGTTCACCCTGTGGATAATCCAAACGACGGATAAAGGTTGGAAGCGCAAAATTAACTGGCAGGGTAAAATCCTTGTACTTGTAATCGAAACGACGGGCATCGTTCCATGCTTCAGGATTTAAATAGGTTGCAATGTATTTTTCTTTAAAAATCAGGTCTTTTGTTAAGTCCGCAGCACCAACACTAACAACAGGATTGGCCAGATAAGCATCTCTAGCAGTTGTTGAAACCGTTAATTTATCCATATTAGCACCAATACCAGCCAGATAAGCTGCGTAGGCTTTCGTTTTATCGGTATCGAAATAAGCTTCAGCTTCGATAAATTTCAACTCGGCATAGGTAACAATAAGTATTGGTGATGTGTTGCTGGTCCATGGAGAGTTACTAGAAATATAGCATTCATCTTTCGTGGTGTTTGCACCAGGTAATCGGTTACCGGCACCATTTACGGTTCCGATGTAAGTATTATTAACGGTTTTATCGGTAATTTTTTCGATGCGCGGGTCAAAAACGGTAAAAGTTTTACCGTTTAGGGCATCAATAAATTGCTCAGAAAGCCATCCACCCAGCGATTGTTGCGAATTGGATAGTGCCACATTCGCCCATGGATTACGCTCTTTAAAAGTAGCCATGCCAGCATCATCTGCATTAGTGGTAAAGGAATTACTTAGCGCTGCCAATACTGCTGCAGGATTATAAGAACTGGTTTTACTAATTTTGTTCAATAATCTGGCTTTTAAAGCATAAGCCATTTTTAACCAGTTTGCCCTTTCTGTGGCGGGAGTTTTTCCATAAATTAAATCGCTTGTAGGTGCCAGTTTAACTGTTGCATTGGTTTTGGCAAGTTCAGCAATGGCTTCATCCAATAGTACGATAGCCTGGTTATATACCTCCTGTTGTTTGTCGTATTTTGGCTTAAGGTTGTTGATATCGAAAGCCTGCGAAAACGGAGCATCTCCCCATAAATCATTTATCAGGGTAAGGTTATAGGCAATAATTACATCAGCCACACCTTTATATTCGCTGGAGCCTTGAGCAACTGCCAGTTTTTTCATTTCGTTAGCATCGGCCATGGCAAAATAAAGTGCATCCCAAGTAGTGCTAAAATCAATGGCCTGATAGGTATCACCAGCGGCGTTAGCTGAAGGACTGGCGGTATATTGCACATAAGGAGCGACAATACTTCCGATAAGGTAATTGTTATTTCCGATTTTGTAAGTTGATGTAGCCAACAGTGCATTGAGTGTTGGCACGGGAACCTGATTCGGATTATCAGACAATTTATCTAAATAATCGTCTTTACAACTCTGCAAACCTAGTGTTGCAATTATAGCTGCGCACCATGTATATTTTATAATTTTTTGCATCGTAATTCTATTTAAAAACCAACATTAAGAGTAAACATAATTGTACGGGCAGATGGATACGTAAATCCGGCAGAGCCATCATTATTACTACCCGAATCGAAAGAACTCGATTCCGGATCTACACCATAATATTTCGTCCATAACCATAAATTATTTCCGGTAACGGACAGTGAAGCATTTTTGATTGATTTAGCCGGCAACCAGTTCTCCGGCAAATTATACGTTAAACTTGCAGAACGTAAACGTACCCATGAGGCATCGCTTACAAAAGGCTCAGAAACGTTCCGGTAATAGATGCGGTAATAACCTTCTCCATAATTAACACCATCTACTGTATTCTGCCCCAGCCATACTGGTTTGGTGTTTGGTGTTCCATTGGCTAATACACCATCAAATACCTTATACGACCTTCTGTCAGCAGTATAATCAGGCAATCCGAAGGCCGAATAAAAATCCTCTAACCAGTTGTATTTTTCAAATCCTAAACGCGCATCAAACAATACATTTAAACTGAAATTTTTATATTTGAAAGTATTGCCCATACCGATGATATAGTTTGGCTGCGAATTACCCAGTAATTTTTGCTTGCCACCTGAAATGCTCGGGAATCCGTTTGCTCCAATCAGTAATGGAAGACTTTTATCCAGTACAATCGGATCTTCCGGCGTACTGCCATAATAACGGTTAAAATAACTGCCATAAATATTGCCATAAGGCTGCCCCTGGATCAGTTTCATCGTTACTCCGGCATTGCCATAACCTCTAGCGGCACCGTAAACAATTTCAGATATGCCATTAGGCATACTCAATACCATGTTTCTGTTGGCCGAAAAATTAACATTTACATCCCACCTGAAATCTTTTGATACAATTGGTTTACCATTCAATACCAGCTCAACTCCCCTGTTCCTGATATCGCCGGCATTGATGGATTTGGTTACATAACCTACTGCCGAAGAAACCTGCGTTTGGATGATCTGATCTCTGCTTAATGAATAATAGTATGTAAAATCGAAACCTAAACGATTTTTAAAGAATGACATCTCTAAACCAGCCTCATAGGTATTGGTAAACTCAGGACGAAGATCGGGATTGCCAAGATTTGGCGCAATGGTTAAACCACCTGTTCCGGTTGGCAACTGGGTATAAGGCGAATATCCGGTAAATGTAGAATACTCGGACGCATCCTTTCCTATCCTTGCATAAGACAAACGTAACTTGGCCTGATTAATGACAGTTGGTAACTTAAACTGATCGGAAAATACATAACTTAAACTTGCTGAAGGATAGAAAAACGATCTGTTCGCTTTTGGCAACGTAGAAGTGATGTCATTTCTTCCGGTTACGGTTAGGAAAAGATAATTTTTGTAATCAAAAGTCGCTTCTCCAAAATAACCGATCAGTCTTTTTTGTTTCAAGGTCTGCGTTGGTGTAAGTACACCCGCATTTGCTAAATTAAAGAAATCGTACACACCAAGAATACTGCCTAAAGTACCGACCTCTTTCGATTTACGGTCGTAAAGCTCTTGTCCAAGCCTTAAAGTCCCGGTAATATCATCAGTTAGTTTAGAAGTAAGTGTGGCAACGACAGTGCTGTTAATGGTTCTAAACTTAGTATTGTATTCACCATAAAAACCCTGGGCATTATCATACATAGCTTCAGTAGCATACATTGGTCCGCGGGCAGTGCGCACACGGTTATCATTATAGGTATCTACACCTAAGCGATAAGAAAAGTTAAGCCATTTGGCAGGATCATAACTCAGGCTTGCCCCACCAATAAACCGGTTAACATCACCTTTAAACCTGTTGTTTGCTGTACCCCAGATTGGATTATTGGTACCGAAGTATTTTTGCGAACCATCAGCATTCTGATAATCTGCTACATCATAACGCGGCGACCAATAAGCCAAACTTTCGCCAAAACGGTCTGCACTGTAAGTATATCCGCCAGAATTGGTGAAATTCATATTTACAGCGGCCTTAAATTTTGGACTGATGGTAAAGTCTGTATTCAAACGTCCAGAGAAGTTTTTATTATCGGTATTTGGCATCATCCCTTTTTGATACAACTGCGAAACAGAAGAGAAAAACTTAATCGCTTCACTTCCTCCGGCAACCGAAATTGAATTTTTAACCTGCTGACCTGTACCAAAAGCACGGTCGTAGTTATTGAACAATTGATCAGGGTGAGTAGGATCGATCAGTTTCGCTTCGGCAATGGTTGGGCCCCATGCTGGTCCGATTCCGCCTGGAGGATTGGTATAAACACCTAAAACACCTTGAGTATATTCTGTTTGTACATCCGGCGATTTCAACACTTCATCAAAGCCGTAACTACTATTGAAATTAACACTAATGCCATTCTGCTTGCCTCTTTTAGTAGTAATTACCACAACGCCATTTGCACCTCTTAATCCATAAAGCGCGGTAGCGGCACCTCCTTTTAAAATATTGATGGTTTCAATATCCTCCGGATTAATATCTGAAGCCCTATTGGTTACTCCTCTTGAACCATAAGCGGTTCCATCGGGATTAGCCCCAACAGTAGAGGTAGAGTTATCAATCTGCACCCCATCTATTACATATAAAGGATCGCCGGAAATGTTAGGATCAATGGAGTTAACTCCCCTGATCCGGATACTTGCTCCCTGGCCGGGACCACCACCCGTGCTGGATATTGTAGCACCTGCAATTTTACCCTGTAATGCATTGAGCAAGTTAGGCTGGTGATTATAATTCAGGTCTTCAGATTTTACAGATTGTGCAGCATAACCTAAAGATTTAGCCTGTCGGGTAATTCCTAATGCAGTTGAAATATTTACTTCCTGTAGATCCTGCGCATCAGAAGCCAGCCCTACATTAACTGTGGTTTTACTGCCAACCGTAATTTCCTGTGTTTTATACCCAATAAGGCTGATGACCAGTACAGCATTAGTTGAGGGCACCTGAATGGTAAAGCTACCATTGGAATCGGTAGAAGTACCTGTTGTACTGCCCTTGATTTTTACACTTGCTCCGGGTAATGGACCTCCATCGTCAACAGCAGTTATTTTTCCTGTTATGGTTTTTACCTGCGCCATTGTGGATAGGCTTGTCAGTAAAATGCACAGAAAAAAAGTGAGGTAAAGATTTTTCTCATATCACAATTATTTAGGTTAAGGATTTGTTAGTTATTGCAATATATGGTTTTTACAAACACAAACACGCACAAAACACGATCAACTAAGCTAAATTCCGTACAATTTTTGATACAAAAAGCCTTTACCTGCAAAAACAGGCAAAAATCCGAGATTAAAAACGCAAAACACTCAACAAAATTAACCAAACAACAAAAACAAGAAACCCACAATCCTACTTATTGTACATTTCACACTATATACAAATAGCAACTACCCTTAAAGCAAAAAAGTCTTCCCGAATTACCGGAAAGACTTATATTATATATTCAGATTGAATTTTTACTGCTGAACACCACCGCCCATTCCACTTCCTTGTCCTGGTTGCTGATCTTGTTTCACATCGTCGTTTTTAATCTTTTTCTTCTCTGTAAATTTAAGTTTACCAAAAGTATAACTAAAGTTTACTGTGTAGTTACGCAATGGGTAATAAATGTTTTGACTTTGATAAATTGTGCCTCTTTGATTAACAGCATTATTAACAGTTTTGATGTGAAGGTCTTTTGTAAAAGGATTTAAAACCCCTAATCCAATACTTCCTTTTTTCTTAAGTATTTCTTTTTGAATGACCCACCATAGATATAAAATGGGTCTGTAACACCTTGATAGGTACGTCTTTTTGAAGTTATTACGTTAAACAACTCAAAGTTATAACCTTTACCAAACCCATATGCTGAGCGTACGAACCAGTTGAAGTTAAAGAAAGTACCTGTATTAACATTGGTTTCGTTATTAGTTACAGAATAGGTGTTTCCTGAAAAGTTGGTCATTAAAGTCCATTTTGGTTTAAGATTGTACGATGCAAAAACATTAAATCCGTAAACGGGAGCAGTACCAACATTTATGTAAGAAGTTAATGTCTTGTTTACACCATTTTCGGTAATTGGTGAAATCGAATTCTCAATTACGCCAACTGTGCGACGGTAAAAAATTGAGGCATTAATTATCGACCCTTTGATAAAAGTATTATATCCTAACTCTAAATTATCACTTAACTCAGGGTTTAATTGAGGATTACCTTGCATAATATTAAACTGGTCGCTTTCGTTACGGAAAGGATTTAAATAAGATTGCGACGGTCTTTGTACGCGACGGTTGTAGCTTAGTTTTATCGTAGCACCACCTTTTAAATTTTGCGAAATAATTGCACTTGGAAATAAGTTCAAATAATCATTTTTCTGAATACCACTGCTTTGCGTATTAAAATCTATCCGGGTATACTCAGCTCTAACTCCACCTTTAAATTTTAATTTTTTAGTTAAATCAAAACTGATTACACCATAAGCTGCACCTACATTTTGGTTATATTCAAAATCTTGAGCAGTGTTATCAAACTGACTTTGTATATCGCGTAAAATTGCTTTTGCACCAACTTCTAAAGTTGTTTTTTTGTTGAACGGGTAAGTATAATCTGTTTGAAAGGTATACTCATTATTTTTACCGTTATTATTACTTATCGTTTGCAAACCAGATGGGAAAGCAGCCGAAGTAAGTAAATTACTGAAACTTGTAGGTGTTCTGCCATTTGATAATTGTGCCGATATAGAGAATTCTTCTCCTTCTTTTTTACTGGTTTTACGGTAATCAACATTCCAGTCTAAGTTTCTGAACGTCATGTCCATATCTCCAACATTAGATGCTGCCACATTATTGATTAAATAATTTGTTTCACTTGGACCACCGTTAGAAAAACTATTAAACTTTGCGGTTGTACTAATATTGTTATAAGCATTAAAATCGTAATCCAAACCTACACTACCATTATATCCGTTACGGCTCCATTTAGAAAATCCACTTTGCGAAATATTATTTGTTGTACCATCCAGGTAAGTTGTATTGGTGATAAATTCAGTTTGTGATTTTTGAGCATAAGCTAAATTTGTACCCAAACTTGTATTCACACTTAGGCGGCCTGTTTTTGCCGTTAAATTAAAAGAACCATTATTCTGGCGAGTTCCTGCTGCAGCGTTAACCGAACCACTCACGCCTTGAGCATTCGATTTTTTGGTGATGATGTTAATAATACCTCCTGAGCCTTCGGCATCATATTTTGCAGAAGGACTGGTAATTACTTCAACCGTTTTAATTTGCTCTGCCGGAATCATTTTTAATGCATCAGCAACACTACTGGCCATTGTTCCTGAAGGTTTGCCATTAATTAAAACACGAACAGCACCACCACGAAGTTGAATATTTCCTGTAGGGTCAACTGAAAGCATTGGTACTTTACGCATTACATCAGTAGCGTCGCCGCCGGCATTTGTTCCATCAGCCTCAGCGTTATACACCATTCTGTCGATTTTATTTTCAATAATGGCTTTGGTTCCCTGGACCTGAACATCGGCCAGTGTATTTTCGCTTGATGAAATATAAATTGTACCCATATTATTATCAGGTTTTGATGGCGTGGTGGTAACTAAAACAGATTTTGTTTTGTAGCCCATAAAACCAATCATCAATTTGTATGAATCAGGAGAAACGTTCTGTAAACTTAGTTTTCCTTTTTCGTCGGTTACGCCACCATTTACAGATTTGTTGTCTTTTACATTAATTAAAGAAACCGTTGCATAATCAATTGGCTTTTTAGTTAATGAATCTAGTATGGTTGCAGTAATACGTCCGGTAACTGTAGATTTTTTGGGTCCTCCACCAAATCCGCCGCTGGGAAACTGGGCATGTGCGCTAAAAAATATTCCAAGGATAAAGCTTAATAGTAAAAGTTTTTTCATTTTAAGAGTAGGTCTTTTGTAATTAGTCTACGCAAATTGCATTTTGTTACAATGATACGCTATACTTTTTACACCAACTCCATTAATTGTTCGGCAAACACTACACTTTTACCGGTAAAAGAAATCATGAAAAATATAAAACCGATAATATAAGATGGAATTTTCCCGTCATCCGCCTAATTTCTTACATTATATGATTACCTCGAAATATTGTTTGGTCTTGAATAAACCATTTGCATCACATTAATATTCCGCATGGCAAAAGCTGCTTCGCAATAGTTCAGGTAATAATTCCACTTGCGGATAAAGGTTTCATCAAAGCCCAGGGCTTTTACTTTATTCAGGTTTTTATTGAATGAGATATACCATAAATGAAGTGTATGGGCATAATCCAAACCCATATCTTTTAAATCGACCATGGTTAAATCGCCGGTTTCATTTATTGCTTTGTTTATGGCGGCTACTGAAGGTAAAAGTGAGCCCGGAAAAATGTGCTTCTGAATCCAATCTACACCGTTTCTCAATTTATCATATCTACAATCGGGTGAGGTAATTACCTGAAAGGCAAAAATCCCCTCGGGTTTTAATAACTTCTGGCATTTTTCGAAATAGGTTTCTAAATATTGGTGACCCACGGCTTCGAGCATCTCAATAGATACGATTTTATCAAAAGCACCTTCAATTTTGCGATAGTCCTGAATAATGACTGAAACCTGACCGGCCAGTCCTTCTGCATGAACACGCTCCACCGCCAGTTTTTGCTGTTCTTTAGAAATGGTAACCGAAGTAACTTTACAGCCGTAATTTTTGGCTAAAAAATTGCATTACCGCCCCAACCACTTCCAATTTCCAATACATGGTCGGTTGCCTTAATTTTTAACTGCCTGGCCAGGCGGTCGTATTTAGCATATTGCGATTCTTCTAAACTTAAATCGTCAGGATTAAAATAGCCACTCGAATAAGTCATGGTTTTATCCAGAAAAGTCGCAAAGAAATCATTGTTCAGATCGTAGTGCTCCGAAATATTTTTCTGCGATCCGGCCAAAGTATTTGCCCTGCGTATATGATAGATTTTATTAACCCATTTAAAAATATTCAGCGCAATGGAGTTTGCCTTGCTCCCGGTAACCGAAGGTGCATTTTCAATGTTCAGGATTACCCATTTAATTACATTGGTAATGTTTGTGGTATCCCAAAGGCCCGAGGTATAACCTTCTCCAAAACCGATATCTCCATAAAGCGCAATGGATTTAAAGAAATCAGGGTGGTTAATCTGTATATGTGCTTCAATTTTATGTTCTCCGTTTCCAAAAATCAGTGTTTCGCCATTTGGCAATGAAAGTTCCAATTTGCCTAATGTCATTTTAGAAAGCGCATTAAGCACTATTCTTTCGAAAAAACCTCTTGATGTTCTGGCAGCGGTAAGCGTATTCATAACTTTGATCTATTTTATTTGTGGTTTATAGGGTTTATATACGTTGCGTTGCAACTCAGGGTTTTCAGCTTTTGGATGAAAAGGTATTTTTTTATCCAAAGTTTAAGTGCCTGCCAGTGGATCATGCCCATAACCTGTAACGGTATTAAGGGCATAGAAAAAAATATCGCAGCAAAGCGGCATTGGTTAATGGCTTTTTCTCTCCCATCAAGGTACTGATAAAAAACAATTTATCATTCTTATCCAGGTCGTTAATTTTAATATCGAGCTTATCAGCCGGCACTTTTAAGTTAAAATCGAAGGAATCGTCATGGTCGATAAATGGTGAAACATAAAAATATTTGGTAGTGATTTTTTTAAAGGTATCGCCATGCAATTCTTCTTTTCCAAAGAAAAAAAGTTTCATTTCGCGGTAAGTATTGCTGATTTCGGCCACACAACATACCGGATTTCCTTCCTCATCGAAGCAATAATAAAAGGAAACGGGATTAAAATTGTACCCCAGCACATTGAGGTTGGTAAGGAGTTTTATTTTAAGCCTGCTGCCATCAACGCCATGTTCTTTTAAATAATCTCCTAAATGCTGCCGTGTATTTTTGGTTTGATCAGGATTTTCTTTTGGCAACTGAAGATGTTCGGCATCGCGAAAAGAAAAAAGATTAAATTTATTCAGGCTAAACCAACGAAGCTTTTGCGCGAGCATTTCCAGCTCGTCCAGATCGATATAAAACATATACACGCTGTACCTAAAAGAATGTTTTTTGGGTGCCAGGCGGTGATGCATGACTTTAGCGATATAGATGGATGAGTTGATTTGCATTAATATTACAATTTACGAAATTTATGATTGATTTTCATTCTGAGTATCCTGTCATTCTGAGCGCAGCGAAGAATCTTTTAATTAAAGATATCTTCATTAGAAAAGATCTTTCATTGCATTCAGGATGACAAACTGAATTAAACCCTAATCAAAATAATACTTATCTTACTTGTAATGAACTAACTAAACTAAAAGCTCCCTACACAGGTCAACACCACTTTTATAAGCATCTTCATGAAAACCATATTTAAAATAACTTCCGCAATAATATATCGGCCCGGTTTCGTTTAGTTTGTGCAATTGCTCCTGAGCCTGCATGGCAGGAACATCAAACAAAGGGTGATGATAATCGATTTCTTTAACAATTTTTTCAGGATTTAGTGTTCCTGTTGGGTTAATGGATACAAAGTAATTCTGCTTTTTAGAAACTCCCTGTAAATTATTCATCCAGTAAATGGTACTGGGCAATAATTTATCGCCCTGTTTTTCAACCCGGTAATTCCAGCTGCTCCAGGCCAGTCTGGTTTCGGGCATCTGCTTTTCATCGGTATGTACAACGGCTTTGTTTAGCTGGTATTTAAATTTAGAAAGGAGTTCAGTTTCTAAAGCTGTTTTATCTTTTACGATTTCAAAAGTCTGGTCTGCATGACTGGCCATTATCACTTTATCGAATTCTAATTTCTCGCCCTTTTGATTTTCCACTTCAACTTTACCATTCTCTAAACGTTTTACCGCAACAATTTTAGTATTGATTTTGATCCTGTCGCGGAATGGCGCTATCAGTTTTTCGCGGTAAGCCTGACTGCCATTTTGCAGCGTGTACCACTGATGCTGGGTATCTAATCCTAAAAACCCGTGATTTTTGAAAAAACGGATCAACGTAACCGCCGGGAAATCCAAAATCTGTTCCATCGGGGCACTCCAAACCGCAGCACTCATCGGAATAAGATATTGCCAAAGCATATCCTCACTATAACCAAAGGCTTTAAAAAACTGCCCGATCGAATAATCCTGAAACTCGGGCTTATCCAAAATTTCTACACTTTGTTTGTTAAAGCGGTTAATCTGCATCAACATTTTTAAATAAGAAATATTAAACAGGTTTTTCCGTTGCGCAAAAAGATGGTTCAAACTCGAACCACTATATTCTAAATTTTTAGGCAGAAATTGCACACTGAAAGACATATCAGTTTTAATGACCGGCGCATTAATCTCGGCGAACATTTCTGTCAGGTTTGGATAGGTCTGATAGTTAAAAACCATAAAGCCACTATCCAGGTAAATGGGGTGTCCATCTTCTTCGAGCGTAATGGTATTGGTATGACCACCGATATAATCGAGCTCTTCGAAAAGGGTAATATCGTATTTATGCTGCAGTTTATGGGCACAACCCATGCCTGCTATTCCGGAGCCGATAATGGCGAGTTTATTCATAATGTAATATGGAAGATGGATAATGTGATATGGATGACCGAAGATGTGATATGGATGATGTAAAATAGATGATGGGCATATTGCTAACTCCATTATCCATCCTACATCCTTACCTCTTACATTATTTATTCTTTTCAAACAAATAATGGCACACCATCCATTCGTTTCCTTTATTATAATTGAACAGTTCGGCGCACGACATGTAAAATAACCTCCAGTATACCCACCATTTCACCGCCTGATCTTTACCATAAGTCCGTTCTAAAATCGGCATGATTTCCTTTTTATGCCTATCCATATTGCTTAGCCAGGCCTCTGAGGTTTTACCGTAATTGGTTCCGTTTACCACCCAGTGTTTATCGATTTTGAGGTCGTCGTTAAAGTAGAAAAACAAGTGATTAGAGGGCATAATCCCACCTGTAAAAAAGTATTTACTCATCCAGTCGGTTTCGTCAATCACCTCAAACTTGTATGCCAGGCTTTTGTGTGTAAATATGTGCACGAATAATTTCCCATCTGGTTTCATAAATGAAGCAACCTTGTTAAGCAAAGATTTATAGTTGCGCATGTGCTCAAACATTTCTACTGATACTACCCTGTCAAATGTATCGGCAATGGTAAACGTATTCATATCGGCAGTTAAAACCGTTAAGTTTTGTATTCCACGCTGTTTTGCAGTTTCATCGATAAAGATTTTTTGGGTTGCAGAATTCGAAACCACCGTAAAAGTGCTCTCCGGAAATTTAGCCGACATATACAATGAGAGCGATCCCCAGCCACAGCCCAGTTCTAAAACATTCTGTCCATTTTGTAAATCGGCTCTTTTACAGGTTAAAGCCAGCATATCATCTTCTGAAGTATCAATATCTTTAACGCCCGGTTTCCAATAACCACTGCTGTATTTTAAATTTTTACCCAAACAATATTGAAAGAATTCGGTTGGCAGTTCGTAATGCTGTTCATTGGCATCAGCTGTATTTACCGCAATCGGCAATTGCTTCAGTTCAGCAACCAGGTCCATAAATTTTTCCTGCTGTAGTTCCTCATCGCCAAGCGTTTCATCATCCAGGCGCTGTTTGCATAATTTTCTGATGCCGATACGCAAGGCCGTATCAGGAAGTTTGTCGTTTTCTAAAAGTTTATCGTACCACATGTAATTTGGAGTTTGATGGTCGGAAGTCCGAAGTCGGAGGTCCGGTGTTGTTATTTTATATGCAAAATGCCTAATAGCAGATTGTTTATTTTTGATTTACAGTTTTATATTGGCAGCCAGACCCCGGTCTTTCGGACCTCTAACTTCTGACTACTTTTTCTTAAACCACGGAAAAAAAGCACTCGTTGTTTCCTGGTATTTCCTATAGGCTACAGGTTTGCTCCTCAGGTTTTGCTCTTCGTTGTTAGGCACACCGGTAACCCTGGTTAATAAATACAATATAACTGCCGGACTAATGATGGCGAGAATGCCCCATGGCGAAGCCAATGCAAAAATGAAATAGCCCATCCAGGTTAGCCACTCAAAAAAATAGTTGGGATGACGGCTGTAGTACCATAATCCGGTATCGCATACTTTGCCTTTATTGAGGGGATCTTTTTTAAACGCTGCAAGCTGCCTGTCGGCAATCATTTCTCCGAAAAAAGCAATTACCCAAACCAGCGCACCTGTAAACTCTAAAATAGAGATACCCTGCGATTGATTTGCCGTAATGATAAAAAATGGAATAGCCAGGATTACATTGGATATGGCCTGAAACTGAAAAAAACAAAGAAATTACGGTCGGCTTTGTTGCCCCATTCCTTTCTGAGTTGCTCGTACCTCCCCTCTTCTTCCTCTAAATGACCGATAACACGTTGCCAAAGATGAATGCCCAGGCGTAACTCTGCCAGTAAAAACATTCCACAGATTAAAATTTTTCGGGGATCGTAACCATCAGATAAAAAAAATGTGATGATTGTAATTACAGGGAAGTTTAGTGCCCAGAAAACATCGACCACACCTGCGTTTTTAATTTTCTTTGCCCAAAGCCAAACCATGGCCATAATAAAACAACAGGCAAAAAGCGAAATGAGTGCGATGAATAGTAGATGTCCTGTCTGGAGCGGCATAAGGTTTAAGGTAAAAGGTTTAAGGCCCAAAAGGCAAAATCAGCATTGCTATAAATAAACTTCTTGTAAGACCCCTACACCTTAAACCCTACACCTCACGCCTTAAAAGTAATTCTTTAACACCTTCGTCATCTTTTAGTTTGAATAAATACACCAAAACATAAGCTAAGGTTGCTATGCTTCCTAAACATACGAACAAAATGGTAATAGAGATTTTAAGAATAATGCTTTTTTCTTTATAAAACATCCACAAAGTGATAATGAAGATGTTAGCATAAAAATCCCAGAGGGTAGCGCGCATCCAGGGTATACCGCCCAGGAAATCCCATTGCTCGAACAGGTTACTTTCCAGCGAAGTGCTGATTACTTTATAACACATAAAAACTAACAGGGCAGAGAAAATGATTTTGAGTAAGTTGATCATACGGTGGTTTAAATTTTAAAACAGATTGGAGTATATACGGTAAGATAGGCAAAAAGGATTTATGGTAAAAGCCCAGGATTTTCTACATTGCCCTTCGACTCCGCTCACGGTGACAAGCGCGGGATATACTCCGTGTGTTACATGTTTCCGTGGCTAAAAATAAATGCTTTTTAATCTGAAAAGCAAGGGCCTGTTTCTATCGGTTGCGATAGCCCTGCCAATCGCTTCAATCTTTTTGAGGTGCTGTTGTGCTGAAACTCCAGTATCCGTTTAGTAGGTCGCAGATCCTTCGTACCTCAGCATGACAGTATAGGTAAGGTTACTGCAAACAAAAAGGATTTTCGCTGCTGTCAGGTTTAGCTAACACAAAACAGTGCACCAAGAAATCTATTAATCCATGCTTCAGTAGCAAAAAAACTTATTTAGGTTGCTTGGAAAGAAATTAAATAACAACCTATGGGACAGTGTTTTATGATAAAGCCCAAGACTCCTATATTGCCCTTCGACTCCGCTCAGGGTGACAGAGCGCGGGATATATTCCGTGTTTTCGTGGCTAAAAATAAATGCATTTTTATCTTAAAAGCAGGGTCCTGTTTTTATCGGTTGCGATAGTCCTGCCATTCGCTTCAATCTTTTTGAGGTGCTGTTATGCTATGATGCAGGTATCCGTTTCATAGGCTGCAGATGCTTCGTGCCTCAGCATGACAGTATAGGTAAGGTTACTGCAAACAAAAAGGATTTTCGCTGCTGTCAGGTTTAGTTAACACAAAACAGTGCAAGAAAGGAAATCTATTAATCCGTGGTTCAGTGGCAAAAAAAACTGTTTATTTAGGTTTCCTGGAAAGAAATTAAATAATTACCTGTAGGACAGTATTTTATGACAAAATCCAGGACTTCCTATATTGCCCTTCGACTCCGCTCAGGGTGACAGAGCGCAGGATATATTCCGTGTTTTCCGTGCTTCAGTGGCAAAAAACCTATTTATTTAGGTTACTCTAAAAGAATTAAATAATGGCCTGTGGGAACACAGACCATGGAATGAGGAAACAGATTATGAAAGGGAGAACTCAAGTTTTTTCTGCTTTGGTCTTAGGCCTTAAAACTTTAAACCTTTCTAATTTTAATAATCTTCATCCAGTGCAATACCTTCATTACCGGGTAGGTTGGATCAAATTCCCACCATTTGGTCGCGAAATTTGGGCTATTCGGTTTTTTGTGGTGGTTGTTCTGAAAAAGCTCACCCATCAACAAAAAGTCCCAGGGTAAAGAGTTTTTACTATGATCATCATTATCATGGTTTGAATAACCGTATTTATGGCCACACCAGTTTACAATTGCGCCGTGTAACGGCCCCATTAAAAAGTGTACCGGCAATAAAATGTACATCCACCAATGGTTGGCGAAAGCAATATAAAAGCCAATATAAAATAAACCACATGCTATTCTCCAGGCCCATGAATTTCCAATCCTATCAACCATCGGCCATTCGGGATAATTCCCCTGAAAAGCTGGTTCAGGTTGTATTTTATATTGCAGATAATTCATATACATGTTCTTCGTTGCAATCATCATCCCGAAAACATCCTTAAAAAAATGTGGTGAGTGCGGATCTTTCTCCGTATCGCTATAAGCATGGTGCATCCGGTGGAGGATGGCATAAGCTCTTGGATTTAGAAATGATGAACCTTGCGAAATCAGCAATACCAGGTAGAAAAACCGTTCCCAAAAAAGTTCCATTTTAAACATCTTGTGAGAAGAGTAACGGTGAAGGAAAAAGGTTTGGCTAAACAGGGATAAAAACCAATGGCAAAGAAAAAAATAAGGATGATCATGTATGGGGTGTATGCTATATAAACGTATTTTGAAAGCGTTTAGTTTTAATCGAGTAGAAAAATGCTCCAAATTAAACGTTTAGATAAAAAGAATCCTGCTCGACTATATAGAACAGGATTCTATTATTTTATTAATTATTATCTACCGAAATCGTCTTGAACACGTACAATATCGCTTTCATCTGATGGGTTTGAAGCATCGGTATGTTGCCATATTTCTGCAACAACACCCCAGTCTTCTAAACCGATTAAACGGTGGCGTTCGCCTTGTTGTAATTTAATCTGGTCTTTTGGCGCGTATTTTTTCACTTCACCTTCTTCGTCAGTTTGGCTGGTTTTGATGCCAACAGTACCAGTTACTACTTGCCAAATCTCAGCTCTGCGGTGGTGATATTGCCAAGAAAGACGTGTATTTGGTGCAACGATTAAAATTTTCGGGCTTAACTTACCGCCAATTTTAAGGTCTTCAACATTTAATCCATCAAAATAAGTATCTGCAAATTGTTGCGCCTGCGCTTCGTCTATTACAAAGAAACCACCCCAAGGACGGGTTTCATCGCGGTTTACTACATTAAAACCTTCAATTTTTAAACGTTGCGCTACGCTTTCGAATATTTCTTTTTTGTCGTTTGTCATTGATAAAATATTAGTTTTTCTAATGATTGTTGAGGTTAACAGGGATTCACTCATCTCCTGTGCGGTTCCATAATTTCCCGCAAAAATAAGCCTAATAAATTAAAAAATCTCTTTCCCGCCTTTAATTTTTTAAGCGCAATTCATGAATCGCCTCAAAATCCATTTATACACTGATTAGAGATGGTAATTATTGATTATTTAGATCTCGATTTGACTGCGCTTTAGTCAGGAGATGAAGACTTTGATTAATGTTTCTCTCACCTAATTAAAAACGGGTATCCGAATATCGGGCACCCGTTTTTGTTAAAAAATTATTAATGGTAGGTGTGAACCCACCATTAGAAACAATAAAATACTGTTTTTTAATAACCTGGGTTTGGAGTCAGGTTAGGGTTATTCTTGATTTCCGGAGTAGGAATCGGAAACAATAAATGTTTGGTTTGCAACGGTTGGTTTACACTTTTATTAATGTGGCCAACAAAATTATCAAAACTATTGGTGCTTTCATTGTACACTTTACGCAGGCGGACCATATCAAACCAGGTAATGCCCTCGTAACACAGCTCATGCCAGCGCTCTCTCCAAACAGCTTCTTCAAACTGTGTCTGACTCAAGCCCGCAAGATCAGCCAGTTGCGCCCTTTTTCGCACCGTATTTACCGCAGCATAAGCAGCAACATTCGGACTACCATCTGCCCTGTTCTGTGCTTCGGCATAAATTAATAAGGTTTCGGCATAACGGATCTGTGGAATATTCAGATCGCTCCTGCTTGTTCCCTCTACGCCTAGTGTTCCATTTGCAACCAGATCGAAGTGTTTAAAAATATAAGGTTTACCACGGTTAACCAGCGGCATTTTAAATCCATCGGTATAATAGTCGGTAAAGAAATAACCTTCTCTGTTTTTAGCCCTTAAATCTCCTGCCTCATACGAGCCATAAAAACTGGCCGTTGGAATAGCCGTTCCAATTCCATCAATTTTAGAAACCAATGGCTGGTGCAAAGGTAAATAAGATGACTGCAGGGGGTTACCAGATCCGGCAGCATCATTGTACTGGATTCCGAATAAATGTTCTACTTTATTGTCATTCTTTGCGTCATGCAGGGCTCCATAATTAGCGAACAAACCAAGTGATGCCTGATTACCTGCTGAATAATCGATTACCTCTTTGGCCTTATCTGCTGCTAATTTATAATAAGTCGCTCCTTTGTTAAGGGGTTGTCCGGCCATGGTTAAATATACCTTTGCCAGTTCAGATTTAATTGCTGCTGTAGAAACACGCCCGCTGGCATCCATAAAAGGCAAACCGGCCGCTTCTGCAGCCACCAGGTCATCAACAATGAGTTTGTAAACCTGTTCCTGTGGTGTACGTGAAGGAGAAAAATTAGGGTCATTAGGGCTGGTAATCGGTTTAGTGATTAAAGGCACATCGCCCCATAAACGCACCAGGTAAAAATAGGCCCAGGCCCTGATGAAAGCAGCCTCTCCCAAAATCCTTTTTTTCTGTGCATTGTCCATCGGGTTAATGCCCGGAACTTTATCCAACACCAGGTTGGCTTGTGCAATTACTTTATAAAATCCATTCCAGTTTTGGTTAACATGCAAGTTTGTGCCATCATAAATGAGTGAATACAAATTGTTCAGATCGGAGTTTTGTGCGGTTTCGGTAGATTGTATGCCGGTTGGCGCATCCAGCATCTGCCAGTTGTTGGAATAAATACCGGCCCCGTTGCCAATAAACCGAAGCTCTGCATAAACGGCAGCAATGCCTGCTTCTGCATGTTCTGGTAAAGTATAAAAATTATCGGGCGAAAGATTGGTGGGATCTGTTTCATCTAAAAACTTCTTACATCCCGCGTTCCCGATTATAGCGCAGCTGAGCAACAACAAAGCAGCGATATTTTTTATGTTTATTTTCATGTTGATATCCTTTCTTTAGTTAATGTTTATAATCCAATGTTTAAGCCTACCATAAAAGTAGTTGGCTTTGGATAATCGAAAAATGTCTGACCTTGAGCAAATGCATTTCCATAGGTAGTAACCTCAGGATCGTTACCAGTGTACCTGGTGGCCAGGAAGAAATTTTGAACAGATGCATAAACACGGAGTTTGCTTAAGCGTAATTTTTCGACAAGTGTTTTATCAAAAGTATAACTCAGTAAAAGGTTTTTTCCACGGATGAAAGAACCGTCTTCTAACCAATGGGTATCAACGTTGGTTACATATCCGGCAGATTGATCCCTGATTGCGGCAATCGGTGTATTTTGGTTCTGGAGAGTCCAGGCATTTAATACGCTGGCAAAACTATTGGCCTGTACCTGTCTGTCTTCACCTGAGTGATGGGTCATATTCAGCACATCATTGCCATAAGAATATTGAAGCTCTACAATCAGCTCCAGGTTTTTATAGCGGAATGCGTTACCAAACGATCCCCAGCCTTTTGGCGTTCCGTTACCAATAATCTGGCGGTCGGCATCCGTAATGGCATGATCGCCGTTTACATCCAAATATTTAATATCGCCTGGAAGCAAGGTTTTACCTCCGCGGTAACTCACAAATTTGGCTGCTTCTGCCCTTTCGGCTTCGCTCCAGGTGCCTAAACGTACCAGCCCCCAGAATGAACCCACAGGCTCACCTACCCTGATGATACCGGTTTGATTGGTGAAATTTGGGTTACCCACTCCAAAAATATCATCAGGAGTGGCCAGAGAAAGTACCTTGTTGCGGTTAAGGGAGATATTAAAACTGGTTTTCCAGGTAAAATTGTCAGTTTGTACGTTTACCGTATTAATCCCTAAATCTAAACCTTTGTTCTGCATAGATCCGATATTTTTCCTGATCACCGAGTATCCTGTGGTACGTGGAACCGGGGCATCCAATAACATATCGGTTGTTTTTCTGTAATAAAGATCGGCCTCTAAATTAATACGGTTGTTCAATAAGCCAAGCTCTAAACCTGCATCAACCTGTGCTGTTTTTTCCCAAACCAGGTCCGGATTGGCCAACCTGCCAATACCAATACCTGTTACCCTGCTATCATTAATAATGGCTGAGTTATTAACCAATGTAGCAAGCGACTGATAAGCAGGGAGCTCTGAATTACCACTTAAACCATAACTGGTTCTTAATTTCAAGTTAGAGATGGTCTTGTTTCCTTTAAGAAAATCTTCGTCTGAGGCTTTCCAGGCCAGTGCTGCCGAAGGAAAAAAGGCGAATTTATGGTTCTCTCCGAATTTGGATGAGCCATCTACCCTGCCTGTAAAAGTAACCAGGTATTTATCTTTAAAGGCATAGTTTAACCTGCCAAAATAAGAGTTAAAAGCCGACCGGTTCCGGCTGGAGCCCACCGTAATCGATTTACTTCCGGAGCCCATGTTATTGTTTCCATAAAAATCGGTTACAAAATTCTCGGCATGGCTGGTATTGCTAAAGAAGTTGGTGGCCTGCCAGGAGATCCCCAATAAGGCATTAATGGCATGCGATTCGGCAAAACGTTTGTTATAGGTTAAATAGTTTTCCAGCGACCAGAAGGTTTCCCGATCATTGGTTACATTCGCCGTTCCATTCTGTCCATCAGAGATCCCGTATAATTGTTTGGCATTGTACTCGTTAATGTTACGGCTCACAATATTGGCACCTAACTGGGTACGGAATTCTAAATCTTTGTTAAAACTAATGGTAGAATAAATACTCCCCAAAGCAGTTTGGGTAACCATTCCATATTTTTGATCGGTTAAGATGTGTACCGGATTGGAGCCTCCTTCTGCCCATGGAATCAGTTTATTGTCGCCCCACTTGCCATCTGCCAGTTTAATGGGTAGAAAAGGGAATGCTTCCGTAATCATGCGGACTGAATTTAAGCCGCCCGTTCCCTGATCAACAATGTTTTCGTTCTGGTTATTGTAGCTCAAATTACCGCCTACCTTTAACCAGGGTTTAATTTTACTGTCGAAATTAAATCTGCCCGAATAACGTTTTAAATAAGAGTTCAGCAAAAGCCCCTGGTCATCGCGATAGCCTGCAAAAACACCGTAAGTGCTATTTTCGTTTCCACCTGTAAAACCCAGCTGGTGATTTTGCGAAAGTTTATTCTGTGTAGATTCCTTTAACCAATCGGTATTATATAATGGATTTCCATTACTATCGAAAAACTGAGGTAAGGCAATTCTGGCTGCTTTTGGAATCGGTGTAGATGCGTAACTTCCCGCTGCCCAACCTACCGGATCGTAAACCTTAATGTTCTCATAAGCCAGATCCTGCACTTTAACATACTCAAAAGCATCAAGCATTTTTACATGGTGTGCGGCCAGTGTATTTACACCAAAATCTGCATCATAGGTAATACGCTGGGCATTTGCAGTTCCTTTTTTGGTCGTAATTAAAATTACCCCATTTGCACCCCTCGCACCGTAGATGGCTGTTGAGGATGCATCTTTTAACACCTCTACAGAAGCGATATCACTTGGGTTAATGTAATCAATAGCGTTACTATTCTGTGTTTGCGATCCCACCGGCAAAGCCACACCATCTACCACATAAAGCGGATTATTGCTCGTATTGATTGAACTAAAGCCACGGATTTTGATATTCGTTTGCCCGCCGGGTCTACCCGAGTTGGTGTTTACCTGTACGCCCGAGATACGGCCAGCGAGTGCCTGGTTTAACGATGACGACGGACGTTCCTGAAGTTCGCTGGCCTTTACCACACCAACGGAACCTGTAAGGTCTGTTTTTTCACCGATCCGTAACCAATTACCACCACTTCATCTAACTTATTGGCTTCAGCAGGTAGCATTTTAACACTGATATTGGCTTCGCTCCCTACGGTAACATCTTTATTTTGATAACCCACATAAGAAAAACGGATCACCTCATTCGGGTTGGCCTCAATACTGAATTTACCGGTTTCATCAGTTACCGCAGTTTTACCTGAAGAAATGTTTTTGATGCCTACTCCGGGAATAGGAAGGTTTTTTTCGTCTGATACGGTTCCGGTAATTACTTTTCGGTTATGGATATGCACAAAAGTTACATTTGGTCCGGAAAATCCCTCGGATTTTTTAGCAACCGGATTCATCGAAAAAGCAGGGCTATTGAGCAAAAAAAGCACAGAAAGCCCTGAAATCTTTAGTAGATTAATTTTCATTGGTTTAGGTTTAGTAAATGGTTAGTTAATAATATATCGTTCAAACTGCCAGCAAATAAAACGTTTTATGAATTATTCAATAAAAAACAATTGACGGCAAATCATCATTTTTAATCGGAAGGCTTTAGGTTAAAAGCAATTGTGTGTGATGGGAGATCATATTTTAATCGGATTAAAACTACATACAAATAAACTACACAGACATGTACTGCACCACAGTGCATAAATATTCTTAAGCTCATCGTCATATTTGGTTATTGATAAATCGATTTATCAACTCAATATTAATTATTTTATCATAAAATCAAGAATATTATTTCAATCATTAGCATTACATTTTCGTATAAGTCAGAATACAGTATGATTACTTTTACAGGCAACAAAATTTTTGAATAAATATTGCTGGTAAATCAAAAAATGGTGCGAACTGAATTCATTAAGCCTCACCTACTTAAGTATATTTTTAAGAATTTGATAAAAAAAATCAGTTTTTTTATCAAAAGAAAGCGCAACTGGTTTCTTATCAGCAACAGTCATCTATATTGCTTTTACCAATATGGCGTATAGGTTAATGCCGTATATAAATGAGAAAGCCCCATATTTCTATGAGGCTAATTATTTTGTTTTATTCGCATCCACCAATAAAACTAAACCAAACAAACTAATGAAATTAAAAGACAAATAAGTTTGAGTTTTGTTTTAGTTATTGATAAAATTTTAAAAATCTAACTCCAAATACGTTTCTTTCGATCTATACTTCGGGATTTTCTTTACTGTACTGTATTTTGCCAACCCTTGATAATACCGCCAAGAGTTATACTTTCGTCCATTGGTTAACGAATGCATGCGTCCCCAAAAATTATTGCCTCTAATGTGGTTGTTAATAAGATCAAGCTCCCTTACCAGGTCGGTATCCAGTAATTTTTTGTGTGTAACCATATTGGGTGCAATTTTTAACCTATACCGCCACGGTTCGTTAAAAACATACCTGATTTCCTGCTGGCGTGTGCGAACATTGTACATTTCAACCTGGCTAAAACACGCCTTCTCCTGTTCGGTAAGGCCTAAACTACTGCTTTCCCATAAATATGGGGTGAGTTCGCGCAGCGATTGCTTTTTGACTTCATATCCATACCTTCCTTTACGGCGTTTTTTTCGTTTAAATGTTTTATCGTGGTGGTATTCAACTGTATTGATCTTAGCCAGCAATGTGGTATAAAATTCAGCTCTTACACTAAATGCAATATCTGCACGGAGTACAAAATATCTTTTCCAGCCTCTTTGATAGGGCTTGTCAAGTGGTACCATCGGCAGTGCCCGTCTTTGTATCCAAAGCTCCGATCTTCTTTTACTCAGCCTGATTAATTGTTTGTCGCGGTCTGTTTTTACCGACCGCTTTTTCTGCCGTGCGCTTCTAATCCTGCATGGCAATTCATGTGTGTCCATCGGACTTTCATTTAATTTCCTTTAACTTGAATGTGGGTCTCCATTCATCCTTGAGCAAGGATATACCCCTTCTTTGGAAAATAAAATGTTGTACAATACAAACTGAACAGCCCTTGAGGCAATCAATCAAATAAAAAACAAATTATAGTAAATTATCGCCGATAAGGCAATTTGTGAAGGGGACTATATGTAGATATATGCTGTCATAATTCCTAAACATTAAAAGATTGTTCATCAGGAATGCGGCAAAGGTAATAAATTTTCGGGATTTTAAAGAAAAGAAGAAATTCTAAACTGTTTTTTTCTTTATCATAAAAATGCCCCCAGAAAGTGTGTAACTTTTTAGGGGCATTGCAAAATTGGTGTCTTTAGAGCCTGTTCAAATTTTTATAGCAAATATGACAAAGCACTTTGCTGTAACGTTAAGCGTAATGGATTGCCTTTATTAATGCGATGAAAGGGTCTTCGACTACGCTCACACTGACATACGAATTAATTTTATTAATTTTTTAAACAGGCTCTTAAATTTTGCCTTGTATTTCTAATTAATTTAAATCAAAACGATCTAAATTCATTACTTTATTCCAGGTGGCTACAAAATCTTTCACGAATTTATCTTGTGCATCTGAACTTGCATACACCTCTGCTATTGCCCTTAATTCGGCATTAGAACCAAATACCAGATCGGCGCGGGTTGCCGTCCATTTTGGCTGACCAGTAGAACGGCTGCTTCCGATATAAAGTTCTTTGTCTTCTGCAACGGCTTTCCAGGCGGTTTCCATATCTAATAAGTTCACAAAGAAATCGTTGGTAAGCTGACCTGGTTTTGTAGTCAGGACGCCATTTTTAGAACCGTCGTAATTGGTATCCAATACACGCAAACCACCTATCAATACCGTTAATTCTGGTGCGGTTAAAGTAAGCAACTGGGCTTTATCAATCAGGAATTCTTCGGTAGCAACCGGCGATTTAGCTTTACGGTAGTTACGGAAACCGTCTGCCGCTGGCTCTAAATAACCAAAAGATTCCACATCGGTTTGTGCCTGCGAGGCATCCATCCGGCCTGGCGTAAAAGGAACAGTAACAGCATGTCCGGCATCGGCGGCTGCTTTTTCAACAGCAGCAGTACCTGCCAGTACAATTAAATCAGCTAAAGAAACTTTTTACCGTCCATTTGTGCTGCATTAAATTCATTTTGAATACCCGCCAATACGCCCAATACTTTTTGCAATTGCGGAGGATTGTTAACCGCCCAATCTTTTTGTGGTGCCAAACGGATCCTCGCACCATTAGCGCCACCACGTTTATCAGAACCGCGGAAAGTAGAAGCCGAAGCCCAGGCGGTAGCAACCAGTTCGGCCACACTCAATCCTGAAGCCAGTACTTTTGCCTTTAACGCGGCAACATCACTTTCGGTAATTAATACATGATCAACAGCAGGTATCGGATCCTGCCACAGCAATTCTTCCTGCGGTACATCTGGCCCCAGGTAACGTGCCACAGGGCCCATATCGCGGTGGGTCAACTTAAACCATGCCCTTGCAAATGCATCAGCAAACTGTTCAGGGTTTTCTAAGAAACGTCTTGATATTTTTTCATAAGCCGGGTCGAATCTTAAAGAAAGATCGGTGGTCAGCATCGTTGGCAGGTGTTTTTTCGATCCATCAAATGCATCAGGAATAATCGCTTCAGCATTTACAGCTTTCCATTGGTGTGCACCGGCAGGGCTTTTAGTCAACTCCCATTCAAATCCAAAAAGGTTTTCGAAAAAATTATTACTCCATTGCGTTGGTGTGGTGGTCCAGATTACTTCTAGTCCGCTCGTAATCGCATCAGCACCTTTGCCAGAAGCATAACTGTTGTTCCATCCCAAACCCTGGCTTTCTATACCAGCGGCTTCAGGCTCTTTGCCTACATGATCTGCTGAAGCGGCACCATGGGTTTTGCCAAAAGTATGTCCACCTGCAATTAAGGCCACCGTTTCTTCATCATCCATCGCCATACGGCCAAAAGTATCGCGGATATCTTTAGCGGCAAGAATCGGGTCCGGGTTTCCATCAGGTCCTTCAGGGTTTACATATATTAATCCCATCTGCACGGCTGCAAGTGGTTTTTCTAAATCTCGGGAGTGTACATCACCATCGGCGTCATCATCTGTAACCACCACACCGTGTGCTTTATCTGCACCATCAGAGCCATGTCCATAGCGAAGATCGCCACCCAGCCAGGTAGTTTCCGAACCCCAATATACCGATTCGTCAGCCTCCCAAACATCCTCGCGACCGCCAGCAAATCCAAAGGTTTTAAAACCCATTGATTCTAAGGCAATATTACCGGTCAAAATCATTAAATCTGCCCATGAAATTTTGCGACCGTATTTTTGTTTAATCGGCCAAAGTAATCTACGCGCTTTATCGAGACTCACATTATCTGGCCAGCTGTTCAGCGGCGCAAAACGTTGTAATCCGGCACCAGCACCACCACGGCCATCGCCCACCCGGTATGTTCCGGCACTGTGCCAGGCCATGCGAATAAATAAACCTCCGTAATGACCGAAATCTGCCGGCCACCAATCCTGCGAATCGGTCATCAGTGCATAAAGGTCTGCTTTTAACGCAGCCAGGTCTAAACTTTTAAAAGCCTCAGCATAATTAAATTCGCCATCCATTGGGTTGGATAAGTTAGAATACTGACGCAAAATATTCAGCTTTAACTGCTTCGGCCACCAGTCGCCATTTCTGGTGCCACCACCACCTACATTACTTTTCATGCTGCCATTATGAAACGGACACTTGCTGATATCGTTTGATTCTTTTTCCATCTGTATATTATTTTGTTAGTGAAATACTCATCCTTTTTAACAGGTCGATCAGGATAATGATAAATTTAGAGAATTGAAATAACTAATCACAATCATTTAATTCTATAACGGAATAGTTAACATCTATTACTATGGTATATCAGCAATTTCTTTTTGCAATTATCTATTGCATTATCTCATAAAGTCCTCAACATCTTTCCTTTGCTTAAGGCGGTATCCTTATTCCAATATATCTACCATTTATGGGAAACCGTAAATTAATTGATCCGGGTTAGATTAGCTTTGTATAGGGCTTATATTGGTCCGAGAACTAATTATTAATTTAAAATTTATTATGGAAGCAATCAAACCTGGGCCTAAGCCCAAAACAGAGGAGGGGAATGACGATAAGAGAAGGAGAGTTCTGCCGGAGACCAAACCGAAACATCCTGATCTGAAGCCGCACATCCACAAACCAAAGGATTAAGCTTGTTGGCATGAGGTTTTTCAGCCTCATGCATAATAGCCCCTTTTTATAGTGCAAAATTGAAATTTGTTTCCCTTGTATTTAAGTGGGCTATTTTAGGTAAAGTGATGTTTAGCCAATTCTAAAGCTCTGTCGCAATTATTTTCCCAAAAGTATAACCCATGACCAAGCCAATCGTAATTTTCTTTACTAAATGAAATCGTATCTGGATCGTTTACTAATGGATTTGCTTTACTTTCATCACAGCCATGAAAGCCAATAATCATATTATGCCTTTGATCGTACATTAATGATAATGCTTAAGCTGGTTCTTCCTCTAATTCAGAATAGGCACTCATCAGCTTGCCTTTTTTTGTCAAAATACCAGCGTCGTTCAAAGATAAATAGCTTCTGTCTTTGACATATTTTCTACTTCAGCGAGTTTTTTCTCTGCAAGCTCAATTAGTAACAATATGTCTTTTTCGCTCATTTTATAAATTGTGTATTTCGGTGAAAGTGACCCCTCTGTTTCGGGCCAAACTGGCCACCAAATTGATTACCGGATGATGCACATCTAAGTTCCTTTCCCTCCGAACAAATATACACTTCGGATCCAAATCCATTTTCCTCAGGACTTTTCGGTTTAATCCATCTTACTGCCGGATTTATCCTCAATTCAGACCTTTCTAGCGATCAAAATCCATTCGCAGGTACTGGAACGCGTAAAAAAACGCCATACCCCCTTCAAAACAGCGAAGTGACCGTAGTCATCCCGAATAGTAGATATGCTCCCAGGAGCCTTTATTTTATGCAGAAATTGAAAAATTATTCCCGAAAGCCAGTTGCGAAAAAGCTGATCGAAAGATCAGAACGGCCAGTTTGCCCCGAAACAGGTGGTCACTTTAAAGCGAAATGGGGTGACAGTTTAAATGCGGAACGGCTGGCCATTTTTGCCGAAATGCCCAATCAGAGCACGAACAGGCTATTTAGTTTATTGTGATTTGAAATAAAAAAGAGATTTTCTTTTCGAAAGATTCCTTTATAGTTTTGTGAAGTTAAATAATCTAATACTTCCAGAATTGTAAGGAATCTTTGCATTTTCATCGCATTCTAATTTAAAAACCAATAATTTCCATTTATGCACTATAAATCTATAAAACATATTATGCAAAAGAATTGTATGGGATTTTGTATGGGAAAGAAAAAAGCTGCGGAAAATCGTGGAAATTTCGCAGCTTTTAATGAAAATTTGTGGAGCCGAAGGGAGTCGAACCCTTGTCCAGTTGTGAGATAAATTATACCTTCTACATGCTTATTTTTCAATTGATTTTCGGGAAATAAACGGGCTGAAAACCGACCTTATTTAAATCCTTAGATACTTGATCTCACTTTAAGTCGCATCTCCTTAAAGCCAGCTTTGTTGTTTCGATGCCCCGGATTCTAACCCAACAATGCAGCAGTTAGAGGGACAAAAGCTAATTAGTTCTAAACTAAGCAGCTAAGGCGTAAGTATTTTCGCCAACTAAAATGTGATCGTTCACTTTAAGTGCTCTCCGAACAACGCACTGCATGCTAACATAACTTTCGCCACCCCGTCAAATCCAAGAACGGCCCCAGAGAAAGTTTTCCTGGTAAAAAAATACCAGACCACAAATATACAAAAAACTGCGGTAAATAACAATTCATATCATCTGCCCATAGAAAGACCTGCTCCGGATCAATATAGATTTGATTGTTGCCCAAACCGCAAGAGCATCAGCACACAGAAAAGGATAAGACTGATTTCTCCAAGTAAAAAAGATATCTAATCAGCAATCCGGGAAAGAAAACCTGGAAAATACACAGCGACAAGCTTCTTTTTGTCTTTAAATTCCGGGCGTTGGTCGATTAGCTTCCCAGGCTGGTATAATGCTGTAATTTGTGCTGAAACGTTTCCGGTGGCTGCACGTCTTAATATCAAAACAACAATAAAAACATTTATAAAAATAAAACTCAAAGTATATGAAAACTTTATTCAAAACATTATTCGCCTCATCTTTAGCATTGGTATTATCTACTTCAGCAGTATTATCAGCTAACGCAACTGAAACCATCAAACCTGTTCACGCTTCAAAAGTATTGAGCTTCAAACGCATCAAAGTAAAAGGAAATGTAGAGCTGACCATTATACAGGGAAAACGTACCGGCATCAGCTATGCAGATGAGAATACCGGCGAAGTTAAGGTTACGCAGAGCGGAGATGGTTTAGAAATTAGCGCTTTGGATAACAGCACCGCGAAACTTACTATTTATGTAAATGAGATCTACCGCATCCATGCAATGGATAATGCCAAAGTAAAAACACAGGGTAAAATTAATACGCAATACCTGCAGGTTTTTCTAAGCGGAAATGCATCACTAGACTTAAACTCACAAACCGAAGGATTGTATACAGTGATTGAAGATCACGCTGATTTAACCTTAAGCGGTTCAACCGGCGACCATACGCTGGTAATGGGCAAAGGACAAAAGCTGATGATGGACAAATTTATTGCAGCTAATACAAAAACCAGCTTAAACACTGAAAATGCATTAGCCTCTCTTAGCAAATAAAAAAAGAATTATATTTCGGTTCAGGCGGTCTGTTTACAGGCCGCCTTTTTTGTTCGCCACGAAAGCTAAATATTTGATCAAACGTATCTGCAAGGTTACAAACTGAACTACATACTGAAAATCACATAACTCATTAATTTTCAACACTAAACAATTCAATAATTAAAATAAAGAACCGGTTAATGGATGCTGTTAAACATTTCTGCTAGAAAACTAAACAAGTTAAGCATGCCTCAATGCATACATCTATTATCTTTATGAATCTGTTTAATTCTTCATCTCGGAGTTAAGGAGCCAAAACAACTTAATTAACCAAATATTATGAAATTCAAATTTATTATAATTGCTTTAGGAGCAAGCCTTAGCTTTGGAATATGCCAGGCTCAAAACAATCCGGAGGCAATTAAAGAAGACTTTAAACCTGCTGTAACGAACCAGCCCGGCCAGCAATTCCCGCAGGTCAATTCACAAGGCTACGCCAGGTTCCGAATCAAAGCACCTCAATCAGACAGTATCAGGGTAAGCCTTGGCCTTGGAGGACAGGGAGGAACGAAGCTCACCAAAACTGCTGACGGATTTTTTACGGGTACCACTGCCGGGGCCATGGACGAAGGTTTTCACTATTATCATCTGACCATTGATGGCGGAGTATTTAATGACCCCGGTGCTATGAACTATTTTGGCTCTTCGCGTTGGGAAAGTGGAATTGAAATTCCTGCAAAGGATGAAGATTTCTACGCAGATAAAAATGTAGCCCATGGAAATGTGCAGCAAATCCTTTTTCCTTCAAAAAGCACAAATTCATCGCGCAGGGCATACGTTTACACACCGCCAGGCTACGGCAAAGATAAACGACGTTTTCCGGTGCTGTATTTACAGCATGGATGGGGCGAAGACGAAACCGCCTGGAGTAACCAGGGCCGGGCGAACCTGATTATGGACAACCTGATTGCAGAAGGGAAAAGTAAGCCATTTATCATCGTGATGACCTACGGAATGACCAATGAAACCAAATGGGGACGCATGAAAGACTTTAAGATTGATGGTTTTCAAACCGTATTAACCGAGGAACTCATTCCGTATATAGACACCAACTTTTCAACCATAACCACAGCAAACGGTCGTGCCATGGCAGGACTATCGATGGGTGGGATGGAGACGCATACCATTACACTTAACAAACCGGAACTTTTTGGCTATTATGCGCTGCTTAGTGGCGGAACATACAACCCTGCTGAGCTGAAAGACAAAGCAAAACCGCGATTAATTTTTATTAGCTGTGGAAGCAAGGAACGTCCTGAAAGCGTAAAAAATGCTGTTTCGGCATTAAAAGAAGCAGGCCATAATGCAGTTTCCTATGTTTCGGAAAATACCGGCCACGAATTTCAAACCTGGCGCCGGAGCCTGTGTGAACTTGCTCCGCTATTATTTAAATAGATTAAGCTGACAGCTTGCCCCGATTTTCGGGGGAAGCAATCTTTATAGTAATTACTTGCATGATAGATTGCTTCGTCGTTCCTCCTTATAATGACGACCTTTTTTGGAATGGTCTGTCAATGGTAGAGGTTAGTATTTTTCAAATACATCGGATGGTTGATGATAGATATACAAGGAGCGTCATTTCGACCGCAGTGGAGAAATCTTTTAACATAGTTTAAAGATTTATTGCAATTCCAGTTCAAAGATTTCTCCATTTCGCTGCACTTCAGTCGAAATGACGGCGATTTTTTAATCTGCCAATGGTGGCGTACTCGATTGCTTTATTAATAGGTTGAAATGGCCTTAGACTATGCTCAGACTGACATACGAAATGAATTTTATTTAATTTAAGCAGACGCTAATTATCAAACATGAAAGCTAAAAATGTTATTTTCCTCTTTGCCGGCTGTTTATTTAGCCAGGTTTGTTTAGCCCAGACTGAAATGAAGTCTGATTTAAAAGTATTCAGACCAGCTGAAAGCAATCAGCCCGGCAAATTATTCCCCCAGGTAAACGATGAAGGCAAAGTTAGGGTAAGCCTATATGCACCTCAGGCGGCTAAAGTCCAGCTGGATCTGGCTGGGAAAAAATACGAGATGATAAAAAACGGGGAAGGCCTCTGGACAGGCGAATCCGAACCACAGGACGAAGGTTTTCATTATTACCAGCTCAACGTGGATGGTGCCTCAATTCCGGATCCAAACAGCCGTTATTTCTACGGTGCAGGGAGGCTGGGCAGTGGCATCGAAGTTCCGGCTTATGATGAAGCATTTTATGCGTTGCAAAAGGTGCCCCATGGCCTGGTTAGTGAAAATATTTACTATTCTAATTTAACTCAAACCTGGAGAAGATGTTTCATCTATACACCGGCAAGTTATTACGAGGACAAAAATTCCCGTTTCCCCGTGCTTTATCTTCAACACGGAAGCTTCGAAGATGAAACGGGCTGGGTTAATCAGGGAAAAGCGAATTTAATCCTGGATAATTTAATTGCGCAAAATAAGGCAAAGCCGATGATCATTGTTACAGACAATGGTTACGCACTTAAACCAGAAGCAACTGAGACACCGGGAAAAGGACAGGGGATTTCGATTTTTGAAGATGTACTGATTGAAGAAGTGATTCCAATGATCGATAAACGCTTCCGCACCCTGGCCGACCGCGAACACCGGGCTATTGCGGGGCTTTCAATGGGTGCAAATCAAACGATGCGCATCGTGATGAAAAACCTGGATAAGTTCGCTTATTATGGCGGTTTCAGCGGCACCTCAAATTATCCCAGTTCAGATGTAATCGATCCGGATGTATTTATGGAAGGAAAGTTTAAGAGTGGAACTGAGGTGAACAAGAGACTCAAGTTATTATGGCTGGGACTAGGCACCAAAGAACCTGCCCCTTTCCCCAAATCTGTAGGGGCTTTCAGGGCGATGTTGGAACAGCAGGGAATCAGGTACACTTATTACGAATCTCCAAAAACAGCCCATGAATGGCTTACCTGGAGACGCAGTCTGCAAAATTTTGCGCCCTTGTTATTTAGATAGGTTATGCTGGTCTTTTTGAAAGCCAGAAAATTATGTTTTTGCAGGGCTGTGCGACAATTCCTTTCAAACACAGGTAAATCCAGCCAGATAAGCCGTACTGATGATCTCCCATTGCCAGGTTATGAATACAATGACAAATACGGAAGATCAGTGTACGATGTTTTTTTGCACTACTTATTAAGTAAATTAATGCTTGACTATCCTCCTATGGATATATTGATATCAGGTTTATTGAGGGTTATATTCCTTAATCTAGTTCTTTTCCCGGGATATGCTGCATAACAGGTGCTCCAAAATAACTTGGAAACCTGTTGTCAGGATTAACAACAATCTGCTCTAATACAATTTCCGGGTCCACCATGTAAATACGAAGATTTTGGAGGCCTGCCCGCTCCACATTAAGTTCGAAATCCAACCACCTTAAATTATCAAAAATTTCATTTCTTCGCGGGCCATTGGAAATTAATTTGATACCAGGATTTGCAGGCTGAATGGCTTTCAGCGTTTTCGATCTGGATAAATTCTCAGGCGTATATTCACTAAAAGTATCTGCAAAACCTTTTCTTGCATCAAGAACAATAGCCTGCTGATCATTTAGTCCAGCTGCGATGCGCAGGCCCCTGGCAGGATTGATATCCTGTGTAGGCAGTATGCCCAGACATATCCTGACTTTGCCGGTATTGTTGATGAACACTTTGTATTCCAGGTATGGTGCTTCAGACGCTTTCACGCTTGGAGCAGTAACCGGATAGATACCCATATTTCCCTCAGCACGCCCAAGGTCTGGTAAAAGGACCCACCTAGCCTTACTGCCCGGAACGTTGCGATTGAACAGAGGGGCAGGTATTGAAAACTCTGAGCCACTAAAGTTTCCGAAATAAGGTTCTGTTATAACAGGCAACCTGGCATTGATCGCTTCAACACCGACGGTAACCGAATCCCGACCAGACTTAATGGTTATTTTCCCTTTGGCTGTTCCGATGCTCATGCTATTCCAGTCAAGTTCAACTTGAATTCTTCTTTCGGTCGCTACAGAGCCTTCAGTCTCGCTGAGTTTAATCCAGCCCATGTCAGGGGTTGCTGTAAAGCTGAAAAACCCTGTTCCTTTATTGAAAATATCAATATAATAGGATGGCTTAAGCAGGCGATCGAAAACAGGCAAGACTGCCCTTTCATTCCCAGGCCATGCGTTTTCACAACCTTCAATTGCAATCCCCATGGAAGCCTTACTGAGCGGTTTCACCATGACCAGCTCAGGATACTTATTTTCCTTTGGCATCGACCACATCGAATAACCTATATGTTTATCTGACATCATCTTATCCCATTTACCTTTTGAAATGCGCTTATTATAATTTTCACTCAGAAGACTGTCGAGGGCAAAAAGTTCGCGAACCCGGAGTGCATAATCATTGGCCGTTACTCTTCCCTGTTTTGCATATAAATTATTTTTAGCAGCAGCCAGGTAAATCTCTGCCACCCCTGCCGATGCTTTAGTGGGATAGCGCACAAGCTGATCATAGGCATCCTGATATTGGGGAGAAATTTTCAAAGCCAATTCTTCTGCTTTTCTTGTTAAAGCCCTCCATTTCTTCACCTCCAAATCTGCCTCATGATAATTTACGACACTAAATATTCTTGTAGACTGAACTTCGGGCTTACGGTATAAATTATATTTAGAATAGTCTGATACAATACCTCCAATCTCTGCAGCATAGCTGGGGCCAAAATTCTGAGCAGCCCAGCTGGTTGTATAATCCATCACTTTATCCGCTGGCAGCGCCTCTGGATTCCATGCATAGCGCATAATAAAATCGATTGGCAATTCTTTTGGTTTTAAGTCCCCTACATTTACCACCCAGAGCTTGTCGATTCCGGTTTGGTAGGCCAAATTAAACTGTTCTCTTAATTTGGGAATTGTTGTGGTATTTACCCACCGGTCGTTCCAGGGTCCCCCATTCATATCAATATGATAATACAGCCCAAGTCCGCCACTCCGTTTTTTTCCTGCTCCGGTCCGGTTCTACGGATATACCCCCAGTTATTGTCACATAAAAGCAGAATCACATCTTCAGGAACATTTAAACCTGCATCATAATAGCGCTGCACCTCAGTAAAAACAGCCCATAATTGAGGTACTTCCGCAGGGTTCTTACCATACACCTGTCCAATTATATTCCGCTGGGCAGATACCACATGTCTTAGCGTTTTGATATTAGCCTGGTCATCACCACTACCCATGGCGACATCACCATCGCCTCTCATTCCAATGGTGATGATCTCTTCCTTGGTTTTGATGCGCTCAACGCCTTCTTTAAAAAACTGCTCAATACCTGCTTTATTGGTTTCAAAATCCCATTCTCCGTTGCCATATTTGTTTTTGTTTTTGACCCATTCCTGATGTGGGCGGGCCATAGGTTCATGATGAGATGTTCCAATAACAATTCCCATCTTATCGGCAAGAATAAAATTATCAGGATCATCGGAATGAAAGGCAGCACTCCACATCGCCGGCCAGAGATAGTTTGCTTTCAGGCGAAGCAGGAGTTCAAACATATTTTCATACATCTTGCTATTAAATCCCCCAAATTTAGCGCTCGTCCACCCACCCATTGAAGGCCATTCATCGTTTATAAAAATCCCTCTATACTTGACTTTTGGTGATTGCTGAACATATCGTCCTGCTTTCAGAAAAAGTGCAGAACTCTTTTTTACCGGTACGTCTGCCCACCAATACCATGGAGAAACTCCGATCTTCTCAGAAATATCGTAAATTCCGTACAGTGTACCTCTTTTATCGCTGCCTGCAATGATGAGATCACCATCAATGGTCTGAATGACAAAAGACTCCCACTTTCCTTTTACGGCTGATACATTAAGCTTCTTTTCCGCAATTAGTTTATCTATGATTCTACTTTTTCCAATCGTGCCAATAAGGATGCTTTTTATTACTGGATTTACCTGTGAATAAACAGCAGCCTTTAGGCCTGTTACCCGTTCAATATCTGCAGAGAGATCATTTGCCCCCCTAATTACGCCTTCCCAGTCCTGAGGATCCACATATATTCTGGCCGTTACTTTGTTGGCTGCGATTTTAAAAGATTTTTTTGCTGCAACCGTAGTAATATATTGAGGCAGACCCGCCAAAGGGGGCGCCGTGAGCTGCCGGGCCAGTGTATGCTGGAGTAAAAATAAAGTAAAAGTGAATAAGCTCAGGAACTTAAGTTTCATATTTCTCAATTCATTAAAAGGTTGATGCCAATGTTTAACTGATGTAATTGCATGGTTATAATTGCTATTGAATAAGCTTATTTTCTTGCGGGCCCAAATAACTAGCCGGAAGTTTCCCGTTATATATTATTATTTTTTCCAGCACTACTGCCGGATCAACCATCCATATTTTTAAGGTATGCCTGCCTGGAACTTTAAAGAAATGTGAAGAAGTAAGCGTTCTTGCATTATCCCTGACCGCGTTTGCCCAACTTGCATCAGACCCTGAAGCACTAGGCCTGGCTATAATGGTCAGGATTTGAGGGGCCGCACCATCTACCGAAATCCCCACCCTTAATCCTTCCGGGGAGAAATTTACAGTAGGCCCCACCACAAGATCAATTTTAACCTCCCCGCTTTCAGAAAAGAAAACAGGATATGCTAATGTTGGGTTACCAGGCTTACCCAACGAAGCTGAAGTGACAGGAAAAATCGACATCCCTGCATCTCCTCTTCCATAACCGGGTATAGCTTCCCAGCTTACACCATTTCTGCTTACCTTTTTACTTGCCTGAAAAGCCTCAAATGCAATTGGTGCACCTAAACTTGCAAAGCTTCCTTTTGCTTCAGCCAATTGCTTAGGTGTTGCCTTGCTGGCTTCAACTTTAATCACCACCACCGTCGAGTCGTCTGATACTTGGATTTTACCCTGATGCTTTCCACCGCTTAGTTTCGCCCAGTCAATATCCACCAGTACCCTGTAGTCATTTGTTCCGGGAACACTTTCCTTTTTCAAACGAATCCAGTTATCGGATTCCAGTTCGAAATTGACTGGAGCGGATCCTTTTGCAAAAACTTCAAAGTAGGACTGAAATTTATTTAAAGATTCGAATCGCGGAAGCGTAGGCGCCGGAGCATTTGATGGCCAGCTAGCGGATGAACCATCAACAGCTACCCCGAAGCCTGATTTTGAAGGCACCTCGATTTCTTCTGTTTTGGGCATGATATTTTTCTTTGGATCGTTCCAGCTCGTATAACCAATCCTGACCTGATCCATCATGTGATTCCACTTACCCCCTGCCATTTTAAGATTATATTCATCACTAAGCTGCTGATCCTGTTTAAAAAGATCGAGAGCAAGGTTACGCTGAAGGTTTGTGGCAGCCCTTCCCTGCTTAAAATACAGCCTGTTTTTTCCAACAGCAATATATAAATCCGTCACCGTTTTCATCGCCTGTATCGGATAACGAACCAATTGATAGAACGCATCTTTATATTGTTGTGGCAATTTATTATTCACCTGCTCTGCCCTTTCGCTTAATGCGCTCCATTCCCTGGCAACGCGCTGCGCTTCACTAAAGTTTACCAGACTAAAAGTTTCTGGCCCCAGCAGCTCAGGTTTGCGCCTGGTTGTATATTTAGAGTACAAGCGCACCAAACCTGCAATTTCTTTCGCCTGGTCAGATCCAAATTCACGTGTTGCCCAGTGCAGCAGAAAACCTGGCAGCTTTTCCCGGCTCATCGCTTTGGGGTTCCATGCCATCCGTAAAAAGAACTCTATCGGAATCTCCATTGGTTTCAGATCACCCACATTGACTACCCAAATACGGTCGGCGCCATAATTGTAGGCTAAATTCATCTGCTCCCAAACTTTTGGCAGGGAGGTGGTATTAAGCCATTTATAATTTCTGGGCGCACCAACATAATCAAAATGATAATATATTCCGGATCCCCCGGTCCGACTACGCTCCCGGGCCGTGGGCAAATGCCTTAAGTTGCCCCAGTTATCATCAGCCCACAACAGGGTAATGTCATCCGGAACTTTCATTCCGAAATCGTAATAATCTTTTACTTCTTTGTATAAAGCCCAGAGCTGTGGTATCTTTTCTACGGACTTTTCCATATTTTCAGAAAGAATTTTGCGCTGCTCGGTTATGATATTTTCCAGCAGTTTAACATTGGATGCCATATCACCTCCTTCAACCATTGGTTCATCTCCATCTCCCCGCATCCCCATGGTGACCAGGCTTTCATAGTTTTTATTTCTTTTAATCCCCTCTTGCCAGAAAGCATTTAAGCCCTGAGGGTTTGTGGCATAATTCCAGGCGCCAACCCCGTGCTTTTTCCATTCCTGTTGCGCTCGGATCATTGGTTCATGATGAGAAGTGCCCATTACAATGCCATATTCATCAGCGAGACGTGGATTTTCGGAATCATCTTCATTAAATGCATTACCCCACATGGCTGGCCAAAGGTAATTGCCCCTCAGGCGGAGCAGCAACTCAAACATACGGGTGTACATCTTACTGTTCATCCCGCCAAACTTTTCTTTTGCCCATCCGGTCATTGCCGGGGCTTCATCATTAATAAATATTCCGCGGTATTTCACTGCCGGTTCACCTGAGCTGTAACTTCCGGAAACAGCATAAGCGCTTTTCCGGGTTTTTGGCGGCACATCAGCCCACCAGTACCATGGAGATACGCCTAACTGTTCAGACAATTCATAGATACCATATATGGTTCCGCGTTTATCGCTCCCTGCAATAACCAGGGCCTGATCAACGCCAGGAAACGGTTTTTTAACTGTTGATATGATAAAACTCTCCCACTTGCCGGAAATGGTGGATTTACTCAGCTTTCCTGTGTTGATGAGCTGATCGATAAGTTTGTTTTTACCCAGGGTTCCGATGAGAATAACATCTTTCTCCGAAGGCTCAACGCTTTTCAATTCAGGCTTTATACCCGACACACTGAAAAAGTCATGACCTAAATCGCCAATTGCCCTTATAACGCCTTTATAATCATTCGTATCATAAAAAATATTCGCCGCTCTTCCTTTTTCTATCAGTGCAACATCTTCTTTATTACTTCTGGTATCACGAATAAATTGTTTTTCCAACCCCAAACTTGTCTGCGCTTTAGTATAATCAACCCAAAAAGTGAAAAGGATAAGGAGCGATAAGAAAATCTGGCTTTTTTTAAAGAATTAACTTGCATTAGGGAATAAATTAAGTTTTGATTTATAGCTATTTGCTTGGGAAAGGGTATTATAGATATGGAAGCAGTGTCGGTTATTGTTTTTTTATTTCTGGATAGCGAAAGCCCGTAAGGCTGAATGCCTGAATGAAAAGATCAGTTAAGTACAGGAATCAAATTATAATGATTTCATTCACCCGAAAATCTTTTGGCTGCGAGAAAAGCCAGGCGTTTTTATAAAAAAGAATGAGCGGCATCAATTGACGCCGCCCACCCAACTAAACCAAAGTATTTTTTAATAACCAGGATTCTGGTAAGCCTTTTTTCATCTGCACTCATCTGCATTCCATCTATTTGTGCCTGAGGTATAGGACGTAGATATAACGCTGGTGTGATGGTACGCGTTACCGTTGTTGGCGTGTGATCGCCATAGTTGATTCCGGCAATGGTATAGGTAGAAGAAAGCTCAGCCCATTTTTGGGTACGGATCAGGTCATACCTACGGTAGCCTTCAGCATAATATTCTCTTGAGCGTTCTGCCAAAATATAATTAATATCTATTGTAGCCGGAGTAGCCGCAACCATTGCCGCACTATTATCTGCAACTTTAGCCACATTTCCATTGTTATCAAAGCGCCATTTACCAGCTCTTGCTCGAATCACATTGATGAGTTCGCGGGCGCTTTTACCGGCTTTTATTGTTGCTCCTTTTACCGCTGCTTCTGCTGCAACGAAGTAAAGCTCAGAAAATTTAGCTACCGGAAAAGGACGTGTACTACCCGCATTCGGTTGTCCCAGTCCTGTGCCATTATCGGTACGATAAGGACCCAGTTTCCAAAGACCCGGATAAACGATCCTGCTGATTCCTCCCGGTGAGATTACATAGTCAGCTCTTCCAGGAAGAGTGCCAGCTCCAACATTACTTATTCCAGCTCCGGTAGGATAAACAACTGCCGGATTATCAGAATCCAGGAAGGTTAACGCTGCATCTCCTGGCACAATGGACAGGTTATTGGCATTCACCAATGATGCTGGCGCACTTGAAGGTGGGTTATATCCCTTAGGCCAGTTGCCTCTGTAAACCGTAGTGAAAGTACCATCATACCTCGAATCCAGGGTTTTATCAGCGAAGGTGTTTTTCAACACTTCAATGGTTGGTGCCATACGGTTCCACGGACGACCTAAATGCTGCTCGGCTTCACGTTGAACAGAGCTGATGCCTCCGCTACGAATATTCGTATAGTTCCAGGTCATCATCCAGCCAGCGAAATTATCAGGTGCACCGCCGCTTCCAAATGTTAAGCTCGAGCCATTGTATTTCTCGCTTGTCTGCGTATGATCAGCATATAAAAGCATTTCCTTATTACGGTCATTTACTGCCCAGTTCACATCATAATAGGTATCCATCAACCCAAATGTGCTAGGGTTTTCAATTGCAGCAGTTGCAATATCGTAAGCCTGCTGAAAATACCAGTTCGCATCGTGTCCATCCGGGTCAGTCCTTGCAGACGCCGGATAAGTTGGAATATTATTAGGGTTTTGTAACCACCAGGCGTATGTTAAATAGGCTTTTGATAAAAATAGCTGTGCAGCTACCTTGGTTACGCCGCCGGTAACTCTTCCTGCTGCAGGAAGGTCTGCTACCGCTTTAATAAGATCTGGAAATACGCCTTTCGTATAAACCACAGGCACCGTATTTCTTACTGAAGTTCTAACCGGATTGGTATTAAATTTTAATTCCCCGGCGCCCAGGTCGAGCGGAACCCCACCGAAAGTTTGCACCAAAAGAAAATAATCAAAAGCACGGAAGAACCTGGCCTCGGCCACAAGGGCATTTGATATACCTGCACCACTGGCATTTTCGATAATACCACTGGCATTGTTAATATTTGGGAATGCCTCACTCCACAATACACTGCTCGGATAACTGGTTGATAAAATAGATCCTACTCCTGAGCAGTCCATATCTTTAAAGTTTCCATCTGCATCCTTACCCCAGGTGGCCTCATCGGTACCGGTGATCAAAGAATTATAGAAATATGACTGACCATACATGTTTCGCAAGTGTGCATACATAGAAGTTAGTCCACCGTTTACGCCAGCTACTGTTTTAAAATAATCAGGCGTAAAGATGCTGCGCGGTTCTTCTTCCAGAATTTTGGAACAGCCTGAAAAGATGACCATCAGTAACCAAATCGCTACGACGGCTTTTAATTGTATATTTTTCATAATAGTATTCTAAAATGTTAAATTTAGACCTGCAACATAATTTCGCGTTGAAGGTGTGTTAGTTCCAATAGTTAAGATTCGTCTCTGGTAAGAGTTCACCGCCTGGTTTTCATCTCCATACGAATTGGTTTCCGGATCCATACCAGACTCTCTGTGGTAAGGAGAGAACATGACAAACGGATTTTGCACCGTTAGATACATACGCAGCCTTACGTTGGAATTTTTAATCAAATCCCTGTTAAAGTCATAACCCAGAGAAATGGTTCTTATTTTCAGGAATGAAGCATCAAAAAAGCCCAGTGTACTTCCGTACTTAGGATTATCACCGCTGGCAATACCACCTGGCTTAGGATATTTTGCATCCGTATTTTCAGGCGTCCAGTAATCTACCTTAACATTGTTTCTACGGCCTGTTAACAAATTAAGGTAACCCGCCGAACTATATAATGTGCTCACTAATGTCCCGCCGCTTTTGAAAACACCAACAACATTTAAATCAAATCCCTTGTAAGCAACCCTGCTATTGAATCCACCTGTAAATTTAGGATCAATATCAATAATTTGTCTGTCTGCAGCTCCGATAGGCCTTGTCGGAACGCCATTTGCATCGTAGTCTCCGGTATATTTAACTTTGATCATACCCACATTGCCACCAGGTTCCAGCACATTTAAATATGGGTCTCCCGCCTGCCATAGCCCAATTTTCTCGTAGTCATATATCGCATTGATATTATGTCCCACAAACCATGCATTTCCTTCATCACGGTCCTGCCCTGAAGCCAATGCCGTAAGTTTATTTCGGTTTGCAGAAATATTGAAACCTAAATCCCATGTCCAGCCACCCTGATTTTCGAGGATTACGCCATTAACACTCAATTCCCATCCTTTATTTTGGGTTTGACCGATATTTGCAGTATAACTACCTACTCCGGCTGTTGAAGGTAATGCAACATTAAGTAAGATGTCTTTAGTTTTGGTATCATAGTATTCAAAAGTACCTGAGATGCGGTTTTTCAAAATTGAAAAATCTAAACCATAATTCCAGGTCTCCGAGTATTCCCAACCCAATCCCGGGCTTGGAAGCTGGGATACATAATAACCGGTTGCGTATGTGCTGTTACCGAAATTATATGGACGGGAATTGAGCAGACCCAGTGTTTGATACGGGGCAACCGCCTGATTGGAAGTCTGACCATAACCTACACGGATTTTTAATTTATCGACAGCGGTAATGCCTTTCATGAAAGATTCATTCATCAGGTTCCATCCCACAGAAACGGCTGGGTAAGTATGCCATTTGTGTCCAGGCGCCAAACGCGAGGATCCATCTGAGCGGATTGTTGCGCTTAACAGAAACCTGTTGTCGTAGGCATACATAATCCTTCCCATGTAGGAAACCAGCCCGGTTAGGGTATAGAGCGGATTTTGAGGAGTACCACTGCCAATTGCTATCTCACCATTTGCCTGTCCAAGATTATAAAACTGGAAGGCATCAGAAGGGATATCTTTGGCAGTCATGTTGGAAGAATTGAATTTATTTTGTTCTGCCGAATATAAAGCAACGGCATTAAAACTATGTTTTCCAAAACTGCGGTCATAGGTAATTAAATTCTCAAGCGTCCAGTGATAGGTTTGGGAATTACCTACTCCTGCTGTTGAAACTGTTGTGGCTGTGGTATTGCCTATCCCAACACCGGTGAAGTTACCGTTATTGCTTTGGATAAAATCCAGACCAAGGTTCGCACGGTATTTCAAGCCTTCAACTCCGGGAATTTTAACCTCACCATAAAATGAATTATAAGTGGCAAAGCCACGGGTTTCATTTAGCCATTGGTCATGTAAATCTTTTACAATACCATTGGTGTAAACAAAAGATTCATCCTGTGGCATTCTGATGGTCCGTTTTAAACTTCCATCTGCATTATAAGGATTTGAAATAGGGCTATTACTTAGCACAGCCCCCACTCCAACCTGGTTGCCCTCACTTAAATTGTAATTGTTATTGGTGGTAAATCCAACGCGGAAAAGCTTTCCGATTTGCTGATCGAGCGATGCTTTCATCGAATACCTGGTATACTGCTGGGTAGGAATTAAACTCTGGTTTTTATAATAACCACCACCAAAACTATAGTTACTGGTTGCTGAACCTCCGGTTACACCCAAATCATGACTGGTCATAATAGCACTTTTGTTATAAAACAAATCCTGCCAATCGGTATTCACATCATTAGACTCATCAGCACCAAGGGTGGTGAATTTTCCTGATGCGTTTCTCAGTGCAACGAATTCCGGTCCGTTCATCATCGGATATTTAGCAAACAAGGTTTGCAAACCTGTATAGGTATTGTAGGAGATTTTAGCAGGCGCTCCAACCTGGCCCCTGTTGGTCGTTAATAAAATTACGCCGTTGGCGCCCCTCGAGCCATAGATAGCAGTTGCTGAGGCGTCCTTTAAAATATCGACGCTTTTAATATCGTTAGGGTTGATATCACCAATAGAGCCGGGAAATGGAATTCCATCCAATACCACAAGTGGTTCATTACTTGCCGAAAGCGAACGCTGACCGCGGATGAGGATTTGCATGGTTGCACCAGGTTTGGTTGAGGTCTGGGAAATATCAACACCCGCTAACCTGCCCTGTAGGGCCTGGGCGATGTTAGGAGCCGGTACTTCACGAATTTTCTCTCCCGCAATTGATGCCACAGAACCCGTTACAGCCTCTTTGCGTTGGGTACCGTAACCCACAACCACCACCTGTTCAAGTTCTGCGGCGCTTGGCTGAAGGGTGACATTTATCGTGCTCTGACCTTTCACCGGGATTTCTTTGTTGGTATAACCAACGTAAGAGAATATTAAAACCGGGTTTGCGCCCGTTGTGGTAATAGAAAAACTTCCATTATCCTGGGATGACGTACTGGTATTGGTTCCCTTTAAAAGGACACCCACACCGGGCATTGCAATACCTTTTTCGTCAACAACTTTACCTTTTACCACAGTTTGTGCCTGTGCAATAAACGCTGAAAATATCAACGCTGTTAGCAGCATAACCTTGGGTAGGCACCTGAAAAATTTCAAGCGCGATGTTACATAAGTTTGTAAAATTTCACTTCTCATATAAAATAGTTTATAAATGGTTAAAAATGAACAGGGAAAAAACTTACAGTATTAATTAGAAAATCAGCCACCGAATATTTAAATCACAAGCAAAAAAACTGACTGTAAATTCTAAGTCCAATTCATTATTGTTGTGATAAAGGTATTTACATTGATAAACGGCTCCTGATTTAATTGTGCATATTACTAGTATAAATGTTCAAACCAGAATGTTTAGGTTGATCTTCAGGGACAGGAAAATCAGCCTAAAAAACAAGGCAATTAAGTGACCAACCGTGCGGTAAAAAATAACAATCAGTGAGACTAAAAATTTAAAATCAAACTAAGAAACGGCTTCTAAACACCAATTAACAGCCATTCGAATGAAAAAACCGATATTAAAAGAACAGTTATACTTCTCCAAATTTTTGCAAATAAGACCTGTGAAATTGACTTATTAAGAGGTAATAAATATGTAAAAAGAGCCAGAATTTCAATTTATGCAATCGGTTGAATTTTTTTATTTTATTTAACACAAGCTGTCCATATTGTAGATCCAGTTAAACAAAAAAATAGGGAGAAGTCTCCAATTTCACTGTTCTTTTATGGCTAAAAAGAGCAGTAATTTACAATCAAAGGCAAGCTTGTCCAAGGTTTCGATGCATAAGTTTTCAGGTACACATTTGATTATCTCGAATGATCAACTTCTGCTTCAAAAGGGGAAGCCGGTAAATTTGCCTTGTTGTATAAATTAGCCCGATCGGGATTATCTGCCCATGCATAACGGACAAAGGCCGGTTTTACAACCAAAGGACTTGAGAGCACAACAGCATCTCCCACTATCCTGGCCTGGCCCCAATAGAAAACCTTATCCTCACCTGCAAGTGCGAAACCGGTCAGTTTATCTGATCCTTTAATCATCAACCCAGGTTCTACATGGTCAAAGTTTATAGTCAGTTCAGATCCTTTTGGATGATTTGATTTATAAATAGGTCCCGAATAAATAATCTCCTGGTCATGGTAAGCTAAATGTGAGGCCCATAGTGCCAAACGTTCACCGACGTCTTTTTTATCCAGCGGATGAATATCATTCCATTCGCCAGCATCAATGGCCACAGCCATTCCTGTGTTTGGTACTGAAAGCGCCTGCAGCTGGCTTTGCCTGAACTCTGCCCAGCTACTTTCTTCGGGCAGATAGCTGGCTTCCATAAAATTAGGCAACTGTGCATAGATAAACGGTAAATCTCCCTGCTTCCATTTATTGCGCCAGTCTTTTATAAGCGCCGGCAACAATTGTCCGTATGCTTTCGGATCTCCGGTATTCGATTCACCCTGGTACCAGAGAAAACCTTTTATTGCAAACCGTACCGCGGGCGAAACCATGGTATTGAATAATCCGGTTGGTTCATTCTGCGCAACTAATGGCATTTCGGCCCCGGCACGGAAACCCTGGTTTTGCCTTGGCTGAGCATAACCTACTTCGAAACTCCATTCCCCACGTAAGTCTATCTTTTTTTCCGGAGTGAGCAAGGAATAGTTTTTATCTGGAACAAAGCCGCCTTTACCACTGCTGCTCACAACTTTAACGATCAGGATGTTTTTTCCGCTTTTCAACAGCCCGGCAGGAATAACATACCTGCGTGGAGGATATTGATAGGTAGTGTTGCCAATAAATTTACCATTAAGGAACACGGAATCTGCATCGATGATGCGGCCCAAGGTAAAGCTTAGCCTGCTGTCCGCTCATTTCTGCGGGGATTTGTAATTCTTTTCTGAAATAAAAAATCCCGTTGAAGTTCCGGAGACCCTGATCAGCCCAGTAGCCCGGCATCCAAAATTTTCGCCAGCCGCTGGCATTAAAATCCGGGTCGATCCATTTTACCGGACCTGAAAGTCCTTCATCAACTACAGGAACTGTTGTAGGCATTGCTAAGTTCTTCTCTTTAAGCCTTTTTGATAATTGGCCATAAATGCCGAATCTCTGAAATTGTTTATTTTTTTCGTCTGCACGGGATTCGTCAAAAATGCATCGCGACTCATCCAGGCCTCAATCGGGGTACCTCCAACGCTTGAATTGATGATGCCTATTGGAATGTTATATTTTTGAAAGAGTGTTTTTGCGAAAAAATAACTTGTTCCTCCGAAACTTAATATCCCTGCACCAGTAGCCGGAACCCATTTGCCGGGAGGAAGATCGATCGATTCTCCAGACAGATTTGATTTGGTTGGAACAAAAAAGTTTCTGATCAAAGGAAAATGATCCTTTTCAATCACCTGCGGATAAGCTTCTTTTAACCGCTCCATTGGCAGGGCCATATTGGATTGCCCTGAACAAAACCATACATCTCCCAGCATAATATCATCAAGCGTAATCGTATTCTCACCCTTAACAATCATCTTAAAAGGGCCGCCGGCTTTCATCTTGTTCATTTTTACTGACCATGAGCCTTGTTCATCAGTGGTTGCCTTATACGTTTTTCCGTTAAAACTGATCGTTATTTTTTCTTTTGCCGTCGCCCAGCCCCATATCGTTAGGGGAGTTTCGCGTTGAAGCACCATGTGGCTGGATACCAACTGTGGTAAGGTAACCTTGCCAGAAACCGAAAAACTGAAAACCAGTAGCCAGGTGAAGCAGCATAAAATTAATTTTGTTCTCATATTCTTATCAATTATCAAAACTATCCAACAGCGCTGAACTTTACCTTATCGTTTGAATATAATGCTGCGATTAATGTTCAATTAGCCACCAATAGATATGTAGCAAATTAAAAAGACTGAAACGATACCCCATAAAATGCGGTAAGGTATAAGAAATCTTTAGTTTCCCTATAATGTGTTCCGGGATTTACCTTCAAGCAGAATTGTCCGGCTTACGGTGCAGATTTAAATATTCTGAAGGTTGCATTCCGAATTTTAACTTAAATGATTTGGCAAAATAGTTTGGTGTCGCAAAACCTACCAGATAGGCAATCTGAGAAATATTTAAATCACTTTTAACCAATAAGGCAGCTGCTTTATCGAGTTTTACCGAGCGTATATATTCAACAGGCGAAAGCCCTGTTAATTCCAGCACTTTGTGATAAAGCGAGCCCCGGCTCATCCCTACATTTTTACTTAAATCCTCAACAGATAATTGTGAATTATTGATATTGTCTTCAATATACTTCAGAATATTCTTGAGTAACTTATCACCGTGGGATTCAACTAAAATTTCTGCTGCCTCCATCTTGATCTGTTTGGTATAAGTATTTTTAAGGGTCCGGTTGAGAACTAAAAGGTTTTTGATTTTAACATTGAGGATATCAATATTAAATGGCTTGGTGAGGTAGTCATTAGCCCCGATTTCGAGCCCCGTTAATTGTTCCTGTTCGCCGGTGAGCGCGGTTAGTAAAATAACCGGAATATGTTTTGTCCTTTTATCTTCTTTTATTTTTTTGCACAATTCAATACCCGTCATATTTGGCATACTAATATCGCTTACGATGATTTCCGGGTGGTTTGCCAATGTTTTTTGCCAACCCTCCTTACCGTCAGCTGCTTCCACAATACGATAATTGGACTTCAAATTATCCCGAAGATATTCTCTGAGGTCCTGGTTATCTTCTACCAGAAGGATGGTATGGATTTCCGCATCTGTTTCGCTCAGTGCTTTCTCTAAAGCCTCCTCCTGAGCTTCAAATGGTATTTCCGGACTGGAAAAATCCAGATTAAGCTTTTCAATATGGTCCAGTAGCGGCAAAGGCAGGGCGATCGTGAAACGTGTACCTTTCCCAACCTCGCTTTGTAAATCAATAGTACCTCCCTGGATTTTGACAAATTCTTTAATGATGGAGAGTCCAATCCCACTTCCCTGGTTGAGAATAGAAACTTCGGTGTCTGCCTGAAAAAATCTTTCAAATACTTTTTGCTGTTCTTCCTCGCTAATGCCAATCCCGGTATCGCTAACGCTTATTAAAACAGCTTCTTTCTGCTTAGTGTGCTGATTTTTTTCAAATCAACGGTAATAGTACCGCCTGACGGGGTAAATTTGAAGGCATTAGAAAGCAGGTTAAATAAAACGCGTTCCAGTTTGTCGTGGTCAAATTCAGTCGGATAGCTATCAAACTGGGTTTGAAAAGAAAGACATATGGATTTACGTTCGCTTAAATCATTGAAAGATTCTATTACATCAGCTATAAAGGAAACCAGTTCACCTTTCGCATTATTGATCTTGAGCTCATTTTCTTCAATTTTACGAAAATCAAGGATTTGGTTTACCAGGTTAAGTAAGCGGCGGGCATTTCGCTTCACTATTTTAAGAGAAGCATTTTTACCATCTCCTTCCTCTTGTGAAAGTAGCTTCTCAACCGGCCCCAGGATTAGTGAAAGCGGCGTACGAAACTCATGGCTAAGGTTGGTCAGAAATTTAATCTTTAATGAATCCAGTTCATGCAGCCGCTCTGCCTCTTTTCTATCCTGCAAAATTTGCTGCTCAATTTTTGTTTTCTCCTGAACCAGCGCAAACTTTCTCTCCAGGTTTTTGATTCCCCGGTGACGAATGTAAAGCAAAGTACCGGCAATAGCGAGCAGGTAAAAAGCATAAGCATATATTGTTCTCCACCACGGTGGATGAACAATTATTTTTATCGAAGACTCTGCCGTGTTTCCGATACCGTCATTGTTGCTCGCCCGCACATGGAAAACATATTCCCCGGGATCGAGATTGGTATAGGAAACGGTTTTGGCCGTACCTGCATCAATCCATTCTTTATTAAAACCTTCGAGTTTATAACTATAACGGTTTTGTTCGGGCGCAGTGTAGTTTACACTCACAAAACTCAGGGAAAAATTTTGCTTATAGTCCAGATCAATTCTTTTTGCAACAGAAATATGGTCGGTTATAGGTCCGTCTTCACTCGCCTCAATTAAATTATTGGAAATCTTTAGCTCGGTAAAAAGCACTGAAGGAACATTTTTATTTTTTCTGAATCCGGCAGGATTGAAATAATTCATCCCTTCTGCTCCACCAAAGAATATTTCACCGTCTTTACACTTCAGGGCTGCTCCCCTGATAAAGTTATTGTTCTGAACCCCATTGTATATGCCATAGTTGCTGAATTTTTGAGTTTTAGGATCAAAACGGCTAATCCCTTTATTGGTACTTAACCAAAGATTATGGTTGTCATCTTCCACGATGGCGTCGACAACAGCATTAGCCAGGCCATTCCGTTCACTAAAATTTATAAATTTACCTGACTTTTGGTCCAGCAAATTTAAGCCCCCACCTGCCGTTCCGATCCAGATCCGCCCCTTGGAATCCTCAAGAAAAGCCTGCGTAACATCACCCTGGAGGCCGGAATTAAGTTCGTTATAATGTTTGATAATGGTCTTATTGGCACTAATCATGGCCACTCCTGAGCCATGAGAACCAACCCATATATTTGCGAACCGGTCTTCTTTAATAAAACGGATGTAATTATTAAGCGGCAGTTTGCGGTCTATGGGTGACTGAACTTTGCTTGTATACCTAAAAACTACCTTGTGATTTGAATCCATCACATTGATCCCGCCTCCATTGGTACCCACCCATATCAAGCCGTTTTTATCCTGGGTTGTGCAAAAAATCTCATCTGAATTAAGGCCGGAATCGTTGTTTGTTTTTCTAAAAGATGTCGCTTTTGTCAAAGTTGAATCCATTACAATCAGGCCATAGCCAAAGGTACCCACATAAAGTTTATTAGCTGAACTGACAAATAGCGACATCAGGGGTACAGGTGATTGTAAACCAAGTTTTTTCAGGTCTACTTTATGAAAAAGGGCAGTATTTCTGTTGAAGATACTCAATCCGCCCCCTTCAGTAGCTACATATATATTGGTGTTGTCTTTATGTGCAAATGCAGTAACCACAGGTGCATTTAAACCATATACATCGAAAACATTACTTCGGATCAGATTGAAAAGGTTGAGGTTACTATCAAACTTATTAATGCCCTCACGGTATAACCCCAGCCAATATATTCCCTGTCTGTCTATATACACATATTTTACACTGGTTCCCCGCAGGCTGTAAGGGTTTCGGGGATTTGGCCGGTATACCATTACTTTTTTGGTACGGAGATCAAAAACATTAAGACCATCTTCAGTGCCGAGCCATAATTGACCATTTTTTGATAAGGCGATGCTTTGAACAATATTGTTGCTGAGTGAGTTGAGATCACCCGGAATATGCTTATAATTCTCAAAACCCATACCATCCGGTTTGAGCATACTCAGGCCAGAAGTGGTGCCGATCCAGATATTTCCGTTATCATCTTCAGCTAAAGACTTCACCATAGTTCCTGCCAGGTGCACGGGTTTATCTGCTGCAGACCCTATTCTGGTAAAAGAAGTTTTTTTCGGTTAAAAAGAAATAATCCATCGTCCGTTCCTACCCACATCCTGTGTTTGCTGTCTTCCATCAGGATGTTGATCATTGCCGGCGGAAGTTTACCGAATTGACCGGCGGCTATTGGAAACTTGGAAACCTTTTTGGTATCCGGATCAAAAACATCAAGCCCGGTAAAGGTTGCCACCCATATCTTACCTAAATAATCACTGGTGATATATCTGATCAGGCTGTGACTGAATCCTGTTGGGGTATTTGAAGCAGGATAGTTGATGAACGCATTTTTTCTCCTATCAAAAAGTGCAAGCGAACCTCCGCTGGTACCAATCCAAAGATTTCCCCGTCGATCTTCGTAAATTGCCTTAACCTCATTTGCCTGTATACTCGCAGAATCGTTTGCCTGGCGTTTGTAGGTTGTGAAGTTAGTACCATCAAATTTATTTAATCCGTCTTCAGTGCCAAACCACATCAAGCCATATCTGTCTTTGAAAATTACGGTTACATTATTAGAAGATAATCCATTTTTAGAGGTGAGCGCGGTGAAACGCAATTCAGGCTGTTGCGGTTTCGGTTGTGCCACAGCATTTACAGCACTAAAAAGCACGTAAATGAATAGAACTAACGATAGATATGCAGACCCTTTGAGCATCACTTAATATTTTGCTGTATTAATAAAATTTTAACTTCAAAGGCGCCGGATGGCCACAAAATGAGCTACAATCTGAGGAAGATTCAAAATTGTTTGGATACATGGTCTATTTGGTTTAATGGTGGTAAGATAAAAAAACTAATCTAGTTCAGCGCAACCTAACTGCTTGAACGGCGTATTTTCTTCATTTTTTAGATAAAACCGATTATTTACTAAAATTAACGACACCACGGTAAGCTTTTTTCTTTGCAGATTTTTATCAAAGAGCAGTGGATAGTTTTTCCTTCCGGGTACGGGATATTGATCAAGCCATGTAGAGCGATCTGAAAGATTCCAGAAAGTTACACTGCTGATGTCCTTTTTAAATTCCCTGAAAATAGAAAAAACCTTTGCGTACCTATCACTTTGCTTTTTTCAAGCGATGCTGTCAGGCTGTCGGACTCACCGGGTTTCTTGGCTCTTAAATTTTTCTCCCATTTATAGATAGACATATCCAGTTCTGTAATCTGAATTTGCAAGCCAAGAGAAGCATATAATTTTAAAGATTCCCTTAACTCGGTGTCGCCAGGCTCAAAAATAGACCAATGCCCCTGTAAGCCTACCCCATCAATAGGCACCTTATTATCAACCAGTTTTTTTAGCATTTTATAGATTTTTGCTCTTTTTGCAGGTCGTTCCGAGTTATAGTCATTATAAAAAAGCAATGCATCAGGATCAGCCTCATGTGCATATTCGAACGCCTTGGCTATAAACTCATCCCCACAGATCTCTGTCCATAATGAAGGTCTCAAATATTGATCATCTTCATCACCAATAACTTCATTAACCACATCCCAGGCGTACACCCGTCCCTTGTACCTTCCCACAACGTTTGTGATATGGTCTTTAAGCCGTTTAAGCAACAATGCTTTATCAACCCGTCCTCCTGAACTATTCTTAAAAATCCAGGCTGGCGCCTGCTCATGCCAGCACAAAGTATGTCCCCTTATTTTGAGCCGGTTACTAAGCGCAAAATTAACCAGTGCATCGGCCTCGGCCCAATTATAAACATCCTCGCGAGGATGAATGGGTTGCATTTTCATCGCGTTCTCGGGCGTTACACTGTTAAATTCTTTTAAAAGCAGCGCCCCCTGCTCTCCTTTTATGGTTTGGGCCGAAACCGCAACTCCAATATTGAAGTAAGACTGATAATAATCTTTCAAGCCGGGGTTATTTCTCTTAGCCTTGTTGTAACTTCCACAACTGGAAAAAGCTGCTAAAACAGCAGTAGTAAAGATGGCAATATGAAATTTAGTTGTATGCATTTATATTTGGTTGAATGGCAAATCGATTTCGTCCCTGCAACGTTGCAGAAAAAAACCGGGTAAATTTAGACCTAAGTATATAGACCAGCTGTCATATTTGTTAAAACAATAACTACAGATGTTCAAAAAAGCAACATTGCGACAAAGAACATCTGCATAAATGGCCAACAAAGCCTTGCAAAGGTTTGTCATAAATCCATTACATGACATTTGTTTCATAAAATTGACGATAAGAAGCCTGATCAGCATAAAAAACATACGATTTTGCAACCTTATAGTCTTGCCTGATCAAATATGAGAAAACCGAATATCATCCCCCGCCTGGCCGTGTTACTTCTTATTAGCGGAATAGTTTTTAGCGCCTATAAAAGCCAGGAAACTAATGCCAAAGGATTGAAAGACCACTACCGAAAATATTTTCCTATAGGTGTAGCCGTTACGCCATGGGATCTTAGTGGAGATAAACGGAATTTGATTCTCAACCATTTCAACAGCATCACATCTGAAAATGCAATGAAAATGGGTCCTATTCATCCCATGGAAAATACCTATAACTGGAAAATTGCAGATTCTGTGGCCGCTTTCGCCAGGATTAATGGTTTAAAGTTACGTGGCCATTGCCTGGTGTGGCACAAGCAAACACCAAACTGGTTATTTAAAGGCGAAGATGGAAATATGGTTTCGAAGGAAATTTTATTAAAAAGGCTCCAGGAGCATATCAATACAGTAGTAAACCGGTATAAGAAAGATATTTACGCCTGGGACGTAGTAAATGAAGTCATTGCAGATGATTCCGCTTACTTCAGAAAGTCACCGCTATACCAGATCGCAGGTGAAGATTTTGTAGAAATGTCTTTCAGGTATGCCCACCAGGCAGATCCGAAGGCACAACTTTTTACAACGATTACAATACCGAACAACCATCAAAACGGGATAAAATTTACAGGATGCTTAAAGGCCTGCTGGCTAAGGGTGTGCCAATACATGGCGTTGGCCTCCAGGGACACTGGTCTGTAAATAATCCAAGTCGTTCTGAACTTGAAAAATCCATTGCACTATTTTCGTCGCTTGGACTTAAAGTTCAAATCACCGAGCTTGATGTATCGGTTTATAGTGGTAACCAGGGCGGACGGTTAATCAAGGGCAACGCAAGCAGCGAGGTTGAACCATTCACTCCGGAAATGGAAGAAAAGCAACTTAGCCAGTATAAAATGATTTTTGAAGTGTTGCGCAAATACAAAGCCAACATTACGGGGGTCACTTTCTGGAATTTATCAGATCGGTACAGCTGGCTGGACAATCGCGGACCTAAGAACTACCCCCTGTTATTTGATAAAAATCTAATGCCTAAAAAAGCATTTTTTGAGGTGATAAAATTCTAATGAATACATTTACCTTACATTCACAGAATAAGTATTCACTAAAACCTCGTTTTAAAATTAGCATCGAACCCGTTAAAAAGCTTTTAGCGCCTTTATTTATGCGTCGAAATGGTCTTCTACTACGCTCAGACTGACATACGAAATAAATTTTATTTAATTTTAAACAGGCCCCCAGTCTATTCACAATAATATTAACCAAATAAATCTATCCAAATCATTGAAATCTTCCTTATCTGTAAAGCGAACAGATATAAAGAAAATTCTTATCAATGAATTTTTTAGAAGCCAAATTATGAGAAAACACAACTACTTTAAAAAATTATTTCTTGCTATCCTTTTATGCAATTTATGCAGCTTGGTTAAGGCTCAGGAGTATCCTTTTCAAGACTACAAACTTCCATTTGAAAAAAGAGTAGATGATTTGGTTTCAAGGCTTAGCCTGGAAGAAAAGGTGATGCAAATGCTTAATGCTGCACCGGCGATTCCGCGCTTTAAGATTCCTGCCTACGATTGGTGGAATGAAACGTTACACGGAGTGGCGAGAACACCTTTTAAAGTGACCGTTTATCCTCAGGCAATTGCCATGGCTGCAACCTTCGATCCTTCTGCGCTTTATAAAATGGCAGATTATTCGGCTTTAGAAGGAAGGGCTATTTACAATAAGGCACTAGCGCAGGGAAGAACAAATGAACGCTATCTGGGCTTAACCTACTGGACGCCAAACATCAATATCTTTCGGGATCCACGCTGGGGAAGAGGCCAGGAAACCTACGGTGAAGACCCTTACCTGACAGGTACCCTGGGAGATGCTTTTGTAAGGGGTTTGCAAGGTGATGACCCAAAGTACCTTAAGGCTGCCGCTTGTGCGAAGCATTATGCGGTACATAGCGGTCCGGAACCACTTCGACACGTGTTTAATACTACGGTAAGCGATTTTGATCTCTGGGATACCTATTTACCGGCATTTGAAAAGCTGGTTACACAATCTAAAGTTGCGGGTGTAATGTGTGCATATAACGCTTTTCAAGGCCAGCCTTGTTGCGCAAATGATCTTCTAATGACTGACATTCTGCGCAGGAAATGGAACTTTAAGGGCTATGTAACCTCCGACTGCTGGGCCATAGATGACTTTTACAAAAACCATAAAACACATCCAAATGCGGCATCGGCTGCCGCGGATGCAGTTTTTCACGGAACTGACCTGGACTGTGGTACAGAGGCCTATAAAGCTTTGATTACTGCTGTAAAAACAGGAATAATTAAAGAAAAAGACATTGATGTTTCGGTGAAAAGGTTATTTATGATCCGTTTCAGACTGGGTATGTTCGATCCATCCTCGATGGTTAAATACGCCAATACCCCGAGCAGTGTGCTGGAAAATAGCGAGCATAAGGCACATGCACTTAAAATGGCGCGAGAATCGATGGTATTACTCAGAAATGAATCACATACGCTGCCTTTAAAAAAGAATCTCAAAAAAATCGTTGTATTGGGTCCTAATGCAGATAACTCAATTTCTGTACTGGGAAATTATAATGGCATTCCTTCAAAAATCACCACTGTTTTACAAGGCATCCGGGATAAAGTTGGTCAGCAGACCGAGGTTGTTTATCAGCAGGCTGTTTCTTTCACCAATGATACGCTGTTAAGTTACCTGGATTTAAATAGCGAATACAAAATTGACGGTGTTCAGGGCTTTAAGTCAGAATATTTTAGCAACATTTCATTGGAAGGGAGCCCGGTGCTAACCAGGACGGAGCCCAAACTTTAAAACAGCTGGCAGGAAGGCGAAAAAATTGCCGATAAATTAACAGCTAATAATTTTTCTGCCAGATACAGCACCACATTCAAGCCCACATCCACTGGCTCCATCACCTTCGAATTGAATGCTGATGATGGGTACCGTTTTATCATTAACGGCAAAAATGTAATTGACGCATGGTCAAGAAACCGTTGGGGCGCTAAAACTTATAAGTTAGAAACATCAAAAGATTCAGTTTACAATCTGGTTATAGAATACTGGCAGGGCGAGGGAAGTGCAAACGTCCGTTTAAGGGCGGGCACTTATGTCAGAACTGATTTCAAAGCGCTTGTTAAAACCCATGCAGAAGCTGACGCTTTCGTATTTGTTGGCGGGATTTCTCCGCAGCTAGAAGGCGAGGAAATGAGGGTGGATTATCCGGGATTCAGCGGTGGGGACAGAACATCAATTATGTTGCCTGCAGCTCAGACCGCATTAATGAAATCCCTGAAAGAAAGTGGAAAACCGGTCGTTTTTGTGATGATGACTGGTAGCGCCATTGCGATACCATGGGAAGCCGAAAACATTCCGGCTATTCTGAATGCATGGTATGGCGGGCAGGCTACAGGTGAAGCAGTGGCTGATATTCTTTTTGGAGACTACAGCCCTTCCGGGAGATTGCCTGTAACCTTTTATGCAAGTGATAAGGACCTTGGGGATTTTAGCGATTATAGCATGAATAACAGGACTTACCGGTATTTTAAAGGCAAACCACTTTATGGATTTGGTTACGGGCTTAGCTATTCTTCTTTTTTATATGAAAAATTTGTTGCTCCTGCGGCATTAAAAGCTGGCAAAGGCACAGAGGTATCGGTCTGGGTGAGCAATAAAGGAAAGTTTAGAAGTGATGAGGTGGTTCAGTTGTATCAACTTAACAACCAAGAATCCATCAAATCAGCGGCAAAGGCCCTGAAAGGTTTTAAGCGCATTAGCCTTGAACCAGGAGAAAGTAAACTGGTTAAATTCAGCTTAAAAGCAAATGATCTGGCTTATATCGGTCAGAATGGCTCAAGACAATTTTACAAAGGCAGTATTACATTAGCTGTTGGCGGCAGTCAGCCCGATGAGCTATCTCCAAAAAGCGGAAATATTATAAAAAAAGTTATCCGGGTAAACTAAACTTAATTGCCGCGATAAAATAATCGACAATACGTTAAAACAACTATTATGAAAGAATTAAACCAAAAATACTTTAAACTCGCGCTCCTGTTTTGTTTGTTATCCACGTTGGCAAAAAATTCCTTTGCCGATGATCATATTGCCAGCCACCGGCACCTGGCAGATCCCGCTACACTGGTGTATAACGGAAGAGTTTACTTATATGCATCCAATGATGATGACAATTCAGATGATAAGGATAGTGGATATAAAATGAAATCGATTGTTTGTATTTCAAGCAGTGACATGAAAAACTGGACAGATCACGGTGTCGTTTTTGAGGCACCCCGTGATGTATCCTGGGCCAATAGAACCTGGGCACCCTCAGTTATTGCCAGAAATGGTAAAATTTATCTTTATTTTGGTAATGGCGGATCTGGGATTGGCGTAGCCACATCCTCCTCTCCAATTGGTCCATTCAAAGATCCATTGGGCAAAAAGTTAATTGACAATGAAACCCCTGGCGTACAGCCTGCAAAAAACATGTGGTTATTCGATCCAATGGCCTTTTTAGATGATGACGGACAGGCTTATTTATATTTTGGGGGGAATGGTGAAGATAATATGCGGGTAATTAAACTTAATGAAGATATGATCAGCGTAAACGGCCAGGCAACTTCTTTTCATGTACCTTCCTTTTTTGAAGCTTCATGGATGCATAAACGAAATGGAAACTATTATTTCTCCTATTCCTCAAATCCGAAAGCAGAAATGAGGATCGATTATATGATGAGTAAAAGTCCAACCACTGGATTTGTTTACAAAGGCGTTATAGGCGCACAACCGCCTAATAATAACAACAATAATCACCACGGGATATTTGAATTTAAAGGAAAGTGGTACCATGCCTATCATAACAGGGTTGTCGCTATTAAAAAAGGCATCCCTCCGGTTTACAAACGAAACCTGGCCATAGAAGAATTAAATTATAATGCTGACGGTACAATCGCCCAGGTGATTTATACCGAAAACGGTGTGACACAAATTGGCGCAGTAAATCCTTATCAACGAAACGAGGCAGAAACCTTGCAGGATCAAAACGGGATTATGACCAAAAATACAGATGATGGTGGGATGCAGATTTCGGCTATGAAAAATAACAACTGGATCAAAATTCAAGGGGTAGACTTTGGAAAAAAAGGTCCAAAAGATTTTAGCGCAAGGGTAAGTGGTCTCTCACCGGGCACGAGCCTGGAAGTTCGTATAGGCAGTTTAGGTGGAAAACAAATTGCAAAACTGGTTTCTTCCGGCGATAAGTCAGCCGGCTTACAACTATGCTCTACAAAAGCCGAACTTATTCAAGGTAAACAAGATTTGTATCTTTTGGTATCCGGGGGTGACACCTCTACTGCAATTGATGTAGACTGGTGGCGTTTTCAGCAGCGTTAAACATCCAGGCATTTTAAGCCTGATATGATCACATGAAGACTCGGGAAACAACCCGGAAAATTGGATCAAATACTTTAAAGCAAATATAGAAAGAAAAATGGCATATATTAAAAGGATAATTATTGTTGCATTGCTGATGCTAACACAAGCAACAATATTAAAAGCTGAGGATGGCCACGCACTATGGCTTCGAAATGGTTCTGGAATCAAAGTTAGTATTTCCAGCCCGGTCCACTCTTCTATTGTAGACCTTGCAACAGATGAACTCACAAAAGGCTGGCTTGGCAAGGAGAATATGGTTTTGAAACTTAACCTAAGCAAAAATCCGGCTATCAAAGGCGATGGATTCCAACTGGAAGAATCAGCAATCAATGCCCGTACAGAACTGGGTTTATTATACGGTGCCTACGAATTACTGAGGCGACAATACCTAAACCTCCCGCAGCGCAATTTTATTTCAAACCCATCCTACTCCAGAAGAATCCTCAATCATTGGGATAACCTGGATGGCAGCGTTGAAAGAGGTTATGCTGGTCATTCAATATTCTGGGGAGAAAAAGAAAATGGACTGGGTATTACGGAGCAGGATAAAGCGAAATGGACAGCCTATGCAAGAGCAAATGCGTCTATCGGCATCAATGGTTCGGTGTTAAATAATGTCAATGCATCTGCCAAAATTCTCTCTAAACCTTATTTGGAGAAAGTAATGGCGATCGCTGAGCGTTTACGCCCTTACGGTATAAAAACCTATTTATCAGTTAATTTTTCTTCGCCTGTACTTATTGGAGGATTAAAAAGCCGACCCATTAGATCCCCAGGTTCAGCAATGGTGGAAGGATAAAGTGAAAGAAATTTATAAACTCATCCCTGACTTCGGAGGATTTCTGGTAAAGGCAAACAGTGAAGGACAACCCGGACCACAGGATTATGGCAGAACCCATGTTGATGGGGCAAATATGCTGGCCGATGCCCTGGCTCCTTTCGATGGAATCGTGATGTGGCGCGCTTTTGTTTACAATCCATCTCCCGAGGACAGAACCAAACAAGCTTATAAAGAATTTTTACCGCTGGATGGAGCGTTCAGGAAAAATGTAATTTTACAGGTAAAAAATGGCCCACTTGATTTTCAGCCGAGAGAACCTTTCAGCCCGTTATTCGGAGGAATGTCGAAGACACCGGTAATGCCTGAATTTCAAATTACCCAGGAGTACCTGGGTGGCTCAAAACAACTTGTTTTCCTCTCTACCTTATGGGAAGAGTGTTTAAATAGTGACACTTATAAAAATGGGAAGGGCAGCACAGTTGCCGCCTGTACCGATGGCTCATTAAGCAAAACTGATTTTACCGCCATTGCAGGAGTGGCTAACATCGGTAATGACGCAAATTGGACCGGACATATTTTTGCCCAGGCCAACTGGTATGCATTCGGACGCCTGGCCTGGAATAACAAACTAGAGAGCAAAGTGATAGCAGCGGAATGGATAAAACAGACTTTCCTTGATAATAAAGCAAAAAAACCGACGCCAACTTTGTCAAAACCACTCAAAGGATGATGATGGAGAGCAGAGATGCAGCCGTTGATTATATGATGCCACTGGGACTTCACCATATTTTTGCCGAGGGTCATCATTATGGTCCTGCGCCATGGTTTTCTAATGATAAAATCCGTGCAGACTGGACTTCTGTTTATTACCATAAGGCAGACGCCGGCGGCATAGGTTTTGACAGAACCCGTAGCGGAAGTGATGCGGTTGACCAATATCATGAGCCATTAAGTTCAACCTTCAATAACCTCTCCAGCTGTCCGGAAATGTATCTGCTCTGGTTTCATCACGTACCATGGTCTTACCGCCTGAAAAGTGGAAATGATTTGTGGACTGAACTCTGTATGCGTTATGACCGGGGTGTTAATAAGGTAAGGTCCTTTCAAAAAGACTGGGATAGAATGGACGGCGCAATAGACAGCGAACGTTTCTCAGCGGTACAATCTAAACTCCGAACACAGTGTAGAGACGCTCAAATTTGGAAGGATGCCTGTCTGCTGTATTTCCAGCAGTTTAGTAAAAGGGAGATTCCATTTGAAATTGAGCGCCCGGTACATGATCTTCAATCGCTGAAAGAATTAACTAAAAGCCGGGATTATAATTAGAGAATATAGCGACTGTACCATTATAAAGAATGTAATCCTGAAGGATAATTTATGGTATAAATCAATATAAATGACAGTAATTAATCTACAAGTAAAAATTCTCTCGTGTTACCGTCATTTCGAGCGGAGTGCTACCTGTACCGATTTTACATCGGTAACGCAGTCGAGAACCCGAAGGCTCTGCGAAGCAAAATCTGTTCTGATAGATCTCTCCACTTCGCTATGCTCCGGTCGAAATGACGCCCTTGTATATCTGTCATCAACCGTCCGACGTATTTGAAAAATTCTAACCTCTACCATTAACAGATTCAAATAGAAATGTCGTCATTGCGAAGCAATCTTTTATGCCAGCGATCCTTACGATAAAGATTGCTTCCCCGAAAATCGGGGCAGGCTGTCGGCTGAAAAAGCCTTCTCGCCAGGACGATTATTCTTTCGGTCCGTCACCCTGAACTTGTTTCAGGGCCTTACTTTTATTATAGTTTTTCACCATATAAGAAATGTAAGAGCATATAAGGTATTGCGCCTAATATTTTGTTGCTCTTTGTGTCTTGGTGCTTAATCTTTTCTCCACTGCATCGTCTTTGCGAGTAACCATCAGGCCTTATTCCTAAAAAAATATGAATGAGGCCTTAAAGAACACTGATAATCAATTATTTACAGGAATGATATTATAATAAACGAAGCAATCTCAATAGGACGACAATAAGTTTCCAGTCGCTAATTAATCTTCAAAAACCAGTGTAAAACCATCATTCCCTTTTAAGCTTAAACCCAATTTCCCATCAGAGCCCACTGTTATTTCCTTAGATTTTAAATTAACTTCAGCAGATCCTTCTGAAAAAATCAACTTCGCTTTTTTATTTGCCAGGAAGGCTAAATTAAGCGATAAGTCTCTTTGTTTATTTTCGCCATTAATACCAGAGACATACCATTTTTTGCCGCTTCTTCTGGCTACGATATAAAATTGTCCTGGGTAACCGTCAATAAACCGGGTATCATCCCAGTTGGTTGGCAATTCCATAAGGAAGGTTTTAACAAAATCAGGAACATGAGACATACCGGAAGGTGTTTCTGCAAAATGCTGTATACCTGAGAGAAAAATAACGGAGGTAGCCAGTTCAAAAGCCGGCGTAGTTATCCTTTTTATCCCTGGGATTTTATACAACACCATTGGCGTAAAATCCATCGGATCGAATACATTACGCACCATCGCACTCATCACAGCATGAGAAGGGGCTTTATTTGCTGCATCCTGGCTGAAGGAAATCATTTCGTATCCAAATACTGCTTCGGCGGTCATCAAATTAGGATAGGTCCTCTGTAGTCCCCTTGGCAGGGTGGCGCCGTGAAAATTGACCAGTAATTGATAACTGGCGGCGTCTTCCAAAATATCCCGATAATAATTTATCATCGACTGTCCATCTCCCGCAAAAAAATCTATTTTTACGCCTTTTATCCCCATTTCTTTTAAACGGGCAAATTCCTGAACCCTGCTTTGATGAGTTAACAGTTGATCTCTGGGCGTAAATTTTACGGTATTCCAGTTTCCGGCAGAATTGTACCAAAGGAGCAGGCCAACATGCTTTTCTTTTGCATATTTGGCAAGCACAGCAATAGAATCATACCCAATGGTTTTATCCCAGTTAGCATCGATTAAACTGTATTGCCAGTTCATGCTGGCCGCATAATCAACATATTTTTTCTGCACGGGATAGATCGTTGCGGCATCTTTTTCCAGCACCCAACTCCATGCGGCCTTTCCAGGCTGAATAAATGCTTTATCCATTGCTATAGCTGGCTGGGCAAGATCAGTTCCCAGGGTAGATTCCGAAATTGCCTTTAAATCACCAATGGCAATAATTCTCCATGGCGATTTCCAGGGCAAAACCGATTCAGGAAGTATAGCAGCATCAGGAATACCTTCGGCTGGCTGAGGGAAGTTAACCAAATACTCATTATTAACCGATTTTTGGGCAAGCGAGGTTCCGCAGTAGCCCCGTCCCAGATCTGCTTCGGTGAGGAGCATCCAAACCTGACCTGATTTAAATAAAGCCGGATACACCCAGCCATTTGAACTGCTTGATGGCGTTCCCACCGGTATATCCATATTATAATGAGCCTCATAGGATGGATTAGTGTGTTCAAACCCCGTTTGTGCATCGGCTTTAGGTTGCATCCAGGCCATGGTTCCATCTAAAAAACGGAAACTGGTCGACTCTTTTGTTATTCGTTTTAAGTCTTTATTCTTTTCAGGAAACTCGTACCTGAATGCTATCCCGTCATCAGAAATATTGAAAATAATGTTCATCCGGCTCCCTTTAAGGGTTTTAAATTCAAAAGTTGTCTGGGTGGCTTTATAAATGATGGAACTTTTCTTTGCATTCACCATCGTATAATTTTGGCTCACCGTGGTGGGCTTAGATACTTTGGTTAATACAAGTCCTTTAGAGAAATCCTCATCCTCACGCACGAGGCCCAGCTTTGAATCAGCAAGCACCAGCTTGCCCTTATATGAAATAGTGTAATTTAATTTTTTCGGGCTACACACCAGCTCCAGGTTTTTGTTGGGGCTAAGCAATTTATAATTTTCGGTTTGTGCTATGCCGGCTTTGCAGCACATAACCAGGCCGATGAGCCCAATTAATATTTTCATGTTTTAATTTTGATTAAATGTTCTATTTAGAGTTCGTTATTTATTATCAACACTCTTAAGCAGGCGTATATAATAAATTGCACTCGATGTATTTCCCTGCGAAGTCTGAATCCGAAGCCTGATATTTTTCTTTCCCGAAAGCAACTCGCGAGGTATTGCATATTCCTCAGTCTTGAATTCAGAAGTATTCCATTTTTCTGAATTATCTAAGGTCAGCAGTTTTTTATCGTCAATGTAAATATCAAAAACTTTCTTTCCCCATTCTGCGCCCCAGTATTTAAGCGAAATTTTAAGCTCGGTTTCCCCTGTTGTTTCAAGCAGATAGCTAAAATATCCACCATTATTGGCCGAACGCCAGAACTGGTCTGAGAAAGTTCCCGTTTGGGAACCAGTTTGAAGCAACTGGTGGTCCACCTCCGGCTGTTGTTCTCCTGGTGCCACAAAATCAACCGTTCTTTTTTCAAGTAAAAGTTTTCCTTTTTCCAAAGCTTGCAGGGAATCTAAATAATTCTTGTACTGGTCCTCGTTCAGGGTCATCCAATACATCATATACCTGGAATCGTGGATTTTATAAAATGGCTCAAGCGCTAACTTGGCAGGATTAATGATTTTGAGGTTGGCAAAGTTGAATTGCATTGCTCTGTCTTTCTCAGGCACTACGCTGGAGATCACCTGACCGGCCCCGCTCGCGATCAATATTGGTGCCTGATCAACGGGTAGTTTTTCGCCACTGGCAATATGCCCCCATCTACTCTGATCAGCTACAAGTCCTTTCAAATCCTGTGTCCCGGTTTTCGCAGCAAGCAATATCGGCCCGTGAAGGATTGCGCTATAAATCGGCAGGTTCGGCAATTGCTCCAGGCTGGTATGCATAGGCAGTTCAATCTCCACAACATCTCCTTTCTTCCAGCGTCTTTTTATTCCAACATAAGATGAGGCATCTGCATCGCTTTTAACTTCTTTATCATTGACACATATTTTTAGCTGTCCTGGTTTTACCCATGCCGGATATCTTACCATAAAAGTAAAGTCTGCATCCCCATTTTCAATCTCGATTCTGGTTTTTTCAGCATCAGGAAAATTAGTTTTTTGTACGATTTTAATGCCTTTTTTTTGCCAGTCAAGCTGCGAAGCTATAAACAAGTTCAAAAACAGTGAATCTTTACTGTGGGTATAAATTACCTGCCCCAGCTTACCATAGTTTTCCATTCCACTCCCCACACAACACCACATGGCTTTGTTTGGAGCAGAATATACACGATAATGCCTCGGGCGGGCGGGCGTAAAATAAACATAGCCACCATGAACGGGATGTTGGGCAGACAAAATGTGGTTAAACAAAGCTTTTTCATAAAAGTCCATATATTTCCCTAGCGGCTGATCACGGAAAAGTCCTTCAGAAAGCTTGAGCATGTTATAGGTATTACAGCTTTCCGGCCCTTCTACATCATTGATGAAATCAGGCGCAGAAGCCGGGCTTGGAAAGAACTCTCTTCTACTGTTTCCTCCTAAAGCGAGTGTGCGGTTATGGGAAACGGTTTCCCAAAAAAAGAGACCTGCACGTTTATAAACATCCGTATTTGACAACTCTCCGATGCGCTGGAAGCCAATAGCCTTTGGTACCTGGGTATTGGCATGTTTATTATTGAGATTATCTTCTCTGCGCGACATTGGCTCTAGTAGCTGATGATGAGAAAAACGCATAGCAGCATTTAAATACTTTTTATTTCCGGTAATCTCGTAAGCATCTGCAATAACCTCATTCATTCCACCTTGTTCGGAACCAAGCATACTTTGCATTTGTTCATCCGATAGTTTGGCAGTTATATCCAGGCTCCAGTTACAAAAGTTTATAAATATTTTTTTGGCATCTTCATTTACTGTATATAACCAGGCATCGCGAAGACCTGCGAACATTTTATGAACGTTATACCAGGGAACCCAGGCTTTACTGAAGGCTTTAAAATCACCTGTTTTGAAAGTTGACCAGATCTCAGCACTGTTAGGTACGCCTCCAACATATCCAGTAGCCCAGCCGGGATGATTTACGGCATTAGCAAGCTGACAGGCTTTGAGCTCTTTGATCATATAATCCAATCTTTTCTTACATTCTACATTTCCGGTTGCGGCATAAGTCATTGACAGGGCAGAAAGGTAATGGCCTCCTATGTGGCCATCCAAACCGTCCCAGTTTTTATACGAGCTCTTTTTAGGCGTCAGGCCAGCCTGTTTCAGGTAAGGCGCCAACAATCTGTCAACATCATATTCGAGCAGTGTTTTTAAGTTCAGGTCCTGGGCATGTTTAAAGGGTCCATCTAAAAGACGAACTGACTGAAGAGGGAATTCATTGGCATATAATCTATCCTGGCCATTTGCATTGGCAGTCCAGCTGATCATAAAACCTAAGATGTAAAAAATATGCTTTCTCGCTAAGGTTCTCAGATTTGGTTTACGAATCATATTAGTGTGTTATAATCATTTTATTTTTTTAACAGGGTGTAGACTTTTCCTACATCTGTTTTAATATCATATAATTGAGTTTCTGGCAAATCAAGAGATCCCCCAGATGCCAGTTTGGAAACTATCGGTTTTGGCGTTTTTGTCGTGAAAAAAAAGGATTTTGATTCTCACCAGTGGCATTTCTGGCTTCAAGTTTCGATAAATTTAACTCATTAGGCACCCTGATCCGTAAATTTCCACCCAGGTTCGATTTAATCACCAGTTTAGTAATCATGCCATTTACCCATTCCAGTTTAACAATCTCAAATCCTCCCTTTGCCCGTAAACCACTAACATATCCATTTGATTTCCACACATCGGGAAGTGCAGGCAAAAGTTGAATGGCGCCATTATCTGATTGCATAAGCATCTCTGCGATACCAGAAGTGCATCCGAAATTGCCATCAATCTGAAAAGGCGGATGCGCATCAAAAAGATTATTGTAAGTGCCGCCACCCGCCCGGTTTCCACCCACGGGCGTTAACTGGTTCTGAATAAGTTTGTAGGCATGATTTCCATCCAATAGTCTTGCCCACCAGTTCACTTTCCATCCCATACTCCAACCTGTAGAAACATCGCCACGCTGGATTAGCGTCTTTTTGGCTGCCAAATACAATTCAGGTGTTTGGTATGGCGATATTTGAGCGGAGGGGAATAGGCCATATAAATGAGATATATGCCGGTGGTTATCGTTTGGATCGTCAATATCATCAATCCATTCCTGCAACTGGCCATATTGCCCAACCTGCATTGGCGGGAGCTGGCTGCGCATTTTTTTCAGGGTATCTGCAAACGCTTTATCTTCGCCTAAAATTTCTCCTGCACGGATGACGGTGCTGAAAACATCATATACAATTTGATTACTCATTGTGGTACCTGCATCAAGCGAGGAGCCCTGATGTGCTGCAGGAGCATTTTCCGGAGACATATCCGGATTAATGACCAGATAGCCTCTTTTAGGGTCTTTAACCAGGAAATCAACATAAAACATTGCCGCTCCTTTTAAGGTTGGATAGGCTAATTTAAGAAATGCCTGATCTCCGCTATAAAGATAATGCTCCCACAGATGCTGACTGGCCCAACCTCCGCCATGGCTCCATGCTCCCCAGAACGCACCATCAACAGCGCCGGTAGTTCTCCAGATGTCGGTATTATGATGCGCCATCCATCCCCTGGCACCATACATATCGTGGGCTGTCTGCTTTCCGGTTTCTCCCATTTCCTGAACCATTTTCAAAAAAGGCTCATGCAATTCGGCCAGATTTGTTTTCTCCGCAGGCCAGTAGTTCATCTCTGCGTTAATATTAATAGTATACTTACTGTCCCAGGCCGGATATAATTTATTATTCCAGATACCCTGCAGGTTAGCAGGCTGACCACCAGGCTGAGAGCTTGAAATGAGCAGGTAGCGTCCATATTGAAAATACAGGGCTGCAAACTGCGGGTCGTTAACGGAATTGAAATTCTTAAGTCTGACATCAGTAGGCACATTTTCAAAATCCGCAGCGTCTAGGGATAAATCTACCCGATTAAAATATTTGTGATATTGTAATTGATGAGCTTTTAAAATCGCCTCAAATTTTTTCGGGAATGCACGGTTTAACATTTCCCTGGCCTTTAACTTTTCATTCCCACTAATATCTTTGTAACTGATAAAGTTTGTGGCAATAGATAAATAGATAGTTACCGCGTCGGCATTTTCGACAACAATTGTACCCTCCGTGCGGGAGATTTTCCCACCAATGTTTTTAAATGCAGCGATCCCATTGAAACGGACAAGGCCCGGTACACCTTCATGTGTACTTGAGGTCCCGGTAATTTCAATTTGCCCTGGCACTTGCGTGTTGATTTTCGCACCAGGATGCAGGGAAGATAATGAAGATGTAAAGCTTAACGCACCTGGTTTACTTGAGCGAAGCGCTATCGCAATCACACCATCGGCCATTGAGGCCAGAACACGTCTGGTATAAACCACGTCTTTTACCTTATAACTGGTGGTGGTTACCGCATTACTGATATCCAGCTCGCGATAAAAGTTTGTATAAGCTTCATGGCCGGCAAAATCCAGGTGTAAATCTGCAACGGGTTGAAAAATCTGCCCCTGAGACTTTTTGCTGATAATAACTTTGTTGGAGAGCAATTCTGCCTGCTTTTGTTTACCCTGAAAAATAAGCGTCCTAATGCGGGCCAGAGAGTCTAAGGCTAAAGGATTATCATTCCTGTTTGGGCTACCGCTCCACAGGGTATGCTCATTTAACTGAATAATTTCATTAACAACATTTCCATAAACCATTGCACCAAGCCGCCCATTACCAACAGGTAATGCGTTCTCCCAAATTTTTCCGGACGGGCTATTATACCATAATTTTAATTTTGGTTTTTGCTGGGCAATACCTGAGAGAACAACATGGATTAATAGCAGCAGTATCGCAAAATTTTTCATGGAGAAGAATAATAATCAGGTATTAAGGGTTGAGACTATAATTTTGGAAAGAAGCCTGATCAACAGGTTTAAATAACAGCTGACTAAACAGGTACAAATCATTCTTCCATACTTTAAAATCATGCACACCTGGTTCGATATAATAAATATGTGGCACATTTTTATCTGCGAGATACTCGTGGGTACGCTGAGAGAAATTTAGCAATCTATCATTATCACCGCAAGAAATCCAAAGCAATTTAAGCGTAGCTTTAGCTTTTGCCGGATCTGGTAACAATTCTGCAGGCACCTTGGTATTTGGAGCAGAAGAAAAGCCACCAACCCAGGCAAATGTATCCAGATTGCCCAATCCAAAATTCAAAGACTGTCCCCCACCCATAGACAATCCGGCAATGGCACGATGCTCCCTGTCTTTAAAAACGTGATAATTTTTTTCCACGTATGGAATCAGATCAAGAAGTAAGTCCTTTTCAAAGTTTGCAAAGGCAGCAACTTTTTCCGGAGCCATAATATTTCCTGTGGCACGGTCATCCTTCATCGCCCTGCCGTTTGGCATCACAACCAACATGGGTTCAAGCTTGCCCGAAGCGTACAGGTTGTCGAAAATGACCTGAGGTTTCCCTCCATTCAGCCATTCCTTTTCATCCCCACCAATGCCATGGAGCAGGTATAAAACCGGGTATTTTTTAGTTTTCAGATAACCTGGCGGAAAATAAATGGTGGCTTTCCTGGTTGTTCCGACCGTTTTTGATGCATATTGTATCGTATCTATTTTTCCGTGGGGGATTTCTGCCTGACTAAGATCGAAACCTGCAGGAGCCGCAGGAATCTGCTTTTGCGCGAAAACTACAGTTTGAATAAAAATCAGTGTTGTCAGAATGGAGATTAATCGTTTCATTTTAGTTGGTTAGAGTTGATTGGCAGGATTAATTGACTACCCGCCAGAATTAATTATCACTACAAACTTAAGTGCATCGCACCGCAAGATGATGGAACCATTGATTATATTGATGCAAAAAATGTTCAAAAACACCATTGAGCGGGACAAATCATCATTTATTTAAAAATCTTTAATGAACTTAGGTTATAGATTCTTTTCAAAAAGAAACCTAACCAGAGCATATTTCAAAAAATAATTGACCTTAAACTTCACTAAGCTAAGAAAAAATTAAAAGTTATACAGCATTTTTAGCAATCGATTGCATTGAAAAGTTTAGATTAATGCAGGCAATTTTATTATGGAACCAAGCCTAAAAACAAAATATGAAACACACCATTACAGAAGTGGAAAAATATTGCCGCTCAAATTACAAAAGCAAATTAAAAATATGACGATAAGCGATCAAAAGATACTTCAAAACAATACCCATCTGCTATGAAAATGACCCAAACAATGCGCTGGTACGGGCCCGATGATATTGTTACACTAGCCCATATTCTGCAGGCAGGCTGTACAGGAGTGGTAACTGCTTTACACCACATCGCCGTCGGAGAAATATGGCCGGAGGAAGAAATATTGGCCCGTAAGGCGATTATTGAATCTAGTGGACTGACCTGGGAAGTGGTCGAAAGTCTGCCCGTACATGAAGATATAAAAAAGAGGCAGGGCAGTTATCAGCTATGGATTGAAAATTATAAAATCAGTCTGAAAAATCTGGCAAATTGCGGAATCAAAGTAATTACCTATAATTTCATGCCGGTGTTAGACTGGATGCGCACCGATTTGAAATTTAAAACCCACACCGGCGCACTTGCTTTAAGATTTGAGAAAACCGCATTCATTGCTTTTGACCTTTATTTGTTAAACCGACCCGGAGCAGCCAATGACTATACGCCACAGGAATTGGAAGATGCCAAAAGCTACTTTATTAAACTCAGTTCACAAGAACAGCGCACTTTAATGAGTAATTGCCTGCAGGGCCTGCCGGGAAGTAAAGACCATTTCACTAAAGATCAGGTGCTTACTTTACTGGAAGGATATAAAAACATTTCTGCAGAGATACTGAGCAATAATTTAATCAGTTTTTTGCAGGAAATCACCCCCACAGCTGATCAAAGCGGGCTACAGTTGGCCATTCATCCGGATGATCCTCCCTACCCGATTTTAGGTTTGCCAAGAATTATGAGTACAGAAGAGCATGCGCATAAAATATTAAAAGCTGTGCCTGCGCCCTCCAACGGAATCTGTTTTTGTAGTGGTTCTTTTGGTGCCAGGCCAGATAATGACTTAAAGGGAATGATTGAACGGTTGGGAAACAAAATATATTTTCTACATCTGCGAAGCGTTCAACGGGAGGATAATGGCAATTTTTATGAGGCCAACCACCTGGAAGGAAATGCAGATATGAGTGTTTTGGTTACTGCAATCGTAAAACTTATGCGCGCCGGGGACAGATCTATCTATATGCGCCCTGATCATGGCCACCAAATGCTTGATGATCTGGATAAAAGCCCTTACCCTGGCTATTCTGCTATAGGAAGACTGAAAGGACTTGCCGAACTGCGGGGACTCGAATTGGGGATCAGCGAAACCTTAAAAACAGAAAACTTACATCATTAAATACATGCCGCAACTTTTAGTTTGATATTAAGCATAAAAAATCAACAAAAAGCCTGAGCATATTTTCTTCAATAGCCAAATATACAATTATGAAAAAAATCCTTTATTTATTCTTGCTATGCCTCACCTCTCAAGCATTTGCACAAATAAAATTTACAAATCCAATTCTTGCAGGTTTTTATCCAGATCCAAGTATCACTAAAGTAGGTACTGACTATTACCTTGTTAATTCTACTTTTTCCTATTTTCCGGGCATCCCTGTCTTTCACAGCAAGGATTTAAAAAACTGGAAACAGATTGGAAATGTAATTGAGCGAAATACGCAGATGACTTTTCTGGGCGATGGAACCTCACGTGGTTTGTTCGCACCATCTATTAATTACCATAAAGGAACCTTTTATATGACTTGTACTAATATAGATAAGGGTGGAAATTTTGTCATGACTGCTAAAAATCCTGCAGGCCCATGGAGCGACCCTGTATGGCTTCGCGAAGTAAAAGGAATCGATCCATCTTTATTTTTCGATAAGGATAAAGCCTATATCGTTTACAATAGTGATGCCCTGGACAATAAACCACTTTACAGTGGCCACCGTACCATCCGGACGTATGAATTCGATCCTGTAACACTCAAAGTTAGCGGAGAAGAACATTTACTTGTAAATGGCGGAGTGGATATTTCTAAAAAACCGGTATGGATTGAGGGACCACACATTTTTAAACGCGAAGATTGGTATTATATATGTGCTGCTGAGGGTGGAACAAGTGTAAATCATTCCCAGGTTATTCTTAGAAGCCGGTCAGCTACCGGCCCTTATGTTCCTTATGAAAACAATCCAATCCTAACCCAACGTGACTTGGATCCAAACCGTCCGAATCCGATAACCTCAACTGGTCACGCAGAACTGGTGGAAGGACCTGATGGAAAAACTTACGCTATTTTTCTTGCCGTGCGTCCATACGAAGGAAATTTTTACAACACCGGAAGAGAAACCTTTATTGCACCGGTTAAATGGACAAATGGATGGCCTGTAATTAACCCCAATTTGAAGGAAGTTCAATATCAGTATGCAGCGGATTACAAGGAAATCAAGCAAGCAGACGCGCCACCACAAAACGGGAACTTTTCGTACAGGACTACATTTGATAACAAACTAGACCAATCTTTACTTTTCTTAAGGAAAAACGACAGTTCATGGTATAGCTTAAGCAAGAAAAATGGGTTCACGATGAAACTTAAGCCTGAAACCTGTATGGAGAAAGCCAATCCGGCATTTCTTGGAAAACGTCAGCAGCATACATTCTGTACGGCCAAGCACAGCGCTTCAATTCACCCCGAAATCCGAAAATGAGAAAGCAGGACTAATGATTTTCCAGGGAGAATTTAATTTTTACTTTATGTGCAAATCCATCAAAGAAAACAAAACAGTTATTCAGCTTTTTAAAGGTGATAAAAAGGCCGGAAATATGGTATTGATTACTGAATTACCACTTTCAAATCCATCGGCAGCGATACAGCTGGAAATTGAAGCTAAGGGAGGTTTATACGATTTTAAATATAAACAAGGGAACGAAGGCTGGCTTACTTTAAAAAACGATGTTGACGGTAAATATTTAAGCACACAGGCTGCAGGCGGATTTATCGGATCGCTGTTCGCATTGTACGCAACGTCTTCCGGCCAACAGAGCGATAATACAGCTAGTTTTAAGTGGCTGGATTATAGTGGTAATGATAAAATCTATCACTCAAAATAACAGACGACACTAAGTCGTATAATCAGTTTAAGGTCCTCCTCTCCATCCGGTAGTTATCGGATCGAGAGGAGGGCCTTTCTAATTGTCATCCTGCGGGTTAACTTATTGTTTAAAATCAATATGTGACGTATAATTGTCTTCTCTTGTCCAAGGGCGCGGTCTTGCCTCGGCTCGCCGCCGCCGAAGGGCTCTTTCTTTTTGGCATCAAAAAGAAACAAAAACTGCCGGCTGAAAATTTTTCTTTCGAAGCTGGTAGGTTGGCTTGGACAGTACAGGCCGAAAAATTTGTTAGGCCGGATTTAAGTAGAACGGGGATATCGTGCTATGGCCTAGCTGGATGGAAATGCGAAAGCAGTTAAAATGCTGATTAATAATTATTTGTAAAATAACATCAATGATAGAGGTAATTTATGGAATAAAATTAATAGGAGAAACAGGAGAATTTAATATTGTAGATCTCCCCAATAAATCGTCATTGCGAAAAGGCTTTTTCAGCCGACGAAGCAATCTTACAACGATCGCTACTAGCGTGAGCATTAAGATTGCTTCGTTTCTCAGCAATGACGATTTTTTTATTGGAATCTTTTAAGATAGTCTGTTGAAATACCTTTGATAATACAATGAACATTTTGATAATCTTTAGAGACTGTCTCATAAACATAGAATTGTCATCCTGAGCCTGTCGAAGGACCTGTTTTAAATGCCTTACAAGGCGTTTCGACAGGCTCAACGTGACAAATTCAAAATGAATTACAAGTTATGATACAGCCTCGGAAGATAAAAATTCAAAAAAACCTGGTTTTGTAATACCAGTGCTTTCTTTTTAGAAAGGTTTAACCTAATTCTTACTTGCTAACTTAATCTTTATTGGGTTTTATCAGCTCAATTGTACCATCTTTAAGGTGATTAAGTTCAGTTACTTTCACGTTTCTTAAATGTGTTTTTCCCGAGAGTTGTGTATCATGATAAAAGATATACCACTTACCTTTGATTTCAACAATGGAATGATGAGTAGTCCAGCCCTCAACAGGAGTCATGAAAGTGCCCTGATATTTAAAGGGACCCCACGGATTATCCGATATTGCAGATGCGAGAAAATGAGTGTCGCCTGTTGAATAAGTAAAATAATACTTCCCGTTATATTTGTGCATCCAGGCGCCTTCAAAGAATCTACGGTCATGATCCTTGGTAAGAAGCGGTTTGCCTTGCTGATCTAAGATTACAACATCTTTTACTTTCCCGTCAAAAGTGGTCATATCCTTACTTAGTTTTACAACTTTTGCAGTTAAAGCAGGTTCATTTTCCTTTTCGGAATCGGTTTTAGAACCATTCGGATCATATTTTCCGTCTTTCCAGCGTTGAAGCTGTCCGCCCCAGATTCCACCAAAATACATGTAACTGCTGCCGTCAGTATCCGTAAAAACCGCCGGATCGATACTAAAACTACCTTCAATTGGCTCTTTAGCTGCTTTGAATGGTCCGGCTGGATCTTTAGATGTTGCCACTCCAATCCTGAAGACATCATTTTTATCCTTCACAGGAAAATAGAGATAGTAGGTGCCATTTTTATAGGCCGCATCCGGTGCCCATAATTGCCTGCCCGCCCATGGAATATCACTTACAGAGAGTGCGGTATCATGAATAGTAACCTTACCTCCTATACTGTCCATACTAAGAATCCGATAATCCTTCATATCAAAATGATCACCGTTATCATTTTCCTTTATACCCGATTCAATATCATGAGATGGATAGATGTAAATTTTCCCGTTAAACACATGTGCAGAAGGGTCTGCAGTATAAATTTCCTTCACCAGCGGTTCAGAAAGGTAGTGTTTTGCTTCAGTTTTTGCAGCTTCAGTTTTTTCTGAGTTCTTGCTTCTTTCCTGACACGAGCTACCTAAAGCAGCAATTAGCGCAACGGCCAAAATAGATTGGCTTTTAATTTTTGGATTCATTATTATTCATTTTTAGTTAAATACGATTACAGAAAAATTTATCCTATTCAGGAAGCACCATGATTTAGATAGGTTTAAAATCCTATCGAATTGCCTCCATCTACAGGCAATACAACACCAGTTACATAAGAAGAGTGCTCCAAGCATAGATTTATTTGGTTAAAATTTTGCCGCAATTTTTCGGATAAACAGATTCGAAAAATATAGGTGAGGCAAAAGATAAAACTATGTTAAAAGAAGAATTTAGGATAGAAACTTTGAATAATATGATAGCAGAAATGTTGATTATAAAATTATAAAACAGGTATAACGCCCGCTTTTTTTAATGCTTCTGCTTATAATCTGTTATTCAATTGCCAAAATTAGTTTATCGCAGGTATCAGGCTGGCCGATAAATTTTGCCCAAATGAGCTTTTTTTATGATGAAAAATGCTAGTTCCAATCTGAAGCATTTAATATTTTAGCTTCAGGTTAAACGATGGAAATTAATATGAAACAAATCATTACAAAAGGACTAAAACATTCGATAGCGTATTCGATGAAAACGATAGGCACCAACCTGAATAACGTTGCGCTAAAATTTACCAAACCTAAAACCTACAGCAAATGCTTCGGAATTGCCTTGTTGCTTGCATCCTTGTTGTGCAATAGCGAAAAATCATACGCTCAGAAACCTAAATTATATGTTTTCCTGAGCTTCGGTCAATCTAATATGGAAGGAAATGCTCCTTTCGAACCTCAGGATACAACAGTAAATAACAGATTCAGCGTTCTGCAGGCAGTTGACTGCCCGGAGTTAGGTAGAAAGAAAGGAAATTGGTACACGGCTAAACCACCTTTGTGTCGATGCAAAACCGGCTTAACGCCAATGGACTATTTCGGAAGAACCCTTCTGGATTCACTTCCCAAAGATGTAAGAATTGGTATCATCAATGTAGCAGTTGGAGGTTGCAAAATTGAGTTATTTGATAAAGATAATTATCAAACCTATACGGCCACTGCGCCAGAATGGATGAAGACAGCCTTAAACGAATACGGCGGAAATCCGTATGGCCGTTTAGTGGAGTTAGCCAAAGTTGCCCAGCAATCCGGCGTTATCAAAGGTATTCTGATGCACCAAGGTGAATCCAACACCGGCGATCAGGAATGGCCAAAAAAAGTGAAGGCAGTTTATGAGAACCTAATCAGGGATTTGAATTTAAATCCGGCATCCACACCCCTCCTCGCCGGCGAGGTAGTTAATGCGGATCAAGGAGGGATATGCGCTTCGATGAATAAAATTATTGCAAGCTTGCCAGAAACAATTCCTAATGCACACATCATATCATCAGCTGGCTGTACCGATGCTGCAGATAATCTACATTTCAATGCACAAGGCTACCGCATGCTTGGCGAGCGTTATGCTAAAACAATGCTTTCCCTATTAAAATAACATCAAAAAATGCAAAAAAAAATATTTGGGATATCACTTTTTACGGGCCTGCTGTCAGTATTGGCAAGTTTTGCCCAGAACCCAATCGTTCAGACCTATTATACAGCTGACCCGGCACCAATGGTACACAATGGAACCGTTTATCTATATACTTCGCATGATGAAGATGTTACGGTGAAAAACTTTTTCACCATGAACGATTGGCGGTGTTATTCTTCAAAGGATATGGTTAACTGGACTGATCATGGAGCAATTTTATCCTATAAAGATTTTAGCTGGTCGCGCGGTGATGCATGGGCAGGCCAGTGCATATTCAGGGATGGGAAATTTTACTATTACTTACCCGTTAACCAAAAAAATGGCGGGAACGCCATTGGTGTTGCCATTTCAGACACGCCTACAGCAGGCTTTAAAGATGCAATAGGCAAGCCATTGCTTTCAGGCTTTGGTTACATTGATCCAACTGTTTTTATCGATGATGACGGGCAGGCTTATCTCTATTGGGGCAATCCTCAATTATATTATGTAAAACTGAATAAAGATATGGTCTCTTATGATGAAAAAATCGGAATCGTGAAAGTGCCGCTAAACAAGCAGAGCTTTAGTGCGAGGAAAAAGATTCGGAAAAAAGACCATCGGAATATGAGGAAGGACCATGGTTCTTTAAGCGGAAAAGCAAATATTACCTGATTTATCCGGCTGGAGGCGTTCCTGAACATTTGGCTTATTCTACCAGCAAAGGCCCAACAGGCCCTTGGATATATGGGGATACGATTATGAAAGTGATCGAAGATCGTGGTGCATTCACCAATCACCCCGGCTATATCGATTTCAAAGGCCAGTCTTATTTATTTTATCATGACGGGGCTTTACCTGGGGGTGGGGGCTTCAAACGTTCGGTTTGTATCGAACCATTCAGTTTTAACCCTGATGGATCTATTCCGAGAATTAACCGCACAAAAACAGGCGTACTGAAAAGCGCCTCAAACTTAGATCCTTTTACCCGTGTTGAAGCCGAAACCATAGCATGGTCAGAAGGTGTAAAAACCGCCAAGGACAGCTTAACAGGGGCTATTTATGTATCCAATATTGACAATGGGGATTACATCAAAATCCGCAGTGTAGATTTTGGCAAAGGCGCTACGAAGTTTGAAGCAACAGTAGCCTCCCTATCCTCAAAAGGAAATATAGAACTTCGGGCAGATAGCTTAAGCGGTAAGCTACTGGGAAAACTGGAAGTAAAATCAACCAAAAATACTCAGGATTGGAAAGCCCAGCTGTGTAAAACAGACCGGATCACTGGTGTACATGACCTGTATTTGGTATTCAAAGGTGAGGGCAATGAGCTGTTTAATTTTGACTCCTGGCGTTTGATCCGCTAATGGCAGGTTATTAATCACCTCAGGTTCCAGCGCTGTGGCGCTCACATTAAGATGTTTAACTGCGGTTTCTTTATCAGGAACTAAGCAAATTAAATGGAATTATGGATAGGAAAATCCACATCAGCCCTTAAAATAAAACTAAATGAAAATAACACATATAAAAATGGTAAAGAAATTCAGAATAGGCGCAAGCTTACTTTTAAGTTTCGTAACGCTGGGCACTTTAGCCCAAAATCCTATCATACAGACTAAATTTACGGCCGATCCGGCACCAATGGTATATAAAGATACCGTATACCTGTACACCTCCCATGATGAAGATAATGCGGGTCCTGGAATGGGTAAATTCCTGATGAAGGATTGGCTTCTTTATACTTCAACAGATATGGTAAACTGGACAGACCACGGCGCTATTGCATCTCTGAAAAACTTCACCTGGGGAAAGCAGGATAACGGAGCCTGGGCACCTCAATGTATTGAGCGTAATGGAAAATTCTACCTGTATTGTCCGGTACAGGGAAGTGGCATTGGGGTCTTGGTAGCAGACAGTCCTTATGGCCCATTCAAAGATCCTATAGGAAAAAGGCTTATTGATGATGACCATCTGTGGAATGACATTGATCCCTCTGTGTTTATTGATGATAACGGACAAGCCTATCTGTATTGGGGTAATCCAAACCTCTGGTATGTAAAGTTAAATAAAGACATGATCTCCTATTCAGGGGAAATCGTTAAAGTAAAAGATGTAGGTAAAGAAAAAGGGCAAACCAAAGCTGATGCTTACCACTACCAGGAAGGTCCGTGGACTTATAAACGTCACGACCACTACTATCTCGCCTATGCCTCTACTTGTTGCCCCGAAGGGATTGCTTACGCAATGAGCAAAAATGCAACCGGCCCCTGGGACTATAAGGGTTACCTGATGAAACCAAATGAAAAATCTTCAGGAAATCACCCTGGAATTATTGATTACAAGGGTAAATCATATTTGTTTGGTTTTAATTTCCGGTTAAATTTTATGATCACCGATAAACATCATGAAAGACGCTCGGTTTGTGTGGAAGAACTCAGCTACAACCAGGATGGTACAATCCAGGAGATGCCATGGTGGTCGGAAACCGGAGTGAAACAAATCGGTAATTTAAGTCCTTTCAAACGTACCGAAGCTGAAACCATAAGCTGGTCTGAAGGTATTAAAGCAGAAAAAGACGCTGTAAACGGGCGTATTTTCACCACCAATAAACAGCCAGGTGCTTTCATCAAAATTAAAGGTGTGGACTTTAAAAGTGGTGCTAAAAAGTTTGAAGCCAGTTTAACTTCCATTACTGGCGGAGGAAAGCTGGAAATCAGAATTGATGATCAAAATGGCAGGTTAATCGGAACACTTCCCATAAAAAGTAAAGATACCAAATGGGAAACAATCTCCTGTACGCTTAATGAGGTAAAGGGCAAGCACGACCTATTCCTGGTATTTAAAGAGGGAATATTCAGTTTAGACTGGTGGAAGATGATAAAAAAGTAAATCCGGATTGATAAAACTGTTGGTCGTGGGGCCTTTGAGTTAATTGCTAATTTCGAATTGTTTTATTCTATTTTTAATCGTTCTAAGGATTGACTACAAAAATTGTTTTAAAGTTATAAAACGGAAAATTGGTTAATCTAATCCTATTCAGTTATTTATTTTAGAACGTGTTTAAAAATTAAATAAAATTAATTCGCATGTCAGTCTGAGCGTAGTCGAAGACCATTTCAACAAATTAATGAAAGCAATCCATTACGCTACCATCAACAGACACCAATAGGATGGTCGTCATCTCGACCGGAGCAACGCGAAGTGGAGAGATCTTTGTACTATTTATTGAAATCAAATTTAAAAGATTTTGCTTCGCAGAACCTTCGGGTTCTCCACTGCGGTCGAATGATACTTCTAGACCATTCACCTTCTTTATCCATCTGTATTTTATATATAAATTATCGTTCAGGATGATAGCCAAAGGCTAGGTAATATTTGCTGTAAAAATTTAAACAGGATCTTAGTTAAGCAAAATAACTTTGAGGATTTTGAGAATAAAAAACTACCGGAGCTTAGTGGCAGCAACAGTTTTGTTCAACTACTGGTACAGAAGAAAAAGAAAATGGGAAAAAAATAATAAACGTTACCATAACATTTAAAAATATTGCCTAATTTTCGCTTTCGAAACTGATCAGATAAATCTATACCAAATAAGCTTATTCCGTTGTGATGAATATCCCAAAATTACTCCACAAATCTTTAGCTATGAATTATTTTAAAGGCATTTTACTGGTAATGGCATTGGTTACCAGCCACGTTTTATCTTTTGCCCAAGACCTGAACGTTACAAGTCCAGATCAGAAATTAATGGTTAAATTATATTTAAACGAGGGTAAACTTTATTACAATGTAGTACTACGGGGAAAAGAAATGATTGAGCGATCTCCTCTGGGACTTCGCGGAAGCCAGATGGACTTATCTTCCGGTCTCAAGCTAACCGGTAAGCAATTACGACGAATCGATGAGCGTTACAATGAACCAAAAATCAAGATCAGTAGTGTAAGCTACCAGGCAAATGAGCTCATCTGCAAATTTGAGAATACCAAAAAGAACCAGATTGAAGTAGTATTTCGCGTGAGCAATAACGATATTGCCTTTAGATATCAGGTTCCTCAGACCGGTGAAGCCGCAACCTTTGTAATTGAAGAAGAATTGAGCGGATACAAATTCCCGGCAAATACCACTACGTTTTTAACCCCGCAGGCTACCCCCATGATAGGCTGGATGAAAACCAAGCCTAGCTACGAAGAAGAATATAATCCTGATCAGGCCATGGGCGTCCCTTCAAAATATGGCATAGGTTATACTTTTCCCGCCCTTTTCCATTTAGGGAATGAAGGCTGGGTATTACTTTCAGAAACGGGCGTAAATTCGCTATACTGTGGTTCCAGGCTAAGCGAAGGCACTAAAGATGGTCATTACAAAATTGCTTTCCCGGAGAAGGGAGAAAACAATGGCATCGGTAGTGCAAATCCAACGATATCATTACCAGGCAATACACCCTGGCGTACCATTACTGTCGGACGTACACTTAAACCGATTGTTGAAACTACTGTTCCATTCGATGTTGTAGCGCCGCAGTATGCCGCATCGAAAAACTATACCTTTGGCCGGTCTACCTGGAGCTGGCTGTTATGGCAAGATGAAAGTATTAATTTCGAGGATCAGAAAAAGTTTATTGATCTTTCTGCGGCCATGGGTTATGAGTTTGTACTGATTGATAACTGGTGGGACACAAAGATCGGACGGAAAAAATCGAGGAACTGGTTGCCTATGGCAAAGACAAAAAGGTTGGCATTGCCTTGTGGTATAACTCCAATGGTTTTTGGAACGATGCGCCACAAAGTCCTAAATATAAAATGAATACCGCCTCTGCAAGAAAACAGGAAATGGCGTGGATGCAGCAGATTGGGGTGAAAGGAATTAAGGTAGATTTCTTTGGTGGCGACAAACAGGAAACCATGAAACTGTATGAAGATATTTTAGCTGATGCCAACACTTTTGGTTTAACGGTAATCTTCCATGGCTGTACAATACCCAGAGGTTGGGAAAGAATGTACCCTAATTATGCTGGAAGCGAGGCGGTATTGGCATCCGAGAACCTGATATTTGGGCAACATGCCAATGATAACGAAGCTTTCAATGCCAGCCTTCACCCCTTTATCCGAAATGCTATCGGCTCAATGGATTTCGGCCCCGTTCTTTTAAATAAGCGCCATAACAAGAAAAATGACGGAGGAACAATCAGAAAAACAACAGAAACTTTCCAATTGGCAACCGCTATTCTTTTCCAGAATCCAGTGCAGAATTTTGGCATCACCCCAAATAACCTCAGCGATGTTGCGCCTCACGTGATCGATTTTATGAAAAATGTGCCAACAACCTGGGACAATACTGTTTTCCTTGATGGATATCCTGGAAAATATTGTGTATTGGCACGTCGCCATGGCGATGCCTGGTATATTGCCGCTATAAATGCTGAAACTACGGAGAAAACAATCGACATTTCGCTTCCAATGTTATCAGGTACTGAAGTTACCTTATACTCAGATGCCGGCGACCGTTCACCTCAAATAAAACAGCTGAAATTAAATAAGACAAAACAATTAAAACTAAAACTTTTACCAGGCGGAGCGAATGTAATCGTGGCAAAATAAAATAGCTCCACAGGAGAGTATGTAATAGAATGGTTGTCATCTCGACTGTAGCGCAGCTAAATGGAGAGATCTTGGAATCTGGCAGGCCTGTAATAAACAAAAAATTTCAAATTATTCTATACAGAAACTAGCTCTTATTACCACAAAGATTCAGGGTCATATATTGGTATATCAGAGCAATAGAATGTTCTCATACACCCAAGATTGAGGTAAAATCTTGCTACGACCTGCAAAAAAACACTTAGACTTTTATTTTCAAATGCGCTAGCTTCGTGTGATTCTAAATATAACCGAAAAGCTAATCAGCTTATATACTATTTTGAATAGTCAGGTTTATATAATGAACACAAAATCCTTAAATAACCAGATAAGTATGAAGAATAAAATAAATCAGCTAATCCTATTTTGCACATTATTAATCTCATTGGCATTCAATACGTTTGCGCAAAAGAAAGATTATCCGATCAAGCCCGTAGCGTTTACAAAGGTTCATGTAGAGGATAACTTTTGGCAGCCAAAAATGGAGATCAATGCAAAAGTAACTATCCCCTATGTAATTGCACAATGTAAAGCAAATGGCAGAATGGATAATTTTCTAAGGGCAGGAAAAAAATGAGTGGAGATAAGATGAGTGAATTTCCGTTTGATGATACCGATGTATATAAAGCAATTGAGGGCGCATCTTATTCCATTCAGAATAAAGCAAATCCAAAACTTGAAGCTTATATTGATACGCTTATCAGCATAATCGGCGGGGCACAAGAACCCGATGGATATTTATTCACTTTCAGGACGGTGAATGCAAAAAAACCGCATGAATGGATCGGAGCTAAACGTTGGGAGAAGGAAGAGATATTAAGTCATGAGCTTTATAATGCTGGACATCTTTATGAGGCCGCAGTGGCCCATTATCAGGCAACCGGTAAAAAGACACTATTAAACATTGCCATTAGAAATGCAAACCTTTTGGTAAAAACCTTTGGTCCCGGAAAAACAGAAGAATACCCGGGCCACCAGATTGTAGAGATCGGGCTATCCAAAATGTACCGTGTTACCGGTAATCAAAAATATCTGGACCTCGCAAAGTTCTTCCTGGACGTGAGGGGTCCGAAAGGAGATGAATATAATCAGGCACATGAAAAAGTTACCGATCAGCATACAGCTGTTGGCCATGCCGTGAGGGCAGCCTATATGTATACAGGAATGGCAGATATTGCTGCGCTTACCGGAGATACAAAATACCTGTCTGCTATTGATGATATTTGGGGAGACGTAGTAAATAAAAAATTATATATTACCGGAGGTATTGGTGCTACAGGAGCTGGTGAAGCTTTCGGAGAAGCTTACCAATTACCAAATATGTCTGCATATGCCGAAACCTGTGCCGCTATTGGAAATGTTTACTGGAATGAAAGAATGTTCCTGCTGCATGGGGATTCTAAATACGTTGACGTATTGGAAAGAACATTATATAATGGATTATTATCTGGCGTTTCGTTAAGTGGCGATCGTTTCTTTTATCCAAACCCATTGGCATCCATGTTTCAACATCAGCGGAGCGCGTGGATCAGTTGCGCATGTTGCATTAGTAATATGGCCCGCTTTTTACCTTCTCTGCCAGGTTATGTGTATGCACAGGATAAAAACGACCTGTATATAAACCTGTTTATGAGCAACACCAGTAAAATTTCCCTTGCCACCACGGGGGTAGAAATCACACAGACTACAGACTATCCCTGGAAAGGAGAGGTAACCATCAATATCAACCCGGAAAAAACTGCTGTTTTTACCCTAAGAATCCGGATTCCGGGCTGGGCAGCCCAAGAGGCCTCGCCAGGAAATCTTTATTCATTTATGGATAAAAAAACAACTCCTGTAAAGATTTCAATCAATGGGGAGGTCACATCATTTATTACAGAAAAAGGCTATGCTGTTTTAACCAGAAAATGGGAAAAAGGCGATAAAATTTTCTTAAACCTACCCATGGAAACCGACAAAGTGATCGCTAACAAAAACGTTAAAGACGATGCTTCACGTTTTGTATTACAACGCGGACCTGTTGTTTACTGCCTTGAAGGCCCAGACAATAAAGACAGCCTGGTACAGAATATTATGATCGGTAAGAATGCAATTGCCTCTTCTCATTATGAGCAAAACCTTCTTGATGGTGTAGGAGTAATCGATATTAAAGGCCAAAGCACAAAACGGCAAATAAAGAGCGACAGCCTTTTGGTAACCGCTCAGGATGTTAAGGCCATACCGTATTATGCCTGGGCAAACAGGGGGCCAAGCGAAATGACAGTATGGATACCTTATGAGCAATCAGCGGCCATGCCAAAGCCTGCACCAACCATAGCAAGCAGAAGTCAGGTATCAGGCTCGTTAAAAAACAAGAGAATGTTCTCGGCAATCAAAGATCAGTACGAACCTGCCAATTCAAAAGATACAAATTTCCCCTACCTGCACTGGTGGCCCGCAAAAAACACCGACGAATTTCTGCAATATAATTTTGAATCGGAGCAGACTGTCAGCGAATCTAAAGTTTACTGGTATGATGATGGTCCCTGGGGTGGCTGTCGAATTCCAGCCTCTTACAGGTTACTTTACAAGAAAGGCGAACTGTGGATCCCTGTAGAATCAATATCTCCTTATGAGATCAGTAAGGATAAATGGAATGTTGTAAAATTCAAACAGGTAAGTACCTCTGCTTTAAGGATGGAAATAAGGCTTCCGCCAGAACAAGCAACTGGCGTACATGAATGGACGGTAGAATAATCACTAAAGACAAAAAACTCCTTATTCCTTTAAAGAAATAAGGAGTTTTTTTATTAGAAATACATTCAATAATATCTGGTATCCATAAATAATAGAAAAGCTTAAATCAGATGATAAGGTAACAACGAGAGAAGATTTATTCTACTTTAAACTGGTTAAAAAATGATTCGAATAGGGTAAAATATTCATTACAATCAAATCATTAATGGGTAAATTTATAAACGTTACCACAACGTTTAAACTAACCAATAAACTAATGAAATCAAACCTTACTTTAGGGCGGAGTAAGTTCCTGGGCATCATCATATTCCTCATGGTACCCTTTCTTAGCTTCGCACAAACCAAAGTTACCGGAACAGTAACTGATGGAAAAAACCAGCCTTTACCCGGGGCATCTATTAAACAAAAGGGCACAACAAACGGTACCTCTTCGGATACAAAGGGAAACTTCTCGCTGACCTTAAAAGAAGGCTCATCAATGTTGACGGTAAGCATTGTTGGCTATAAGTCAAAAGAAGTTTCTGCTGCAGGCCAGACAAGCATTAATATTGAGCTTGCGGAAGATAACAACTCTTTGGATGAGGTGGTTGCCATAGGCTATCAGAATATCCAGAGAAAAAAACAGCTGGTGCTATATCTTCTGTAAAAGGAAAAGATTTTGAAAATACGCCTTACTCTACATTTGATGCCATGCTGCAGGGAAGGGTTGCAGGCCTGACAGTCTTGAGTACTTCGGGCGAACCCGGAGGGAACAACATCGTCAACATCCGTGGTGCAAGTAATGTAAACTTAGGCCAAAGCAGTTCGCCCTTATACGTTATCGATGGTGTGATTTATGATGTCAATGATATTGGGTCGGCCTATGGAAGCAGTCCATTACAGGCAATAAACCCCAACGACATCGAATCTGTCGATGTACTTAAGGATGCATCTGCTTCAGCAGTTTATGGTGCCAGGGCGGCAAACGGCGTTATTATTGTAAAAACAAAGCGTGCAGTTATTGGCGCTCCACCACAGATCAGGATATCAAGCTATTTCGGTATTGCGAACAAACCGGCACTGAAACCAATCCAAACCGGTACTGCGGAGAGAAGACTGAAAATGGATTTACTCTATGGGGGCAATGCATCATACGACCTGCTCAAAAATCTGAATATGATGTTAACCGACAGTTTAAATACTGCTTTCAACAACAATACAGACTGGCAGGGGTTATTTCTCCAAACGGGAAATATCAGCAATATTGATGCAAGCATATCGGGGGCAACGGATAAATATTCTTATAGATTCTCTTTCAACCGTTACTTTGAGGAAGGGGTAATGAAAGGTTATGATATCAACAGGATTACCCCTAGCCTGTTCTTCCAGGTATCTCCTACTGAAAAATTGCTGATCCAGACCAATCTATTTGTCGGCCTGACCAAAGCCAAGCACGGTCAAGGCGACCAAAACAAATACCCCTTCACAACCTGGGGTTTCCCATCATCTTTTTGGAGCATTGGCCCAACTGAACAGGCGTTATATACCGGCAGATATGATGAACTTAGAGACGATGACAAAACCACCAGTTTGAATGGTAACACAATGGCCCAATATACTATTATACCTGGTTTAAACTTAAAAAGCACGATATCGTACAATATAAACAATAATACCAGAAGCTATTTTAAACCAAATCTTTTAAGTTCCAGCGGCCAGAATGAAGCTTACGGATATATCTACCAAACCAACCGTTGGGAATTGGAGAACACATTAAACTACTATAAGTCATTGAAAAGCGGACATAATTTTAACATCGTCCTGCTACAGGGAATGGAAAAAAACATACTCAACAATACTTATAGCTCAAGTATAGGAAATTCGGATGCGGTAAAAACCGTTACGGGAATTGCTGCTGGTCCAAATTTGTATGTAAGTAACGATATCCAGGAGCGCTCGCGCTTATCTTGGATGGGAAGTTTTGTTTATGATTACAAAGGAAAATATCTTTTTCAGGCAGTATACCGTGCCGATGCCTCTTCAAGGTATAGTGCTGACAGCCGTTGGGGCTCCTTCCCTTCAGTTTCAGCAGGCTGGAATGCATCTGAAGAGCATTTCTTCTCACCACTGAAGAATATTGTTTCCTACTTAAAGTTTAGGGCCAGTTATGGCGTAACCGGAAATGATCCCGGCGCTTATTATGCCCAGTACCAATCGTTAATAGGAGATGCAGGTTATCCAACATCAGTATTGGCAAATGGTGTAGGTGGCTTTCAGAATACCTATAATGGGACACCAGTATTATACCCGGATTATTATGGAGCAGCATCAGCAAGTTCGATCAGCTGGGAAAGAAGTCCGCAGTTCAACGCGGGAATCGACATGGGACTGCTTAAGGACAGAATAACCTTAACAGCCGATTACTACGTAAGGGATTCTAAAAGTAAGGTATTTCAGGTTGCCGTACCACTTACTACTGGTTATTCTCAGATCTCAAACAATTTTGTTGATCTCCGTAATTCGGGTATTGAGTTAACTTTAACCACGAGAAATTTTGGGCCAAAGTCAAAGTTTCAGTGGACAACCAATTTCAATATCGCTTATAACGATAATTATATTACCAAACTGCCAAACGGGGGAAGAGATTTCACTTTCGGACCGCCTTGGCTACAACAGACCCTGAGCGTTGGCGAACCATTGTTCACCTATAAGGTCTGGGACGTGAAAGGAATTTATTCAACGGACGCAGATGTTCCTGTAGACCCGAAAACAGGCAAACGGATTACGCACTTCGGGGGGCACAATACAGTGCAGGTGATCCGGCAAGGGCAGATCAGAACGGGGATTACAATATCGATTATAATGATTATGTATCTTATGGAAATCCAAATCCAGACATTACAGGCGGTATGAACAATTCATTTTCATACAAAGGCTTTTCTCTTGATGTGCTGGTTACTTTCATTTCTGGCCGAAGCCTGCGTAATGGCTACCTCTCAGATAAGTTTCAGGATGCAGGAACTTCTAATCCATACTTCTACTGGGGGCCAAGATCAGGACCTGCATCAAACTTTAATGTTTCGGATTTCTGGTCCAAACCGGGAGATATTGCCAAATACCCAGGACTGATTACCAATACAGTAGACAAATGGCATATAGGCCAGAGCATGTACGTAGAGGACGCAAGTTTCTTACGCATCAAAAATATCCGCTTGGGCTATGCCTTGCCTCAAAAACTCACCAAAAAACTAGGCATGAGCATGATTAGATTTTACGGTGTAATGGATAATGTAAAAGTATGGTCCAAATCCACTGTACCTGATCCGGAAGCGGTTGGAGTAGATGGGTATTCTGGCGGAAACGACTATCCCATTCCCAAAAAGTACACATTTGGCATTGATTTAACATTTTAAACATTACTACGATGAAAAGATTAGCAATATATATATGCTGTGCAATCGGATTGAGCATGGCCACTTCATGCAAAAAGTTTCTTGATGAAAAACCCATTAGCACCTCTACAGATATTACCTTTTGGAAAAATGAGAACGATGCAGACAAGGGTATAGCAGGAGGTTACGCACTATTGAGAAAAACCTTGAATAAGGCAAATGGACTTGCTTTTTATGCCTACGGAGACCTGCCTACTGATGAATTCTCTTCTGCGAATTCTTATCGTTTCGACAACATTGCTGCGATCAATTGGTCCATAGCTGTTGCTACTGCAGAAACAGGAGATCCAATGATGCAAATGAGAAGATATGACAGCTTCTATAGCGCCATAGACCAAGCCAATAGATGTCTCAAATTTATCCCGACAATACCAGATGATAAATTTTCTTCTCCTACATCAAAAAATAATCTCTTGGGCGAAGCCTATTTTTTAAGGGCATTCAATTATTTCTACATGACCAGAATTTGGGGAGATGTTCCCCTGGTTACACAAACCGGAGCGATTGCAGATGCCGTAGATATTCCACGCAATAAGGCAGCTGAAGTTTTAGCACAATGCTTAAGTGATGTTAACATGGCAATAAGCCTTTTGAACTGGGATTATGCGAACCCGGCAAATAGAGCCGTAAGAGCAAATAAAGGTTCAGCTTACGCCCTTCTGGCACATATTTATGCCTGGCAGGGCGATTACCAAAACTGTAATTTGACAACCAGCAAGATTATCGACCAAAACTTTTATCAGTATGTAAACAGGGATAGTTACCTTGACATATACAAAGGTAAATCTAATGAGGGCATTTTTGAGATTGCCCAAAGTGGTGAAAATGAAGGCAATGTAGCTAACATAGCAAATTACACGTTAAAAAGCCCTTATTTAACAACTAATACCGGAAATGCTGTTTTTTCACTCAATACCACTACGTTAAAGAATCTTTTCGATGATCTTAACGATAAACGGTATTCCAAAGCCTTTGCGCTGACCAATTCAACAGACCCGATCTGTATCAAGTATTCGAATATCACCTATGTTAACGGACAAAACGTAATTATTCCGGTAGCCCATAATAACATCATCATTTTCAGGCTTGCAGATATAAAGCTTTTAAAGGCAGAAGCACTTGCAGCATTAAACCAGTTTGATCAATCCAGGGCCATACTCAATGAAGTAAGGGGCATAGCAGGTGCGGGTGCCTGGAATGGCGATAATGCCAACTTGTTTGACGCCATTATAAACGAGCGTGGAAGAGAACTATTTCTGGAAGGACATCGTTTTTACGACTTGGTTAGGCTTGGCAGAAAAACCGGCACTATTAAATTCGGCGATGACAAGATGAACAAAGGCGACTTCGATGCAGGCAAATATTATTGGCCGATAGACCCGGCGTTAATGATTATAAACAAAAAGTTAACCCAAACTCCGTTCTGGAGCTCAAAGATGTAAAATAATGAAAAATAAAATATTCTATTCCATAATATGCTGTATGGGGCTTGCCTATTTTACAAGCTGCAAGAAAAGTGAATACCTGACAGATGGCGGATTAAGTACCGCCAAAACCCCATTAACAACATACGATTACCTTAAACAGCATAAGTACCACTTGTTTGATACGCTGATTATGGTGATTGATCATTACAACATGAAGCAGGAAGTAAATGGTGCAGCAACTTTTTTTGCCCCCACCAACTATTCCATTAACAGCTACCTGAAAATAAAAAGAGATTCGGTCAGACTTATTAATGAAAACAATAACTATGGCCTTGCCGATATGTATAAGGATATCAGCGCAGATTCGCTCAGGATGTACATCTCCAAATCAAGGATTGCATTGATGACAACACCCTTACAGGCGACCATTGTGGGTAACGCAGCAAATACGCAAACAGCAATCCAAAGGATTTTGCAGCCCAAGCCAGCCGAATCCTGGTCATCTGCACCGATATATTATCTCTATTATATAAAAGTTAGGGGTGGTCTGGATCCTCCTAATGTAACTGCACAACCCAATGATCCAAACGTAGACCTTAAAGCACAATGCCAGACCACCGATATAGAACCATCATCTGGCGGAATGCTGCATGTGCTGAGCAACAACCATACATTCATCAGATTCTAACGTGGAATCATAACAGGTAAAAATCATGAAGAAAATATTATTAATTTCATCCATATCTGCGCTAGCTTTGACCGGCATTTTTTTCGGCTGTAAAAAGGTAGAAAAGGGTTTCATCAGTGACTATATGTTTTACAGTCCAAACCCTTTAATTGCTACCCAGGGAAATGTAACAAATTCAAACGCGATTGAATTAGATGGAACCACCGGACCAGTAAAGGTTAAACTTCTTGCCGTTAGAAATGCAGACACCGGGCAGCCGGCGCCCGAAATGACAAAAGAGTTTACGATTAAACAGTTTCTTGGTCAGATTACCAGTGCCGATTCAACCGTTGCTTTAGTAAACAAAAAATTGTACTTAAACCGGCTTTACCCCTGGAGGTGAGTGAGATTGGAGGAAGAATATCTCTCTCCCAGGCTACAGCATTTGTTGCTACCGGCAATTATGTAATAGATGTAGAGGTAAGCAACGTTAAAGGTACCCGCCAGATTTTAAATGCATGCAGGATACAGCTATTGCCAAAGACTTATTTTGCTCTCGACGCTGGACCGTTTGTGACTACCTCTGATCCGGATGCTGAAACAGGCTTCAGTGACAGGATAAACCTACCCATTACCGTTACGTACGACAATAAAGGTCCTAATAAGATCAGGTTTGTCTTTTTGGATAAAAATGGTGCAGCTTTTGATCCTTCTGCCGGACAGGTAATCACCAGAGGCGATAGAGGTAACTTTTCTCAGATGAACCCCTATTTTCCACTTGTAAAAACATCTTCAGCACTAGAATGGGAGTTTATTGATCTTCCTAACGGCTTCCCCATTAAAGATGGCGCCAACGGAACCGGAAATTATTACCGTATCCCCGCAAGATTTACTGTAGAAAATAGAAATGCTAACCCTGTTTTTTTTGGCTTCAAGGCTTTGTCAGCAGGCAGCTATACCGTATCTATTCAAATACCTACAATTACGAAAAAACCTTAGTTAGTTAATAATGATGATGATGCCCAGGTCGTGTAAAAGCGGTCCTGGGTTTTTTGTTTGCAACATGGCCATCTTAAGGCTTCATTGACAGATTCCAATAGAGTGGTCGTCATCTTGACTGAAGCGCAGGGGAATGGAGAGATCTTTGAACTAAGTTATTGAAATCAAATTTAAAAAATTTTGCTCCGCAGAGCCTTCGGGTTCTCCATTACAGCCGAAAGGACAATTATCTTCGAACCTGTTTAAAATTAAATAAAATTTCGGATGTCAACCTCCAATAGAATGGTCGTCATCTCGACCGGAGCAACGCGGAGCGGAGAGATCTTTGGACTATATTAAAAGATTTGCTTCGCAGAGCCTTCAGGCAATCTCATTAAGTTAAGGGATAAATCTCAAAAGATGCCGCCTTGAGGGGTAATTTATGGTTTAAAAATCAATATGAGTGATGTACAATTAATGTCTTTTGCCATACGCCACGATCTTGCCTCGGCTCGCCGCCGCCGAAGGGCTCTTTCTTTTTGGTGTCAAAAAGACCAGCGAAGCTAGCTTGAATGCCATTGAAAACATAAAAACACATGAAAAAACAAAAAACACCGGCTGAAAATTTATTCATTTGTTGTTTATAACTTTCAGCTGCATTCATGAGGGCTTCGCCGTTTTCTTTCGAAGCCAGTGGGATGGCTTTGTCAGTGGAGCCCGAAAAATTTGTTAGGCCGGATTTAAGCAGAACGGAGATACCGTGCTACGGCCTAGCTATAAGGAAATCCATAGACTCCGCAAGTCGCTCATTAATAAATAATTGCAAAATAACGTTAATGGTAACGTAATTGAAGGGCATTTATTTGCAATTTATCAAATCTCATGAAGTCTTAGACTACGCTCTAACCAACCGCGGTGCTTAGTTAATAACAAAATTGGTCAACCAATTTCAATAACAAATATTAATTTTTCTCTTTTATTTCTTCTGGATGATCTTAAAATCACTAAACGATGCATAACCAGAAATATCACCATAAGTAGCATGATACACGCCCACCTCTAAAACTCCGCTACTCATATCATCTCTTTTTACCGGACTGCCGGGAAGATTTACCCAATCCTTTCCATCATGGCTGCCACGCATAAAAAATAGATTTCCCTGCCTTTGTATTTGTAAATGACGATAAAAAGCCCATCCCGATAGGTTGTTCAACTGTTTGCGTTCCCCCTGGTTAAAATCAGTTATGATGTTTCCGACACCCCAGCCTGGCATCACACCATTTTGTATGAGCTTTGCCCCACTTGATGGTTCTTTAACCATTATACCTGCCTCATTTGCACCATAAGCTTTCTTTTGGTTCAGCCCTAACATATCGGATAGCAACACCTCGGCAGTAAAATTACCTTCTACCTGGTTGTAAGCAAATGGTCCTGTTGCCATTGATCCATCCCAGAATGTATTGTGCGACACCAGCTTCAATACACCGGAATGCTGGGCAACGGTGTCCGCATTTCCTATCAAACCGTCCCAGGAAGTACCTTTCAAACCATCTGCTCTTGCCGGAACCGATAACGCTGCTCCATTTTGCTTTCTGATTACAAAAAGTATAGAATCTGTTGTAACGGCACAGGGTAACGAGGTTGGGGTAACATTGCCAAAGTTATCTCTAACCTTTACAGTGTAAGTATAGCGCTTTTCTGACGCAACTGAAAAGTCAGTATAATCTGGAGATTTTAACCATTTTAGGGTGCTTTTATCTCCATCACTTTTAAAAAGGTATTCAAAATTGGTACCAGGCAACACTGGTTTATCCGCAGCCATAGAAACCATATTTGGCGTAACAGCTGATGGTTTTAAGGCGAATGACGCGTGTGAGAGGTTGTTATTTAGTGTCTGTTTCCAAAAATTAAATTCCAGCATACAACGGCTATCATCAAGACCATAATTAAACACATAAATTGATGATATGGCTACTGAAGTCCCTTCCGTTGCAGATCCAATTAAAATACGCTGATCTTTTTGTCTGTTAGGGGGATTATCATTTCCAGCTAATTTACCATTTACAAAAATCTTGAATCTACCTCTGTAATAAGTACAGATCACCTGTTGCCACTTTCCGGTTCCTGCTATCCTGGCCGTTTTATTTCCTTTGCCAAAAAATAAATCTGTTTTTGATCCGGCTTGCGAATACAATGAAAAAATGGCGCTAAAAGGTTTTGAAAAATCTGGTGCTTCGGTCATTTCATTGCTAAGAAGCAATTTACCCTTATTGTACAATACCACTGCTATTTTCCCATTTACATCGGCAACTTCTGCTTTTCCCTTACTTCCAAGTACCCCCAAAGCAGCACCGTTGTTAGTCCACTTATTCAAATTGCCATAGTCGAGATTTTTTGCCTCTACATGTAGCACGATATTATTAGGCAGCCCTTTTTTATAAGCTGCTTTAATTTCTTCATGGCTTAGTGGCACATCATAAATTTTTAATGAAGCCAATGCACCGGAAAACCCTGCACTTCCATCTTCATTTCCGCCGATGAGAAAATGCCTGAGGTTATTGATAAAGAGCATCCTTCTTTCTCTCCTGTCCAATTCTCCATCAACATAAATATGTTCCATTGTACCATCAAAAACAATGCTGATCAGATGCCATTCATTTGCTTTTGGTAAATGCTTGTATCCTAAATCTGCCCATCCCAGATGGGTTATTGCGCCTGCAGTTTTACTATTCCCATAACCGACTGCAGCGTTACTTAAATTAACCCCTCCCCGCCCTGTCCACGAAATAATGGTTTCTTCTTTATCAATCTCTGGATTTAAAACCCACATACTTACGCTATAGCTGCTGTTTCCAAGTAGAGACTGCGGCGCAGGAACTGATGAAGATAAGCGCTCCTGACCAGTAAAAACCAATGCTTTTTTGCCTGCGATCATTGAGGTAGTGGGTCTAGTTGTTCCACTAGCCAAAAAATGCCCACCCAACTTACCTTTATTTTGAAGGTTTGCTACAACGGTGCCTGTCCGGAGATTATCTAATGCCAGGTCTAGCAATAAACCTTTTGGTTCAAAAGCTTTTAAAGGTTGCCATTTTTTAATTTTGGTATTCATTACCGGATGATATTCTGCATTATCGAAAACTTTAATATTCCATATCGCTTTATTCAATCCCGGATATTCAGTCTGTAAAACCATGGTACGGAGGTACCTCGCCTTAATATTTCCGAAATCAATCATCGGGCTTCCATGTTGTGTATTTTTACTGCGATCGGCATATATTTTCCATGTTTTTCCGTTAACCGAATACATGATCTTATATTGATAGTACCAGGTGGCATATTCAAACTGCGTATGGATACTTTTAACATGCTCTATTTTTCCCAAATCTACCTGCACCCAGGCAGGCCCTATATTGCTTTTGCTTTTCCATAATGTTCCATTATTATCATCAAAGGCAAATTCCGCTTTAAAATTTTCATCATAGCTGGAGGATGCGGACACTTTTTTACCTTGCGCTAAATTTGGATGTGGGTTGGCATTTTTCGCCAGATAACCGATTCCGGTATGTGTTGGTAAAATCTTAAGTATATTCCCTTCATCATCGAATACCATTTTGTCTACTGCAATCTGCCTGTGGTAACCGCCATCATTATGCGGATTATTATGCCGGTGATAAACCAGGTAAAAATCATCACCCTGTTGCAATACAGATTGATGTCCCGGCCCGTGCACCGTTCCGTCTTTATTTGTAGATAAAATGGGATTATTAGCGGCATATTTAAAAGGTCCCATCGGGTTGGTTGCAGTTGCATATTGAACCCTGTAAGTGCCATCCTCACAATAACCTGAAGAATAGGTCAAATAGTAAATTCCTTTTCTTTTAAATACAAAGGGTGCTTCGAAAAACTCTTTTGCATCAGTATTGGGAATCTGTGCCAGCCTGGAAAAGGATTTCATATCTTTATTTAAAAGACCAACACCACAGCCATGGTTGGGATAAATGCCCCAGGTGCCCCAGTACATATAATATTTGCCATCATCATCCTTAAAAGTCTGTCCATCAAGCGTAATTACATTTGGCACCATAAAATTAGAAACAATCGGTTTACCTTTAGGTAATAGCGATGTCCAGGGACCAACAGGGGTATCAGATGAAGCTCCAAAAATCTCAACAGGCTGGCAGTAATACAGATAATACTTACTATCGGCACCCTGGGTTACATCTGGCGCCCAGTAGTAGTGCGTGGTTGGCCAGTTCATATCCTGCATGACCCAATTCACAAAATCTTTAGATGTCCATACCTGGGAAGGACCGAAACCACCACCGTTACCATCTGTTGTAGCATATATGTAATAAGTATCTCCAAACTTCTTTACCGTTGGATCTGCAAAATAACCCGGTATAATTGGATTTCCATGTACCACAGCCTCCTTTGCAGATTGCGCCAGTACCATTTGAAAAGTAGAACACAGTAGAAATAAAATGAATGGCTTTAGATATTTTTTCTTCATGGTTAAGTGTTACGTCAGGAATTTTGGAAACAGCTGTTATAGGTCAGCACGTAAATATAAACGAAGTATAATCCAGATTACCGTTGTATATTAATCCATAGTATCAATATTTTAACCTTTCCCATTTTTAATACTCCAATCTTTAAAATATTCCCTTACCCGGAGGGAAAACAAAAACGACTCAAGAGAATCAATTCACACCACAATTGGGCATTACTTTGCATTGTCAACATAAAATAAGGTTAAAATATGCACAATACCTGCAATTTCCAGGGCTTCGTCTATTGCTCTTTTTGTTTAATTTTATCAATTATGAAAATTTACAAAGTCTTCCGCTCCATGTCATACCTTGCTGTTTTTATAATAACAGGCAACACGGTTCTGGCACAAAATGGTGATCAAATCCTCGATGGCATTGGCGAAACGGCCATGAGTGCCAGATATGAACTTAAAGGTGATTTAAAGGACTGGTCCAGAAATCGATTTAATGCAAATTTTATTGGAGGTCAACCGCAATTTGCACAAGACAGTCGCTTCGGAAAAGTACTTTCTTTGCCGGGAATTACAGGAACTTATGTAAGCATCCCTGCGGGAGCATTAACAGATATTGAATCCATCAGCATAACCAGTTGGGTTTTACTTAAAAGCGAACGATCGGAACAAAGTTTTTTTGACTTTGGTCAAAGCGACGATAAACATTTTTCCTCACAACTCAACAGTAAACAGAATGATCAGGGTTTTCTTGCTATGATCCAAAATGGAAAGCAATCAAGTATAATCACAAAGGGGCCGACTCCTGCTCTCAACCAATGGGCGCATCTGGCTATTGTTGTTGACATTCCCTCAAAATCTCTGACAAGTTACCTTAATGGAAAAAAAGTTGCTGAAGCAAAAGATATCAACTTTGATCTTACTGCTATTTTCGGTCAGAACAAATCGGATAAGAAATTGCTAAACCTTGGCAAAGCCATATCAGTTAAAAACACTGAACTGAATGCTTTAATCCATGATTTCAGAATTTATCGGGTACCTTTAAATGCAAAGCAAATTGTTTCCATTTATCGCCACGAACAATATGAGGCCAACGAAACGACAGTAAACACTTCGGCTAAAACAGATGATAACCTGCAACATTTTCCCGCAGATGCATCCCAATTATATACCAAATATCTAACTCAGGTAAATGATATTGACGTAACAACGAGTGTAGGTAATCTTCCCCGATTACCAGGTGCTGTTGCCGGAACTTATCAAGCAGGTAAAACTGGCCCAATGGTAAAGGTAATCTGGCCAAACCCAACAGATAATTTGACAGTTGCCCAACCGGGAAATTATACCATTACCGGTTATGTACCAGGAACAAACTTTAAGCCGAAAGCACAGGTAAAGGTGACTCCGACCGACAACGAGGCGACACCTGCTATTAAGCTACAACCTTTTGCCTTGAACCAGGTGATGCTAAAGGCTGATCATGAAGGGCATGATACGAAATTTATTGAAAACAGGGATAAATTTATCCGAACATTGGCTAAAACAGATCCTAATTCGTTCCTGTATATGTTTCGCCACGCTTTTGGCCAGAAACAGCCGGCCAGTGCGAAACCACTTGGAGTATGGGATAGCGAAGATACTAAATTACGAGGTCATGCTACCGGACATTATTTAAGTGCTATTGCACAAGCTTATGCAGGCGCAGGTAATGATAAAGCATTGCAGAAAATTTTCGCCGATAAAATGGAGTATATGGTTAATACACTCTATACGATATCTCAATTATCCGGAAAACCTCAAAAAGCGGGCGGCGCTGCTGTTGCAGATCCGTTAGCTATTCCTTTTGGTCCTGGAAAAACAGCCTATAATTCTGATATTAGCGAAAAGGGAATCAGAAGGGATTATTGGAATTGGGGAAAAGGATTCATCAGTGCCTATCCGCCAGATCAGTTTATCATGCTTGAAAATGGCGCTAAATATGGTGGACAAAACAATCAGATTTGGGCACCTTATTATACTTTACATAAAATCTTAGCCGGACTGATTGATATTTACGAGGTTAGCGGTAATAAAAAAGCACTTGAAATTGCAACCAATATGAGTGACTGGGTATATACCCGATTAAGCCATTTACCACAACAAACCTTAACCAAAATGTGGAGTACCTATATTGCTGGTGAGTTTGGTGGCATGAATGAATCAATGGCGCATCTCTACAGAATCACCGGAAAAGAAAATTATCTGAAAACAGCACAGCTTTTTGACAACATCCGTTTGTTTTATGGCGATGCCGCACATAGCAGTGGCTTAGTTAAAAATGTGGATCTTTTGCGTGGCCTTCACGCTAATCAGCATATTCCTCAGATTGTTGGTAGTATGGAACTTTATCGTGTATCAAACCAGTCAGATTACTTTAAAATTGCTGATAACTTCTGGCATAAAGTCGTAAATAATTATATGTATAGTATAGGCGGCGTTGCTGGTGCAAGAAATCCGGCCAATGCAGAATGTTTTATTGCACAGCCGGGAACCTTATACGAAAATGGATTTTCTGAAGGTGGGCAAAATGAAACCTGCGCCACCTACAATATGCTTAAACTTACAGGAGATCTGTTTCTCTTCGAACAAAAAGCAGAATTAATGGACTACTACGAACGGGCTTTATATAATGACATCTTAGCTTCCGTAGCAAAAGATAATCCCGGAAATACTTACCATATATCGCTTAGGCCAGGTTCTGCAAAACAATTCAGCAATGATGACATGACCGGTTTTACCTGTTGCAATGGTACCGCATTGGAAAGTAGTACCAAATTACAGAATTCTATTTATTTTAAAGATCAGAATAATCAATCTTTATATGTTAACCTTTTCATTCCATCTGTATTAAACTGGTCCGAGCGAAAAATTAAGATTGAACAAACTACCAGCTATCCAAAATCAGATCAAACCAGTTTAACCATCAACGGTAATGGTCAATTTGACCTTTACGTGCGGGTTCCAGGATGGGCAACAAAGGGTTTCTTTGTCAAAATTAATGGCCAGCAACAAAAGTTAAATGCAGTACCGGGAACTTACCTTAAAATTTCGAGAAACTGGAAATCTGGAGATCAGGTTGATTTAACAATGCCTTTTCAGTTTCATTTAGATCCGGTAATGGATCAGCAGAATATTGCAAGTTTATTTTATGGTCCCATACTGCTTGCCGCCCAGGAGCCAGAGGCAAGGAAAGACTGGCGTAATGTTGTCCTTAATGCTGATGATTTGGGGAAAACCATCAAAGGCAATCCAGCCAAACTGGAATTTACTATAGACGGAGTTTTGTTTAAACCATTTTATGATAGCTACGGAAGGCATTCTGTTTACCTGGATGTGACCTTAAAATAAGCAATTGGGGAAATGCTCAAATTGAAGTGATAAAAACTTGTTTAAAAATTAATTCGTACGTCAGTCTGAGGGGTAATTTATTGTATAAAAATCAATATGAGTGACTTACAATCGTTTCCCTTTTCCTACTGCTCGGTCTTGCCTCGGCTCTCCGCCGCCGAAAGGCTCTTTCTTTTTGGCATCAAAAAGACCAGCGAAGCTAGCTTGAATGCCATTGAAAACATAAAGACAAATGAAAAAACAAAAACTGCCGGCTGAAAATTTATCCATTTGTATTATAGCTTTCAGCTGCATTCATGAGGGCTTCGCCGTTTTCTTTCGAAGCTAGTAGGTTGGCTTGGACAGTGCAGCCCGAAAAATTTGTTAGGCCGGATTTAAGCAGAACGGGGATATCGTGCTATGGTCTAGCTGGACGGAAATACTAAAGCAAATAAAGTGCTGATTAATAATGATTTGCAAATAATGTCAATGGTAGCGTAGTTGAAGACCATTTCAACGCATTAATAAAAGCAATACACTAGGTTATCAATGACAGATTTAAAAAATCGCCGTCATTTCGATCCGATAACTATCGGATGAAGCGCAGCGAAATGGAGAAATCTTTGAACGATATGAAAAGATTTCTCCACTACGGTCGAAATGACGCCCTTGACAAAAGTCCAAGCATACAATCCGATCGGGTTACAATGCCGCCATCCTCTTGTATCGAAAAACTTATTGACAAATCATTAAACACCAGTAAATCTACAATATCCATGCTGGCAAAAAAAGGCCTTGTTAACCGGTGTAAAAGCCAATTTTACAAGTTCCTGAAAAGCTTACAAAAAATAAACGTTATAAATACGCTAAAAATACAGCTACTTTATTTTTTTATTTAATAAGTGTTACTACATTCGTGCAGACGTCTTATGAAATCAGACGCTGGTAAGTTAATTAAACCTAACTTTTAGCGTAACTTCTTTGAGCGATAACTGCCTCAATTTAGCAATTAAGGGGTTTTATTCTAACCAAATTTTTAAACAGATGAAAGATGTTTCAGAGGAAATAGAACTTTTGTTGCGCATAGCTGATGGTGATCGTCTCGCGTTTAATTTGTTGTATAAAAAATATCTCCAAAATTTACGGAAATTTGTCGCTTCGATTTCTGGCAATACCGATCTGGCAGATGAGCTTGTGCAGGACATCTTTGTTAAAATATGGCTTAACAGAAAAAACCTGCCCCTTATCGGATCTTTCAAACCTTACCTTTATCGTTGTGCACGCAACCTTTTAATCGATTATATACGAAAATCGAAAACGCAGATCAGGATAAAAGAGGTTTCAAAAACCCTTGAAGAGAACTGTTCTGCCAGTACTGACGATAATTTAATTTATTCACAGACCCTGAGCCAGCTATACAGTGGTCTTAACCTGCTTCCTGAAAAGAGAAAAAAATTGTTGAGCTCAAAATAAACGATGACCTTTCTCTTGATGAAATTGCACTACAGTTAAAAATATCCAAATCGGTAGTCAAAAAACAGCTCTATACCGGAATGGCTTTTCTGAGAAATCACCTGAAACATTTTTACAGGATTGCACCTTTTATTTCTTTTCTATATTTTTTTCTTTAACGAGGGGGCCTTTTTCTTTCCACATCCGTCTTAGCAGATATGGAACAAAAGGATGTTGAGCAACTCAAGCAAAAATTGATTCAGGGTGAATTGACTGAGCCTGAACAGCAGGACTTTTTAATTGGTTAAAGCAATTAGATCAGCCTGAGCTAAACGCATTCATGCAAGAATACAGCGCATCATTCGAACAGCAAACAGACAGCTTAGCAGCAGAACAGAACGGAGATTTAGCGAAAAAAATTGAAATGCGCCTAGATGATTTGGAGGCTGCCGACACACCATCCTGGAAACGTTCAGCTTTCAAATTCATGGCTGCCGCTGCAGTATTGGTTCTGGCCTGCTCATCTATATTTTTCTATTATGCTAGTGTAGATGGGAACAAACACACCGCATTGTCCAAAAACACAAGCATCCCACATGCAAAAGCTATTTATGGAGGAAGTGACAAAGTACTGCTTATTCTCTCAAACGGTAAGCGCATTGAAGTAAATAATTTTACAAATGGACAGCTCGCCGTAGAAAATGGCTATTCTATCGAAAAACAAAGCAACGGCCTTTTAAAATACAGAAAAATCAATACAGCTGCCGCTTTAGCAACAGGTAATTCGAACACCATTGTAACGCCACGCGGCGGACAATACTGCGTTAATCTTCCTGATGGAAGTAAGGTTTGGCTGAATGCAGAGAGCAAAATAACTTACCCGGTAGCTTTTTCGGGCAATACCAGGAAAATTGCCCTGCAAGGCGAAGCTTATTTTGAGGTGGTCCATAATCCGAACAAACCTTTCATAGTTGATTTTGATGGCTCAAATGTAAAAGTGCTGGGCACTCATTTTAATATCTGCGCATACGGAGATGGTGAAATTCCTAGAACAACCTTACTTCAGGGTTCGGTAGAGGTAAGTAAAGGTGATAGAAAAAAATAATTTTGCCTGGTCAGCAGGCCATTTCAGGTCATAACATCGGTATTGTTAATGTTGATACGAACCACGTGATGGGATGGAAAAACGGAAATTTTTCATTTGAACATGAACGCATCGGCACGGTGATGGGGAAAATATCCCGATGGTATGATGTTGATGTAAAATATCAGCGTGAAATAACGCAGGAAGAATTTGTCGGTTCGATTCCAAAATCCAAAAACTTGGAAGAAGTACTCCACAGGCTGGAGTTGACCGGATTGTTGCATTTTAAAATCAGAGGAAGGAGCGTGACCATTATGCCATAACCTTACAGAAATAGGTTGGCCCATCCATGAAACAAAAGCCAGAGTGCTGTAACACTCTGACCTGATGTTTGGATCGCCACCAAGTATTCCAGACAATAGACAACCAAGTATAAACCCAAACATTCAAATATATGAATTATTATGCATCACGCGTAAATAGGCTTCTGGCCTATCTGCGTAAACCGCTACTGGTTATGAAATTAACATGCTTACTTTTAGTTTCCTTAATGTTACAGCTCTCGTTAGCCAGCAGCGGACAAACGGTAACGCTTTCAAAAAAGAATGCTGCTGTTGAAAAAATTTTCAAGGAAATTGAGCGCCAAACCGGTTATCAGTTTTTGTACACCAGGCAAATGCTTAGCGGAACTCACCCGGTGAGTATCGAAATTAACAAAATGAGTTTGGCAGAGGCATTGGATCTCTCGCTGAGATCACAACCCATCAGCTACAAGCTCGAAGATCATATTATCATTATCCAGCGGAGAGCAATAACTGAACCCACAATAAATAAAGTAGCTGAAATTGGCATTACAGGTAGAGTTACTGATGAGGCAGGTCTTCCGATTCCGTCTGTTAGCATTAAAATTAAAGGCACCAATACAGGTGTTCAAACCGCACCGAACGGAACCTACAGCCTTAAGGTTGCCACTGGTACCGAAACTCTGATTTTTAGCTCGGTAGGCTTCGCTTCCCAGGAAATCGCAGTCAATAACAGAACTGAAATCAATGTTCAGCTAAAGGCCGAACTTAATAATTTAACCGATGTAGTTGTAATCGGATATGGATTGCAACGTAAGGGTGATGTAACAAGTTCTGTAGCGAGTGTTAAAGCCGAGAATTTTGTAAAATCGCCAGTATTAGATGCAGGCCAGTTAATTCAGGGTAAAGTAGCCGGACTAACCGTTAGCACGCCAAGTGGCGACCCTACCTCAGGTAGTAAAATCAGGCTTCGTGGAAACAACACACTCTTTGGTGCCAATGCCGATCCGCTTGTTATTGTAGATGGTGTACCAAGTAGCCTTAAGCTGGTTGCACCAGAAGATATTGAATCAATAGATGTATTAAAAGATGGTTCAGCCGCTGCCATTTACGGTGTACGCGGTACCAATGGTGTAATTATCGTTACCACTAAAAGATCTTCGGGAAAGAATAATAATGTAGTGGAATACAATGGTTCTGTGAGTACCCAAACTATTGCCCGAAAACTCAATATGCTCACTGCCGATGATTACCGCAGGCAGATTGCCGAGGGAACACGTCTTGCCTCATACGATCTTGGTGCGAGCACGGATTGGCTAAAAGAGATTTCTAATAAAACACCTATTACCAACATCCACAATATTACTTTCCGTGGAGGTAACGGACAAACCAATTACCTGGCTACCGTAAACTACCGCTATTTTAACGGGATATTTAAAAAATCTGACAACGCTACGCTTACTGCCAGGGCAGACATTAACCACTCCATGTTTGATAATAAGGTAAAAGTTAACATGGGCGTTTTGGTACAGAACAATAAATATACCCAAACACAGGATGGTGGCAGTTTCAATGGCGTGGTTTACCGTCAGGCCCTGATCCGTAATCCAACCTCTCCCCTTTTCGGTAGTGACGGACATTACTTCGAAGAGCCGAATAATTTTGAATATGATAACCCTGTTGCGCGCCTTTTCGAAAGCACAGGACTTAACCAGAACACCACTCAGCGTTTAAATTCGCAGATTACTTATAACCCCATCGCTGATCTTAAGTTAAGTGCCTTAGGTTCATACACCAAATATGTGTCAAATGGTGGTTATTCAGAATCAAAGTTCCACATTTCCAACATCAGAGATAAACTTAATGGCTATGCCTCCCTGGGTTCTACTCAAAGTATAGACCGATTGCTTGAGCTTACAGCTCAATACTCAAAAAAACTGGGCGACCATAGTTTCACATTATTGGGCGGATACAGTTATCAGGATAATTCGTACCTGAATTTCTATGAGCGAAATTATGATTTCCCTACAGATGCTTTTGGTTATTATAACATTCAGCAGGGTCGTGGTGCAAACCGCGCTTTAGATGCACTATTAGGAAGTGGCTATTCAGAAACCAACCTGATTGGATTTTTTAGCAGGTTAACCTATAGCTACAAAGACAGATACCTGTTGATGGCCTCTTTAAGAAGAGAAGGTGCCAGCCAGCTTTATGGTGCTGCAAAACCTTATGGTAATTTTCCGTCCGTATCTGTTGGATGGAAAATCACCAACGAAGCATTTATGAAAGATCAAACAATTTTTGATGACTTAAAGCTTCGTGCAGGATATGGTGTAACCGGTAACCAGCCTAGCGATGGTTTCCGCGCTGTTGCATTATTAGGCTATGGCGCTAACGTGCTATCTAATGGCAACTGGATCCAGACACTCGTTCCTACGCAGAACCCTAATCCGGCTTTGCGCTGGGAAGAAAAAAGAGAGACTAATATTGGTCTTGATTTCAGCATGTATAAAGGAAGAGTTACGGGTACTGTTGATGTTTACAACAGAAATTACAATGGATTATTATTTGATTATCAGGTGCCCAGCCCACCAAACCTTTATCCAAGTACAAGAGCAAATGTGGGTACCATGCAAAATAAAGGTATTGAGGTTTTATTAAACATTGTACCGATACAGAGCAAAGTTTTTGAATGGACAACAAGCTTCAACTTTTCAACCAACAGAAATAAACTGGTTAGTTTATCTAACGATTTATACCAGGCCACAAACGACTTTTTCACTACAGGGGGAACAGGCCCGCCAGCAACCACCTTTACCAATATTGTGCGTGTTGGTGATAACATTGGAGATTTTTATGGCTTTAAAGTTAAAGGTGTAACGGCTGATGGTCAGTGGATTTATGAAGGTAAAAATGGTGAAGATGTTTCCTACAGCCAGTTTAATCATGCTTTTGAAGATAAAAAAGTGCTTGGAAACGGTATTCCTAAATTTACAGGCGGATGGAACAACAACTTCAGGTATAAAGACCTTGATTTAAGCATTACGATGCGTGGCGCATTTGGTTTTCAGATTCTCAATTTCCAAAGAATGTATTATGAGAACACGGGCATTCAGAACTATAACCGCCTGGTATCAGCTTATGACCCTGTTTTTGGCACAGCTGTTCTTAATAAGAATATGCCGGTAGAATTTAACAGCTATTATGTAGAAAACGGCGATTTCTGGAAAATTGACAACATTGTATTGGGTTATACCTTTAACAAGCTAAAAACCAAATACCTTAAGGGCGCAAGAGTTTATGTTTCTTCGTTAAACACTTTTACCATCACAGGCTATAAAGGATTAGACCCCGAAGTAGACTGGAGCGGTTTGGCACCTGGTAATGATAACAGGGATAAATACCCTACCGCCCGTACTTTTACATTAGGTTTTTCTCTTAATCTTTAATCCTTTACATCATGAAAACAAGATTTATATTGAGCACCGGCATCATGGCACTTGTGGTCCTGGTTATTAGTTTAGCATCCTGCACGAAGTTAAAGGACGAAAACTATGCTGCATTTATTCAAAATAAGTTTACCCCTAATACCTCTGATGTGGCGGCCCTGGTTGGCGCAGGTTACACCTATTGGAGGCCCTTAATGCTCGGACGAAGTAACAACTCGATCTTTCGTACCAATGAGATTTCCAGTGATGAAGCCGTAATACCTGCCCGCCCGAACGGCTGGGTTGACAATGGGATCTATCGCCGGATGCATGAACATAGATGGACATCAGATGAGGACAACAGCTACCAGATCTGGAACAATGCTTATGGAGGTATTACCTCCTGTAACCGCGTACTCTATCAAATTCAATCCAACCTGATTCCAATTCCTACAGGTAAAGATGCTACCATAGCCGAGTTGCGTGCCTTAAGAGCATCTTACTATTATGCACTCTGCGACTTCTTTGCCGGGGTACCTATAGTCGATAAATTTGACGTGCCCTCCGGATTTCTTCCACAACAGAGCACCCGTGCCCAGGTTTATGCTTTTATTGTTAAAGAACTTACCGAAAGCCTTCCAAACCTGAGCAAGGCCAATACCCAGGCTACTTATGGCAAATTTAATTACTGGGCTGCCTCTGCCCTGCTGGCTAAAGTTTACCTGAATGCTAACGTATATACTGGCACTCCAGCCTATGCTCAATGCATTGCAGCATGTAATGAGATCATTGCATCGAACGTATATACGCTTGAAGCCAATCAGAAAACCATTTTTCTTGATGCAAATGAAGGAAGCAGAGAAACCATTTTTGCTATACCCTTTGATGAAAAGTTTACTACAGACGGTGGTGATGCTTTCACCCTGCACATGGAAACACTTCAGCCAGAAAACCAGGCTACTTATAACTTTAAAAACTCGCCATGGGGCGGAATCTGTGCCACACCACAGTTTGTAAGCACTTTCGATCCTGAGGACAACCGCCTAAAGGACAATTATGTACAGGGGCAGCAATATACCGCTGCAGGTGCTGTTTTATTGGGAACCATTGGCGCAAGTAATGGTAAACCGCTGATTTATATCAATGAGCTTCCCGGTGTTGATCAATCGGATGAAGTACATGGTTTCAGGTTAGGAAAATTTGAATTCAAACCAGGTGCCCTGGTTGGGATGAACAACGATTTCCCCTTGCTTAGGTATGCTGATGTTTTAATGATGAAGGCCGAATGCCTGTTAAGAACAGGCGATGCTGCCGGTGCCGCTGCATTGGTAACACAGGTTCGTCAACGGTCATTCTTAAGCAATCCTTCAAAAGCAACCGTAACCGGTAGCCAGCTTCTGTTAGGCAGCGTGTATAACTATGGCCTCCGCAATCACTTAACTTCTACTGTAGAAGGTGGAAGTGACATTCAATATGGAAGGTTTCTTGATGAACTGGGCTGGGAATTCAATACCGAAGGACGACGTAGACAGGATATGATCAGATTTGGTGTTTTCACCAAAAATCGTGGTTATCACATTCGCCAAATGGAGATTACCGTACATTATTACCCATTCCACGTGCCGAACTTGCTAAAAACCCGAACATAAAACAAAACCAGGGATACTAGTCCTCATTACTGAGGCTGTATTGTAACATAGAGAACTGTCATCCTGAGCCTGTCGAAGGATCTTTAATAGGCCTGTGTAAGGCGTTTCGACAAGCTCAGCATGACAAATTCAGAAAAACTACCTTATGATACAGCCTCAAATTGTATTAAATATGAAAAGAAACTTTATTGCCGTAATTACATTATTTTTAGGCTACCACATTTCCGTACGGGCCCAGTCTTTTCAAAAACTCCACAGGGTATCCATGCCGTTATCCAATCAATGGATGTAGAGGTAAGTTTTTATTCACCATCTATTGTCCGGGTTTTTAAAAAGCCGGAAGGAAGCCAGCCAAAAAAAGAAAGCCTTTCTGTTATAAAACTTCCTGAACAATTAACACCTGATATTAAAACCGACGGGCAAAGTGTAACCATCAGCAGTAAACTCATATCTGCAACAGTTAACCTACAAACCGGAAAAGTTTTATTTGAGGCTGCGAACGGAAAAAAGTTATTTACTGAAAAAGATTATGGCACCCAGTTTACCGCGATAAACGATGCCGGAAATCCAACTTATACGGTTAGACAGGCCTATTTATTAGACAAGAACGAAATTATTTATGGGCTTGGCCAGCAGCAGAATGGAAAACTGAACCAAAGGGGGCAAAAATTACTCCTTAAACAGGGAAATACAAGCGTATGTATTCCTTTCTTCCAATCGGTAAAAGGTTATGGAATTTTCTGGGATAACTATTCACCAACTACTTTTACAGATAATGTTCAGGAAACTTCATTTGATTCAGAAGTTGGAAACTGCGCTGATTATTATTTTATGTTTGGCGGAGGTGGCGATGGCGTGGTTGCCCAGATGCGTGAGCTTACCGGGCAATCTCCTATGATGCCTTTATGGTCATTTGGTTTCAGCCAATCGCGCGAGCGCTACAAGACCCAGTTTGAGCTTGTTGATGTGGTGAAAAAATACAGAGCTTTAAAAATACCACTTGATGGTATTGTACAAGACTGGCAATATTGGGGAAAAGACGATAACTGGAATGCCATGAGTTTTGAGCCTAGCACTTTTCCAAAGCCACAGGCAATGGTAGATAGTGTGCACCAGCTTAACGCCCATCTTTTTATTGTTTCATGGCCAGGTTTCGCACCAAAAACACCACAATACCAGGAGTTTAAATCAAAAAATATGCTTATTAACTTTGATACATGGCCGCCGGGCGCAAATACCAAACCTTATGATGTTTATAACCCTACTGCCCGAAACATTTACTGGGATTACCTGAACAAAGGCATATTCTCATTGGGTATAGATGCCTGGTGGCTTGATTCTACCGAACCAGACCACATTAACATTAAGGAAAAAGATTTCGATCAGCCTACTTTTTGGGGAGTTACCGAAGCGTAGAGAACGCTTTCCCGCTTCAACACACCGGCGGTGTTTATGATCACCAGAGAGCAGTAAGTAATACTAAACGCGTACTCCTGTTAACCCGTTCAGCATTTGCAGGTCAGCAACGATACGGAACAAACACCTGGAGCGGAGATGTTGGGTCGAATTGGTCTACGTTAAAAAAACAGATACCAGCAGCACTAAATTTCTCCTTAACTGGTTTACCTTACTGGAATGGAGATATTGGTGGTTTTTTCGCGGGTGACTTTGTGAAAGGTGGTGGCGCAAAAAATCCCGACTTTCAGGAATTATATAACCGGTGGATGCAGTTTGCAACCTTTACGCCTATGATGCGCTCCCACGGCACCGATATACCCAGAGAAATATACCAGTTCGGTAAAAAAGGAGATCAGGTATTTGATATCCAGGAGAAGTTTATCAACCTGCGCTATCGGTTACTTCCATACACTTATGCAACTGCCTGGGCGGTAACTCATCATGCAGGATCCATCATGCGACCATTATATTCACAATTTCCCAACGATCCTGCCGGTTTTGAAAACAGTTCAGAATATATGTTCGGAAGCTCGTTTCTCGTAGCACCAGTTACCGCTAAAGGTGTTACAGATCAGGAAATATACCTCCCGGCAGCCAGCAAATGGTTCGATTTCTGGACGGGTGAAGTATTTAAAGGCGGCCAAACGGTTAAACGTGAAACGCCGATGGAGATTATACCACTTTACGTAAAAGCAGGCTCAATTGTGCCTTGGGGGCCAAAAGTGCAATATGCAACTGAAAAAGAGATGGAATGATCTGGATATCCGCATATATCCTGGCGATAACGGTGATTTCGTTTTATATGAGGATGAAAATGACAGTTATAACTACGAGAAGGGAGAATTTTCAGAAATACACTTCAATTGGAACGATGCCTCAAAAACACTTACCGTTGAGGATAGAAAAGGACAGTTTAAAGGCATGTTAGCCAAACGTAAATTTAACATTGTGATGGTAAGCAAACAGAATGGAATAAGCATTGATAATCAAACCATTAACAAATCAGTTAATTATAATGGCCGTAGACTTTCCGTTAAATTCTAAGCCAGAAATTGATGCAATGAATGTTGTAAAAACACTTGTCCGCTAAATAAAACATGAGCAAGGGAAAAGAAATATACTTTAAGGCAGCGGCATTGTCGCTGCCATTGGTATTTTTATGCTTCATCGAAATCCTTTTGAGATTTTTCAATTATGGTTTTGATCCATCATTGTTTATTAAAGATCCAGATCAGGAGGGGTACATGATGATGAACCCTACCGCCTCTTATAAGTTTTTTCTACCAGTGCCAATGCAACCCAGGGTAACCGCGAACGATTTGGCATCGTAAAATCCAAAAATACCTTTAGAATATTTGTGATAGGCGAATCGACTACTGCCGGCTACCCATACATGCATAATGGATCATTTCACAGGTGGTTGCAATACCGGCTGATGCACCAATATCCCAGCCTGAACTTTGAAGTGATTAATGTTTCACTTACCGCGGTAAATTCGTACACGGTATTAGATTTTGCAAAACAAATTGTTAGTTATGAACCAGATCTGGTGTTGGTATATACCGGGCATAATGAGTATTACGGCGCTCTGGGTATTGGCTCTACCAGCCAGATCAAGGGCAATAGCACCTGGATAAAACTGGTGATTAAACTGCGTGAACTGAAGTTGGTACAGTTGTCAGACCGCATTATTGAGGCTATTGCAAAACTTTTTGGAAAAAGAATTGATAAGCGGGAAAACCTGATGAAACGTATGGTAACCAACCAGCAGATACCTTATCAATCTGCCGATTTTAACCGTGGTATAGCTCAGTTTAACAGTAGTATGAACGAATTGTGCCAGTTATTATCAAAAAAACATATCACAACAGTAATCAGTACGCTGGTAAGTAACGAAAAAGATCTTAAACCATTTATAAGTGCAGGCAAATTTTCAGCTCAAAAGCAATACACGAATGGCAAAAAACTATATGTAAATGGTGATTTTAAAGCCGCAAAAATAAATTTTGTTTTGGCTAAAGAGTATGATCAGCTGCGCTTCAGGGCGCCGGAAGTCTTCAACCAAATCATTAGAAAGCTGTGCAAGCAGTACCCTGGTATTTATCTGGCAGATACCCGTGCCTTGTTTGAGAAAAATGAGGTTGATGGAATAATTGGTAAAGAAACCATTTTAGAGCACGTTCATCCAAATTTATTGGGTTACGCAATCATGAGCGAAGCTTTTTATCAACAGATTAACAACAGAAATTTAATACCGGCAAAAAAACAGGGTGAAATGTCGTTCGCACAATTGTTGGTTAATATGCCCGTTACCAAAGTAGATTCGTTATATGGTGCATATCAGATTATGATGCTCCGTTCGGGTTGGCCCTTTAATGAGCCCATAACAGCTACTTACAACCGTGGAAATTCGATAGATGAACAACTTGCAGGAGCACTGGCTGTAGACAGGATTACCTGGAGAACAGCAATGGACGAACTGTATAAAGCTGCTATGGCCAATGGCGACAAACAAAAAGCCTTAAAGGTTACCGAAGCTGTGCTGCTGGAAAATCCTTACCAAACCAGTTATTACACTTACGCAGGCCGTTTAGGTTTTGAACTGGCAGACCTGGAAACCGCTGAATTTTATTTCAAAAAAGCTTATGACCTTGAACCAACAAGCGGGAATGCAAATAATCTTTTCTTGTTTTATTTTAAATCAGATCTCCCTGAGAAAGCATTGCAATATGATGATATACTAAAGCACTCCGGTCAGCAATCCTACCTGGATGCACAAACAGCAGAAATAGTGAAAAACATCATCAAACTCAAAAAAGATAAGCCATCTGATAACATCAATGAATTGATTGCAAGCTATTATCATCAACTCAGGGCCGATGAAGCAGCAGCAAAATATAGGAAGAAAAAAAACAGGTAACATGAGCAACAAAAAATTAGAAAACAGGAAATTCGGATTTATTGTAGGCGCCACAGGTATTTTACTTTGCCTTATTTTTTGGAAAGAAACCTACCCACAGTACATCATACTGTTACTATCTGTAGGGTTAATCATAACGGCTATCTTCGCTCCTCGATGCCTTGACCCCATAAGAACAATATGGTTAAAAGTTGGTAATTTTCTGGGAATGGTTAATGGCACAATTTTATTATCCCTGGTATTTATCTTTATCCTAACCCCTATTGCCCTTTTACTACGCCTGTTTAAAAAGCACAGTTTAAAAACAAAAAAGAATAAGCAGTTAGCTTCTTATTGGGAAGAAGTATCAGGCCGGGCAATGGGCTCATTTAATCAACAGTTCTAAATTATAAATACATGAATACACTGCTCGAATTTTTCCATTTCTTAACCCAGCGCAAAAAATACTGGTTATGGCCCTTATTTATCATCCTGATTGCATTGGGTTTAGTTCTGGTAGCAGCGCATGGCTCGGTATTGGCCCCATTTATTTACAGTTTATTCTAATCAGGTAAGCAGCATGGGCTATATTCTTGGTATTTCTGCTTATTATCATGACAGCGCAGCATGCCTCTTGAAGAATGCAGAAATTATTGCTGCGGCGCAGGAGGAACGTTTCTCCAGGATTAAAAATGATGAGTCATTCCCTGCAGAAGCGATAAAATTCTGCCTTAAATTTGCCAACATCTCTCTGGCAGAAGTAGATCATGTTGTATTTTACGAAAAGCCATTTTTGAAATTTGAGCGTTTGCTCGAAACTTACGTCAATTTTGCCCCAAGGGGATTAAAATCTTTCCTAAAATCGATGCCGATATGGTTAAAGGATAAACTATTCATAAAAAAATATAGCCAGGGCGCTTAATACTATAGATCCCAACTGGGAAAAATCGCGCACCATCCTATTTGCCGATCACCACCATGCCCATGCGGCCTCCGCCTTTTACCCCAGTCCATTTGAACAGGCTGTGGTATTAACTGTAGATGGCGTGGGCGAATGGGCCACAACTACGGTTTCATTAGGCAGTTCGGCACAACTAACTTTAAAAAAAGAAATAAATTTTCCTAACTCCATCGGACTGTTATATTCTGCCTTCACCTATTATTTAGGTTTCAAAGTCAATTCTGACGAATATAAAGTGATGGGTTTAGCTTCGTACGGTACAACTGTATATAAACAGCTGATTTATGACCATTTGATTGATATTAAAGCAGATGGATCTTTTCTCCTGAACATGGATTATTTTGATTACTGTACGGGACTGAAAATGACCAGTAAAAAATTCGACAAGCTTTTTGGCCATCCACCCAGAGCGAAAGGCGAAGCGCTTTTGACATTTCACAAAGATATTGCCAGCTCCATACAAAAAGTGACTGAAGAGATCATGATTAAACTGACTCAAAGTCTTTACAGGGAATTTGCTATAGATAATCTCTGTATTGCAGGAGGAGTTGCGCTGAACTGCATCGTAAATTCAGCCATCAGAAAACATTCTGGTTTCAAACAGGTTTGGGTACAGCCTGCAGCAGGAGATGCTGGTGGCGCGATAGGTGCCGCTTACAGCGTATACTATACGCATTTATCTGGAGTTAGAAATGTTGATCCGCAGGCAGATGGAATGAAACAATCACTTTTAGGTCCAAGCTATACCCTGAACGAAGTGATCAAAGCACTCTCTGCCTATGGCCTGAATTATGAAAAAGTTGAGCATGAACTTTATTATCGTAAAATAGCAGGTTACTTAGCCGAAGGCAAAGTAATCGCCTATTTCAGAGGAAGAACAGAGTTTGGGCCAAGAGCACTGGGTTGCCGCAGCATTCTCGCAGACCCTAGAAACAGTGAGATGAAAGCCATACTTAATGCAAAAATTAAGTTAAGGGAGTCCTTCCGTCCGTTTGCCCCGGCTATTTTGGATGAATTCGCAGATTTATATTTTGGTGAAGGCTCAAAAAACCGCTATATGCTATTTACAGAAAACTATTCAGATAATAGCAATGGCCATCAGGCATCCCATGCAGTTTTAATTCCAGGAGCGGTACATGTTGATGGAACGGCCCGGGTTCAGATTGTCAACCAGGTGCATCATCCTGATTTTCATCAGGTAATCACCGCTTTTTACAACCTTACGGGATGCCCTGCAGTGATTAACACCTCCTTAAATGTAATGAACGAACCCATAGCCTCTAGTCCTGAAGATGCAATATGCTGCTTTTTAAATACAGAAATTGATATTCTGGCAATCGAAGGTTTACTGATCGATAAAAAAAGATTGGGCTTTAATGAGTTAAGCAATACTTGGCTTTTATTAATAGCTATGCTAAAACTCAGAAAGCATAGAAAACTCAAATATGAAAATAGATTAGCATAAATGATGTGGCCCATTTTCTTTAAGCCATCTTTATTCGATCTTTAGTTCGCTGCATAACCCGTCCACAACACGGTAAACCAAAAAATAAGATGTATGCTTCCTGTTATAGTCCTTTCTGTTTTTAATAGAATCTGTAGGAAAGCCGGGGGGCAATGCGAGTAAATGATGTTTTTCGAAGATTCCGGGGATTTTCTTATTAATCCGGCTTTGCTTAAACATTTTACTTATTCCTTTTGAGGCATTCTGCCGTGCAAATAAACCGTATTTCAAATTTACTGCCCTCAAGTGATCTGACCGGACAAACATAAATAAGTCATCATGCTGATGATATCAGGTTAAATATCAGTTGTTTCCGGATAAAAACCTGGAATTTATAATGTTGGTTTTCTGGTTAATTTGCTGAATACATCAACTAATCCTAAAACAATGAACTACTTATCAAAATTAATGCTGCATTGGCGAATCAGTGCCGTATTTTCTTTACTCTTATTATTAAACTTTACCGCCTGTAAGAAGGCTGAGATAGCACAGGATCCGCTATCAAACGAAACAAGTACGCTAACGGCAACCAACCTGCAGATTTATAAACCACAATCCATGCAGAATATGGATTGGAACGCTACCGAAAGCGAATGGTGTTATGCCCGTTCTAAGCAATCCGATCACTTTATACTGTTCTGGGGAAAAGGATATGGCAGTAACAATCCATCCGCCTCAAATGTAGATTCAAAATACCGCGTAGATATTGATGATCTGCTGGCCAAGGCCGAATCATTTTACAACCTGAATGTGAATACGTTGAAATTTGTCACTGTTGGAAACGGAACTTCAAAATTGGACAAATACAAATTGATCATCTTTTTATATTATGAGGATGGCTGGCGTGCAACTGGTTCAGGATACGACGATACCATTGGTGCATTATGGATAAGTCCGCAAACCTGCCAGCCGGTAGGTGGTACAATAGCGCATGAGATTGGCCACAGTTTTCAATACCAGGTATCCGGTGATTTAGGTACGTCTCATGGCTTCAGGTGGGGTTTTGGAGGCAATGGAGCAGGGGGAAATGCCTTTTGGGAACAAACGGCACAATGGCAAGCTTTTACCTCTTACCCTAATGAAATTTTTGGTGGCTGGTTTGATGCTTACCTGGATAATTACCAAAAACACCTTATCCACGAAGATTACCGGTACTCCAACTATATGATCCATCAATACTGGGCGCAAAAAAGAGGCATTACCGTTATCGGCAAAATATGGCGGGCGGCGCAGAGCTACGAAGACCCTATTCAGGTTTATCAACGTTTATACGGTCTTTCAGTGAGCCAGCTAAACGATGAATTATATGATGCTGCAACTAAATTTGTAACCTGGGATATTGATAACATCCGCACGCTGGGGGCAAGCAAAATTGGTGCGCATCATTATAAAATGAACCTGATGAACGATGGTTCTTTTCAGCCTGACCCAAGCTTTTGCCCGCAAACAACCGGTTACAATGTTGTGCCCCTAGAGGTGCCTGCTGCAGGCACAATTGTTACAGCTGCGTTTCAAGGCTTACCAAATGCTTCGGGCTATAACCAGGTAGATGCCAGCAAAGCCGGATGGAGGTATGGTTTCGTTGCCTTGTCAACAAATGGTACCCGAAGCTACAGCACCATGTTCACAAGTGCCTCTGGAAATGCAACCTTTACTATTCCGGTCAATTGCAGCCGCCTTTGGTTTGTAGTTACTGGTGCCCCTACTCAATACAATCCGCATGCCTGGGATGATAACAATACCAATGATGAACAATGGCCATACAAAGTAAAATTTCAGAACACCAGTTTACCAGGGTACAATAATCAGGCACCTAAAGATATTGCCTTTGCTTACGATCTTGAAGTAAACCGGAGTACCACTTCTTACGATTATGCCACAGCCGAAATTGATATTACTAAACTGGTTTCTGCCTTTCAATTACCTAAGCAAGATATTATCAACAAAATAGGCACCGACATTAAATTTTATGCACTTGAACCTAATAACAACCTGAACGCTACCCTAACAGCTAATGGCTACGGCCAGTGGTTTGATGCCAATGGTTATGTAGTTGGCTACAGTTCAGCTAATTCACGTGTGTTTTGCGAATTTGATGCACAAAATTTTAAGCTGAGCGCTGGTCAGTATCCCAACCGTGTCAATATAAGCGATAAGTATATCATGAAACAGGCATTGGTATACACGTTAGCTTCCGGCAGTAAAGTGACCGCTACCTTCACTGTTAATTTGACCATAAAATAGTGGTTTCGACCTAACAAAAAAGTGCCTGGATCGTCTTCATAATCCAGGCATTTCTTATATCGTTTTGATATTTATTTCGAAGTACCTTAGTCTGACCCGCACCATCACTTCTTCCCAGGAGTTGGTGTAACACAGACCACTAATAAATTACTCTTTTCCTAGTGATGTCACACTGGCTACAAGTGCCATTAAAGTGATATTCTGCGTTAATTTTTAAACTATCTCTTCCCTACTCCCTCACTCGTCATCATTATTCTTTTAAGCGTTCCATCTTTATTGTAAAAAATTTCATCTACACAAACCGATCTGTTATTGCTTCCACCCCCGGCTGTATGGCCCCATTGTGATAAAAGAAATACCATTTGTTTTTAAACTCAACGATAGCTTGATGATTGGTATCGCTATTTCCGGCAATTTCATTCAAAATACCCTGATATTTCCATGGACCTTCAAGAGACTTACTCGTTGCATAGGCTATTTTTTCAGGGAAACCAGTAGCATAAGACAGATAATAAAGTCCCTTTTCCTCATGTATCCATGGCGCTTCGGTAAAATTAAAACCTTCAAAATTGATCCTTTTTACAGCACCATCAATTTCGATCATATTTTCCTTTAATTTTGCATAGTAACACTCACTATTTCCCCAAAATATCCAGCCCTGCCCTTTCTTATCCACAAAAACTGTTGGATCAATACACGCCCAATAGTTTTTGGAGTCATAACAATCCTTATTGGTTAGCAAAGGCTTTCCAAGCGCATCTATATACGGACCTTCAGCTTGATCTGAAACCGCAACACCTATGCCTAGCGCATTGGTGCTGATATACCAATAGTATTTGCCATTGCGCTTAATCACCTGTCCCGCATAAGCATCTCCGCCCTTTGCCCACGTAAAGTCGGAGAGCTTAAGCGGAACAGCGTATTGTGTCCAGTTTTTCAGATCAGTTGTTGAAAAAACCGACCAATCTTCCATTTTAAAAGTTTTTTGTTTTCCACCTGCATCATGCCCGGTAAATAGCCATAATTTTCCTTCATCTACAATCGCTGCCGGATCTGCTGTATATTGGTGCGTGATAATCGGGTTTCCATCAGCAACGAATTGAAACCGATCGCCAGGAAGTTTAGGAATAAGCAATTCACCAGGAATACCTTTCCAAATACTATTCAACTGGCAGGCTTCCTGGGCGGTTAACCCAATCACACTTCCATGTCTAGGAAAAAATTCTTGGTAAATGACAATGGAGCATCGCTAAAATTAAACAGATCGGTACTCTTCTGGTATTCATATCTGCCTTTTGTATACAGGTCATACATCAGTACATAATCCGGAGAATCATTTAGTTTAAAAATACTTGATCCTTCTACTGGAGTACTTGTTCCGGCATAAACATCCAGGTATTTAAAATCTTCTAACCATGGCCCTTTTAATGATCGGGAAGTGGCCTGCTGGATTCCATTTTTCACTTCCTTTCCGCCTACCTTAGTATTTCCTTTATAAAAAAAGTGGTATATCCCATCTTTAAAAATAATATCACCATCAATGCCACCAAATTTTGGGCTAAACATTAAAGTTGGCTTGTTTTCAAAACCTGTAAAGTCTTTGTTAGCATAAGCGCAATAAAAATCAAGCTTTTCATCATCCTCAAACCTGATGGTAAAATACACCAGGTATTTTTTTGCTATCGGATCATAAATCGTTTGAGGAGCCCACACCCATTTCACTTTCGCAAAAGTTGCAGGATATTCCTTTGCCAGGTCAACAGCACTATGGGTCCAGCGACCTAAATCTGAAGATTTCAACATAACTATTCCTGTATTCCTGGCCCAGCCATTTTTATGGGTGTTCATATCCGTTGCCGTGATATAAAATCCACTTGCATCTTCTTTTCTCACGATGTGCGGATCGCGGATGCCACCAGAATGAGAAATGGTATCAGATTTTATTACCGGATCATTTTGGTTCAGTGCAGACCAGTTTAAGCCATCGGCACTGGCTGCAAACCGAAGTTGCTCCTGCCCATTGCCTGGCCCTGATCCTTCAAAATAGGCAAAAAGATACCCTTCAAATTTATTTGGATTTTTTACCTTTTGTGAAAAAGCTTTAAAAAAAACAAATATCAAAGCGATAATTAATACAATAGATCTCATATAATAATTCATAATTAAATTGGAGTGTGATCAATAAGGCTTTTACAAAATTACCCTATGATTTATATTCTGATTTTTTAATAGACTAATAATAATTGGCTAGAAAAATATTAATATATCTAATTGAATATTAATAATTTATATCAAAAACAAATAAACGTACAAATAACATTTATCTTCAAATTTAAATAAACACACTCAAATATTTTAATACATCGCTGAAGATTTATAATATGTTGGTTAATTAAACTCCCGTTATGTATCAAATAGCTAATGATACAAAAGCTGATTTCTTAATAATAAATAAATATTATGAATTCGGAGCTGGCCAATGCCGATGTGAATATAATCACTTTGCATACTTTGTTATTTAAAATAACATAAAATGATTGATTTACCCCCCAAAATCGATTGATTTACAACCCCACCCGTGGCTGATTGTATATTATTTTTGAACTACAGACGTAATTACTAATACTTCCCTGTAATCACCTAACCAAATATGATATGAATCGAAAATGTCTACCAAGATCAGCAGTAAAACCGAAAAAGTCCAGTATGAGTAGCAAAGGGTATTCCGACTAAAAATTTCCTGTTGTTAAAACTAACCTAATCAATCTCAACAAAAATTAAAATTTCATTGCTAACGCCCGGAGATTTTTATAATTCAAAAATTTTACGCCTTTGGGAAATATAAAACCTTGGTTGTTGCGTAAACTGCCATTCAAAAACCTTAACTTAAATATGAAAAACAAAATGCTTTTTTTAAAGTACGCGGGTGCGATTTTAATAGCTGCCGTTTGCACTATCAGCTGTAAGAAAGCTGCCGAGGTAACTCCTAATGATCCAGAAACATTTAATTCGGCAATAACCAAAAAGAAAATCCAGGCTATACAGGCTATTGAAATCCCACAGGCACTTGCAAATGGAACCTTTTATATCATGAGTAAAACCAGCAGCAAGGTTATAGATGTGCCCGGAGGCCAAACTGGGAATAATACAAGTGTATGGCAGTGGGGCGGAACAGGTGGTACTAACCAACAGTGGAAACTGACAGCCCTATCGGGTGGATACTATAGCATAATTGGAGTAGAAAGCAATAGGGCGTTAACTGCTGCCGATAATACAAACGGTGGCAATATCCAGATAAATGACTATACCGGTGCCAATAACCAGCAATGGCAGTTTGTAGCATTAGGAAGCAACTACTACCGTATTGTAAACAGGGCAAGCGGAAAGGTATTGGATTTATGGGGTTCTTCACTGGATGATGGCGGCGATATAAACCAGTACGATTCACACGGTGGCGAGAACCAGCAATGGGTTTTGGTGAAAATAAAATATAACGGACAGGTTGGCTGGACATGGACCTCAACTAATGGCGTTCCTGCTGATGTGATTACCAGAATAACAAATGCCATGAATGACGCCTGTGCACGCTATAATGCCGGTGCCGATTGGGCTGCAAGAACCCTTAGTGTTTCGTATAATACTGGTGTGCCAACCGCTGAAGCAAATGTAAATGGCAGTATCAGTTTCGGTGCAAATACAAGTTATCAGAATGTACGTACGGCTATGCATGAAATGGGGCATTGCTATGGTGTAGGGCAAACCGGGGGTTGGTATGACCTAACCAACGGAGGAACATACTCTGGTACGAATGGTATTGCTACTATCAGGGCGTTAGAAACCCCTACCAGTAATATCAGTGGCGGAGGTGGCCACTTTTGGCCTTACGGTCTGAATTATGATTCAGAATGGTCCGAAACAAATGCATTCAGACACGTAAAAGTTGTACGTGCCATGGATTTAGACGGCGTTTATTAGTTAGTTAGATAGTTAGCTTACGGGAGTGTTAATTGATTGACTTCTGTTGTCGATTGATGCTCCCAGGCTATTTTCATTAAGAATTCTATCTTTATAAAATCTTCATCCTATAGCCATCGAATCTAGGAAGGCTTTTTAAGCCGTTGGCGTGCCCCAAACTTTTTCTGGCACAATTTTCATATTAAGGATTGGTAGAAACAAGATTGCTTTCCAGAAACTTCGGGATTCCTCATCGTAATGACGATTTTACGTTGATATGTGTCAATAGTAGCCTACCGGAGGAATACTATCACATAATAGGTCCTCATTTTCCTTTTGCCCCATCATTTAATATAACCTAATACCAAATCGTCAGCTCACTTTTCCGATATGCATCCAACAAAATTACCGGCATAAGCAATTTTCTATCCTCCCATCAGGTTTACAACACTGGAAAATATAATTGATTGCCCGTTTTAGCTTCTAGATTGTTTTAAGCCCCTTGCACTCCCCTGAGCTCCTGCTTAATTAAATTGGAAGGGAAATATTCAATTAAACACTGTGCGTTAAAAAAAATTTTAATACATTTCCTGAAAAAGATAACCCGTAATCAAAGCACATGAGCTTTTCAAAACTAATCACTAAAAAATTAAACGTTATCGTAACATTTAATTTAAAATAACTAACTTAGGAGTAAACAATGTACGGCTAAAGTTAATCATTGTTGCTAACCAAATTTAAAACTAATAAAGAATCATGGAATTCTTCATTGATGCTAAAGTTTAATAACTGCATTTATGTTTAATATGCATGAAATCTTACTGAATACTAAAAGTCAGATCCGCTTTCAAAAAAACTGACAAATTATGCCAAAATACCTGTCGTTATTATGCTCTTTATTATTTATCACTGCGGGTATTAAAGCCGATCAATATGATGAGCGCCTGTTTAGCATAAATGAAGGACTATCCAATAATTCGGTGAGGTACATGTTTCAGGATCATTATGGTTACATGTGGTTTGGTACTTACGATGGACTGAACCGCTATGACGGGAGTGTTGTTAAGGTGTTTCGTAATCGCCTTAAAGATGATTATTCACTTCCTCATAATTATATTTATTGTATTGCCGAAGATGCAGAAAATAACATCTGGGTTGGCACGGGGCAAGGTGTGGCCATATATAATGCGTTGAGTGGAAAATTTTCGCCGGCATATTACTCATCTCAGCGAGGAGACAAACCTTTCAAATTAACGGTTGCAGTGAATACCATAGTGCGCGACTCAAAGGATAATTTATTTATTGGGACAAATGGGGCCGGTATGTTTTACAAAGGCAAACAAGACAAATATCCTTACCAGATATACAATAGTGATAAAAACCAGCCACTTACCAATGCGAATATCACCAGTATAGCAGAAGGGAATCAAACCCACATATGGATTACCGTAGGCGGGATGGGACTATATTATTTTGATCTTCAGCGAAAAAAACTGGTTTTGGTAAATGCCGAGCCGAAACTTACCAATTGTATGCTGGCGAAGGAAAATTATTTATGGGCTGGAACCAGAGATGGCCTATACCAATTTTCGGTTATGTACGGCAACAAAAGGCCAAAGGTCTCGTCAGGGAAAAAGCTTTCCAATGGAAACATATTGTCACTCCTATCAGATCCGGGATATAAGCTCTGGATAGGAACTGAAGGCCGTGGTTTGTCCATTTTGGATTTAAAGACATTACGCATCAGCCAAACTAAACTTACACCACATAGCGCTACCTATACCGGCGGAGAAACCATACCGTATATGTATAGTGATAAAGATAACCGTAAATGGATAGCCAGATTAAATGGAGGTGTTGTTATTATTGATAGTACAAAAAAGTATTTTCAAACATTCAGTAACAACCCACTTATCCAAAACAGCCTGATCCACGATTATGTATCCTGCCTGGATGAGAAAGTTAGCGGCGACATTTGGGTTGGAACTGATGGAGGCGGCATGAGCTTGTACTCCACAAAAACAAATAGCTTTACCCATTTCAGTCATGATCCAGCCAAATCAAATTCGTTAAGCAGCAACCTGGTTACAAGCATATTAACAGACAGAAAAGGAAATACCTGGATAAGTACTTTTGGTGGCGGCATTAACAGGTACAATGAAAGGACCCGATCCTTTAAGAGATATCATTGTATGAACAACGAAGGCCCGGAGAGTAATTATATCTGGCTTATTTACCAGGATCATAAAGGTATGATTTGGGCAACTGCAGTTGTTGATGGCGGAATATACAGATTAAATGCTCAAAATGATCAGTTCGAACTCTTTGATGCCAGCCTTTCTGACCTTAATGCAATTAAAGAGGATTCTTTCCATCAGCTCTGGGCGGGCACTTCATACTATTTGATAAAGATCGATACCCGGGCAAAAAAACATATTTATTATCCCGTGGGCAAACCGGTTAGGGCAATATTCGAAGATAGGGACAAAAACCTCTGGCTCGGCACTGAAGGCGGTGGCTTGATACTTTTTGACAAGGTAAATGGAAAAATAAAGGCACAGTTTTCTGATGCAGAAGGTCTGTGTAATAATTCGGTACTTAACATTCTTCAGGATGACAAGGGGTATCTTTGGCTCAGTACTTACAATGGTTTATCCCGGTTCGATCCGGTGCGTAAAACCTTTAACAATTATTATAATGAGAATGGTTTGTCTAGCAATCAATTTTCTTACAATGCCGCTTTGCGACTAAAATCCGGAGAAATGGCATTCGGTAGCGTTAAAGGTTTTACGCTTTTTAATCCAAAAAACTTTCAGGCAAATACGACAAAACTCCCCGCCCCCTATCTGTCATCTGTGTATGTGAACAATCGAATGATTAGCGCAACTGATGAATTTGTAAACCATACCAGTCAAGAAAGGATTTCCGAAATAACCGTACCCTATAATGATGCAGTATTCTCATTTGCTTTTTCTGCTATAGATTTTGCAGACAGAGGAACAATAAAATTTGCATACCACCTGGAAGGAGGCAATAATGGATGGATGGAAACTAAGGCGGCTAACCCGGTCACCTTTCTTCGGTTAACAGATGGTAAATATATCCTACACGTTAAACGCAATAATTATATTGGTGAATGGGGAACAGATAACCGCCTGCTTATTATAAATGTACTTCCACCCTGGTACCGCAGCTGGCTGGCTTACCTTTGCTACGTTATTGTGGGTTCTGCTTTGATATATGCCTACAATGGTTACAGAGTACGTCAGGCCAATCTAAATTACGAAATCAAAACGGCCCACCTAAATGCACAGAAAGAAAAAGAGCTAAACGAGAAAAAATTTGCTTTCTTCACCAATGTTTCACACGAGTTTCGCACACCATTAACCCTGATCATTAATCCGTTAAAAGATTATATGCGTCATCATCCCGGTTCTGGCAGTAAAGGAGGCCTTGATCTTGTTTACCAAAATGCAAAACGATTGTTAAAGCTGGTCGATCAACTACTCCTCTTTCGAAAGGTTGGAGGTGAGAGCGAAGATTTAAGAATTTCGAAACTCCCTTTTTCTGAAATCTGCAAAGAGGTTCACAATAGTTTTGCGGGACAGGCAGCTTTAAAAAACTTAGACTATCAATTTATTTGCCCAGATACTACCGTTGAGTTATATGGCGACAGGGAAAAGATCCAGGCAATCCTTTACAACTTAATTTCTAATGCAATAAAATTTACTAAACCTGATGGCCAAATTATAATGCAGCTATGGGAAAAGGAACATATAGTAGAATTAAGCTTAAAAGACAATGGAATTGGCATTGATGGCGATGTTAAAGAAAAATTGTTCGATCGGTTTTATCAGGTCCGGGAAAACAGCGCTGCTTCGGGATTCGGGATTGGCCTATACCTGGTAAAGCAATTTATGGATCAGCATTGCGGACAGATTTTTTATGAAAGCCTGACTGGAAATGGAACTACATTTTTTCTACTTTTCAAAAAGGGGAAAAGCCATTTTGGAAACTTCCCTATTTCCGAAGATCTGCCATCAGAGATCTACCAAGCCGAAAATCCAGACAAACTGATCCCACCAACATTAAAAACGGATCCAAATCTCCTCCTGAATGCACAGGACCTCATCTTAATTGTAGAGGATAACCAAAGTATCCGGGAATATATCCAGCACATATTTAAGGATGATCACCTGGTTATTACCGCTTCAAGTGGAAAAGAGGGGCTAGAGCAGGCCATGCAACATTTGCCCGATATCATCATCAGCGATGTTCTTATGGAAGATGGAACTGGGTTAGAATTATGTACAGCCATCAAAAATAACCCCTCACTTGGACACATTCCTGTAATTTTATTAACGGCATTATCCGATGCCGAAAACAGGTTAAAAGGTACCCAATGTGGTGCAGATGATTATATTACCAAACCTTTTGAAAAGGAACTGTTAATGGCAAGGGTTAAGGCACTGATTGAAAACCGAACCAAACTCCAGCAATATTTCTATAATGAGATCACTTTCAAAAAACAAAACTTCAAAATCTCACCAGAGTACCGTGAGTTTTTATCAAACTGCATCAATATTATAGAGCGAAATATTGCAGATGAATCTTTTAATATTAAAAAATTTTCGCAGGAGATTGGCATGAGCCATTCAGGCCTGTACCGAAAGGTAAAATCTATTTCCGGTCAATCAATTGCCGGCTTCATTCGCTTTATCCGACTTAGAAAATCTGCTGAACTCATGGTTGAAACCAACTATAGTATTAAAGAAATCGCCTGGGAAGTTGGTATCAATGACATCAAATATTTCCGTAAACAATTCAGTACATTATTCGGCATGAACCCATCTGACTATATAAAAAACTATCGAAATACACCTAACAAATAAATTTATCTCCCCGTAAAACTGCTTCTTTCCCTCGTCATGACAACTACACCAGTGGATTCCGTTAATGGCAGTGGAGTCTGAGGGCATTTATTTGCATTTTATCAATTTCAAGAAATCTAAGACTAGGCTCAGACTGACGACCGTGACACTTCACCTGGGTGACTACCATATCTATTCCTTCCCCCTTATCTATCCCACATCTTAACTGATCTCAATCATTGCAGATATGCGAAAGCATTTAGGACTTCCCCCTCATACATGAATAAGTGATGCTGCAAATCAGCTTGATTTTAATTTCACTCATGCGCCATAAGCGTTTCATTTTAACAACCAATTTTAAAAACTTACAAGATTAAAGTACATTTTTTCATGATGTATTTACACTCACAATTATCATTATTTCAGGGACTCAAAAAACCATAAATAATTAAAATCTGCACCAAAAATGTAGTTTATTATAAAAGTGATGATTAAAACCACTTTAAATAGGCGCAGGCGCGAAAATTGGCGATTTATCCCCTCTTATTTGACCGATTTATTCCCCCGGCTAACATCATCTCGCGCTAGATTAGGGCTCATAAAATGATCATCAACCAAACTTAACTGAATCCTTTATGAGCAGATACAACAACAGGAAATATAGTAATGCCTTACCTATTGTTGTATCAAAAGGCGGTACTCTGTACATAAAATCTTTATACAAGCTAGCCCTTATCAGATATAAAATGTAACAACACTAACCAAACAAACCGGGTATTAAGAGAAACCGGTTTTGAATTCTATAAACCGATTATGAACCCTTTAAAGCTTATGTATGAAAAGATAATATATCCTTAGTCTTAAATGATCTCCAATCATAATTATTAAAACTCCAAACAACACAATATATGACTAACCAAATTTTACAAAAAAAATTATTCCTAAAATCCTTTTACTATTTCTACTAATTGCTCCAGGCATCAGCCTCGCGCAAAACAACGAAATTATGGTTAAAGGCAAGGTCAGTTCTGATACCACAACAATTGTAGGCGTTACGGTACAATTAAAAAACTCAAAAACAACAGTTTCTACAGATGCCGAAGGAAAATACGCCATAAAAGTACCCTCTGATGGTATTCTGGTATTTAGTTATACCGGATTTGAAAAGCAGGAAGTTGCCATCAACGGCCGTCCTGTTGTTAACGTCATGCTAAAATCGAGTGAAAATACATTAAACCAGGTCGTAATTACAGGTTTTGGTGGTTCACAAAAAAAGGCAAGTGCCATTAGTTCGATCACAACAGTGAATGTGAAAGATCTAAAAGGTCCGACCGGAAACCTAACGAATACCCTTGCTGGCAGAATACCAGGAATGATTTCCTTTCAACGCAGTGGCGAGCCCGGCTTGGGAACAGACAACTCTTCATTTTTTATCCGTGGCCTTTCTACATTTGGTTCAGGTAAACAGGATCCATTGATTTTGATTGATGGAGTTGAATCATCAACTACCGACCTTGCCCGTCTGCAACCTGATGATATTTCAGACTTTTCGGTATTAAAAGACGCAGCTGCGGCGAGCAGTATACGGGGCACGGGGCGCAAACGGAGTTGTACTCGTAAATACAAAAATGGGAAAAGAAGGTGCGACGCATTTTTTTCCGTGCTGAAAACCGCATGTCAAGCAATACAGAAAACTTCAAGCTGGCAGATAATATTAATTATATGCGTTTGGCTAACGAGGCATTGCTTACCCGGTCGCCACTGGCTAAACCTACGTATAGTGAAAGCAAAATCAACCACACCATTGCGGGAGATGATCCTAACCTCTACCCTAATAACAATTGGATGGATCAAATGATTAAAAAGCGAACGCTAAATCAAAGCTATAATCTTAATATCAGTGGCGGTAATGCACGTACAAAATATTATATCTCGGGTACTTATAACCAGGACAATGGAGTTTTAAAGGTAGACCCTATAAATAACTTCAACAGTAATATTAAACTGGCCAACTACTCCATTCGTTCCAATATCAGCCTCAACCTTACCAGCACTACACAATTTAATATTCGGATGTATGGACAATTTGACGACTATAACGGGCCAATAGGCGGTGGCGGATTATCATTTAATAATGTTCTTTGGGCTAATCCGGTAATGTTCCCTGCTGTTTATCCCAAATCAAAGTTACCCTATTCCGATCACCCCTTATTTGGATCCGGCCGTATTGTAGATGCAGGAGGAATGACTACATCACTTTATGTAAATCCATACGCAGAAATGGTGAAAGGTTATAGCGTATACAAAACATCTAATATACAACCACAGCTTGAACTTCAGCAAAATTTAAACGCCATCACTCCGGGGTTAAATTTCCGAACAATGGCTTATTTAAGAAGATATTCATTCTATTCGGCAGACCGGAGTTATAATCCTTTTTACTATGAAGCAATTGTTGACCCGACAACGCTTGATTACAGTTTAAATGTACTGAACAGCGGAACTGGCGTAACTGCAGGAACACCGGGTACAGAGTATCTTGGCTTTCAGCAGACGGGGAAAAAGCTCGATTCGCGTTTTTGGCTTGAAGGTGCACTAACTTACAATCGAACCTTTAAAAAACATGCGGTAAGTGGCTCTTTAATATCTTTTATGTCCAACTATGAAGCAGCTGACGCCAATGACCTAACGGCATCTTTACCGCAACGTAATCAAGGTATTTCTGGCCGCTTCTCTTACGGCTTTGATGACCGGTATCTGGCTGAATTTAACTTTGGCTATAATGGCTCAGAACGTTTTGCAAAAAATAACCGGTTTGGCTTTTTCCCTTCTGCGGGCATAGGTTACCGCATTTCTAATGAAAAGTTTTTTAAGCCATTAAAAAGTGTGATCGATCAGCTTAAGTTCAGGGCAACCTACGGATTAGTAGGAAATGATCAGATCGGTAATATTGGTGACCGTTTTTTCTACCTCTCTAATGTTAACCTAAATGATGGCGGCTATGGCGCATCATTTGGAACAGGAGATGGAATTCCGTTTTATAATCGTCCGGGTATTTCGATTTCCAGATATGCCAATAACAACATTACCTGGGAGGTAAGCAGATCTTTAAATATTGGTATGGATTTAACCGCATTTAAAGATCTCAACCTTACCGTAGAAGTGTACAAACAGTTTCGCTCACAAATATTGCAACCAAAATCCAGTGTAGAATCTGCCGCTGGCTTTGAAGCTTTACCTTTTGCCAATTTTGGGAAGGCCGAAACCCAGGGTGTAGACTTCACATTGGCCTATCAGCGCTCTTTTAGCGGTGGTGCCTGGTTAAATGTACGTGGAAACTTTACTTACGCAACCAGTAAATTAAAAGTAAGTGATGAAATCCAGTATGCTCCAGACATTGCTTACTTATCAAGAGTTAACCACTCGCTTTCTCAAAGCTGGGGTTTAATTGCGGAAAGATTGTTTGCAGACGAGAAAGAGGTATCCAATTCTCCGGTACAATATGGTGATAATACACTACGTGGAGGAGATATCAAATATAAGGATGTGAATAAAGATGGTATCATAAACGATGATGACATGGTACCTATCGGTTACCCGCAACAGCCAGAAATCATTTATGGATTTGGAATATCCAGCGGATTCAAAAGGTTTGATCTGAGTTTCTTTTTCCAGGGGTCGGCCAGGTCTTCATTTTTTATCAGTCCGGATAGTACACAGCCATTTTTTATGAATGGTGGTTTTCAAAACAATTTGTTACAAGCTATAGCAGATAACCATTGGTCGGAAGATAAACAAAATATGTATGCTTTTTGGCCAAGACTAAGTACCAATCGAATTTATTCCAATAACAGGCCCTCAACATGGTGGATGCGTAATGGTAATTTTCTGCGTCTGAAAAGTGTTGACATTGGATATAATATCCCCGAAATAAAGGCACTAAGGTTAAGGAGTACGAGATTGTACTTTTCTGCAACCAACCTGTTCGTGTTCAGCAACTTTAAAATGTGGGACGTGGAAATGGGTGGCAATGGACTTGGCTATCCTGTTCAGTCTGTCTATAGTATCGGCGCACAATTCAACTTTTAAGTAATAACAAGACACTTTCATATTTATAAAATGAAGAAACCGTTAAACCAAAACAGGTATATCAGCAAAATCTGCTGGGCTACATTGCTCATGAGCATTACCATTGGCATTACATCATGCAAAAAGTATCTGGATGTAGTACCTGATAATGTTTCTACTATCGATAATGCTTTTAAACTAAGATTAGAGGCAGAGAAATATTTATTTACACTTTATTCCTATCTGCCTAAAAGTGGAGACGGCTGGTACAATCCTGGCATGACGGCTGCGGATGAGATCTGGTATCCTCAGGATGACCAGGCACAATGGCATGCTGCTTTTAGAATTGCGGAAGGGCAACAAAACAAAGCAGAACCTTATTTTAACGATTGGACTGGCGCTAATAAAGGTCAGAATATAACAACCAAGCCAATTTGGGGTGGAATAAGAAACTGTAACGTTTTTCTGGAGAACCTTTCAGATCAAAGCAAAGTGCCAGACATTACTGCAGCCGAACGTTCACGCTGGATTGGAGAAGCATTGTTCCTCAAAGCTTTTTATCATTATTACATGTTACGCATGTATGGCCCTATACCGCTAATAAACACGAATGTACCTGTAGATGCCGACCTTGCCGGGGCTTATGTAAAGCGCAAACCTATTGATGAATGTGTAAGCACCATATCTAACTGGTTTGATGAGGCTGCAAAGCTGTTGCCAGAACGTATACAGGATGAAAATACACAAATGGGAAGGGTTACCAAACCTATAGCATTGGCGATGAAAGCAAAGTTATTAATGATGGCTGCGAGTCCGCTGTTTAACGGAAACAGTGACTTTGCAAACTTCAGAGATAAAGAGGGCACTAGTTTATTTAATCCAAGTTATAATCCCCAGAAATGGATAATAGCACGCGATGCGGTAAAAGCCGCTATTGATGCTGCAACCAATAACGGCTTTGGACTTTATAACTATACTAATGATGGGTTGGGATTAAGCGATACCACGAGAACACAACTTAGCATCCGCAATGCCATTACCAAAAAATATGGTGTAGAGTGTATCTGGGGAAATGCACAATCGTATTTTGTGAATGAAAATTTATGTATGCCACCTACTGAAGATAATGGTGTAAACGGCCGGGGACCGGGAGCGGGTGTATGGGCGCCACCAATCAAGGTGGTAAAACTATTCTACACTTCAAACGGCATACCCATAGAAGAAGACAAAACATTAGATTTCAGTAGATATAGTCAATTAAGAACGGCCACAGACAAGGAACGTTTCTACATTAAAAATGGTTTTACAACCGCCAGGCTCAATTTCGACAGAGAACCACGTTTCTATGCTGATCTGGGATTTGACGGATCCATCTGGTACATGAAAGACGGTAATAACAGAGGAAGTGACGAAGATAACTTTTATGTAAAAGCAAAAAATGGAGACAAAGCAGGTTTTGGTAACGATTTCAGGAATTGGAGTGAAACCGGATATTTTATCAAAAAACTGGTTAACTGGGAATCTACCACCAATAACAATTCAGTTGTTTGGCGCCAATTCCCCTGGCCTGAAGTAAGAACAGCTGATCTCTATTTACTCTACGCAGAAGCGGAAAATGAAGTTAATGGCGGTTCAACCCTGGCCATTCAATATCTCGACAAAATAAGATCGCGTGCGGGACTTAAAGGCATTGTAGAATCCTGGAGCGCATACTCCAATAATCCGACAAAGTATACAACAAAAGAAGGCCTGCGCGCCATCATCCACCGGGAACGTGCTATAGAGATGATGTTTGAAGGACAACGTTTCTGGGATCTGCGCCGTTGGAAAGAAGCATCAGAGGAACTTCAAAAAGACATCACCGGCTGGAACATTATTGGTAAAACCGATGCTACATATTATCAGGAACGCTTCATCTTCAGCCAGCGTTTTATCGCTCCCAGAGACTATTTCTGGCCAATTGGTAATTATGATACCCGACGCAACACCAATCTGGTAGAGAACCCGGGATGGTAGAATAAAAAATAAATATGTAAATATATTTTTATGAAAAGTAAACTAAAAATACTGGCGATAATAGCTTATTCCATCATTCTTTTGGCTTCATGCAAAAAAGGTGAAGAAATAAGCACCAATGAACCAGTCGACAATGATCCAAGCGCTCCCGCTCAGGTGAGTAATATAAGTGTGGTTAATCAAAATGGAAAAGCGACAATTACCTATACAGTACCTAAAGATCCCCGGTTACTGATTGTAAAAGCAGTATATAATTTGTCATCGGGCAAACAATATGAAGCGCAGACGTCCTACTACAACAACTCGCTGGAAGTTATTGGCTTTGCCGATACGGAGGAACATGAAGTAAAAGTCTACTCTGTCAGCCGTTCTGGAGTGTTATCAGAACCAATAATAGTAAAGGTAAAGCCGCTTATTGCCCCTATCTGGCAAACATTTAAAAGTTTAAAATTACAAAATGCTTTTGGCGGCTATAACCTGAGCGCACTTAATCCCTCAAAAGGTAATGTAAATATTATTGTAATCGGCAAAAATGTATATAACGAATATGTTGCAGATTATGATAAAAGTGTTTTTACCAATATAGACAGTATCTTCTCTAAAGTTAGGGGTTAGATACTAACACGCATCGGTTTGGTTTCTTTGTGCAAGACAGGTGGGGCAATAAGACCGATACAATCTATCAGGATATCAAGCCAATCTTCGAAGTGCAACTGCAAAAATCCAGATTTCAGGAATATAAACTCCCTGGTGACCCCCTATGTGGGGAGCGGTTAGTAAAGCCTGGGATGGCAGATATGGCTGGGAAGCCTGTTTTACACAACAGATAGCAGGCGGTAACGGGCCTCATACGGTAACCTTTAGTTTGGGTACGTCGGCAAAACTAAGCCGGATTTGGATGCGTCCTTATCCCGAGTCCAATCCACTAAGGTATTTCTACCTTCAGGCTATGCGCCGCTTTGAAATTTATGGTTCAGATAATCCTAACCCCAATGGCGCACTAGACAAGAGTTGGATTCTTTTAGGCTCTTATACCATTACCAAGCCATCAGGCTTACCTTATGGAGTAGAAAATGAACTGGATAAACAAACCGCTGAGGCCGGTTATGATTTACCATGTGATCTTTCGGCACCAAAAGTAAGGTATCTACGGGTGCGTTGCCTCGAGAATTGGGTAGGTGGAACAGGTTTGAATATTGATGAGCTAACCGTATATGGTGATACCCGATAAAAATAAGCAACAAATCTCACTCATGCCGAACCATGTGCTGAATGTAAAAAGGGAATAAAAATATTATAAAATGGAACACAGAAAATTAATAATGATTACAACCATGGCAACGTTAATGCTTGCTATGGTTTCCTGCTCCAAATGGGACGATTTTAAAAAATATACCGCTGATGGAGAAACGATTTATAGTGGCAAGGTTGATTCTTTAAAAATAATGCCAGGAAGACTTCGCGTGCAATTAAAAGGCCTGCTCTCAGCAGATGCCAAAATTGAAAAGATCAAGATCACCTGGAATGATAAAAAAGACTCTTTAATTTTCGGTATATCGAAAACAGGAAGACCTGAAACTATCAACAAAATTTTCAGCGTAGATGAAGGTGTGAAGAATTTTAATGTGCAGACGTTTGATGCGAGTGGTAATGCTTCACTAATCGTAACTGCTACGGGCATGGTGTATGGGCCAAAATATGAAAGCAACCTTTTCAATCGCCCAATTCTCAATGCCGAAATATTAGATAATGGCAGTGCGAAAATTGATTGGGATACTTTTGATACATCAACAGGCGCAAAGGGAACATGGATTACGTATACCACAACTACTGAAAAGCGTACGACTGTATTTTCGGCAATTGGCGAAAGCGCTGCAATGCTTTCAAATTACAAGCCAAACACTACCTTTAGCTACAAGACAATTTATTTGCCGGTACCTACCGTTATTGACACCTTATATTCAGCCCAGGAGAGCAGGCTAATCCAGTAAGAATTGAAGCTATAGCGTAGAGAATTTCATTCTGAGCCTCTCGGAGTATGCAACGTAATAACATGTAAGTCTTTAGATACTTCGACAGACTCGGTACAGGCTCCATTAAACTTTAAAACTATAGACTCAAATTTGCATGGTAGATAGCATTTATATGACAGCGGCCTATCCTTTGTTAATGCGCTCATAAAATCTAGATAGGCAACCAACGCACTGATAAAATTGCTTTTGAATATACAAGCCTGGCGATCTGGCCAGGCTTGTATAATATCCCTTCTCCACCACTACCTCAACAGCAATTAATTGTGTCTAAGCCCTAATGAAAGAAATTTTCGACGACCATCCTTAGCCAGGAGATGGTTTCAACTACATTTCCTGTATGACCTTATTATTTACATTGTCTTAGCATACAATTAACCTGGTCATCTCCGCTCTTTACCTACTTACCTGAAAAATACCACTATTAAAAATAGTAACAGGCTACTGTAAAACATCTTTTGAAGCTAAAAAGCAATTTCAAAACCTGTATTTGATATTTTAATCAAGATTTGTAAAACCTTACCCTACCTTTCACGTATAATATTAGTAGATTATATCGTTTCGAAACAAAAAGCTTTGATATTTATCAAAAACACTTCAGCCAACGTAAATAACCCGTTACTTTCGCAGAAATTAGATTCAGTCTCTATAAGTAAGTGCTCGTATACAACATCGACAAATTTTGTCGGAATTTCTTACAGATAAGAAACAAAAATAATTTACAAAATATGGTAACAATTCCTATAAAACCAACGGGGAAAAATGGTACTTGTTTATGTTGATTTTTTTATTTTTTATAACGCATCATTTTTTCAGCGACACAATGTTATAGGTTTTTGGAGATATGCGTATCAAGAAAAGACATAGATTTTTTTGTAAAAAAAATGTTGTTAGCTGACGATAATAAGAACTACAGATAATTCTGTCGAATAAACAATAGTCAATGTCCATCATACAACCTCAGTCAGATCTCACTCCCCTCTTTAATTACTTCCAACAATACTATCCAATATCACAAGAATATATGGATGCTTACATCGGATCAGCGCATGAGTTAACCATCAAAAAAACTAAGTTTGTACTGTCACCTCTTCATGCCAATGAATGTATGTATTTTATCGTTAAAGGCTTATTAAGGAGCTTTATCAGGCACAGAGGAAAGGATATCACCACGCGGATCAGTCTTGAGGATGAGTTTGTTTGTGCAATAAGCAATCCGGCTAAACAGGAAAAATATTCGGTAGAATATATTCAGGCTATGGAAAACTGTATCCTGATTGCCATTCCCTATGTGTTGCTAGACAGCCTTTACGATAGATTCCCTGAAAGCAACATCATTGGGCGGAAATTAATGGCAATAGAATCCTTTAAAGCATCAGAAAGGGCAAATCTGGCCAGAATCCCAAAAGCTTCAGACCGTTACGAAATACTCATGAAAAATTATCCAAAGATTTTTAACCGGATGCCTCTTCACTATCTCGCCAGCTACTTAGGAATGCGTAATGAAACATTGAGCAGAGTTAGGGGCAGTTTATACACTTTATAAAACGATTTCCTAATTATTGTTTTAAAATCACGTTTCAATGGTTTACAGGGTAAATCACGTGATCACTTTTCAGTATATTTTCACAAATCGCTGGCGCTACAGGAAGTGTATGAAGGATAATCATACCTACTTGATGATTTCACTAGAATACCACCCTGAAAATTTTGTAAAATCCTTTTTTTCTTCATTTTCAATAAAAAAAATATGGCAAAAAACTTTTTGGCTGTAATGCTACTAGTTATCACATTGGGCTGTAAAAAAAATGGTGATGATGATATTACCACTTACCGTTGGAAGAGAGCTCTTTACAGAGCGAGGGTTCAAAGCGAAGGTCCTGCAGTCTTCTATTCAAAAGATCCAAATGTTTCAATGAATAAAGATGCCATCTTTTTAAGTTCAAGCTACGTTAATTTAACTGAACACCGCAAAAATATACAACAAGATAGTATCTATAATGCCAGTGGAAGAACACAAATTTATAAGTACGAGAAAGTTAAGGATTAATTTTTCTTTAGTAATTATGGATGTAGCATAAAAGTCCCGGCAAGCAATGTCATTAAGTTAAGTACCACAGTCGTCAGTATGAACGTAATCGAAGACTTCTTGAGATTGACAAATCGCAAATAAATGCCCTTTGACTACGCTATCAATGACGGACTCCATAGAATGATCGTCATCTCGACATTAGCGCAGCGAAATGGAGGGATCTTCGATACTTCGAGATCATTCACCTTCTTTGCATATCTGTCATTCACATTGATTTTTATAAAATAAAGCATTCCTAATAATACCTTCCGATCTTATTGTTATTGGGTCTGAATTGGCAGTATAGCGGTTTTTAAACCTTTAGAAGAAACACTCAGATTTAAGTTACCTGCCCGTTCTGTTGATTGCACAGTAATAACCAGTTTGCCATTAAAGGCCTTCATCTTTGGCAGGTGAAACAATTCAAGACTGGTCGCATCACCATTGGCCACTACTTTATAGGTTCCATTTCCGGTAACTTTAAAAGATAAGCTATTCTCTGCATCAGGACATAAGGTACCGTTAGCATCTACCACGCTCGCAGTAACGTAGGCAAGATCTTTCCCGTCGGCCATTAATGTTTTACGATCTGATTCTAACAGGATATGGTGAGGTTTGCCTGCCGTTTTAACCGTTTGTTCGGCAACAGGCTTACCGTTCTCATCATAGGCAACTACCTTTATTTCTCCGGGTTCGTATTTTACATCGTTCCACATCAGCCGGTACCTGCTTGTATTAGCAGTTATATTTTTGCTTTGTCTGCCCTGGCTTTTGTTATTGATAAACAACTCAGCCGATGCGTAATTGGTGTACACAAATACTGGCGTAACCTGTCCCTCACGACCAGGAAAAGTCCAGTGGGGAACAATATGCAGGGTGGGTTTTTCGGAATTCCATTTGCTTCGGTAGAGGTAAAAACGATCTTTAGGGATGCCTGCAAGATCAATAATCCCAAAATAAGAGCTATGTGACGGCCATTTTTCATCGTAAGGTGTAGGTTCGCCCAGATAATCAAAACCTGTCCAAACAAATTCCCCGATCACATATTTCAGTGAATCCTGCATTACAAATTCATCATCCGGAATTTGCGACCAGTTACAATATTCAAGATCGTATGATGAACTTTGATTGTCATCGTACATTTTCATCTTCTGAGGCACAACAGGGAACTTATACACACCTCTTGAGCTAACGGTAGAAGCCGTTTCCGAGCCCAGGATCATACCTTGAGGTAGGCGGCTATATGCATTTCCGTACCAAAATGGTTTATAATTAAACCCGGGGATATCCAATACCGAAGCAAAGTTATTGTCCAGGGCATCTTTGATCCTGTCCATACCAGCAGTTACCGGCCTGGTTGGATCTTCCCGGTGGCATATATCCTGCAAAAACTTTACAATCTTACCACCTTCTTTAGTAGATTGATCGGGCACTTCGTTTCCAATACTCCACATTACCACAGAAGGATTGTTCCTGTTGGCACGGATCATATTTACAATATCTTTTTCTGCCCACTCATCAAAAAGGTGGCTATAGCCGTTTGAAACTTTAGGTGCCTTCCATTCATCAAAAGATTCGACCATGAGCATAAATCCCATTTCATCGCATAGCTTTACCAGCTCGGGTGCAGGCATATTGTGCGAGGTTCTGATGGCATCACAACCCATATCTTTCAATAATGTTAGTTGCCTGCGCAGGGCGGCAACATTTATGGCGGCTCCAAGCGGTCCCAGATCATGGTGGTTGCAAACCCCTTTAAACTTGCGGTAAACCCCGTTTAGTGAAAAACCCTTTTGGGCCTCATATTTAATGGAACGGATTCCAAAAGTAGTGGTATATTCATCTTTTAAGGTGTTCCCTGCATATAACTTTGTTACGGCTGAATACAAATTTGGTGTTTCAGGAGACCACAGCTCAGGACTTCTGACCAATAAATCCTGCTCAAACTCGTTCAAATCACCCTCATTCAAAGTCTTGGTTGCTGAAGCTACCGTTTCACCTTTTGCATTTACAATGGTCGTCTGCAGGCTCAAAGAAGTATAATTTCCACTCAGTGAGTTTACCTGAGTTCTTATCTTTACCCGTGCAAAATCTTTGTTGATTACAGGAGTGGTAATATAAGTGCCCCAAACCGGAATACTTACCTCATCCGTAATAATAATATGCACGTTCCTGTACAAACCAGCTCCAGGATACCAGCGTGAGGCTTCAGGTAAATTTTCCAGGCCGATGGCGAGTGTATTTTTGCCTACGTTCATTTTGTCGGTTACGTCAATAGAGAAAGCATTGTAGCCGTAGGCCCATTGGCCAACAGCCTCTCCATTTAGGAACACTTTGGGATAGCTCATGGCGCCATCAATTAATATGACGGCTTTTTTTCCTTTTGTAAAGGCAGGCGCTACAAAAGTATTCCGGTACCAAGCTTTGCCAACAAAAGGCAAGCCGCCTGTTCTTCCTGTTTTTAATGATGCTGTTTTCTCACCATTCTGTACAATCTGTACATTTTGGCTATCGTTATTCCCGTCAAAAGGTCCTTTTATTGCCCAATCATGAGGTATACTTACCGTTTCCCATTTTGTATCATCAAAAGCAGGGTTTTTAGATTCAGGAAAATCACCTTTGCTAAACTTCCAGTTTTTTTCTAACAGATATTCTGTCCTGCCCTGACCATGTACTGCTCCACAAAATAGCACAGCTAACAATAAAATGGATAAACCACGATATAATGATGTTTTAATTGCACTCATCCTCAAATCTAAATGTTAAAACAGTGCTTACCAACATCAGGAAAGAACAAGGTTAAAATAAGCAAATAAATGGTTTAATTTTAGTTGGTTCGATTATAAAAACAAAAATTAAACGAGCGAATTGTGTTACTATACTCTAATAAATTACATAGCCACACATCCCCGTAAAACCAAAAACCACCTACAACTTTCGCTACAGATGGCTGGTTTTAACTTGGACAACAATTATTTGGTTAGTGTTATTATCTTTTCTTGCTCAACTTCTATCAAATGATGGTAAAACCTCCTATCAATATTGGGGCTTCTCATTGTTGCCAATGATATCGTTTTAGTCTTATCATTCTGATTTGCAGCATACATCTTTTTAAAGTCTTTTAAAGTTGCTTTCATTGCGCGTAGAATTACAAAAAATCTACGATCATAGAAAACGATGTTATTCTTATTTCTTTTGTTAGACCTATATTCATCATTGGATGCCTCGCTATAGGCTTTCTGAAGTTTATCGAGAACTTTTAGCCTGTCACTGATATTTTTCAATGACTCTGCCGACAGATCCATGTCTTTAATACCAGTAATGACTTTTTGATCAGTCAGTACCGTAACTCCGTCAACGTTTATTTCGTGTTTACCATCTCTGGAGAACAAATAAACAGAAGCAGGTAGATTATCAATATCAACCGAATCCAATTTCAATAATTTTTTGTTAAAATCTGCACGGGCAGCTGATAACACATCGGCGGACAATGGCTTAACAGATTGAGCTTTAGCGCTAATCATTAACAATGATAACACCATGGTTTTTAGAGCGTTGTTCATGGGGACCGAAGGTATGATTAATTATTTCTTAACGTTTACTTAATGATAAATGAGACTTTGATAATTATCAACAAAGTGCTCTGAAATGGCTGGTTGGCATTTTTAGAATTGTAACAAAAATACAGATATTCATTATATCCGTATTATTTATACGACGTTTTAGGGTTTTTCGGGTTTATTTATACCTTCCATATCCAAAGTTTAGATTCGATGGCGCTAATAAAATCAATTTTCCACTATGAGCACAAATCTTTTATTTTTTTTGTTAAATCAAAAAAGTGATGCGAATTTAAAACGGATAACAATGAAGATCAAAATCGCACTTGTGGTTTTTGTAGTTTTATGCATCTGCATCATGAATCACACCTATTCAAGATACAAGATATTTGAGGATACTAAGGTGATTATTTATTCAGCAAAATATGGTCTTATTCCACTTTTTGTTATCATTACGCCTATTTGTTATATTTTTTACCGTGCTATAGTACTACCTGATTTAGATTATATTGAACCTGGATTAAAAAAACAATGAAAGTCATTCGTCGTACTTTGATGTATAGTTTATCCAGCTGTATTTTTCTGACTTTCTTTCTTAATTCACTGATACTGATTAGTAATGAATACCTCGGCTCAAAAACTGTTTTTCTGAACGCAAGGGTCACCTGGTCTTATAGAAGTGTTTATCACGGACACATGGGTCCTTTTACGTAGTTCTGGAAGATAAACGAGGTAAAAAAACCGATTTGAAGGTCGAAAAATTATACAAGGCTGGAACTTTCTTTAACGGATCTTTCAAGCGCGGATACTGGGGAATTCTATATCGAACAGATTAGCTAATCGCCAAAAGTATTATTCTAACCTGACTTTTTCCAAAATTTCCTTCCAGGCGAGTAGATATGCAGTTCTTCCATCTTCTTGATGTAAGATTTCTCGAACATGGGCCAGGCTAATTTCAGTCACGTTTATAGACCGTGTTTTTTTATTCCCCTCTGCATCATAGGATAATATCTCCTCCTCTTTATGTTCATTCGCTGACAGATAATAATAGAAAAATTTACCTTCCCAATAAGAAGCCTGCCCATCGTCGTCTTCCACAGTAAGCTTCTTGCAATTCTTAGTGATGTAATCTTTAATCTTATTCAAATCGCTCTCATTTTTTGAAGTTTTATCTACCTTAAGATACATCAGGTTTCCGTTGAGATCTTCAACCATATCCATTTTTGGGAAAGGCACTCTATTAAGAATGGCGAGGGTATCTTTGTCGGAATTGTAGGCTACCGTTTTATAGCCATAGCCAAAAATATCTGTCGGCTTTTTGGCCCTTACCATCCAGTCACTAGTTGACTCTAAGGATAATTCGGTTGGAAACCTTCCATCCGTCTTGTAATAGCCCAGCGTATCTTTTACGAAAAACGGATTATCTAACAACTTCAAGGCAGATTTTTTATCCATACTTTTAGGATCTTTGGAGATGATTTCCTTCGTTTTTTCTATCCGGCTACGATAAAACTCTGACACATCAAAGTCTTTTGAGATTTGACCTAAATCTACAAGCTTATCGCTTTGAGAGCGACAAGAAGAGAAAATAAACAGTGCAAAAAGTATACAAAGAGTTATGCTTTTTTTCATATTGTTCAAATTGTGATTTATCCAGACTTATAATAAGACCTCAAACGATGTGCCGAATGAGGAATAAATATTTGTTACTTATTGCATTATACTAAAAACACTGTCACTTATCCTACAAAACGGTTACCTAAATGCCTTTTATTCGGCCTACTATCCTATTGTGGATAGCCTTGATTTAAAATTCCAGGTATGGTTTTTCTTATGATGATCGAAAATTAGTCTCTAACAGTTGCTATTGAAAAAACATTTGTAAAACAAGATTGTGAGTTTATACAATAAAGCTCGTTTTTTAGAAACAAAAAAGCCGATCTAAGTTAATAAATCGGCTTTTAATGGTGGAGAATATCGGATTCGAACCGATCACCTCTTCACTGCCAGCGAAGCGCTCTAGCCAAATGAGCTAATCCCCCAAAATTTGAATATTCAATAACCAAAATGAGAATGACCAAATCAATTATTGAAAACAAGCTTCCGGCTTGAGCAGCAAAAATAGCAAATACTTTCCCGAATGCAAATGATAATTCATCTTTTTAATTAATCTTTAATTTTAACTGCAAACAATGACATTAAACAGATTACCGTAAAAGCCGATTGCATAGGATAATTGATGAATAGAAAGAGTACAAATGTGGCAATTAGTAACATTACAAAAAACATAACGGCCTTAAAAGCAGTATCCATATAACAGATGGCTACGATAGCCAAAAGATAAAACGGAACAGTAACGGCAATTATAAACATTACCGAAAATAAATTTCTAATATTAACCGAATATTATATCGCTCTTAGATTTTATTTCTTCAAGGTCTAGATTAGCTATATGCATTGACTTCTTTCCTGTTTAATAGCGCCTGATAGCGGTCTACAAACTGCGCAACATTAAATCCATCCATCAAAGCATGGTTTACATGTATAGAAACCGACATTATTTTTTTGCCGTTTTCATCCCTAAGCTTGCCAAAAGATATTTTAGGACAGCTATCTTGATAAGCATAATTTCGGGCATGTGATAAAGAAGTGAAATTTAACCAGGGCAGTGCCGAATAATGAATTACATTTTCGCCTGATAAGGAAGGGATTAAACCTGTGCTGGCCTGTACTTTTTCAATCTCTTGGTTGGCTGATGTTCTAAAATCTTCAAAATTCTCATAGAAATCCATATAACCAAACCCAAAAGTGCCGTTTGGCCGGTTAATGGTAGCCGCAGCATTTACGGTATCGTATTTCCAAACTTCGCCATCTATAATGCGGTAGCTAAAAGGCTCTATCTGATTGGCGGCTACCAGCGATTTGTGCAGGTAAAGCAGGAAAAAGAAACATGATTTTCTTTTGCTTCTTCGTAGGTAGCAGTACAATCTACCTCTACGGTTACGCCGAAAAAAGGTTCTTCAAAGGCGCTAAAAAATTTAAAATGATCTTTTCTGATCCAGGTATTGATATCTATTTTTTCTTTCATTCAATTAATTTTGGTAAAACTTCAGATAGACTTTCCATCTGGTAAAAATTCACATGCTCAATGGTATGGTCAATGTGCTCATGCACCCATGTAGTGTGAAAAGGGATGTGAACAGCATGTCCGCCAATATTCAGGACAGGTAAAACATCCGATTTTAAGGAATTACCCAGCATTAAAAACGCTTCAGGTTTACAATCCAGGTGTTTGAGCAGTTTTTGATAATCGCTTTCCTGTTTATCACTCATAATTTCGATATGGTGAAAATAATGATCCAGTCCTGATTTGGTCAATTTTCGTTGCTGATCAAGCAAATCGCCTTTGGTAGCCACTACCAGTTTATATTTTCCATGTAAGGCTTTCAGTACTTCTTCTACCCCATCAAGCAGTTCTACCGGTTTATTGAGCATTTCCTGCCCGAGTGCTATTGCTCTGCTAATCACAACAGGATCTATTTTACCTGCTGTTATCCTTAAAACAGTTTCGATCATACTCAATACAAAACCTTTAATTCCATAACCATAAAGTGGCAAATTGGCCATTTCTGTTTTGTAAAGCTCTGCCAGGATGCTGTGCCGCGGCATAAAGTCTTCTAAAAGGCCTGCAAACTGCTCTTCGGTTTCGCGGAAATAGGGTTCATTTACCCAAAGGGTGTCGTCGGCATCAAAAGCAATTACAGTAATTTGATTTTTCATGGTTATGCTTACTTTAGCACCACAAAAGTAAAGCAACCATTACCTTTAAAAAAGGACATTTGTCTCGACTAAATAAATATGCTACGTACCAACCTTACTTTCTTGTCATTTATTGAACGTTTTTGTGCCGAAAATAAAGAAGAGGCCATTACGCTTAAAAACTTTAAAGCAGGGTATAGATTTATTGAGCAGGGCGAAAAAATCAGCAACATTTACATCATTAAAGATGGGATTAGCAAATGTTTTATTTCTGAAGAAAACGGTAAAGATTTTATTATAGAATTTTTAGGTAAGGGCGAAGTCGTTGGCGAATTAGAAGCTATAAAAAAGATCAATTGTTTGTGTAATGTAGCCGCAATAAGTGAGGTTACCGCCTATGTTATACCTGATCATCTTTTCCTTTCGTTGATTAATAAAAGTACTGAGTTCACTACCATCTTACTCCAGGAATTGTCTACCAGAATTATCCAAACCAGCACGCGGGCATCATTTCAACAGCTATACACTTTAGAATATGCCCTTTTAAAATTGCTTAAATTGCAGGCTGATGAACATATTTCCATCTCTAAAGAAGACATGGCGGCCTATCTGGGTATCTCTGTAAGAAGCTTTAACAGAAGCCTGAAGCAGGTAATCGCTAAAGGTGGTTTTGATACCCCTGAATTTAAAAACATCCTGCAGCTAACAAGTATGAAAAAACTGCTGGAAAGATTAAGATAATCTATTATTATGGCTCAAAAGTTATTTTAAAATCAACCGTGTGTTTTCATGATCCGTTTAAGTCATTGAAATTTTCCAACTTTTTGCCTATCGTGTACACACATCTTCTGGTTTGGGCTTTTTATTCCTTTTGCTAAGCAACTTTAATACAACACAGGTTTTACCGAAGAACGCCGTCAATCCCAAGGGCCGGAGAAATCAAAAAAACGGTTGCAGGAAAGAACAAATAGCATTGCCAAACCTAAAACGTAGTGGTTTTGTGTTCATAACGATGATTTAATTTTAAAAAATATTGAACACAAAACGAAGTGCCACCGTTTTTTGATGCGTATAGGGTTGTGTAAAAGGCCCATTGCTGGATTGACAAAGAGCTTTGGGTACTTTGGCGCTCCAAAGTACCATGCCACCGCGGCATAGAGCGGAAAATTTCAATATTTGCGTTAGAGTTAGCCAGGAAATATGCTAAAATAAATTCAGCAGGACGATCGCCTTAGAGAGGGGCTAAACACAATAGGCCTGTTTGCCGGAAATAATTCTTGCCTGCAATATAAAACCTGAAATTAATTCAATTCCAGCTTTCCTATCGCTACAGGTCAGCGTGATGGCGCTAACATTAAACCTCAACCACACCACTCAATAATTCCTACATTGAATTTCCTTCCTCAATGGCTCACAAATCAGCAAACATTTCAGGATAAAATTTGTTAAAACAGTCTATAAAAGAAAATCTGCATGGCACATATTTATTTCAATCTGAATAAACAATTACAGACGAAGAATGCTGCCGGAATCAGAAAATCTTTGTTAATTTTATATCCGCATAAACAACAGCTTAATATAATTTATATATCCAAAAAAGGCTATTTAAAGCACAAATATGAATGTAGAAGACGTTTTTAAGAACAACGAAAAATGGATCGCCGATAAATTGGCTATCAATCCTGATTACTTTACTGAACTATCAAAAGGACAGAGTCCGGAGTTTTTATATATCGGATGTTCAGATAGCCGTGTTACGGCAGAAGATTTAATGGGCATACAACCAGGTCAGGCTTTTGTACACCGGAATGTGGCCAACCTGGTAAACAACGTGGATTTAAACGTGATGACGGTGCTAAACTATGCCGTGCGTCATTTGAAAGTGAACCATATTGTGGTTTGCGGCCACTACAACTGCGGGGGTGTTAAAGCAGCAATGCAACCTGCAGATATGGGCATACTCAATCCATGGTTAAGAAATATCCGTGACGTTTACCGCATCCATAGAGATGAGTTAAATGCCATTGAGGATGAAGGCGCACGTTACAACAGACTGGTGGAACTGAATGTTCAGGAACAATGCGTTAACTTATTAAAAACCGCAGCAGTGCAGGAAGCAATTACCAACCGGGGAATAACGGTACATGGCTGGGTTTTCGATATCCATACAGGTAAATTAATCGACCTTAAAATTGATTTCGAAGCCATTTTGAAGGATATTAAGGAGATTTATAATCTTTATTAGTTTGCGTTTGGGCGTTGAGCGTTTGGCGTTCGAAACGCATAGAAACCATCCAGGCTTTCGAAATAAGAAAAGAAGTCAAGTTTTAAAAAACTTGACTTCTTTAAATATAAATCCCGAACTGTCGACTCAAGACTAAGGACTCAAGACTCTTGACTGACTAACGTCCCATCCAACCGCCATCAACGGTCAAAATTGTGCCGTGAACATAATCGCTGGCCGGTGAGGCCAGGAATAATGTAGGTCCTTTAAAATCTTCTGGTGTTCCCCATCTTCCGGCAGGTATACGGGATAATATAGAAGTGCTTCTATCCTGATCTTCTCGTAAAGCAGAAGTATTATCGGTTGCAATATATCCTGGTGCAATCGCATTTACATTTACACCCTTTGAGGCCCACTCATTTGCAAAAGCCTTGGTTAAAGAGGCAATTGCACCTTTACTGGCGGCATAACCAGGAACGGTAATACCGCCCTGGAATGACAGCAATGATGCCGTGAAAATTACTTTTCCGCTACCTCTGGCAATCATTTCTCTGCCAATTTCGCGTGTTAAAATAAACGGTGCCGTTTGGTTTACGGCAATTACTTCATCCCAGTATTCATCTGAATGCTCAGCAATTGGTTGCCGTAAAATCGTTCCGGCGTTATTTACCAAAATATCAATAACAGGATGGTCTGCTTTTACCTGGGCCGCAAAAGCCAGGGTATTTTCGCGTTTACCAAAATCGCATTGGTAAGCATAAAATTTTCTACCCAGCGCTAAAATTTCTTTCTCAACGGTACTGCCCTGAAGTTCGAGACTTGCAGAAACACCGATAATATCAGCACCTGCTTCGGCCAAAGCTAAAGCCATAGCTTTCCCTATTCCTCGTTTACAACCCGTAACTAATGCAGTTTTACCTGCTAAATTAAATATGTCAGACATGTTTTTTCTAAAGTTCTATTTAAAGATTGCTCCATTTCGCTAAGCTTCATCCGATAGCTCCTAATGTCCGCAGGTTAAAAAAAGATGCTGCAAAACCTTGATAAATAATGTTTTGCAGCAATGTAATATTCACTTAAATTAGTGTTGACCAATATTACTGCTGTGAAAATAAGAAATTCAAATCCAATATCCTCTTTCGGAGGCATAAATTTTGTTTTTGACTACTTAAACAAATTAGAAATCGATAAACTTTGCCATGCCCATCTGCCCTGCGTTGCTGCCCAAAGCAAGTATTCCTGGAAGGATGTTTTCTACTCACTTAAATCTGTTTTTCTCTGTGGCGGCGATAGTGTTGAAGATCTTCATACCCACTTAAAAAGTCATTTTCTCGACAATCCTTATCTTAGACTGGCAAGCCCCGATACTGTTTTGAGAAGACTCTCCGGGCTTACCGAAGAAACAAAAACCTGTGTAACCAAGCGGGGTGTGGTTACACATCAATATTGTACCAACCAGACCCTTGAGAACTTTAATCTGGAAGTCCTCAAAAAAATCGGGGTTCTTGATTCCCAGGAACTTACCCTTGATTATGATAACACGATCATTTTCAATGAAAAACAGGACAGTAAAATGACCTACAAAAGGGATTATGGCTATCAGCCAGGTGTTTGTACCGTCAATGAGCAGTTTGTACTTTATATCGAAAATAGAAACGGAAATTCTGACGCAAAGTCATTTCAAAGGGATACGCTGGAAAGAATTTTTAATCTGCTTGAAACAAAGAAGGTAAAAAAGATTAAAAACTTTCGGGCAGATGCGGCATCCTACCAGTATGAGGTAGTTACTTTGCTGCAACAAAAGGTAGAACACTTTTACATAGGATGCAGAAACAGCTATGTCGAGAAATATTTTCCTCAAATTTGCAACTGGAAAGTGATGGAGGACAAAAATGGCCTGCTGGAAGTAGGGTACACGGACATCATTCCCTTTATAAACCAGGCCAGGGAACAAAATCAACAGCCACAGACATATCGACTGATTGCTAAACGAAGATTGAAAAAAGATGGCCAGGTAGATTTGATTACCCAGGATGCCTATGAATACAGGGGAATTCTAACCAACAACTTTGAAATGGATGTTGTTGACCTTGTCCATTTTTATAATCAGAGAGGGAGGATGGAGCGGCAATTTGATATCCTTAAAAATGATTTTGGATGGAATAACATGCCTTTCTCTACATTAAACAAAAACCTGGTTTTCCTTTATCTTACAGCGATCTGCAGAAACATATATAATAAAATCATTGATTATTTTTCACAAAAGGTAAAAACGCTGAAGCCATGTTTCAGACTAAAAAAGTTTCTTTTTAGATTCATTATCCGGCCAGCCAAATGGGTTAGGCAAGGCAGAAAGCTGAAATTAAGAATTTACTCAATAGATCATAGCTACCCATAGGGCCAGGATCACTAAAAGAAATAATAGCGCTAATATTGTTACCTGAAATACAGCCAGGAGGGGACCTCTATTTCATTTTTATGCCTAAAATAAAATTTAGATCCCAAATCTGTTCAGAAATGCCAATCAAAAATGAACTTCCGCCTGTAAATATAATTATCGTGGAATAAAATCAGGTGATATTCATTTTTAGAACTTAGTAATATTCAGATTAAGACAGACATGCGGATTTTAGGAGCTATCGGATCGAGATGACGATAAGAAATTATTATTTCAGTTCGTTAATGGCACAGTGATCCATATCGCCATAATCTAAGTTTTCGCCGGCCATCCCCCAAATAAAAGTATAGTTGCTTGTACCCGCTCCGGAATGGATAGACCAGTTTGGCGAAATTACCGCCTGATCGCTCTGCATCCAGATATGACGGGTTTCTTGTGGCTGGCCCATAAAGTGACAAACACTCTGCCCTTCCGGAACTTCGAAATAGAAATAGGCTTCCATCCTTCTATCATGTGTATGCGCAGGCATGGTATTCCAGACACTACCCGATTTTAACTCAGTCATACCCATTTGTAACTGGCAGGTTGGCAAAACACTGTTCACCAACAACTTATTGATTATTCTATGATTGGCTGTTTCAGGTGTACCCAACTCTACAATCTCCGCTTCGGCTTTGCTTACCTTTTTAGTAGGATAAGTATGGTGCGCAGGGGCAGAATTGATGTATAATTTAGCCGCCTCACCTGGTGTGGCAGATTCAAAAAAAACTTCTTTTGTACCCTTTCCAATGTATAAAGCTTCTTTATAATCCAGTTCGTATTTTTCGCCATCAGCAGTAACAATGGCTTTTCCGCCAACATTGATAATCCCCAGTTCCCTGCGTTCTAAAAAGTAGGTCGCTTTTAAATCATCATGGTTTGGAAGTGCTATTTTCTGATCAACAGGCATTGCACCACCAACAATATACCTGTCAAAATGAGATAAGGTCAGGTTTACCTGGTCGGCCTCAAATACATTTTCAATTAAGAAATTTTCCCGCAAAGCTGCGGTATCCATTTGTTTAACTTCTTTAGGGCTTTGAGCGTAACGGCTTTCAAATTTATTCATTGGTTAAAAATTGAGTTTTGAGATCAGGACCTGAACTCAGATCAGATCCTATCGCAAATATATTTATACGATATTTATTATTGGTATGAATACTCAACTTTATAATCCTTTTTTATGGTTTGTCCGCTCCAGGCTTTTAAACTGGTTCAGGGTGCGGGTGCATCTGTTCAGAATTTATGATCGGCAGGCAGTCCTAGGGTTAAAAAGCGAAATGAACTGCGAACAGATCATGAAGGCAGAAAAAAGTTTATATTTTATTTTCTTTAATATGCACGTTTAATAGCTAATAATAGCTAAGGCGAGTTTTTTCCAATTATTTAGAGCGCAAATTCTGTACAATTATTCAGGTTTCGTCCCGCTTTCCGTTTTACTTCACCCGATGAAATATCGGGCTCGTGCTCACTCCAATCGGGTCTAGAAGGCCAGTGAACTGCTTCTATTTTCCCCAATTGGGCGAGCTATATTTTTGCACAAACCCCTGTTCATAAACCCGGTAGTAGCGTGCATCCCGATTTTTTCTATCGGGATAAAGCGAATAACGGGGCTGCTGTTGCCGATGAAATAATAAACTTTCATTTTCAAATAAAACAATGGATTTATCTTTATTGTAAATCGTAAATATTTTAGTTTAGAATTAAAAAACATTTCGGAAAAACACCTGGTGAGTTTATGGTTAGTGATTAAAAAGTCTTCACTCCATTTCCATTAATCATTTACTGTTTGTCGTTCAAAATAACCCCGTCATTAACAGGTGGCCTGTAAGGCACAAACTTCACTTTATTTGTGCGATACTTATTTCCAGGCAGGATCTCCGTAATATATAGATCATATTTGTTATCAAAATTATTGTACCATTCGCCCGACATATCCATCAACTCCTTAAAGCTGATATAATTATAATCAGGCTTAGTAGAAACAATCTCGGCTTTCTTATCTCCCTTTTTGTTTATATACGAAAAAGTAACATAGCTTTTATATGGAGGTGCGCACTTACAAAAGAAAATAAAATATTGTTCAAAAACATCAACCCATTTTATTTGCAAAAACTTACTTCCTTTGGAGGTAGATACCGTATCTGCAAGGAAATATTTTTTTATTAAAATCTTGAGAGTAGACATTATTAATTAAAGGAAAAACAAGCTGAATAAAACAATCTTCTTCATAGCTATTTAATTAGGGACAATTTGCTGGTAATTTCCTTAACGCTTACTAAAATACTTTAGTTAAATCAGAAATCATTGGCTCTAGCATAATTCTTCTAATGAACGTACTTTTATGCCGTGTATTATATTCAGGCGGATATCTCGGGTAATCGGTTGTACCCTCTTTCAAATTGTTATACGGTAAGTCTGTATAAAGATGAAACGCTGTATTTGCAGCCGATCTTAAACTAATCAGTGGATTTCCGTCTGCATCTCTATATTTTATTTCTTTTTCGGTGTGCCCATAGATCAAAATCGGCATAATTATGCTGATCTGCTTTTCTCCCAGTAAAAACAGCTCTTTATAGTCAAGTGTTTTTAATTCTAAATATTGCGGGAATAAAACGTAACCTAAACTATCATTTGCAGTAATTTTTGTGACCGACGTTTTATTCTTTTTATCTTTTACAACATCAATTGTAAAATTTATGGCATACATTGAAACACTATCTTTTAAAATTTTGCTTGGACGACTTTTTAAAAAAATCTTGATAAAAGCCTTTTCCAATGGCGTCATTTTTAGGGGAACAGTATTTTCAGTGGTCGTTTTTAACTGTTGAGCATAAATTGGCATGGCAAAGGTCATAAACCATATGCATAAGAAAATGATTATTTTGTATTTGCTTTTCATATCTTTCATTTTAAGGGCATTTTGTACCTGTAAATCCCGGTTTTGTCGTATCTCTCTCTTGGTCATTGAGCGTTTTTTCAGCAGGTAATAGCTGAATTATACCGCACCTAGCGAGTGCCCAAGCACGGTCTTCATTGAAACTTGTATTGAATTTCATGATTACATCTTTCAGGCCCTTCACAAAATTTTGATAGCCCATAGGTATGTGACTGTCATTGGGAACCCCTAACAATCGTCCGCCGTTGACGTTAACTCCCTCATATCTTCTTTGAAATTCAGTAGCTCCCAATAACTGGCGCTGCCTATCAAAAAATGCGTGAAGTGCTTCGTAATACATTGTAACCAAGATATATTCCTGAGTTCCATTATTTAAAACATCAGGATTTAGTCCAACAGTGAATTCAGATGAATTACCAAAGTAATTTCTCCCATGAAAAAGCAGACGAGGCTCTGGATGCGGTATTAGAATTTTAAAAACAAACAAACCCTAGCCAAGTCTAGGGCTTGTTTGTTTGCGGCGCCTCTAAAGCTTATAGAACCGGTAATCAATTAGAAATCGTAGTTAAATTGAAAACATATGGTTCGAGCATAATTCTTCTAATAAATGTGCTTTTATGCCTCTCATTATATTCAGGTGGGTATCGGGGATAAGTAGTTGGTCCATCTTTTAAATTATTATAGGGTAAATCTGTATAAAGATGGAACGCTGTATTTACAGCCGATCTTAAACTAATCAGTGGGTTTCCATCTGCATCTTTATATTTTATTTCTTTTTCAGTATGTCCATAAATCAGTATCGGCATAATTATACTGATTTTTTTCTCCCAATAAAAACAGCTCTCTGTAATCAAGCTTTTTCAATTCTGAATAATGAGGGCATAAAATATAGCCAAGACTATCGTTTGCAGTAATTTTTGATACCAGTGTTTTATTGTTTTTATCTTTTACAACATCAATTGTGAAATTTATGGCGTACATTGAAACACTGTCTTTTAGAATTCTGCTTGGATCACTCTTAGAAAAAATTTTGATAAAAGACTTTTCTAAAGCCGTCATTTTGGGTGTTTCTGTATTGGTAGCAATCGTTTTAGAACTTTGAGCATGGATAGCACCAGTATTAATTATATACCAGGTACATAAAAGAATGATTATTTTAAAGCTATTCTTCATATTTTTGTTATTAAGGACATTTAGTTCCTGTGAATCCTGATTTAGTTGTATCTCTCTCCTGATCATTGATTGCCTTCTCTTCTGATAAGGACAGAATTATACCAGCCTTAGCAAGCGCCCAAGCACGGTCTTCACTGAAACTCGTATTGAATTTCATGATCACATCCTTAAGACCTTTCACGTAGTTCTGATAGGACATAGGCAGATGGCTATCATTGACTACTCCCAATAATCGACCGCCATTGACTTGAACACCTTCATATTTTCTTTGAAATTCAGTTGGTCCCAATATTTGAAGCTGTCTATCGAAAAATGCATGAAGTGCTTCGTGATACATTGTAACTAAGATATACTCCTGCGTTGAATTATTTAATACATCAGGATTTAAACCAATAGTGATGTCAGCAGTATATATTGAAAACCCACCACCTTTTTCTTTACCATCTACCGTTGTTCCTTTCAAACTATTGTCCGCCTTAAATTTTATATTAACTAGGTCGTTTTTGGCAAAAGTATTTTTGATCAATGCGGATATATCAGTACATATATTTGTTTTCATTTCCTTTATCAAAGCTTGGGCACATGGATATCCCTGTAAGCTATCTATTATCTCTTTATTGGATATGGGGTTTCCTCCATTACTCCCACTGCCTGAATAACCCCCATGCGTACCGGCATATCCTTCATTATCGCCGTAATCACCATCGCAACTTCCTGGCAAATGAGCAAAACCAGATATATAAGGAGAACAAACCTCATATCCTTCTACACCCACACAAGATTGGCCCCAAATTGGTATGTCAATCCCATCAGCACAGGGCGATTTTACAGCAATTATTTTATCTTTTATGCTTAGGCTTAATGTTTTTATATCCGAGTACTGCAGTTTTATATTTCTTAAGGATTCATTTAACAAATTTAAATTAGCTGTACGCCTGGCAATTTGACCGTTGGCATAAGTGAACCATTACTAAAACTACCATCAGTATTAAAATAGTAAAGTTTGCCCGTTAAATCACCAACGTTTTTATAATGAATTTCTGATTTTTTTAATTGTATATTGTTTACCACCGCCATGTAACAACCAGAAACAATTGTATTGTTATCTGCGTTTTTGAATAAGACCAATCTAATGTTGCATTTGGACAAACCCAAATTTGGTTCAGTAGCATCATTTGGACTATCCCCCACAAAAATTTTATCGGGATTATTTAATCCTACCTCGATAATAGTTTGGTTATCTACAATACTGGTATAAAGATTATCCCAATTAGGGCTCATCGCTTTAAATGGATTAGTTTCTGTTGTTTTGAGATTCAATCTAACCCAGTTTTTAGCCTCCTGCAGATCAAATGCAGTTATTTTTGGTTGACTGTGGTTATCTTTTTTACAGGAATGGAGAATAATGGACAGGGTAATTAAAAGTGTTAAAGCCAATGCACACTGCTTCAACAAAACAAAGTCTTTTTTCATGCGTTAATTTAGATTAATAATTATGCGAGAGATGATTCAATACAAATATAGAAATACAAATAAATAATACAAATAAATAGTTATAATAAGCAAAAAAAGACAATACTATCGCCCAGAGGACGTATCAGCAACACTTAACCCATACCTATTCTGCTAAGCTGGTTGATCGAAATGATTGTTCATCATACGCTGATAAACCTGTTCTGCAAGCACATACAATAAATCTGCCTTCTCAAACAGGCGTAACACGTCTGGTTCACCGATTGTGTAATTGTTTTCGTACCTCACAGCCAGGTAAGCCTCATCAAGCAAATGCAACAGGCTAACCTCTTCTTCCCTATCATTAAATAGCTCGGAAAGCTGCTTTACATAAGGTTTAATATACAATTGATGAACTTTAATGCGATGCGTTTTTTGTCCTTTCCCATTACCAGAGTTTCGATGGCTCCGTACATCAGATCGAAAACCTGGTGCAGCATAAAGGCACTGTATTCGAAATTTTGTTGCAACCTTCAATGCACCCGTCATTAAAAACACATATTTATTAGCTATTTCTTCATGGAGATCTGGTATTATATGTTCCATTACCATCTTTATTAAAATGTCCTTCCAGATAACATTTAAGATTTCATGGTACACTGTAGACAATACATATTCCTGAAAACTGTTAGGGAGCGTATTTTTGTTTAATTCAATAGTAAACTCTGTTGAAGTGGTAGCCCCTCTTATTTCCCCACTAAAAAAGTTCAGTGTGATCAAGCTTTTTTACTTCTTCAAATTGTGGGAATATTTGTAGCCTAAATCATATCAATGCGAAATTATCAAATGCTACCTTACTTCCTTGCCATTAATTTTGATAGGCTGCATTACATTCTCATTTAGATAATTTTCTTTTTTCTACTTTTATCTAGTAAGTTATCAAAGAAAAAATCAAATGAACCGCCTACAATGCCAAGTTCCGGTATAAAAATAAATCGGTCTATTCCCCGTCTATAATTAGGAGAATCACTGATACCCCAGTCCATAAAGCCCCAAAAATGATAAGCTTTCCTACTGTCAATGGTTGATGTCCCCGAAAGAAACAGCAATGGTTTGTCCATAGGGAATTTTAGAACATTCGGAAGGTCATGGTAATTTGGGGATGGCTCATTATATAATTCTTTGTACCTGCTATCGAAGTCCTTCAAAGCAACTGCAGGTGAGTAGATATTTATGGAAGCAATATCATTTTGGCTAGTGAACATTCTCGGCTTATTTTCCACTGAGAAAAATTCCGTGATGCAACTGCTTGATCTAAAATATTTACCGTTTTCTTTTTTCACCAAGTTAATATCATTTCTTTTTACATGCTCGTATAAATCTTTACATGAAGAACCATAAGCTCGGGTAGCTTCAATGCGGAACGCTTTCAATTGGTTCCAGTCCATTATTTTATCTTTTAAAGAGGCAGGATCTATTTCTTTCCAAATGTTGTCTGAAATTTTGCCGGGGAGGACAGAGAATAAAATGAGATTTCCATTTTTTGTAAGAAGATTAAATAACTCAATTTTTTTATCAACCCCGTAAAGTTTTTTGGTATTTAACTCAACATGCGTTAACTTAAAATCGGCGTTCTGGCTGTTATCAAGATCAACTACAACATATTTCTCCGTTGATTTTTTTGTAATTTCTTTTGGTTTGCTTGCAACAGCAATGGAAATATTAACGAATAAGATTATAAAATATAAGACAGCTGTTTTCATAGTTTAACATTTTTTTCCGTGATAAATATTTTTTCTCGTGTCTCTCTCCGCATCATTAATATCTTTTTCTGATTGCGATAAATTCACTATTCCTCTTTTTGCTAAAGCCTTTGCTCTTGTTTCAGTAAATGCTGGATTGAAGCTTAGTATGGCTTTTGTTAGATCTGTTAAAAATGCCTGTGCCATCGTACTATGAGCCGCTACAAAAACAGCTTTAGTTAAATCTATTCTGCCTTGGGGGCCATCAATATAGGCTGCATTAACATCAGGATAACAAAACATTAATAACACTAAAATTATATTCTTTTAATATTCTTCAAATACAATTGGTTTCTTTAACTTCTTCATAATCGTTATACCTTAATTGCCTGCATACACTATAGAAATATTTAAAAAGGTAAATTAGTATATTTTCCAGCTAGATCTTTAATTGTAGGTTTTTAAATCATAAACGGATATAAAAGGGAAAAGATAAATCATGGTTTCAGATTTTGGAACAATTACTTTTTTCCATTCTGGTTTTTCGTTAGCCTCAATGCTTATATCTTTTTGGCTGTAGAAAAGACGTCCTATTTTTTGGATTATTTCAAGGTTATTTTTTTGATTGATATCCTTTTTCCCATATGTTCCTAAGACTATAGGAACAACCAAATTTATCTCTTTGATATTGTTTCCGAATAGTGGGCTATAATCTAGAGTTTTGAAATATGATTGTTTGGGAAACCAAACATTTGCCAATGAGTCATTTGATTCTATGGAAACAACATACTTATCTTTCCCAAATGCTTTAACATTTATTTTGAAGGCAAAGCTGTAAAAATCAGTAGTGTCTTTGAACTTTATCTTAGATACCGACTCAGAAAGAAAGGCATAAATTTTCTTCTTTTCAGCCTCGAATTCTTTTATCTGACCATAACAAAGGTTTGTTATAAATAAAAACGCAATCAGAACTATATTTTTTTTCATATTATTTTAATTACACGGTGATTTGCCAATCCCTCCAAGTCTTAGGTAATATTCTGTTCCTCTAAAAGATAAATCCGATTTTGTTACTGTAGTTTTACTTCCTCCCTCAACAATTTCGAAAGTGGATGAATTTTTATATGCATTTGTTTCTTTTAATCCCTCCCAAACAATTGCATTTGCATCAAACGGTGAGATTCCGAATAAACTTACAAGGTAATTACTCATAGGTAAAACATACTTTTCGGCCATTGTATTATGATCCATTTCTTCAATCATTTCAGGCATACCCTCTTTATCCCTAAAATATGCGTGAAGTACTTCGTGCATAATTGTGCTTACAATAAATTCTTTGCTTGCATTAAGCAAAATTCCTGTATTTAATCTGATATTTATTGAAAATATACCATTTTCCCAGTGCCCACCGTATGTTTCGCCCGGTTTATTCCCTGTAATGCTTGGTGTATCGTAAATGTCAATTTGTACACTTACATTTCTGTTTAACCTTTTTAAAATGGAATCCATTCTACCTGCAATGTCTTTACCTTTAAGTAACGAATCTACAACTTTAGATATACAAGGATCAGTGGTTTTATTATGGATATCTCTATTTGAATTATTATTACTCCCACCCGCATAACCCCCATGCGTACCAGCATAGCCTTCATTATCACCATAATCACCATCGCAACTTCCTGGTAAATGGGCAAAACCAGATATATATGGAGAACAAACCTCATATCCTTCTACACCTACACAAGATTGTCCCCATATTGGTATGTCAATCCCATCAGCACAGGGCGATTTTACAGCAATTATTTTATCTTTTATGCTTAGGCTTAATGTTTTTATATCCAAGCGCTGTAGTTTTATATTTCTTAAGGATTCATTTAACAAATTTAAATTAGCTGTACGCCTGGCAATTTGACCGTTGGCATAAAGTGAACCATTACTAAAACTACCATCAGTATTAAAATAGTAAAGTTTGCCCGTTAAATCACCAACGTTTTTATAATGGATTTCTGATTTTTTGAACTGTGTATTGTTTACCACCGCCATGTAACAACCAGAAACAATTGTATTGTTATCCGCGTTTTTGAATAAGACCAATCTAATGTTGCATTTAGACAAACCTAAATTTGGTTCAGTAGCATCATTTGGACTATCCCCCACAAAAATTTTATCGGGATTATTTAATCCTACCTCGATAATGGTTTGGTTATCTACAATACTGGTATAAAGATTATCCCAATTAGGGCTCATCGCTTTAAATGGATTATTTTCTGTTGTTTTGAGATTCAATCTAACCCAGTTTTTAGCCTCCTGCAGATCAAATGCAGTTATTTTTGGTTGACTGTGGTTATCTTTTTTACAGGAATGGAGAATAATGGACACGGTAATTAAAAGTGTTAAAGCCAATGCACACTGCTTCAACAAAACAAAGTCTTTTTTCATGCGTTAATTTAGATTAATAATTATGTGAGAGATGATTCAAGACAAATATAGAAATACAAATAAATAATACAAACTAATAATTATAATAAGCAAAAAAGACAATACTATCGCCCAGAGGACGTACCAACAACACTTAACCCATACTTATTTTGCTCTCCTGCCGATCGAAATGCTTATTCATAATGCCCTGATAAACCTGTTCTGCGAGTACATACAATAAATCTGCCTTCTCAAACAGGCGTAACACATCTGGCTCACCGATAGTGTAGCAGTTTTCGTACCTCACAGCCAGGTAAGCCTCATCAAGCAAATGCAACAGACTAACCTCTTCCTCGTTATCATTAAACAGCTCTGAAAGTGGCTTTACATAAGGTTTAATATACAATTGATGAACTTTAATGCGGTGTGTTTTTTTATCCTTTCCCATTACCAAAACTTCAATGGCCCGGTACATCAGATCAAAAACCTGGTGCAGCATAAAGGCACTGTATTCGAAATTTTGTTGTTTAAAATAGAAGGTTGCCCCTACCAAAAATTTATTAGCCTTATCTATTCCCTGACGATACATAGTGCTAACCTGATCGGCCACAAGCTTCGGTGCGCCCCCGTTTAGAAAATTTCCGGATATACTGAATAAACAATTTTGAGCGGTGGTGGCATAGTAAAAAAACAAACTCCCCTGCAGTAATGCCTGCTCCACCTCGTGTACATGGAAAACGCGGTAACTCCATTCCATTTGCCCGTTAAATATAATATTTAATACTGGCGTTAATTCATTTAAAATATGTACATGTTTAAACGAAACCATAATTAACATTTCCTGCGCAGTCTTATCGGCCAAAAAGTTGTGATGGAGATAAATATACTGGACTGGTACCGCAGCTATAATATCTTTTAACAAATGCAAGGTTTTTTCATCCTTTAACGCAGCATGTTCTGGGTTCAAAAACTTACTCCACATCATAATCCCTTTCATCAATTTCATCTAACACAGGGTTGGTAATCATTACAAAAAAAGCTTCCATAATCATCATCATGACTTCATATTGCTCAAACAAAAATTCCTTATCCATTAGTTTAATGCTGCTCCTGGTACTGAAAGCCGCATACAACCACTCTAAAAGACCTAAACGCAGCTGTTTAATTTTTTCGGGAATAAAAAAGGAATCCACAAACAGGTAAGGATTTTCTATGTGTACCGCAGTCAGCGTATTTACCTCGCACAGTTCTTTGCGATAGGTATCGCTGTTTACAAATTGATCTTTAACAGCGGGCAAACCTTCGGAAGGGGCGCCCTGATAAGTTAGTTTTTTAGCTGTGATTAAATAACCCGCGTTAAGCAGCTTTGTAAATTGGTTATAGAAGAAAAAATAATCGGCCACATCACTCACACATTGCTCTTCAGCTAAAGCAGCTTTATACCAGCTCTTTAAATAAGCTTTATGCCCGGTAAGGTTATCCAGACGAAAGAAAAATTCAATTACACTAAATGGATTATCAAATAATTCCTGTTCAAAAGCCAAAGGCGATGTGCTTTCGAATATAGCCGTATGATAGTAGCGATCGATATTTTTAAAGCTATTTCTGGTAATAATCCTTTCGTGGATGAGCCAGCAAGCCTCCAGCATTTTTTTGGTATTCTCGTAAAACGCGGCAACATACTGATCCCAATCCAGATCAAGGTTATTTTCTAGTGCGGCCAACAACCATTCTTTGTAAATCAGCTTATAGGTATCTGATTGAAAAAACAGGAAAATATCAAGAAAGGTAAGTTTTGGATTTTTCATTTCACCGCTGCTTAACAGTTTCGGACAGTAATCAAGCAGTACCGTTTCGCGTTCCACACCACATTCATCAGCCCCAATCGCTTTCACAAATGCGGTATCGGTTTCAATGTGGTTAAAAATTAAATCCGAATAATCGAAAAGCGGCACTAATTTTTCGTAAAAAACCAACAGCTGTGCCGGGTGCTTTTGTGGCGAAAAATCGAATTCGTTCTGTGGAGGGATTAACCAGTTTTTTAAAAAATTTAAATGGTAGCTTACGCCATTTGATGAAAAAAGCTTTCAATCGCATCAATAAATGCCACAGTTTCTTTTTAAAATTTAAGTTCCCTTCCATGGTGTATATTTTTAAATGATTATATTAGCTAACGAATTTAGCAAAATAAAATAAGTTTAACTACATTTTATACATATAACTTATTAACATATTACCTATGAATGAGAATCAGCGCTTAAAGTCATTAATGGATTTATTGTATTTTAAAACTCAAAAAGATTTTGCCACTGCATTGAATATTAAACAGGGCTCTTTATCCGACATTTTAAGAGAAAGGATTAATGTTTCTAACGCCATTAAAGATAAGTTAGAGATGAAATTCGATGTAAATTTAACCTGGCTGGAGGATGGAACTGGCGAACCGTTTTTCAAAAAGAAACCAGCCGTTGGCGAAAGCAAAGAGGGCGTTCCTTACTTTGATATGAGCCTGTCTGACGCGAAAGAGCTCATCGTAGAAGAACAACGCGCAGAATACCTGGTAAATTACCTGCCTTTTAACGATTGCACAGCCTACTTACCTGTTTATGGCGATAGCATGTATCCTAAATATGCCGCAGGCGAAATTATAGCGATAAAAGAAATTACCAATTACGAAATTCTACAGTGGGGAGAAGCTTATGTGGTAATGACAGATGAAGATAGTAACAGTCTGCGTACTATAAAACTAATTTTTCAGCACACTGATGATAATAAACTCATCCTCCGTTCTTCAAATCCAAATTTTAAAGGCGATACCGTAATTAGTAAAAAAAACATCCAGGCCCTTTACCTTATAAAAGGCAAAATTACCAGGAATATTATTTAGGTAAAGCAGTTTTCAGTTCACGGTTTTCATTTCAAGTTTGTATTAAAAAATGTCAATCCTGATGGTTAATTAATTGCTTAAAATCAGTATGAGTGACAGATTTTTTAGGGAATATAAGCTGCGAGGAATCGTCATTCCCAACTTGATTTGGAACCACGGAGTGCTCATGAATGCCGTTGAATAAAGTAAAAGTAATGCCTTAGCAGTTTTTTGTATACTGCATTAAGATTCCCGCCTGCGCGAGAATGACGACCGTACTGGTAGATTCTGTCTATGGTAGCTTGTCGAAGGACCTGATTTAAATATCATAAGGCGTTTCGACGGGCTGTGACAAATTCGGAAGGAATTACAAATACGAGCGAGATTCGCAAACCGGATCTGCGTTTATCATCTTTAATCGGCGGGAACGAATAAGAGAGCTCCCGCAGATCAGCAGATTTTCGCGAATCTTAGAAAGCCATGCAGGAGTCTGTATGATAAAAATGTCAATCATAAGCTTGTCGAAGGACCTGGTTTAAATATCTTACAAGGCGTTTCGATACTTCGCTAAGCTGAGTACAGGCTAAGCTCAAAGTGACAAATTCGGACAGAATTACAAATACGAGCGAGATTTGCAAACCGGATCTGCGTTTATCATCTTTAATCGGCGGGAACGAATAAGAGAGCTCCCGCAGATCAGCAGATTTTCGCGGATCTTAGAAAGCCATGAGTCTGTTATAAAATTGTCATTCTGAGGGATAATTTATTGCAATGAAAACTTTCTTTAGAATCTGTCAATGAAAACTAAAAAAGCGGCCCAATCATTGATCAGAACCGCTTTTCTTATACATTACAACTCTTTTAGTAACCCGGATTCTGATACATTTTAACCGGATCTAATTTCACCTCATCAAAAGGAATAGGATAATACCTGTCTTTTGTGGTTACGTTAGCCAGCTTAGCAATTCCATACGCCGACTGTGGTTTCGCTTTTAGGTAAGTAACCAACTCTGCAGCAGTAAAATTCCTGATTAAATCAAACCATCTTTGGTGTTCGAAAGCAAACTCTACCCTACGCTCGTGTAAAATAGCCAGTTTTAAAGTCGGGAATTTAGCGGCATAAGTGGCATCCGTTTTAGTTACTGCATAAAGTGGCATACCCGCTCTTGCCCTAACCATATCTAAATACTGAATAGCCACAGCATCATTGCCCTGCAACATATTAACTTCCGCAAGCATTAAAATTACATCAGCATAACGCATTAAAATCCAGTCGTTGCCTCCATAACCGTTTTTCGTAGCCAATTCACTCGCATCACGGAATTTGGTAATAAACCAATCTTTTACCGTAGCATCATTTGCAAACTTTACAGAAAAATCTTTCCTTAAATCACTTGATTCATATTCGTTAATAAGGTCTAGCTTCACATTACCACCGATACCGGTAGAAACCTTTAACGAATTAATGGTTTCGCCTTTCGCCTGGTTGTTGGCGGCGATGCTAGAGCTATAATTAATATCGCCCTGTTTGTAAGAAATCTGGAAAATCAATTCTTTACAGGTTGTTTTTTTCGTTACGTCGAAAACATCAGTATAGGGAATTTCAGAAAGGTTACCAAAAGCTTTCATATTGTAGGCTGCCAACAGGTAAGTGTTTGCATTGCTTAGGTTTTCGGCCTTATTGTTTGGCAGAGTGGCTGCCATGGTTAAATAAACCTTACCCAGATAGGCATTAATGGCGGCTTTAGATGTTCTTCCGATATTCGCTGTTGCCGCAAAGTTGGGTAACGTACTGTTTAATCCGTCTTTTAAATCGGCTACAATTTGATTGTAAACATCCGCTTCAGGTACGCGGAAAACAAAGGGCAGTACCTCTTCATTAGTTGATAATTGTTTTGTTACCAGCGGTACGGCACCCCACTTCCGTACCAGTTCGAAATACATAATTGCCCTTATGAATTTAGCTTCTGCAGCATAATTTGCCTTATTAGCCTGAGTGGTAAAATTCGCTTTATCAATGTTGGATAAAATAAAATTGGTTCTGGTTATCGCATTGTAAAGGGCTAACCAATGGGCTTTCAGATAGGAGTTACTTGGCAGCAGGGAAAAATCGTTAAACTGAAAAGGTTCACCCGCATTACTCTGGTTATCATTTCTTCCGGTATCGTCAGAGCGTTCATCGGTAAATAAACCACTGTTCTCACCCATAGTGTTACTGCTTCTCAACGATTGATAAGCACCATTTACGGCCAGTAAAACATCATTTTCTGTTTTAAAATAATTTTCAGGCGCTACAGCATTTGGATTCTTTTGATCCAGAAAATCCTTTTTACAAGCACCAAGGCCAACCACAACAGCCAGGGCTAAAACGATATAAATATTTTTTCTCATGTTCTGAATTTTAAAAAGTTAATTTAATGCCAAGATTATAGGTTCTGGCTAGCGGATAGTTACCATAATCCACACCAGGCGTTAAATTGGCACCTCCGCTATAATCCACTTCAGGGTTATAACCTTTGTATTTAGTAATGGTAAATGCATTATCTACACTAGCATAAACGCGGATATTATTCACTTTAAGCGTACTGGCAAGCGATTTTGGGAAAGTGTAACCCATGGTGATGTTGGTACACCTGAAATAAGAACCATCCTGAATGTAAAAAGATGATAAACGTGTGCTATTGCTCTGCGTACCCGCCCTCGATGCGCGGTAATTTAAGCCGCTACCGGGATTTGACTCGTTTCTATAACGATCGGCAACCTCTACATATTGGTTTCCAGAACCTTCAAAGTTATATAGGTAATAATCCTGGCCATCCAACACCTGGTTTCCATACGACCCATTGAAAGATGCCCTTAAATCGAAAGTTTTATAAGAAGTATTTAAGGCAAATCCGTAGGTAAATTTCGGGTATGGTGTGCCGATTACCGTTTTATCTGCATCGTTTACGATTCCATCACCATTGGTATCCTGGAAATATAAATCTCCGATTTTTGCAGGATTGGTTGCTGAAGCAGAAGACGCAACCTTCCCAACATTATCTGCAGTCAAACGACCTAAAACCTTAAATCCGTAAAACATGCCTACCGGATACCCTTCCTGGGTAGTGTGTGTAATGTATGAACGCTCCGCACCATTGGTAAAGATGCTACTTGCGCCACCCATATTTAAAACCTTATTACGGTTAACCGCAATATTACCGCTAAAACCAAGATTGAAGTCCTCTTGCTGAATAATCCTGCCATCTACCTGAATGTCAAAACCCTTATTTCGGATTTTGCTATCAGTCAGATTGGTCAGGATAGATGAGGTACCTGAAATTCCGGAAACCGGCTGATTGAACAACAGGTTGTAAGAATAACTCAGGTAATAATTGGCGATAATGGATACACGGTTGCGGAACAAACTGATATCAGTACCAAAATTATATTGCGAAGTAGATTCCCACCCCAATTTTGGATCCTGGATGGAATTTGGCCAGATGGCGGTAGAAATCGCGTTTCCAAAAACCACCCCACCCGTTGCACTCATTTCCTGCTCGGTTCTGTAATTCGGAATATTGTTATTCCCGCTTAATCCCCAGCTCGCCCTTAACTTAACAGTAGATTGTTCACCAAGAAAACTGTTGTAGAAATCTTCTTCCGATAGGTTCCATCCTGCAGCTACCGAAGGGAAATTACCGTATTTATTAAACGGACCAAACCTTGATGAACCATCGCGGCGAAATGAACCGGTTAAAAAATATTTGCCCGCATAGTTATAACTGAAACGGCCGAAATAAGAAAGTAAGGTATTGGTGGCTTTACCTGTTTTATTCGATCCATCCGTTATTAAAGTTAAAAATCCTGCATCAGCACCTTTATCTGTAATTTCACCAATATTATCATTCTGAAAACCACTGGCAGAAATACGGATCAGATCGCTCGTTGTTTTTTGCGCAGAATATCCTGCTAAAACATCCAGTTTATGTTTACCAAAGGTTTTATTGTAGTTTAAGGTAAACTCACCAAGCTGATCGACCTGGCTAAGGGTTTGCGCTATGGCATTCGCCGCCGTTATTGCAGCAGTAGAATAAGGCGGATTATTACCATTACTTAAACTGGTTGGCAGGTAAAAATCATATTTCTCATTATAGGTCTGTGTACCTAAATTGGCTTTAAAAGCTAATCCTTCCAATATTTTATAAGTGGCGTTGGCATTATAGGTACTTCGAGCCCCTTTTCTGGTAATTTTTACTTGTTCAACAGTAGCCAAAGGATTCTCTGGGTTTTGGATACCGTACTGAGAGGATAAAGCCCCCATGCCAAACTGGATGGGATTTCCATTAGCATCCTTTGCCGGCAGATAAGGCAGGTAGATCAGAGCCGACATCATCGGACTTAAATCGTAACGACCTTCCCTCACCTCCCGGTTATCGTTCTGGGTATAAGAAATATTTGCACCTACATGTAAACGTTCGCTCACGTTGCCATCAATATTACCCCTGAAGTTGGTTACTTTTTGATTGGTGTTGGTTACAATACCACCATTGTTCTGGTAACCACCGCTTAAAAAATACTTAACATCTTTGGTACCGCCCGAAAATGAAAGGTTATGGCGTTGGAAAGCCGCATTGCGGTAAAGCTCATCCTGCCAATCGGTATTATAAGTTGCCGGAATGGCCTGTTGTGTGCTGAAATTATAAAGATCGGCAGGAATGCTTACACTACTTCCATTACCTACATTGGCAATTCGCGTGGTATTATTATCGCTGAACATGGCATCATTCCAGGTTTTGCCTGAGTTTACCCATAAATCTTTATAGGCATTGTTACGCCCGTCAATTAAAAGCTGGATAAACTGGTTGGCATCCAATAGTTTTACTTTTTTAGCCAGCTGAGAAATACCACCCTGAACATCATATTCAAACTTTCCTTTTCCATCAGCACCTCTTTTAGTGGTAATTAACACAACCCCTCCTGAACCTCTTGAACCGTAAATGGCAGCAGAAGCAGCATCTTTTAAAATGTCGATGGTTTCGATATCCTCCGGATTGATGGATACGTTGTTTCCTGCCGGATAACCATCAATTACGTATAAGGGATCCGAACTCGCATTGATCGAACCGACACCCCTCACCCTGATTTTAGTGCCCGAATATGGCGCACCGCTGGTTTGCGATACCTGTACACCTGCAACCTTACCAACCAGGGCCTGGCCAACAGTTGGAGAAGTTAAGTTCATCTCGCTGGCCTTAACACTACTGATGGCTCCCGTTACATCCGATTTTCTGATCTTCTGGTAACCGATAGCCACAACCTCATTTAATGTATTGCTGCTTTCTTTTAAAATAACATTAATATTTTGGCGTCCGTTAACCGCAACTTCCTGGTTATCGTAACCGATATAAGAGAATACTAAAATTGCCCCATCCTCAACCGGAATAGAGTATTTACCATTAGCATCGGTAACCGTTGTTTTTTTGGTCTTTTTTTCAAATACGCTTACACCTGGTAAAGGTTGGTTGTTTTGGTCGGTAACCGTTCCACTTACCGAAGCAAATATTTTATGGTGTACTCCTGGAGCAAGCATACCGTGGTTTACGGCTATTGCTTCTGAATTACAGATGGCCAGTAAGCCTAAAGGCAAAAGCAATTTCCGGCAGGTATTTTTTATACCTGCGGTTAAAAAAAATGATGTCATCTTTTTGTTCTTAGTAATGGTTCTGAAATATAATTGGGTTTTGTGTTTTAAGTAGAAGTGTAGATTTCACATATACATAGGCTTATCCTTTTAAGTTAACAGGGTTAATTACAGAGCGTTCTACAGCGGCAAAACTATAAGTGTATTTTTAACACTATGTATCCCCCACGTTAACTCTTCACACCAATCTGAACACGTACTTTAAATTAACATTAAGCCAAATTAAATAACATCTAAATCGGTTTACTATGGAATCAAAGCATAACACCCTCTTAATGTTTCTTTAATGGCAGGTCTTTAATTTTGTCACCAAAACTTTTCAATGAAATCCCTCTATCCTTTCCTTATGCTCTGCCTGTTCTGCACAGGTTTAGCTGCACAGGATGTACCACAACAATCTTATCAATTAATTAAGACCAGGAACGAAGTGCAATACAAAAATTATTACCTGCTTAGCCTCTTTCAGCAATTGCCCGGGTTGCGCAAAATGCTAAATACAGATCCGGTACTGAATAACATCTACAAAACAAAAACCACGCAGGTAAATGAAGCGGTGAAAACCTGCAAAACAGATATTAGCTGTTACGCCAAAGCTTTAAAATTCAACAATGAGGAAATAGCCCATATTGGAAACCGTTTGGCGCTGCTTTATACAGAAAATAATCCATTGGGAGATTTGGTAAAAAATCATCTGATCCCCTCAGGTTGTTATTCCATGTTTGCCAAAGAACAGCACAAAACGCTTTTAGTTAAAGCCTGGGAGCAGGATGCCAAGGCAATAAATTACACCATTGGCGTATATGTTGAAGGAAACAAACCCAATTACCCGAAAATAGATTCCATCAGCTTCAGTTTAAGGGATAAAGAATATACAGAACTAACCGCAGCCAGCGCATTGTTATCCCTGCATGACAATAATAAGCTCTTTTTTGAACCGGCTATGTTATTTACACTGGAAGCTTTAGAATTGAACGAACGTAATGATGCCGCAGATTACGAACCGATGGCTAAAGGCATAAACCTTGCCGCGGTTAACCAAGTCAAAAAAACAGACTGGAAAAAATATCCTTACAGCGTAATCCTCGTTCCGGGTGCTGGTCCGGAAGAAAAAGATGTTGCGCTCAGCCCGGGCGGAATGATCCGTTGCCGCTTAGCAGCCTTGCAGTACCAAAAAGGCATGGCACCATTTATCGTGGTTTCGGGCGGACGTGTACATCCTTATAAAACCAAATTCAGCGAAGCCTATGAAATGAAGAAATTTTTAATGGAAACCCTTCAGATACCCGAAAGTGCCATTATTATGGAACCGCATGCCCGCCACACCACCACCAACCTGCGCAATTGTTCCAGGCTGATGTTCAGGTACGGTATGCCGGTAAATAAAGCTGGAATGGTTTGTACCATGAAATCGCAGAGCTACTACATCACCGATGTTCTGCTAGAACGCTGCAAAAAAGAACTCGGCTATTATCCTTATAAAAACGGAAAACGTTTAAGTGATACCGAATCAGAATTCTACTTAAATACAGCGTCATTACAAATTGATTTTGATGAACCGCTAGATCCTTAGTTTATGAAAACATTAAATCCCATTTTAGTCTTTATAGTAATGTTTTTTGTAGCCAGGTACAGCAAAACGGATTCTTCAAATTAGGAAACGAATGACTTGTGGTTCTTGGGGTATTGTGGTCCCGCTTTCCATTTCAAGTCCGCACTCGTACCTCGCTTACGGGCTTTGCATTGCAATCGGGTTTATAAGCTACGGATTGTGCACCCTGCAAACTCACAAATGAAAAGCTGCAGTACCTCATTAGCCCCGGTTGAAGCGTTACCCTGCAGCGACGAGGTACGAGGAAGCGAAGCGTAAAAGCGGAAGACGGGAAGAAATTTAGTGTCTTTATCCTATCGGTTGGTGTCTCACCGACCGAAATAGAACATTTATTAGAATTAGAAAATGTGCGACCTGTGGTTCTTGCCGGCTACCAGTCCCGCCATTCGCTATAGCTCCGATAGAAGACCTGTGAAACAAGCAAGCACACCAAAATATAATATAAACCGGTGCTTAATCGGAGGCTGCCGCTGCTGTCGGGTTTATAAACAAAGGTTGGTGCTCCCGCAAACTCACAAATGAAAAGCTGCAGTACCTCATTAGCCCCGGCTGAAGCGTTATCCTGCAGCAACGAGGTACGAGGAAGCGAAGCGTAAAAGCGGAAGACGGGAAGAAATTTATCCTATCGGTTGGTGTCTCACCAACCGAAATAGAACATTTGTTAGAATTAGAAAATGAGCGATCTGTAGTTCTTGGCGGCTACCAGTCCCGCCATTCGCTAATTCCGATGAAGGATCGGAATCGCTGCTGTCGGGTTTAGGAACAAGAGCTCATGCACCCTGCAACCTCAAAAATGAAAAGCCGTTTTGCCTCATTAGCCCCGGCTGAAGCCTTACCCTGCAGCAACGAGGTACGAGGAAGCGAAGCGTAAAAGCGGAAGACGGGAAGAATTCAGTGTTATGTACAGGCCTTGCGCTCCAAAACATAAGCTTGCAGTTGCCTAAATTTATCAGTTTGAGCGTTGTCGAAGACTTTTAGATGCATTATCCTATCGGTTTGTATCTCACCAACCGAAATAGAACATTTGTTAGAATTAGGAAATGAGCGATCTGTAGTTCTTGGCGGCTACCAGTCCCGCCATTCGCTAATTCCGATGAAGGACCGGAACCGCTGCTGTCGGGTTTAGGAATAAGGGCTTATGCGCCCTGCAAACTCACAAATGAAAAGCTGCAGTACTTCATTAGCCCCGGCTGAAGCGTTACCCTGCAGCAACGAGGTACGAGGAAGCGAAGCGTAAAAGCGGAAGACGGGAAGAAATTTAGTGTTATGTACAGGCCTTGCGCTCCAAAACATAAGCTTGCGGTCGCCTAAATTTGTCAGTCTGAGCGTAGTCGAAGACCCTGGATGTATTTAACCACCTGAGGAATATATGATTATGAAATTTGACGTGTAAAAAATCCTTCTACTACACTACCATTGACAGAATCTACTAGTTCGGTCGTCATCTCGACCGGAGCAACGCGAAGTGGAGAGATCTGTTTAGTTAGATTTTGCTTCGCAGAGCCTTCGGGTTCTCGACTGCGTTGCACCCGATGGCTATCGGGTCCGCTCGAAATGACGGTAACTCGGGGGATTTTTACACGTAGATTAATTGCTGTCAACTATATTGATTTTTATCCTATAAATTATACCTCAGGATTGACAAAAACAGCTTATCTTATCATTTGTCATCATCTACTAACCGTACAACTAAACAGCAACCCTTCTTTACTTTCCTTTTACACATCTTCGCCGTATCTTTAATTAATTAAAAAAGAGGAAAGATATATGAATACTGAAAAAGCCATTCTTGCAGGCGGCTGCTTTTGGGGAGTAGAAGAACTCATCCGTCATTACCCAGGTGTAATTTCTACGGTTGTAGGTTATACTGGTGGAGATGTGCCCAATGCCACCTACCGGAACCATGGTACACATGCCGAAGCCATTGAAGTTACCTTTGACCCGACTGTTTTAACCTACCGTAAGTTATTGGAATATTTTTTCCAGATCCATGATCCGAGCACACGCAACAGACAGGGAAATGATGTAGGTACATCGTACCGATCAGCCATATTTTATACTAGTGAAGAACAAAAAAATACGGCCGATGCATTAATTGCAGAGTTGGATGCTTCAGGCAAATGGCCGGGCAAAATTGTAACTGAAGTGGTACCGGAAACTGATTTTTGGAATGCAGAGGAAGAACATCAGGATTATTTACAGAAAAACCCTTACGGTTATACCTGTCATTTCGAAAGACCGGACTGGAAATTATAAATCAGTTTAGCGCGGGGAGTTTGGCGTGTAGCGAAAGGAAAAACATAAACAAAAAAGGCAATTTTCTTAATTGAAAATTGCCTTTTTTGTTTAAAATGAGATTATAGTTAAGCCCTAATCATCATCATCTTTTTTCTTCTTCTCCAAAATCACGAAAGCACTCCGCTTTGGCGCTGGCATTACCGATTGCTCGCCTTTAACTGATTTCCACACCACTTCGTTTAAATCTAAATCCGGTGCAGCATCTTCCTTGGCAAGGTTGAACAGTTCAGAGCGTTTGCTGCTTTCGTTCAGGGCAACATTTCTGGTATCTAAATCGATAAGCGGCTGAATTACATTGTAAGGTGTAAAATCAGGCGTAGCCGTAAAACATTCATATAGTGGCATGGCTGCAGCATCGTACTGGCTCATTGGCGGCAGGCCTAAAATAAGTTCCATCGTTCTCAAAAAACCAGAGGTAGAATACATGGTATGCACAGGTGTATTTCTCTTTACATAAGGTCCAACTACGTAAGCTGGCGAACGATGTGCATCAACATGATCCGGGCCATTCTGTGCGTCATCTTCCAAGATAAAAACAACTGACTCTTTCCAGATTTTACTGTGCGATAAATGTTCCAAAATACGTCCCACGGCTAAATCATTATCGGCAACTGCTGCCTGCGGTGAGTACTTCCCTTTCTTTTGTCCGCTGGTATGGTCGTTAGATATTCTTAAGGTATTAAACTGCGGTACCATACCTGCAACCAATAGAGAATCGAAATCGTGCTGCCAGGCATCTACCCGTACCTGATCTTTAATGTCCATATCAAAACCTGGCGACGCAGCACACATGTGGCCTTGCAGCGATTTAATATTTGCTTTGCCATAATCGCCAAACTCCCCATAGCTGCGGTAACTTACGCCTGCCCGCTGGCAGTAATCCCAGATAAAACCTCCTTTGGGGTAGGTAACCGGACGACCTCCTTCAAAAGTTGTGCTGCCACCGCGTGCGCCATAACTGGTTGGCCAGGTTTTTTCCACTACATCTGTGGCGTAAGCGGCCATGCTCCAGTTGTGTCCATCTGCACTTACTTCGGCATCCACATAAAAATTATCAAGCAGCACATAATTCTCAGCAAAAGCATGCTGGTTAGGGGTAATTTTTCTTCCAAATAGGGTTAACGTAGAATCGCCGTTTCCTTTTGGTAAATCGCCAAGTACCTGATCGTAGGTTCTGTTTTCTTTAATGATATAAAAAACATGTTTAATAGGCGATTTTTCTTCCTGTTTGCGCGGAATTGGGTTTCCCGCTTCACCATCGGCAGTAACTGTGCGCTTATCGGTAAAGGGGGTATTGGCATACACCTGTTTGGTGTATATTTTTAATTGCTGTGGTTTTGGCACATCTATAAAAGATAAGGTTCCTTTAAACAATCCTGCTATATATTGCAGCCTGCTATTAGCGGTACTTCCCATCTGGTAACCGCTATTATCTACCTTAGAAATGGGTTGCGGCCCCTTAGGATTGGCCATAGAGGTATTGCCTTTGCCGTTGGTAACCAAAATTTTCGAGCCCAATACTTTAACACTTGTTGGGTACCAGCCTACCGGGATAAAACCCTGGCTCTGGCTCACCCCGGGCTTGCTTACATCAAAAACTGCTAAACAGTTGTTATCGGCATTGGCAATGTACAAGGTTCTCTCATTGGCGCTTAAAGCCAAACCGTTGGTGGTAGAGCCTGTTAACTGCGTGGCATAAAGTGTTGTGGCAATGGTTTCGATCACCTTATTATTTAGGGTATTGATTACTGAAACGGTATTATCATTTGCATTGGCCACAAACAAAGTATTCCCTTTTTTATTGAGTAAAAGTTCGTTTGGATGATCACCTACAGGGATAAGCCTTTCGATGTTTTCAGCGGCCAGATCGATAACCGCGACCGATTTCCCGCCCCAAAGTGATACATATAGCTTACTTTCATCTGCAGCTAAAACACAGCTATAGGCAATTGCAGGCAACTGAATTTTCTTTAGTATCTGCTTTTCAGCAGGGTTGATGATGTATAAACTGCTGTCCTCTTTGGTTACCGTATATAATTTACTGTTGTTTTTGTTTACCACAATGCCTGCCGGACTGATTTTTCCTTTTGGCCAAACCTGCCCCAGTTTAATGGTATCACTTTTGCCCAGTTTATTGTTCTGGATATTAAAATCCAGAATCCAGTTATCGTTGCCGCCGGAGGCATAAAGATGTTTTTCATCTTTACTAAAGGCAATGCCATACCATGATTTGCTCAAAACTTTTTCATCGATAATCTTTTCGGTTTTGGCATCAATCAATTGAAGCGACTGCGTACTTTGCCCGTTATTAGTAATGGCCAGGTACTTGCCCGATGCGCTTAACTGCATATTTAAAGGCAGATCGCCCAATTGTAAGGAGTGCCCCGCAGGACTCAGTTTCCATCCATTTGGCAATAAAATATGTTGGGTGCTTTCATTTTTACCAGGCCATTGTGCAAAGCCCCGCTGTACAAGCAAAAACGTAAGAAGAATAAGGATATGTGATTTTTTCATTGTGTTGATCTTGAAATTACCGGTGAAGATTAAAGTTTACAAGGGCCCTGATGGTATAGCCATTGCCCGATGCTACCGAACCGATTTCGCGGATGGCCTCTGATGGAATAGCCTGACTGCGGGTGGCGTAAAAAACAGGTCCTCCGGAAATAGAGAATGAAAGTTTTGAATGGTTTGGCTCCAGATTGATTGATGGTCCGATCATTACCTTTGCACCACCTTCTGCCTCGTCTTTTTCCCAAAATCCTTCTAAATCCTGCCCTAAGGCTTCGAATCCAAGATACAATACGTTGGAAACACGGTGCTGATACCCAAAACTGGTAATAAAATCAAGCTTGTCCCTTGTTTTATCAAAAGCTTTTTCGAAACGAAGGTTACCCGCCATTCTCCAGTTTGTCTGGTCAAATGAAGCTGTAATCCGGCTTATCGCCGAACCTGTGTTAGACCAGTCTCTGCTCAAACCTAAACCTGCGCCAAGCCTGAAGCCGGCAATATCCTTACCTCCCAGCAAATCTCTGATTACTTCAGCCTGTTCGGCAGAGGTAATGCCTCCTGAATTGGCAAAACCGATGGCTGCAGTGGCATATAAGGTAAACCTGCTGCCTAAATACCCTTTAACACCAAACTGTTGTCCTAGGCCATCATAACCAAACTGCCCGCTGGTTCTTTCTCCGTAACTACCTGAATAATGGATATTCCAACGTGGGTTCTCTGCAGTTAAGGTATTTAAAGAAAACAGAAAAGGCTGAGCCGCATTCGTTCCCACTTTAACATCTGTTTTGGTTTCGCTTAGCTTTTGGGCAGCACAGTTTAATACGGCACCGGCAAAGATGAGCATCAAAAATGTCTTTTTCATTTAATGGATATTTTAGAACTTTGTTTCGTTTAACAATGGCGAGCTACTGGCATTTACCTGATAAGTCTGGATTTTATCATTTTCATCAACCTCAACAATCCGGTAACCTTTATAAGCCGTGCCCCAGTTGCCACCAATGTGTGCATCAAAAAAATGAGGCAATTTATCGGTATAAAAAACAGCATCAAGACTATGGTCGTGCCCATGAAAAACAGCTTTTACATTTGCATAACTGTGCAAAAGTTTAATCGTATCCGGACAATCGACAAACGGACTTTCCGGCACCCAGAAATGTGGTGGAATATGCAATACCACAAAAACAGTTTTCAGGTTTTTAAATTTGTCCAGTTCCTGTTTTAAAAAATCGTTGTCAGGGCATAAATAAGTTCCTTTTGTATCAGAAGTATTGGCCAAAACAAAACCCACCCCATTTTTTTCTAAAGAAAAATTATCCCCGTAACCAAAAACCGATTTCCAAATCCTGGTGTCCGCGTGATCGTGATTACCTGGAATAGCGTAAAAAGGAACCTTGAGTTTATCGTAATAATCTTTTTTCACTTCAGGTAACAAATCAGGACGATCATGAACCAGATCGCCATTGATGATGACAAAGTTCAGCGGGTTTTTATCATGCAATTCGTTCAGCCATCTTACAATATTTTCGTGATGGAGTTTATATTCCGTACCCGGCTGGCCATAGTGACCATCGGATGCGATGGCGAAACGTAATTTGGGCGCTTTACCAGATTTAGCAGAAACAGGATGTTGTTCATCGGCAAATGAGGATAAAACCGGCGAAATACTGGCCACAACCGCAGCAGCCAGACTATTTTTCAGAAAAAACCGTCTGTTAGACATAAGGATAAAATATGTTTTGTATTAAAGCCCAATATTAGCGTGACCAAACTTCTTAAACATAAATTTCATGTTATCATTAGGTTAACAGAACCTTATCTGTGTATCAATTTTATAACAAAAAAAGATCGGAAACAGCTATGCAAAGCATAAAATTTAAACCAATAAAACAATTTACCACTTGCAGGGATTATGCTATTATGAAACTACTTAAATCGTTAATCGCCGGCTTTGCAGGTGCTGCAGCCTTGAATATATTGCATGAAAGTGTTAAGCGGCTTGATCCTGATGCACCCAGGATTGATCTTTTGGGCGAACAGGCGCTGTCAAAATCGATGAACCTTTTAAACCTGGAAGCTCCTGAAGGAAATAATCTCTATCTGGCCACCCTAGCCGGTGACATCATAAGCAATGGCTTATATTATAGTGCAATTGGTTTAGGAGACAAAAAAACATCTATGTGAAAGGTGCAATTGCAGGCATTACCGCTGGCTTGGGCGCAATAAACATCCCTGATAAAGTTGGATTGGATGATACTCCTGTCACTAAAACAGGTAAAACAAAGATATTAACGGTAGCGTGGTATGTAATCGGCGGGCTGGTAACGGCAGCCGTTTTTAACCGCTTAAAAAAGCTTAACGTAATGAAAACTTTCCGATCCATGCTGTGGCTTTTTTCTATTGCTTTTATAATGGCCATACTTTCCTGCAAAACAGGATCTGTTAACCTATTTAAGGCCGCTAGTCCACATGAGCAATATCAAAAAAAGCTGATAAATGTAGGTCTGGATAAAACGGCAATGGGTTCGGCATGGTTAAATGCCGCTGTTATGAGTACGCAAAAAGCACTGAATATTAATATCCCATACAGGGAGAACGGTTATTTTGCCGCGGATAAAGTTCCGGCGACTGCTTATAAATTCAATGCAACCAAAGGGCAAAAATTAAACATGAAGCTGAACAAAACACCTTCGGGTGGTGCTTTGATTTATATGGATGTTTGGTATAGCAAGGATCAGACCCAAAAACTTATTGCCTCGGCCGATACTTTAAATAATCCAATTGTTTTCGATATTGATCAAACGGGCACCTATTTGATCAGGTTACAACCAGAACTGCTGCAGAATGTGGCTTACGAATTAGAAATTACCACTGGTCCATCGCTTGCTTTCCCCATAAAATCAAAAAACACCAACAGTATAAAAAGTTATTGGGGAGATGGCAGGGATAATGATGCAAGGAAACATGAAGGTGTAGACATTTTCGGTAATTTCAGAACACCTGTTCTGGCGATTTCGGAAGGAAAGGTAACAAGGGTAAATGAAAATAACCTGGGTGGAAAAGTAGTATGGATGCGCCCAAAAGACAAAGATTACACCTTATATTATGCCCATTTGGATGAACAGATTGCTATTGAAGGACAGGAAGTAAAAATTGGCGATACTTTAGGACTTATGGGAAATACCGGCAATGCCCGTACTACGCCTACCCATTTACACTTTGGCATTTATACTTTTAATGGTGCGGTAAATCCACTGCCTTTTATTGATCCTGTAACCAAAATTCCGGCTGCCGTTACCGCTTCGGGCACTAAATTAAATAAAACCTTAAGGACCACATCTGCCGTTAAAATGTTTTCTTCGCCGCAAAGTAAAGCAACTGTGTTGGCTACACTTAACGCGGGTACAATTGTAGAGGCAAATGCTGCAACAGGAAATTATTATAAGGCAGAACTGCCAGATGGAAGCACAGGTTTTATTCAAAGCAACAAACTTGTACAAGTAACTGAGCCAATAAAAAAGCTTAAAATAAATTTACTTCAGCAAAAAGTTTACGATAAACCCGATAGTTTAGCGGCGATTAAAACGACTTTAAACGAAGGGCAAACGGTAAGCCTTTTAGGTACTTTTGGCAATTATCAACTCATCGGCAGCGCTGGTACAGAAACCGGCTGGATTATAAAATAACAATCAACTGTTTATTCACCGGTCTGTGCCCTCACAGAATGAAAAAAACAGCTTTATAATGAAAAAATTCATTATAAAGACTAGACTAAAAACAAAAAACCTATGGAAACAAAAACCTTGGATTAGTCTTCGATGAGCTCAAACTGACAACCTTATTCGACACCATAAACCAATCATACTCATTCCGTGCTTTCCGTGCCTCCGTGGCAAAAAAAGAACTACGAACAAATCGTCCGTGAGAAAAAAATTCGTTAAAATGGCAAAACAAAAGGCCTGTGGAAACACAGACCTTGAATTAGATTTATAGAATAACAATTACCTGTTTGACAACCAGATAGGCTGCCAGTGCGAACAAAAATATCGCTATAGATTTATTGATAATCAAACTGCTTAGTGCAAATTTTTCCTGAATATACGTTGCAAAATGGGCATATACATAAAGGGCCAGAGACGAGCCTACACCCGAACCCAAACTAAATATCACTAGTGAGAGGTAATCGGTCTGGATCCATTGATGTAAAATTACGTAATTTCCAAAAAACAACCAGAATGGAATCTGAACAGGGTTTAAAACGCCCAGAATTAATCCGTACAAAACACTTCCGCTGCGTTTATCTTCTTTTTTATTGCTCGTTTTAGGTACTTTCTTTCGGTTTCTCCAGGTAATGGTGCCCATTACCAGAAACATTACAATCATAAAGCAATCAACCAGGGTACTCAATCGCACTTCGCTTACCGCCTCATTCGGATTGATGTCGCTCATGGCCCATCTCGCAAAACGCATCATCCCGAAAGTAAAAAACACTTCTACGCAGGAGAATGATAGAATAAAATACCAAACCTGGCGCATACCCTTGTTAATGGCTAGCTGCGCAACAGTAAGATTGATGTTGCCCGGGGGAATATAACCCATGGCATTGAGAGCGATGCCGATGAAAAACGTTAGAAAAAGCATTGCCGAAATTATGGATTTAAATTTAAATGCGATGCTAAATATTTTCCGGTGTACGAATTTTTTACTTTAACCAATTCTTCAGGCACTCCTTCAAATACCACATTACCACCGCCATCACCTCCTTCAGGGCCAATATCGATAACCCAATCGGCACATTTAATCATATCCATATTGTGTTCGATAACCAAAATGGTATTCCCTTGTTCAATAAGTGTATTTAATGCTTTTAAGAGTTTTTTGATATCATGGAAGTGCAAACCAGTGGTTGGCTCATCAAAAATAAATACCGTTTTATTGGCATTATTGCCCTTAATCAGAAACGAAGCCAGCTTGATCCGCTGCGCCTCACCGCCCGATAAAGTATTTGATGATTGCCCCAGATGCACATATCCCAAACCCACATCAACCAGGGGATTTAGCTTATTCAGGATTTTCTGTTCATCCTTAAAGAAATCAACCGCTTCATCAATGGTCATATCCAAAATCTCGGAAACATTTTTTTCTTTATAAGTGATATCTAACACCTGTTGCTTAAAGCGTTTGCCGTTGCAAGCTTCGCAAGGCAGATAAATATCAGCCATAAACTGCATTTCGATCTTTACCTCACCTTCACCCTGGCAAACATCGCAACGGCCACCTTCAACGTTAAACGAGAAAGCAGCAGGTTTCAGTCCAGCCGCCTTTGCAGCTGGCAAGCCTGAAAAAAGTGCTCGGATATCATCCCAGGCTTTGACATAAGTAACCGGATTTGAACGGCTGGAACGGCCAATCGGGTTCTGATCAACCATTTCTACAGCACTTACCAGATCGTAGTTACCGAAAATACCATCGTAAGCACCGGTTTGTTCACCAGCATAATTTCCGATAGCTTTCTGTAATGCCGGATATAAAATTTTTTTAACCAAACTGGTTTTACCCGATCCCGAAACACCACTTACGGCAGTAAAAACACCTAGCGGAAATTTCACATCAATATGCTGCAGGTTGTTTTCCCTGGCACCTTTAATCAGGATGTGGTCTTTCCATTTACGGCGTTTATCCGGAATGGCAATTTTTTCTACGCCAGACAGGTAGCGGCCTGTTAAGCTATTTTTATCTTTTAAAATCTCCTCGTAGTTACCACTGAAAACCAGATTACCCCCATGAGTACCTGCCTCCGGACCTATATCGATAATATGATCGGCTGCACGCATCATTTCTTCTTCGTGCTCTACCACTATAACGGTATTACCAACATTACGAAGCGAAATCAATACTTCAATCAGTTTATTGGTATCACGTGGATGCAAACCGATACTTGGTTCGTCCAAAACGTAAATAGAACCCACTAAACTACTTCCCAATGAAGTCGCCAAATTGATCCTCTGCGATTCTCCTCCTGATAAAGTATTGGACAAACGGTTTAAGGTAAGGTAACCCAAACCAACATTGTTTAAATACAGGAAACGGTTATCAATTTCTGCCAGCAAACGTTTGGCAATTTTGGTATCGTTCGCATTTAATTTCAGTTCATTAAAGAAAACTAAAGCTTTCGATAATGGCATTAAAACCACATCGATAATTGATTTTTCTGCTATTTTAACGTATGAGGCATCTTTACGCAAGCGCGAGCCTTTACAATCCGGACAAGTGGTTTTTCCACGGTAGCGTGATAACATCACGCGGTACTGGATTTTATAAGTCTGCTCTTCCAGTTCCTTGAAAAAAGCATGCAATCCAGCAAAATATTTATTGCCGGTCCAAAGTAATTGCTGTTCTTTTTCAGTAAGCGCACTATAGGAACGGTGAATAGGAAAATCGAATTTCGGAGCAGCTTTAATAAAGTTTTGCAACCAGACGTTCATTTTTTCGCCACGCCATGGGGCAATGGCATTATCATAAACACTTTTGCTTTTATCAGGAATTACCAGATCTTCATCAATGCCGATTACGTTTCCATAACCTTCGCAGCGTTTACAGGCGCCGTAAGGATTGTTGAAAGAGAAAAAGTTGGGAGTAGGTTCTTCAAATTTTATTCCATCCAGTTCAAAACGATCGCTAAAATGTTTCGTTTGACCCTGGGCTTCTACATAACAATCGCCTTTACCTTCAAAAAAAGCGGTCTGTGCCGAATCGGCCAGTCTGCTTAACGTTTCTTCTTCCTGATTGGTTACAATACGATCGATCAGGATCTGAACGGTTTTATCATCTGTGAGTTCTTCATCTTTAAAATCAGCATCGTCTAAAACAGCTTCTATCTTTTCTATTTTATCATTGATCAGCACACGTAAAAATCCCTTTTGTAATAAAATAGCCAGTTCTTCCTTAATCGTACGGTTGTTATGCGGATATAACGGACAAAAAATAGTTACCGTTGTATCTTCAGGCATGGCATTTACATAATCTACCACCGTGCTTACCGAATCTTTTTTTACTTCTTTGCCTGAAACAGGTGAAATGGTTTTCCCTATACGCGAGAAAAGAAGTTTCAGGTAATCGTAAATTTCAGTTGAGGTACCAACGGTAGAACGTGGGTTGGAAGTAATAACCTTTTGTTCGATGGCAATTGCCGGAGCAATACCTTTAATATAATCAACATCGGGTTTATTCATCCTGCCCATAAACTGACGGGCATACGATGATAAACTTTCTACATACCGGCGTTGTCCCTCTGCATATAAAGTATCAAATGCTAGTGAAGATTTCCCAGAACCAGACATGCCCGTTACCACCACAAGTTTATTTTTTGGAATGGCAACATCGATGTTTTTTAGGTTGTGCACCCGGGCACCTTTTATGATAATATTTTTATGCGGATCTTTTTCGGCCTCTTTTTTGCTCATGTATAGTAACGAATATAAATGTATAACCCCAGAATGTGGTTAGGGTTTTAAGAAGATACAAAAATAGGGTACTGAGACGGTTAATTTATTTTTTAACATTTTATTTTTTGTTTTTTGATAAAAAAATAACTTTCTTTGAACATTAACAACCTCAAAACCAAACTAACACATTTCAAAAAACATAGGAGATAAGCTATAGAAATTAAACATCTACAAATTAATTTTTAGCAAATAGTACGGGATTTAGTGTAGGTAAACCTATGAATTTACAATCATATAATGATCAGGACCTGGTAAAGGTATATATTGCCGGGAACGAGAATGGATTGCAGGAACTTTTAAGAAGACATAAAAGTAAAATTTATACCTCTATCTACTTATTGGTGAAAGACCAATATCTGGCAGAGGATATTTTTCAGGATGCTTTTATAAAGGTAATCAATACCCTGCGATCGGGAAGATATAATGAAGAAGGTAAGTTTTTACCTTGGGTAATGCGTATTGCACATAACCTGGTTATAGATTATTTCAGAAAAGAAAAGAGAACACCTATTATCACCAGTGCTGATGGAATGGATGTATTCAATATGCTACACTTTTATGATGAGAGCGCAGAAGACAAAATGCTTCGCGATCAAACCCATAAAGATTTAAAAGCGATGATCCATTTATTGCCTGATGAGCAAAAAGAAGTGCTCCTCATGCGTCATTATGCAGATTTGAGCTTCAAAGAAATAGCAGATTTAACTGATGTCAGCATTAATACAGCCTTGGGCCGTATGCGTTATGCGCTTAGCAATTTGCGTAAAATGCTTAAAACAAAAGAAATGACCTACAAAGGGTAGTAAAAATGTTACATATTTTTTTGAGGGCTTGAAATAAAGCATCTTAACTATCGTTAAGTTTATAAAACTTATCACATTTAGTTGCTTATGACAAAAACCTCTACATCACAAAACAATGTAAATTTACCTACACCCAACATGTTTCAGCCTGGAACTGATATCGAATCGGACGCAGAAATCGACTTATTTTATGATCAAATAAAAGGTAAGTTAGATAGACTGGCTCAAGATCCTCAAGATGAAACCATCAACAGGATTTTAGCTTACAGCAGGTCATTATAAAATTTACACTGGTTAAAAAGGTTGTTCCACAGGGTGGGGCAACCTTTTTTATGTAAAATGTAAAAGGTGAGATGGGTGATGATTCATTAGTTCACTGGCAACTGTAAACTGGGTTAGGGTTTAATAGTTCATTGGCAAACGGCCTAAGCGATAAGCACATAAACTATTTGGCTATCAACTATGAACCATCTGACTATAAGCCCTCAACAATTCAACCATGAACCAATCTAGCAATGAACTATTGGCTATCAACCATTCTTCCATCCCCCTATAAATGTCCTAATTTTTACAATCTCCTTCCATAAAAAGCCCTACCTTTGCATAGTGTAATTTTAACACTAAGGGCACAATGAACAAGAACTTACTTCCACTCACTTTAGGCGGTTTAGGCATCGGGATCACAGAATTTGTGATGATGGGCCTATTGCCTGATATCTCAAAAGATTTAGCAGTAACCATTCCACAAGCCGGGCATTTAATCTCCGCTTATGCATTGGGTGTAGTAATCGGTGCCCCGTTATTAATTATGATTGCAGGCAAATATCCACCAAAAATGATATTGATCGCTTTGATGATCATGTTCACCGTTTTTAACGCCTTCTCTGCTTTTGCCCCAACTTTTAATACTTTATTTATTGCCAGATTACTTTCTGGTTTACCTCATGGTGCATTTTTCGGTGTAGGATCGGTAGTAGCCAGTAGAATTGCAGAGAAAGGGAAAGCTGCACAGGCCGTATCACTCATGTTTATGGGTTTAACCATTGCCAATATTGTGGGCGTACCATTGGGTACCTATATTGGACACAATTTCTCCTGGCGCATATCTTTTGCCGTGGTGGTATTTGTAGGTTTGGTAACCCTATTAAGTTTAAAATTATGGTTGCCCGCTTTAGAAGCGACAAAAAACCGCGATTTAAAAGCAGAATTAAGTTTTTTCAAAAAAAGAGAAGCATGGATCATCATTTTCATGATCTCTATCGGAACAGGCGGCCTATTTACCTGGTACAGTTATATCGCTCCGTTAATGACAGATGTTGCGGGCTTTTCGTCAAATGCTGTAACTTATATATTAATGCTGGCTGGTTTAGGCATGATGTTCGGCAATTACATTGGCGGACGTTTGGCTGATAAATTTTCACCGGCAAAAGCATCTGCAGCTTTGTTGCTCACCATGGTGGTTACCTTAACCATTGTGCATTTTGTGTCTGCAAGTCAGCCATTAGCTTTAATTATGACTTTTGTTACCGGCGCGGTCGCTTTTTCATTGGCCGCCCCTATCCAGATGCTGATGATCCAGAGTGCCAAAGGCTCCGAAATGCTGGCCGCCTCTGCTAGTCAGGCGAGTTTTAACATTGGTAATGCTTTAGGCGCCTTCTTCGGTGGGCTCCCGTTAGTGTATGGTTTCGATTATACTTCGCCCGCTTATGTAGGCGCCGCTATGGCTTTGGTTGGTGCATTTTTTGCATTTTGGTTGATTAAAAGCAACCAGGGAGTAACCGAAAAGGTTAAAGTCCCCGTTACTTCTTTTCACTAATTTCGAATGACAGAATGATTGAGTGAGAAATATAAGTCATTCCCTCATTCAAAAACTCAATTATTCAAATTTAGTTGCAAGCTAACTTTTTAGAAATGAAAGTAAGTGCAGCTAAAAATAGTCAGCCCCGCGATACACTCATCCCGATGGAAAATCCTACCGCGTGGACACAATTAGTTATAAGATTCTTCTGCCGCTCTATGCCGCGGAGGCATGGTACTTTGGAGCGCCAAAGTACCCAAAGCGCTTTGTCATCCGATGGCTATCGGATCCAGCAATGTGGCTTCTCACCGACTCACGCTCATCAAAAAAACAGCGGCACTTTGTTTTGCTCGTTTCTGCTAAGTGAAAAATTGAGGGGTATTTTCACAAAACCACTGCGTTTCAGGTTTGGTATTGCCATTTGTCCTATTCTGCAACTGTTTTTTTGATCGTTCTGCCACTTGGGATTGACGGCGTCCTTCGGTAAATTCCGTTTTTATTAAAGTTGGTTAGCAAAATGCCTAAACTGTTCTTGAATATTTGTGTCCTAAGGGTAGAATGGAAAATCAGGACCGTTCCCATCAGTTTAAAATCAAGGGGCTGTGCCATTAATTAAAAACCTGCGGCAATTTTTGAATGAATGAGAATTACGCTGCCACCCCCATTTTTTTAAGCAGTCTTAAATGAGATTTTATTCCACCGAAATAACTGGTGCAATTAGGCGTTATGCCATTATCATTCAACATTTCGTATAATATTTTACTGATTTGCGGATAATACAGATGGTGATAGTGCGGAAATAAATGATGTGCAATATGATTGTTAAAACCGCCTAAAATAAAGTTTGCCGTTTTACTGAACGGATGCATGTCGTTTGAACTCCTGATCTGGTTCATTAACCAGGAGGCATTAATATAACCCCGCGCATCAGCTTTCGGATATTGTGTTTCCTCTACATGGTGGGTCATAAAAAAGGTAAACAACAAGAATAACGACTGACTTAGATGCATCATTAAAAAACCAGTTAGCACCACATACCAGGGTTGGATTGCAAAAATCATAGGCAAAACAAGCAACAAACTGATATAGATAAATTTTTGGAATACAAATGACAGGTAATAGCTCATGTTCTTTTTGGCGCCATAACCATCGTCACTAAACAGAATTACGAAATCTTTAATAAAAATCCAGAACAGCGAATAGATTGTATAAGCTAATGGTGCATACAGGTGTTGGTACGCATGAAACCAATAATGTTTGCTACCCGGCACCACGCGGATCAATTTAGATATTTTAAGGTCTGAATCATAATCTTCTACATTTGGCGCATAATGATGTGAATTAACATGACGCAGTTTCCAAGCTTCAGCATGCGCCCCAACCAATGTATAAATAGCTACAAAGCAAATGTGGTTAAGCTGCTTACTTTTAAAAATGGTATTGTGCGAAAAGTCGTGTGAAAAGTTAAAAGCAAAGAGCAGCGAGATAAAGCCATATATCGCAAAACAGCCTATAAAACCAATCGGGTCAGCAATTTTATACAAGATCAGATAGGCAAATATCGTGAGGGAAAAATATACCATAAACTTAGCGACAACCATCTTCATAAAAGTAGATTTATCGATTACCAATTCCTGTTCCACGCGTTTATATATCGCCTTTAGCAACTGACTATCAGCCGCTACATGAATATGTTTATCCTTCATATCGCATCGGGATTAAGTGTTCACTTCTGCCCATCATTTTCAAAAACCTGAAATGTGAAGCCAGTGATTCGCCGTAAGACATTTCCATATAAGTGAGCCTGTGTTTTTTAGCCAGCGCTTTAAAAATTGGCATAATATTAAGGTAGTGCACATGGCACACGTTAGGAAGCAGGTGATGTACCGCATGCGCATTAAAGCCGCCCAGTGTCCAGTTTAAAAACCTGCTTTCTGCATGATAATCTATTGAGGTAAGTAATTGCAGCTTTGGCCAGCTCATATTCAATTTATGATCCTGATCAGGTGCCGGATGAGCTACATAATCAGACAAGTGTGCAACACCTAACACCGATACAAACAAAAGGGATATGATAAAATGATTTAACAGAAAAGCCATCAAAACTACTGTCCAACCGAAAGGCAACAGATAAACTGGCAAAATGATCATGTAACCGATATACAAGAGTTTATATACGACCAGCTTTACCACTTCAATGCGGGGGATCTCCACTTTAATCGTGCGGCTTGAAAGTTTGAACAACATCAGGATTTCCCTGAAAAAGAACCAGTTAATGGAATAGAAGAGATAAAGAAAGGGCGCATAAATAAACTGATACCGATGGAACCATAACAAAGGCTGAGATTCGGTCATCCTGAATAATGGATTATTCAGCACATCAATGTCACTGCCCGCTATATTGGTATATAAATGGTGCGATTCGTTATGGTTCTTGCCCCACACATAAGCGTTGTTCCCCTGTAGGTTAAAACTGAGCGAAAAGAGTATCCGGTTCCAGAATTTACTTTTTACTGCTACTCCATGTGCAGCATCGTGCGAAACATTAAAAGCGGTTAACAAAACAGAAAGTCCCATCAGCAGGTAAAAAGCGAAAAACGCAAATAGCGAATGGCTGGTAATCATTAAGGTGTAAAGCAGGATGTCCAAACCGAAGTAAAGGAAAATCTTGAAGAACATTTTTGTGTTCCCGGTTTTCTGTAGCCCATTATCAATAAAATACTGTTCGATCTGCTCGTTCAGTTCTTTATAGAATTCGGAGCCTTCATCTTTTATAAATCTTAATTTGTTCATTGTAGTGCTGTTTTAAAATTTTCTTTATCAAATCTAAAACACCAAACACTTTAAAATTAACCTTAAAGATTGTGCAAAAACTAAAAAGTATCCCTAAAAGAAATATCTTATCTTAATTAGTAATTATAAATTATATTTTATAAATTAAAAGCCAACAATAATCCACTTAATTATTAAAAATAGCGTTATTCTATCTACAAATTAATCTTCATGAATAATCAACAAACAATATTTTTTCAGGCTATTAAATCAGCCCTGCCAGAATACCAGAACCTGGCGCTGAGTATAGCTGAAGAATTAGGAATAAGCACGAATGAGGCCTATAAGAAAATCAGGGGTGACAGCAACCTTACTTTTCAACAGATCATTAAGCTTTCTGATTCTTTCGACGTCCCTTTTCTGTACAGCCCGAAACAATCGTTATCGGTTACTTTTAGCTATTTAAGTGTTAATGAAGATTTAGATATGATTGGCTATCTCCGAAATTTATTGGACAATATAAAAGCTATCAAAAACAGCAACAAGAAACACATCACCATTACCACCGACGATATTCCTTTATTTCATTTTTTCAAGTATCCCGAACTCACCAGTTTTAAACTCTTCTTCTGGGCAAATAGCGCCAATAACGTCGAAACGCCGTTTAGCTCCTCCTTCCTATCTGATGAAATTATTAAAATTTCGCAAGAGCTGCATGCCACTTATCTGGAAATACCAAGCACCGAAATATGGTCTAAAGATACTGTAACAGGCACACTCGAACAGATCAGGTATGCATTCGAAGCCGGCCATCTTACAGATACTGAACTGGCTATAAAAATAGTAGAACAGGTAAGGTATTGCCTCACAGATATGAATATGTATGCCATTAGCAGCAAAAAAACCATCGATCCTAACCATACCTTTAACTGGTACAGTTGTGATGTACTGGGAAGCATTGCTTATCTGGTTGATTTTAAAGACCGCATGGCCTGCTACAACAGGTTTAATACTTTTAATTATTTAAGAACCGAAGACCAGGCCTATTGCAAACAAACCAAACAATGGATGCAGGGCCTGATTATGAAATCGGTTTCCTTTAGCGGTCAGGGCGAAAAACACCGCAATAAATATCTGTATAATGCCTTTGCCGAATGCGATAAGCTGCTGAGGGAGATGACTAATGGTTAGCTCAATAATTAAGTGTTAAACCAGCGCCAAAACCCATATCGCTATCATAGTGGGCAGAAATACCCATGTATTTTGTGGTAATAAATTTAAGTCCGCCCATAAATTCTTTATCGCTGTTTACCATAAAGCTTGCCCTTAATCGTTTAGAAACCGGTATATCTTCCCGCATCAACTGCAAGCGAACATTACCATCGTGATAAACTTCTGCCTGCGCGATTACCAACATGGGCAAGGTGTAGGCAAGCCCTACACTAAACATACTTCTTTTATCCTTTGTGCTTTTCTGGCCAAAAATATTGGTTTCGGGTTCACCAGCTTCCATCTTCCGGTAACGCCAATCAAAACCCACAAAAGGCATTAACCACTGCATCCTATCTACGTACCGGCCAATATGGGTTTCGGTTTCAAAGCCGTGCATTTTATTATAGCCCAATCGCCATTCGGCTCCAATGCTCCAGCGCGTATTTGCCAACATAACCATACCGTCGTTTCCGTTGCTGGCAAAATCGTTTTCGGCCATAAAATGAAACATCCTGTCATCGGCAAAAAGTTTTCGCTGTGCCAATTTAGGGTTCGGGATTTCGGGGTTTAACGGTGAGTTTTCATAACTAAAAATCTTACCCATTCCACTCATCATGTGATACAAAATATGGCAGTGAAAAAACCAGTCACCACTTTCTGAAGCGCTAAACTCAATGGTATCGCGTTCCATTGGCATAATATCGAGTACATTTTTTAAAGGGGCATAATCCCCCTGGCCGTTAATTACCCTAAAATCGTGCCCATGCAGGTGCATAGGGTGCCGCATCATACTATTATTGTATAAAATGATCCGCAGGTTTTCGCCTTTTTTGATGAGGATTTTATCTTCTTCAGAGATGGTTTTATGATCCAAAGTCCAAACATAACGGTTCATGTTGCCCGTTAACTGAAACTCCATTTCACGGGTTGGGGCTTTAGATAAAACCGTTTTTTCCGGCGAGCGCAACATATCATAATTCAATGTTGTCATAGGGCCTTTTGCGCCTTTGTCGCCCCCCATATTATGGGCCTTGTGTGCATCAGCAACAACAGTATCAGTCCCCGTATCATCCAGTTCAGCATACATGACGGCATTCATATCCATCACCTGGTTCTGCATTTTCATGCCTCCCATCTGCACCAGATTACCATTCATATCCATCATTTCGTTCATCATTTTCATACCTTCGAAATATTTCAATTTGGGTAATTTTTGAGCAGCTATTTTTGGTCCACTACCCAGCCATAAAGAGGCCGATTGAGTACGGTCTTCGGGTGTGACCAAAAACTCGTAGCTTTTATTTTCAGGGACGGTTACAATAACATCGTATGTTTCAGATACGGCAATAATCAGCCGGTCTACTTCTACCGGCACTACATCGTTACCATCATTGGCAACTACTGTTATTTTACCGCCAGCATAAGTGAGCCAAAAATAAGTAGATGCTCCTCCGTTAGCAATGCGCAACCTTACCTTATCGCCTGCTTTGAGCTTGTTTGGTACCTGGTAATGATTTTTTCCGTTTACTAAAAATGCTTCGTAATATACATCACTCACATCCATGGCAGTCATCCTTTTCAGTTCGTTGGTGAGCTTTGTTTTAAAGTGTCCACCCTTTATGGCTTCGGCATAACTTTGTGTTGTACCTTTTTTATCGCAAACCAATCATTGGCATTGTGTAATCGCCTGTCAACTTCGTGAGGTTTCATATTGGTCCACTCACTTAAAACAACGGGTATCGTAGGGATCACAGGCTCTTTCTTTTTATTTAAGATCATCGCGCCGTACATCCCAATCTGCTCCTGCAGACCTGAGTGGCTATGATACCAATGGGTACCGTTCTGTACAATAGGAAAACGGTAAACATGGGTTTTATTGGGCTCAATGGGCATTTGGGTTAAATAAGGAACGCCATCATATTGATTAGGAAGAAATAGCCCGTGCCAATGCAATGAAGTTGACTCTTTTAGCCTGTTGTGCACATGTATTTCTGCGGTATCGCCCTCGGTAAAGGTGAGCGTTGGCATGGGTATTTGCCCGTTCACCGCAATGGCTCTTTTAGCTTTCCCGCCAAAAGTTACGGTTGTATCAGCAACATATAAATCATAGCGCACAAGCCTCGGCGGCTTATTGTTGCCTAAAGTTTCCACATCACTTGCTTTCCGGGGAGCTTTTTGGGCTCAGCTGCTTTTACCTCGTTATGCTGATGCTGGCCAAAAGCAAAACTATGGAGCAAAATACTAAGGCAACAAGCTAAAATAAATTTCATTTTGTAGCGTGTATTTTATTTAAGTACTTCGGCAACTTTACCACAGCTTAACATTTTATTACCATAATATGGATTTTTTATCGCCTCGTCTTCGCTTAGCCAATAGCTTTTCTTCATCGGACAATAAGCATAATAAACAGGCTTATCGTTTAGTTTTACCGCTTTTACCAAGGCATAAAAATCGGTTGATAAAGACGTAAAATGATCTCTTTGATGTTCGATATCTTTACTTTCGGCAACGTGTTCGGCATCAAATAATATTTTATCGCGTAATACTTTCGAAGCATTGGTTTTTTCATTGGCTTTTATCGCATTAATTAATGCAGTAGCCTTGGTGCCAGCCACGCTTGCGTTGCTGCTAATTAAGGCGTCCTTAACTTCGTAATAAGCTTGTAAAGGGCTAACCGGTGTTGCTTTTTCCTGGGCTGATACACTGCCAGCTATAATTAGTACAATAACCTGGATCGTACATAATTTAAATAAGGTTTTCATTGTGTGTTTAATTTTAAACAAACCTAGCGGTATGGCCTTTCATGATGTTATACTTTTACCGAAAATGTTTATATAATTATGTGTTTCGTGATCGGATCAAAGGCTGGGCATTAAGCCATTAGCAGTTAAATGGATTAAAACAATTATAAAGGTATTTCTACACTAGCAGTTACTTACGATATCTTTTTTTGTTTTTGGAAACGGATGTCCAGTAATTCTTCGGGAGCAGCAGTCCCGTTATCCGTTTTATCCCAATAGAAACCTGTGAAACAAGCAAGCACACCAAAATGTAACATAAACCGGTGCTTAAATCGGGATGCACGCTCCTACCGGGTTTATTAACAAAGGTTACTGCAAAAACGGCGAAACTCCTTAGTAATATCCCACGTTCATCCAATATCTATCTGATCCCTTAGGTTTAGATACAAGGGATTATGTGGCCTGCAAACCCTAAAAATGAAATACTGTATTGCCCACCTAGCCCTGGTTGCAGCGTTACCCTGCAGCAACGAGGTACGAGGCAGCGAAGCGTAAAAGCGGAAAACAGGAAAAAACCTTAATCTTAGCACCAAATTGCGCTCCCAACCCTGAACTGATTCATGCCTTTACCTTACCCGTCAAATCCGGTCAGGGCTGAAAGCTTCATATATAATTCATAGCGACAAATGAATTATCACTAAGCATGACAAATTACAGTTTATCTTCCGGTTCTTCCGTTCTACATGCTCTTCTTCCAATTTAGCAGTTACATTTTCCATCTTTAACCTATATTTGCAAATGCTTAAAAAAGAACGCTACAAACTTTTTGTAGAACATTTTTCGGCCAAGCAGCCTGATGCAGAAACCGAGTTACATTATAATAACCCTTACCAGCTTTTAGTGGCCGTAATCCTGTCTGCACAGTGTACCGACAAAAGGGTGAATATGGTAACCCCTGCACTTTTTCAGCGCTTTCCTAATGCTAAAGCCCTGGCCGAAGCTACTCCCGATATTGTTTTCGATTATATCAGAAGCATCAGTTACCCAAACAATAAGGCAAAACACCTGGTGGGCATGGCTAATATCCTGCTTAACGAATTTAACGACGTGGTGCCTTCGGGGATTGACGATCTACAGAAAATGCCAGGTGTTGGCCGCAAAACAGCCAATGTAATTGCCTCTGTAATCTACAATGCACCGGCAATGGCGGTTGACACCCATGTTTTCCGCGTAGCCAACCGCCTGGGTTTAACCAATGGCAAAACTCCGCTGGCGGTTGAAAAAGATTTAGTAAAAAACCTTCCGGAACACGATATCCACATTGCACACCACTGGCTTATTTTGCACGGACGTTACGTTTGTGTAGCCAGAAGCCCCAAATGCGATGTTTGCGAAATTACCTATATGTGCAGGTACTTCGAACGTTTAACTGCCCAAAACGAAAGAGATAAATTAAAAGCTTAAAAAATTATTTTCATTTTACTATTGACATTAGCTAAAAAACATTTACCTTAGCTAAATATATTAGTATTATAAATATCAACATTTAAGCATATTAGCCGATAAACGATTATATTTACGCAATCAATGAAAAAAGAAATGAGCACTGCAAATCCAGATAAATTAAAAGCCCTACAACTTACTTTAGATAAGCTAGAAAAATCTTACGGTAAAGGTACCATCATGAAACTTGGCGATTCTGCCATCGAGCCAATAGATTTTATTTCTACCGGATCAATCAGTTTAGATATTGCTTTAGGTATTGGCGGTATCCCAAAAGGCCGGGTAATTGAAATCTATGGTCCGGAATCTTCTGGTAAAACAACTTTAGCTACACACATTATTGCCGAAGCACAGAAGAAAGGTGGTATTGCTGCTTTTATCGATGCAGAGCATGCTTTTGATCAGTTTTATGCGAAGAAACTGGGTGTAGATACGGATAACCTTTTAATCTCTCAACCAGATAATGGTGAGCAGGCATTAGAAATTGCTGATAACTTAATCCGTTCGGGTGCTATAGATGTAATTGTAATTGACTCTGTTGCCGCTTTGGTTCCTAAAAGTGAAATTGAAGGCGAAATGGGCGACAGTAAAATGGGTTTACATGCCCGTTTAATGAGTCAGGCTTTACGTAAATTAACCGGAACAATTTCTAAAACCGGGTGTTGCTGTATTTTCATTAACCAGTTACGTGATAAAATTGGGGTAATGTTTGGTAACCCTGAAACCACAACCGGTGGTAATGCTTTGAAATTTTATGCATCGGTTCGTTTAGATATCCGTCGTATTTCACAAATCAAGGATTCTGACGAAGTTTCCGGTAACCGTGTTAAAGTAAAAATTGTTAAAAATAAAGTGGCTCCGCCTTTCCGTATCGCAGAATTTGATGTGATGTTTGGTGAAGGTATTTCTAAAAATGGTGAAATCATCGACTTAGGTGTTGATTTTGGTATCATCAAGAAAGCAGGATCATGGTTCTCTTACGGAGATACCAAACTAGGTCAGGGTAGAGATGCTGTAAAACAATTGTTAAGCGACAATCCTGAACTTGCAGAAGAACTGGAAATTAAAATCAAAGCCGAAGTAACCGGCGATAAATTAGCTGAAAAATAAGCCGGATCAATTCCGTTAAACATAAAAAAGCGCCCCAATTAAAAATCCGGGCGCTTTTTCTATCTTAGATGTGATTAATAACTAACCGAGATACCAAAGTTTACCGAGGTACCCCTCCCCTTTGAATAAAAGCCCGGTTGCATAAACCATTGTGCCCTTGCCGGGAAATAATCCTGGTTAAATATATTATCTATACCTAAGGTAAGTTTAGTATTCTTTTTCACCTGATAAATTCCCGCAAAACTGAATAAATGATACGCTTTTACAGCGCCTTCATTTCCATTATATATGCCGTTAGCATTTTTTTCAAATCTGTTACGTGAGTTGATACCGATATAGTTTAGTGTTAAATCCAACACCTTTAACGGACTATAGGTTACTGAAGCTGTAACTTTTGGCGCGGAAATACGGCGGCCATTGAGATACAAGTCGCCAGCATCGTTAAACTTTCCATTTTTGTCAATATCACGCTTGCCTTCTGTATAACTGTAACTTGCAGCTAAACCCAGCTGATCAAACAAATGGTAACCGGCTGCCAATTCAAAACCATAAATTTTTTCAGGGTTCCTTGCGGTATTAAATAAACCTGTAGCAGGGTCATAAACCACTTCAATACCTAACTTAGACGTACTGATATAACCCGATGCAGAAAATGTTAATCCGGCAATTTTACTTTCAAAACCAGCCTCATAATTATTAACCTTTACCGCATCAGTATTGATCTTATCAATGCTGTTTACTTTGGCATCGCGTAATGCCAGGCCAATATCCATTACGGAAAAACCCTGAGAGAAACTTACAAAGGGACTAAAAACATTAAATTGATTATACCGTAAACCCGCATTAAAAAGATAAGTACTGTATTTTAAATTGCCTCCGGCTACATCAAAAGATGGCGTAATGGTAACATTGTTTGCTCCGGTAGTTCTTAATGTCCGGTAATCATCAACTGCTATATTTACATTTTCGTAGCGCAAACCGGTTTTAAATACAAGCTTGCTTAAAATATTAAAATCTGCCTGTGCAAAAGGTGCTATGTTGGTCATATTCATCGTTGGTACCCATACCCTCCCATCAACCAGCGGTTGTGCGGTTTTATCTTTCATGAAATCTGCACCATAAGCCAGATTCATTTTCAAAAAGTCGAGGTTCAATATTGGTGTTTCCAAAAACAAACGTGCCCCCCTTTTATCATTTTTAGCAAGTGACTGCCCATCGCCTCCATCAAAACGCCCTAACGAAACATAAAATACGTCCTTTCTGGTTTCATAATAAACATCTGCATTCAAACTCGAATGCAGAAAGGTGCTATCTATCTTATACGATAGATTTAAATTGTGATTATAGTCAACCCCGGTCGGAATCCCAAGTGGTTTTCCAAGTACACCTGTTGCTTTCTGACCTGTTACCAGATTACCGTTTACCAAAGTAAAATTACTGTTCTGCAAACTGCTGTAGGTATTATAGGTAAGCTGAATACGTTGATTTTTTGCCGGTGCATAACCTAACTTAGCAAAAGCATTATAGCTATCGGTTTCGCCCAAACTGTAGTTTGGCCCTACCACATCACCTTTTGCATCTTTATATTCGCCGGTTTGTTCATACATTCCGCTTACCACGTAATCAAATTTACCCAGTTTTCCGTAGAACATTTGGTTAATCCGGCCACCTTCGGAGTTTTTGACTTTAACCAACGATCCGTTTAAATTAAGCTGGGTTTTACCACCAAACCTGGCTGCTGTATCCGGAACCATGGTAATGTAATTCACCAAACCTCCGGCAGCACCATTACCATAAATGGCTGTGGCACCTTTTACCACTTCTATACGCTCAAGTACTGAAGGGTCTATCGACCTCAAATCTACTTCTGCATTTCTTAATGGCGAAGATTGAGAAACACCATCTATCATCACCAGCATTGGGCGGCCCCTTAGATTTTGTCCTACATTATTCCCGGTTTGTGCTGTAGGCGCAAAACCTGGCACCTGGTTGGCTAGTATTGTGCTTAAATCTGGCGTGATAGCCATTTCTTTTTCCAGTTTTTTCTTATTTACAATACTAACTGAAGTGGTAATATTTTTAATGTTTTCCGGCTTTCTTGAAGTAGAAATTATCACATCATCCAGCGTATTGGCTACCGGTTCCAATACAAAATTAATAATTGTATCGGCCCTTACCGCCGCAATTTGCTGTGTAAATAACTTATATCCAACAGCATTTACCTGAATAGTAAACGGAACACCGCTTTTGATATACAAGGTATAATAACCTTTGCTATCAGCCTGGATTTTCTGGCCCGGCAAAGAAATGGTGGTGTATGGAACTTCATTTCTTTTATCCTTTATGTGTCCTTCAATCTTCACGTTTTGGGCATGTACCAAAAGAAGATTACATACGAAGATGGTAACGATGAGTATAGTTTTTTTCATCTATCTTTAATTTTCGGCAAAGATAGAAAATATACACTAATAAGAATAGGTCTAAATAAGAATTAGAATTTCTTCTTTAATTCTGGCTAAAAATGGCGCTGAAATCTTTGGTTACATATACAATAACCAAAAGTGCAGCAATAACCAGGACACCCAGAATAATTACACCCCAGCTTCCTTTAAGCTTGTTTTTATCTTTTCTGATCAACCAGTATAACAGGCCGATTAAAGGTACCGCACAAACAATCCAAAATATTAAAGATGCTCCGCTCATATTTGTATTTAATTTAATAGTTTTTATTGGTCCGAGGTCGGGTGTCCGAAGTCGGAAGTTTAAAGAGCAGATGAATTTCTCTTGATAATCCATCCGTTCCAGTTGCCAGTTTTCTGTTGGCGGTTTACAGTTTTTTGCCACGGAAGCACAGAAACACGGAGATACATTGCGTTAACAACCATAGTACGATTGCTTCGTTCCTGATAATGACGAACAAGGGAATTAATCAGTTTTCAGTTACCAGTTTACCATTAAAAGTTAACTACTCTAGGCAACTAACTATTGACTAATGAACCAATGACCAATGACCCAATGACCAATGAACCAAAACTAAAACTCCATCCGCGCCATTGGTGAAACATCCTGCCCTGCAAAATCCTGTTTCAGGTACTTCTGGTAACCTGCAATAGCAATCATGCCTGCATTATCCGTACAGTACTGAAACGCCGGTATATAAACATTCCAGCCCAGTTCATTGGCAGCTTGTTGCAGCCCGTTCCGTAAACCAGAGTTTGCCGAAACACCTCCTGCAATAGCTACTTCCTTAATCCCGTACTGTTTTGCTGATTTCTTTAATTTGTTCAGTAAAATCTGCACAATACTATATTGAACCGATGCACAAATATCATCTAAATTTTCAGCAATAAAATTAGGGTTTTCTTTTTCCTGCTTCCTGATAAAATACAGAATAGAAGTTTTAAAACCACTAAAACTAAAGTTCAGATCAGCGATTTGTGGTTCTGCAAATTTAAACGCCAAAGGATTTCCATGCTGTGCATGTTTATCAATCAGTGGTCCTCCCGGATAAGGTAAAGCCAGTAATTTAGCGGTTTTATCAAAAGCTTCGCCAGCAGCATCATCCAATGTTTCGCCAACAATTTCCATATCAAAGTAATCTTTTACCAACACAATTTGTGTGTGTCCGCCCGAAACGGTTAAACAGATAAAGGGGAAACTTGGCTTAGGATCATCAATAAAGTGCGCTAAGATATGCGCATGCATGTGATTGACAGAAATTAAAGGTATATTTAAAGCTAATGCAAAAGATTTAGCAAAAGAAACACCGACCAATAATGATCCTAAAAGACCAGGGCCCCGTGTAAAAGCTACGGCATTAATGTCCTGTTTTGTAACTTTAGCATTAATTAAAGCTTGTTGCACGGCAGGCACAATATTTTGTTGATGTACCCTTGAAGCTAATTCAGGTATAACACCACCATAATTTTGATGAATTGTTTGGTTTGCAATAACATTGGCAGTAATTTTGCCATTGTTACAAATAGCAACGGATGTATCATCGCAAGAAGACTCGATAGCAAGTATAACAGACAAATTATTAATATTTAAGCTGCAAAATTATTAAAAAACTATTTAAAATACTCCTTTGGGTAATCGCATCAATCATCTTGCTGCTTGCGCTTCTTATTTTTTCGCTACAATTTAAGCCTGTTCAAACTTATTTTGCGCAGAAAGCTGCCGCATACTTATCTAAAGAGCTTAAAACCACTATATCAATCAAGAGTCTCTATATCAAGCCTTTTAAATCTATTGTACTCGAAGATTTATTGGTTTTAGATTTACAAAAAGACACTTTATTGAGCACGCCTCAGTTTATGGTCGATATTAATCAATTATCTATCGATAAAAAGATCATTGATATCAGTACCGTTCAAATTAACGATGGCCAGTTTTTCCTAAAGGATTTCAAAGATAAGTCTTCTAATCTCGATTTTATCATTAACTACTTCGATTCTGGTAAACCTAAGGTAAAGAAAAAGAAAAGTAAGCCTTTTGATGTAAATCTAGGCCGCCTTATTTTAAATAAGTTTGCGTTCAGGTACATCAACTACAGTGCAAAAGATACCCTGCAGGGCAAAAGTGTAAACTTCGATAACGTAAACGTTAAACAGCTGAGTGGAATTTTTGAAGGATTGGACACAAAAAACCATTTGATTAAAACCAATATCAAAAACCTCACTTTTAAAGAGCGTAGCGGATTTTACCTGAAAAACTTAACCGCCCAAACCACGATAGACAGTAATGCCATAGAGCTGAAAAACCTGCTGCTCGAAACCAATCAGAGCCGTTTAACCAACTACTACCAGATGCGGTTTAAAAGCTATAAAGATTTTAACCATTACGTAGACAATGTACGGATGAAGGCTATTTTTAAAGATAGTCATATCACCTCCAGAGATGTTGCGTTTTTTGCACCTGAAATGAATACCATGAAACTCGACCTCGATGTTGATGGTCAGATTACAGGTTTAGTGAATAACCTTAAAGCCAAAAAATTATCATTAAGGACTGGAAAGGCTACACACATTAAAGGCGACTTTATTTTAAAAGGGCTTCCGAAATGGAAAGAAACTTTTATGGACCTGAACATCGAAATGGCAGGAACAAATAAAACCGATCTTGAGGAGGTGCTGGCGGGCATTACCAACAGCAAAAAGAAAATTGTTCCGGTAATTGTAAACAAATTTGGCAACATTAACTTTAACGGAAGTTTTACGGGTTTCCAAAACGACTTTATTGCCTACGGCGAATTTAAAACCAAACTGGGCCGCATCGTTTCGGATGTGAATATGAAAATCGATAAAAACGATATTCCGTCGTATACCGGGAACGTAAAAACCTACGATTTTAACCTGGGTAACCTGCTTGATGAAAAAAGCCTGGGCCGGATCAGCTCTTCTTTATATGTAAAAGGCCGCGGAACGGAATTAAAAGATTTAACCGAAAAAATAAACGGCGATGTAGATTATATCGACTTTAACAAATACAGGTACCGTAACGTAAAGATTGATGGCACCTTTGATAAAAAATATTTTGATGGCAAGCTGAGCATTAACGACCGAAACATTAAACTGGTATTTGATGGCGGTGTTAACCTGAACCCTAAACTCCCGGTATTCAATTTTAACGCAACCATTTCCAAGGCCCGTTTAAAAGCCTTAAAACTCCTGAAAGATTCGTTGATGGTGGATGCCAAATTTACCACTAATTTTTCGGGCACCAACCTGAATAACATATCGGGTAAGTTATTGATTGAAGAGATCAGGCTGCAAAATCCCAAAGGCATTTATACTGTAGATTCGGTACAATTAATGGCCAATGGAACAGGTGCCAGCCGCGTACTGGATATCCGGTCGGATATTTTAGATGCCAGTATTAAAGGTGAATATGATTTAAATTCTATTGTTTCTTACTATAAAGCCATCGCAAAAACCTATATCCCTTCATTAAAGGCTGATATTATAAAATACAAAAACCAGATTTTTCAGTTTAACCTGAAGGTTAAAAAATTCGAACCGCTGGCACAGATATTTGTACCAGGCCTGGAATTAGAAGAGGGCGCTACATTAACCGGAGATTTCGATTCGCGGAATAATACCGCCACGCTGAATGGTTTTGTAAAGAAACTAAAATACAATGGCATTATCGTAAACAATATCATCCTCGATGAAAATACCACCACACAACAGCTTCAACTGATTGTAACTTCTGACCGGGTGCAGCTTAACGACAGTTTATTTATTAAAGATGTAAACATTTCCAACATCCTTCGGAATGACAGTCTGGCCTTCAACGTAAAAATGTCGAACGCCGACGAAGATAATCAGCTCGATTTAAACGGACTGGTAGAGTTCACCAAAAACCAGGATACTACGGCAAGGTTAAGCGTATTGCCATCTATCTTAAAAATCAATAATGAAGAATGGCGCATCCAGGAGAAAGTACGAATTGTGCTGAACAATGGTAAAACCGAGATCAGTAATTTCGATTTAACCAACGGAAAGCAACAGGTTGTTATTGATGGATTAATTTCAGAAGACCCTAAAGATTTGATCAGCGTTGGCTTTAAAGATTTTAGCTTAAAAACCCTGAACCCTTTTACCAAAGGTTTTGGTGTTAAATTGGGTGGAAACGTTAACGGGAAGACTGATATGTATGGCGTATTAAAAACACTCAGGGTAACAGACGACTTAAAAATCGATTCGTTAAACTTTAACGATATCTATATCGGTACCTTAACCGATACCTCATCATACAGCAATGAAAGCCAAAAGCTTAATGTATTTACCCGCATTGTGGCCGACAATTCGGAGAATTTTAAACTGACCGGAAATCTCGATCTAAAAGAAAAAGTAATCGACCTCAGCGTTAAAATGGATGACAGCAAGCTCACTGTACTGGAGCCTTTTGTTAAACAACTGGTATCCAATTTAAAAGGAAATATCTCAGCTGATTTAACCGTAAAAGGTAAGTTAGACAAACCAGAAATTAACGGAACTTTATCGTTAGATAAGGGACAGCTGATGGTAAACTACCTTAAAACCACCTACGTGATTACCGATAAGGTTGAAGTAAACAATAGTGTAATTAACCTCGAAGATTTTGTACTTAACGACCTGGAGGGCCACGAAGCCACAGCAAGCGGAACCGTAGATTTAAATGATATTAACTACCCGACACTGAATGTAAAGGTGAATGCCAACAGCCTAATGGCCTTAAACACTACCGCGAAAGACAATTCCATCTACTATGGCCGGGCCTATGGCACAGGTGTATTTACGTTTACGGGGCCGACCAACAAAATGAAGATCGACATTAAGGCGAAAACGGAAAAAGGAACTATATTTAACCTACCGCTAAACAGCTCTGAAACCATATCGGATAAAGATTTCATTAATTTCGTGAGCCGCGATTCGACTGTCTTGGTTAAGAAAAGAACAAACTTTGATGGTTTAACCTTGAGTTTCAAATTAACCATTGATCCAAATACCACCGCGAACATATATACTACCCTGGGCAATTTAAGTGGCAAGGGTAATGCCGAGCTGGCCTTAAACATCAATAGTGTTGGTGATTTCGAAATGTCTGGCGATTATATTATTGAGACCGGAAGTTTTGATTTTACAGCCCAGGAGGTGATCAACAAAAAATTCGAGATCAGGCAAGGTGGAACCATCCGCTGGACAGGTAATCCTACTGCCGCACAGATTAACTTAAAAGCGGTATACGCGTTAAGGGCAAGTTTGAACGACCTTTATAAGGCGGCAAACCGCGATGCCAGCAGCAATGCCAACCAAAGGGTAAATACCGAGGTAGAGATGGGCTTAACAGGTTTACTGCTAAAACCGGATATTAAGCTCGATATCAATTTCCCTGCACAACCTTCAATTAAAGAAGAATTGCAAACCTATTTTAGCGATCAGAACAACCTGAACCTTCAGGCATTCAGTTTAATTATCAGAAGAAGTTTCGCTCCCGGAAATGGCGGCCAGTCAATTGGGAACCAGTTGAGCTCAACTGCTACCAGTACGGCTACCGAATTGGTTTTTAATCAGTTTAACAACGTACTTTCTTCGTTAAACTTAAACTTTGTCGATTTGAACGTACGTTCGTTAAGCGAGGCCAACGCATCGTTTAAATTCTTTAACGATCGTTTAATTATTAATGCCGGTATTGTAGACCGGAATAGTGCCAACGATTTTACCGTTATCGATTTCTCTAAAGATAATGTAGGCAGAGAGGTTGAGGGACTTTTCCTGATAAAAAAAGATGGAAGCCTGACGGTAAAAGCGGCAAATAAACCACCCACGCAACAGAGTATATTCTTAAACAGCGGGATTAGTTCAACCGCAAACGTAACCTCTTTCGGTCTGGTATATACCCAGCAGTTTGATACTTTTAAGGAGTTTATTCAGAAAATTTCTGGTGCTTATCGCCGGAACCTGAAAAGGAAACAGGGGGATACACCGGTTAAAACGAATAAATCTATTAATAAAGAAGCGATTATCAATCAGAGTAAAGGGAACCAAAGGAGGTAGACCGATTGTTCATTTGTTCATTGGTCAATAGTTCATTGGTATGGGCGAGAGCGTCATTTGCGCACAGGCCGGAACTTAATGCCTATTGCATCCTGGTTTTGAATTAATAAACAACCGTGCAACATAGATTCTGACCACGATTAGCTATTAGACCATTGAAAACAATCAATGCAACTAATAAAACAAGTTCAGGAGGACGAACCGCATGATGATTAATCGACACCAGGGGGCTTACATGATCTTATATTTCTTATATGGTTAAAAATCGGTGGCTATTTAGGTTAAGTATAAAGATCCTTCACTGCTTGCAGAATGACAAAATTTGCTTTCGGATTAACCGACTCAGAAACGAGCAAAATAGATTTCTCCACTCCGTTGCACTCCGGTCGAAAGGACGATTGCAGGCAGCGTTTAGAAAAAAATCTATTCCAGGGAGAATGGACTAGAAAAGTCTGTCATTCTGAATGAAATGAAGAATCTCTAACCTAAGAACCACTTGCTTTTATTATGTACAACTGATAAGTTAGCGCAGACTGATTGGGGTTCATTGATCCATACTAGACAGATCCTTCACTGCATTCAGGATGACAAATTATACTGGGGTAATCAGCGTTTTTGATTCTACATTAAACAAAAAAAGCCAGTACCAAACGTAAGTTCAATACTGGCTTTTGCTTGTTACTAAGACTATGGACTGACTCCAAACGCCCCACGCCAAACTCAAATCTATCCTTTCATAATCGAATGGCCCATTTTATCTCTTTTGGTGGTTAAATAACGTTCGTTATGTACATTACTGGCAATTTCGATCGGAATGTTTTCGACCACTTCCAGGCCATACCCGATTAAACCAGCCCTTTTGGTTGGGTTATTACTCATTAAACGCATTTTAGTCACCCCTGCCGATCGCAGAATCTGCGCTCCCACGCCATAATCGCGTTCATCACCTTTAAAGCCTAACTTAATATTCGCTTCAACCGTATCAAAACCGGCATCCTGTAAATTATACGAACGTAATTTATTAATCAGCCCGATACCTCTACCCTCCTGGTTCATATACACCACAATACCTTTACCTTCTTTTTCGATCATTTCTAATGCTTTGTGCAACTGCGGACCGCAATCGCAACGGCAAGACCCAAAGATATCGCCCGTTACACAAGAGCTGTGTACACGTGCTAAAATAGGTTCGTCGGTATTCCATTCGCCTTTAGAAATGGCTAAATGTGTCGCATTATTATCCAGCTGTGTATAAGCCGTCATTTTAAAATCGCCCCAGGCGGTAGGTAAATCGATGCTAACCTCCTGCTTAATCAAACTATCCATGGTTAAACGGTAGGCGATTAAATCTTCAATTGATATAATTTTTAACTGATGCTGCTCGGCAATTTTAAATAAATCTGGAAGCCTGGCCATTTCGCCATCCTCTTTCAAAATCTCTACCAATAAACCTGCAGGTTTCATGCCGGCTAAACGCGCTAAATCTACTGCCGCTTCTGTATGACCTGCACGGCGGATTACACCACCATCTTTAGCTATCAGCGGAAAAATATGTCCCGGCCTGCCTAACTCTTCAGGGTCGGTTTTAGGATTAACCAAAGCCAGCATCGTTTTAGAACGGTCGCTCGCCGAAATCCCCGTGGTACAGCCATGGCCAACCAAATCTACCGAAACCGTAAAATTAGTTTCGTAAGCTGCCGTATTTTTGCCAACCATCAGATTAAGATTTAACTCCTTACAACGTTCTTCTGTTAAAGGTGCACAGATTAAACCACGGCCATAAGTGGCCATAAAATTAATAATCTCGGGCGTTGCATTTTCGGCAGCAGTTAAAAAATCACCTTCGTTCTCTCTATTCTCATCATCTACAACAATAATCACTTTACCAGCTTTTATGTCTGCGATGGCCTCTTCTATTGTGTTTAATTTTGTTTGCATTTTATAAACATTATGGGGCAAATGGTGTGTAAGGCGTATTTAAATGAATTTATACCACAAACAATAACCCATACAAATGTACAACCTTATTGAGCAATATTTGGATTAAAATATCATCTGTAAGTAAAGGAAAAGAGGCCTATTTTTCTTTCTTTTTAAACAACTTAAGAAAAAGCTGCTTGTAGTAATTTACATCAAACAAGGCTGAATCGACGGTAGCTTTATAAGTTAAAAAGGCAGCCAGGGGCGACAATACGATTACCGCAATCCACATCCCGAATATAGGATTCAAATTCCCTTCACGTGCCGATTTTTCGGCCACTGTGGTAATGATGTGGTACACCAGGAAGAAACAAATGGCCACCACTACAGGCAAACCCATACCCCTTTTCGGATAATGGCACCCAGTGGCGCACCAATAAAAAACAACAGGATACAAGATGCTGCCAGGGTAAATTTACGCTGGTACTCTACGGTGGCAAAAATAATTTCGCCGGTTAAATCGGTTTGGCGTGGACCCCAGTTGGGTACGTGCTGCATAATATTCGCAACGGTACTGTTTGCATTATCGAGGGCCAGTTTCCGAGATCCGTTAGGGATACTCTTCAATATTACATCATCAATCTCTTTCGGAACGGCTTTTATCCTCGTGTAACCTCTGGTCACATTAAACTGCTTAAAGTTACTGCTGAGGTTAGCAATAGTACGCATTTTCATCGTATCTAATTGCTTCGTCAGCGAATCGCGTTTTTTTACAATCCCTTTCAGGTTTAACATGGGTGTGCTGTTTCCGAAAGCATTAGGATCGGTCTTATTTCCATCGAAAGAAGACATATCGAAACGCGGTGAGGTTTCTTTAAAACGGTTCCTTGTAAAAATCTGCCTTGGGTTGTACATGCCGTTTTTCGAAGATTGCTCTTCATATTGTACACCATTTTTAAGTGAAAGCACCAAAAACTTACCATCGGCGGTTTTATTCATTTTCCCCTCTTTTGCCAGAATTACTTTCGGAATGCCATTATTTTCACGGTGATCGTAAATCATGATATTGTGCAGCGTACCGTCTTCCTCTTTCGAATCGACACGGATGGCATAACCCGGAATGGCATTATTAAAAACTCCTGGTTTAATTAAAAATGAAAGTTTTTTATTCCTGATATCATACAATAGTGAGCCAAATTTGAGATTGGCTTTAGGCAACATATAATTTGCAAAAAGAAAGAGGCTACAGTGAGCATTAAAATCACCACAAAAAGGGGGCGCATGGCTTTCTGTAAAGAAATACCTGCCGATTTGATGGCCACGAGCTCGTAATTTTCGCCTAGTGTACCAAAAGTCATGATGGAAGAAAGCAATACAGATAATGGCAGCGCCATTGATACATTGGCAGCCGAGGCGTAATACATCAGCTCCAGAATGGTGTACCATTCGAAACCTTTTCCGATTAAATCATCAATCCATTTAAACAGAAAAAACATCAATAGAATAAACATCATAACAAAAAATGTTGCTATGAATGGCTTCACAAATGCTTTTATTAATAGAAGATGTATTTTTTTCACCCTACAAAGGTAAACAATGCGAAGGTAATTTAGGCACCCAAAACGCTAATCAGGTAATCGATCTGGTTATCCCAGATTAATTTTTTCTCTGCCAGAAGTTCATCGGTCGTAAAATCAGTAATCGAGAGGGCAACATCATTGGTGAGTTCGTCCTGTACAATTTCCATCTCAAAATAACATTGAGGTTCATCATCCAGCCACTTAAATTTAACCAGCTTATTTTCTTTGATTGAAACCAGTTTTGCTTTTTGCTGCTCATCATCCCAGGTAAAAGTGTATACCTGATCACGGAAATTCACATCGTCCGCGAACCATTGCGATAAACCGTTTGGTTCACTGATAAAACTATATAAAATTCTTGGTGACGATCTAACTTCGTACTCTAGTGTAAATTTTTTCTTTTCTGCCATGTTAGTACACTACCAGGATAATTTCCGGACAATTTTTTAATATTATTTTTCTAAAGAAAGGTAATTTATTCTATATCTGCAACAATATAATTTTTATTGGTTAAAGTCGTTGATGCATTGGTCCATTTGCTGTTGGTTTACTGATTTTTGTGGCTAATTGGTTAAACAGGTAATCGACTCAAGACTTCCTACGCTATGCTCCGGAATGGTTATTGGATACTCGGTTAATTGTTGTATTCAGTTAACTGTTTTCATCCTATCAGGAATTTAAGGTCAGTTAAGTTTTGATTGCGCTTATATGGTTTTTATATGTCTTATATGGTTAAGAAACGGGGTTGTTAATTGTTCATACCCATTAATTGACTCCGGACAAAAAACATCTTCTTCTTTAAAAAAGCAGCGCCAATTCCTTTACCCATCCTGTACCATTTGTTTACCCTTTCTCTATACCAGGTTAACCCCAGGGTTACCCTTTGCTTACCTATTCTTTACCCTGGCGTTACCTCTTTTATTACCTAAAGGGTAAAGGATTGGCGAATATCAGCTATAGATAAGGTTACCTTAGGGATGACCTGGTACCACCAGGGGGTTAAGCAATCTTTTTGAAACCACTAAATTTTATCAGCACAAACGGTCAGCTGATTATCTTCCCATACCTACCCTAAGCACAATATCATTAAGTTATGATTTTAACCACAGATTTACATAGATAAACTGGGATTTTTATATCTGTGTTAATCCTTCTTATCTGTGGTTAATTATTTTCACCTGTATCAACGGTTTAAATAATGGCATTGACCGTAAGCAATAACTTGAGATAGGATAAGGTCAGAAATGCAGTTACTTTTTGCGGCACATACCGGAATGTTGCGCTTCGTTGCGTTATTAATTTCTAAAAACAGGCTCCCTTAAGGGCTAAAATAACGATTACAATCGCTTAAAAACAATAAAATTTACTGAACATTAAGGCTTTAAAGTATTTTTCACATTTCTTTTTAATAGAATGTATATTTATTCTATATTTGCAACTCTTAAAAATAACCACATCGATATTTACGTTATGTAGTAAATATTAAGCCCGGCGGGGTAGCTCAGATGGTTAGAGCGCAGGATTCATAACCCTGAGGTCGGCAGTTCGATCCTGCTCCCCGCTACCGAATCGGCAAAAGAGGCATAATCCAGAGATAATTCTGGTATGCCTCTTTTCTTTTACTGATAAGTTGCTGAAAATAAGCTATATACAAAAACACTAAATTTATTTCAGTGGTTCGAACTTTATCATTTTTCTTATCATAACTCATACCACTAGGGAACAGTAATGTTTGGAGTTGTTGCTTAGTATGGTAATCACCAGAAAGCCAGTTTAAAGGTAGCTGAGTGGCATATTCTATAGCCAACCTAACGCATTTTAAAAGGTTCGAACTTTTATTAGACAGGATGAGCAAATTCCGCTCAATTTCTCTTTTTTCGTCCGAATATTTCTCATGGTACTTTGTGTAAAGTTCCTGACTTATATCTTCTTCAATATATCTTTCCTCTAATCGCTCCACCTTCTTCTTCACTTCTCTGTGGCTGTTCTCCAACTCTAAAAGATCCGCTTGCTTATTTTGAGTCAACTGGTTAAATGTTGCAGCAACCTGCTCAACCAATAGTTCTATATATTCCTTGGCAATGTCAATTTTAAAGAAATCAAGTATGTCTGCAAATCTGGAATTAAGAGAATCAGCATTTTTGTTATTACAGCAAGCTTTGGTTTTGCATTTATAATAATGTATATTCTTTTTGCGTGCGAGGTAGCCACTCAACGGCTTCCCGCATTCGGCACATACCATAAAGCGCTTCAAAGGAATGTGCACATTTTCTTCATTTAGTGAAAAACCATGGGGAATCTTATCTAGCATACCGTTAACCTTTAAGAAAAGTTCCCTGCTAATTAATTTCTCGTGATTGCCCACAACCACTTGTCCCTCCAACATATTGTGCACCATCAAGCCACAATAGAATGGATTTCTAAAGATTTCTGAGATACGCTGATGAATCAATTTTAGTCCTTTAGCCGCCAACCTATCGCGAATTACCTCATTTGACACATTTTCATAAGCTTTCCATTCAAAGGCCTGACGAATGAGCCTTCCCTTCCCATTTATAACAATCTGCCTTTTGTTCTTCGATCTGTCAATCTCAAATCCTAAAGGAGGATTAGTCGGCCAATCACCACGCAGTAACATCTCTTTTATACCAGCACTACATTTTTGCTTTCTCAATTGATTGTCAAACTCGCCAAACAGGAACAACAACTTTTGTTGCATCTGACCCGAAGCACTCGAGGTATCAATAGGTTGTGTTACGGAAATTATTTCTATACCTAAGCGCCTCAATTCTCCGCTAAGCCAGATTGAGTTGTCATTTCTTGAAAACCTCTCCAGACTATACACTAAGATAGAAGATATTTTTCCTTTGAATTTTTTCACGAAAGAAAGCATGGCGGTAAATTGCTTTCTCTCATCGTTCTCAGCGCTTTCGTAGGTTCCCCCAAACTGAGCGGCAATATTAAACCCAAATTTCTCTGCGTATAGCATACATGCCTTCAATTGGGTTCCCAGGCTTAAATTATCAGCCTGTTCTTTACTACTAACCCTTGTATAGATAACGCATTCCAAGCTTTTGGAAACTTTTTTATTTTGTTTCCCTTTTGCAAATGAGTCGAAAAAAAAGATGTCTGACATAAATAATACTTCTTTTTATTACACTATAAGATACTAATAATCAATTAATTTATCAAGTTTTTTGATCCTTTTTTTCACTTGCATTAAAAATGATTATAGACATTTTTTTGATAGTAAGGATCACATCCTTAGCCTGCTGCTCGGTAAAATGTGAAAACATTTGCTTTGAAAGCACCTCTTCGATCGTTAGATCATGCTGGCGCACAATAGTTTCTATATTTAAATCAAACTCCATATCCATGACGTTTATTTTGAGTAACAAATATTTTTCGAACGGTATTCTGAAGAATAACAGGATTGGATAATCACATTTAATTACGCTCCTGTTAGAAATAGATGCAAATAGGCATAACCTGGGGTGCATCTATCATTAATGTACTCGCATTTTGAGATGAGCACATGAGTCTCCTGTTAATAATTTATCTTTGCAAATCTGAATGATCTATTGCCAAAGATTCAATTACGCCATCGCGGATTACCTCAAATCCCGCTACACTATCTGTATTGTATATCGCGACTGTTTTTGGTGGCCAAAGTTTCGGGTCGTTTGTTTTATCCCAGTCAATCCCAATGCCTGATGGATAATAATCCCAGTTTTCCCAGGCTCTCTCTTTAATTAAAAGTCCGTCGTAACCCAGTACCCTTGTAAGATATTCATTACGGTTACCTTCCCAGTCCATCCCATAGCAGAGCAGATCAGCAACCTTGTAAAAATCAGAGAGCTGGTCATCGTGCCGGTGATTTAGGTATCGCTCGGAAACTCCTGCGCACAGCAAAATACTCCGGACGCGAGATGCGTCCAGAGCTTTGTCAGCATCCAAAATGCTGGCATCCTTGCTGAGTGTTATCTTATAGATTTTGGCATATCCAAGATTATCAAACCCCGATTCACCTTTCAATCTTGACTTCTGGAGTACGAGATGGCTAAAAAGGCAGGCGGCGTCCTCACTTATTGAAGTATAAAATGCATTTCCGAGAGTGAGAGCGTTCCAGCCAACTCCTTTACCGGACTGGATGTTTATTTTCCCACCGTCCAGTCCAAGCGAACCATGATAAAGTGCCAGCAATTCTGGGTTTATTTCCTTTACTTTCAAACTCCAAATTCCGTCTTTAGGTCTATCGGGTAGTTAGCTGTTAGCACCTCCGTCTTGCTTTTCTGCTTTCCTCCTTTTGCATTAACGGAAACCTGTTGCTTTACCGACCATTGATGCCAGCCATGTTCTTTGGCATATTTTTCCAATATTGGAGATGGGTAGGAAGAGAGCAAAAACTTGCCTTTTATTCCGGCCAGTAAAAAAAGAAGGGCTTCAAAATCCCCTTCAGAATAACCGTCATAGTGACCACAGTCAGAGTTGTAGTAGGGCGGATCACAGTAAAAGAAACTATCTGCGGTATCGCGGCTTGCGATGATGTAAAGCGCATCTGCGCATTCTATCTGGCAGTTCTGGAGCCTGATTGTGTATTTCGGTGAAAGTGACCCCTCTGTTTCGGGCCAAACTGGCCACCAAATTGATTACCGGATGATGCACATCTAAGTTCCTTTCCCTCCGAACAAATATACACTTCGGATCCAAATCCATTTTCCTCAGGACTTTTCGGTTTAATCCATCTTACTGCCGGATTTATCCTCAATTCAGACCTTTCTAGCGATCAAAATCCATTCGCAGGTACTGGAACGCGTAAAAAAACGCCATACCCCCTTCAAAACAGCGAAGTGACCGTAGTCATCCCGAATAGTAGATATGCTCCCAGGAGCCTTTATTTTATGCAGAAATTGAAAAATTATTCCCGAAAGCCAGTTGCGAAAAAAGCTGATCGAAAGATCAGAACGGCCAGTTTGCCCCGAAACAGGTGGTCACTTTAAAGCGAAATGGGGTGACAGTTTAAATGCGGAACGGCTGGCCATTTTTGCCGAAATGCCCACAATGCGGCCTTTTTCATCATAACGATAAAGCGGAAAACATTTTGTATCTCCAGTGTAGTGAAGATCGGGATAAGTATCAACTATAAGAAATCGAAAGTCAGATCCGTTCCCGTTAATACAAATTGCGATATTATTGTTACTACTAAAGAAATTTTGATTATGGCTTATCACATCATTCAAAACCGAATTTAAAGCCAATATTTTTTGGTGTAAGGTCTATAGTTACATTTAACAAAAGAAACGGATTTCTCGACAGCAAATATTTTTCGCGTTAATTTATTTTTTAAATCACGACTCCACTTGATTTCTTTTGCATATTTTTCAAAATTGCCTGCGTTAACACAATTGTTATAGATCTTAATAAAATACTTGATTTTAGATTTTAGATTTTTCTCATTGAAATCATAAACCCACTCATCTCTATTAGTAGAAATTCCATTGGAAGCCAAATTAAAAATCGACTTACTACCACCTTTAATGTACATCGGAAGCAATTTATCAAAGTCATTATCTGTGTTGTTCAGCCAGTTGCTATTTTTATCTGGATGAATATGAGTGAATGAGGCCGAGGAAATGGAATTTTCTGTAAACCATTGAAGTTTTTGCTCTTTTTTCCAGTTATCATCGAGTGCGGTATAAAAAATACTGCATTGTGCACCCTTAACTCGGTTTTGTTTTTTGATCAAAAACATAACTGCAACACCAGTCTGAATTCCAAAAACGTTGTGAGTTGTACCAGCGATTTTAGGATTGGCTCTGACATCACTTATGGTATCTATAATATAAGCCTGGTCAAATTCTGTTTGAATAACTTTACGAAAACCATCAAAGGTTTTACTATCAATAAAACTCCGATTTGTAACAAATGCAATAATTCCCTTATCTTGAATTCTATCGAAAGCCCATCTATAAAAGCGGGAATACATATCATAAACTTTTGTTTTTTGAGCTTTACTATATTTTATGAAAGTATCTTTTATCCTTTTATCGATTTCTGGGTATTCCCTATTCTTATTGTTCTCATTCTCATTAACTTGATTTGCATTATATGGAGGATTACCAATTATCACCGAAATCTTTCTAGTATTTTGTTTGATGATACGAAGGCTATTTTCTTGGGAAAATGGAGCAAATAGATTTGTTTGCTTCCCCATAAAAGTAAATCCCAAATTATCAAGAGTATCTACAAAGCATAGATTAGTAAATTCTTCATATTTACCCATTTTTTGGTTATAGGTAAACTCAATATTTAAATTACTAATGTAATAAGGCAATATTGCGACTTCATTTGCGTGTAGCTCATTTTTATATTTAAACTCTAATTTATCTTTAGGAATATAATCTATTATATCGGTAATAAATGTTCCTGTTCCAGTAGCGGGGTCCAGAATTTCAACACCTTGGTCGGATAAAAATTTATTAAAATGCTGATGTAATAAAAAATCTGAACCCTTAATCATAAAATTAACGATTTCGTTTGGAGTATATACTACCCCTAAGCGATCAGCAGCTTTTGGATTATAGCTTTTATAAAAGGTTTCGTAAATTACCTTTAAAAATTTTTGCTTCTCATGATGATCAGCGATTCCAGCCGCGGCAGCATTAATCGCTTGATAATAATGTTGAACGCTTGATAGTGCCGTTTTTCTGACGGTACCGATAAAAAAGGTATGAATTACCTTTTCTAATTCACGGGCAATATTATTTTCTCGATGAAATTGATTCTCATCAAATATTGTATTAAAGACATCCTCAGTTAAAATATGCTGGATAATCATCTCTCGCACATCGTCGGACGTCACATTGGGATTTATACTATCGTGACATATTTTTAAGAATTTTTTGCTGTATTTTTTAAACTCTTTATTAGATTTTTCTGCTTTCTCAATAATTTCTCTAATTGTCGCGGTAACTTTAGGAATATCCAATTTAAAAAGTTCAATTGCTTGACGAAAATGCTTAACCTCTGGCCTTTCATAATTTATAAAATCAGTTAAAAGGTTGTGAAGAGCATTTGCATCTTTCATTGATACGCGACTTGTTTCTAGCCCGTTATGAAAAAGAATTGCCGTCTTGCTATCTTCGAAAAGTATATTTTGAGTAGGGTATCCTTTACTGAACTTTTTCTGTACTTCTTCGTTTATATCGTCACTTTCATCTTTACTTTCCCAATACCCCCAGTCTTGTCGCAACGAGTCTTTTAAAGTACCATCTGGCGTAACCTTTTTATTGCTATTATTCGCCTGAATACTCACTTCCGTTACTACCTTTAGACCCTTTCCTTGTGCGTATTCATTTAATAGATTATGGAAAGCACTCCTTATAGCAGTCTCTTTTTTTGTCCCACCAAAGTGAATGATATCTTCTACTTCTTTTTGATAATTGTGAATAGCGAACAGGCTCATTGAGATTATAAATATGAGTGAAAGATACTTGTTGTCGCTAGCATTTGCAATTTATGTATGTATATTAATTCATTTGCCAGCCCTAAGTTTCACTTTGTATTAAATTAAACTTAAATTGTAATGCGCTATTTTGTTATAGCTTCAAAGCTGATGATAGAATATTTCAATATCCCTATAACATCATCAACATAAACCGTTTTTAATAGACCCTTTCGTGAAAATAGGAATTTCTCTCGAACCCCTTGTAATTAAAACGCTTAAAACTAAGTAAAATTCGTGCAACGGTATCAAATATTAGTTGTGCACATTGGGAACCGAAAAACAACTTGTGCAATTTCTGTGCAAATGTCACCGCAAATTACCCGAATTAGAGTGCATAACTTATTTAGAAAGCCTTCATCCTTAAAACCCTCTGCTTACAGGAAATCGGGCCAGGTATTACAAATTCAGTTTCCCGAAGGTCGTCGCTCCAGTTTGGTGAACCTCCAAGAGGGCGTGTTTGATATTCTTGTAGTCGATAATTTTATGTAAAAAGCATACAGCGCCAGCTTTCTTTGCCTCCTCTATGTAAAAGTTTTCTATCTCTGAAGTTAGGACAATCACTTTCGCGTGGGGCCATTTCTTCAAAATTTCTTTTGTCAACTCAAGACCATTCAATTTGGGCATGCGCAGGTCCGTTAAAAACAAATCAGGCAAAGTCGAGCAATTTTCTGAGAAAGTAAGAAGCTCTCTGCCATCACTAAAAGCGCCAATGACATCAAAGCCACTTTCGACCAACATTTCTACCATTGGTTCCCGAAACCAGCGCTCATCTTCCGCATAGGCGAGAGTTATTTTATTTGCACTCATAACATTATTTTCCTACCACTATATTTCCTCGGAAAGCTTTTCTCAATATACAAAAATAAAATTATAGGGTTGAAAAGAAAGCTTTTATTGGCTCAAGAATATATTTTGGCTAGCGCAAAGCTTCTCTCAGAATATTTTCGTCAAAAGTATTGGTGTTCTCTGCAGTTAAGGAAATACAATTATCGCCTGCGGTCTCTGCGTCTAACCTTTTTACTAAAATCAGGATAAATTATTACCACTTCTGATAAAAATAGCTATTCCAATACCCCCACCTGCCAAGAAAATATTGATGTTACACGCCAATCTTCAACCAGAAGTCTTTAGTTAAGGAAACTTTTAAGAAGCCTGCTTCTAAAGTTTGTAAGTCTCACCTTTTTGATAAGGTTTCGAAGTCGACCAATTAAAAAGTGAGATAACATTGGTGATGAGGATTTTGATTCCATATAATGGAATGCTATCTTAGCCTTGAGAGCGTTAATTTAGATATCGGGGATATGGACACCGTTCAGTCCCCGTGTCTATTTCTAAACTCATTGCACATCTTGCCTTAGTGAACGCTAGTTTCATTTAGTTCAATTACTATTTTTCTGAAAAATGCTAATCCCACGGTATGGCGGCTATCGTGAATTGTTCACAAGAAAATGACTGGAACTTTTTTCCGTTTTGCACCAGTTACCTTTCTCCCAGATTAAATAAAAAGCCCTCGTTTTCGCTTTCAATTACAAATACTATTTTATCTTTTAGAAATGCCTTTCTCGTATAGCGCTTTCACCCAACACGGTCAGATGGAAATCGGTTTCTAATTTCCAAAACGAAACGATTCGAAGCATTCTGCACCAGGCGTAAAAGTACTGCGAAAATATAATGTTCTTTAATCCGGTTCGGTTGAAATGATCATCGCTTAAACACTTAAGCGTGGGACAGTTACAGAACGAAACAAAAAAAACGGCAGCCCTAAAATATATTTTAGATAAACCTAAATTTATTTTTAGTCTTTTCTGTTTTTATTATTAGATTTACAAAAAATCAGATAACATGCAGAAAAGATTACCCATTGTCCTGCTTTCACTTATGAGCCTAGTTGCTATAATGGTGTCCTGTGAGAAGATAATCCCTTCTTCTCCAAAAGAGGATGAAATTCTTGATGGCCCGGTGGAAGGACTCAGCTATGACCAGCTCAGACGTTTCGCTTTGGGAGATGCGGCCTTTAACAATGAGATATTTACTCCTGCGAATGGCCTTGGTCCTGGCTTTGTTGCAACCAGCTGCGGAAGCTGCCATGCTGGAGACGGCAAAGGCCATCCCTTTACTACGCTGGTCCGTTTCGGGCAGACCGATGAGACAGGCAATAAATTTTTGGACCAGGGAGGCCCACAACTGCAGAACAGGGCTATTCCCGGGTACAAACCTGAGCAAATCCCAGCAGACGCCAGCTTTTCAAAATTTACACCGCCTGCCAATACCGGCCTTGGCTTTCTCGAACTGGTAGCTGATGCAGATATACTAGCTATGGCTGACCCCCAGGATCTGGATAATGACGGCATTTCTGGTGTCCCAAATTACGCAGTGCTTCCGTCATATGTTCAGGCCTTTAACAACGCTATTGCACTGAAGGGAAAATATATCCATCGTTTTGGAAAAAAGGCGGCAGCATATAACCTGCTCCACCAGACTGTTAATGCCTACAACCAGGATATCGGGATAACTTCAAGCTTTGATCCTGTGGATGCCTATACGCGGATGGTGATTGATCCTGAAATTTCCACACTTACAGTGAATAACGTGGTGTTTTATCTACAGACGCTAAAAGCGCCCATACAGCGCGATGCCGGAAATGCCGAAGTTGAAACCGGCAGGAAACTGTTCGAAAAGATCAACTGTTCAGGCTGTCACAAGCCTACCCTAAAAACAGTTTTTCCCCAGTGGTTGCTCTATCCAACAAAGAATTCCATCCCTATACCGACCTGCTGCTTCACGATATGGGACCTGGGCTGGACGATGGTTATACGGAAGGATCGGCTAAGACCTTCGAATGGAGGACCCCGCCCCTATGGGGACTGGGACTTTCGATGAATTCACAGGGTGGATCTTATCATCTGCTGCATGACGGAAGGGCAAAAAGCATCGAAGAGGCGGTAACCCTTCATGGAGGAGAGGCATCTGCAAGCCGCAACAGGTTCAACCAGCTGTCTGGGGCAGAAAGAAATGCCATGCTGAGATTTTTAGAATCACTATAGAAATGAAAAGAAAAGATTTTATAAAAGGCTGTGGAATGGCCTGCCTTGGAGGCCTTGGGATCACCACGTTGATCAGTGGATGCAGCAGCCTGGTGCCGGCGACGGGCGAGATTGCAGGGGATAACCTGGTCGTAGAAATGAAGGACTTTGAAATCAGACAGGAAAAAAATGTCCAGTTCAAAAGATACATTGTAGTCAGCAATGACCTGCTCCGATATCCCATCTGTATCTACCGGCATGATGAACTGAATTATTCTGCACTATGGATGCAGTGCACCCACCAGGGAACCGAGCTCCAGGCTTTCGGAGACAGGCTTCAATGTCCGGCCCATGGAAGTGAATTTGACAATAAGGGCAGAATGACAAATGGTCCGGCAGAAGCAAACTTAAGAACTTTCCCCATTACCATAGAAAAAACCAGGATCAAAATTTCACTGAAGGCAGTATGAAAAAACTCTTTACGCTTATCATATCTATTGGTATCGGTCAGATGGCTTTTGCCCAGATCGACCCGAAACTTTTAAGGGCCAAACCCAGTGATACAGCAAAAAACTCACTCAACATGGATGCAGTTTATGAACGGCCTTTTATTGCCGTGGGAAAACTTCCGGTATCAGTGGGCGGGTATATGGAAGCCAACTGGCAGTATCAGGGTACAGACGGGATCTCTGAAGGACAGCAGTTCCAGTTCAGAAGGATGACGCTATTTGTAGCCTCAACCATTTCCAAGCGCATCAAGTTCCTTTCCGAGATCGAATTTGAACCTGCTGAAAAAGAAATAGCGGTTGAATTTGCTGCGCTGGATCTGGAACTGCACCCCTTGCTTAATTTAAGGGGTGGAATGATATTAAATCCCATTGGTGCATTCAACCAGAACCATGACGGTCCTAAATGGGAATTCACCGACCGTCCGATCGCCATGACACAGATGCTGCCTGCAACCTGGAGCAGTGCAGGATTCGGGATTTATGGCAAGAACTATAGCGGTGACTGGATGCTGGGCTACGAGTTATATGCCACAAGCAGCTTTGACGATTCCATTATTGCAAACCCTGAAAACAGAACCTCTCTGGCTGCCTCAAAAAGGAATCCGGAAAGGTTTGAAGAAATTGCAAGCGGGCAGCCGCTTCTAACGGGAAAGGTTGCGGTACGCAGGAACAATATAGGCGAACTCGGCGTATCCTATATGGGAGGTGTTTACAATAAATGGCAGTCGGACGGAATTGTTATCGATGACAAACGCAGGTTAAATGTTTTCGCCATAGACTTTAACACTACACTTCCCAAACTTAAGACCTTCATCACCGCTGAGTGGGCATGGATCAGGGTAGATGTTCCCGACACCTATTCCCAGCAGTTCGGGAGCCGTCAGATGGGCGGATATATAGATATTGTTCAACCTGTGATCAAAAAAACGATTCTGGGCTGGCAGCATTCTGTTGTAAGTTTAGCCTGCAGGGTAGAGTATGTGGACTGGAATGTAGGGAAGTTCAGGGAGACCGGCGGGAATATTGGTGATGAACTTTTCAGCGTAATGCCCGGCATCAGTTTCAGGCCAAGGCAACAAACCGTGCTGAGGTTTTCCTACCGAAAACAGTGGCAGAAGGATATCCTTGGAAACCCGCCTGCCAGAACCGGAGCGGTGCAGTTCGGGGTGTCAACCTATTTTTAATGATACCAGCCAGGATAAAAGCGACAAGAAGCCTAAGAGTATATCCCATTCATTGTCCAAATCCATTTAGGGTGTTTGGCCTGATTTATTTTTTATGCGTTCCCGCACCAAATGGATATTATTTTGCTTTCCCTGCGAGAGCATAGACTTGCAATAAGGCGTAAAAAAACGGTGGGCTGATAGAAATGCAAGTGTTTCTTTATCCCAATGGCTTAGGTCCACATCTGCCCTTTTCTGCATTTCGCGCGCAACCTTTGCATCGGTGATGAGAAATTCCTCATTGCCCAGGTTATAGGTATCCGCATCACAGATAATTTCTTCAAGGATATTGCTAGGGCTATGTGGAATGGAGGTGGAGAGTATGCAGCGGCCGATGGCGGAAATGATATCCGGTGCAATCCCTTTATCTGAAAGAAACTCTTCCATCAGCCGCACGCTTCGATGCTCATGGCCGGCAGGAGGCCCAGTTAGCTGCCCGGTGTCATGAAACCATGCGGCAGAGAAAAGTATGAATTCCTGAAGGTCATCCAGGCGAAAATTGGAAGCGATTTCCTGGGTCCTTTTGACCACAAGTCTGGTATGATCCAGATCGTGGTATGCCAGGTCAGCCTGCCAGTGCTCCTCAAAAAGATAGCTTACATAAGCTTGAACATCTCCTATAAGCATACTGAAGATGTTTCTGCGCCTGCGCTTAAAAAAGTATTTACCTGTTAGCAGGATCACAGACCCCGCTAGCACACAGATCAATAATAACTGATAATAATTCATAATATTCTTATTTTTTTAATCCGCCTGTCCTAAAGAGATAATAGGCACTCTGATAATAAGAAATGGCTTCCCTTCCAAGTGTTTCAGAAGATTTCGCCGAGGTCTGTGTATTGGTTTTGAAATCATAATGATAGCTCTGCGGAGGCTTCCTTGGACTGAGTACCACAAGGGTGTCGCTACGGAGATAACCGAGCTTTTGATAGGTTCCTAGCAAGATCCTTGGGCGGTACCCGGCTGATCTAACATCCATACCGAAGTTATTGCTCTCAAAGTCCCATTTCAACAGGCCGAACAAGGTTGGATAGAGATCTATCTGTGAGCAAAGGCTGGGAATTATTGAAGGGGCTGTCCATTGAGGTTGTATATCATCGCCGGGATATGGTAACGGGAGATATCAATCTCGTTCTTTCCTGCGCTTTCCGCGCAGTGATCGGCAACGAATATAAACACGGTATTGCTGAACCATGGCTTTTTCCGGACCTGTCTTAAAAATTCCCCAATGGCATAATCGGTATATTTTACTGCGCCCTCTCTTCCCGTGCCTGGTGGGATATCTATCTTTCCTTTGGGATAGGTAAAGGGCCGATGGTTGGAAGTGGTCATGACAAAATCGTAGAAAGGTTTCTTTAACGAGTGCCTTTTATCCGCATCACGGATTACCGCAGCGAAAAGATCCCCGTCCGAAACGCCCCAGGCATTTTCAAAGCTCACTTCGCTATCGCTCAGGATGGTCCGCTTTCCCAGATAGGCATCACCCATTGTAAGCTTCCTCCCCCTATCTGTTATGTCATAGCCATTGCTTCCGAAGAACTGGTTCATATTGTCAAAGTAACCGTCCCCGCCATAAAAAAAGCCTGTGGAATACCCACGTTTGGAAAAAATACTGCCTATTGTGCTCAGGTTTGCATTATTGCTCCTCCTTACAATACTATTCCCCGGTGTTGGCGGAACGGCGAGGGAAAGCGCCTCCATCCCTCGCACGGTACGGGTGCCTGTTGCATACATGCGCTCAAATAGGATGCTCTCTTTGGCCAGCGAATCCAGAACAGGTGTCAGTTTTTGTGTATTGCCAAAAGTGCCCATATAATCAGCGCTGAAACTCTCCATGACCACCATGATGACATTGGGTTCCGTCTGGCCATTACCGGCCAGAACCGATCTACGTACCGAAGGACCTTTGAAAATAAACCTGCTAGAGGAAGAGGAGAGTTCTTTTCTTACCAAATTGAAGGCAAGCTGATTTGTGAGCATCGGATAAAACTGATCGTAGCTAAGTTCATTCGCCTTGAAGGCCGCTACGAAAGAATATATCCCTGCTTTGGAAATTTCTGCCGCATAACGGTTACCGCTTTTATCCCCCCAGGAGTTATCTATCTCGATCGTATAGAATATTGCTGTCAGAATGATCAGGGCTGTATTTACCGATCGACGGGCAAAAGGTGTAGCAGACTCGAAGCTCTTCCTGAACGCCCCCTTCATAAGATAGTTCCATAAAAAGGAGATTATGACAACAGCTGAAATCAAAAGCGGCAGCGGATAGGACTCGTTGATGTTGTGCACAACCTCATAAGTATAGACCAGATAATCTACTGCTATAAAGTTAAAACGGCTCTCAAATTCCCGCCAAAAAGTAAATTCTGCGAAAAAAGAAAATACCGAAATCAAGACCATCAGAAAAAGAAGGATATGGGTAAACACCTTGTTAAATCCAGTCCTGTTCCATTTTTGGGGAAGGATGAGCAGATAAAAGGCATAAATTACACTGAAATATGTGGCCACCCCAAGATCGAAGACGAATCCTTTAGCAAAGGCGGTGAGGATTTCTCCAAATCCCAGCCCCGCCTTTCCGAGCGAAATCGCAGTAAAACTGATCCTCAGCATGGTCGAGACACAGATGAAGAAAAAGATAAAGAAATATAGTACACTATATCGGCTTTTCATAAAAATCTGCTTCATGGTTTATTTTTTAGATCCGGGGGTGTTGATAACAGAATCGTTGTTTTTTTCGTTGGTATCCTTGTCCCAATGTGAATTATAGAAATGTTTGGCTTTAAAATAAATGGCGAGTGCCAGCAGCAGCGCCAGTATCCAATAAAATACCATCAGGAAAACCGATTTCTTTGGCCCCTTGGCCTTTTTCTTTTTGGAGCTGTTCCCCCACCCCTGGCAGCAGCAGGCCTGGGCCTGTTGTTTCTTTTGATCTGCATTTTATTCAATGTTTTAAGATCGGTCAGGAGCCTTGTGGATACCTTTCCGCGGTTTGGATTATATTTTGTGTGATCAGGGGATAGTCTTTGCACTGCCATTATCCCTCCAGGCTGATAAACCATTGCTGGGCCCTGTTGATGGCGACCTCAACAATATTGAGCTCGCTTACCTCTTTGGTAATTCTAAGCTCGTTGGCGATCTCGATCGCTTTTTCCCTTACCCTTGGGTCAAGGTCCTTCATCTCAAGTGGAAAATTTTCTGGTGTCCAGTCCATAGGTTTTTAGTTTTAAATTAAATTATTTTTGGATCATGCCCGAGAGCACATTGATTGTCAGGGCAACTATTACTGTATTAAAGGCAAATGAAAGAACACCGTGCATCCATGCAAGCCTTCGGATCCGTTTGGAGGAGATTTCTACGTCAGATACCTGAAAAGTCATTCCAACCACGAAAGCGAAATAGACAAAATCCATATAATCGGGATCTTCTCCTCCCGGAAAGATCAGTCCTCCGGGTTTTTCTATTTTTCCTTTCTTCTCATGCTCGATGTCACAGTAATAGAAATGTGCATATCGCATGGTAAAGACCGTATGAACCAACCACCATGAGCTAACCACGCAGAGCAACGGAATAACGATAGTCATAAAAAGGCCCTGATCGGTCTTTTCCGAATTTTCACGCAAAAGGATAATAATGGAAAAAAGACTGGCGAATGCAGCAGCTATGGCAAAAAGAAAAATGAGCGTCCTGCTTGAATCCTGCGCATGGGCATCGTGTTTTATCTGACTGGGATGCGAGGAGCTAATGGTTGTCCATGCAAGCGCTATGCTGGTTGTTGCATAGCTTAGCCATACAACCATCAACCTGACAGAGGCTTCCAGTTCCGTAGCATAGCAAATACCAAGGACGGCAAGAGCAACACCCAGGGAGAGGTAAAGTTTATGGTGCGCATCGAACTGACTGATTTTAGCGATAATATTCATCGGTTTAGATTAAATAATGAGCCCCAGAACCATAAACAGAAGAAATCCTAAGAAAAAGCCGCGGTAAAAAATGGAGAATCCTTTTCTTCATGGGCTTCGACAAGAAGTTCCTCGGTAACTAAAAACAGTAATGCTGCGCTACCAAATGAGAGCACAAGTTCCAGTACTTTTTCTCCTGTAAAATGCAGCATAAAAAACCTCCCCTGTTCCCAATAGAAAAACCAGGCCAAATAGCGAGAGCACCCTGATCAGCCTCCTTTTGGAACTTCCAAGCTTGGTCAGCCTGGTACCTACTGCAAGTCCCAGCGAAAGGCATTCCATCGCAAGTGCCAGTGCAAGCAGGGTTCCTTCTTTTGATCCCGCTGCAAATCCTATCCCTAAAAGAAGACCGTCCAAGAGCAGGTCAATGCCTACCGCGATAAGCATTCCCCAAGGCAACAGCTTGCTGTCGTTTGTTCCGCCCATTTTGAGCTCAAGCCTGGCGGTATACCATTTGATCAGAAGCATGGCCGAAATACCCAAGGTAAAACCTATAATTATCGCGGTTGTATCATGGATCCTGATCATATCTGGCAAAAGCTCGACTGCCACGACTGAAAAAACTACCCTGCAGCAAAGTGGAGGATCGTACTCTGCACAGCAGCCGTGGGCTTTTTCCAGGTTACGATCATTCCACCGACTATAAGTAAGACGACCGGAAACGCTGCAAACAGCAGTATGTTTAATGAAATAAGTTGTTTAGCCTGCATAATTCTTTCTTAAATAAAATCTATAGGCACCAAAGGAAAGGTACCCTAGATTGAGGTCGAGGCATGTGCCGATAAGAATCTCCATGGGGGTCAGGAACAGATATTTCAGCACTGAGCCAAGTGTCGAGTAAGGCAGATAGATGATGAAGAATAGAGGTACTCCGGTAAAGAGCACACTAAAAACAATTGCATGAACGGCAGGAAATATGAGATGCTCCACAGCGTCCATATCAGCGATATCGGCACCAATGTTCAGGACGATTGCCGGCACGCTGAATATGATCAACAGGTACAATACCCATTTTGGATAGTGTTTCCTAAGCGTTTTGGTCAGCCTGATACGGTCGCAATCCTGGATTGCAGCCATCAGGGGGAATGTATTGATCATTGCCCAAAGCGTTGCCAGACCATATTTTGCACCGCCCCGTGAATAGGTGGAAATACCTGATGGGTCATCGTCACTCGCACCGGTAACGATGCCCGGCCCCAGGGCTTTCAGGAATTTTTTAACCTTTTTGAACATGCCTTATTTTTTCCTCTTTTTCGGTGCTTTTTTATTATGTCCGTTGTCGTAAGCAAGTAAGCGCAGCGCATTAAACACTACGACCAACGTCGATCCCTCGTGGGCGATTACTGCCGGTCCGATCGAAGCGACACCCAGTATGGTCAGTGGAATAAGTGCGGCGACAACACCAAGGGAAATCCAGAGGTTCTGTTTAATGATGCCCCGGGCTTTACGGCTAAGCCCGATGGCAAAGGGAAGACTTTCCAGCTTATCGCCCATCAGGGCAATATCTGCTGTTTCCAAAGCAACATCAGATCCCGCAGCGCCCATAGCGATACCTACGGTACTTTTGGCCATGGCCGGGGCATCATTCACGCCGTCTCCCACCTTCGCAACCATTTTTTCTGATTTGGCGAGTTTCTGTACTGCCTTGACTTTGTCTTCCGGCATAAGGTTGCCCCATGCCTCGGTTACACCGATCTGTTTAGCTACCGCTTCTGCAACCTGTTGGTTGTCCCCGGTTAGCATAATCATTTTTTGATCCCCAGCTCTTCGAGTTCTTTAAGCACATGTTTTGCCTCTTCACGGGGAACATCCATAAGGGAAAGAATGCCGATGAAATCTTTATCGACCCTGACAAGCATTGAAGTATGTCCGCCCTTTTCCAGCTCTTCAACCTGTTTGAGAATATCTTCGGGTATTCCATCCTTTTCAAAAAGGGCCTTGTTTCCAATGAATACTTTTTTACCGTTGACCTCAGCCTGAACACCTCTTCCGGTAATGCCTTTCACGTTATGTGCCTCAGGAACGGATTTTTTCTTCATCTTTTCGAGTGCGCCTTTTACAATTGCTTCGGCCAGCGGGTGGTCGCTGAGTTTTTCAACTGCAACAGCAATACCCATTAGTTCCTCTTCTGACATGTCGTTCAGTGGAATCACGTTTGTGAGCTGGGGCTTGCCTTCGGTAAGTGTTCCGGTCTTGTCGAACGCGATGGCGTTGAGTTCGCCCAGATCTTCCAGTGGGCCGCCCTCCCTTTATAAGGACTCCGCCACGTGCAGCCCTTGCAATACCGCTAAGTACTGCGCTTGGGGTAGAAATCGCCAAAGCGCACGGGCTGGCAGCAACCAGTACGGACATCGCGCGGTAGAAACTTTTGCTAAAAGGCTCATCGATAACCAGGAATGCAAAACATAGTGCGGTCACAAGAACCAGTACAACTGGAACGAAATACTTTTCGAACCTGTCGGTAAATAGCTGCGTTGGGGATTTTTGTTTTTCCGCCTCATTTACCATTTTGATCAGGCGTGAGATGGTAGAATCCTTGGCTTCCCTGATTACCTTAACCTCCAGAACCGATGCTCCGTTGATTGTTCCGGCAAATACACGGAACTGGGGCTTGATGGTTTTTTCGGCAGAATAGTCCTTTGATGCGTCCGGTACGGGTGATTTGTCCACTGGCACACTCTCTCCTGTTATAGGGGCCTGATTGACACTGCCCTCACCCTTTACAACCACTCCGTCTGCCGGAATCTTGCTGTTGGGCTTGATGATAATGACATCTCCAAGCTGAAGCTCTTCGATGCGCACTTCAGATTCCTTGCCATCCCGGACAACCAGGGCTGTCGGGGGAGCCAGACTGGTAAGGGCAGCTATGGATTTTCTTGCCTTGCCCATCGCATAGTGTTCCATCGCATGTCCCAGACTGAACAGGAAGAGCAATAATGCGCCTTCGGCCCAGGAGCCCAGGATCGCTGCGCCGATTGCGGCGACCAGCATCAGAAAGTCGATCTCAAAGCCACCTTTCAATATAGTTTCAACTGCTTCCTTGGCCGTAAAGAAACCGCCAAAGAAATAGGCTGTTATGTAGAGTGCAAGGCTTGCCCATTCGGGAACACCGTCTATGAAAGAAATTCCAAATCCTATCCCCAGCGCCGCGCCACAGATAAAGGCGAAGATCATTTCCGTGTTCTTCCCGAAAATCCCGCCATGTTCATGATCATGGCCTTCCTCTTCAGCATGGTCAAGATGAGCCTCTTTCTCCTTTTCAGCTTCTTTTCCCTTCCTGGATGGTTTTTCAGAAATAGGCTGTGAAGAAGTTTTGGTTTCTTCCTTTACCGGCTTCGCTTTTGTTTCTTTGGAATCTGAGCCTTCCTTCCGGACTACAGGCTTTTTGGCAGATGATTTGGTGTCGGATTTTTTCTTCTTGTTTTCCATATCGGGGTAAATTGATTTTTGTTGAATATTCAGGGCAACCGCTTTATCTGTATTCTCTGCCCGTGTGGGTTCACTTTTTTAAAAAGATGCCTCCCTAACGAGGCACCTTTTATTCAATGTGTGTACTAAAAATTCTTTGTGGGGACTTTACTCTTCTTCGCTGTTCTTCATTTTTGACAGCAGATCATATGTACCTTTAAGTACAACCTTGCCTGTAAAATCCCGTCCCGAAGGCATAGTTACCTCTATATAACCGCCATCGGATATACCCGTTGTAACCTCTACCATTTCGAAATGATGGCCGGCCTCAGTGGCGCTTTCTTTGTTTCCCGACTCGTTTTTTGCTGGTTCCTTTGCCTTTTTTCCGCCGAGTTCTGGACGAAAATGTATTTTTTGCCCTCAAAGTCTACAACCGCTGCAGAAGGCAAAGCCATTACCTGCACGGCACCTGTTTCGATGAAAGCCTTAAGGTAAGTACCAGGGATAAACCCGGCGCTTCCCTGGGCAATAGCATGAACGGTCACGGTCTTATCGGCATTGATCTCACCGCCTACCAGCTGTACGACAGCAGTACGCTGGGTTGAATCATTGGTGAGTGAAAAAAGCACCTTCTGTCCTTTTTTACCTTTTGTGCATCTTTCTCGAAAACGTTGAGCTCAACGTGGAGATTCGAACTGTTTACGATTTCGAACATTGCATCATTGGGGGCCACAAATTTGCCCGTATTTACGTTAACCTTGGTTACATAGCCATTGATCGGCGAGTAGATATTTATCTGGCTACGGATATTGCCGGCGTTTAGCGAGGACGGATTGATATTGATCAGTTGAAGACGTTGCTTTAATGCATTTTCCCTTGCAAGATTTCCCAGATAAGCTGCTTTGGCCTGTTGGAGTGTTTTTTGAGCATTAACGTTTTGCTGGGCAAGGGTCTGTTGTCTTTTGTATTCAGAATCCGAAAGTTCAAGCTGGCTTTTGCTCTCCAGGTAATCCTGTTGCATCTGCACATATTCCTGATTCTGGAGTATGGCAATAACCTGACCTTTGCTCACCTTTGTCCCCTGTAAAAGCGGAGTGGATTTTACAATACCGCCCATCTGAGTGGTAATGCTCACCAGGTTCTGTGGTGGCACGTCAATAAAGCCATTTACTTTCAGCATACCGCTGAGTGCACGGAGCTCGGGACTTCCCAGCTCTATCCCTACAGACTTGAACTGTGACTGGCTGAGCTCTACTGAGTTGCTTTCCTCGGTGGCCGTGCTGTCTGCAGAGGCTTCTGTTCCAGCGCCATCTTTTTCCTTGCTGCCGCAGGAAGAAAGCACTACTGCCAGTGCCCCAATGTAAGATAATCGGCTGAGGGCTTTTAATATTTTTTTCATTTTTATATTGTTATTGACCTTTTAGGTACTGTAATGTGTATACTGATTGATTGTATTGGTTGATGGCCTCCAGATAGCTGAAGCGGATATCAGAGTAGGTACGCAGGGCCTGCAGATACTCTACATAGCCGATCTCCCCTGCCTGAAATGCAATCTGGGACTGCTTTAGGATCAGGTTGGCATTCGGCAGGGCACTGTTCTTATAATAGGCGATACTTCTGGAATTTTTCTGAAGGTCCTGGAAGGCCTGCTCATACCTTCCACGAAGATCTGTCTGGGAAAGGATAAAATCGCTTTCGGCTACCTGCTTATCTATCTTTGCGGCTTTTATCCTTGAGGAGAAAGGCTTAAAGAAAAGCGGTATGGAGATCCCGGCGGAAACTCCCTGAAAACGTTTGCCTCCATTAAAATAAAGATCCTGACCGCCAACATTCTGTGCTCCGATAATGGACTGGTTGAAATAGCCGATACTGAAATCGGGGCCGGAGCGTGAGCGCTCGAGCCTTACCGTCTTGTCGGCAATATCTATCTGCTGGGCCTGCAGCGCAAGAATTGGATTTTCTGATGTAATGGTATCAGCCTGGCTAACATTCCAGACTACCTGGCCAAAGTCCGCGTTCATGATACTGATCTGTTCCCTGGTATTGAGCAAACGCTTAAGTTCGGCGGTATAGGCAAGGATATCAGCTTCGTTCTTGCTCATCTGGTTGCGAACCTCATTATACTGAGTTTCGGCGGTAGTTTTTTCAAGCAGATTGGTCTCTCCTGCCTGGTACCTCAATGAGGCGGCCTTCAGAAAGTTACTGTAAACACTGTCCTGGCTTTTGTAAAGCTTTTGAAGGGCAATGAAATAGCCCAACTGGGCGTAAACGCTTTTCACCTGATAGGAAAGTTCTCTTTGTGTTACCTGAAGGCCGATTTCGGCTCCCCTGATCTGCGCATCATACAAGTTGCGCTGACTTTTGAACAGCCCCGGATAGGGTATGTTCTGAGAGGCCGAAAAGTTATTGTCGCGTTTGATGGTATTCATCTGTCCGTACTGCACCTCAAAGCTGGTCTTTCCAAGATCTGTTGAGGATCCCCTTAGCGCCTGTTGCCTGCCAATCTGCAGGGTTGAGGATTTCAAAGCCTGGTTATTACTCAATGCTGTGCTCAAAGCCTGCTCAAGGCTCATACCCTTGGTGGGAACCGTCTGCGCCTGCGCCTGTCCCGATAAAATGAAAAGTCCAAAAAACACCGCTAGGGTAACTACAGTTGTTGGAAGGGCAGTTTTTTTGCTTTTCCAACCTTCAAAATAAGTATATAGCACTGGAAGTACGATTAAGGTTAATATGGTGGAAGTAATCAGTCCCCCGATTACTACGGTTGCTAACGGTTTCTGCACCTCAGCGCCTGCTGCACTGGATATTGCCATTGGAAGGAACCCAAGAGAGGCTACAGTTGCGGTCATCAGTACAGGTCTCAGACGGATAGCAGTTCCCTTGAGGACAATGTCCCTTATACTATATTTATCCATTTTTTTCAATCTGTTGAATTCGGTAATCAGTACGATTCCGTTGAGCACGGCTACCCCGAATAATGCAATAAATCCAACACCGGCGGAAATGCTGAAAGGCATTCCCCTCAGGATTAATGCAAATATTCCCCCGATTGCGGCCATCGGAATAGCAGAAAAAATCAGTATCGACTGTTTTACAGATCCAAATGAGAAATACAGTAATAGCAATATCAGTAAAAGTGCAACCGGAACGGCAATAGAAAGCCTTTGTGTCGCCTCTTTTAAGTTTTCGAACTGCCCTCCATAGGTAATGTAATATCCTGCGGGCATTTTGATCTGTTCGTTTATTTTCTGCTCAATCTCTGTTACCACACTCTGGATATCACGGCCACGGACATTCAGCCCCACTATGATGCGCCGTTTGGTATCCTCACGTTGAATCTGGTTAGGGCCGATCTTAAACTCTATGTCAGCAAGTTGGTCAAGGGGAACCTGATTGCCGTTCGGGGCAGTCACATAGACATTTTTAACATCATCAATACCCTGGCGGTTCTGTTGGGAAAGGCGAACAATGATATCGTAACGCTGCTCTCCCTCGTATACCAGCCCCGCAGACTGTCCTGCAAAAGCAGTATTGAGTGCCTGGTTAACCGTTCCTATGCTCAATCCATATTGTGCAATCCTATCACGGTTGATCTTTACCACTATCTGCGGCAGACCGGTTGCCTGTTCCAGATAGAGATCTTTTGCGCCCTCTACACCCGAAACAATTTTCCCGATCTTTTGGGATATACTGGTGAGGGATTCGAGGTCATCTCCGAAAACTTTGATCCCAATATCCTGTCTAACTCCCGAGATAAGTTCATTTGAGCGTAATTGGATTGGTTGTGAAAAACCGAAGCTCACGCCGGGAACTTCTTCAAGTGCCTTACTCATCATCTCTGCCAGTTCTTCCCTGTCATGGGTAGTGGTCCAGTCTTTTTATCTTTGAGTATTATGGTCAGATCACATGCTTCCATTGGCATGGGATCGGTAGGAATCTCGGCAGCACCAACCTTACCAATTACTTCTTTCACCTCTGGAAATTTTTCTACAAGGATTTTTGAAGCCTGATTTACTTTATCAATAGTCTGGGAAAGGGAACTGCCGGTAAGTAGCCTGGTTTCTACCGCAAAATCACCTTCCTCCAACGTGGGAATGAATTCTCCCCCCATCCGGGTAAAGATAAAAATACTGATGACCAGAAGAACAACCGATGATGCCACAACAATTATTCTTTTATTGAGTGCAGCCTTGATCATTGGAGTGTAACGGCGCTGAAAAAAATCCATCATCCGATCTGAAAAATTCTTTTTGTGGGCAACTTTTTTGCTTAAGAACAGCGAGGAAACCATAGGAACATAGGTAAGGGACAAAATAAAGGCTCCCAATATGGCAAAGGAAACGGTTTGTGCCATAGGACCGAACATCTTGCCTTCAATACCTACAAGGGCAAGGATGGGAAGATAAACGATCAGAATAATGATCTGTCCAAATGCCGCAGCGCTCATCATCCGCACGGCAGATTTTTCAACCTGCTCATCCATTTCGGCCTGTGTATAAGCGCGGCCAAGCTTATTCCCAGAGAGGATGTGCATTGTGGCTTCCACAATAATTACGGCCCCATCGACGATAAGTCCGAAATCTATCGCGCCAAGACTCATCAGGTTTCCCGATACGCCAAAAAGGTTCATCAGGGAAATCGCAAATAGCATGGCAAGCGGAATCACTGAGGCAACAACCAGCCCGGCCCTAAAATTTCCAAGAAAAAGAACCAGGACAAAAATAACAATCAGGGCGCCCTCGATGAGGTTTTTGGCTACTGTGCCCATGGCACGATCAACAAGCGCACTTCTATCTAAGAACGGCTCAATGGTTACCCCCTTCGGTAGAGTTTTACTGATTCTGTCTATCTTAGCCTTCACCTGTTTTACCACGTTATTGGCATTTGCGCCTTTCAGCATCATTACTATACCGCCAACAGCCTCACCTTCACCATCCTTTGTTGCACGGGTAAGTGCGCCATAACGGATGGAACTACCGATCTGTACGGTGGCGATATCGTGGATAAGCACCGGGATTCCGTTCGCATTGTTTTTGACAACGATCTTATTGATGTCATCAAGATTGCCGACCAGGCCTTCGCTCCTAATAAAATAGGCATTTGGCTTTTTGTCTATATAGGCGCCCCCGTGTTCTGGTTGTTCTGTTCAAGGGCTGCGAAAACATCGCTGATGCTCAGGTTAAGGCTCCGCAGCTTATCGGGATCAAGCGCAATCTCATACTGTTTCAAAAGGCCACCGAAACTGTTGACCTCTGCAATGCCCGGCGTACCAAGGAGCTGTCTCCTTACAATCCAGTCCTGGATGGTGCGCAGCTCGCGCGCGTTGAATTTCTTTTCGAATCCAGGCTTTGCATGGATCACGTATTGGTATATCTCCCCAAGACCTGTTGATATGGGTGATATTTCTGGATTACCAAGTCCTGATGGGATGTTATTCTTGGCCTCGGCAAGCTTTTCGTTTACCTGTTGCCGGGCCCAGTAGATGTCAACATCATCATGGAATACGATAGTTACAACCGAAAGTCCGAACCTTGAAATGGAGCGTACCTGCTCTATTTCAGGTATGGTGGACATGGTCTGTTCTACGGGATAGGAAATAAGCCTTTCTACCTCCTGGGTAGCAAGGGATGGGCTAAGGGTTATGACCTGAACCTGATTATTGGTGATATCAGGAACGGCATCAATGGGAAGTTGTCTCAGGGAATATACGCCCCATGCGATCAGCCCCAAAGTGAACAGGGCTATTACAAGCTTATTCGCTATTGAAAACTGAATAATTTTTTTCAGCATTATTTGTTTAATTAAGTAAAAAATAAAAAAACCAGATCAATGCACAGCGTAGCCTCGTATGGATTATACGGGCAAAAACATAGCATCGAAATGAAGATCGATTTTTAACTTAATTTAGGCGGCTGCCAAACAGATAATGGTAAAGAGATAACCTCACCCATGTAAGCTTCATTATATTCTGAGCTTATTGGTTTTGAGATTACCACAAGAGGTGTTGAAGAAATAACTTCAGAAGTGGTATTACAGCAGGAACAAACGCAGAACGGTGAACAGAAATCACTGCGTTCTTTTTCTGTAGAATGGGTTGTTATGCTTTTTTCAGTTAATGGTCCACCATGCAACTTACCCATAGCCAATACGTCAGCGCATGGAATGCAGCTGAGTATTACGATAATGAAGCAGAGAAACAAACTGGATATTTTCACTTTCAAAATTTTACCAAATATATAAATTTATTTAGGAACATTTTTTTTAGTCCTGGTTTGAAAAAATTTAATACTTTTTTATTAAAATAATCATAGCCTATAGGTTTTCACCCATCATTCAAAAGTTCCACCACTTGAACAACCAAACGGAAACCTTCTTTGCCCAAATCAAAAAACTTCATATAATCTGGGTAAAAAGGGAAGGAAGTTTTCATTTATTGATGAGATAAGTCCAGAGGTAAGCCTGAATCTTCCACTAACAGACCTTATCGGCCAGCATAGACTCTTCTGATGGGAAATGTCTTTTAACCGCACCGAAAGCTTCAATTATTCAGCCAGCCAGGGATTTTTTGGCCATCAAATCCCTGGCCCGGCTAAAATGTGAATCCACTACCCAGAAAAGTCGATTACTACAGGTTTAAAGTTTGAATTTTATCCCTCCGTTTACTACAAACCCATCTACAGGCGCATAGATGTCCCTGAAAACAGGGCTAGTAATGCTACCTGTATAGATCGAATCAAAGCTGGTCTGCCTGGTGTCCGTTAAATTCTCAAAATTCACAAAAATTGAAAACCGTTCCCAAAGCTTTTCTGCCATCAGACCAGCTGTCCAATAGCTTTTACCAGTGGCACCATCGTTTAACTTCTGTTTGCTGAAATAGTATGCTTCGGCACCGATCTTCCATTTATCTTCAAGCTCATACATCAATACATTATTTACCCTGTGCTTTGAAACCAGCGGATAATTTGTGCTGGTGCCTCCTGTATGCTGGTTCACATCCGCTAATGTATAACCGATGAAAAGTTTAAAATCACCGTAGGTTACTTTGGCATTTGTTTCCATTCCCCTGGTATCTAAATTACCTTTAGGCTGAACATAGGTCAGGTTGGCTCCATTAGCAGCAGTCAGCAATATCGGGTTATTGATACGGGTATAAAAAAACATCTGATTGATGCTGAATCCAACCGCTCCGTCAAACAATGAGGTGCGATAGTTAACATCATAGTTGGCGCCATAAGAGCGTTCCGCCTTTGTATTGGCCACATCTAAAGGCGCTACATTTCTGAACTGGATCCGCTCAGCATCTTCGGTAAATACAGTTGGTGCCTTATAACCCAGACCACCGCCTAATCGGGTAGAAAAATGTTCATTGATCTTCCACAATCCGGAAATTCTTGGTAAGAAGAAAAATCCGTATTCATTGTGGTAATCTCCCCTTACTCCTGATTCAAGACTAATTTTTTTAGATATGTTCCAGGTGTTCTGTGCAAATGCCCCAATGGTATTATAATTGTAACTTCTGAGTGCATTGTCACTGTTCTGGTCTTCCTTAAAATTGTCGGTCAAAAAGTTCACCCCCAACACCCAGTCTGCTTTTTCTCCGTTACGGCTATAATTGGCCTCACTGTAGGTTGACACTTGAACGCCTGAAAAAAGGTAATTTGGCAACCCAATACTCCGGTCGTAATAGCTCACCGAATTGCGGATAACAAGCTTTTCCTTTTCGCTCAGTCTATGATCCAACTCAACCTGAGAGCTGTAACGCCCGGTTTTATTCTCCTCAAAATAAGAATGGGCAGCACTGCCATTTCCCTTCACATATTCCAGGTCGCCGCCAATCCGTTTTTCAGTTGTGGCGTTGATTCCGGCCAAAAGCGTAGTCGCATCATTGAAATAAAAATATAGTTTGGGGTTCAGGGTGAAACGGTCAAACTTGGGGATAGCGGTTAAGCCAATATCAGAAGGATCATAGGCAGTCCCTTTGTTGTATGCACCATAAACCGTGATACCTATTTTATCAAATTTCTGTCCATAAAAACCACTGGCATCCAGTCCCAAAGCAGAAGTACCGTTTAAAAGGAAATTAAGCTGACGCGCTTCAGTCGGTTTTTTAGAAACCAGGTTCACCAGTCCAGCAATTGCTCCACCTCCGTAAAGGGTGGACGATGAACCTTTGATCACCTCTACCTGCTGCAAATCCAATGGGGCAATCTGAAGCAGGCCCAATCCACCCGAGAAACCAGAGTATAATGGAAAACCGTCCCTAATGATCTGGGTATATTTTCCGTCCAGTCCCTGTATGCGGATACTGGAATTTCCGCTGGTCGCAGAAGTCTGCTGGGTCTGGATGCCTGTGCTTTCTGCCAGCATCATGCGGATGTCGCCAGGTTTCATATTACCTTTTTCGTCCAGTTCTTCCCCGGCGATGACCTCAACCCGTGTAGGAATATTATCAATGGTACGGCTGCTCCTTGTAGCTGAGATCACTACATCCTCTAGTTCCTGGTCTTCTTCAGCTGCAGTAAGTAAAATAGTCAAAACGTTAGTTTCAGCAAGGGGAAAGGTCAGCGTATCAGTTTTGGTCTGATAGCCTACATAACTAAACTGAATGATCTGTTTACCTGAGGGTATACCATTAATACTTGCATTACCTGCACTATCTGATTTAGCGCCAATGGTCGTTCCAAGAACTTTTAACGTAGCTCCTGGAAGTACTTGGTTTGTCTTTGCGTCTTTGATGACGGCTTTATATCTATTTTGGGCAAAGGCGGTAACTGTAAACAACAGTATAGCCAAAACCACAATCGTTCTTTTCATAATGATCTTTAAATAATGATTTCGATAAATATGTCCGGTTAGGACGAGGGAAAAATAAACTACGAAAGTTTGGGCGGCTGCCAGATAGAAATTGAAATGGCCTGTAGCTGAAGTGGGATGTAAGCCGTATTATGCTGTACAGGTAAAAGCTGGGCCGCAAAAACGATCGTTGTCCGTGTAGTGATGGTAAAGCCGATACAGGTACCACAGACATAAAACGGTGAACAGCCTTTGCAACAATTATCGTTATGTTCACTGCAAGCATGTTTTTCCGCTTTATCGGTTTTCAGTACATGGCTATCTTCTCGCGCTAAAGCGCAGCATGGTACCGCGGTTAGCGTATATACGATGAGAGATAAAACCAGGGCAATGAATTTCACGGTGTAAAAGTATAAAATTTACTAATACTCTGTGTTGTTGTTATGTGATATAATAGATTGCAAGATCTGTAAATGAAGAATAAGAGCCTGGCACCCTCAAATTTGACTGTCCAATTGATTGGGGTTATTTCGCAAGCTTCAAGGCATCAGCAAACTCACCGGACAGGGGGACTGTTTATGATAGCTGTGGGGGATGCTTCCACGTCGTGCTCGACACGCTTGAATTCAATTTCAATACTATTTGCATCGGTTGTAGAACAGCCTGCATTTAAGTGAACATAAGGTAACAACCCCTTGGGTCACCGTCGTTAGGCTTTCCGAGGGATCCCAGGTTGATCACATGTTTGAACTTTCAATATGGGGTTTCCAAATTCTGTGATACGGCTTGTGGAAGTGCACCACAAAAAGCAGATCTGCATCAGCTTCTTTAAGCATTTCCAAAACATAGTCTGCATCTGTGTCTATCAGTATGTATTCATCTATACTACTGGTACTGCCGTGCGCGAAAACAAGATTTAGTTTTTCACCGCTCAGTTTATATTCTAACCTGATATGCGCCGGAAGCGTTTTCAAATATCCCCTGTTATCCTCACGCAACGGCCATCGGTAACAGCATCTGCCTTTTTCCTCTACTAAAAAAATATCAGTCGATTTTGGCATTTCTCAATCTCAGGGAATTCAAAATAACGGAAACCGAGCTAAAACTCATCGCGAGTGCAGCTATCATGGGAGAAAGTAAAACTCCAAAAAACGGATATAAAATACCAGCCGCTATCGGAATCCCCAATACATTGTATCCCAGGGCAAAAAACAGGTTTCCTTTGATATTGCCCATTACTTTATGGCTCAACAACCTTGCTTTTGCGATCCCGTTTAAATCCCCCTTCACCAATGTAATCGAGGCACTCTGGATAGCAACGTCTGTTCCCGTGCCCATGGCAATCCCGATATCAGCCTGGGAAAGTGCAGGGGCATCATTGATGCCGTCACCTGCCATGGCTACCTTTTTGCCTTCGGCCTGTAGTTTTTTTATTTCATTCAGCTTATCTTCAGGCAACATCTGAGCTTTGAACCCATCCAGATTTAAAGTTGCGCTTACTGCCCTCGCTGTATCCTCATTGTCTCCGGTAAACATGATTACCTTGATGCCTTCCTGCTGGAGCTTTAGAATAGCAGCTGTGCTGGAATGCTTGATCTTATCCGAAATCACAACAAACCCCACTGCTTTATTTCCAACGGCCAAATAAGAAACCGTCTTGCCCTGCCTTTGAGCGGCACTAACCTGCTCGGACAGACTAGGATCAATCGCCGCTTTAACATGCTCCATCAGTTTTTGGTTCCCCAAAGCCAGTCTTTCCCCATTCAGACTGCCTGTTACGCCCTTCCCGGTAACGGCCTCAAAGTCGGATATAGCCTTAACGGATATTTCGTTTTCCTCCCCATAACGCAAAGTTGCCTGTGCCAATGGATGTTCGCTGCTGCTGTTCAAAGCCACAATTTTCTCCAGGATCTGTTTTTCGGTAAAGCCCTTATCTACGCTAACCACACTTTCAACCGAGGGCTTCCCCTCTGTAACCGTACCAGTTTTATCGATGACCACTACATCAATAGCATTCATTTTCTCAAGAGATTCCGCATTTTTGATCAGTATACCAGACTGAGCGCCCTTCCCTACTCCCACCATTACCGACATTGGGGTAGCCAGGCCTAGCGCACATGGGCATGCAATAATCAATACCGCGATTGCATTTACAAAAGCATAAACATAGGCCGGATCGGGGCCGTATACTGCCCATACCACGAACGTTACAATAGAAATCAATACCACAACAGGCACGAAATAACCTGAAATTTTATCGGCCATCTTTTGGATGGGCGCTTTTGAGCGGCTGGCGGAATTGACCATTTCGATGATCTGGGAAAGCAGTGTTTCTGAGCCTACCTTTTCGGCAAGCATGACAAAGGTCTTTTTACCATTGATGGTTCCTGAACTGATTTTATCCCCTATCTTTTTCTCAACAGGAAGGGGTTCTCCTGTGATCATGGATTCATCAATTACAGCTTCCCCGTTCTTAATACTACCATCCACCGGAATTTTTTCACCAGGCTTTACCCTCAGCAGATCTCCTTTCTGAATATCATCAATAGATACTGATATTTCCTTATCCCCGACCACTTTTGTTGCTGAATTAGGTGCCAGCTTCAACAGCTCCTTAATGGCGCTGTTGGTTTTGCCATGCGCCCGGGCTTCCAAAAGCTGACCGAGCAGTACCAGCGTAAGAATCACGGTTGCCGCCTCAAAATAAACGAAAACGGTGCCGTGATGTGTTTTAAACTGATCAGGAAAAACTCCGGGGAATAGAAGGGCGACAATACTGAAGCCCCAGGATACCCCGGCACCAATCCCAATCAGTGTAAACATGTTCAGTTTCCAGGTAATGATGGATTGCCATGCACGCTGAAAGAACATCCAGGTTGCATAAAAGACCACCGGAATAGAAAGAAAAAACTGAACCCAGTTCCAGTATTTAAGTTCCATTAGATCAAACAAAGGATTGCTGGGAATCATTTCCGTCATGGCAATAACAAAAATGGGTATGGTAAAACCTGCTGCAATCTTGAACTTTTTGAGCAGGGTTTCATAAGTTTTATCTTCTTCTTCAAGGTTTGTCCCTGTAGGTACCAGGTCCATTCCGCAGAGCGGACATGATCCTGGTTTGTCCCTGATAATCTCGGGATGCATGGGGCAGGTAAATTGAGATGCCTGTTTCTTGGCAGGCTGTTTTACCAGGTCCATCCCGCATACAGGGCAATGACTTGGCTTATCATAAGTCTTCTGACCTTGACAGTGCATAGGACAATAAAACAGGCCTCCCGCTTCATTTTTATCATCATTTTCAACCTTGTGACTTTGCTCATGGGTTGAATGATCATGATTAGGATGTTCTGAAGATTTTAGAACATGTTTTCCCTGAACTGCCATTTCAATACCGTAATGTCCGGCGGCAGAAAGAGCCTCCTGCAGCTTTTCCGTCGGGATATGTTCTTGCATAGTTATGACGGCTTCAGCAGGTTCAAGGGTCACCTGTGCAGAAACGCCATCAATCGCATTCAGCACATTTTCGACTTTGCTCCGGCAGCCCTGACAGCTCATTCCGGTTATTTTATAGGTGTGTTCCATGTTTTTGATTTGTTAATAGCTTAATGTCAATCCGGCGCCATAGCCCATATCACTGTCATAATGTGTTGAAAGCCCAAAATACTTAGTAACGATGTACCTGAATCCGGCCATATATTCCTTATCGGTATTGACCATAAACTGGAAGCGCAGTCTTTTGGAAACGGGGATATCTTCCCTCATCAGCTGAAACCTGACATTCCCCTTGTGATCGAGGGAAGCATCTGCAACGATCAGCAGTGGTAGGGTATATTGAACTCCCAAATGAAATACCTGCCTGAAATTTTTGGTATTTCCCTGCCCGAAAAGGTTGTTTCCCGGCGAAAGTGATTGCCCGAAAACATTCTTGTCCAAGGGATCAACCGTTCTTTTTCTAAAATCCCATCCGATATAGGGCAATAGCCATTGGTTTCTCCCGATATATCTTCCAAAATGACTTTCACTTTCATAGCCCATTTCCTTGTCAAACCCAATCCGCCATTCAGTGGTAAAGCGGTAACGGGTATTGGCGAGCATAATCTCTCCGTCGCTGCCATTGGTTTCGATTCCGATGCGTGCCATTGGATGAAATGCCCTGTCATCACTGAAAAGTTTTCGCTGTGCCAGCTTGGGGTCCGGGATTTCGGGATTAGGCGGAGAATTCTCATAACTGAATACCCTTCCCATACCGCTCATCATGTGATAGAGAATATGGCAGTGGAAGAACCAGTCGCCTCCTGGCTCTGTTGCTGCAAATTCAAGGGTATCCCGCTCCATGGGCATGATGTCGATAATGTTCTTCATCGGGGCATATTCTCCCTGCCGGTTAATTACCCTGAAGTCATGGCCATGAAGGTGCATAGGATGGCGCATCATACTGTTGTTGTAAAGGATTATCCTAACATTTTCGCCCTTTTTTATCAGTATCTTATCGCTTTCAGAAACGGTTTTGTTATCCAGCGTCCAGACGTAACGGTTCATATTTCCTGTAAGGTCAAACTTAAGTTCCTTCCATGGGCCTTTTGGCAGGGTTGTTTTCTTTGGATCTCGAAGCATATTATAGTTCAGAGTAACGATATCGGCGGTTTCTGCCTCCATATTCATCCCTGCCATGCTCTTGTCACCAGACATCTGCATACCAGGCATCCCCTTCATTTTTTTCTCTGTTTTTGAATTTTCTTCACCGGTTACCTCCGGGTACATCACCGTATTCATATCCATGATCTGGTTCTGCATCTTCATGCCTTCCATCTGTACCATATTGCCGCTCATATCCATCATATCGTTCATCATTTTCATTCCGGCAAAATACTTCAGTTTGGGCATTTTCTCTGCATGGACCTTTTCTCCCTTGCCCAGCCATAGTGATGCTGATCCCGTACGGTCTTCAGGAGTGACCAAAAATTCATAGCTCTTATTTTCCGGAATCGTGACCACTACATCATAGGTTTCGGAAACCGCTATAATCAGCCTGTCGACCTCTACAGGCTCCACATCATTTCCATCGGTAGCGACAACGGTAATCTTGCCCCCTGCATATTTAAGCCAGAAATAATCTGAGGCTCCACCGTTTGCAATACGCAGCCTTACCTTGTCCCCAGCCTTGAACTGCGGCTGTTCGTTCTGATTTTTCCCATTGATGAGAAAGGCTTCATAATAAACATCGCTCACATCCATGGCATTCATGCGCTTCCATTCATTGGCTACCTTTGTTTTAAAATGTCCGGTCCTGATCGCTTCTGCATAACTCTGGGTAGTCCCTTTTTGATGGCAAACCAGTCGTTGGCATTTTTCAGGCTTCTATGAACCTCCTCGGGCTTCATATCTGTCCATTCGCTAATGACTACTGGAAGGGTTGGAATATCCCACTCCGTACGTTTGTTCATGATAAATGCCCCATACATACCTATCTGTTCCTGAAGGCCGCTGTGGCTGTGGTACCAGTGCGTTCCATGTTGGACGATGGGAAACTTATAGATGTAGGTAGTGTGCGGTTTGATCGGCATTTGGGTCAGAAAAGGAACACCATCCATCTTGTTCGGAAGAAAAAGTCCGTGCCAGTGCAGCGCGGTTTCCTCGTCGAGATTATTGTGCACGTAGATCAGGGCGGTATCGCCCTGCGTAAAGGTCAGTGTGGGCATGGGGATCTGACCGTTTACCGCAATTGCCCGCTTTGATTTTCTCCCATAATTTACCGTTGTATCGGCTATGTAAAGATCATAACGCACGGTACGTGGTGGAAATTTATTCGCAACGGTCTTAATCGGGCCCAAATTGGCCTTTGCAGTTTTGATATTTTCCATGTCAGAACTGTTATCATCCATTGCCATGCCCGCCATATCCCCCATATCCTCACTCTTTTTGGAACTTTCCTTTGTTCCCCCATTCTGTTCAGGCGCTGACCTGGGCTTTTCCCTGATTAGCTTCATCCCGCATTTGGGACAGTTGCCAGGTTTGGAGTCATGGATCTCAGGGTGCATTGGGCAGGTATAGGTTACTGATTCCTCTTTTGGCTTACTTTCCAATTTTTCTGCCAGCATTTTCATGCCTTCCATAGCTCCCTTTTTTGTACCTTGCTTCTTTTTGCCCGGATCAGCTGTCTTTGCCTTATCCACTTTACCTTTCTGCAGGATAAGCTTCATTCCGCACTTTGGACAGTTACCGGGTTTTTCCGATTGTATTTCCGGGTGCATCACACAGGTATAGATTACCCTGGACTGACCAGCACTGCCGTTCTTGTCCGTTTTCATTCCCTTCATATCCTGGGCGGAAACCACAGAATAAATTATCAATAAAAAGACTGTTAATATATTTTTCATTTCTTTGTTAATTTAAAGAGCAGTGAGATTCTTTCTGTTCAAACTATCCCTTGAATTCTGTACCCACTTTATGAGTATCGACTTTTCCCTTGGATCTAATATTGCATTTCTGTGGATCAGGCTATAAGAGGAAAGCGGCATTGTACCATCTTTTAAGCTATTTTCTATGGCCCGCAGTTTGTTCTGACGCCTCCGCAAGGTATAGCCGGCAAATTCATTAAAGTTCAGCTCCTCTTTTCCCGATCGTATGTGACTGTTAAGGTACCAGTGAAGCGGCTGAACATAGGCATACCATGGATATTCCGTGTTGTTGCTGTGACAGTCATAACATGATTTTTTAAGTATCCCCTGCACATCATCAGGCATAGGAACAAGTGTGGATATATCCTGAGGCATAGCCTGCGCGCTTTTATTGCGTGCAGGCTGTAAGATCTGCATAAGCATGAAGATAACTAATAGCCCAAGAAAGGTTTTTTTATGCCCGTCATTTTTGTGCTATTTCAGTTCTTCTTTGACAGTGCCACAGGTGGGCATCGTTTTTCCAAGGTAAGGGTTTTTGATCTCCTTTATCTCACTCACCCAGATTGCACCCTTGTTATTGTTGTACATGGGACAACGGTCCACATACAGGGGCTTGTCAGTGCCAAGGAGCTTGATCATATCGTACATGTCTTTGCTCAGCATATCGAAATGCTCACGTTGATGGGCAATATTGCCTGCATTGGAACCGATATGCTCTGCGTGCTCTTTGGCATCATCCCGAATATCGCTATATGCCCTGGCCTGCTCCGAAGTCAATGATTTTTCATCAAAACTGGCGAACGCTGCGACCATTTCACTGCCTGCGGCGGCAGCTTGTTTATCATCGTCCGTGGTCAGGGCATTTTTCAGTTTCAGATAGCCGGATAAAAGCGCAGCCGTTTGGGATTTTTTTACATTATTGGTTTCCCTAGAAACATTTTTGGTCGTGGAATCCGCAACAGCGGAATCTTGCTTTTCATTTTTGCCATTTGTACAGGCGGCAAGGAAAAATAGTGGGCCCAGAAGGCTATATATTAATGTTTTCATTGTTTTTGATATATCTTGAATAAATTATTTCGAGCTGTATGTAGAATATATGCATACAGCTATATTGAACGGACCAAAACATCACAATGCTAAATGTCCGCTCAATAACAATATGAATTATTTGATAGTCTCCTTTACTGCACCACAGGTCAGCATCTGCTTACCGAAATAAGGGTTTTTGATACCAGCGTTATCAGAAAGCCAATAGCTCTTTTTCAATGGACAATAGGTATAATAAACAGGCGCTTTGGTGAGTTTAACGGCTTTTGCCAGTTTAAAAAGATTGGCAGAAAAAGTTGCGAAATATTCTCTCTGATGGGCAATATCCTTACTCTCCGATATGTGCTTGGCATCAAAGGCAAGCTTATCCTGTAAACCTATAAATATATTCATATCGGCTTCTGGCATTGACTTCATGTCCATGCTGCCCAGCGCTCTGGAAAACTCAGTGGCTTTTGAGGCGGCGACTGTCGCATCTGCATTTATCAATGCATTTTTGATATCGTAATAAGAAGTTAAAAGTGACTGTGTCTGGCTATTTTGCGCAAGGACGCGGCCAGTGAAAACGATTGCCAATAGGGCAACCAGAAAAAATATTTTTTTCATGATTTTAAGATTAAATGTTTACACTCTTTCCGCAGGAGTTTTGGCCGCGCGAAAGCCAGGCACCATGTCAATGTAACACGGGCTCTATTGGTAATTCTTGGTGAAATCTTATATCTGAAAGCTATTGATGGAAATCCGGATGTCCCTGTTGGGTGGCCGCTCCCGCTGTCCGGCGTAAACGCTCTTTTTGAGAGCCAGTTTGACAGAAGGAATTAAAAAGTTGTAATTATAATCTGGAAGCAATAGAACAGGTAGGATAACCTGGTTTTTAACGCTTTGGGGAACAAGCTTCCCCTGAACCACAAGGTCGTTGACCAGAGTCTTGCAACAGGGATCTTCTTTTGAAAGATTCGGTCCATTTGAAGCACTGTGTTTATGCACATGTGCACCTTTATGCTGATGATCATGTTTGTGATTATTCTTTTTAGAGGAAACATGTACATCACTTTCTCCATGATTATCTCTTTCCATTCCAACTGCACAGGCAAGGCCAACAACAGTGTTGAGCAGAAAAATCACTAAAAGAAAGATGGCTTTGGTTTTCATCAGACTACAAATCTATATAAAGATGCAAAATTAAATTTATATAATTTCCCATATCTTTTATATAATTATATTAGAAAATCACCTCAAATTTCTGACATTGAACTTGTTTCAATATTTTTCGGCCCCTCGAAAAGTAATTTCGTTTCGCAGACTCCGACCTGTCAAATGCTGGATTTGCTTTTCACCAAGGTCCAGACAGTATTAGCGCAATCAAGCTACATACTATGCCAAATTTTACTTACCATGGGTATTTATCCATAAGATATGACGCACCAAATCATAACCTTACCCTCCATTTTTGAATATCGATTCACTCTCCAAGAGGTAGGCTCTACTGGTGACCACTATTTCACCTAGTGAAATGCCAGACAATACCTGCACATAGCCCCCGTTCCCTGCTCCGGTATTGACCTTTCTTCCAGAAAAACTTCCATCACGATTTTTGATCCATACCTTATTGCCTTTACCTCCTGCTAGTATTGAAGATGTGGGCACAGCAACAGCATTCTGTTTTCCATTACCAATGGAAATGTATGCCAACATCCCCGGCCTGATCAGCCCCTGCGTATTTGGAACTGCGATCCGGATGAGCACAACCTTAGATTCATCTGATAGTTCAGGATTTACAAATTCCACCTTGCCTTTAACAACCTGTCCGTTCAGATCTGGAAAAGAGACATTCACCATGTCATTTTCCTTATAGTTTCCGCTTTCGCCGGCATATAACTGCGCCTCTATCCATAGATTGGCTAACCCTTGCGTTTTTAATATAGCCATCCCTTCAGTTACGTAATCACCCTCGTGGATGGCTATGTCGCTTACCGTTCCGTTAACCTTGCTGTATATGGTAACAGTGGCCGAAGTTTTGGACAAAGAAGAAAGATTTATGATCTGGGCGGAGTTCAGGCCCCATAACAATAACTTGTGCTCTACTGTCTTGATCATGGCCTCATAATCGACGGCAGGATTATTTAATACCTTCTGCTGCTGCCTGGCCAAAAGGTATTCTTTTTCGGCTGATAACAGGTCTTCGCTATAAATGGAATACACTGCCTGACCTATTGTTATTTTTTCTCCAACGGACCTAACAAATAAACGCTGTATGCGTCCGGCCACTCTTGCACTGATCTCTTCCGCCTTACTTTCGTCCGTGGCAACTGTTCCGGTCAGAAGTTTTTCGCCCCCTGTATTTTCTTCCCTTACCGTATCAACTGTTATGCCTGCCAACTGAATCTGGCTTGCTGTCAATGTTATTTTTTCCGTGGCAGAATTTCCTGATCCAGTAAGTTCGACCTTGATCAGTTTCATGCCACAGATCGGACAGTTGCCGGGATGGTCTTCATGTATCTGTGGATGCATGGAACAGGTATAGTAAAATTTGCTTTTTGCTTTTGCCGCCGGCTCTGCTTTTTGTTTGCAGCTGTTAAATATACTTACTGAAAGCACAATAATCAGTAAGGCACAGATCCTTTTCAGGTTAATTCTTTTTATGTTATTCATGACCCTTTGTTTTGATGAAACTCTCACTGTCTGTTAAATACCCTGCATCTACTGCCAGGGTATCGGTTGCGGAAAGGCCTCTTGTTATCTGTATTTCGTTCCCTTTGAAAGTCCCAATATTTACACTATGTGCATAGTATAAGCTGCCTTTTTTTAGCCAGATTATTTTTGTCTGCCCAAGATCCTGCAGAGCAGACCTCGGTATCCAAAGCCCTTTGGATTTTCCCGTCTCTATTGAGGCATTGATTAGACTGTTTACCTTCAGCTGATGTTCCATATTGTCCAGATAAACCCTTGCGCTAACCGTTTTGTCACCTTGCTGAAGGGTAGGTTCAATAAAATCTACTTTCCCATATAACGTTTTACCTGGCAGATCCGGCAGGGTAATCTTAACCGGTTGATTTAACTCTAAGCTGGCCAGTGAATTTCTGTCGATCTTGATAATGGCCTGGAACAGGGCAGCCCAGGTGATCAGCTCAGGCATAATCTGGTAAGGGTGCCTTAAAATATGAACCGGCCTATGGTCCGACAGAGAAAGCCTGCGTTTTTTAAGGTAGACGGTAAAAAGAAGAATTGCGCAAAGCAGCAACCCTCCCGGTAAGCTTCCCCTTGGAGAGAGGATGATTTGTCCGGGTTCAGCAGCAAAAGCAGCATAGTTCCCTGCAGCATAAACCAGTTTATACCCGATAAGAAAACCTAAAAATCCATTGGTTATCCATTCCCATAACAAAATCTCCTTCTTAGGCTGTATAATAATCTCAACAGGTGCTATATGTCCTGCAGCCTCCTTTCTTTTAAGCTCAGCAGAAAACAGCAGGTAACCAGAAATAAATGCCAGGGCCACAAAGAAACCGAAAGTCTGAACGGGAAGCGGAATATATATTCCAAATAGGTATTCAATAAGATGGGTCAGGGTTGGGAACATAGGCAGAAACTGAAAAACCGCAACGTAAAAAAATATATTAGCCGCCATCAGGAAATTGCCCCAAGTAGTCCATAAAGTGGGGACCCTTTAAAAAGCAGATCCCCACTGATCCTATTTGGATAACAATAAGTCTTAAGCCAGCAAGCGTTTGAGCCACTTTAATTCAATATATAAAATTAAATGCCCAAAGACTAGTAAGCCACGCCTCAGAAGCTAATTATGACCTCATTGTTACGATTCATAGTTATGGTGGTACCTTTAAAAAGTCGCACTGATCGGGCTATTTCTTTCCGGGTCGATCAAAAAACATAAAGATTAACAAGGGATAAAAAATAAAAAACAATATGTGATTTTTGTCAGCTTTATCCCTGGACGAAGTGTTAGGTTTACTTTGGAAAAAACGCGCTGCATGTTTTAATTAGGGAACCATAGAGAGTTTCTTTGTAAATTTATTATACCCTTTATTCTATATCCAAAAAATGTATTCCAATATTTTAAAGAATTTTGGCGCAGGCCTGCAGTATAGTTATCTTTAAAATCCAAAACAGCTAAAATGAAAGATATGACCATTGCGGAATACATCGAAAGACTTTTTCCCCAGTTTGAACCTGCCCTTAAGACCATCCTTATCGAGAATGCGACGCTTAGGGATTTTCAGGGAGGTGATATGCTCATGCAAACTGGGCAGAATATGCGCTCCACGGTGCTTATCGTAGAAGGCATGGTAAAGCTCTACAGGGAGGGAGAAGATGGACAGGAATTCTTTATGTATTATCTCCAGCCAGGAAATGCGTGTGCACTTTCCATGATATGCGCAACCAAACAGGAAACCAGTCAGGTAATGGCAAAGGCCATTGAACAGACCAAGGTACTCATGATTCCGATTGCCCTGATGGATAAGCTGATGCGGGATTACAGAACATGGTATTACTTTGTCATTGAAACATACCGTATGCGCTTTGAAGAACTCCTCTTTGTCATCGATAATATCGCCTTTAAGGCAATGGATGAGCGGCTGGCCTTTTACCTGAAAAAGCAAGCTGGAGATTTAAACACAAAAGAACTGCACCTTACCCACAGTGAAATTGCATCTGATTTGAACACCTCCCGGGAAGTAATTTCAAGGCTGCTTAAGAAAATGGAGCAGGCAGGAGAAATTAAGATGTACCGTAATTACATCGAATATTTAGCCTAAGCCCATAAAAAGAATAAAGTTATTTTTACTGCGAAAGGCATCACTTCTTGAAAATATAATGAGTGTGACAAAAGTCACCAACATTGGTAGATGATAACTCGATTTTTGTTAAAAAATAACAGAAATGGAAATCATTGCATACGTTGCATCTGCCTTAATTGGAATTTCGCTTGGATTGATCGGCGGTGGCGGTTCTATCCTCACCATGCCGGTACTGGTTTACCTATTTGGGGTTAATCCGCTATTGGCTACTTCTTATTCATTGTTCATCGTTGGCTCTACAAGTTTAGCAGGTACAGTCGGGAATTTTAAGCGTGGGCTGGTGAATATTAAAACAGCTTTGCTGTTTGGTAGTGCATCCATCTCAACTGTATTCTTAACCCGCAAATTCATTATCCCCCTTATACCCAAGATAATAATAAAAATCGGCGATTTTGAGTTAACAGAAAACATGCTCATGATGGTACTCTTTGCAGTTTTGATGGTAGCGGCTGCAACAGCGATGATTAAAGGTGCAAGAGCAGAAAGCAGCACCCGAATAGAAAAACCCCACTTCACATCGGTAAACTGTTTTTATACGGCATTGCCATCGGCCTCGCTACTGGTTTTTTGGGTGCTGGTGGTGGCTTTCTACTTATTCCTACACTTGTTATTTTAGTGGGCTTACCCATGAAAGAGGCCGTAGGTACTTCACTTTTCATCATAGCGCTTAATTCGCTCATCGGTTTCACCGGCGATCTTGGACATTTCCATATCGACTGGATCTTTCTCGCCAAAATTACTACCGTTGCCATTGCCGGTATCGTGGTAGGTGGAATGATAAACAAAAAAATAGATGGAGGAAAACTGAAGAAAGGTTTCGGGTGGTTTGTACTGGTTATGGGTTGCTACATCATTCTAAAAGAGGTAATATTTAAGTAACCTTCAGAAACAAACTCCTTGTGTGACAAAAGTCACCAACGACCATATCGTTAAGGATTAATTTTGACATACTAATTTAATCATCATGATTATAGAACAAATTTACACCGGATGTCTGGCACAAGGTGCCTATTATATAGAAAGCAACGGAGAGGCGGCCATTATCGATCCGCTTCGAGAGGTTAGTCCGTATATGGAACGTGCACGGAAGAACAACGCAAAAATAAAATACGTGCTCGAAACACATTTCCATGCCGATTTTGTATCCGGACACATTGATCTGGCTAAAGAAAGCGGCGCAGAAATCGTTTACGGGCCGAATGCAAAACCCGACTTTGATTTTTACGGTGCGAAAGACGGAGAAGTGTTGCGACTTGGTGGGGCAAAGATTAAAGTGTTGCACACCCCAGGACATACCATGGAAAGCACCTGTTTCCTGGTTAGCGATGAGCAAGGAAAGGAAATAGCACTGTTCTCCGGCGATACGCTTTTTATAGGCGATGTGGGAAGACCCGATCTGGCACAGAAACCGGTCAGTGAGCTTACAAGTGAGATGCTAGCAGGTTATCTCTTTGATTCTTTACGCAATAAGATCATGCCTTTAAGCGATGATATTATGGTTTATCCTGCACATGGTGCGGGTAGCGCATGCGGAAAAAATATGAGCAAAGAGACCACCGATCTTTTGGGAAATCAAAAGAAGACCAATTATGCGCTAAGGGCAGGCATGTCCAAAGACGAATTCATTAAAGAGGTTACTGATGGTCTTTTACCGCCTCCTGCATATTTTCCTGAAAACGTCATGATGAACATCCATGGATATGATAGTTTTAACAAAGTGATAGAACGAGGCATGCAAGCCCTTAACCCCGATGCTTTTGAGCGGGTTGCAAATGAAACAGGAGCGGTAATTCTCGACACAAGAGCTCCAGAGGATTTTATAAAAGGCTTTCTCCCAAACTCGGTAAATATTGGCATCGATGGAAATTTCGCCCCCTGGGTAGGAACTTTAATCCCGGACATTAAACATCCTATTTTACTTATTACAGATGAGGGTAGAATTGAAGAAGTGCTCACCCGTTTATCAAGAGTAGGATTTGATGGTGCAGTAGGTTACCTAGATGGCGGCGTCGTTGCCTGGAAAAAAGCTGGTCAGGAAACCGACGAGATAAAATCGGTTTGTGTAGCCCGGCTGGCCGAAATCGGCAAAAAAGCGGAGGTAAATATTCTGGACGTCAGAAAAACAAAGGAATACTTAAGCGAGCATGTCGAGGGTGCTGTCAACCTTCCACTGGATTATATCAACGAAAACCTCGGCACCGTCGATAAAACCAAGACCTACTTTGTTCACTGTGCAGGTGGTTACCGTTCTGTTATTTTCAATTCCATCATGCGCTCACGCGGGTACCACAACCTCATCGATGTGGCTGGTGGTTTTAAGGCCATACAGGAAAACGGATGTATTCCGACTACAGCATTTGTATGTCCAAGTACCTTAATATAAAAGGGATATGAAAAATGAGAAAAAATCGCACTGGGAAAAGGTGTATTTAGAAAAAAGTCCTGACCAGGTCAGCTGGACGCAGGTCTACCCCACAGTTTCAATGGAGATGATAACGGGGTTCAATCTGGATAAATCTGCTCCGATAATCGATATTGGCGGGGGAGACAGTCTGCTTGTGGATTTTTTGCTTCAGGAAGGCTACAGCGATATTACCGTAGTGGATATATCTTCCCGGGCATTGGAAAAGGCAAAGGCAAGGCTTGGAGAACTGTCTGGCAGGATACACTGGATCGAGACAGACATCAGGGATTTTGTGCCGCAAAGAAGTTATGCAGTCTGGCATGACCGGGCCACTTTTCATTTCCTTCATTCATCAGAGGAAATCCATAGTTATGCAAACACGGCAGGTCAGTTTACCGGAGAATACTTGGTCATGGCGACTTTTTCGCTCACCGGACCAGAAAAATGCAGTGGCCTGCCCGTTTCAAGATACAGTGAAAGAACGCTGCGCGAGATATTTAGAGAAGGGTTTACCGAAATAGAGTGCAGGCCGCAAGAGCACACTACCCCAATGCAAAGCACGCAGGATTTTCTGTTCTGCAGCTTTAAAAAAAATACAGAGCAATAAGAAACGAATAAATACAATGAATAAACTACTTCAAATGATCAGCAGTTTTTTTCAAAAGGTGCGTACAACCTCGATGGCTACCACTTCAAAAACGAATTTACAAAAAGCAGTGACGCAGTCCTCTTAGATGTAAGGACAAAGCCTGAATATGCCCCAGGCGCGCTTCCTTCAGCCATATATATCGATTTCCTGGGTTCTGCCTTTTCTTTAGAACTTGCAAAGCTGGATAAGGCCAAGCGGTATTTCCTCTATTGCAGAAGTGGAAAGCGTTCCTCCTCAGCGGTATCGGAGATGAGAAAACTTGGGGTGGAAGCATTCAACCTGGTTGGAGGTATCGGTACCTGGCCAAAATGAAGAAATATATTCAAGAAATATTGATCTATTCAACGCTGCCGGCCGGATTTCTTCGGGATGGCAGTTTGCTAAAATGATTCAGCACTTACTTGCTCAAACCGCCACAGGCATTACCTTTTAACAACAACAAAAACACCCATATTAACATTTCATTTAAAAAAACATGATTGATTTTATTAAACAACCCTGGCCTTGGTATTTCTCGGGCAGCATGATCGTACTCATTATGCTCATCCTACTTTTTTCGGAAAGTCCTTTGGCTTTTCATCAAACCTGCGAACGATGTGCAGCATAGCCGGAGCAGGCAGGAAAGTAAAATTTTTTGATTTTAAATGGAAAGACCAGACCTGGAACCTCATGTTCCTTATCGGCTCGGTAATAGGTGGATTTGTTGCTACAAATTACCTTAGCAGTCCATCTCCCGTAAAATTATCATCCGCCACAATCTCCGATTTAAATCAATTGGGCATTAAGTTCGATGGTGGGTTAAATCCAACCGGCCTGTTTTCACTGGAAGCAATGAAAGATTTAAAAACGCTGGCTATTTTACTCATCGGTGGTTTATTAGTCGGTTTTGGATCTCGTTATGCAGGCGGTTGTACTTCTGGTCACGCCATATCCGGGCTTTCGAATCTGCAAGTACCATCACTAGTAGCCGTAATCGGTTTCTTTGTTGGTGGCCTGATCATGACTTTCCTCATCATGCCTTTTATCTTTTAAATCTAAAAAAATGAAATTCATAAAATATATTCTTGCAGGAACACTTTTCGGAATCATCATGACCAAGTCTGAGGCTGTTTCCTGGTACAGGATCCAGGAAATGTTCCGTTTCCAGTCTTTCCATATGTATGGAATTATTGGTACGGCCGTTGTACTTGGCGTAATTGCAGTATGGCTGATCAAAAAATTCAAAGCCAAGGATCTGGCCGGAAATCCGATTGTCTTCCACGATAAGGACAAGGCCTATATAAAATACCTACTAGGCGGCACCATTTTCGGCCTGGGCTGGGCACTCACCGGCGCCTGTCCCGGCCCCATGTTCGTCAACCTTGGGAGCGGATATGCCGGTATGGCGGTGGTCATCCTTGGTGCGCTCCTGGGCACCTATCTATACGGAGCGATGAAAAGCAAGCTCCCTCATTAATAAAATAGAATCTGATGAGCAAACTAAGGGCTATAATAGACCATAGATGTCCCAGGTGCCGAAAGGGAAAATTATATACCCATTCCATGTTCCATTGGAAATATGATCAGATGAATAAAAAATTTGCCTGCTGCAACCTGAACTATGAGATAGAGCCGGGCTTCTTTATCGGAGCGATGTATGTGAGCTATGTTTTCATTGTCGCAGAACTTGTCAATGCGGGCATTCCGGCATTCATGATCTTTGGCGAAGAAGAGCAGTGGGCAATCATCGCAACCACTATTTCGCCGGTCATCCTACTGTTCACCTTCAACTACCGCTATGCCAGAACCCTTTTGCTCCATGTCCTCTCTCCGATCAAATATGATGAAAGTGCAGGCAGAAACTGCTGAGAAGATTTTGGGGCGCTGTGACAAAAGTTACAGTGCGAAGAACCGCTAAAGGGTAAATTTGATGTAAACCTGGCAAAGGCAGGAATCATACCGTTAAACACATTAATCAAAAATAAAAACACATGAAAATAGAACAATTTGAAGACAAGCACCTCTCCCATTACAGCTATGCGGTACTGAGCGAATGCCGGAATGAAATCATATTGATCGATCCCTCCAGGGATCCGTCTGCATATTACCATTTTGCCGAAAAACACCAGGCCAAAATAGTTGGTGTTATCGAGACGCACCCGCATGCGGATTTTGTGAGTGCTCATCTTGAAATCCATCATAAGACCGGCGCAACAATATATTGCAGCAAACTCAATACGCCGTCCTACCTGTTTTCCCCATTTGATGAAGACCAGACGATAACCCTGGGAAAGATCACCTTAAGGGCAATCAACACCCCGGGGCACTCTCCGGATAGTATCAGTATTTTGCTCGAACACGATGGGAAACAAAAAGCGCTATTTTCCGGAGATACCCTTTTTATCGGTGACTGCGGAAGGCCGGATTTAAGGGAAAGCGGAGGTGATTCAATGGCGGAACGCAATTTCCTTGCCGCCCAAATGTACCATTCATTAAGGGACAAACTGATGAAACTCTCAGATGAAGTGATTCTGTATCCGGCACACGGGGCAGGTACGCTCTGCGGAAAAGCGTTGAGCGAGGCCAATAGCAGTACCATTGGTGCTGAAAAAAGAAGTAACTGGTCACTGCAGGAAATGACTGAGGCCGATTTTGTGAGCGCATTAAATGAAAACCAGCCATTCATTCCATTTTACTTCCCTTTTGATGTGGCCTTGAACAAGAAAGGCGCAGCACCGTTTGAAGATTCGGTAAGTGCGGTTCAGATCATGGAATCCGGTGAAAACTTAAAACCAAATGCCCTAATTATCGATACGCGAAGGGAAGATGTTTTTAAGAAGGGACATATAGAAGGCGCTGTAAATATCATGGATGGAAACAAATTTGAAACCTGGCTGGGCAGCATTGTGAAGCCTGAAGAGCCTTATTATCTTATGGCAGAAAATCTTGCTACATTGCATAGTCTTATCGCGAGGACCGCATCCATCGGGTATGAAACGCAGCTTGCCGGCGGTTTTATAAACGCAGTAGAAACTGTCCCGGATGAGATTATCGATATCCAAAATTTTAAAGAGAACCAAAATGGATATACCATTGTGGATGTGAGGAACAAGACAGAGCGTATGGAAAACAGTATTTTTGAGAACAGCATAAATATTCCACTGGGAAATTTAAGGGAAAGGGTAAACGAAATTCCGCTGGAGCAACCCGTAGCAGTACACTGCGCCGGTGGATACAGAAGTGCGGCTGCAAGCTCACTGATTGCATCCGTTATTGATGGCAAGCAAAAGGTGCTTGATATTGGTGAGGCCATTAAGGATTTTCAGAATTAATATTTTAAAAGTGTGAAAACAGAAAGAAACAACGAGGATAAACTGCAGGTATTTGCCCGGTTTGGAAAATATCTCGTATGGACGTCATTTCTATTCGTTGTGATCATGTTTTCTCTTGTTTTAGCACTCAGCGGATTTCATCTTCCAAAAAGTTTCTATGCGGATAAGCCTAATCCATCCATTCAAAAGAATCAAATAAAACCTTTAGAGCGCCGTGTTGCTAAACCCGAATATTGGAAGGCGCCTGATACGATGCAGCTTCAGGGCAAAGCTGATGCGGATCTGATCAGGTATGGCCGGGATTTGATTGTCCGTACGGCATACTATTTAGGGCCGCAGGGTATCGTAGGAAAGCTGACTAATGGTATGAATTGTCAGAACTGCCACTTGGATGCAGGAACCAGGCCCTTTGCGAATAATTTCTCCATCTTTTATGCAGGTTTTCCAAAAATGAGCGCAAGAAGCGGTAGAAAGGAAGAAGCCTTTGAACGGATTAATGAGTGCTTCGAGCGAAGCATGAACGGCAAAGCTCCGGGAAGAAATTCCAGGGAAATGGTCGCCATGTTGGCCTATTTAAAATGGGTTGGAAAAAAACAGGATGCCGCACATTCCATTGCGGATAATTCGGTAAAAAAAATCCCATATCTGGATGTGCCTGCAGATCCCCTGAAGGGGAAAATGGTATATGCCTCCAAATGCAGCAGCTGTCATGGAGAAACGGGCAAAGGCGTTGCCTCACCTGATGGAAAAGGATATATGTACCCTCCCCTTTGGGGCAGGGACAGCTATAACGATGGTGCAGGAATGTTCAGGCTTGGAAATTTTGCAGGATTTGTCAAAAACAACATGCCTTATGGCGCCACCTACAAAGATCCGAACTTAACGGATGCGGAAGCCTGGGACGTAGCTGCATTTGTGAATGCGCAGCCCAGACCGCACCTGGATTCCAAAAACGACTATAAAAACCTGTACACAAAGCCAATAGATTATCCCTTCGGGCCATATGCAGATCACTTTAGCGAAAAGCAGCATAAATATGGTCCCTTTATTGACATGGCTGAACAGCACGCACCTATAAAACAGAAAAAATAGAAACATGAAAAAATTACTGATCTTACTCCAGCTTGTCATCATGATGGTCATCACCACCAATGTATCTGCACAGGAGACAAAAAAACCGTTTACGGGTGCTGTTGCAAAAAAGAAATCATATAAAGCGCTATATGTACTTAACAGTGCCGAGGAAAAACATATTTCGGGAACACTCAGGAACATCAACAATGCTTTGGAGGATCCAAGATTGAAGGGAAAACTGGAGGTTGAGCTTATCGCCTTCGGGGATGGCGTGGCGGTTTATCGCAAGGATGGAAAGTTCCTTGAGCAGCTTAATTTGCTAAAGTCAAAGGGCGTAATTCTTGCGCAGTGCGAGAATACCGTTCGCGAGCGGAAAATCGATAAGTCAGATCTCTTCGATTTCATCAGCTATGTGCCAAGCGGCAACGGAGAGATCATCATCCGTTCGGCGGAAGGATGGGTAATCGTTCATCCCTAATGTAAAAACCAAAACGGCAGTGAATCTTTAAAAGGTGCAAATTGGTATTTCGATACGATGCAAAGATTAGGATCAGTTGTGCCGGATCCATTTCACCCGGGGCCGCAAACGCCGAAAATTATTGTCATGTTTAAATATCAATGGCTTATGCCGGCAACACTAAAATTCAAAAGGTTCGACAAAATTGTCTATCATCGTATGTGCTGTGCGGAGTAACGCATTTAAAAATGCTAGGGAATTTATCGAAAAGCTACATAATTAAAACAGTACTCGCCCAAACAGCATTGATAAAATTTTGTTAATCAGGCATGCGGTGATCCGTCAACCAATATTATCAATAATGGAAAAAGAAGAACAAGCCATTCCTAAATCAAACACTGGTGACCATCTGGCCAACGAACGGACTTTTCTTGCCTGGATAAGAACTAGCATAGGAATTATGGGCTTTGGTTTTGTGGTGGTAAAGTTTTCACTTTTTATCAAGCAGATCACTCTCGCTCTTGGGGCCAAAGCCGTCGTACACCAAACCGGCAACTCACAGAGGATAGGAATACTTCTTGTCGGGGTAGGCGCACTGACCATCATCCTGGCATTTATGCGCTATCAAAAAACTCATACACTTATTAATCAAGGCAGTTATTACCATTCCTCTACACTCATCAAAGTCCTTACCGTGGTTATTTTCATTTCAAGCATGCTTTTGTTGATATATCTTGTAAGAACGACTTAGCGGATCTCTGACATGGAAACACTGATTGTGAGCACGAATACCAAACTTGAGAGAACCCGTACTTTATCACCGGTCAAATATGTTTCGCTACCAAACGCAGCAGGTCGTGAATATCGAAAGGCTTTTTAATAAAATTCTCTGCAGCGCAGCCCCTTCTAATGTCATAACGGTCCGCATGAGCACTCATCATGATAATCGGAACATTCCGGGTTTTCTCTAAGGACTTCAGGTAACTGCAGACTTCAATGCCGTTTCCATCGGGGAGCATAACATCCAGCAGAAAAAGATCTGCAACATGATCACTTAGCCCTGCCATAAACGAGCTTACCGAAGAAAACGCGGAAACCCCGTACCCCTCACTGTTAAAAAGAAGCTGTAATACTTCGGTTATACCCTCATCATTTTCCAAAAGATATATCATCTTTTCCATTTGTCATGCATATTGTGGGTTGCCCCTGGTTATAATAAATCTGATTTGCCATTCCTACGAATGTTTTTTAAAGGTCTAAAAAGGCCCCTACTTCCTCAATTTTCGCTTCTCATTGAGATGGCCGGTTTCCAGGTTCAACCGCTCCAGCAGGTAACGCAATAAAACCTCTCTATCTTGGTTTGCGGGGTGATATGCGTTATCTCCACCCTTTGCTGAGGATTTATTATGGTCAAAAGTTTCAAATGGTTGTGAAATATTTTTCTCTGTCATAATTTAAATTTTAGGTTAAATATTTTGCCTATTATTTTTTAGTTCCTGAAATTGCCAGAGCCAAACGAAGTCCAAAAAGGAAACCTGCCCTCCGCTGCTTTTCCAACCCTCATAACGAAGGCCGAGATCTGCACTATAATGCTTCGAAATTGGAATGCTGGCACCCAAAGTCGGTCCGTAGGCAAAAGAGGTATTCAGCCGGTCTCCAAGAGTATTTGCTGCACCAAGCTCAAGGGCAGCGTAATAGATACCTTCAAAGTAATATTTTGCTCCGACTTTAATTGGAACAACACCATTCATGCTTGTTGGCTCTCCTAAATAATCGAGACGTTTTTTTACCTCATCCCTGTAGCGGAAAGTCATATAGCCCGCAGATCCGGTTAGGTTGAGGTGCTCCGAAACCTTGAATTCCACCTTTGTTGATGCCCCATATCCGTTGACATAAGTTTTAGCCGTCTTACCGGTCGGAAAGCCCATGACAAAGCCTACCGATATCTTGGGGACGGCAGTTTGATCTTGCGCCTTTACCTTTACAGTCATTAATAACAGGAAACAGATCAGAAAAGGTTGAAATGTCCATCCGGCATAGGCACTCATAGGGAGGTCCTGTAAAAAATGTTTAACTCGGCCGCAATGCTTTCCAGGTAAGGGGCAAGCTTAAAATCTCTTGATACAAAGGATATTACCCCTTGTTTTTTACATTCCCAAACCGTCCCAACCAGCTCTCCCTCGATGTAGACCTGGTTGCATCTTTTCTTTGGGACATCTATGCAAATGTGTTTTCCCCCGATTTCAAACTCATGGTTAAATTCTAAATCTTTCATATTTTCCTTTTTTCTTATCTGACTAATAAAAAGATTTGCCGGGCGGCTAATATCCGCCCGGCAATGTTTTATAGCGTCTGACCGCTTTTGATCTCATCGTTCGCGGGCGAAATAATCTCTGTCCCGGCTTTGATGGAACCAAAAATCTCGGTCATCTCTGTTCCCTTCATCCCTTCCTTAATGTCAACGAGCTTGGCTTTACCATTTGCAATTTCCACTACGTACTTCCGTTCTGTAGAACGCACGATAGCAGAATTAGGCACAAGAAGCGAAGTCGCACCGGATTTAAGCGGGATTTCAACCTCGGCATACATGCCGGCCTTCAACCTGTTATCTTTATTGGCCACGTCAACCTCGACGATTTCCTGGCGCATGTTGCCCAGTGAATTTGCAGACCGGCTGATCTTGGCCTGGCGCTGTTCCCCCGGCAGCGCATTGAAGCGGAACTTGACCATCTGGCTTAGGTCCACTTTGTCTACATAATCCTCAGGTATAGAAACTTCAAGCCTCATGTGGGTCAGGTCCTGCAATACCAGCATGGGTAGGTCCGAAGATTTGCCCGCCGACACCAGTGCTCCCGGTGATACATTCCTGTCAACGATCACCCCGTCAAAAGGCGCATATACTTTCAAGTAGTCCTGCATGGTACGTACGGAGGATACATTTGACCGCTCAGCCTCAGCTATGGCCTTATCTCCTTTCATCCTGGAAAGCGCATTATCAAGTTCTAGCGGAGATACCGAACCTTCCTCTTTTGCTGCTTCTTTCAGACGTCTGTATTTCTCACTGCTCGCCGATGCGGTCTCCCGTGCCTGCAGGTAACGGGAATTTGCCGATTGCAATTGTGATTCGAGTTCCGGTGCTTCCAGGGTCATCAGCAGCTGGCCTTTGGTCACCTTAGAACCCAAATCGACCAGTATTGCTTTCACAAAACCATTGGCCTTGGGAAAAATGTTCACCTGGTTGAAAGGCTTGAGCACCCCGGGAATGCGGGTAAAACTGGAAAGGGCCTCTTCTTCGACCTTTGTGGTTTCATATTTGGCTTCCTTGCCGTTTTTTTCGGGACTGATGTTCACGGGCTTCTGGTTTCCGCCACACGCGGCCAGAGTACTTATAATTATTATGATGGGAATGAATCTGGTTTTCATGTTGTTTATCTTTTAAATTCTTGTTTTTCTAGGCATTAGGTTTGGTTCTTTTAAGCTGCTTTTTTTCTGTACCCAAGCGAAAACCTGCGGAAGGATGAAGAGCGCGGCAAGGGTTGAAAAGAATAGCCCACCAATAACAGCCCTGCCGAGCGGCGCGGTCTGTTCACCGGATTCGCCCAACCCAGAGGCCATCGGGATCATCCCGGCTATCATCGCAAAACTGGTCATCAGGATCGGCCTTAAACGAATCCCGGCACTCACCACTGCCGCCCGGGTAGAATCCTTGTAATCCAGCCTGAGTTTTTCGGCGTTGGTCACGATAAGTATCGCATTGGCCACTGACACCCCGGTGGACATGATCATCCCCATGTAGCTCTGCAGGTTAAGCGTAGAACCTGTAAGCAATAATGCGGTAAGCGACCCAAGGATTACAGCAGGAACGGTCGAAAGAACCGTCAGCGAAAGCTTGAAAGACTGGTAATTGGCCGCAAGCAGCAGGAAGATCACCAATATCGCAAAAGCAAGTCCGCCCTGAAGAGAAGATAGTGTTTCAGTCAACAGGCTCGACATACCTTTCACTTCAGCAGTTAGTCCCTTAGGAGGCGTGCCTACGGACTTTAGTGCCTTTTCTACATCAGCAGTTGCCGTTCCAAGATCCTTTTTATAAATGTTTGCGCTCACGGTCAGAAAGCGTCTTGGCCCGGAGCGGTCATATTCTCCTGGAAGGTAACTGGTATTGAAAGTAGCGATGTCGCCCAGTACCGGACTGCTCTGCCCTTTAACCAAAGGAATTTCTTTGAGCTCATCCATTGTATTCATGACATACTCTGGAACCTGTACCTGTACCTGGTAGGTATAGGCGGTTTTTTCATCGAGCCATTGGTTCTTCTCAGTAAATCGGCTGGATGAGGTACTTGCAGTAACTGACCTTGCGATATCAACCACGTTCAGCCCAAACTGCGCCGCCTTTAATCTATCAAGGGTAATAGAAACCACGGGAATGTGCAGGGGTTGAGCAATCTGGATATCACGGAGGTAATCTATTTTTTTAAGTTTAGAGAGCACCTTATTAGCGTAAGACTCGATCTGGTCCATATCTTTTCCTGCTACTCTGATCTCAATAGGAGTTGCAGCGCCTTGGCTCATAATCTTTTCGGTCATGTCAATCGGCTCAAAGGTGATACGTAGGTCAGGAAGTTTATAAGCGATGTTCTTTCTCAGCGCATCTTTCAGCTCATCCATATTTACCTTATAATCTTCATCAAGGTTCACCTGAAGCACAGCCTCATGGGTACCGGTATTGAAGATATATAAGTTACTTGTTCCGTAACTACTCGGAATAAGCCCAACGTATCCCGAACTAACTGCGATATGGTTATCTACTGTCTGATTGATAATGGAAAGTACCTGCTTAAATTTCTCCTCGGTGCGCTCTAATCTGGTACCGTCCGGCGCTTTGATGCGTATCTGGAACTGTCCGTTGTTGAGCTTTGGCATCATATCCTTTCCAATAAAAACAAATCCCAGTCCTGCAAGAGAAATGACCAGAACTAAATAAATCCCGACAATACCTTTTTTCATCGGCATCCACCGCTGGATGATTGCCATAAACCGCACCTTCACCCTTTCAAAGAAATCATTTTTTTCCGGTTCATCCTTTTCATTTTGCAGATGCTTTTCTACCTGCTCTCCTTGCCTCTCGTCCAGGGCCTCTCCTGCATGAGCATGGATCTTACCATGGTCATAGTGCTGGTAACGTTCTTCGTTTATCATCCAGTTGGATAGAATGGGAACTAAGGTCTGGCCCACGATGAAAGAGACAACCATGGTGAAGCCAATCGAAAGGGATAGTGGCAAAAACATCGCCTTTGGTATACCGTTCATCATAAAAGATGGTGCAAATACGGCCAGAATACACAGCAGGATGAGCAGCAGCGGGAATGCGATTTCTTCACAGGCATCGTAAATGGCTTCGCGTTTGGGCTTGCCCATTTCCAGGTGCTGATGGATATTTTCGATCGTCACCGTTGCCTGATCGACCAGGATCCCTATTGCAAGTGCCAGACCGCTCAAGGTCATGATATTTATGGTCTGACCGAACATGCCTAGTAAAAGCACCCCAATTAAAATCGATACCGGAATGGTGATCACCACGATAAGACTGCTTCGCAGATCACGCAGGAATAGCAACACCATTAGGCCCGTTAATAGTGCACCAAGACCACCTTCAGTGATCAGGCTTTTTACCGAGTTGATAACGGCAACAGACTGGTCAAATTCATAAGAGATGTGGACATCGTCCGGCAAGAGGCTCTGCATTTCGGGGATTTTGGCCTTTAAGGACTTTACCACTGACCAAGTCGAGGCGTCTGCTGTTTTGACCACAGGAATATACACAGACCGTTTCCCGTTGATCAATGCATAATCCACGGTAACATCCGCTGCATCGGCAACCCTTGCCACATCCCTTACCAATATTGAAACGCCGTTTTTTGTAGCTATTGGAATGTTGTTGAATTCATCGACCGTTTTAACCAGGGAGTTCATAGAGGTCACCATCATGGTATTGTCCAACCTTAGATTTCCCGAAGGAGACATGACATTGAACTTGGATAAAGCCCCTACCACCTCGTCCGGAGTCAGATTATAACTCCTTAATTTGCTCGGATCTACACTAATGGTAATCGAGCGGGAATTGGCACCGAATGGCGGTGGCGCTGAAAGCCCTGCGACAGAGGAAAACATGGGCCTGATACGCGTTGCCGCCATATCATAGATTTCTTTCAGACTGCGGGATTTGGCCGAGAGTACAAGCTGGCCTACTGGCAGTGAAGAGGCATCAAAGCGGACCACCTGCGGAGGCAAAGCGCCTGGAGGGAAGAACTTCATGGCCCGGTTAACCTGCAAGGCAACTTGGGCAGAAGCCTCTGCCATATTGGTGCTTTCATAAAAACTCAGCTTTAGCATCGTCAAACCCTGAATGTTTTTGGCGGTAATATTCTTAACGCCATTAACATAAAGAAACTGATCCTGTAGACGAGTGGAGAAGAAGCCCTCCATCTGTTGTGGAGACATACCTCCGTAGGATTCAATAACATATATTGTCGGCGAATTAAGCTGGGGGAAAATATCTATTGGGATCTTCAGCGCACTGAGAACTGCAAAGAGCAGTAAACTCGCGGTGATCACCACTGTTGTAATCGGCTTTTTCAGGGCCGAGGTAACCATTGACATATCTTTATTATTTTAATGTGTTTAACAGTGAATCTACTTGGTTGGTGGCGATAGCCTTTTGAAAAAGCGCCCGGATGTACAGATATTTTGCGTTGACAAAATCGGTTTCTGCACGGTAAAGGATGGTCAGGGCTGCATTGAGCTCAATGATGTCGGTCAGCCCGTTCTTATAAAGCGAGAGCTTCTGGCGATACCCTGCGGCCGCTGCCTTTAGCTGGTTTGGTATTTCATCGAGTCTTTTATGCGCGGTACTGATCTCAAGTCCTGCTTGAAGGGCGGCATTTGATAACATTAACCTTTCCTGCTGTAGTTCCTTTAAGTAAAAATTGCTACTGGCCTTTTGGGTCCTAAGCTTCAACTGACGCCTGCGCAGATCAAATAAGTTATAACTGATCCCTACGCCCACGAGGTAATTTTCCCGTTGCCATTCCAAGCCATTCGAGAGACTGTTGAAATTATCATTGGCATCAATGCTTGATCCCCTTGACCAGGCAGCAGCTTGCAGGCTTACCTTTGGATTATAGGCTTTTTTGACCAGGTTTTCCTTCTCAACGCTGCTTAGATAATTGCTTTTGTAGAAATCAAGCAGCGGATGGCTTGAACTGTCGGTCAACTTTACCGATAGGTTTACCTCAAGCGATTTTAGCCGATCCAGGATCGTACTGTCAGCGACAATACTTTCCGGATTTAGCCCGCTGATTGCTGCAATGTCGAGCTGAACCTGTCTGTAGGTATTGTCCATTTCAATATAGTTCAATCTTGATTTGGAGAGTTCGGCCCCTGCGATACTGGTATCCACACCCGGACGCACACCGCTTCTGGCAAGGGATAAAATCGAACGGTTGATCTGCTCATTGCGACTGATATTGCTTGCTTGAATGGATAGCATGTCCTGAAGCTTTAGTAGACTCAGGTAATCATCAATAGCGATGGCCCTTGTCTGGTATCGGCGCTGGGCAAACTTGGATCGTTCAACGACAAGTTCTGATTTGGCGACTGCATTCTGAGCTTTATAGGCACCAAAATTATAGACCTCCCAATCAAGGGAGACAATACCAAGATTAGTAAGTGTAGCCTTGGTAGTGCTTTCAGTCCTAACACCTCTGGAATTGGAGGGAACTATACCAAAGGCCATATAAGGTCCTGCCACGTTATTGTTTGAGCCCAGATCTGCCTGATAATTAAGCTTCAGATTTGGAAGGGCATTCGCCGCGGTCTCTCTTAACTGGGCGGCACGTATATCAACTGTTGCTGAATCAGCGGCCAGTGAAGGTGAAAAAGCGGTCACGTGATCGATCAGATCAACGATCCCGATGGGCTTTGGGGAGGTTTGGGCATGGCTTTCCAGCCCCATATATAAAAGTGGGAACAAACAGAAAATCTGTTTAATACGGATCATGTCTTTAAATTAAAATTTAAGGAAAAAGATTTGACGGACGTCTTGGACAGGAAACACGGTGATTAACCGGCCGTCGTCACTTCATCATTTGAAGGACCTGTCAATAAAAGAAAATTGAGATAAATCTCAGATCCGAAAGACCTGGTTGGAAATATAAATTGGGACTGATCCGGCAATCCTGTATCTGATCTCAAGAAAATACCTGTTTAGGTTAGAGGCTAAAAGCGAAAGCCCCAAAAATAAGATGACGCCGATAAGAAAAGCTTCCAAAACAGGAAGCACGGTTTTCTTGCGTTCATCAAGGATACACTTAAATTGTCTGGTAATTTTTGAATCCTTTCCAAGCGGAGAAAAGCTACCTTTGTACTGCGCAGCTGATTTTATTCCCCGGGCGGACTCTAAAAGGGAGAGGTTGGATAAAAAAAAGATATTGCCCAAAGAGATAATCAGGTACAGCAAGACGACTCCAATTATAGAGCAATTTGGTACCTGCTTAACTTTCAAACCCTTCAAATTTAACAACCTAAATATATAGGCGCTAAAATCTGCATTAATCTAAAAAGATGAGAGGATAAACCGCAACAAAACCGTTACAAAATATCAACAAATATTAGGTTACGATATTTCTCACCCTACTTTCGATTGTCATCGAATAATTTCTTTTTCCTATACTGTCCCTCCATCTTGTTGTTCAAAACTTTATCAAAATTAACCACAGCTTCACAATGCTCAAAAAGGGTCGAACTTCCGCGGGTTGACCCTACTAAGTGGCAATATGAGGCATCTAAAAAGTATGCCTCTTATTTTTTAAACATTAAGAACTTGAAAATAAGTCACTTACAATAGATTAAATTGAATTTTTCGGTTCGAACTTTTTAGAATTTTCCCTAAAATTAAGATATACCGCAACTATTTATAAAACACCAATTGTCTAGACATCAGTGTTGAACTCCATAAACTGCTATCTAATTAGCCAAATAAGCATGTGGATTAGTTTCAATTGCGAACATCGATCAGCTTGAATATTATTCAATTATAGGATAAACGGGGGAAATCCGTTTGGTCTAAATTTTTTTACAATTATGCGCAAATGCCATGTAGCTTGCATTTAATTTAGAAGGTACATACCCTCGGTTTAACAACGTGATTGATTTAACACCGCCATTGAAATGAAATTTGTATTTTTTGTTTTTTGAAATAATTTGATGAAGCGGGAATTGAAAGTTCATGCATTATTTAATGCATTCCTCAACTCGCATCTAGCCTTCATTTTCATAGAATTCGAATTATCAAGTACTCATCATCAAAAACTGAAATTCTTATTTGAATAATGGAATGAGTTTATGAGAATCATATCCTAAAAAACCCATTTTTTTAAGGCTAGAGAAAGGACATACCAAGAACAACCTCAAACCTTGGTAAATATCAAATAATGAGGGAATAATGAAAATAAAATGAATGGAATAAATTTGCCTATTTATAAAAATGAAAGGGCAACTAGAATGCTGCCCTTAATCAATTAATGCTCACGGTGATTGGCATCTTAAGCAGCTACTCCTGTCATTCTTCTGCATTCTTCCGCACAAGCCTTACAAGCATCTGCACATTCCTGACAATGCTGGGTATGATGATTACTACACTCATCTCCGCATTGCTGGCAAATATCTGCGCAAATACGGCAAATGTCTTGAGCAAAAGAGCTACCCATACTCATCAATTGAGCGGCAGAGTAGCAGATGGCTGCACATTGCATATCAAGCTCAATACACCGCGCCATCATTTTCACGTCTTCTTCCTGAGTGCATGAACTTGCACAATGATTGCAAATTGAAGCACACTTTAAGCATGCATCAATACAGTTTTTCCATTCATGGTATCCCATAACTTTAATTTTTTAGGGTTATAAAAAAATTCCTATATAGATAACATGGTTATTTCCAGGCGGTTTCATTTTGTTTAAGAAAAGCTTTAATCCCGTGATATGATGCTTGTTTAAACGGTAGAAGAATAAGAAACTGGTTCTCGTATTCAAATAAGGAGGAATAGTGATAAATTAAATTCTCAACACCTACTTTAAGATTTTGCACATCATTTTATTAGTATTATATTTGCAATACGGAAATGGTGTCCTTCCGATTCAACCGCTTTTTTCAAAAGCTGATGGCGCCTACAATAGAAATTCCAGCAGGTAATAAAATCTGCCGGTCAAAGTATTGTAGGTGAAAAAATTAAAAATAAATTCTCAACTCTTATTGCTGGCAGCTATCTTAATTGCGCTTGTCTTACTTTGTCTGTCTGCCAAAGTGAGATCAGTGTTAGCAATGGTCCTGCCGGTTGAAACTGAATGGTTCTTGTGGATAAATCAGCACCATAATGCATTCTGGGATACGATCATGTACTGGGCCAGTGATAAGCGTTTTTGGCTTCCTTTTTATGCCTTCATTATTTATTGCCTCTTCCAGAATTTCTGCAAAAAAATTTGGCAGGTTCTTATTACCATTGCGCTACTAGTTGCTAGTGCAGATCAGATTGCTTCAGGACTGATTAAAAACACCGTTAAGCGTCTACGCCCTTCCCATGAACCGAATCTAACTACGATCATTCATTTAAGTAAAGCAGGTGCGGGTGGGATGTATGGATGGCCATCCGCTCTTTCATCACCTATCTTCAAAAGCATTCTTTCCGCTGGTTCGGCATTTACCGGATCATTGCCGGAGCAACGGTTCTTGTACTCATTTACTTTGGAATTATTCAATAACGGAAAATTAACATAAAACTATGTGGTGGATCTACGCGCTATTATCAGCTTTCTTTGCTTCCCTTACGGCCATCTTTGCAAAAGTCGGCGTAACCAATGTCAATTCTGATTTGGCTACTGCCATACGAACGGTGGTAATACTGATTGTAGCCTGGGGGATCGTAATGGCCAGAGGCGAACTTAAAGGAATTACGGAACTGTCAAAGCATAACCTGCTATTTCTTTTTTTATCTGGCCTTGCCACCGGCTTGTCCTGGATATTCTACTACAAGGCTTTGCAGATCGGGAAAGTGTCCCAGGTCGCCCCTGTTGATAAGTTGAGTGTTGCCCTAACTATTATACTTGCAATGGTGTTCCTGAAAGAAGCTCTTACCCTGAAAGTATTCTTTGGTGCCCTGCTGATCATTGGGGGAACACTGGTTTTGATCTTTTGAGAAACTCAATTATTTGTAAGCAACCGAAATACTAAAAATCAATATAAAACAAAAAACTATGAAATTAACTAAAATTCATGCCCGTGAAATTTTGGATTCCAGGGGCAATCCGACAGTAGAAGTAGAAGTCACTCTTAACGGAACAACAGCAAGGGGTATTTCTCCATCCGGGGCAAGTACGGGTGAAAAAGAAGCCGTAGAGCTTAGAGATGGTGATCCAGAGCGCTATAAAGGTAAAGGCGTGGAAAAAGCAGTAAAAGGGATTAACGTCGAAGTCGGCAAATCAGTCACCGGCTTATCCTTTGAGGGTCAGCAGGCCTTCGATGATCATATAATTGGTCTGGATGGAACCGAGAATAAATCAAGGCTCGGCGCAAATGCGATGCTTGCGGCCTCAATCGCCTTCGCCCGGGCTTCGGCCGTTGCAAAAGGGATTCCCTTGTATAGGCAGCTAGTGGAAAGGGAAGGTTACGTAATGCCCGTACCGTGCATGAATGTCATTAATGGGGGAAGGCATTCTGATAACAACATCGATTTTCAGGAATTTATGATTGCCCCTCATAACGCCCCCTCGTTTAAGGAAAGTATCCGTATGGGCGAAGCTGTTTTTCATTCCCTGAGAAGTCTGCTAAAAGCGAAAGGCTATTATACCGGAGTTGGTGACGAAGGTGGGTTTGCGCCAAATCTGAGTTCTAATGAGGAAGCCGTCCAAATCATCATGAAAGCGATACATATTGCCGGTTTTGCTCCAGGCAAGGATATTTCCCTTTGTCTTGACCCAGCGACCAGCGAAATGTGGAATAATGGAAAATATGAATTTTATAAAAGTTCTAAAGAACGGATCACAACAGATGAAATGATTGGCTTTTGGGAAGGATGGTTAAAAGAGTACCCAATTATCCTGTTGGAAGACGGGTTGGGCGAAAACGATTGGGAGGGATGGAAAAAGCTGACCAGCCTTTTGGGAGACAAAGTGGAATTGGTTGGAGATGATATATTCTGCACCAACCCGAGTATTATCCAGCAGGGAATCGACCAGGGCATTGCAAACAGCGTACTGATTAAATTGAACCAGATCGGTACAGTTTCCGAAACGCTAAAGGCCGTAGAACTAGCCCAAAAAAACGGTTACAATTGCTTTATTTCTCACCGCAGTGGTGAAACTGAAGACACGACAATTGCGGATCTGGTTGTCGCTACCGGTGCGGGGCACATCAAAACAGGAAGTGGCTGCCGCTCTGAAAGGGTATCTAAATTTAACCAGTTGCTTCGGATAGAAGAAGAACTTGGTGATAGGGCATCATTTGCAGGAATCAATACTTTTTATAAAAAATTATAAATCAGCCGCTAACCTACAATGAAACATAATAAATTTTTATTTGAACACCTTTCGGTTTTTAAATATGCGGTTCGATGGACGCTGCTTATACTTCCTGTTGCCATTGCAATAGGAAGTATGGTTGCCTTGTTCCTTTGGCTGCTAGGCTGGGCCATTCACTTTCGCTTTCAGCATACCTGTCTCATTTTTCTGCTACCTTTAGCAGGTATTGTGATCCACCTGATTTATCAGTCAGTTGGTAGGTCCTCAGAAAAAGGAAATAACCTGATCATGGATGAAATCCATAGGCCGGGTGGTGGAGTGCCCAGGCAGATGGCGCCAGTAATCTTAATAACTACAGTGATTACCCATTTGTTTGGCGGATCGGCTGGAAGAGAGGGAACCGCGGTACAAATCGGAGGAAGCATCGCAGGAATGTTTAGCCGCTGGTTTAAGCTAAATGAGGTAGACACCAAGATGCTCCTTACCGCGGGAATTGCAGCCGGGTTTGGGGCGGTGTTCGGAACACCGCTCACCGGTGCCATATTTGCAATGGAAGTTCTGGCCATTGGAAGAATAGAGTACAAGGCTTTACTTCCCGCATTAATTGCCAGCGTGCTTGGTGATCTTACTGTCTCTGCCTGGGGCATCCATCATACCGCTTATCACATCGATCTCATAGAGAAAAGTGCCTACTTTCTATCTGAATACCTGCCGGTAAACCTACTCCTGCTTAGTAAGGTTATTCTAGCATCCACATTGTTTGGTCTGGCCAGCTACCTGTTTGCTGTAATGGTGCATGAGATCAAGGCCTTTTTTTCTAAAGTATGTAAGATCCAGTGGCTTATTCCTGTTATCGGTGGTCTGATTATTATAGGCTTGACTTACGCCATCGGGAAACCGGATTACTTAAGTTTGGGCGTGGATAGCGAATACCAAGGAGCCGTTACAATTCCCTCTGCTTTTCAGCCTGGTGGAGCAGATACTTGGAGCTGGTTATGGAAGACCATTTACACAACTTTAACATTAGGAACTGGATTTAAAGGTGGTGAGGTAACGCCTTTGTTTTATATTGGCGCAACATTAGGCAATGCACTTTCGACCTTATTAAATGCTCCAGTTAGTTTGTTTGCTGCCCTTGGATTTATTGCTGTTTTTGCTGGTGCAACGAATACACCCCTTGCCTGTACGATTATGGGTATAGAACTTTTTGGTAGTGAATACACCATGTTTTTTGCGGTAGCCTGTTTTACAGCCTATTTTTTCAGTGGCCATTCAGGTATATATTCTTCACAGCGTATTGCGGTACCCAAAATATTTACGGGAACATAAAATATTGACTTATCCTGTTCCTGTGGATTATCATAAAGAGGTGAAATTTTTATAAGATCCTTGACCAATGCAATCAGCAATTTATATCAAAAAACAACGCTATATCGACCGCTTTCCTTCCTCTCTTTTCTAAAGCATCAAGTACAGATGATTTAACTGCCTATGTTGTTTTAATAAGGTAGAGCAGTAAAAGTATACTGGCTATGAAAACTAAAGCGGTTAAAACTTTAACAAAAAGTGTTGAATGGTAATACACCCCCTGATTCAGTTGTTCTTTCGTTGAATTATATCTTAAGTAAGAACAAATGATAGTAATTGCTCCCAGGGCAACTAGAAAAATCCCGATAATGCGGGAATCTCCGGTTTGGTGCAGGGGCACTTTACTCCCCAGTGCGGCACTGATCTGCTTGATAAATAGCGAGAATTTCATCACCACGAAGCCAAATCCCATGATACCAATACTGGTTCTGATCCAGGCCAAAAATGTTCTTTCATTAGCCAAATGGTCTCCTGCATGCTGTTTGGTGTTTTCCTGATCTTGAATTTTCATCTTGTTCTGTATCGGTATATTACAGCAATATATTTGCATGTTATGTCAATATCGATGCCAGTTTGGAGATGATAACCCTGGTATCCCGGATGCAAGTAAGCCTGTTTGATTCAGTGCCGGCAGGATAGCAGGTAACTGCAATTTCTTCGATAAACGATAAGCCTGATAGGTCAATAGATTCTTTAACCTCTTGTTCAATGCTTTTCATTAGGATCATGATTAATCGGGGTTGATATGTTCTGATTTTATGAGCTAATTGCTCTATTCCCCCTGCCTCTGGTTTTTTCTGATTTTAACTGACGATTTATCAATAGGTGTACAAGTTAGATGTTCCAAAAAGCATCCCGTGCCTTTAAAGAACTGCAAAAAATCTTCTACAGATTTAAAATCGCCAAATACCTCACTAAATGCAAGATAAATTGTTCGAAACAGATTAGTATTTCCCAGGTAAAAATGTTTATCGTCACCTCCAGGAGCTTCAGAAACAAAGAGCAGCAGCACTTTAGCTGGCTGATATTGCCTCGAAATTTCGGTAACACTATACATTATAGTTGTAGCTTTTAGCGAAGCGCATAAATAGTTCCGCCAGAGCGTCCTGCTGACCATGAAGCTGAATGAAATGAAACGGCCTTTCGATAACCATATCCTTGATATCTATGATGCGGCATTCATTATTCTTGAGCTCTTTCAATATGGAGTGGATAGATAAAAAAGCCAGGCATTTGCTGTGAATCAAATAGGATTTAATGCTTTCGGTACTACCTAACTGCATTTCTATATTTAAGTCCCCCACCTTTATCTGGTGTGCTTTTAAAGCATATGCAATAACATCTAGTGTACCAGAACCAGGTTCACGAAGTAATAAATCATAATCCTTCAACTCATTCGGTTTGATCATTTCCTTTTTCATGGCATAATTGTGACCAGAACACACCAGCACCAGCTCGTCTTTTAGATATTGTTCGTATTTAATCTGTGGGTTCCGGGAGATGCCTTCAATGATTCCAAAATCTATTTCCTTAGCAATCAAACGCTGCTCTACATCTTCTGTGTTTCCGGTAACCAGTTGAATTTGTATATCCTTAAACTTATTGTGAAACTGTGCCAATACAGGTGGAATGATATATTGTGCCACAGTACTGCTGGCACCAATCCTCAATATTCCTTTATGCTGTTTAGTAAGTAGATTCATATCATATTCCAGTTCCCGGTAAGTTCCAAAAATCTGTTCTGCGTAATGCAACAATAATTCGCCGGCTGGGGTGAGGCTGATTTTTTTGTTTCCACTGCGTTCAAATAATGACATTTTGAACTCCTGCTCTAATTCTTTAATGTGTTTGGTTACAGCAGGCTGACTGATAAATAACTCTGCCGAGGCCTTTGTAAAATTCAGCCTTTTAGCGACAGCATAAAATACTTGCAAACGGAAATCTATCATACACGGTTTTAGTAGATAACCTAAGATACAAACAATTTGTTTCAACGGGTACTGACATCATAACCTTACGTTATCATCAATAACTTTTTATGCTTTTTCTGATGAGTAGAATAAATGCACATTTGTAACAGAAAAATATTGGTTATGAATAAGGAATCAACAGAAAAAGAAATCAGACAAGCACTTATATATACAGCCAGGACAACGGCTATCATTGCGTTTCTATTTGTTGCTTGTGGAACCATTTTCATCTGCACTTTATTTTTTAATGGGCAGCCAGATGTAGTGACAGCAAAAACCAAACAGGATGTGGAAACCGGTATAGCTGCTGTTAACGTCAAAAGCCAGGTTGTACCTGCTGATGCCTGGAAAGCGCCTGATGAAAATACGATTCCGGCGGACACCAAGTACGGCCAGATGATCAGGTATGGCAAAGAATTAATAGCACATACGAGCAAATATTTTGGGCCAAATGGATCCATAGCCCGTATTACAAATGGTATGAATTGTCAGAATTGTCACCTCGAGGGTGGAACCAAACTGTTCGGAAATAATTATGCTGGTTTTATTTCCAGTTTTCCTAAAATGAGTGGCAGATCAGGAAAGGTTGAACCTGCATCGGCACGTATTGCAGAGTGCTTCAATCGAAGTCTTGCAGGCAAAGTACCAGACGAATCTAGTAAAGAGATACAGGCAATGCTGGCTTATATGAAATGGCTTGGAACAGGTGTAAAAAAAGGGGAGAAAGTGTTTGGAACGGGAACCGAAAAATTAAAATTCCTGGATAGGGCAGCGAATGTCAAACATGGAGCGATTTTATATACCAGTAAATGTCAAAGTTGTCATGGTGCAAATGGTGAGGGAATACTCGATGAAGACAAACTAACTTATGTTTATCCGCCATTATGGGGCAAACACAGCTACAATGATGGCGCAGGGATGTATAGACTCAGTAACTTTGCGGGGTTCGTAAAGAACAATATGCCATATGGTGCCAGATATGGAGATGCGCAGTTAAGTGATGAGGAGGCCTGGGATCTCGCTGCTTTTGTGAACTCACAGCCAAGACCACATAAAGATCAGGGAAAAGATTACCCTGATTTGTTAAAAAAACCTTTTGATGCGCCATACGGACCATATGCCGACAAATTTTCTGAAAATCAACATAAGTATGGTCCATTTGCACCAATTGTAACCTCCGAAAAACAAGTAAAACTAACAACTAAATAAATCATCAAAATCTAAAATCATGAAAAAAATAACCTTAATCTGTACATTATTTTTGCTGATCGCAGCAACCTCGGCCACTTTTGCCCAAGCTACACCTGCTAATTTTACAGGGGCAAAAGCCACCCTGAAAAATTATAAGGCACTGTATGTAATCAATAACGGTGATGAGAAAAAGATTGCAGGAACACTTCGAAACCTAAAAAATGCACTCGACGATCCCAGGTTAAAAGGGAAAATCAATGCAGAACTTATTGCCTTTGGAGATGGCGTAGCTGTTTACCAGAAGAACGGATCTTTTGAAAAAACATTGTTAGAACTGCAATCCAGAGGAGTAATTCTTGCACAATGTGAAAATACCGTCAGAGAAAGGAAAATCGAAAAAAATACCTTATTTGATTTTATCAGTTATGTACCCAGCGGCAATGGTGAAATCATCATCCGTCAATATCAGGGATGGGCAGTTGTACATCCTTAAACCAAATAATTAGAAAATCATGAAATATATAAATCACACCTTTTTAGCCACAGTTGCATTTTTATTGCTTTGTGGAAATGTTAAGGCCCAGGATCATCGCTTTGATCCGCCCTGGAATACTCCACCTGAAAGTAAAGTTCAGTTCACAGTACCTGGAGTAGACAATGTGCCTGATCTTTTTGGAGACATTAATGATCCCCAACTGGTGGTTTTCTTTGCCGGTAACCAGTTTATGTGCATTGACGAATTAATTGCAGCCTTTAAAAAGTCATATCCACATTATCAGCGGGTATTTGCCGAAACGCTTCCCCCAGGCATTTTAGCCCAACAAATAAAAACCGGTAGCATTGTGGTGGGCAACATGAGAATTACCTTAAAGCCGGATGTTTATACAGCTGGTAAGAACCGGATAGACATGACCCCTGAATGGTTTAGCAAAACGACTTTATATGCTAGAAACAGGTTGGCAATCATGGTCCAAAAGGGAAATCCGAAGGCATTGAAGTCACTCAAAGATTTAGCAAATAAAGAGCTGAGGATCAGTATGCCCAATCCAGAGAATGAAGGGATCGGTAAACGTATTGAAGAAGCCTATGTGAAAGCTGGAGGGGAAACATTAAAATCTACCATCATGGAAGATAAAGTTAAAGATAAGACTACTTATCTTACCATGATCCATCATCGCCAATCACCAATGAGGATCCTATACAACGAAAGTGACGCCGCTCCAGTATGGTATACTGAGGCCTACTATCAGAAAATGATTGGCCATCCTGTTGAGCTCATTGAAATTCCTGAAAAAGAGAATATCCATGCGCAATATATAGCGGGACAGTTAAAAGATGCGCCACATCCGGCCGCTGCAAAAGATTTTATGGATTTTTTGATCAGTCCGCAGGCTGCTGCCATCTACAAAAAGTTTGGTTTTGATTTACCTTAAACATAAACACAATGAAAAATATATTTTTAACCATATTGTCAGTCGTTGCTGTAGTGACCATTGGGAATGCACAAATCCCAAACGATACTTTATATGTCTATGGTCCCGGTGGGCCGCTCGGACCGATCAATGAATGTGCGAAGGTTTTTGGAAAGCAGCATGATATCGTAATTAAAGTCACTGCCGGGCCAGATAATGAATGGATGCCGGATGCAATGAAACATGCAGATCTGTTCTTTGGAGGAGCAGAATACATGCTTTCAAAATTCATGTCTGACCACCCAAACATGATAGTGGCGAACTCTCGGACAGAGTTATATAAACGTGCGGCAGCGATCCTGGTACGGCCCGGCAATCCTAAAAACATCAAAAATCTGGGCGATCTCTGTAAACCAGGTGTGAAAATTCTTGATGTGAATGGGGCTGGGCAAATGGGGCTTTGGGAAGATTTGGCAGGTCGACAAGATCTGATTGCAAACATACAGCAGCGTATAGCAGGTACATTTGCAAATTCGGCATTGGGTATTGCTGCATGGAAAAATGATCCTCAATATGATGCCTGGATAACATTTGGCTCCTGGCATAACCGTTTACCAGACCTCACCTCAATGGTTAGGATTCCTGTTACACAAACAGTCTATAGAGGTACACCTGTAGTGAGGGGTAGCACTGGTACGCATAAGTCGGAAACTGAGGATTTTATCAAGTTTATGCAATCCGATAAAGGACATCTCATTTTCAAAAAATGGGGTTGGGAATAAATAATGTCTAAAAACTTATCTTCTATAACATGAAGTTATGGAAGATAAGTTTTAATGATTTGATCGGGGTTTATTAGTTATGGATCTTTGAATTAGAAAATAAAGACAATCAAAATTATGACACAAATCAAAGACAATTCAAATTCTTCTAAAATAAAGGCGGGTAACCTGCTAAACTTAAATTTAAACACCCGTAAAATTATCTTCATCCTGGCAGTTTTGCTGTGCCTCTTTCCATTTATGTCGCCTCCTTTAGCCTTATTGCTAGGATTAGTATTGGCGCAACTAATGGAACATCCCTATCTGCATTTAAATCACAAGGCCACAAACCTGCTGCTAAAAATTTCTGTTGTCGGGCTAGGATTTGGAATGAATGTATTCAGTGCAATGAAAGCAGGAAAAGAAGGCGTACTGTTTACCGTAGTTTCTATTTTCGGAGTGCTTATCATTGGTTTTATCCTGGGAAAAGTATTTAAAATAGAACGTAAAACATCTTTTTTGATATCAGCTGGAACGGCGATCTGTGGTGGAAGTGCTATTGCTGCATTGTCGCCTGTAATGAACGCAGAAGAAAAACAGATCTCCGTTGCAATGGGTACTGTTTTTATACTCAACTCGGTGGCCTTATTTCTTTTCCCCGCTATCGGACATGCGCTTAACTTGTCACAGTCACAATTTGGTATGTGGTGTGCCATTGCTATTCACGATACCAGTTCTGTTGTTGGGGCAGCCAGTAAATATGGTGAACAAGCACTACAGATAGCCACAACTGTTAAGTTAGCCAGAGCACTATGGATTGTTCCCGTAGCGTTTGGTACATCTTTCCTGTTCAAAAGCAACAATAGCAAAGTTAGTATACCCTATTTTATAGGGCTATTTATCCTGGCAATGATCGCCAACACCTACTTACCTTTTATTAAGCCTTTTGCGCCCTACTTTGTAGCATTAGCAAAAGCAGGCTTAACTTTAACCTTGTTCCTGATAGGAAGCGGACTCTCATTTACTATCTTGAAAGCAGTGGGGATAATGCCACTGTTACAAGGCGTAATTTTATGGATAGTAATTTCAAGTGCTGCATTATGGGCAGTTATATCTTTGGTTTAAAATACATTAGTTACTGATCATCACCAGCTTTTTTGAAAGATCATCAATAAGAACCACATGTTTATAATCGGCGCCACCTGTTCCTACACTCTTAATTATCCCCGAGGATTGACCGCTAAAAGCTCCTTTTTCATCGGTCTTAAAAGAATTGATGACATAATCTGCGTTAAACGTATCATTTGAGGAGTTGGTTAACGCTAAAGTATACGAAGTATTTGGCTCGAGTTTTTTAAAGTCCTGTTGGACAAGATCAGTCAAGCCTACGCTTCTTACGTTTAGCATGCCTGATGACATTGAATTATCCTTATTCATCAATTTAATCACCTGACTTTTGTCTGCAAGATTAAGCGGGGTTAAATTTTCTTTTGAGGCATTTGCAGGGCTGGCATTAGCGGCGTACAACAATGCTTGCGGACATTGTCCAATAGCAATGGTTTTTACAACGGCCATTTTTACCAGATCAACCACTTGTACCTGGTCATCATTTTCTAATCCGACATATGCAAATTTACCATCTGCCGAAGTCCAGACGCCATGTGGCAATGATCCTGTCGCAACGCTATCAGTAAGCTTGAAATCTTGTGAAACACTAAATACTTTTAAGCTGTTTTCTCCGCCAATGGTTGCCAGCATCACAGGTGAATCATTAACTAAAGTAAAAGTGACATGGTTGGTAATTGGACCTGTATTTAGTACTGTATGTATCGTATTTGTCTCCGTGCTGATGACAGTGATCTTCCCTACATCCTTATGTGTCAATGCAATCCATTTCCCATCAGGACTACAGAATATATTTGGAGAAAATGGACTAACTACTGGAATACGCTTTACAATAGCATAAGAAGTTGCATTCACTACATCCACTTCTGCAGTAAAGCTGGAACAAATATAAGCCCATTTTCCATCTGGAGTAAAAGCAACCATTCCCGGGCCGTCGGCTACTGGAATTTGCTTGATTTCAATCAGTTTATTTGCATCAATTACGCTGATATACGATTCTCCTCTTACCGATATCCATGCCTGTGATCCTGAAGGGTTAAAGGTTGCCTCATGCGGTGAACGTCCGATATAAACAGTTTTTAAAACTTTATTTTTTGCTGTTGAAATAAAGGTTACTGAATTTGATCCAATGGAAACCGCTGCTAGTAATTGCCTTTTAGGGGAATAACCCAGGCCATGAACCAGGGCCTGTCCCTTATATAGAGGACTTAAGATATCAGGTTGGGGTTTACCAAGAACAATATTTCCTAATAGCGTTTGTGTTGAGGGATCTAAGACAGAAACCGTATTAGATATCTGATTGCCTGTATAAACCCTGTCTTGGGCATAGATTGATTGTGCTTTTGATTGTAGGGCAAAACTGAATATTAATAGCGTAAACAAGGATATCTTTTTCATATGTTAATGGGAGTTTGTAAATGTCTTCATTTGTTGGATTTCTATCTGTTCATCTGAGATAATATTCTCGGCCAGTCTTTTTACATTTTTATTTTTTCCATACCGCAACTCAACTTTAGCCATGTCGATGGCAGCCTGATGGTGAGGAAGCATTATCCTTGCAAAGGACAGATCAGTATCAGACAATTGTTTTTCTTCAGGCATTTGTTCCATCATCACTTTCATCATCTTCTGGTTGGCGTTTTGATGTTGGTTGCCTGTAGCGATAAATCCTTCAGGATGGCTGAGCAGGAGTCGCATTTGCTGAATCTGGGTTTGTTGCTCAGCTTTGATACTTTTAGCTAGCTGAATCATTTCTTTATTTTTTCCGGTCTTAATCTCTTCTTCTGCCATATCAATAGCACCCTGGTGATGTGGGATCATCATTTGTATGAAATCTCTGTCTGCAGATGTGGTAGCTGATATTTCATCCATCTTCATCATCATATGAGCCATTTGCCCAAGGAAGACATTTTTTTTAGTTGCCATTTGCATGTGTTCATGTTGTGCTCGTGCAGAGAAACTAGCAAATAGTAGAAGTATAGACGTGAATCTGATCATGGTTTGATGTAGAATATTAATTGTGATAAACTGTTTATGCCAAACAAGCCTTATGCGATAACCGCAAGATCCTGAAATTTGTTCTTATTGAGCTATATTACATCTACATCAATTGGCGAGATAAAATTAACCATGTAAGTTCTTCTGTCTAAATCATGCTCCATGGGTTGCGTTTTGCCATTTTGATCTGTCGCTCTAGCCATTAAACTATATCTTCCAGTCTTAGCAGGAACCACCCATTCAAATTCAAATAGCTGCCAGGCGAAAGGGATAGCAGGACCAATTAATTTTGCTGGTTGCCATGAATTTCCTTTATCCGTGCTTATTTCTACTTTCGATAGGTTACTATCACCTGACCATCCTGCACCCCTTACTTGATAAGGTTTTCCAGCCGGCACCGCTTCAAACAATACCGGCCTTGATATTTCAGACTTAACCAATGTAGTGGTTACGGGCGTCAAGGTAGGTAGTCCTTCAACACGCTTCCAGTAAGCATATTCAATCGTCTGCCAATAGCCATCAAACGGCTTTTCAGATGCAGTAATTTTCATCAGCCATTTCACAGATGCCATACCATACCATCCTGGAATAATTGCCCTTGCCGGGAAACCATGTTCAGCACTCAATGGTTTTCCATTCATTTCATAGGCGATGATGATGTGATCCTGCATTGCTATATTTAACGGAATGCTTCGGGCGAATTTGATTTTTCCTGGTGATTTCGGCTCTTCTGTAATCATCCCCTCATCATTCCCTTCCAAAATAATGTCTACCGTACCCACCTTTATGCCAGCCTTCTTTAACAATACGGATAAAGGTACTCCTGTCCATTCAGCATTGCTGATCCCACCTTGTTCCCATCCTAAACCCTTCACTTTTGGGGCGAGGTTAGCACGTCCGTTTCCGGCACATTCTATAGTAGCCATTACCTTTTTTGCAGGAAGCTTTTTAAGTTCGCTCAGATTGATCTTTATGACATGATTGGTGTTGCCGCCAATCTCTAATTCCCAATTTGTAGCATCAATATTGGGAATATTAAAATGACTCCTGATGAAGAACTGGTTATTTGGAGTAATCCTGTTTTTTAACGTAGGAAATGGAAACTCCATATTTAATGGCTTTTTCTCTCGCGTAATAAGTCCTGGAAAGTCATTGTCTTCTCTGGTTTGTTGAATCTCCTTCGCCGAAGCCCAGGATGGTATTGTTGCGCCAGCTATCACCGGGATAATTCCAGTAACAAAATTACGTCTGTTTAACGTGTAGTTTTGTGATGTTTTGTCGTTTTTCATTTCAATAAATGTAGGTGATTACAATATAGCCAAAAATCTCTCATAGGATAACTTGTATTCTTCCTTTTTCTTGATGGTTGAAAGGAAACAACTGTAGACTTTACTTCATCGCTGGCCTGCTAGAAAAGACACAATAGTTCTATAACTGTTTATCAAATACTCATCTCAATTTCTATCAAAAAACGGTGGAATAGTGATAGGACTAGCAGTCATCTTTCAAAAAACGAGGGAATAATGATAACGGAAATACTGGAGGAGCTATATAAAAAGCTCCATCCAAATTTCTAATTTATACTTAAGATTTGTCAATAGCGACACGATATGTCGGATCTTCATATATATTAACATCAATAACACTTTCAGCGTTTTTAAGTAGTAGCCTACAATCTTCGCTTAAATGTTTTAAATGAAGTTTTTTACCCGCGAGATGGTATCGTTCTGTTAACTTGTTTAATGCTTCAATAGCAGACATATCCGACACTCGACTGTCCTTAAAATCAACAATTACTTCAGATGGGTCTTCATTAACATCGAACTTTTCAGTGAACGCTGTAACTGAACCAAAAAACAATGGCCCATAAATTTCGTAGTGCTTGGTGCCACTTCCATCCACGAATTTTCTTGCACGAATCCTTTTTGCACTCTCCCAGGCAAAAACAAGTGCCGATATAATTACACCAATTAAAACTGCAAGGGCGAGGTTATGAAGCCAAATGGTGATCGCAGCCACCAGTATGCCAATAAATATATCTTGTTTTGGCATTTTATTGATGATCCGTAAACTGATCCACTCAAAGGTTCCTACGGCCACCATGATCATCACGCCTGTAAGGGCAGCCATTGGAACTAAACCAATTATCGGTGCGCCAAACAGAATGATAAGCAAAATAGTGAGTGCTGCCACTATGCCCGACAGGCGGGCTCTCGCCCCTGCTGAAAGATTTACCAAAGTCTGAGCAATCATTGGACATCCTCCCATACCATAGAAAAAGCCATTCAGAATATTGGCAATACCCTGAGCTATTGATTCACGGTTACCATTCCCCCTGGTTGCAGTAATTTCGTCTACTAGGTTAAGTGTTAACAGCCCCTCGGTAAGCCCAACTCCTGCCATGATCGCGGCATAGGGCAATATAATTTGAAAGGTTTCAAATGTCAATGGAATCTGAGGAATGTGAAATGGTGGAAACCCTCCGCTGACAGAGGCAATATCGCTTACTGTTTTAGTATCGATACCGAACCCGAGGACGACAAGAAAAACAACAATAATAGCAACCAGGGATGGTGGTACCGCCTTTGTTATCTTTGGAAAGAATAGTACGATAGCAATGGTAAGCGCAACCAACCCGGCCATGATTAAAAGTGGGCTACCGGTCAACCAGGCCTCTTTTCCATTGATGATGGTTTTGAACTGTTCAATCTGGGCCATGAATATAATAACTGCCAGTCCATTAACAAAGCCATACATTACCGGTTGGGGAACAAGTCTGATAAATTTCCCAAGCTTGAAAAGACCTACCAGGATCTGAAAGGCGCCGGCGAGGGCTACAGCGGCGAATACATATTCAATTCCATGCGCCTGCATCAAAGCAATCAGCACAACTACGACTGCTCCTGCACCGCCTGAGATCAGACCTGGACGACCGCCCAGAACTGAGGTTACAAGCCCCATAATAAAAGCTGCATAAAGACCGACCAAGGGGGGAAACCCGCAAGGATAGCGAAGGAGAGCGATTCAGGCATCATGGTCATGGCCACAGTGATGCCAGCCAAAATTTCGGTTTTGTAGTTGACTTTTTGAGATAAGTCAAAAAAACGTGTACGTAAGAACATACCAATAAAATTAAAGGTCAAAAATTATAAAATAAGGGGCATTGCCCTAGCAAGGGATTATGCTAAGGGAGAAAAGAGTCACTGAAAGAATTCAGGGCTTTGTCACAGGGTTATATGAAACTTGTTTAACTTTTCTCATTTCGATTGATGCAAAAATAGAAAAATATTTTTAAAATCTGTCATTACCTATGGTTTTGCTCTGGTGTCTGAATTAACAGGAGGCAGATTTAGACCGTAAAAATGAAAATGTTATATTTGAAAAATATGCCAATGTCGATCAACAAAAAGGTTTTTAAAGACTTTTTCAACTCTACAACATCAAGTGGGATTATCTTATTTTCCTGTTTAATTTTGTCTTTAATAATAGCAAACTCGCCACTGGGTGAAGGCTTTGATAACTTTTTAGCGAATCAAATTGGATATGAAACCACCAGTTTACATTTAAAGTATTCTGTTGCGCTATGGATCAATGATGGCCTGATGGCCATTTTCTTTCTTTTGGTGGGACTTGAAATTAAAAGGGAAATTGTGGAAGGTGAACTTTCCTCACCTAAAAAGGCAATACTTCCGATTATATGTGCGATTGGTGGTGCCATTGTGCCGGCAATAATCTATACCATATTTAACCGTGATACGCCAACTGCTAGCGGATGGGGTATACCAATGGCTACAGACATTGCTTTTGCACTAGCCATTCTATCGCTCCTGAGTAAAGGTTCCACTTTCCCTAAAGATCTTTCTAGCTGCCCTGGCTATTGTTGATGATCTGCTTGCAATATTAGTAATCGCGGTATTTTACTCTTCGGATCTCCACTATATGAATATGGTTTATTCCGGGGCTATATTGATACTACTGTTCCTCTTTAATCGCTTCGGGTTAAAGAACCTTGCCTTTTACCTAATTCCAGGTATTTTTATCTGGTACTTTGTTCATCACTCAGGCATTCATGCAACTATTGCAGGAGTTTTGATAGCGCTTACACTACCCACAACAGCAGATCATAAAGAGTCTCCACTGGAAAAACTAGAGCATGCACTTACTAAACCCGTTAATTTTCTGATCATTCCAATATTTGCACTGGCCAACACCAACATCCGTTTTGAAAACGGCATGGTAGAAGGGCTTTTTACAGGTCTGGGAATGGGCATTGTGCTAGGTCTGGTTATTGGTAAATCTTTGGGTATATTATTTATATCATGGCTCAGCGTAAAGCTTAAGCTAAGTGAGCTACCTGAAAATGCAAAATGGGTTCATATCCTTGGTGTTGGCCTACTTGCAGGTATCGGGTTTACCATGTCCATATTTATATCAATCTTATCCTTCGCTGACCCGCTGCTTGTTCAGGAAGCAAAGTTTTCAATTCTTGTCGGCTCCGTAATATCAGGACTATTAGGTTATTTGATTTTAAACCTTAGCAGCAAAAAGAGAGATCAGAAGAATTAAAATTAATATTCTGATAAATTTGTTGTTTCATTAATAAATCGTAATATTGCAATATTATATGGGACTTACAAAAACCGAAATGTTTACCTCCGAGCAGAACCAGCTTGCTCAGCTATTAAAAGCAATGGCTCACCCTGCACGTATTGCTATTCTGCAAAGAATACTAGTTTTCAATACTTGTATTTGTGGAGATCTTGTAGAGGAGCTGGGTCTTGCCCAAGCTACAATCTCCCAGCATTTAAGGGAATTAAAGTCTGTCGGGATTATCCAGGGTACCATCGAAGGGGTTAGCGTTTGCTATTGCATAAACCCTGAAACATGGAAATTACTGGAAGCCCAAATCGGTGCCTTCCTTGGATCATATAAGCTAGAAGCTAGCTGCTGCTAGCTTTTTTTAATCAAATCAATCGTTTAATTGCAATATAAAAATACTTAAATCTTTAATTATGAAACTATCAGAAATAAAAGCCCACTTGGCGCAGGCTGAAAGCGTAAACTTTCAATTAGAAAACGGTACACCAGTTCCTGAACATTTCCATGTGACCGAAGTTGGTGTTGTTACTAAAGATTTTATTGATTGTGGCGGTACGGTACGTCATGAAAAAGTAGCCAACTTCCAACTTTGGGATGCCAACGATTTTGAGCATCGTTTGAAAGCAGGCAAGTTGCTAAACATCATATCTCTTTCTGAAGAAGTATTGGCGATGGAAGATCTGGAAATTGAGGTAGAATACCAGGCTCAAACTATTGGTAAATACGACCTTGGTTACGATGGTAAAAACTTCCTGCTTATTGCTAAGACAACAGCGTGCCTTGCTCCGGAACTATGTGGTGTTCCTGAAGTAAAACAAAAAGTACAATTTCAGAATCTTGCTGCTTCAGGATCAGCGTGTACACCAGGTGGCGGTTGCTGCTAAATAATCAATCATAAACTATGTCTGCAAACAACTGTGCACCTGCTGCCGAAAGAAGAAAATTAAGCTTTTTAGACCGGTACCTTACACTATGGATTTTTCTAGCGATGGGTATCGGTGTAGCTACCGGCTATTTTCTACCATCTTCCTCCGGATTTATAAACTCGTTTTCCAGTGGAACCACAAACATCCCATTAGCTATCGGACTGATCTTAATGATGTATCCGCCACTTGCTAAGGTGAAATATGAAAAGATGGGAGAAGTTTTTAAAGACACTAAAGTCTTAAGCGTATCCCTGGTTCTGAATTGGGTAATTGGTCCACTTCTAATGTTTTTTTTAGCAATCACTTTTTTAAGAGATTATCCGGAATATATGGTTGGGCTGATCCTTATTGGCCTGGCAAGGTGTATTGCTATGGTGGTGGTCTGGAACGAGCTTGCAGAGGGTAACAGGGAATATGCAGCAGGCTTGATTGCACTGAACAGCATTTTTCAGGTATTGCTCTACAGTGTGTTTGCTTATATCTTTATTACCGTTTTGCCACCTTTTTTTGGTCTGGAGAGCCTTGAAGTAAACATCACCATTTCCGAGATTGCTAAAAGCGTAGGAATCTACCTGGGGCTTCCCTTTGCAATGGGTATAATCAGTCGGTACGGCCTTATTAAACTGAAAGGTGAAGACTGGTTTCAAAACAAGTTTATCCCGCTGATTTCCCCAATTACTTTGATAGCGCTACTTTTTACTATCGTAATTATGTTTAGCCTGAAGGGCGAACTGATTGTACAAATTCCAATGGATGTAGTGAGAATTGCTATACCCCTTGTTATTTATTTTTCTATCATGTTTGTGATCAGCTTTTTTGCTGGCCGTTACTTCGGTGCAGACTATTCAAGAAGTACATCAATTGCTTTTACGGCCACAGGAAATAATTTCGAACTGGCCATAGCAGTTGCTATTGGTGTTTTTGGAATCAATTCGGGACAAGCATTTGCGGGCGTTATTGGCCCTTTGGTTGAAGTCCCGGCACTGATTGCCCTGGTCAACCTTGCTTTTTACTTCCGCAAGAAATACTATCCGTCAAAAAAATTAAACACCATACATTAATGAGAATTGCACTTTTTTCAGATATCCATGCTAATCTTCCTGCCCTGGAAGCCTTTTTTAAACACGTTGAAACCAGAAACACTGATGCAATTTATTGCCTTGGAGATTTAGTTGGATATAACATCTGGCCAAACGAAGTAATAGATGAAATTCGCAAACGAGGCATACCAACTATCGCAGGAAATTATGACTGGGGCATTGGCAGGTCTAGTGATGATTGCGGTTGTGCCTATAAAACAGAAGAAGAAAAAGCATTAGGTAAGGTTTCTATCTCCTACACAAACGAAGTGGTAAGGGACGAACAGCGTGCTTATCTAAGAACCCTTCCTGCTCACATTAGACTAGAATACCAGTTGAACCACGATAAACGCAATATTCTGTTTGTACATGGTAGCCCCTGTAAGGTCAATGAATACCTTTTTGAAGACCGTGATGAAAAAAGCATGCTTCGGATCATGGAACAGGCAGATGCAGATATTATGTGTTTTGGCCATACCCACAAGCCTTATCATAGAATTTTAAACTCAGGGAATGAAGGTGCGGATCATTTCAGGCATGCCATTAATATTGGCTCAGTAGGTAAACCAAAAGACAGCGACCCAAGGGGTGGTTATGTTATTTTAACCATCAACCCTGATAGTACAGTAAACAATAAGGACAGTGTTAAAGTCGAATTTATTCGCTTTGAGTATGATATAGAAAAGGCAGCTAAAGCCGTAGAGGATAGTCCTCTTCCGAATGAATATGCAGACATGTTGCGTAGAGGATAAGGTATGAGAATAGCACTATTTTCAGATATTCATGCCAATCTACCTGCATTTAAATCAATGTTAGACGATATGGATGACCAAAAACCCGATGCCGTTTATTGTCTCGGTGATCTGGTGGGATACCACATCTATCCAAACGAAATTATCCAGGAGATCCGTAAGCGTGGAATCGGAACTTTGAAAGGTAATCATGACCAGAAGGTTGAAAAATTAATTACAACCCCGAATAGTCTCCAGGAGCCAGGGAAGAATTATGCGTATCATTTAATCAGCCAGGATAATAGAGATTACCTGAAGACACTGCCTGCGCACATTAAATTGGAATACAAACTACAATCCGAAACACTCAATCTTGTTTTTGCCCACGGCAGCACCAGAAGTATAGATGAATATATTTTAATAGATACGGATGAAAAGTATGTTTTAGATATGATGCAGGAAGCAGGTGCAGACATGCTCTTTGTTGGTCATTCTCACAAGCCTTACCATCGTATTTTAGAGGATAATGATAATAAGTTTAAGCACGTAGTTAACCTCGGGTCGGTAGGAAAGCCTAAAGACGGAGATCCCAGGGGCTGCTATGTGATACTTACCATTGCTGCAGACAGCTCCCTATCAGATAAAAACAGCATACAGGTAGAGTTTATAAGGTTTGAATATGACGTAGAAGCCTCAGCAAGAGCTATTGAAAATAGTTTGTTGCAAAGTGAATTTGCAGATGCATTGCGACTAGCCAAATAACACTAACCAAATGGAGGTCAACACCAGAGACTATGCGCCAATAGAAAAGCAGCTTGCAAAGTTCATGCGGGTCTTGGCACACCCAGCCCGGATGGCTATAATGATCCGGCTTGCAAGGAAAGAAAGTTGTACTGAAGGAGTAATAAACGATCTGCCAATTGAAGAATCTTCAGTTGCAAAGCATCTTAAAGCCTTAGAAGTTGCTGGACTTATAAAAGGGAATACCTCAAATTTACGATCACGTTATTGCATTAACTGGTACGCCTTTTGGATTTCTCTGAACAATTTAATTTGCTATTTAACAGTTTTTTAGAGCAAGCACCAATTCAAAGCTGCAAGACCAAGGTTTAAGCTATCTATGATAGTTCAGCTAGGGGTTCTAATACACGGCAGAGCAAGAGAAATATTGCGATCATTATTTCTCTTCTTCCAATTATCAAAAAACGGTCGTTTCTTGATAATACAAAAATGGGCGAAACAATTCATTGAAGAGGCTATTGGAATAGATTTCAAAATGATAAATTCCTTGGTAAAACTTATAGTAATTTCTTTTTACGATACTGCCTTTCCACCTTATTGTTTAACAAATTCTCAAAATCAACTATCGCTTCGCAATGCTCATAAAAGTTCGAACTTCCGCGGATTGACTCTACTTAAGGAAATACCAAAAGCATGGTATTTCCTTTTTTTATGCCAATAAAAATCTGATAACCAAATTGTTGCAGCTTGGCCAACGGGTGTTCGACAACTAGTTAAAAACCTCCTTAGACTCTTGCGTGAATCAGTCTAAAAACGATATTGGTTCACTCCTCTTGATGGATTTTGGCAAGTTCGATTTTTCGTTTGGGTGCCGGTCATTTTCCACTTTATCATTCTTGGTATAATTCTTTGCCATTAGGTAAAGAAAATCCAAGATGATATGGGATTTATGATCTTCCACTTCAATCCCACTCTTGGCCAAAATAGAGATAGCTTTTCTGCTTGAAATTTTCCTTTCTATAAAATTCATATATTTAAACAACGTTACTGGTTTCTAATACTTTTGAGAGTGCGGGGTTTGACTTGAACGAAACATCTCCCGTCAGTAAATTTATATGTTCAGGCGGTAAGAGCTGCACAAGCTGTTTTTTATCCGCTATATCCAAATTTGCATTTCCACTGAAAACATCTATCTCGGATCCATGATTTAACTGGCGCTGCTCATCGACTATACCAATACATGACCTGAGAAGTCTATGGGAATGGTAAATATTGTCTTAGTCCGCCATTTCTCAAACACCATAAATTAACTTTATGCTGTGCGGCAAATAGAACCTTTATTCACCGCAAAAATAAGGCGATTAGCAACACTCTTCACCGCAAAAAATGGATAAAATTTTAATATGCGGTAATTAAACCCTATATTCACCGCACAAATGCGGTAATTATGTTTATTCATCAGCGAGAAAAGTGGCCAGATTTTAACTGGGACCGGGAGAAACTCTTCGCAAAATTAGGTGATGTCAGGCATCGGCAAGGCAAAATCTTAGGTCAGATGCAGGCATTTGGTTTCAAGATTCAGGAAGAAGCGATGCTTCAGGCATTGACTTTAGATGTTGTGAAATCTAGTGAAATTGAAGGCAAACTGCTCAGCGAAGAACAGGTTAGGTCTTCTATCGCCAGGCGTTTAGGTATAGAGGTTGCGGGTACTGTAACTACAGAGCGGGATGTGGAAGGTGTGGTTGAAATGATGCTTGATGCTACCCAAAGATACGACCATCCCCTCAGCCAGGACAGAATTTTCGGATGGCATGCGGCACTCTTTCCAACCGGACGCAGCGGTATGTATAAAATAAAGGTGGCCGACTGGAGAGACGGTCCAATGGAAGTCGTCCCGGGTGCAATGGGACGGGAAACGGTGCATTTTACAGCCCCTGCCGCAGAAAAAGTTCCAGCAGAGATGGACGGCTTTTTACACTGGCTGAATGATCAGCAGGAACTGGACCTGGTGATCAAGGCAGCGATAGCGCATCTTTGGTTTGTAACCATTCACCCCTTTGATGACGGAAATGGGCGTATCGCGAGAGCTATTGCCGATATGCAACTGGCTCGTGCAGATAAAAGCAGGCAAAGATTTTATTCCATGTCGGCCCAAATACTCAAAGAAAGGAAGGGCTATTATGAGATCTTAGAATCCACTCAGCGAGGTGAGCTAGATATAACACCCTGGCTGGAATGGTTCCTTGACTGTCTTTATCATTCGATGGAGGAAACAGAGCAAACCATATCCAGGATTTTAGAACGAGCAAGGTTTTGGGAAAACCATAGCGGACAGGAATTCAACCTGCGTCAGCAAAAAATGCTGCAGGTCCTGCTTGACAATTTTTTTGGTAAACTAAATGTTTCCAAATGGGCGACAATCACCAAAACATCTACAGATACTGCACTAAGGGATATACAGGACCTGATAAAAAAAGGTGTACTCGAACAGGAGGAAAGTGGTGGCCGAAGTACAAGTTACAGATTAAAGAACATTAGTTAAACATCAAATTACAACGCACAAAATTTTTATGTCTGGTCTAAGAAACGAAATAATGGTTAACTGGTTTGGACATGAGCACTAAATATTATATGAATTATAAATAACATAAGCTAATAAATTTAGTTTTTTGAGATACAGTTAAAATTACTTCTGATAAAGTTCCATTAATGAAAAGCTACAGCGAGAGGAAATTTTTAATACAAATCCAAATAGGTTTGTTATTTTTTTCCATTTAAAGGCTTAGCATTTAGAATAGCTCTGTATTCTAGGAGAAGTAATTTTAATCCTGTGTAGGCAACCTCTGAATTTGTCCATCTGAAGAGGTTATATTATCTACACAAATTAAATAAAGAAATACTAACTAAGGGCGCTTAAAGGCCATATAAGCTATATTAATGGTGTTTAAATTTAAACATTTCCATCAAGATTTTCCAATCGGTGAAGTCGCGTTATCATTGATGCACGAATAATATATGTATCATTAATTTTATATTATTATAGTATAAATTATAAAAATAAGTATAATAAAATCACAAAACCTATTGCGCTATTAAATTTTTATAGCTATTATTGCTTTATGTAACAACTACTAATACCTTCCTTGAAACTTTAAAATCTAAATGAAAACTCTCTCTCTCAAAACAAGCGCTATGTATTTAGCGGGTATGGCAATAACTATTTGCCTTTATTCATGCCAAAAGAACTTTGATGATTTAGCTTATAAGCTTGATGGTAAACTTATAGAAATATCTGCAGATGAATATTTCAGTGTTGTATATGATGATCCTCGGGAATTGACAGTTGAAGAAATTGAAAGAATTGCTGTCAATTATCCTTTACTTAAAAAGCCTGGAACTAAGGATTTAAATTCTAAAATTAATAAAATTGAAAAATATTATCTTGACGGCAAGGGTATTTCTCAATCTCCATCCGAAGTAGTCCGAACAAAGGGTCTTTCGGAAAATAGTATTCCTTTATATAATGTTGAAATTAATGTAGGCGGTAAATTCTCTACCGTGTTATTATCTGCTGACGAAAGGATTCCTGGTGTTTTATCGTACAAAGATGGAGAAAACTCGAAGGATGCAGAGAATCTCATGTTGGAAAACGCAAAGTCTTACCTCAGGCAAAGAATTAAGTATTTGAACCATTTAAAAGATTCTTTAAGAACGAAAACATTAATTAAACTTCAGTCTCAGTTAGGAAGATTACCGTCAAGTGATTTAGCGGCATTCATCAAGAATAAAATTAAGATAACTGATGCTTTACCAAAGACAAAAAGTTTAGTAGAGTATTATTTATGGGGACAAGTATTAACTCAAGTCGGACCCTTTGCCACAACCGAATGGGAGCAAGATGGAGTATTTAAACAAGGAATCCCTTCAGCAAATGGCTGTGCGCAAGCGTCGGCTGGCTGTCTTGTAATTGCTGGCGCTCAGGTATTAGCCACAATTGAACCACCAATGTCAGTAGTTACCGGAACATACGTATATCCTCCTACTATGGAATTAAGATTTATTACTGAAGCGGTTGACTGGCCATATTTAAAAGAAACTCCTTATATTGGAACAAATGCTCCAGCACAAAAAAAGAAAATAACGGAAAGATTAATCAATCACGTATTCACACAAAGTTATTCAACCCCACTTTGCGATGGTTCCAGTACTGAACTCCCAAAAATGATTACTTTTTTAAGGCGATACATTGATATAGATGACCCTCAGACATTTAATGTACAGCAGATAAAAAATTCACTTGATAACTCACATAATGTTCTTGTAACCGGGATCAGACTGTCTGGTTCACAGCAGATAGGTCATGCTTGGGTGGTGGATGGTTATGCTATCTGTCAGAAACCTGGCGGCACCGGTACTGGCGATCTAGTTAACCAGTATGATTTATATCTACATGCAAATATGGGTTGGGGTGGCGCAGAAACAGGTTGGTTTCTTGTTGGAACAGACTGGAACCTTTCTTTTGATGTAGCTTTTGGAGATCGACAATATGGGATTGATTTACGAATGGCGACTAATGCGAGGTCTAAATAAATCGAAATTCAAATAATTCTAAGTAAAAATTTCATGAAACAATCAAGGTACATAGCCTTTGTGTCTATGATATGCTTTATAGTAGCATGCAAGAAGGAAAATCAAACACCCAAGGTAATAGATATTCCAAATATTCCCTTGGAAAAAATAGAAGGTACTTTTCTGATTCGCGACTTCTTAAATTTTCGGCATGAATCACCCCAAATTCTGTGCATATACATACTCGAAATGTATCATTCCTTTATACTGAAAGCTAAATTTACATATCAGTTAATACAAGCATTCTATTAATTAACGGTAATAAAACTATCATAAACACTAATTCTCGATAATGTATGCAATCTAAATCTACCGCAAGACAAGGTCTTTTTAAGGCCACGCTCATTTTTTCAATTTGCTTGTCTATCTACTCTTGTAAGAAGGGCAATGACGCAGAGCAATCAGTCAGTATTGACAAAACTTTATTAGAAATCACACCTGCCGAATATGCCAGTATTGCTTATGACAACCCCAAAGAGCTTAGTACCGACGAGATCAAGAAAGTGATTCAGGCGTATCCGTTGAAAGACAACCCTGCCACCAAAGGCAGTAATGATATCCAGTTCGAGGTTGCCGAAAAATATTACATTGATCAGAAGGGTGCGCTTGAAAAGGCATCAGTTAGTCCAGCCACCAAAAGCCAAGTCAGTGATAATAAGATTGCTGTTTACAACGTGAACATTACGAGTGGTAACAAGACCGGTAGCGCATTGGTTTGTGCTGATGAACGTGCGCCTGTCGTGCTGGCCTACATGCCTGTAAACCACTTAAGGCCAGAGTTACTTGGTGAAAACCTGATGTACCAAAGCTCTAAGAGGTATATCACAGATCGCTTAGTTTATATCGGGCACCTGCGTGATTCTTTGCGCTCAAAGACTTTAAGTAAACTGGAAGAAAAGCTGGGCAAGCTGCCTGAACAGGATGTGTTTAGCTTTGTAAAAAATAAGATCAGGGTGCAATCGACCGCACCAAAAACGAAAAGCCCGGTTGAATCATGGTTACCCACACAGGTTATTAGCCAGGTAGGACCGTTTGCCACTACGGAGTGGGACCAGTCAGGCGTAGCAGACCAGTTGCTTCCGAGCGGTAGTACTTGTACTCGTGTACCGGCAGGCTGCCTGGTTATTGCCGGTGCTCAGGTGCTAGCTCAATTGGCGCCAACTTTTCCAGTTATTGTTAGATACGAAACTAGGGAAGTAAATATTCCCGGTGCTGGGCACGGGGGCGTAACACGAACGATTACAATTCCAATTTACGAAAATGTAAACTGGCCTTATTTAAAGGCAAACCCATTTATCGGTTATTATGATCCTCAAGATAAGCAAACTATGTACAGCCGCCTCATTCGCGACATTTTTAATAGGACTCAAACAATACCGAGTTGCGAAGGGTCAGGCACTCAGATGCAAAAGATGATTGATCTACTAAGAAATTACATAGATATAGATAATCCAGCTGGCTTTAACGTACAGCAGATCAAGGCATCATTAGATAATAATCGGTCTGTTATAGCCGCTGGTTCCAGATTGAGCGGTACGGAAAAGATCAGGCATGCTTGGGTAGTAGACGGCTATGCGATCTGTGATAAAATGAACGGCAGCACTCCTGGTGATTTGGTTCACCAGTATGACCTCTATCTGCACGCGAACTTGGGATGGGGAGGAAGTGATACCGGATGGTTTTTAGTAGGTACTGACTGGAATTTATCCTTTGATGTAGCTTGGGATACACGTCAATATGGCTTGGATATGCAGATGGCCACCAACGCCCGAAATAAGTAATTACCCGAATAAATCACCTTAAACAATTATAATTTATGAAAAAAATCCTTTCTTTATTAACGGCAATATGTTTTGTTGCCTTAATTGTAATCTCCTGTAACAAAGACAAGAACGGTGTAGCTGGAAGTGGCTCCGCGGTTAAAACTGACAAAGGTCTTAAATCACTGCTTGGAAATTATCTGCCAGATGATATTAATGTCCAAAAGAATAATGTGGCGATCGTGCGCTTATTACCATCAGCTGCGCAGTATACGCTTGATTTGTCTTCGCCTGATGCAAAAAATATGAAGCTATTTTAAAAGCCGGTATTCAGAATGGTATTCCTGTAGAAGTTTATGTTTATGATAAAACTACCGAAATTGCTGAAGTTAAAACAGCTAGTACAGCAACGGTTAAAGCATTCAATTTACAAAAAGGGGAGCCCTCTCTTACCACAAAAGAGAACCTTCCCATTATTCCAAACGAAGCGGCGTTAAATTCACTCTTTTCTTCTTGTTCAACACCCTCAATTTCGTATAATTATGCCGGTGACGGTTGTTATGCAAGAGCACATAAAATGAGGCAAATTATAATCAATGCAGGATATGATTGTGCAAAACAATTCATCTATGGTAACCTTGCCGCTCAAAGCGTTAGTGGATGTTGCGCCAGTTGGTCTTATCACGTTGCACCTTTAGTTCGCTTTAGAGACGGAAACGGACAAATACAATTAAGGATATTAGATCCATCGTTATTCAATCAGCCAGTTACACAGGCCCAATGGTTTGCTGCTTGCGTAAAAACGTCATGTAATTCAAGTGCTTCACAGTCCGCAACCAAATTAACTGCTGGAAACGTGTATTATACTTCTCAAAATGGAAGCTCGACAATTTATGATGATAATTATACGAGTACAAATTGCACTATAAGCCATTTTATAAATTATTTTGGTTGTTCAGGCGCACCTAATCCTCCTTGCATTTAATTAGTAAAAATGAACACTTGATTGGGTGATTTCAAACACTTAGTCAAGTGTTTATATTTGAATATCATTTTTTAAAGCATTATAAATAGTCATCCGTTAATTAAGCTTATTACTCATGAGTATCATAAAAGTTCTGACTATGTACACCTTTATTTTGTGCAATGGATGTAATAAATCTGAGAGTCAATCTGGTTTGACTTGGTATAAGGCCTCGGTTAATTCGCTTTACAATTATGACAACGGTAATTATGTTGTAGGATTAGGAATTTCAGCAAGGGCCTTTTATCTGAATAAAAACGATAAGAATTATAAAAAAATTCTCAAGTCGTTAAAAGACAGTTACAAAACAAAAAAAGTAATAGAGGTAGCCTATACTTCCGCCGACGATTCACGGAGCAAAATAGTCCAGATAAAGATTTAACTTTTAAATTCAATAACAGATGTCTCTTTGCCGATATATCTGATCATCATTTTTAAACTCAAAATGCATAAATTTAAAAAGACTAAGCTTGTTTTTATTTCTTTAATTGCGATAGCTGGCAGCGTATCATCTTGTAAAAAACAATCGGGCTCCGACCGTTTAACAATACCTGAACCAACTATTGCAGTTGAAAAAATTCAGGCAACTGTTGTTGATAACATAGATATAACTTTAAGGGATAACTATCGCATCCTTTTAAGAGGCATTGAATATAATTATAGTTTGAGTAAGGCACAATTGGTAGCATCACCGGTCAGGGCCCCTTACCAACTTCCATATAAAAAAGATACCGGTGGTAATTTACAACCCATATCTGAGCAACAAGCTCTAATTATACAACTTGTAGCTTCGGGATATTTGTTTCAAAACAACGAACTTAAGGATCCTCCCCTCCAAGACCAATAATAAAAGATCAGGAAACTGAAAAGAACTTGATTAACGCTGATATGCTAATAGGTAAGTTTTTCGGTGTACCATCGAATAATTTAGCTAACATAAACTTTACGCATGCTAATAATCTTTTGGACTTTGAAATCAAAAATATCGTTTCTGATAAAATCGAAAGTATTAAGCTGGTTATTCGTAATGAACAGTTTAAGCCTCTTCGCTTAACGAACAATAGATACAGAGCTGTTATTACAGGAAGCTGGTATACTCCTGCCGATGTTACAGTATTAATTTATAATGTAGATAAGTCATTTATTGCAAAAAAATAATCAACGCGCAGGACGTCAAACAAGACCGCCATTATAATCTGATGTTAGAAGCTAATCAAGACAATACCAATTATACAGTAATTAATAAAAGTGAAACTAAATGGAGTGATGAGAAATGGCCACAATAATTTTTAATATGATACAGCCACGTATAGAAATCTATAAGTTGCTGGTGTTTATCTTGATGCTAGCTATCCTTGTTGGATGCAAAAAAGATAAGAGCGAGCCCAAACCAGTTCAGCCAGTCCAGAGAACAGTACTCGTGTATATAGCAGCTAATAACACTCTTGAATTCGATGCTATCAACAGTATTAATAGAATGGAGAAGGGAGCTAAAGGACTTACAGGAAATCTGATTGTATTTGTAAAGACAAATTCGGGTAACTCCCATCTTCTCAAAATTAAGTATGATAACACAAGCTTAATAAAAAGTGACACTATCAAGACTTATGGTAAAAGAAATTCGTCCGATCCTGAGTTTCTTAGGCAAGTGATACAAGACTCGCGGGAGCTATCACCAGCAAACTCATATAGCCTTGTTATGTGGTCGCATGCTACATCTTGGGCTCCACCTTCCAATAAAAAAACAAAGTCTTTCGGTTATGATGACGAAGTTGAAATGGACATTAAGGATTTTAAAAATGCCATTCCTTCAGATTTTACTTATATCATGTTTGATGCCTGTTCGATGGGAAGCATTGAAGTGGCGTATGAACTTAAGAATAAAAACAAAATATATCTTATCATCTCCTTCTGAGGTATTGTCTGATAGCTTTCCATATGAAATTATCACTCCCAACCTGTTTGGGGGTGTGGAAGATCTACAAAAAATTGCCAATCAATTCGTTCAATATTATGATTCCTATACAGGTTTGGCCGCTTCGGCAACCGTATCTCTCATAGATACTAAGCAGTTGGAAAATTTAAGTTTTGAAACTAAAAAATTATTGCTTTCAGTAAATAGAGTTGATTATAACGTAAAAGCTTTGCAACAACTGGATTTTGAAATAAATTCAGGTATTCCCGCCTATGATTTTCTGAGTTTTTTACAACAAAATTTTAGTGTGGAACAATATGCTGCTGTTAACGCACAGTTAGAAAAAGCCATAATTTACAAAGCGCATACTAAAAACTCTTTTAACATACCTATCAAAGTGTTTTGTGGGCTTAGTGTATACCTTCCAAAGCAGGGCGATCCGTTGAAAAACTACTACAATGGCTTTGCCTGGGCTTCGGATTCTGCATGGAGCAGCCTTTTCTATTAATATAATTCCTGATTAACCATAACAAAACCACGTAAACATTAATTCACTACAATGTATGCAATCTAAATCTACCGCAAGACAAGATCTTTTTAAGGCCACGCTCATTTTTTCAATTTGCTTGTCTATCTACTCTTGTAAGAAGGGCAATGACGCAGAGCAATCAGTCAGTATTGACAAAACTTTATTAGAAATCACACCTGACGAATATGCCAGTATTGCTTATGACAACCCCAAAGAGCTTAGTGCTGACGAGATCAAGAAAGTGATTCAGGCATATCCGTTGAAAGGCAACCCTGCCACCAAAGGCAGTAATGATATCCAGTTCGAGGTTGCCGAAAAATATTACATTGATCAGAAGGGTGCGCTTGAAAAGGCATCAGTTAGTCCAGCCACCAAAAGCCAAGTCAGTGATAATAAGATTGCTGTTTACAACGTGAACATTACGAGTGGTAATAAGACCGGTAGCGCATTGGTTTGTGCTGATGAACGTGCGCCTGTCGTGCTGGCCTACATGCCTGTAAACCACTTAAGGCCAGAGTTACTTGGTGAAAACCTGATGTACCAAAGCTCTAAGAGGTATATCACAGATCGCTTAGTTTATATCGGGCACCTGCGTGATTCTTTGCGCTCGAAGACTTTAAGTAAACTGGAAGAAAAACTGGGCAAGCTGCCTGAACAGGATGTGTTTAGCTTTGTAAAAAATAAGATCAGGGTGCAATCGACCGCACCAAAGACGAAAAGCCCGGTTGAATCATGGTTACCCACACAGGTTATTAGCCAGGTAGGACCGTTTGCCACTACGGAGTGGGACCAGTCAGGCGTAGCAGACCAGTTGCTTCCTAGCGGTAGTACTTGTACTCGTGTACCGGCAGGCTGCCTGGTTATTGCCGGTGCTCAGGTGCTAGCTCAATTGACGCCAACTTTTCCAGTTGTTGTGGGACAAAGACCATCAGGCCCCTTATTCCCAATTGCTGGTCCATATATACCAATATATGAAAATGTGAATTGGTCCTATTTGAAGCAGAATCCCTATATCGGCTATTATGACCCGCAAGATAAGCAAACCATGTATAGTCGTTTAATTTATAAAATTTTCACCAGTACACAAACAACTCCGGCCTGTGAAGGGTCAGGAACTCAGATGAATAAAATGATCGATTTCTTAAGAGGCTATATTAATATAGATAACGCAGCAGCTTTTAACGTACAACAGATCAAGGCTTCATTAGATAATAATCGGTCTGTTATAGCCGCTGGATCCAGATTGAGCGGCACAGAAAAGATCAGGCATGCCTGGGTAGTGGATGGCTATGCGATCTGTGATAAAATGAATGGCAGCACCCCTGGTGATTTGGTTCACCAGTATGACCTTTATTTGCATGCGAACTTGGGATGGGGAGGAAGTGATACCGGATGGTTTTTAGTAGGTACTGACTGGAATTTATCTTTCGATGTAGCGTGGGATACACGCCAATATGGTCTGGATATGCAGATGGCCGGTAACGCCAGACCTAAGTAAACATGTTATGTGATGTTACCAAGATGTCATTTAAATACGAAACTACGAGTTGAGAAAAAAATCAAATAAGGAAGTGAGTGGCGGAAGGTGAAAGCCTTTCCGCCATTTTTATTATACTTAGCTAATATTAAAAACCATTATTGGTTAATTAAACACAGGATTATCAAGGATAATATTTAATGCCCATGTGTTCAAGCCCGCCTATCTTTCATCTTTTCAAACAGATTATAGCTTGTTTGAATAATTGATTTGGTGAAGTACATATAATTTAACTGCTTTGAAATTATATCAAGGTAAGTTATGATGATTTCGATTTTTAAAAAGGCTATATGTCGTATGCCTGCCTTCTGTCACTAAACGGAGCTAAAAACTGTCTTGCCCGAATTAAAAAAATAATTAAGGAATAATTCTATCTGTTCATTACAGTTTAATATTTAATCATTAAATTTAGACTAACCTATAATGAAAAATGCATGAAAATTATTATTAAAATTTGCTTTTTAAGTTTGCTAATAGTTCTTAGTGTAGGGTGCAAAAAAAGCAAACAAACAGAATCCCTTATTGGTGGCGATCTTAAAATTGTTCTATTGGGTGAGCTGATACCACGCTCTGTTGCTATGGATAAAAATAGTATAGCAACGGTGTCTTTCGTTGGTTCAGATCGAAATTACAGATTTGACTTAAATAGGGTTGATGCTAATAGTTATTGGGGGCGACTAGTTAATGCTCAAAAAAACTCAACACCTGTAAAGGTTTACGTTACTAAGCAAATAGAAATTGTAAGAGTGGAATAAAAACCATTAAATCGATGGCATATAAGGCAAGGTTAAATGATTACAATACTATCTCAACTTAGCTGAGTGGTCTAATAAATTTAAAATAGCTGTTCGTCAGGTATAGTAAAGGAATTGACTTTTTTATGTTGGTATAAAAGCTCACAGATGACAATCCCATTCCCTGACTCTGTTCGTGTCCTCTTCTTTTCTGCTTTTTAACCGGCAATAGCGAATTATCATAGGCCGGTTTATCTGGATATTCCGGAGTCAATTACCACGGTGTTTCGGAAAAGAATTCAGAGCGTTCCGCTGCACTTTGACCATGCTAACTTGCTGATTAAAATATTTTAGGTAATTAACGATGTATCATTCGATTTCGTGTCCCTTTGCGGCCGAACACAAACTGATGAAATTATAAAGGACGAAGACAAGGCAGAAGCTTTGAAAACTGAAAATATGCCAGTTCTAGCTTATAGGTTTGGAATACCAACAGAAGCTTATGGTGTGTATTTCGGTGAAAGCGAAATGGGGTGACAGTTTAAATGCGAAACGGGCGGCCATTTTTGCCGAAATGCCCAGCTAGGAACAAAATGGAAATTGCACACTTGACATAGAGCTAAATTCAATTTTATTATATTTGACTTAGACTATTATGGGAAACTACATACTGTGTAAAAAACCTGATTTTACGGCAATTTAGAAATCAAAAGATTAAATTGTTCAATTATAAGAGCTGGGTTATCTATCATAATAAAATGCCCGGAATTTGTATCCGAGATATGAATAAAGTCCGTAACACCGCTTTTTAACAATTCGTGGGCGTTATATAGATCCTGAGTATTTCCAGTTGAGCCTGGATCTGATTTCATTCCAGTCAAAACAACCACCGGAACATTCGGTAGATTGGGTAAGGTTGTCATGTATTGTACATCTTCAATTAATTGTCTGGTTTCTTTCGTTCCTCCAAAATCTGGACCATTACTGCTATTGATAGAATTATAAAGCATATCCTCTGCCTCCTGTGTAAAACGAAGAACGTTTTCGTGTGAGGGATCAACGAACAATAATGCTGCAATCCTGCCGGGGTTTTTAATGGCAAAATCCCTTATAACCATGCCTCCTAAAGAATGTCCAACCAATATCACTTTTCGGCCATTAGCGTATTTGCCTACTACTGATTGGAGCTCAATTCTAAGTCTATTGATATCCCTTGGTGTATGATCAATAGTAGATTTTCCGTAGCCGCCCCGGTCATAAATCACCACATCCATTTTAGCACCAATATTTTCAGCAACTCTCTTGGTTTGCCATATAGAATGGTCATTACCAAGCCCTGATTCAAAAACAACCAGGTATTTACTGCTTGACCCAATGGAATAGGTTGCCAGGTTATGCGTACTTAATTGCAATATACTTTCATTAAAAGACACTTCCCGTGATTTGTCTTTTTTGCAGGATACTAAGACAAACAGGACTGTCAAAAATGCAAAAAGCTTAGACATGATTTTTTTTACAAACTTAATATTTTAAACCAATAATCAGAACGTCAACTTTGCACTGGAAAAGATAGAGAAGCCAGAAATTCGGCAAATTGTCACATTTCTGTATAAATAAAAAAAGGACTAAATTATGGAAGACTGCTACTAAAGGATAAAGGGGTATTAAAGTGGACTAGCTTAGGTTGACAATGAGTATTTTTTCTAGCTATTGCTTCTTCTTTTGATATTCACCTTTAGCACGGTTATTAACCAAATTCTCAAAATTAACTACTGCTTCGCAATGCTCATACAGAGTCGATTTTCCGCCGATTGACTCTACCCATTAAAGCTCACGAAAGATGGGCTTTTTTTGTTATAAATTGATTTTGCAATGGCCTTAGCGAGAGGCTACGACAGAATGTGCTACGCGAAGATAATCCTTCCGTTAGGGGTATAAATCAATCCTTTTAATTAACTCCACACAGGCCCTACTATTATGATAAGGACATTTCCAGACACCTACCTTATCTTCACCTTGCATAACCTCATCCTGTTCATTTACACCCCAAAACCATTCTCCTTTTTGATAATTGATGATTTTACGTTTCACAGACTCCCAATTTTTCAGACTGATCTCCAGAAAGCTTTCATCTGTTGATAACTGCCATGCATTAAAAAACCCAACCATAGCTTCTGCCTGTACCCACCAGTGCTTTTCCCTGACAAGATGATTCCTGGAAGGCTCATATTCATACCATAGTCCTCCATCAGCGTCAAGGCCATTCTTGGCAGCTTGGGCCATCTTCACCGAAACTGTTTTTACCATGCCCGTCAGCGCCTCATCGTGAACAGCTTCTGCAGCTTCCAGCAGTAACCAGGCGGCTTCTATGTCGTGTCCATAAGAAACTATATCTGATTTGGCTTCCCAGTTCTCATCAAAAAACAAAATCAGGCTCCCCGTTTCCTTATTGATTATCTGCGTGGTAAAGCAGTGCACAAGCTCAATAATTTTACGTCTTAAGTTTTCGTTCGGCCAGATCCGATAAAGTGTTGTAAAAGCCTCCAGAACATGGAGATGCGTATTCATCGTCTTTTTTTCGTTCGCGTCCTTTTCACTAAGCCTTAGATCATCTAAAGAATTCCATTCGCGGTTGAAGGCCTCGAGATACCCCCTCTTTCAATATCATAACTATGTTTGATTAAGTCATTGTACAGCTTGATAGCCTTTTCTTTTGCAAAGGGGTTCTTGCTTGCACTAAAATACTCACTAAAAGCATAAATGGCAAAAGCTATAGCATAAACCTGCTTTTTGGTATCAACAGGGCTACCCTTGGCATCGAGCAGCCAATAAACACCGCCAAATTCTTTATCGATAAAATAGTCATTTATATATTGAAAGGCCCTATCTGCCATTTCCAGACATCCAGGATCTGCATTTAGATTGTAAGCAGCAGAAAACGACCATAGAATCCTTGCATTTAAAACACTCCCTTTTGGAGCAGAATAATCAATATTGTTATTATTATCAATCTTACCTACAAAGCCTCCGTTAACTTCATCAACAGTAAAGTTCTTCCAATAACTCAGAATATTTTCCAGTTCCAGGCTTAATTCTTCTTTATATTTTATTAAATCCGATCTCAATTTATGCCTAAATTACATAACCCACTTTATTTTTTTCAATATTGCCCAAAATCCGATCAACCGTGGCAGCTGAGCGCAATCCATCTGCTGGTGTGTTCATCACATAATCCACCAATATATCAAGTGTACTGGTTGCAACATGCATCCTTGTATCTGATGAGGCGTAATAGATAAACACCATTCCCTGCTCGTCCAGAATCCAGCCGTTGCTAAAAACCACGTTAGAAACATCCCCGATACGTTCTTCGCCTTCCGGAGCCAAAAAATAACCTGCAGGTTTATAGATCACCTTGGTCAGATCCTTTAGATCGGTCATAAACATGTATAGCACATAGCGTAAACCTGCGGCTGTATTTCTCACCCCATGGGCCAAAAACAACCAGCCATATTTTGTTTTGATCGGCTCCGGTCCCATTCCGTTTTTAGCTTCGTAAACGGTGTGATAGTTTTTATTGTCGACAATCAGTTCCTTTTCAATAACCGCATTTTCAATTGAAGCACTTAATCCGAACCCAATTCCACCACCGGTACCGCTTTCAATAAAGCCATCCTGCGGACGGGTATAAAAAGCATATTGTCCATCAACAAACTCTGGATGCAATACAACGTTGCGCTGTTGTGGAGAGGGGTTTTCAGGTCGGCCAAACGCTCCCAGGTCTTTAAATCTTTCGTGCGAACAATTCCACATTGTGCTACCGCCATCGATTGGTCGTGTACAGGCGCATCAGGATCTTTTCTTTCAGTGCAAAACAGACCGTACATCCAACCATCTTCATGCGCAATAATACGCATATCGTAAACATTGGTATCAGGATTATCCCCTTCCGGAAGCGTTACAGGCTCCTCCCAGAAATTAAAATTATCTATTCCGTTGTCACTTTCCGCCACGGCAAAAAACGATTTCCGGTCGGCTGCCTCTACCCTTACAATTAAGATATACTTGTTATTAAACTTAATCGCACCAGCATTAAAAGTTGCATTTATACCGATCCGCTCCAATAAATAAGGATTGGTCTGTGAATTGAAATCGTATTTCCAATTTAATGGTACATGTGCAGCAGTTAAAATAGGGTTTTCATATCTATCGAAAATCCCATTCCCCAAAGTCAGCTTCTTATTTTTAAGCGCAACTATTTTTTGTGTTCTTCTTCTAACTGCTTTTTTCTTTTCTCAAAATCTATCATAAAAATATGCTATTATTTTTTTTAATCTTCTAATTTATTCCACCAGGTTCTTTTCAGGATCAATACGATTACAGCTAAAACAGCAACGGTGATAAACAGCGGCGTGTGCATACTCAATATAAAATACATTGGCAGAATGGTTAAACACAGCTGGGCAATTATCCCTAGCAGTACATTGAACATATCGAGCTTAAACCTTTTATTCCCCTGAAAAGTTGGGTCTTCAGCAACAACAAGTTCATGGACGGGTTTCCAAAATCCCCATGGCCTTACGGTTTTGTAAAATGATTTTAAGACCGTTTCATCTGCTGGAGGAGCAGCGTAAGTACCTGCGATACAGCCGATCACAGAAAGTACAAACAGTAATGGCCACCAGTAAAGTGGTAAACCGTGGGTAACATAGGGCATTGCCAGCGCAGCCGCTATCCCAACAGCCATTCCCCAGAAAAACCCATTGGCATTAAACCGCCACCAATACCATTTCAGGCAGTTGGCGGCTACATAACCACCGTACAGGCCACCGACGATCCATTGAAGGATGTCGTTTACATTGTTAGCGAAAAAGCCCAGAACTACCCCTATTGTTACCACGATTATACCAACGATATAATTCATGTTGATGACCTTCTTTGTACTGGCTTTTGGATTGATGTATTTTAAATAAATATCATTGACGATATAAGCCTGGGCAGCATTAAGCGTTCCGCTGAAAGTACCCATAAATGCGCCTAACAATCCTGTAAGTACAATACCTAAAATCCCGACCGGTAAAAAATTATTGATTGTTGCGGGCAAAATCCTTTCAAAGTCCGTAACCCCGTCCGGCCCTTTTAAATAAATCTGGTTGTAATATAAAAGCGCGAGCACGGTTAAACCGATTACCATGGAGTAGCGGATGGGCAGTAATATGATGCTCACAAAGCCGGTCATTTTACTCGCCTCTTTGGGGCTTCTGGTACTGAGTACCTTTTGCATGTCGTAGTTTGGCGCCGGACCCGCCAAAGAGGCAAAAACACCTTTCAAAAGCATCATTCCAAAGAAAATCCCGAACAGACTGAAACCGTCATCGGCAATTTTTTTATTGGCATCGGCGGCAATTTTACTCCAGTCCAGATCCAGTTTCCAGCTAAAAAACGGATCGTCCCAGCCTTTGGGAATATTTAAAGTTTGTCCGTGGAGATGGTTCATGGCGATAACGGCAATTGCCAGGCAGCCAACCGTCATAAACGCATATTTGATCATATCGCCCAGAACAATACTGTGCATACCTCCTAAAATGGAATAAAACATAGCGAAAAGTGTAAATACGATCCCATAGAAATGGGGAATATACCTGGTGGGGATATCAAAGGGTACATAGCCTTTTACATAATCCCATGGGATGAAAATTTCCATAAATTTGCCCAGTCCGATAAAACCATAGGCCAAAAACCCGAAACAGCTGATTAATGCAAATGCAATTACAACAATATGAGAACTTTTCACTCCTTTACCTATTGAGCCAAACCGTGTTTGAAGCCATTCTGCACCCGTATTTGCATTGCTTCTACGCAACCATTTACTTAAGAACATCATCATAAAAACCTGATTGAATACCGGCCAGAGCCAGGGAATCCAAATGCTTTTTAAGCCATAAACAAAACATAATGCCACCATCCACATGGTTCCACTAATATCGAACATATCTGATGCATCACTCAAGCCGAGTTTATACCAAGGCAGTGATTTACCGCCCATCATATAACTTTCTTTATTCTGTTTTGCCTTTTTCCGGTACCAAAAGCCGATAAAAATCATTGTGGCGAGGTAGAGGATAATGATTAAGACATCTATTAATTGTAATTTCATTTATTTGGTTATTGCACTGTTGTATATGGTTATTTGTGTTATAATATGAATGAAATGATTTCTTACCCACGCTATTTATAGATTGAATATCTTCTTAGCCCCTTTTGAAGAAGAATATTATTACCCTTTAAAAACCTCAGGAAATCTGGCGCGGAAACCTGCCCGGGATAGGGCACATAATAATGGTTGTCTTTTTCTTTTTCGCGATAACCTGCGTTTCGCCAGAATAGCACATAAGATGGTTTATTATCCTCAATTGCCTTAGAAAAAACACCTGTCCACCAAGCGGCATCAGGAATTTCCACAAAGCCTGTTTCAGCAAGTGCACTTAATTTTCTAGTCTTTTTGGCAATCTTGTTCTGGATGGCCAGGCAGGTGGAAACATCTTGTTTAAATAATACACCTTTTTCTATCCCACCATACTGATAGTAATCAAAACTGAGTACATCAACAAAATTATTGCCCGGATAGCGCTCCAGATACTGTTCTTCGGTTCTAAAATCACATGGATTAAACACATAAATCAGATTTTGCAGATGCTTTTTATCCCTTAAATACTGAACAGTAAACTGCCACAACGCCTCATATTCCTGGGGACTGCAGGATTTTTACCCCACCAGAACCAGCCGCCACCATTTTCATGGAATGGCCTGAATAAAACAGGGATCAATTTTCCGTCAGTTCCTTTCAATGAGTTTGCAAATACAGAAAACCTGTCTAACCAGCTTTTATAAAGCACATGCCTTTCCCCTTTTGGAAGAATCGATCTAACAGCTATTGAAACGGTATCCCATGAAGTTTTTCCATTAAAGGGATTATCCATATGCCAGCTCAGGGTATTTATTGCTCCCATGTCATAGGCTTTTTTGATGTACCTCCGCATTTTTTCGAATGGAACACCATCAATATTCTGCGCTTTACCCGTCTCCAGCCCCGAGACATCCCAGCCAAAAACAGCCGGATATTCTCCAGTTAGATCCTTGATATCGCTTCTGCCTTCCTGATATTTCCAACCAACACCATAGGCCATATCATCCTGGTGACCAAACAACACTTTTTTACCAGAAAGCCTGATTAAATTCTTATATAGGTTTTTAGTTTCGGGCGTAGCTTTTCTATCTATTAACTGCCCGAAAACAACAACGAAAAGCATGCAAAAAAACAAGAACAACGGGACTATTTTTTTAATCATTCGAATCTATTTTGGCTAGTATTTTGGCACTCATAATAATTATCTAAAATACTGATGTAATTAACATAAACAATAATACTATTTTAACCAATCAATATATAATCCGTCTTATTTCACCTCCAATTACAGCTCAAAATATAAGTAAACAAGTATTTTTTTACTACATTGCATCAATGTTCTTTTATCTTAAAAATATTTTTTTCAGGACCAAAAGTTATGAATAACATCATTAAAGAAATTACCCCCTTACCCAGAATGATTGTTTCACTATATTTTCCAGGGTAAAACAGGATTTTGATTTCCCGCTCCATTTCCATGAAGAATTTGAACTTAATTTAATTTTGAATGCACCGGGTGCTAAACGGATTGTTGGCGATAATATTGAAGAAATTACAGACATGGAACTGGTACTCGTTGGCCCTAATCTTTCCCATGTTTGGACTACCCACAATTGCAAAAGTGAAGAAATTACCGAAGTCACAATCCAGTGGCATAAGGACCTTTTTGATGACAAAATGCTGCGCAGGAACCAGCTAAGTTTTATCCGTAAAATGTTCGAACGCTCGGCAAGGGGTATTCTGTTCCCCCGTGAAACCATTGAAAAGGTTTACAAACGTATTTTGGATATAAACCAGCTGCAGGGTTTTGATTCTGTTCTTGAACTGATGAGTATCCTTCATGATTTATCTACCTCGAAAAGTATGCGGGTGCTGTCAGATGCTACTTTTAACAACGACCAGGTATTAAATTACAACAGTAGAAGGATTGATAAGGCTTTCGAATTTATGAATGCCAATTTTGATAAGCCCATTACCCTGAAAGATTTAGCCAAACTGGTTAACATGGCAGAGATTTCTTTCAGCCGGTTTATTAAAAAACGGACGGGAAATACCTTTATTGATAGCCTGAATGAAATTCGTCTGGGTCATGCTACCCGCATGCTTATCGAAACTACACATTCAGTAGCGGAGATTTCTTACAATTGTGGGTTTAACAACATTTCAAACTTTAACCGGCTATTCAAGAAAAAGAAACACTGCACACCCAAAGAATTTAGAGAGAATTTTTCAGGAACAAGGGTATTTATTTAAATCGGGCAGCCTGATTATTTATTCAGTTTTCTGAGTTGCATCTTAATATATTTTCCTGCTGGTGTGAGCATTTCAGGCTTCCATTTCCCTTTCGGAGATGCTCCAGGTGCCAGCAGTGCAGTGGTTTCTGTTTTATCGGTAATATTCCAGTTTGCCCAGCTCAATTTATTTTTCTCCATCCAGGAATACCATTTATCCGTTTTTTCAACATCAAACTTACCGTCGCCATTGGCCTCTCCAACGCCCCACTCTGTTACAAAAACTGGCAGACCTGAAGAAATAGCCTCATCGGCCCGCTTCATTAAAATTTCTTGATGGCTTGGTTCTGAAGCGTAAAAATGAAATGAATAAGCAATGTTGCTGAATCCTTTAATTGGATCTTTGGCAGCTACATCAATGTCCTGATCCCAATGCGGACTACCTACAACAATTATGTTTTCGGTATCGTATTTTCTGATTTCGGCAATCACCTGTACCGCGTAATCTTTAACAGCCTGCCATGTTATTTTTTCTGGCTCATTAAATATCTCATAAATGATATTGGGTTTGCCAGCATATCTTTTAGCCATTTTTGCAAAAAACATTTTTGACTGATCCAGATGTTCGTTTGCATGGTGATCGTGCCAATCAATCAGCACATACAGATTTTTCTTAACCGCAGCATCGATTGTTCTGGTTACCAGTTCTTCCTGTTCTACCGGATTCTGCAGATAACCTCCATCTGGCTGTACCGCCATTGAAACGCGCAATAAACTAATATTAAAATCAGACTGAAGCCAGTTTACAACATCCTGGTTATAATATTTTTTCCTTCCCAAATGCTCCATGATAAACTTACACCACGAAGTTGCGGCTGGATATTTTTACTGTTTAAAATTTTCCCGTCAACAACTTTTAATGCTCCGTTGCGCCCCACCCAGTTTACTTTTTGGGCAAAGGAGGTGATAGCGAAAAAGACAAATACTGAAAGAAACACAACTTTTTTCATAAGGAATCTATTTAATAAGGTACACTGAAGGCATTTTATCGGCAAAAAGCACAAAACCATCATTCTTAAAAGCCCTAAAATCACTTGCCGCAGGATGCCCGGCATAGGGTGTCCAATAAGCATCTTTGGTATTTGCCCAAAGCAGTACATAAGCAAATTCCAGGCGCTGATTTTTCAGGGATTTTAGCAGTTGCTGCGTAAACCAATCTGTTTTGGTTAAGTTTTGCAGACCAGTTTCTGTTAGTGCTGCTAATTTATTATGTGCCTTTGCGTAATCGGAAACGATTTTAAATTTTGACGCTGCAATATCTGGCGAAATACCTGCTTTCATATCTTCATAATTATCGGTACCCACCAAATCTACGTATTCATCGCCAGGAAAATAATTAAGATACTGGGTTTGGGAATTAAAATTCCGGTCTGGAGACCATGCATAAAGAAAATTCCTCACTCCCAAATCGTCCCGAAGGTATTTAACCGTGTACTGATACATGTCAATATATTCTGCGGCTGAGCAATGTCCATTTCCCCACCAGAACCAGCTGCCATCCATTTCATGAAAAGGGCGAAAAATAACGGGAATCAGTTTCCCATCTGCACCAATAAGGGTTTTGGCGTAATCTGCTACAATTTTTAACGAAGCCTTAAAAGTTTCGTTTGCCGATCCGCCGGGCAAAACCTGGTTAACTGCCATAACCGGAGAATCTGACCAATAAAACCCGCCCTTTGAAACCGGATTTGCATAATGCCAGCAATAGGTATTTATTCCTCCACGGTTATAAGCCTCGATAGTGAGGGTGCGGGCGATAGATTTTTCGTAATCGAACCAGGCACCCGTTGCAAAATTTGTCATATGGATAAAATCGTGACCATAAACTGAAGGATAAACACCTGTAACCGTTTTAACATCACTTTGCGTGGAAGAAATCCCCGAAAACTGCTGTTCGTTAGCCCATTGCGATGTCGCACCTGTTACCCCTCTTTTCGTATCGTCCTGATGACCAAAAAGAACATTGTTTTTTGAAATCTGTTTGAGGTTATAGAAAAGGGAAGCGGTTTCGTCTGTTGCATTTTTATCTACCAACCAGGTTTTAACCTCTGGTAGATCCGTTGAAGTGGTAACTGGCAAAACAGGGATTACAGTTGGGTTTTCAACTGCCTCTTCTCCACTCTTTTTACAGGAAAAGAATGCAATAGCAGCCATTGCAACTCCGAAGCATATATTTTTAAGGTTCATGAATAGTTGGTTTATGGGCTGGATTATTTTTTTAAATAGGTTTGTATAGTTTTCCAGGTAGATTTATCAGAATCGAAGACAGCATTTAACCCTTGCTCTTCCTGCGGGGGTCGCCAGAGAATTCATCGCCATCTTTCCAGAACAACTGTCCTGGTATAGGTCTTGATGTTCCTCCAAATGCCCAAAAATTACAGCCCGCAATTGCCCCTTTATTCTTCCGGCTATCTGCCCACAATGCGAAAATATTTCCGAAATATTCATCCCGTAATTTGGTTGTTGATGATGGATCAAAAGCATGCCCATCCCTGGGCAGGCCAAACTCCTCAATTACAAGCGGTTTATTTAATTGCCGGGCAATGCTTTCATGCCTATTAATGTAAGCAGCTGTTCTTTCAATAACCAAAGGTAGGTTTTCAGCCGTGGGCGCATCTTTAAACCAGCCCCAGTTTTTTGGCCAGATGTGGATAGTTAAATAATCAATACTTTTATCTGCGTGAATCTCCTTAAACAGATCCCAATTCTCATCAGTCCCCATAAAACCTTCGGTGCCTATAGTAACAAGATGGTTCTTATCAATTGATTTAATAAAATTGGCAGTGGAAGAAATCCATTTTTTATAATTATCAATAGCATCAGTCCGCATTGGGCGGGGCTCATTTGCAAGCTCCCAGGCCATAATAGCAGGCTCATTAACATATTTTTTACCTGAGTAAGTATTTTTGTGCCCGAGTATAAATTTTAACTGCTTTTGATAATCGCTTTTACAGGCTTCGCAACTATAAAACTTACTCGTATAATCGCGTTGCTCATCCCAATTTAACTTTCGTTTTAGTGTTTCATTGTCAATCTGGCCATTCCAGTTCAGGTATTGGAGAAAACCGCCACTCCACTCCCAGTTATTGCTTAAAAACAAAACAGCATACATCTTGCGTTTTGCCATTTCTACCAGTAAAAAATCCAATCCTTTTAAAAGTTCAGCATTAAAAACCAGATGCCGGGCCTGCAATGCGGGTTTAACACGGTCAACTCCATTAATTTTTCCTTCACCCTCTGAGCCAACCAAAATACGGAGGTTATTTACACCCTGCGATTTCAAAAATCAAGTTCACTGATCAATCTCCGTTTGCCCTTAATAGGGTCCTTTTGTAAAGCAAGCAACCCGCCGTACCAGTAATTTGCACCCACATAATAGTAAGGTGCTCCACTAATTACAAACTGGTGGCCCAAGCGATTTAACAAAGGCTGGTTTCTGAGCATTTGAAGCTGAAAAGGAAAGTATCAGCGTAAATAACAAAATAATCCTAAACATTCTTTTTTGAAAAAAATCCATATTCTTTTTTATTTCAGGGCATAAAAAACCCGGCACATCACTCCTGTTTTATGACGGGCCGGGTTAAAGTTATTTTAGTTTTATTTTACAAGAATCCAATCATCAATATAAAAGCTTTCATCCTGCGCATCGGGTCCTTTAATCCAGAAGCCCAAAGCATTTGAAGGCGATCCTGTAGCCCAAAGCCCTAATGTAGAGAGTGGAATTTTATAATAGTTCCACACATTTGCTTTTACCGTTATTGGAGCAGACTGGTCTCCGTTTCCATAACCTCCGGCACGTTTATCACCAGTGATGTATAAAGTATAATCCTGGGAACCGCCTTTGATGTAAAAAGACAGGTAAGTATATCCGCCGGTACTAGGCAACCCCACATTCCAGTTGGCCACACCATTAGCACTCCAGTTACCTTTTGCATAGTTAAGCTTCAGTGATTTCACTCCGGATTTTGCAGCTGCAGAAGATACTTCACCACTTCCCCAAAAATTGCCACTCCAATTTGTACCATAATCTTCAGTAAAGAACTTATAGGCCTGATCGAGATTAACATAAACCTGCTTTGGTGCAACCTGTCCTCCTGGATAAGTTAGCAGTAAGGTTGTAGAAGTGAGCGTAGAGCTTGGCATTTTAAGCGTTAATTCTGTATCGTTTTTAGTTAAAATTATTGCTTTAGCAGTGGAGGTTCCCAGTTGAATATCAGTAACACTGGCAAGCCCGATACCGGTTAAAGTAATTTCAGCGTCAGCAGAAAAATTATAGTTCGAAGCTTCTGTAACCGTTGGTGGAGGAAGTAATATCGAAAATTTATAATCCACCTTTCCGTAAAGGGTTGTAACTGACAAAGTATTACTTTGGGTTGGCCCAGCAGGGGTATTTTTTGGAATACCCACCAAAATTGTACTATCTGAGCCCAAGGCTTTATTAAAATATACAGAAAGCCCATTAAACGAAACCGTGGTAACACTTGCTAAATTAGTACCGATAATGGCGTACATATTCTGCAGATTCCCATCGGTTGTTGTCGAATCCATTGCAACAACTTGAGGCGTAGTATTCGGAAAGGTAACTGATGTCGCTTTTCCATTCGCATCGTAAGTGGTGATGGTTGTTGTTAATTTACTATCGATGTAAGATTTACTGATGGTACGTACCCTAGTAATGGTTGGCGCACCCTTTCCGCCTTCTGCATCATCTTTCTTACAAGATGCGATCCCCAAAGCTACCAATACAGATAACAGAAACGGGATTATGCTTTTTTTATTCATTAATATTTTCATTTCTTTTCTTTTTAAATGTGATACCCCAAAACATATTTTATTTAAAAGTGTAAGGTACCGGCGGAAGGGCTAAAGCCGGATCGTTGGCAACTTCCGTAGCCGGGTAAGGCAACAGGAAATTTGCGTCGACAGGTGTAAAATATCCGTTTCCAAATCTAACAGGAGGTGTGTCATTACTTGAATCGCCCCTATCTTGCGCTTTAATAATTGCAATTGCTTTAGGATGGCGGGTTACATTAAAGCCATCAATACGGCATAAATCAAACCAGTAATCGCCTTCGATTGCAAATTCAAGCCTGCGCTCTTTTAGTAGATCCTGAAAGGTAAATGATGATACAACGCCTAAACCTGCGCGTTGCCTGATAATATTAAGGTATTTAACAGCTGTTAAATCACTTGTACTTGCTGTTAATGACAAACCTGTTGGACTGCTTCCTGCAGATGCGCCCAAAATTGCTTCCGCAGCAATTAGGTACATATCTGCTAAACGCAGCATATAAGTATTCATACCGGTAGATTGGAAAGCACTTTTGCCACCATTATCTGCAGGCGAACCGGTTACATATTTTTTGATCTGTGCGTGTGTACCCTGAGAACCTGCATTTGCAGGAAGGGTATAACCGCCACCGGCCTGATTCAGTTCGGGATAATAATCGCCAGGCAGCATAATGGTTGCTTTTCTTCTCTGATCATTTGAAGAGTAGGCATCAATCAGGTCAAAAGTTGGAGCCAGCACACCATAACCATCGCCGGTCTGTGTAATGGCAGAACTATAGGCTAACGAAGCCTGCATTCCATTTCCAAAACCATAACCACCATTTGACAGCCACTGTAAAGCGATGATAGATTCTTTATTATTATTGTTGGCAATCTTGAAAAGATCAGCATAAGTTCTGCCTGCAACGTCTACGCCAAACAGACCAAACTCATGGCTGTTGATCACTTTTTCTGCCTGGGCCTTTGCATTTGCATAATCCTGCATATACAGGTAAACTTTTGCCATCAATGCAGATGCCGAACCACTGGAAACATGCCCGCTACCCGCAACATTGGGCGTACAGTTCGCTTCACCAAATTTCAGATCGTTGATAATGAACTTATAAACATCAGTTACCGGATTTGTACGTATTGTTGATGGACTACCTACGAAATCAAGGGGATTTTCGATAATCGGAACATTTCCAAAAATCCTAACCAGATGAAAATAGGCCAGCGCCCTTAATACATGTGCTTCGCCCAGCGCATTGTTTACAACCGAAACAGGAACTGAGGCAGGCACCGTTGGAAGATTGTAGATTACGGCGTTAGACTGTGCAACGACGGTGAACAATGAGTTCCAGGCCGCACTTAATTCAAAGTTACCGTTTGAAACTGAAAAGTTTCCAAAGGCCTTCACATCATCCGAACCGCTTCTTCCGTTACCGCTTGCCATTTCGGTTATTGCCCAGCTTACTTTTGTGTTCCAGCCAAACCATGGCGCGGCATAAAGTGCGTTTGTACTGGACTGGACCTGAGCCGCTGTAGTATAATATCCGCCAACAGTATATTGATCTTCCGGTGGCCGGTTAAAAATTCTTTCTTACAACCTGTTGCAGATAAAGATACTAGGGTTGCCATTGCTATGATCTGTTTTATATATCGTTTCATATCGATCTCTTTAAATGTTAAAACTGTGCGTTTAATCCAAATGTAATGGTACGTGGAATCGGATATCTACCCATGTCTATATTGGTATAAATCGGGTTCTGGTTCAACGAACCGATCTCGGGATCCAGACCTGAATATTTGGTAAATACATATAGATTCTGACCACTGGCAAAAACATTCAAACGGCTTAGCTTTGCATGCTTAATCCATTTTTCAGGAAAAGTATAACCTAGCCTGATATTCTGAACCCTTAAAAAGGAGGCACTTTCCAAAAAGCGGTCAGACATCACCAAGTTGTTGTTGGCTATACCGCCCTTTGGTGCAGGGATATCAGAATTTGGATTGCCTGGACTCCAGAAATTGCTGGAAGTAGCCAGCTGATTGGTATATAGTCCCGAAAGTCCTGCGATCTGATAATTTAATGCATTAAGGATTTTACCTCCATAGGATCCATTCAAAAAGATAGACAGATCGAAGTTTTTATAAGTGAAGTTATTGGTAATACTGTAGGTAAAATCCGGATTCGGGTTACCCAGCGCAACCTGGTCATTCGCATCCACCTTACCATCACCGTTGGTATCCTCATACATTAGATCACCCAGATAAATCGAATTGGCAATTGAAGGATCGTTTGTAATCACTGCTGGCGATGTCCCCCCGGTTACGTTCTGAGGATGGGAAGCAATATACTGCAGGTCGGCAGTGTTTTTAATCACACCTTTAACTTTATAACCGAAGAACTCTCCTACAGGCCCGCCTTCGGTTGTTTTGGTTACAGGCAAACTGATAAAACTGCTGTTGATACTACCAATTAATGCCGGAGAACCGTTTAAGGATACTACATTGTTTTTATATTTCGAAAAGATTAAAGTTGTATTCCATTTGAAATTGTCATTTACAATGTTCTTTGTATTGATACTGAATTCGAAGCCTTTATTTTCTATCTGGCCAGCATTGTAATAAGGCGATTTAATTGCAGCCACATCAGAGTATTCGGCTGGTCCTCCGAGCAGGAACGCCGGAAGTGGTTTTTGGAAAAGGAAGTTTTTAGAGTTTTTAATGTAGTAATCAAAACTGGCATCAATTCTTCCTTTAAACAAACTAAAATCGACACCAGCACCTTTTTGAATGGCAGATTCCCAGGTTAAATCTAAATTGGCTACGTTGTTGGTTACAAAACCAGTACCCAAACCTGTGGCAACTGCCTTAATCGATGAACCATAAAGATAGTTGGGAATGTTCTGGTTTCCGGTTTCACCATAGTTTAACCTGATTTTGATGTTATCGACTACAGACTTGGTGCTTTCCATGAACGATTCTTCCGATAATCTCCAGGAAATAGCCGCAGCAGGGAAATAACCAACTTTGTGCCCTTCAGCAAATTTCGAAGATTTATCAGAGCGGATACTTGCCGTGATACTGTATCTGTTATTATAGGTATAGATTGCCCTTGCCAGTAAAGATTCCATCACCTGACTGCCTTTGTTCTGATCGATCAGAGCGGTGGTCTGATCACCAAAACCAAGTGTCTGAATGGTATTTCCCGATGCAAAATTTTCTATTTTGTTCGAAACCCCGCCCCAGGTGGCCTGCCAAACCTCATATCCGGCCAATGCGGTTAAATTGTGCTTGGTACCAAATGTATGTGCGTAGTTTAAATACTCTTTCCAGCCCCAATAAGTACTATTGGAGTTGTATTGATCAAGTCGTGCCGTCTGATTTGAAAATGCCCCCCATTGATAAGTTGGCTTAAAAGTTTGGGCTTCCGACCAGTTAAAATCGCCATTCAGTTCCGAACGTAAGCTCAGGTCTTTAAAAATCTTTAAATCAGCATAAGCACTTCCGTTAATGTTATTGCTCAACAAAGTATTTGTCAGGCTTAATGCCTGCGCAACCGGATTAACTGTACCTTGCGCTAGCCCTCCTGCATCAAGCGTGGGCCCTGCATAAGATCCATCTGCATTATAGATCGGATTATCCGGTGCACTGGAAAGTGCATTATAAACAATCCCTGTATTACTGCCCAGGCCAATATTCTGGTTGGTTCGTGCCGCGCCGATTGTACTACCGATTTTTAGCCAGTCTTTTACCTGTCCGTTCACATTGGTACGGAACGAGTAACGTTTGAAATCACTTCCAATAATGGTTCCTTCCTGCTTAAGGTATCCTCCAGATACGTAATAATCGACACCGTCTTTTCCTCCCGAGAATGACAATTGATGATTCTGTTGCGGTGCGGTCTGAAAAATGGCGTCCTGCCAGTCTGTACCAGTACCCAAAATACTTGGATCTGCAAATTCTATCCTTCTCTGCAAACCAAACTTATCGGCCAATGCATTTTGAAGATTCGCGAATTGCTTTAAGTCCATCATATCCAAAAACTTACCCTGCTCCTGAAAACCATAATAACCATCATAACTGATCTTGGCACTACCATTTTTCCCACGTTTAGTAGTTACAATGACTACCCCATTAGCACCACGGCTACCGTAAATAGCCGTTGCAGAAGCATCTTTTAATATATCGATTGATTCTATATCGTTGGGATTGATCCTTGAAAGTGGGCTCACGCCTGTTTCTTCCTGACCACCGCCGGTGCGGGTCAATTGGGGAGACCTTCCGTTTCCGCTTTTATTGGTTGCATCTCCCAGGATAGGTACACCATCGATAACATATAAAGGTTCACTGCCCCCAAATGAAGTAATACCGCGGATACGCACAGAAGTTGCGCTACCAGGGCCGCCAGAATTTTGCGTAATGGTAACACCTGCAGCTTTACCCTGAATCAGCTGATCTAAACTTGGCTGGGGAATATTTGCAATATCCTTTGCCAGAACTGAAGACACCGAACCATTAACATCCTGACGTTTCTGTGTACCATAACCTATTACCACAACATCCGACAAGGCAGTTGATGCTGATTTTAAGTTAACATCGATCTGTTTTTTTGTGCCGATTACGATTTCTTGGCTTGTAGAACCGATAAAGCTATACACTAAAACTGTTCCGCTGGCCGGTACTGTAATTGTATACTTTCCATCAATATTGGTACTGGTTGCTATGGCGGTTCCTTTTACCATAACACCTACTCCAGGTAAGGTTGTACCTTTTTCATCATAAACTGTTCCTGTGATTACCCTGGAGGCATTTTGCGCAGAAGCCCTGGTTAGAAAGCCCATACACATCACAAACAGAATTACTATTCGTAAAGTTGTACTCATAATGTTTATATTTAGTTATTATTTGTTAACTCAAATTTAACAGCAATGTTAATCGCTTTTATAGTATTATTTTAACTTATAATAATCTAAAAAATACTATCATATAAATAAATAAAAGCTTAAAATAATCATTATCAACTAATTTAACTGAGTATACGATTACAGCAAGCCTATACTTTTTTCTCCCAAATTAATTAATTATTGATACTATTTTGCTTATACCTACATCAAAGCCTTCTAGACTATATATAAATGAATACAGCCAGTTATATGAAAATACCTTTTAAAAACAGCTAAAAGCAATCGGTTGCAAAAAGAAAACGATTAAACACAATAGCCCCTTCGGTTTTAGTCTTGTTAATTATACTTTCCAAACATTTGATGATAGTTTTCTGTCTTTTAGCCATTAAGATTTTTTGTTTCTATATTATTGTGGTACCCACAATATAAATCCAACAATGAAACTCAAGATTTTCTATTTATTTACGGCATTAATCTGTCTATTCCAGGCAAGTCAGGCCAATACGGTCAAAAATTATACGGATACGCTTTATGCCAAACAACTAAAACCTTACGGCAGGTACTTGCTCAATGATCAGAATAAACTGGAAATGATCAGCTCAGCAGTGCATTTTGGTTTTAAGTTTACTGGTGACAGTTGCGCTATATATGCCCAGTTAAATCAAAGCCAAGGACATAATTATATCCAATATGAAATAGACGGCGTATACCAGAAACGCATCCGTATTGAAGGGAATACCACTAGCCCCATAATTTTAAGCGTAAAAGGCCGTGGAGAACATACGATATGGATTTATAAGGCCACCGAAGCACACACAGGGGCAATTCAGATCTCAAAGATCGCGGCAAACCATATCAAAGCCATAAAAGTCCACAAAGCCCCGTTAATCGAGTTTATTGGCAATAGCATTACCTGTGGAGCTGCATCAGACACCACAGATTTTGCCTGTGGAACCGGCGAATACCATGATCAGCACAACGCCTATCTGGCCTATGGCCCAAGGGTATCTCGAAAACTGGGAGTCAACTATATCATGAGCAGTGTAAGTGGTATCGGAATTTACAGGACATGGAATATGGAAGGCCCTTCTATGCCAAAGGTTTATGAGCAAATAGATTTTAAAACAGATACACAACAAAAGTGGGACTTCAAAAAGTATAGCCCTAAAATCGTCAGTATTGCACTAGGCACCAACGACCTTAGTAATGGCGACGGAAAAAACGTAAGAAAGCCGTTTGATGAAAAGATATTCCTAGACCAATATGTAAACTTCATTAAACTTGTAAAATCAAAATACCCAAAAGCACAGATCGCTTTATTAAGTAGCCCAATGGTAAAAGGAAAATCCCGTGATATTCTTGAAAACTGTCTCAATAGCATAAAAAAGAGTTGATTCCCTGTACCCATCAGGCCGAGGAGTTAAAACTTTTTCTTCCCGGCAATGGCCCCACATGGATGCACAGGCCATCCCAGCACAGAAGACCACTTGATACTTGCCGAGCAGCTTCTTCCTTTTTACAGAAAATTACTGGAATAACCCTTCGGCATGCACCACAACAAAATCGTTGTATTATTTCAGATATAATCACATATAAACAACCACTTAAAACATTCTTACGCACATAGCATTTACAAGGTCATCTATTAAAAGGAAATTAAAAACCAATTAATAATATTTAAACGACAATCTACCGCTTTCTATCCTGTATTAATAAAATGACCAGAGAAAAAAGTTCCTGCTTATGTTTTCTATAAGTTGAATTCAGGTGGAGCATGATGTGTTCCATCTGTTTTTGCTTTATCTCAAGCAATTCTCCATGGCCATCAACCAGATTTTCTGTTTGTCCCTCCAGTACTTTTATATAATCAATCAGATCTGTATCAGCACTATATTTATCTTGTTCTAGCTATAAGATTTTTTACCGACGGCTTTTAGGTCATCATATACACTGGGCCGGAGAGCAGTATAAAATACCGGTTCGACATTTTCGGAGCAGTACCAAAAATTTTGGAGCGCTAGTAAAAAAATATCTTTGTAATTTATACTGATCTCTATATATGCCATCGGATACAGTACGAAATTATGAGTTGGTTACACGCCTCATTATTTTCAAGGTATAATTTTCAAATTTGCCCATCTATTTGGATTTATTCTTAATAAACTTAACTTTGCAAAAAAATGCCACACGGGTCCGACCCCGTGTGGCGATACAGGCGCTAAGCCCTGACACCTTTAACATCAAATTAAAAGTAAATGCAATTTAAGAAAATTTTACGCTTAGGTGTGTGCTGTACCGGAATATTTGCAGCTCATGCCAGTTCTGCTCATGTTCTGACAGGAAGTTACACAAATCCTACAGATAGTCTTGTTCAAAGCCGGAATGATGAACAAACCGGGATAGTGAGAGGCAGGATCACCACTTCTGATGGTAGCGTAGCTGCTAATGTAACGGTAGTGCTGAAAGGCACCCGCTTTGGCTCGGTTACCGACGAGGATGGCTTATACCAAATCCGGCGTGTTCCGGTTGGCGATTATACACTTGTAGTTTCTGCGGTTGGCCTTTATCCAAAAGAAAAACAGATACATGTTTCATTCCGTGGTACCGTAATTGTTGATTTTTCTTTAAAAGAAAATCGTTCAGAGTTAGACGAGGTACAGGTAAGCACGAATAAGAAAAAATATAAGGTGGATAAAGTGTCCTCCTCATTACGGTTACAATCTCCTCTGATCGAAGTACCGCAGAACATTCAGGTGGTAACCAGCAAGGTACTGGCTGATCAGCAGGTGTTTGATATTGTAGATGGCGTAACCAGGAATGTGAGCGGTACCATGCGCGTAGGCCATTGGGACGCTCAATATGCCAATATTTTCATGCGCGGCACGAGTATTCCTGCTTTCCGGAACGGGATGAACCAAAAAATGCCATGGGGCCCGTTAGCTGACGATGCGGCAACTATTGATCGCATCGAATTCGTAAAAGGTCCTTCTGGCTTTATGATGGCCAACGGTGAACCCGGCGGTATTTATAATGTGGTAACTAAGAAGCCTACAGGTCAAAACCACAGTTCGGTAAGTGTAGCAGGCGGAGGTTATAACCTGGGACGCGCCGCTGTTGACCTGGATGGTAAGTTAAGTCGCGACGGTAAATTGTTGTTTCGCCTGAATGTGGCAGCACAAAGTAAAGACAGCTACAACAAATACAATTACACGGATAAGTACGTTATCGCACCCGTAATTAGCTATCAGGTAGACAGCAATACTTTAATCACAGCTGAATATACTACCCAGCATGTAGAGGCACAGGCATTGGGCTCTTATGGTTTTTCGCCGAAAGGCTTCGCCGATACAGATCCCAGTTTCTTCCTGGGCGACCCGGCACTGGACCCTGCAAAGCTTTATGACCACAATGCCACGCTTTATGTGAGCCACCGTTTAAATAATAACTGGAAGATTAATGCACAAGCTGCTTATCTCCGTTATGGTTTAGATGGAGGTACCCCGTGGCCTTCAACAATTGCACCAAATGGCGATATGAAACGTTACCTCAATATCAGTGAGGAGCTGGCCATTAACAAAAACATACAGGTTAGCCTGATGGGCGATGTTGCTACGGGATCTGTTGTACACCGTATTTTAGGCGGACTAGATATGGGCAACCTGAAAACCTGGGGTGATTTTTCCAGCGTAACGCAGTCTGATCTTCAGTTGGCAAACGGCACTAAATTCAACATTTACAACCCGGTTTACGGGATTCCTTTTGCCAATATTCCTGTCTTTGATCGTTCGCGAAGCATTCAGAACCGTTCGGGATCAAATGTATATGCCACCAACCTGACCTATACCGGCGCTTATTTACAGGACGAAATTCGCATGCTGGATGGACGTGTGCGTTTAACATTAGCCGGCCGTTTCACACATGCGGTAACGGTGGGAAAAACAAACCTTACACAGATATCTGATAATGTTTTCAGCCCCAGGGCTGGTTTGAGTGTAACCCTGGCAAAAGATTTCAGTGCCTATACACTCTATGATCAGAGCTTCCTGCCTGTTGCCGGCCAGGACTATGCCGGAAACCCTTTCAAGCCTATCCGCGGTAATAACATCGAACTGGGTTTGAAAAAGGATTTCTTTGACGGTAGATGGAACGTAACGGCTGCCGCTTTCCGCATTAAGAAGAAAAATGTATTAACCGCAGACCTGGATCCGGCACATCTGGCTGCAAACCCAAATGCCCAGATCCAATTGGGGGGTGTTATCTCAAAAGGTATTGAACTGGATATAAACGGGGAAATTACCCCTGGATTGAACCTTGTATTAAATTATGCGCTCACTGATGCCAAGGTAAGTGAAGATGCTAAACCAGAATTGGTAGGCAGACACACCCCTAACTCTGCTAAGCACATTACCAATGGCTGGTTATCTTACCGCTATCAGAAACAAGGTGCTTTATTAAACGGCTTTGGATTGAGCGCGGGTTACCAGATTCAACTGGATCGTTACGCGGGATCAACTTCTGTTCCATTGATGTTACCTGCTTATTACCGTTTTGACGCAGGTGTTTCTTATGAAAAAGGTAAAATAACCATCGCTGCGGTAGTGAATAACCTTTTGGATCGCAGGTTGCTGACACAGGGATCATATACCAAGCTGGCAACTGAAACTGCAACATCTGTTTCTTACTATACCTATATCTATGAGGTTCCGCGCAACGCACGATTGAGCATTACCTACAGGTTTAAATAAGCATATCTGATCAATAAACACAGGCACAATGACGAAGAATCAAAATCCGGGAAAGAAGAAGCAAAAGGACACGCTTTTTAAGCGCATTAACAACTGGCTGCACTTGTGGTTAGGTTTGATATCTGGTATCATTGTCCTGATTGTATGCCTTACCGGTTGCATGTGGGTATTTAATGAAGAAATTACCGGTTTGCTGGAGCCTGAAACAAAAGTAGCCTGGCAAGATAAGCCTGTGGTTAAACCCTCCGAGTTGATGCGGATAGCTGCGAAGCTGTACCCGGAGAAAGTGCCATCGTACGCCAATTACCAGCAAGGCAGGGCCATCAACTTAAATTTACGGGCGGCTAATGCCGGTCCGCGGGATCGCCGTACGGGAAATACCATACTAAAAATAAATCCTTATACAGGTGGGGTGATTAGTATCGAGGAACATAAACCAGGTGAATCAGATTTCTTCAGGTTTATTTTAAACGGGCACCGTTTTCTCTGGATGCCTTCTGAAATAGGGCGACCAATTGTTAATTACGGTACCATGATCTTTGTAGTTCTGCTGATCACCGGACTGATCTGGTGGTACCCGAAGAAATGGAATAAATCAACCCGCGATAAAAGTTTTAAGATTAAATGGGGTGCATCTTTTAAACGGGTAAACCTCGACTTGCACAACGTACCTGGCTTTTATGCCTTATTGTTCCTGGCAGCTATAGCCCTTACAGGAATGGTATATGGTATTAAATGGTATAGTGAGGGGATGTATTGGGTTACATCAGGTGGCGATAAGCTCGCAGAATACAAGCGTTTAGACTCAGACTCGACATTAAAAGGAAAGGGTTATGCACCGGAAAAAGCAATGGATATGGCCTGGGATCAGGTCATTTCGCGCCATCCTAAATCGATGGGTTTTTATTACAGTTTTGCGGATACGGCAGAAGCTAAGGCTGCCATCAACATCACCGTCTATCCAAATAAAGGGCAGTTTTATAATAGCCAAGGCTACACTTTTGACCAACATAGCCTGAAGGAGTTAAAGCGACAGGATGCCTATTCGGTAGAATATGCGCAAGCCTCGTTTGGTCAGAAACTGCGAAAAATGAATTACGATATCCACGTAGGCAGTATCCTGGGATTTCCGGGTAAGGTAATGGCCTTCCTGGCTTCACTTATTGGCGCTAGCTTACCGGTTACAGGATTCTTGGTATGGTATGGCCGGAAGTTTAAGAAAAAGAGTAAGAAGCCGGGGAAAAGTTTGGCGAAGCAACCTGACGTAATCCCCTCCAAATCAGCAGAAAAACTGCTCGCAGAGATATAAACATAAAGCCCCGGATCTGAAAAGCCGGGGCTTTTTTGTGTTAACATCTGATCTAAAAGGTGCCGGTAAGACATAGGTAGATTTTCTATTTCGAATTTATAAAGCTTGAATGCCTATACTATTTGTTTTTCATTATTTTTTCCCATTCGGCTTGGGTTAGAATTTCTAAAAATTCATCGCGAAAGTGCCATGCAGATACATATCCAGCTGAGACAGTGAAACTGATCACCCAAGTGGTCTTTGCCTTCCATAATTTAAATGCACAAATATCTGTCGCGGTAATATAAGGACTTGTTTCACCTAAGTGTTGATGTGAGGATGCTTCTATCGCGTCTATACCACCGGTTCCCAGGGGAATAAGGTTGTTATGAAGCTTTGTCTTTTTAATGATATTATTGTCTCTGTCAAAATTAATCAGGTAATCATTTCCTAATAACACTTCATCCGGTGCTGTTTGCGCAGTGATGACATATACTTTTTTTGCCCCATTTTTTATAATGGGGATAAGATTTAAACTGGTATTTTCATAAAATTTAAAAAGCGTGTCGTTTAAAACAGCCTGTGCAGCTTTCGACCGGATAGCATACAAGTCTTTTTCAAATTCGGTAAATTTTCTTGTTGCAGTGTCTATACTATATTTAGACGAGTCTAAACTATGGCCAAACTTAACTGTCGCCAACACTACCGGATCGTTATTTTTAGAAAAAAAGATAGTGGTCATTTTTTTTCTTTCTCATAAGAAAAATATCCCCCGGATAAACGCTTCTTCCCGCCGAAACCGGAGGTAAAAATCTGTGTACTATGACCTGAAGCCCATTCAGAACGATAAAGTGTTTCCCCCTCTGTATTAATGCTGTCAGCAATCTTTCTCAGCGCATTTTTTTGTGCTATTGCATTTTGCGCTACGATAAACAGGGTAATCAATGTTAACAGTTTTTTCATTAATGGCGAAAAGGTTAGTAAATATCTTGTGAATATAAATAACCTTGTGGATTTTGCATAACGCGGTTGCAACAGAACAAATTGATTTCAAACATTCAGATCATAGTTTAAGAAAGCTAATTCACGTAAATCATCCAAAAAACAGTTCGAGAATTGTCTAACGCGGGCTACTGATCAAAAGCTCACCAAAAGATCGGCTTTTTGCGTTTTAAATTTGGGCAAATATTGTAGTAAGGAATAAAATATATGAAATCCCATATCTAGTAACACAAGTCTTAGTGCCCTACGTGGAAAAACAGCCAGAATGCGCTTCAGTTAAATTAACAAACTACCAAAAGATCAGGACCTTCTCTGAAATATTGCCCAGTTGTGATCGATACCTGAAAATTTCCTTCTTTTATGGTTTTCCATTTTGCTTTTTTATTGTTTTCGGAATCATCACGGCTCAGGGCCTGATGCAAAACCTTTATTCAACCACCGCTACGAAACCGCCACGAGGCAAACAGTTAATTTTCACCGGCTGTCCTTTGCGCCATACCAGCATTTTTGTTTTAAAAGATTTATCGTATTCACCATCCTGGATGATGCTGATCCTGGCTTCCTTATTTTTCAGGAAATCTAAACTAAATTGTAAAACTTTAGCATCCTCCAGTCCATTCAATCCACCAATATACCATTTTGTACCCTTTCTTCTCGCCATAACCACATGACTACCCGGATAACCGCTCAACAAACGTGTTTCAGCCCAGGCGGTTGGTAAGGCCTTTAAAAAGTTTTTTGGGGCATCCGGTAGTGCATAGTATGCTTCCGGACGGTCTGCAAAATGCTGCAAGGCCGATTCGAATACCACGGAGAGTGCCAGTTCATGTCCATAAGAAGTAATGTGCGGGTGTTGACTGTTAGAAAAGGTAACCGGTGTATAATCCATAGGACCAATTACATTCCTGGTAAAAGGTAAAGTGGTATTATGTACGGCCGCCTTATTAGTCAAAATATCACGGTTATTATACCATTCTGCACCGTAAACCGCTTCTACAGACATTAAATTCGGGTAGGTTCTTGACCACCCACGCGGAATAGTAGCACCATGAAAGTTTACCATGAGGTGATGATCGGCAGCATCTTTGAGGATATCCAGGTATAATTTCATCATGTCCTGCTGGTCGCCGGCAAAAAAATCTACCTTAATTCCGTAAACCCCGATCTTATTTAACCATTCAAACTCTTTGATGCGTTTTTCGCGGGTTCTCATGCGGTCCACAGGTGTAGCATCAGACCAGTCGGTCGTGCCTGAATTGTACCAGATCATGGGTTTAATACCTTTCGACTTGGCATAATTAACGGCATCTTCCAGTTTGCCACCATTGCCCATCACGTCCCATTCCCAATCGATTAGTACATAAGGCCAGTTCATATTTTTGGCCAGATCGGTGTATGCCACTGCCTTTTGGTAATCTTTAGATCCATGGTTGTAGGCCCAATAAATCCAGGCCACCGCACCAGGCTTAATCCATTCTTTTTGTGCAATGCGGCTAGGTTCACTCACGTCCGTAATCAGGGTAGATTCTACAACAGTTGCCAGGCTTCCAATCATGACGGTATGCCACTGTGACTTCCATGGTAAAGTGCTCATGTCACCTTGTTGCGGAAAACTTTTCCGTCCTGCCGAGTAGCTGATTTTGTACCGGTTAATATCTTTATTATTCACCAACCTGGAAGCTGCATTAAATTCGCTGTTTCCGGCTTCAGAAATGAGATACCACACTTGCAATTGTTTGGTTTTGAACAATGCAGGATAAGACCATTCCTGGCTTTTTTCTCCTTTACCATTATTGTTGTAGGGATAAAAATCTTCATATCCCGGATCATAAGCCTGTGCCCATCGATCCGTTTGTACGGGAATGTTAAAGGTGGTATATTCATCTTCGATATGAACCAGTTGGTCTGACCATTTCGGAAATTCATACCTGAAAGCAATACCATCATTATAGACACGAAAAACGACATTGAGCGACTTTCCGTTCGCATTGACAAAGGTATATGTGCTTTCATTTGCCTGGTTGCTGCAAAGCTTTCTTTTACCGCTTACCATTTCATATTGGGTGTTCAGGCGCTTAACTGATCCGGCACTTTTCAAGGTAAGATTTTTAAATTGCTCCTGTTTGGTTGCAATACCGATTTCGGTGTCGGAAAGAATTGGCTCCCATTTTCCATTGGTCTGATAATAGACATCAAACTGCGCGGATGTGGTACTGTCAGCAGTTGCCAGCTGATGATATTCCATTACCAGCTTGATTTTGCCATTGGGCGATATTATAGGGTATGACTGGCCTTTTTGCGCGTAAGTGACGCTGCAGCAAAGCGAAGTTAACAAGGTATAAAAGATAAAAGATTTTCGAAGTGTCATTTGTGATTTGTGTTTTTAATATTTTAATTATTCAGCTTAATGTTTATTCATTCACCACCTGCCAGCTGAAAACGGTTCCGTCTTTCCGGTTAGGTAAAGTGCCTGGCCAATCTGCACCGTATAATTCTCCGGTATGCGGATCTAAGCCGACAAAACGTTTAGTTTTTAAAGATAGCAGCATACACTGCCCCTTCAACATATCCTGCCATACGAACAGGCTGCCCGGTGTTTCCTCCTTGATCAGCCGTACATCTGCAGATAAACCCTGGCTGGTAATAGTTAAAAAGCCAGTTCCGTTAAGTGCCTGCAGGGCTACTTTACCCTGCTCACGGTCTAACACGCGAAACTGATAGGCAGAATCGCTATTCACGGTAAAACTACGTCCCGGGCAAAGCATACCATGAGGATTTGGCCAAAGCTGACGACTGTCGGCCAGATTGGTTAATGTAATTATTTTTCCCAGCGGAAGATTTTTAGTACGGTCGGCTAAGGGTTCATTTAACTGAAAGTGATCAAACTCAGCATAGCCACCCTCCTTTCCTTTGGTATTATAAGCAAATAAGGCATACCGGGTTCCCTGAAAAGTTTTCAACTGATAGGGAAGCCTGATGCTGTCGGCTACGTTCTCAAATGTTTTGCCATCGGTACTGTAACTCAACCGGGCAATATCCTCGTCGAAATTCCCGAAGGCACGTAAATAAATACGTGGCGATTTTAAGGGTTTGTTGATTGTTTTTTGCCGGTACTGGTCAAATATGCGGAAAACAAAATGATTTCCTTCCCGAAGGATGCCCATCCAGGCATAAGGGATGTTCATTAAACCCAAACCGGCAATATCGCCGTCTTTCAGTTTTTGAGCGTTTAATTCTACAGTAGCTTCGGATTCAGGGCCAACACCCCGTTGGGTCAGGGTATTTCTTGCCCAAAGGAAATCCTTTGCCGGTAAGGTATGCAGGCGCAGGCTTCCTCCCTTCAATTGCCATTTGCCATCAACAGGATTGTGGTTCCATTGCCATGCAGAGGCCAACTGTGGCGCATTAAAGTTGTCATTGCGTTGGTAAGGTACCTGCGGACGATCGGGTTGGGCCACATTGGGTTTAAACCAGGTTCGTGGAGATCTGCCCAGGTTACCTTCAAGGCCAAAGAAAGGCCAGCCTTCTTTCCAGGTAACAGGTGATAGAAAGGTTGTTCTACCCACTGCCCTGAAATCCATCATTGAAAAGCCCCACCATTCCCCATTGGGCAGGTCTACAATACCACCCTGGTGCATGGGAACCGATCCCAACAACTGATCGCTTTGCTTTGTCATCGATAATTTGGCATCCGCAGCAGGTAAGGCAGAATCCTGCCCCATATCTTGGGTAAACCAACCCAGGGTTGTACCCATTGTTTCTTTAGCACTTACTACGGTAGTTTCGTAAGGCCCTTCAATATTAGCGGCCCGGGCACATTGCAGGCGGCCGTTATCGGCATTGGTAATGTAATATTTTCCGTTGATTTTGTAAAGGTGATTACCTTCGCCCATGGCATTTCCCCTGGGGATGATCACGCGGTCGCTACCTTCTATAAAACCGCTGAGGTCAGGTTTTAATTCAATGAGTTTAATTTCTCCGACACCATAAACAACATAGATTTTTCCGTTCTCAAACAATACCGACAAATCATAAATGTGACCTTTCAGTTGGTGCTGTTTCCACGGCCCGGCAGGATTGGAGGCCGTAAAAATCTGCAAACCATATTTGTTTATATTGGAAAAAATATAGAAAACCCCGTTATGGTACCGGATACAGGGTGCCCATATACCTTGTCCATAGGCTTCTTTACCATCTTTAAGATTAAATTCTGCTCCCTGCTGAAAACGGTCCATTGCATAGCCGATCACCTTCCAGTTAACCAGATCCTTAGAATGCAGCACCGGTAATCCGGGTACGCTATGCATGGTGGTACCCGTGAGGTAAAAATCATCACCTACGCGAATAAGATCCGGATCGGAGAATTCATCATAAAATAGCGGATTGGTATAAGTACCATTTCCATTATCTGCCGTCCAGGAGCTTTGGGCATAAAGCTTTGATGCACTTAAAATGAATAGCAAAGCACAGCATGTTAGTTTTAATGACCGTTTAAAATACTGCCGGATAAAAAGTGTAGGGAATTTTATGTGTCTTAATATTTTATTTATCATAATCATAATGAAGGTAATCTACATCAATATAACCGCCTTTGTCAAGAGGATTGTAATTGTAAATGGCAATCCGATCACCCCGGTAAGATCCCCAGCGAAGTTGGTAAGGCTCACCAAATGATTTAAATGTTTGGCCATCTGTACTGTAACTAAAGGTACTCTGACCATCGAGTCCCCAGGCTGAGCGGATCCAAACTTCATTTCCCTGAAATTCAGGACCTGATAAAGCTTTATCTTTCGTAGTAAAGGATAGCTTTTTAGTCCCGCCGCTACATTCAAACCCCAGCATAGCATAATCAGGCACACCGAAATGCGATAAACCGGCTTTTTGCCCATTGGCCATTCCGCGGAGATCAAACTTTACGGTAACTGTATTTTTCGATGTGCGGTAAACCCTTTGCGTCAAGGTATTGCCGGCAGAAAAAATATGATCTTTTAAAGGTTTAAAGGCATGCAACCGCAACCAGCCTTTTCTTTCAGATAAAGACCATTTATCTTTTTTCGGCTGGTAGTTCCATTCCCATTGCGGCTGAATGATACGGGCATTAAAGTCGTCACTGCTTTGCGGTTGGGTTTTACGGGTTGATTTTACGGGCATAGGCGCCGACCATACCATCTCGCCGATGCCTTTGTCATTAGGTTTTCCGATTATCGGCCAGCCCTCCAGCCAGGTTACAGGCAGCAGGCTTAAAACCCGTCCGGACCAATCGCCCGAACCATGATGGGTTAAGAAGTACCAACCTCCGGTTTGGGTTTGTACCAATCCGCCCTGATTGGGTTCATTAAACTCAGGTTGACCTTCGCTCAGCTGTCGTGGCCCTTCATAAGGCCCATAAATATTTTTAGACCGCTCCATCATTAAAACGCGAACGTTGTTGCGCACCTCGCTAAAAAGATGATAATAATAGCCTTTGATTTTGTACAGTTTATTGGCTTCGCTCCCATGGGATTGATAAATTACCTGATCTGAATCTTTGATCAGCGACTTGCCATCGTCCGTCATTTTAAAAAGATGAATTTTATAGCCATCTGCAAAGTGGGTTCCGATGAGATAACCCTGCCCATCTTCATCCCAGAAAGGACAGCAATCATCCCAACCCTTTTCAGCCCACACCCGGTGTAAGGGTGACCATGGTCCTTCAGGCTTAGCTGCAGAACTCATAAAATAGCCTTCATCCGGATCTCCGAAATAAATCCAGAAACGATTGTTGTGATAACGGATGGCGCCGGCCCATATTCCCTTTCCGTACAGGTTCATCTGGTTATAGTTCATAGCTGGAGAAATGGTAGTAATATCTTTAACGGCATGGCCCAGTATTTGCCAGTTTACCAGATCTTTAGATTTCAGGATCACAAATCCGGGTGAATATTGAAAAGTAGAGGAGACAGCATAGTAATAATCACCCACGCGGATGCAATCTACATCGCTGTAATCGCCAGGTAAAACGGGATTACGATAAGTACCATCACCCTGATCTCCCCAATGTGTCCAATTGCCCCAGGTGGGTGCAGCAACCGGAGATTGTGCGAAAGTAAAGGTGTATAAACATAGCTTCACGAAAAGCAGCATAAGCAGATGCTTTCGTATCACTTTATTAACAATCATATATCGACTTGAATAAGTCATTCATGCAGCAATATAGCGCCTGAATGATGTGTTTTAACAATTTAATATCTGGTTCCCTTGATTTCAGGATTGAGAGATAACCTACTCATTTCAGCAGCCTGATATTATTTACACAATAGCTCCATGAATTTTAAATACATAGGCAATAGCACCTGGTGCCTGTTCAGGAAGCTTAATTTTTAAACCTTCTCCACTCTGTTCAAACTCAATTGATCCTGGATAACCTAACAAACTTACCTTTTGTATTTTATTTACTTTGTTTGATGATAAGCTTTGTATAAGTGCCGCTCGATCTGATGGCCAGCCCAGCATTGCAGCATACAAATCTTTGCCTTTAGTGGTAAAGCGGAAATCGTTCGGACCAAACGGCACTCCGCTACCTTCATTAAACCCTTGCGCGCTTAGTGGTTTAGCCGATGCCATCGCGGGACCTTCACCAAAGAAATTCCATGGGCGGCTACTATAGATACATTCACTGTTTTGCTGCATCCAGGCGGTTATGCCTTCCACTACTGCCCGCTCCTTTTCATCGATTGTGCCATTGCCCCTCACCGGAACATTCAGCATCAGGTTACCATTCTTACTCACAATATCCAGTAACATATGGATCACCGTTTTAGCATCTTTATAGCCATTATGATCATAAATAGGGCGATCATAATGCCATGCACCGATACAGGTATCGGTTTGAAAAGGTTCATTTTCAATTCCACTGGTTTGTCCTCTTTCGATATCCCATACCATACATTTACGTTGCTGTTCGTTCAATACTTTACCGAACAACACCGCTTCCAGCTTACCATATTTTTTGATGCTCTGGTTGTACATGTGGGCAGCAATCCTTAACCCGGCATCGTTGATCGGATATAATGGCAATATGGTATCATCAAAATAGATCACATCTGGTTCATATTTATCTAAAAGTTCAATGGTACGTTTGTAGAATTTTTCGCAATAAGCTTTTGAAGGTACCGAAACGCCATTGCCCCAGGCCCACTGGCTATGGATCATGCCATTATCTTCACTGTTTTTGCTAAGTGGGTGAGTTTGTGCATAAAGTTCCTGTGGATCTTCACCATTCCACCATTTTCCTGCACCATCAGCTTTGGTTACATTTCCATCATAAGGAATGCCGGCCATTGGCCCATGTTTATCTGCTCGTTGTGCCGTTTCCATCCAGCTCCAGGCATGCGCAGCATGAACACTCACCCCAAAGCGGAGGTCATTATTTTTAGCCGCCTTCGCCCAACCGCCGATGATATCTTTTTTAGGACCTATCCGGGTTGAATTCCATTTCTGATGGGTGCTATCGAACATATCAAAATTGTCATGATGGTTGGCCATAGCCATAAAATACTTTGCACCTGCTTTTTTATATAATCCAACCAATTCTTCAGGATCCCACCTATCCGCTTTCCATTCGTTAATTACGTCTTTAAAACCGAATTTAGAGGGGTGTCCATATTTTTCTAAGTGATATTTATATTTGTGCCCGCCTTCCATGTACATTTCCCGGGCATACCAATCGCCAAATTCTGGCTGGCACTGTGGCCCCCAATGTGCCCACATCCCAAATTTGGCATCACGAAACCATTCGGGCACTTGATAATTAGAGAGCGAATCCCAGGTGGGCTTAAATGGACCTGCCGCATAGGGTACATTAATCAGTTGGCCTGCATAACTTTTGGATAGGTATAGCGATGGTAAACTTAACGCTATGCCTTTAATTAAGGTTCTTCTTTTCATATTGGGTTAGTCTTTAGCAAAGACACAATGATGCATATACTTCATCATGGCTTGGCTCGGTTCATTTGGTGTTCAATTTATTTATAGTATACAAATAACTTGTTCTTTCAAAAATAAGTGACCTTATCCTAAAAAAACTAACCAAATAAGACATTATTTTGTACAAAACCGACTTTTTTTATTTTGATTTGGCTTTATAAGAAAGATGATTTTAATAAATCGATTTATATAAACATGGAAATAATCACGATATATCATACTGATTTAGCTTCTCCATGTACAGGTTTTACATACCTTGAGCCTGAAAAAAGAAAGAATGACCAGAAGTGAAGAAGTCTTCCTAAGCAGGGTTTTAAGCTGTTGTAGGCGGTTTTAAATGAGAATTTCCTGCCAAATGATAATAACAGAGATTATATCAAAGTAAGAAATGTGGATTTTTCAAAAGGGGCAAATGCTTTGGAGGTTTTAGTAGCTGCGCTTTATGGAGGTCAGATCGAAGTACGTAGAGATGCTATAAATGGCCCATTATTAGGCGTAGTGAATATTATAAGAAGGTGAGGGTGACATTTGGAGAAGTATAAAAACACCAGTTAAATCGTTGACGGGTTTGCATGATCTTTATTTCGTGTTTAAAGGAAAACATGATTTATTTTCCTATGGGCTTAAATTGTTCCTGATTATCAATGCCTTTGGAGAGATCATGAATGCTTTTTTTACCCCTGGGAATGTTGCCGACAACAACCTTGATACCATGGTTAAATTCTTTGGAAAACTCAAAGGCTACGCTTTTGCAGACAAAGGGTTTATTAATGCAAAAGCATCAGAAAGTTTGATGAATAAGGGATTATTACTAATAACAAGCTGAAAAAGAACATGAAAAATAAACTCTTGAAAATGGAACATAAAATGCTCCTTAACAAAAGAAGACTCATAGAATCGGTAAATGATATTCTAAAAACGGTATGCGATATTGAATAACAAGACAGTCCAATCAGTACTTTAGTAAATCTTTATGCTGGCCTTTGCGCATATTCCTGGTTGGCCAGAAAGTCTGGTATATTTTAATTATGCCCCATAACTCTCGTTAATTTATCATAAAATAACAGCCGCAGCATGTCTTCATAATTATACCTTACGAATTTAATGCAGTAGGTGCCATGCCGAACTTCTTTTTAAAAGAATGCGAGAAGTGCGACAGACTTTCAAAGCCCAGGTCGAGGTAAATGGCAGAAGGTTTCTGATGTTTGCTTTCGATGAGGTGTTTGGCTTCCCTTAGGCGTTTATCCTGCAGCCATTGGCGGGGTGGCGCACCGAATGTCTTCATAAAATCGCGTTTGAAACCAGCCAGGCTGCGACCGGTAAGCTGAGCGAATTTTTCGATCGGCACATTAAAATGAAAGTTGCTCAGCATAAACTTTTCCAGGTCTATTTTATGCGGTTCTGAAAAGTCGAATAAAAAGTTACGCAGTGCCGGCAGGGCAAGTAATAGCAGTTTAATTCCTTCTTTCACTTTCAAAATACCCATTTCATCGGTCATGGTGGCACCCGAGCTTCGGGCATAAGGGATAATAGACTGAAAATAGCCCTGCAAGAATTCGTTCGACGGAATTAAAATGTTTGGCGGACCAGTATATTTACGGTCTGCTTCGAGTTTTTCCTCTAACACGATCTTTCGTAAAAGGTCTTCCTGCAGGGATATGACGACGGTTTCATAGTTTCCTCCGGGCAGCGGTGTTTTGGTGAGCGTTCCCAGCTGGTTTTTGCCAATCAACATCAGTTCTCCTCCGGTCATCGAAATACTTTGTCCAACGGTTTGTAAGGTGAACTGCCCCGAAACCTGTAATACCAGGGTATGGTGGTTCCAAAAGCACACTTTCTCTTTCCGCTCGGCAGAGAGGTAAGAATAAAAAATTACACCGGGGAGAATTTCTGCTGGACTCGTCATTTAACGTTGTAAATAAGTTCCGCCACGTATGGCACCTACTGCAAATGTAGTATTTAAAGTATTCATTTCCTGCGGTGTAAATACAATATCGAGCGCTTTAATATTTTCGGGCAGGCGCGATCTGCGGCTCATGCTAACTAAAGGCATAATATTGTCGCCCTGCTCCTTTACCCAGGCAATAGCAAGCTGTGTAGGTGTACAGCCTTTGTTGTCGGCCAATTGTTTCAATACTTCTACTTTTTCGAGGTTATAAACCAGGTTTTCACCCTGAAAACGGGAGAAATGATTATGATAATCATTTTCTGCAAGTGGTGCTTTCATTTCACCGGTTAATAAGCCTTCAGCGGTATTGGCAAAGGCCACTACGGCAATGCCCAATTCTTTTGCTGCAGGCAACAAATCATTTTCTATTTGACGGTCGGCCAATGAATAACCGATTTCGAGCGCACTGATGGGATAAACATCGTTTGCCTTGCGAAGCTGCTCAGCCGTAATTTCAGAAACACCAATGTGGCGCACTTTCCCCTCTTTAACCAGGTCGGCAACGGTTCCGATGATGTCTTCTACCGGTACACTCCCATCCATTCGGCTAGGCTGGTACAGGTCGATGGTTTCAATCCCCAAACGGGTGAGCGAATAATTGATAAAATTTTTGATTGCGATGGGCCTTAAATCCAATCCCAGCCACTCACCATTGTGAAAAATGGCTCCGAATTTCACACTGATAAAGGCATCATCACGCCTATCTTTAATGGCTTTTCCAATTAACATTTCGTTATGACCAGCGCCATAGAAATCTCCTGTATTCAAAAAATTAATGCCACGATCTAAGGCTTCATGGATCGTAGCAATGCTTTCTGTTTCATCGGGTGTAGAACCGCCCCAAATTGAAGACATGCGCATACAGCCTAAACCAAGTTTAGACACGAGCGGGCCATTTTGACCCAACTGAATTTTTTCGATGTTGTTCATGAAACAAAGATCAACATTCGAAACGCCCAAAACTTTCTCCTACAGCTCAAATATTTTGTCTGTACGGCTCACCTACCAAGGTAATTCTTTTAGCATCCAAGGCCTGCTGCAACCATCATAATGTACTTTCATTAAAATGAATACCTAATCTCTTTGAAAAAATCTTAATTAATTATTACCTTAAATCCGTCACATCGCCAAACCAAAAAACATTAACAATCAGCTTAAAAGACACCCCACAAATGGAAGAACAGGAAAATTATACCGACAATTTTAAAGAACGGAGAAACTTTTTCAAAAGAACTTCCCACTGAAAATTGGTAAGCAGAGAGTGGATGTAAATAGTGCAGACATTTTAAAAAACTCCTGCCCTGTTTGTGGTTATTTAACATTGGAAGAAAGAGATTCATTTGATATTTGTGGGATATGTTTTTGGGAAGACGATGGCATTGATGACTTTGAAGAAAATGAAGACAGTGGGCCAAATGATATGACCTTAAAAGAACGGCGGGTAATTTTCCAGGAAGCTAAACGTAAACTATTGAACACTAATTTTAGTGATAACCATTTAATGGAAACACTGAAAAACAGATTTAACGTACTTGACCATTTCATTGAGCAAAACAACGCTACAACAGAAATCATTAATATGCAGAATGAAATACTTGACTTATTGACAAAAAACGATGTGTATGGGCTGGAAAAACTATTTCACAAATAAAGCTGAGATCCAGCAATATGAGCAGGCTAAAACCTTAGGAACTTAGACTTTATTATAAAAGTCTTTGGGTAAAAAACAGGAACTGTTCAGGATTTAACTTCGAATGACCCTGAATATGCCTGATTTGATTTATGGCACACACATTTTGACTGGCGTGGTTATTGCGATCATAGTTTTAAAAAACTTGAAGCTCATCCCGACCAACTATTTGGGCAGTTTGACCTACTCGTAGAAAAAGCAAAGTCTGCAAAGGAAATTGTTTTTTGTTTATAATAGTCCTAACCTATTTGATTAGTTTACTTTTACAAAAATTGACCTTATGATTTTAACCAGATTTAGCAAAGGAATTTTAACATTACTGCTAACGATCAGCATGTATGCTTTACAAGCCCAAACAAACGACCATATTTTACAGGTACCCGAAACATTGTCAGAAAAGCAACTTTCATCCTGGAAAAAATCATTACCTAAGGATGGCTGGTTTATTTTGCGTTTTAAAAAAGATGCCGACCGCCTATTCAACTATTCTAATAAAGACTATGAGATGAGCTTGTGGCTTAATTGTATAGAAAAGGGGAAGCCCGGTTTTCTTATCGAATATAGTGATAGCTATGGAGATGGTAATTACGGCGGTATAGATTACATTAGCTCAAACGCTAAAAATGGCAATAGAATTCAATTTCTTCTGGATGGCAAAAATTTTGGTGATCCATTTTGCAAAAGGCGATGATAAATTGACAGTATTTAAAGCCGCATTAAAAAAGCGCATAAACTAACGCTCTCTGTTTATGGTAACGAGTTCAATCCCCGGAGCGGTAAAGATGAAGAAAAACTCAATCGCTCCATTGAATTTAAACTTGCACATGGCGAATTATTGGATAGACCAGTCAATTGCGGAAAATAAAGGTTATATTAAAATAGACCTACTTATTTCCAGAAAACTGACTTTTTGGTAACTCACTTACATATAGGCACCTCGTTGACAATGCTTTTCGAATGCTTTACCTTTGCCCATATCAGTTATTTAGAATATATCCTGATGATAGTATCATAATATTTTGAAATGGAAAATACGTTCTACTTAAAACCTGTGGTAACCATTAGTTTTGCCGGGCTTCAGCCTCAATGATACCTCTTTCAAATTCATGATTTTATTGGCGATATATTTGCAGGATAGCAAGAAGTCCAGCATGCCTTAAATAATTAATAAAATGAGCTTAACCATAATCAGGGTTTTATTTTTTTGTCTGGTACCCTTTGGGGTATTAATACTTGTTAAAGCGATCCTAATGCTCAAAGGTATTTTTAATGGAGAGATGATCGTTGAGATTCCTTTTACCCAAAAGGAAGTCACTTTTGAGATCAGCAGGCCAGGAATCTATTCGATATGGCAAAAAGGGAAATTATTTAGGCGCACCCCGGCAGATAAGTTTCAATTGAAATTAAGCAAGGTATCCTCAGGTGAAAATATCTCTTTACCAAGATCCATTTTCAGCCCACGTCTCAATGGCTTCGACACCGGGCGAATGGAAATGAACCGTTTCCGAGCGGATATCGGCAGCTATTGTTTAAATATTGTAGGAGGATCAAGTGTTTCTTCCTTTGAAAAAGTAGTTGCGGGGTTATTTCCAGCAAAGCTGGTTAATTACAACGAATACTTTATCCAGGTTAGAGAAAGCAGGCCAATGTACTATATGGTTGCCGCCATTCCAATGTTTATCCTGGCTGGTTTTTGTATATTTGGTGGTATAGTGGCAGGAATTACAGCCCCGGATATCGTTGCAGCTTTAGGATGAGTTACCGTTATATTGCCTGGTCAGTCAATCCTACGCTGTTTTCAATAATGCTTTCATACCTATTGAGCTGCTGTAGCATTTGAGCCGTTATATTACCCCCGCTGCCTCGCAAAGGCCCAGTATCATTAAGTTAAGGTTTTTAACCGCAGATGCGCGCATATAAACACGGATTTTTATATCTGTGTGCATCCTTCTTATCTGTGGTTAAATTATTTCCCTTGTGCCAATGGCTTAACCTAATGACATGGAGCACACGGGTATCGTTCGTACAAATTTCGCAAAGCTAACCTCACCTAACGCAAGTCTTAGCGTCCAGCCTCAAAAGAGCCGGGATGTGCTTTCGTTAAATTAACAAATTACCTTAAATAGAAAATTTATTATTTAACTATCGTAAATGCACATTCATCCGGCCAGTTGCCTTATGCACCAAAACTTGCGCCAGTGAGGGCTGCAAAATGTAATAGAACCAGTATCGAATTTACATTAATAAGATACCAGGGTGGTTACGCTTGAAGATGCGAGGTTAATCCCGAAGCTTCCCCTGCAACAGCCAAGCTGTTGGTGCCCAGATTGGTTGTACTGGTGGTGAAGTAACGGTTAAATCCACTTACGCTGATGCCACTGTAACCAAATGCCTGATAGGTTACGGCGTTATTTTGGTTTACGATTACAATAACCAGTTTAGATCCGCTTTTGTATGCGGTTACGTAAACCCCAGGGGTAGGATTGGAAGTACAGGATATTTTGCTGTACCCAGGGCGTACATAGCGGGCATAATGCGCCATCACATAACCTACTTTCTGGATATTGCCACTTTCACTCATCGGACCGTAGCTTCTTCTGATGTACCACCACACATAAGCACTCCAGCCGGCATTCATACAATCGTGGATTTCTTTGGCAGCATTCATGGCATTTGCCCAGTCATCACCGCTGATGCTGGAATTGGTATAATGTTCTGTCATCCAAACCGGTTTACCCACATTCCCTAAGTTGTAAGGCGTTTTGCCATAGATGTGCCCGCAAACAAAACTGGTTTTAGATTTTGCTGTGGCATTACTGAGGTAGGTATTGATGTAGGTCTGATTCATCTGAAAAGGTTCTGGTGCCATAATGGGGGCACCACAATTGTTACCTTGTGCGGCTACAAAATCAGCCACTTCTGACGCCGTCAGTTCCATTGATTCATAATTTACCTTATAATCAGGCTCATTGGTAGGACTGATCGCTGCGAGACCTCCAACGGCACTATTAAAAGCACTTAAATGTGCGGCATAAGCACCATAAGAGGCGGTATTAATTTTACCACCTACAATGCTGTTATTTGTTTTCATAGAAGCGGGTGCAGACCATGCCGATGCAATAGCCGATCCGCCGAATGATTTACAGGCATCAATAGTTGCTTTTTCAGCGGCGAATTCTGAACTGGAATTGGGCACCCTTACCCGCACGATACTTAAACCTATACCATTTGTTGGCGAGAAAGCAGTGGTTCTTTGTGCGCTGGTTAAATCTCCCGTCCAGGCAACAATATTTGCCCCGCCAAAGCCTTTAATAGTTTGTTGTACGGTTGATGCATCAATAGATGCGGTGCCTTCTACTGTTGCCTTTTTGAAGAGTCCGCGTTCAAATTGACATTTTTATCCGAGATATCTGTCTCATTTTTTGAGCAACTTGCCATTACAAGCGCCAATGCAAATACACTAAATAGTTTTTTTTCATGTGATTTTTTGGTTAGATAAACATTTAAGTCATATAAAATTAACCATTGCATTTTTTTGTAAATGGTTAATTTAGCCAATTTTATAGCACATATGTTTACCACTTGAAGGCTTTGCTTAGCATAATTTTGCATAGCTATCGTGCATAACTAATTAAATTTTATTCATCATATTCACTATAAATTTTCATATTGAAAAGGTAAATTAGGAGTACCCTGCAGTGGATATTATATAGTAAGCAATAGACATCATGGTAATATAAATCATTAATAAAAACATCTGAAAGTAAGATGGCGTATCAGGGAGAATCTGATAAAAGCAGTGAGTAAGATCTTTGAAAAAGATGAATTTTCAGGCATCAATACGGCCAATGTGAACAGAAAACTGATCTCCACTTATTTTGGAAGCCTGTCCGGATGATCAAATATTAGTTAGTAACGATAGCAACCGTTTTTTAGGTTTAACCTATAAACTTGGCAATTAAAAATTCAGAAATGGGATCCCAAACCGGGTAACGTAGGATTATTTTATCAACGCTTAAACGCTTCTCTTTTTTAACCGACAAGGCATTTACCAGGTAAATTCAGGAGCTCAGGCAAGACCGCTAAATGTTTTTTATTTAAGAGGAATTACCTGATCGAATTTTTGGTAGTTTATCTCCGGATAAAAATGGTTATTTTTGCCAGGTGAGAAATGTTTGGATATACCTGATGGTCTTTCTTTATTCTTTTAGTAATCCGGGAACGATGGAATTACTAAAGGCACCATATATCGCTATCCATTTTCTCGAACACCGTGCCCTGAACAATAAGATTAGCTTTGCAGACTTTATTTCCATGCACTATCTTGGGAAGGATATCAGGGATAATGATGCCGACAGGGATATGAAACTGCCATTCAAAAAGATTTTTCATGGCCATCATCAAACGCTTTTCCAGCATATTGTTAAAGTAACTCTGCCTTTGGCAGCATCAGGTGTACATCCTGTATTAAGTTTTCTCTATGATGATGCTCTCGCTTTTGCCACATCGATCAAACTGTTCAGGCCACCGAAACCTGGCTACACGCTATTCAGTTAATCGTTTATCAATCTGGTACTAAGCTCAGATATACATTTGCGTGTATTTCTGTTTTGTAATTTATCTTAAATTTCTATGGAGCCTTTAAAAAGAAGCTCATCTGCGGAGGCTATCCGCACCACCCAGTTGGGCATTATCATCAGTATTGTCCTGATTTTTGTCAAAGGTATCTCTAGCCACCTGGGCCAGTCCTATGCACTTATTGCCGATGCCACAGAGTCTGGTGCAGATGTAATCAGTTCAGGGCTGCTCTGGATTGCACTTAAATATGCACAGCGGCCAGCTGATAAGGGCCATCCATACGGACATGGTAAGGCTGAACCGGTGGCAGCCATCCTTATCGGATTTTTCTGCTTGCAGCTGCAGGCTGGATCGGCTACCATTCGGTCGAATTCATTCGCACGCCGCATGATATTCCCAGGAAATATACCCTTATTGTACTTGCAATTGTTGTTTTGACAAAAGAGATCCTCTTTCGCTACGTATATTCTATTGGCAAAAGATTAGGCAGCCAGGCGGTGATTGCAGATGCCTATCACCATAGGAGTGATGCGATCACTTCAATTGCTGCATTCATAGGAATTTCTTTAGCCATTTTCCTGGGAAAGGGTTATGAAGGTCTTGATGACTGGGCAGCACTGATCGCCTGCCTTTTTATCATCTATAATGCTTTTAAGATCATCCGCCCGGCCTTTGAAGAGATCATGGATAAGGCGCCTTCTGATGAACTCGTTTCAGCAATCAGTCATATTGCTTCTCTGCATGTGGAAGTAAAAAGAGTGGAGAAGTGTTTTGTAAGAAAAATGGGCCTTGATTATTACGTAGATATGCATATCGAGGTGGATGGCAATATTAATGTGTTCCACGCCCATTCGGTCGCCCATCAGGTCAAAGATGAGCTTCTGGCATCAGAACTGCATATCAAAGATGCACTCATTCACGTTGAACCTTATGATTTATAACCTGTTATGATAGAAAAAAGATTTAATCTGGCCAGCCGTGTAATACACTGGGCCATTGCCTTTGCCATAATGTTCCTACTTTTAACTGTTTTTTTAAGGCTTGGGTGGATGAACAAGGATGCTATGGGAGAGATATTGAAGGAGACGCTTCAGAAAAAGGAATTCAGCTTTCAAAAGCTGATGCCGCTGCGATCGGGAAAGAAATCCGCAGGCCGATGTGGAGCTATCATATCCTTGCAGGATATGTTCTTATAGGCTTATATTTGATTCGGATGGGCATTACTTTTATTCAGGGAATTGCTTTCAAAAATCCTTTTTTAAAACAGACACCGCCCAAAGATAAGTTCAAGTCCTGGCTTTACATCATTTTTTATGTTCTTTTTGCTACTTCACTCTTTACCGGTTTTATGGTGGTAAATGGTCCGAAGGAAGCAAAGGAAATCATGGAGGCCATCCATGTAAAATCTCTTTATTATATGCTTTCCTTCATCGTTCTGCATATCGGTGGTGTTCTTCTTGCTGATATCGGCGGTGAGCCGGGCATAGTGTCAAAAATGATAAGAGGGGATTTTAATATTAAGCATCAGGACGTCGCTCAGGGGCCTGATCCTAACGATTGAGTAACCACAGTCCAGGCAATTTCTGTTGCCTGGATCTTTTGCATTGCAACCTTTTGTTAAGTATGAAGGATATCCCATTAGAAAAAACATAACTATAGCCGTTTTGAAGCCAGCGCAGGGTATACAACACATTAAGAAATAAAAATCTAAAACATATAAAATTAACCCGAAGATGATCAAAAATTTTTATTTGGTAAAAATCTGCTGAGCCTTACTTTGTTCTGCTGCGGAATGAATTCCAAAACGCTGATGCTGTATACGATCATAATCACCTACATAATCAGGATGTTCCGTGCCCATTATTCTGTCCCAGATTCTAAAATACAAACCATAATTCCCTTTAAACTTGCTATGGTGTAAGTTATGATGTACGGAAGTGTTGAAGACCTGAAACAGTACAGTGCCGCGAAACCATCTTGGAGCCAACTCATATCCAAGATGGCCGTACACATTGATCGTGAAACCAGTAACAACGAAAAGAAAGATGCTGATCTGATGCATAGGAATTAAAAAAACAATCAGCAATAGCACCAGGCCTTCAGGAATAGCTTCCAAAAGGTGAAAACTGTACGAAGCCCAAGGAGATGGATTTGTACTCTTGTGATGAACAAGATGTACCGTTTTAAACAGTATTTTATGATGCAGTAAACGGTGCATCCAGTAAAAATAGGTGTCGTGGATGACCAGACTGATTACCAGGCTTACCGGGATGTACCAAAGCGGATAATCGCTAAGGTTATTATATAGAAGCGTGTATTTACGCAAAGGGGTTAAAAGAATTACGACAACAATAACCGTAAAAACAAGCGTGCTTTGCATGGAGTGCCAAATTTCACGGACAAAATCTTTCTTTGAGGCCAGGCGTGCCTGAATTTTAGATTGGGATAGCCTCGGAGCCAGTAACCGGTAAAAGAGGAAAAAGGGAATCCCTGCAATTAGAAAATATCGAACGGCTGACAGACTGAATATTCTGAAAAAAGTTACTATAATCGTTTCCATAAATTTTAAATTATAGAACAAAGCTAACTAAGCCGGATGGTTCAGGAAGTTAACAAAAGATAATTTCGAATCTTAACAAAAGATAATTTCCATCAGCTTCTACCCTTTTGATGCATGCGTTTACGGATGCGGCTTAGCGATACGGGTGTGATGCCAAGCATGGAAGCGATGTATTTATCTGCTACCCGGTTTACCAGCTGAGCACGCTCCGTAACCAGCTCCCGGTAACGTTCCTCCGGAGATTGCAAAACAAAAGACTCCATGACCTGCAAGGTTTCGGACAACATGCGCATCAGGAAAAAATTCCTGAGTGGCTCCAGATCGGGATGTAATTTGAGCATACCTTCTAATTCATCATAATCAATTTCCATTAATATCGATGGCTCAAGTGCCCGATAGATAAAGCGTGAAGGCCTGTGATGAAGGATGGTATCATGTGAAGCAATAAACTGTCCTTCCCATCTAAGAAACAAAGTCACCTCATCTGCATTTTCCTTGTGGGTATAGGCACGCATCACTCCTTTTTCAATAAAAGCCAGCCGCTTCTCCAAATCTCCTTTGGAAATATATATTTCATTTGCCTCTAGGGTGATCAGCCTTGATATAGCATACAAAGGTTCTATATCGTAAAGCAGCTTCCCACCAGAATCTGTTAATAATTCAGCCAGCGAATTGATAAAGTCATCTTTCATATTATGGTTAACGGCAAATTTTGTAAAAGCGGTTAAATTTAAAAAACTCTTTTACTTGACAGCCTGCCCTGATTTTTATGTGAAGGCAGGCTGGAAGAAAGAGATTATTTGCGCTTTCTACGGATTAATAATATGGCCCCCGTAAGAAACATGAGTCCCGGTATCAGACCGTAATATACAACCTGTATAACTTTAACACGTGTTTTACTGAGTTTGATGGTGTTGTCTTTAGGTTCCGGGCGTGTTACATCTATGGGAAATTCTCCGTAGGCAAACCAGCTAAAAATATTTACTGCAAGGCTTGAATTGGCGGTACGCATATTTGCTCTGGCCAATTCCATATTACTGAAAAAGTCAGCATCGCCAGATACCAGAATCCGTTGATCTTTATTGTTCTGTTTCCGGGTTAACATCAATGCCGTTGGAAACGCCCCTTGTTGATCCCCGTTCCGCGGCTCTACAGTCAACGCTACTGAATCTAACGTAAACTTACCTTTTTTTAACCAGCTTGTTTTGGGATCTGTCATTAAGATGGGATGAACATCGAAAGTACCTTTGGGATCGTAATCCAAAGCTGCTGCATCAGGCATGGAAACAACGGATTGGTAAGCATAAAAAGGTTGTAAAAAAGGTGACATTGCAACCGCCCCGGCGGATACTAATGGAGTAACCAGGCCATAAGAATAGTCCCGGCTACGCTGAAGTAAGGTCCCGTTAAGCATTTTTACGCCTAATACTTCCAGCAAAGGATTAACCACATTTTGCTTACCCGGTTCTCCGGCAACCATCAGGTTACCGCCCTCAGCAATATACTTACGAAGTTTGCTTAGTGCATTTGCGCTGAAAGCAACCTTTGGATCGGCAATTACCAGGGCTGATATGTTTTTGGGGATTTCTCCCTTTTCTATAGAAACGCTGTCCAGATCAAAACCCTGATTGATCAGTGAACCCCTGGTCGTTTTCTCGTTGAGCAGCTTTTTATAATCACGGTCCCCAAGTTTGTCCATGCTCCGCTGATAACCGTCCGTAGCAAAAATGATTTTTGGAGGTGTCATCATCAATCGTTTTAAAGCCGCTCCGGTCTCCGCTTCTTTAGGCCACATATTTTGTTCAAAAGGAAAGGTACGTAAAAAGGTTGCCTTGCCTTTATATTTCAACTGCATCACCGTGCGTGAACCTTCGTCATACAGGTTGATTTGCTTGTGAATTTCCTTAGGACTCAGAAAATTACTAAGGTCCAATTGGTTAACCCCCGACATGAACACCACATACTTATTAAAGGTGCTTTTATATTCAATTAAGTTTTTAGTTAGGCCAGGAACACTGTCGTAATAATAAACCCATTTCAGATTGATATTGGGTTTAAACCTTAAATATGGTTCCCAGCGGGCGATGTCTGCAATACGCTCGCTGGGTGTTGCCCTGTTGTAAGAATCTTCTATTCCATTAACATATTCGGTCATTTCAATGGGTTCATCGCCCATTCGTTTCAGGAGTTCCTGACTGGTTTTAGTCAGCGTATTCACTTTAGTAGCGGTTGCATCATAGTAACCAATCATTGGTTGCCGGGATGTGATATAAGTTACACTTAAACAAATCACCACAATCAGCGCATAACGTGCTATCTGCTGTAAAGTGGATTTTAAAACCCTTTCCATTTCCAATTTGGTGATGGTAAAAGCCAGAAACATCGCAGTAATGGCCAGATAATAAATAACATCGCGGGTATTTAACAGGCCAGACATAATCCGTTCTGCACGGCTCGGCATAGACAAACTAAAAGTCAGGTCGCGTATAAAATCCATATCCTGACCAACTGTACCGATATAGTTCATAAACGCGAGCACTACGAAAGTACTGATGGCGGCCACCGCCTGGTAGGAGGTTAAAGCGGACACAAAAATCCCAATCGCCGCATAGGCATTAATCAGCAGATAGGTCGCCAATAATGCCACCAGAATATGGGGATAATCAAAGTGTGGAATCATGAAAGCTACACCAAGAACAAAGAGGGATAAAACACCGATGATGATCAGATTGTAGATTAACATGGCGGCAAATTTACCATAGACTACATAACTGAGTTTGACCGGAGAAGAATAGAGCAACTTGATGCTTCCGCTGCTGATTTCCCTACTGATAATTCCCATGGTAATCAATGGGATATACAAATATAAGCTATCGAGAATACGGGCAATGACACCAATTTTTTGATCATCAGTAAACAATATGCTTGTTAAAAAAGGTATACTTTTAGCGCGTTCCAAATTGGGCATAGCACCTGTAAAACTCAAACTGACCTGTACAAACAGGATGATTAGCAGCAGCCAGGCAATTGGTGAATAAAATAGCAGGCTAAGCTCCAGCCTGGCTATTTGTATAATTTTCTTCATATCTATTAAAAAGTTATTTTTTTTCCGGCATCAGCACAAGTCTCACATAGTTCTTTTCCCGAATATATTTTACTGCCGCCTGCTGAACCGTTTTTATGGTAACCTCATTTAGGGCAGCATTGTAATTATAGAGCTGATCTAAAGGCTCTTTATTCATGACCTGTGAGGCCAGGTAATCCAGCCAGAAATCATTATTAGTTGAGCCAGTCTGCAAACCAACCCTTCGGGCAGCCTTAAACTTTTGCAGGTTTTCTGCTGAAGGCCCTGAAGTCCTCATCGCTTTCACCTCTTCTCTTGCGGAGGAAATTAGTTTTTCTACATTTTCCGGGGCACAGTCAAAACTAATAATCAGGCTGAACCTGCTTTTTAGATATTTAGACATATTGATCTGCACATTTGGCGTATAAGTTCCGCCCTGCTGATCCCTCAGCCGCTGTGTCAGGCTGATATTTAAGGCATCAGCCACCGCATTCATGTTAATGGTATTCTGAAAATTATAATCAAAATCACCTGAATAGGTCAAAAACACAGTTGATTTTTGTTCATTGCCTAAGTACACTGTTTTAGAAATCTGACCTGCCGGAATATGAATACCAACATCACGTGCAGTTTCATGCAGGTTTTTAGCTGGTAAAGCGCCCAGGTATTTTTCAAGCAATGGCCTGATAGTCAACTCATCAAGATTACCGACAAAAAGGAAAGTGAAACCGGAGGCATCAGCAAAACGCTCCTGATAGATTTCAAAGGTCCGGTCTGGTTTAATCTGGCTCAGCTGATCAGCATGCTGTGGCCTTTTACGGATATGGGAGTTTCCTAAAACCAGGTTTACCGTATCCATAAACACTTTAGTGCGATTATTTCCGGTGGTAGCCATCTCCTCCCTGGTCCTTTCTATCAATGTGGTAAAAGCTTCTACATCTTTTCGGGGTTCGGTAAAATAAGCATGAAGAAGTTCTAAACTGGTTTGCAGATCCTGCGGGGTCGTACTACCGTTAAACCCCTGATATTCATCAACAATAAAAGGGCTGACTTGCACTTTTTTGCCCGCAAGGAACTTGTTAAGTTGTTGCGCATCATAATTCCCTGCCCCTGCAGCTGCCGTTAGCTTCGCCGCATTGATGGCGCTCAGGTAATCTGCATCAGCATATAAACTGGCCCCACCAGCAGAAATACCTTTAAACAGAATCTGATCATTTTGAAATCCCGTCTTTTTCAATAGAATAGTCATTCCGTTGCTCAGGGTTAGCCTTTGAATACCCACAGCCTTAATTTCTTCAGTAGATGTGATCTTTCCCGGAGAAGGCTCAACCTTCAATAAAGGCAAATCTTGTACATCTTCTTCAGCATCAGGCAAACTTTGCGTATAAACGCTTTCTATCCAGCGATTCACAGTAGCAGCATCGGGTAAAAATCCTTTATTGTGTTCTGACCCCTTCACTATAATATCACGGTCTTTAGACTTAAGGTAGGTATCCGGCAAACCATTGATCTCTTCCAGGGTAATGCTAGGAAGCAATTCTGTCGTTAACCGGTATTCTTCTTTGATCCCCTGTGGGATATTACCCGTCAGAAAATGCTGCAGGTAAGATTTAATAAGCACCTCTGATGCTGTTTTATCTTTCTCCCGCAGCGCATCTGTCATCTTTTGGAGATAGCTCTTTTTCACCCTGTCCAGTTCTTTAATCGTAAAGCCCTGTTCCTGCATTTTCCGTAGTTCCAGCCAAACGCTTTTTAATGCTTGTTCAGTTTCGGCTGGCTTAGTGGTTACAGCCACTGAAAAAGAACTCAATCCACCTGATAGTGGTGAAAAACCTGCAAGTGGCAGTCCTCTAAACCGGTTGTTTACGAGCTGACCAAATAGACTTTTTAAAAGAACGGTCCGGAAGTCGGTAGTTGTAGTAAGCTTATCAGGATACTCTTTCATCATAATCTCCACAGCTATACCCGCCATTTCCGGGTCAAGAAATTGCATATATTGGCCTTTGCCTGTCAGTTTAGACTGGTAAACCGTCCTTACTTTCTCATTTGCAGGTTTTTTCAAATCAGAAAACTTTGCTTTAATATTTTTTTCCATCTGATCAGGGTCGATGTCTCCGACCACCAGAATAGCCTGCAAATCAGGACGGTACCAATCTTTATAAAAACTACGGATCTCTTCAGGAGAGACTTTTAGTAATACCTCTTCGGTACCGATTGGCAAACGGTTACCATAACGGGATCCGTTGGTATAAAAAGGGATAGCCTTTTGCTGGTAGCGCTGTGCAAGTCCATCGCGATAGCGTTTCTCTTCGAGAATTACATGACGTTCACGTTCTACATCTGCAGCACCAATATTGGCTTCCTGTGCCCAGTCGCGCATAATCTGTAAACCATTGGCTAGCAATTCAGGGTTGTCGGAAGGTAAGGGAAGCTGATAAACCGTTTCATCAAAGCCTGTATTGGCGTTAATGTCTGCACCAAAACGTACACCGGATTTCTCCAGGTAATTGGTCAATTCCTTTTTAGGAAAGTGTTTGGTTCCGTTAAAGCTCATGTGCTCTACAAAATGTGCCACTCCCCTCTGCTGATCAGTCTCCAGGATGGATCCTGCCTTTACAGCGAGGTACATGGTTACCCGGTTTTCAGGCGTTTTATTTTTACGGATATAATATGTAAATCCATTGGCCAGTTTACCTGTTCTAACTTGCGGATCGACCAGCAAAGGCTGCGTAACCATTTGGGTTTTGCACGCCAAAGGAATGCAAAGCGCAGCTATAAACAGAAACCTGAAAAAATTATTTTTAACTAACATGTTGCTGATTTTTAATGATCTCTATAATCTTTTCATTTTCAATAATGATCATTCCCTGGCGATCGGTGGTAATTCCCGTAGTCAGTGTATACGGATATGTTGGTACACCATCTCTCATCACAGTAGGAAGGTAAGAGAACTGCAGGTTGTCGCAGGCTTTTCTTAAAGCTTCACCCACTTCAATAATATGTGTAGAAACCACAAAGAAACTATTCCTGTTTTCTGCAAAGGCCTGCGTTACTGCAAGGGTAGCATCATAGGCATCTTTTACATTTGTTCCTTTAAACAATTCATCAAACAGAACATACAGGTCCAGAGATTCGCTAACCGCTTTGGCTACTGTTTTAGTGCGGAGTACCTCTGCATAAAAATGACTGTAGCCCATATCCAGATTATCTGAAACATTGATAGAGGAGAATAAACCATCCTTAACCGAAAACTCCATCCGTTTCGCCGCCACCGGAAAGCCCATGTGTGCCAGGTAAACCGCAATCCCCATTGATTTCATAAAAGTCGATTTTCCGGCCATATTAGCGCCGGTTAAAAACAGTACGTTACGCTCACTGGTAAGGTGCAGGTTATTGCTTATCCCTTTTCTTAATCCAGGGTGGCGAAAACCTTCTATATCCAGGAGCATCTGTTCAGCTGGTAATGCCCTGGCATACACAAAGGCTTCTTCGCGGGCTATTGCTGCCACGCCCATATATACATCCAACTCATAAATGAGCTTCAACAGCACTTCCATCTCCCGCACCATCGCATGCCGGATAGTATAATCATTACGAATCAACTGGCTCAGCGAAGGCTGCCCTTCAGGCATATCCAGAACACTTTGAAGCCTGGAGTCCTGTAATATTTTCCATGCAGCATCAAGATCTTTTTGATAAATGCCCACATCAGGTTTATCCTTTAATGCTGAGAAGAAGTCGCGAAAAGCCTGCAACACTTCAATGGTTACCGATTGTCCTGCCTGTAACTGGAGCAGTTCGGCATTGTGAAAAAGCACCTGCCTGAATTTTTTGGTAAAGATGCCCCAGGCCACCCTCGGTAAGGCTGCACCGGCACCACCAGCCAGGTAATCTTCCATCGATTCTACCTGTGAGCGGATTACGGGAAAAATCAGGCTATTTTGCTGAAAAAAGGCAAATAAAGCACTCCTGTTATTTATTTGATTGGCGTCATGTAAAGGTTCGCGAAACATGCTATCCAATACTTTCTCTCCGCCGCGGGTTTGTAAATGATTAAACAAGCTGTAAATAGATTGTTGCTTAAACTTGCCTTGCAGATTGAGGTCTTCTATGGTCTGCTTATCGGCCTGAAAATGCTGATATTGAGGCTTTACCCCAGTTTTATCGTTAATTAGTTCCAGTACCCCTTCATTATTCACAATGATCATCCCATGGCGGTCATCGGTAATCCCTTCGCTCAATGTATAGGTGTATACAGGTTTGCCCTGCTCCATACGTGTTGGGAGATACCGAAAACTCATATTCGGGCACCGTTCCTTTAAAACCTTTCCAGCTTCCATGATATGCGTAGAAACCACAAATAAGGAGTGTGGTTTAGCCGAAAAAGCTTCCATAATGGCAATCGTACCTTCGTAAGCATCCTTGACATTGGTACCACGGAATAATTCATCGAAGATGACAAACAAGTTTTTTCCTGCACCAAGTTCTATGGCAACTTTTTTTACCCGCAATACTTCGGCATAAAAGTGACTGGCACCCATGGCCAGGTTATCTGGAAGGTTAATTGTAGTGTACATGCCATCGCATACCGAGAATTCCATTTCTTCAGCGGCGATAGGAAAACCAAGATGGGCGAGGTAAACCGAGATTCCGAGCGACTTCATAAAGGTAGATTTACCCGCCATATTTGCTCCCGTGAGGAATACAATATTCCCGTCAGGATTCATCTCTAAAGTATTAGGAATTGCATGGCTAAGGAGCGGGTGATAAACACCCTTCAATCGAAGACGATTCTCATCACGCGGTAGCGCTTTGGCGAAAATAAATCCGCGTTCAGTGGACACGCGGGCAATAGAAATACATACATCCAGAAAATAAATCTGCTGCAAAATCTTCTCGAGTAAGCCACTCTGCTGGAAACGCAGGATATTATCATACTCCACAATCCTGCCGGATGAAATTTTTCCTTTGCCATGATCCTTAAAAATCAGCTCCAGTTCTTTGGCATTTAACAGGCCTAAAACAGCAGAAACCTGTGTGCCATAAGGATTATCCTTCACTTTAGACCCGATTTCCAGCATAAACTTTTTCAATCCCTGAAGGATTTCCATCAGCGCCGTTACACTTTGTCCGGCTGCATTAAAATCAGCCATACTAAAACCCTGGTTAGAAAGGCGGCTTCTCGGGTCGGTATTTGAAAGATATCTTTCAGCCTCTTCAAAACGGTTACCCTGTAAGGGGAAGGCTGTTTGACTTTCCTGAAAATACCGCAATATCGCCACACGCTCATTAATGACCTGATGATCAGAAAGTGGGTTGCGGAACATTTCCTCCAGCAGGGCCGCACCACCCTGCGTGAAGGTCTTGTTGAAAATATGGTAGATTGAATCGCTCCCCGATTTGGAGAAAACGTTCAGATCATCGATTGTTTGTTTATCGGTTATAAAGCTCATAATTATTTTCGTTTTCTGCGGATCAAAAGCACCATGCCAAGCAAAATGATTGCGCCGGGGATGACCGCATAATACATGACTTTTAAAGTTTTCACCCCCGCTTTGTTCAGTTTCAGATGTGTATCCTTAGGAGCGGGGCGGCTCATATCTATTGGAAATTCTGCATTGGAAAACCAGCTGAATATGCTGATCGCAACGGAGGAATTTGCCGTTTCCAGATTTCCCCTGGTTAGTTCCCTATTACTAAAAAAATCGGCATCGCCTGAAACCATGATCCGCTGTTCTTTGTGATTAATTTTGCGGCTTAGCAGCAGTGCAGTTGGAAAAGCACCCTGCTCATCGCCCGTCTTTTTATCAAAGACCAGTGCAGCAGAATCCAGTACAAATGATCCTCTTTTGATCCAGCTTGTGTTGGCATCGGTCATTAAAATTGGCTCAACCTTAAAAACACCCTCATGTTTATCCTTTAAAGCTGCAGCACCGGACATAGAAACCGCTGCTTTTTCTTCAAAAGGTTTTTTAAGGGCTGGCGACATTAGAACTGCTGCGGAGGTTAGCCGTGGGGTAACCAGGCCATAAGAATAATCCCTGCTACGCTGTACCAGGGTTCCACTGAGCATTTCAACGCCCAGCGAATCCAACAACGGGGCTACAACGGCCTGTTTGCCGGGTTCACCGGCAATGAATACATTACCACCCATTTGAATATAACTACGCAGATTGGTGAGCGCTGCCGGACTTAATGCAGCCCGTGGATCACCAATTACCAATACAGCGATATCTTTCGGGATTATGCCATGCTCCAAAGAAACACTGTCAATATCGAAACCCATATTAATGAGTGAGGTTTTGGCCAGTTTATTATTAAAAAGCAATTGATAATCGCGGTCGCCAATTTTATCCACCCTGCGCTGGTAGGCATCCGTTGCAAAAACAACCTTAGGCGGTGTTACCACCAGGCGTTTCAAAGCAGCTGCAATTCCTGCCTCCTCTGGCCAGCCGTCACCATCATCAAAAGTTCGTAGAAAGGTTGATTTACCTTTGTATTTCAATTGCATCACCATCCGGTCACCTTCCCCGCGAAGGTCAACCTGCTTACGGATTTGCGCGGGGCTTAAAAAGCGGCTGGTATCCATATCTCCTGATTTCGCTACTTCTTTAAAGAGGGCTTTTATACTTTTTCCGGGATTAGCAGCATAAAACTGCGGGTCGAGAACATCATAATAGTAGACCCAGTGCAGATTGATATTTCCTTTAAAACGCAGATAAGGCTCCCATTTGGCAATGCCATAAAGCCGTTGAACTGGAGCACCGATATGATAACTTTGGTGCAGTCCGTTAATATAGGCTGTCATTTCTACCGGCTCATCTCCCATTTTCTTTAAAACATCCTGCACGGGCTTTACAATGGTATTAACCTTAGTTTCAGTGGCATCATAATACACGATTACCGCCTGGCGTGAACTTAAATAAGCAACCGCAAGCCCTATTACAATAATCGCAAAGTATCTGCTGGTCTGGTAAAAAACAGACCTTGAAGCGCGTAGGAGTTCTAATCTTGCGATGGTAAATGATAAAAAAATTCCGGAGATCACGATATAATAAATTACATCTCTGCTGTTCAGCAATCCCGATACCATACGCTCGGCCCGGCTGGGCATGGAAAGGCTATTGGTCAAATCGCGGACAAAGTCTATGCCTTGTCCGAAACTTCCAATGTAGTTCATAAAGGCCAGTACACCAAAAGTGCCCAGAGCTGCAACGATCTGATAACTGGTGAGACTGGACATAAAAATCCCGACCGCTGTGTAGGCACTTAAAAGCAAAAAGCAGGATAACATGGCTACCAATACATGCGGATAGTCGAAATGATCGACCACGGTGGCACCCACGATGAAGAAAAGTCCTGATACCACCAGGATGATCACCAGATTGTAGATAAGCATGGCCAAAAACTTTCCATAAATGATCTCCCGGATTTTTACCGGAGAAGAATATAAAAGTTTAATGCTCCCACTACTGATCTCCCTGCTGATGAGTCCCATGGTGATTAATGGCGTATATAAATATAAACTGCCAAGGATGGTGTAAAGGATGCCCAGGGTTGTTCCTGTAGCAGTGGTAAACAGCCTGCTTGTTAAAAAGCCATTATCTCCAATAAGTTGCTGCAGATACTGCATTGATGCTATTCCAGGTATAAATGCATGTGTCATTTGAATAAAGAATACAATGATCAGCAGCCAGGCAATAGGCGAATAAAATAGCAAGCTAAGTTCCAGCCTTGCTATTTGTATGATTTTTTTCATTCTATAAAGTGATGCTTAGTTAGAGATCCTGGATAACTGGGCGAAGGTTTCATCTAATGAATTCTTTTCCATATTCAATTCACGTAATCGCCAGTTTCGTCTTGCACTTTCCAATACGAGGGTTTCAGCAATTCCTTTGTCTCCGTTGAAATAGATTCTCAGCTGTTTTTCAGTCAGGTATTCCACTCTGGTAATGCCCTCAATGGCCTGAAAGGCTTCTGCCGGCGGTGCATTCTCCATTACAACCAACATGCTGTGCGGGGCAATATAATTGTCAAAGGCTTCCATGGTATCTGCAAAAACGATCCTTCCGCTTTCAATCATCACAATGTCCCGGCACAAGTACTGCACTTCGGTTAAGATATGAGTAGAAAGTATCACGGCCTGGTCGGTAGCAATATCTTTGATTAATGCACGTACTTCCAGGATCTGGTTAGGATCCAAACCATTAGTCGGTTCATCAAAAACGACCAGTTTGGGTTTATGGATAATGGCCTGGGCAATTCCCACACGCTGCTTATAGCCTCCTGATAAATTTTTGATCAGGCGTTTATTAATATGGCTCAATCCGCAACGCTCTTTAACCTCTTCTAAAGCCGGTTTTAACTTCGAGTGTTCTACCGAACGCAGGATGGCGCAATGCATCAAATATTCATCCACCGTAAGATCCATATATAAGGGCGGAGTTTGCGGTAAAAAGCCGATCTCCTGTTTGGCACGTTCAGGCTCCTTTCTCAGGTCGATCCCATTAATGGTTACCTCCCCCATCGTTGGGCTCAATACCCCGCAAAGAATGTTCATCGTTGTAGATTTGCCGGCGCCATTAGAGCCCAGCAAACCCAGTATCCCGATCCTGGGGATTTCAATATTAATGTCGCGGATAGCCCAGCTGGTACTATAGCGATGCGATAGTCCGGTAATACGAACAATTGGTTCCATATTTTAAATGTGTGTTAGGTATTTATTCGAGAAACAGCTGTAACAGCTTTTAAGAATTAAAAATCATAGACCATAAATGGGTCATCGGCGAGGTTTCCCTGAGCATCGTTGGGCAACCACACCATTGTATAGTTTCGATATCGCCATTTATTTACCTCTGCATTTGTACTACCAACATCTTTTAAAGTATATCTGGTTAACAGGGAGCCTGATGCCTGATCATAAAATTCGATTAACACATCAGTAGTTGCCGAGGTTGCATTTACACTCAGGTAATCGGTAACTTGCTGGTAGCCCAGGTTATTTATGGTTTTATCTGTTCCGTTACCTGAGATTTTTACGCTCACGGGCCTTTTATCCGGAGAAAGATTAATCAGGCGCAAACCCATAACACTATCCGTTAGCGCATGGAAAGGGGGCTTTTTATTCACTAAAAGCATTTCAGGCTGCGAAAGTGTTCCAAATAAAAACAAGGTAGAGGCCTCATTGGGGCTGAGGTTAAGCGACATTTTATAAATGGGCTTATCATTTGCGTTAGTGTCTGGAATCTTATAAATCAGAACAGGCTGCTCTTTAGAAGGAAGCGATAGATGGTTATTAGGTGAGTAAATACGGTATTTAATCCACATTGGAACTCCCAATCCGGCGGCCGGGCGTTGTTCATTAAAGTTAGCAGCCAGAAAATCACCACCCTGCAGGGCATTGATAATTGTAAGGGCTGTTAACGTTTGTGGCTGAACATCCTTTTTACAGGAAATAATTGCGGAGAAAAAAAGCCCGGCAAAAATATACAGGAAAATCAGGTTCTTCATCATGTTCAATATTTAATAGTAGGTCTGGATCTAATAATTAGGGTTTTGAGTCAGAAAATGATCTCTTTGCAGCTCCGTTTTCGGAATTGGATATAACAACTGGTAATTGCCACGCCAGGGTTGCTTAGCTGAAATGGCCGAAAGTACCTGCTCTGCTTTTCCAGTTCTTTTTAAGTCAAACCATCGGTGGCCCCATTCTCCAAAAAGCTCTGTTTGCCTTTCCTTTGCAATAGCTGCAAGGGTTTGATCTCTGGTTAAGCTTTTTGACAAGGGTAGTATTCCGGCCCGCAGGCGTAAAATATTGAGATCATCAATACCGGCAGAGAGTTGTCCGCTTAGCGCAAAGGCTTCTCCGCGGATAAGGTACATTTCAGCAAGCCTTAAAACCATGTAATATTCGATCGCAGCACTACCTATTGCCAGGTTATGAAATCCTGTTTTATATTTATATACAAATCGCGAATGATAGGTCTGTCCGCCTTGAGCGAAATCCGTGCTGTCTATCCAGGCCGCTTTACGGCGATCTCCTGGCTCAAATGCCTTAAGCAAACTGGAAGAAAGATCTCCGGCTGGCCCGGTATGTAACGGAGAAGGAAGTAAGGAAATGGCTTCCGGCACCGCGTTGCCGGTAAAATCTTTGTTTACATTTTGCTGAAGCTGCCAGATGGTTTCCGGGCTGTTTTTAAGGAAAACATTGTTCAGATCAGCCGTTTCCAATTGGTAAAGACCAGTTTGTCCGATTACATCCGTAGCCTGCTGAATGGCATTCGCATGGTCTCCTGTGTATAGGTAAACCCTGGCTAATAATGCTTTAGCCGCCCATTTATTTGCCCGGATGCGTTCTCCCCACCCGCAGCATAATCAGCCGGCAATCCATTTATTGCCTCGATAAGATCTTTAATGATCTGCTGATAAACGATGTTGACTGCCGTTCTGGGTTTGTTGGAGTTTTCAGCAAGGTTGGTTGTCAACACTAATGGTACATCTCCAAAACAATTTACCAGATAGAAATAGCTAAAAGCACGAATAAATTTAGCCTCAGCAGTAAGCTGGGTTCTGGTTTGTGCATGAAGTAAAACAGATTTTGACGCCTCAATTCCTTCAATTACCCCATTGGCACCATAAATGGCCTGATATGCTGATGACCAGATATTATTAGTAGAGGTGCTCTCTGCAGTCAGTGCATTCCTGGCTACTTCACCCCTGGAGTTATTAACTGCAAAAACGGAGCCCACGATACTCAGTTCATCTGCAGAAGCCATTGCAATTTGATTTACCAGCCCATTGGCAAAAGAGGAACTGGCACCAGCATTGATCATTTGAGTTAATATACCTGCCATGGCACCTATTGCCTGTGTATCGTTATTAAAAACCTTATCTGTAGTAAGACTGTTTTTAGGATCTGGAATCTCCACCAGTTTATTACAAGAAAACAATAGGAATGCTGATAACAGCAGTAGAATTTTGTTTGAATGATGGTTAAGCATAGTCATGGTTTATAAGGTAAGAGAAAGGTTTGCAACAATGGTTTTAGCCTGTGGCAGTGATCCAAAATTTTGCGTATCCGGGTCTATTCCTTTGTATTTAGTCAATACCCATAAGTTTTGGGCATCTATGGAAAAGCTGAGACGCTTCCCTTTAAGCAATTTTTGTGGCAGCATATAACCTAAACTCACCGTCTGCAACCTCAAAAAAGAAGCATCTGTATAGGCCAGGTCAGAAGTTAGTATATATCCATTTGACGGCGAACCTGTAGTGGATGTAAGAATGGCATAATTACTCCCTTGTCCGGGCTGTTGCCAACGATTGTTAAAAACCTCGGTTGGTATATTTGCCATATTACCTGCAGGCACACCTGAGTAGAACGCGCTAAGCCCCATTTGATTTTTATAATATACATTGACCATCAAAGACAGATTTTTATACTGCAATCTGTTGTTCATACCCACGGTGAACTTCGGATCTCTGTTCCTGACGATATAACGGTCATCGTATCCCATGCCAGGACGGCCTGAAGGATTCGTAGAAACAGACCCATCGCGGTTATGATCCTCATAAACGTATTGACCGGTCATCGGATCAAGACCAATATAGTGCAGCAGGTAAACATCATTTACAGATTTGCCAACCACATACTGCGTTGCGTAACTGGAGAGCTCAAGGTCCGGGTAACTCAACAAAATGTTCTTGTTAAACGAGGTGTTTAAATTTAAATTCCAGCTAAAATTCTTATTCTTGAATGGCATTGCGCTGAGCGTAAATTCCCAACCGCTGTTTTGAACCACTGCCGGCCAATTAGCCGTTACCGCGCCAAAACCTGTAAATAGTGGCGTTGGATAGTTGGTTAGCTGATTACCACACCTGTTTCGGTAATAATCTACATTGAAATTAAGATCCTGTAAGAGATTTATTTCAAAGGATAAATCCAGTTTTTTATTCACCTGCCACTGAAAATTCGGATTCACGGCATGTAAACTAATTAATGGGGTAATCCCGCCATAGGTATAAACCGGAACGCCATTATTCACATTAGACCATTGACTGATGTATTGGTAATCGCCCACACCATCACTTCCCGTAAGACCATAACTTCCTTTAAATTTCACAAAATCAATAAAGGATGGGAGGTTTCTTTTAATCCAGGATTCTTCGGAGGCAATCCACGCAAAGCCTAAAGATCCAAAATTCCCATACCGTTTTCCAGGTCCAAAACGTGAAGATCCATCCCTTCTCCCGCTTAGATTAATGATGTATTTCCTGTCCCAGTTATAGTTAATCCGGCCAAATAATGCTGCGTATTTAAGCTGTCCGTAGGTATCACCCATAATCATAATGGTTGGTGCAAGTTGCAGGGAACCTAAAAGATTATCGTCCGTGTAGCCCAATCCATAAGTATTCTGTCCCGAAGTGACCGTCTTGCTAAGGGCAGTACCCAGAAAGGCTGAAAAATCGCCCTTACTTATGGTGGTATTATAACTTACTTGTGGTTCAATACTCCAGGTCTGATTATTATTTGTCCCGACATTTAAAGCTCCGGTTGGATTATTAACCGGATTTTGGGCTGAAATGGGCGATCTGCCTTCGCTCTTCTGGTTGGTGGTATTAAAACCAAAAAGGCTGGAAATTTGGAATCCGTTAAACACTTCGTAAGCAAGATTTAACTTGCCCATTACTATAGTTGCGGTTGAAGTTGATAAAGCTTTAAGCGTTCCAAACGGATAACTGTTCTGAAGCCCCACCTCATTCCACTCTTTATAATTCAATTCTCCATTACTATCATAAATCGGAGGCGCATTTGGCGGAAGCGTGGCAACTGAGGATGTAGAATTGATGTTACTGTTAGAATAGGTGTAATTAACTGCCAGCGCTGTTTTTAGCCGCTTGTTAAAGACCGAATTATTGACACTGATTGCTGTTCCGGCAACCTGATCTGATCCGCTTACTGTTAAAATAGATGTTGAACGTGTATAACTTGGGCTGATGCTAAATTGTATATTTTCATCTCCGCCGGAAATGGACAGGTAGGTTCTTGTCATCTGACCAGTATTTCCCCATAATTCCTTTTGCCAATTGGTATATCTTGTGGTATCCCACCCTACAATATCAGGGGCATTTTGAAGTGTCAATGGAAGTCCGTCATTTTTAAATGCCTCTTTTCTCATTTTCACATAATCCTGAGTGTTCAACATATCCCAGTAACGGGTAACCTGAGAAATCCCATGAGCAATACCCGCACTAATCTGCGTTGGTCCAGCTTTTCCTTTTTTAGTTGTAATCAGGATTACACCATTGGCACCCTTCGATCCATAAATGGCAGTAGCATCGGCATCTTTTAGCACATCAATGCTCTCAATGTCTAGCGGATTGAGGTTAAATAACGGACTTTGGCCTTGTCCTGCAGTATAACTTCCATTCTGTATAATCCCCGGAGATCCACTTTCATAACTGGCATTGCCCCCAACATTGAGATAGATTAAGGGTACACCATCAATGATGTACAAGGGTTCAGAAGGATAATCAGGGCTGATGGTACTGCGTCCACGGATTTCAACTTTTACAGTTCCATTTGCATAGCCTGTAGCCGGAGTTACATTCATTCCCGGCACTTTTCCAACCAAGGCCAGAAGAGGATTCATAACCGGCTGTTTTTCAATTTCTTCTGCGGTTACCGAGGCAATATTACCCGTTGAAAAACGGCGACTGGTTTTACCATAAGCCATCACCTGTACTTCATCTAATTTAGAATTACTCAGTTGTAATCTGATTTCAAGCAAGCGATTACCAACTCCGACTTCCTTAGTGGTATACCCCATAAAAGATACCTGCAAAATGGCATCATCGGGAACATCTTTTAAACTAAACTCACCCCTGGCATTTGTTATGGTACGGCCTTTTCCGTTTTTCACTGAAACAGTTGCCCCGGCCAGCTGCAGTCCATCTGCACCAAGTACATATCCGCGAACACCGGTATCCTTAAAAACATTCGCTATTTTTTCTAAAATGGAGGTTTCTTTTTGCCGGACAACGATAGATTTTTTGGTGATGGAATAAGTTAGGGACAGGCCTTTAAAGATTTCATTTAAGGCAGTTTCCAGAGAAGCGTTCTGAAGTTTTACATTAATCTTTATCAAACTCAGATCGGCATCTTTCCAAAAGAAATTATATCCGGTTTGCTTTTCTATGGTTGAAAAAACAGTGGTAAGTGGTGCATTATTTTGCTGGATATTAACGGTTTGGGAATATCCAACAGCGGCCACTTGCACACAGGTGACGGTGATGATGAAAAAAATCAGTTTCATAACCAAAATGGTTTTACGCATCAGCCGCCCCGACGGCCAGGCGGTTTCTGCATATGAGGATAAATTCATACGTTTGTATTGTTTGGGTTTGGATTAATTGTCAAGAATTATTTCACTATTCCGATTGATCGGATCAGGTTGACCCAAACGCAAAGTCCGGGGAAAAGTGTCGAAGCCTTCTCCGGGCTTTTGTTTCGCCTGGTTAACCTGTAATTAAGCCTAGCCGCTTTGTTGTATAGATCTTTTCATGTTGGTTGTTTGGTTTAGGTGGTTTATTATTTAGTTGATTTTATTTATCAGAGCGCCACTGGTTTACTTTAGCACAATAATTTTTCTACCCTCTACCCTAAAGTGCAGGTTGCCGAGTTCCAGTACTTTGAGCACTTCAGAGAGGGTGTAGCTTCTTTCAATTTTACCATAAAACTGTCCGTCTTTAACAGTACCTTCATAAACTACCTCTACATCGTACCAGCGGGCAATCTGCCTCATCAGGGTATGAATATCGGTATGGTCAAATTTAAAAAGTCCGTTCTTCCAGGCCACCACTTCTTCAGGTTCTACTTCCCTAACCAGAATGCTGCGATTGTTGAAAATGGCTTGCTGCTTAGGCTTAATGATGGTACCATTTACATTCACGCTTCCCTCTAACAAGGTGGTTTTGATGTTGGGTTCGTCTAAATAAGAATTGATATTGAAATGGGTTCCCAATACCTCCACCGTCTGGCCTCTGCTGATCACTTTAAATGGTTTTGATTGATCATGAGCCACCTCAAAATAGCCTTCACCACTTAGCTCCACCACCCTGTCTTTCCCCTTAAACTGAGCAGGATATTTTAGGGAAGAAGCCGCATTGAGGATTACTTTTGTTCCTTCGGATAAGATTAAAGTATATTGCCCTCCAACCGGGGTACTAATGGTATTGTAAATTAGTTGTTGTTGAGTTTCATCAGCTTCCATATAGACCAACTGGCCATCGGCAGTTTTTTTAATAACTGTATTTGCTTCATTTGCCAGTTTTCCATTTTTGGCATCTGTTAAACTAATCTGTTGACCGTTTGCAAGGGTTAATACGGCTTTATTATAACCCGGAGCAATATCATGAGCTTTTAATTCAGCCAGGCTATCGTTGCCGCGTGTGGATTGGTTAGCACAATAAAAGATGCCCCCCCCGATTACCAAAATTATTGCTGCAGCCGCAGCAATACGCTGCCAAAGTTTAAATCGTTTTGCCGGAACTTTGACGGAGAGGATGCCAGCATACTGAAAAGTGCGCAGGCTAAGTTCCTCCGCTATGCTATCGAAATCTATTTCATCATCTTTAAGGTAAAGACTATCGGATTTTTGCATATACCAGTTTTCCAGCTTCGCCTTTTCTTCAGCCGATACCAGTCCCTGATTATATCTTTGAACCAATTCTTTTGCCTGCTGCTTATCCATATCTTTTTGAGGGTTAAGTTACAGGTAAACGGGTGAACGCAAAGTTGGGGGTAGAAGAATTTTGAAATAATTTAAAAATTAGCGTAAAAGCAGTAAAATCCCTATTCCAATTCCTATATCATTGAGTTTTGGCTTGATAGCTTTTAAGGCATTTTGAACCTGTTTTTTAACAGTTTGTTCTGAAATATTCAATTTCGAAGCAATTTCTTTATGTGAAAGATTCTCTTTTCTACTCAGCTCGAAGATTTCACGCATTTTTGGAGGCAGTTTCTGAATTTCCCTTTCCAGTATTTCCAATATCCGCTTTTCATCAATCGCATCAACCTGATGGTTTACAGGATCCGACATAAAGCTTGCAATCTCTCCAATATAATCACTTCTCACTTTATTTTTTTCGATCAGATCAAATACCCGGTTCCTGGCCGAAGTATATAGCAGGCCAGATATATTGGTATTGTGTTTAATAGATTCTGCCTTAATCCACAAATTCCCAAAAACCTCCTGCACAACATCTTTGGAGTCTTCTTCATCCCTAAGCATTTTATACACATGTGCATAGATTAGCTTCCAGTAGCGATGGTAAATTTCAGCAAAAGCCTGCTTATCTCCCTCCTTTAAAAGGGAAGCCAGTTTTTCATCCGGAAATTTAGAATAGGGAATCATGACATGAATTTATTTTCTAAGGTATAAAATTTCATGTAATGTCAACAATATACACAGGGAGCAACTAAGATATTGAGATTATTTTCTAAAAGAAAGCCCAAAGAAGGCAATGTAAAGCGAAATACTTAATCGCATTAATAGGAAAGCTTTTTTTAAATACCTGCGTTCAACTAATTTCAGACTTTTTAAGAACAAAAATCTAAAAAAATGCTTAAGTTAATGAATGGCAAGAAAACATGGTACCCTTCAGGAGGTAATAAAAGATCTTTTTTGATTACTTCCCTCAAATTTTAAAGAATTGATTCTTTTAATTTACTTTTATAAAGGAGTCAATGGTTATCCAATATTAAATTCAATAACCTATTTTACCACTTAGTTCTGTATTTTAGCTAAACTTACGTTATAAATTTGAAGATCGTTCCCATGAAACCTGCATTTTATTGTTGTCTGTTCATTGCCCTCATCACGGTCTCCTGCCGGGATAATACCCGGACAGCAGGTAATACTAAATTGAAAACAGGCAGTAAAAAAATTGCTCCTGAAAATCCCGATACCAGCGAATTAGCTGGTCCTGTAACGACCACTTCATTAAATCATAAGATGAACACGGAACAGCTGCTGTCATTGGTTGGCAGCGATCGGAAAAAAGTTAAAGAAAAGCTTTTAGTCGCCTCAAAAACCGAAGCTAATGAAATTTATGACGCTTATTTAAGCGCAAATGAGATGCTGGTTGGAAAAATTATGGGATCTGAAAGCCAGTTACTCGAAAAATTTTATAAGGAGGATGCCCAAACCCAAAGCAGGGTAAAAAAATTAGGAGTGCTTTTGAAAAAATATGATCTGGATTACGATGAAATTGGAGAAGGCATAGTTGAAATAAAAACTAAAAATGATTTTTACCATAACATTTTCGAAAACTATGTTTCGGATGATTATAAAGAATATATAGCCATCAAATGTGAGGAAGATAAAGTTTCTTATAGTGCAGACGCATCCTTACTTCTATCTTTTGAAAAAATTGGGGAAAGGGTAATTGTTTGGGAAAAACTATTGGCAAAATATCCGGCATCTAAACTCAGGAATAAAATAAGGGAGCAATATCAATCTTATCAATGCGATTATCTGTTCGGTTTGGATAATACGTCAACAATAGAATATCAAAGTTCTGAAAAAGCGTTCATAAACGCCGCGAATATAGAAGAATTCAACAGATTTATGCACAAATACCCGTCGAGTCCAACCAATAGACTGATTAAAATATTATTAAAGAACTTTAAAGACGAGAAGATACGCAGTTTAATCGATGCGGAACAACAGCAATTGTGATCAGCAGATTACTTATGAATAGCATCGGTAAATTGACTCATCCCAGGCTTTTTTACCCTAAAAATTATTTTAGATACCAATATTATCAGCAATAGATTTTAAGTTTATTACCTACATCAGGTATGATCCTGAAGTATTCTTATTCTTGCGGGCGAGTATCGTGAAAATTTAAGTTAATATGAAGGAGGTTCATTTTATGGTACTGCAAACTATTTAAACCCCTTTGTTATTTAAGGTGTTAACAGAGACACCTGCAATTTGCTTTAAAGGATGGATAACGTTATCGTAACCGCAAAAGTGTCAAGGCAGCTACCCAACAAATTTTATTGGTCGCATGCAGTATATCCTAGCTTACCAGGTGAATATCACTTGACGGAAAATGGTGGATAAAGATATCCATCCCTATCATAGATAATATAGATTGGAGGGGTTGGCCAATACCCGATACCCGAGCCTTAAAACATAACGTTTTGATTTTCAATAAATTTATTTATATTTGAAAATAATTAAAATAAAATATAATGCAACAAGGAACAGTAAAATTTTTCAATGAGACAAAAGGTTTTGGATTTATCGTGCCAGCTAATGGCGATGCAGAGCTTTTTGTACATGTATCAGGCTTAATAGATAACATTCGCGAGAATGATACAGTAAGCTATGATGTAGAAGAGGGCAGAAAAGGCCTGAACGCAATCAACGTTAAGATAGGATAAGATAATAACCTTCATACATTGTTAAGAACATCCGTCCAAAAGACGGATGTTTTTTTGTTTTAAAACACTGCATTTAATTTTACATTTAGCGGCACTAATACGAATGCTAAATGTCATCCAATATACCAGACTAAAATGTAACTGGTGCTGCGCCCACCACCATCTTCTTTCATCATTAATCCCCGCTCAATAAGATTTTGTATATCCCGCATTGCGGTGTCCTGAGAGCATTTGCAATCTTCGCCCATTTAGAAGAGGTCGGCTTGCCATCGAATAGAAGCTGAGGATTTTCCCCAAACTTCGCTTCACTCAAAACTTTTCCCGGCGTCCGGGCGGTATTGGATAATGCGTGTTCATAACATCTGAGGAACCAATTCAGCCATTCGGTTATATCCAACATTCCTTGTTGGATTTGGGCTAATATGTCGTAATAGCGGCTGCGTACTAACGGTATTTGCGCAGACATACTGTAGATTGTGCGGTCTGGTCTGCCCGGGTTAATTGCATATCTGCAATGGCGCGTGCAATACCACGGTTCCATCATCGAACGGATGAAGGTTAACGAACCATAAATGTGCGATAGGTATACATAGCTATATTTTCAGCATTGCCAAAGCTATTCGCTGCAAAAGTTGCGGATATAAAGAACATTAATCTCCGCATTCGACTTTAAGACTATTTAACAGATTAAAATTAGGTCGCTGATTTATGAGAACGATTAGCCCAAATTGTCATCTACAAAATTGTGTTCTACAGTTCGTCCAGCCCTAGCTGAATTGCGACCCTCCGTGTAAAATCAGTAATATCGAAGGGCTTGCTTATAAAATCATCTGCCGAACATAGTGCTGACATTTGCGAAGCATTGTAATTTGCGGACATCATTACAATAGGAATATCTCCTGTAGATTTATCTGCCTTTAGTTTGCAACATACGTCGATACCATTACCATCGGGTAGCATTACATCTAATAAAAGGCGTCTGGAACATGTTGTTCCAGGGCTTTATTTAAAGAAGCGATATCTGCGAAAGAGGAAACTTTCAAAACTTCTCCTTCTAATAACAGTTCAACGATTTCTCTAATGTCATCATTGTCTTCCAGTAAATAAATATGTTTGGGCATTGGTTATGTTTATGGTTAGTTTAGATAACCTTAAATTTGCGATTAAGTTTTTGATTCCTCAAACAGCCAGTTATTTTGCACGACAAGAGTTAATTGAATCTTAACCTTATATTGAACCGGTTCCGTTTTTATAATCAAGGTTATTGTTTGAATGGGACTGCGAGAGGTAGTGTGAAGTAAAATATTGACCCCTTTCCTATTTCGCTTTGCACCCAGATTTTGCCGCCGTGATCTGCTACTATTTTAGAGGAAATATACAAACCCATCCCCAATCCCGGATGTGAGGAAACGATGTCTTCAACCCGGTAGAATTTTTCAAATATCCTTGCTATACTGTCTTTCGACATCCCCATTCCATGATCTGAGATCTGGATCGTGATGCTACCACCTTCTTCTGATAAGAACGTGGCAACACCGATAGCTGAATTCTTATCTGAATATTTTGCGGCATTGCCTATTAAATTGCTTAATACCTGCTCGAGCCGCAATGGATCTGCCATGACAGAACACCCATCGCCAAGCTGAAGATTGATCTTGTTATTAGCGTGAACATTGGTCAGCATGGTTACGGTCTCTTCAAGAAATGAGTTAAGCTCTATCTTTATCAGGTCGTATTGAAGACTGCCGTTTTCAATCTTAGAAACATCCATTAACTGGTAGGTCAACCGGACCAGCTTGCCGGTTTGAATTTCCAGTTTCTCAACCACCTCACCTACTTTGTCTGAATATTGCCCCTTTAAAAGCCTCAACATCTGGGTATAGGCTTTAATTACCGTTATTGGTGTTTTAAGTTCATGACTTGCAACGGAAATGAATTCGTTTTTTTCTCATCAAGTTCACGCCCCAATTTGATCTCCTGTTCCTGCGCCTGGGTTAATTGACTAAGCTTGCTATTCTTGTTTTTGATTTCCTCGTATGCATTTAGCGGAACAGCATTGATAAAATAATCCCGGAGGATTGATATTTTAGCTTCGTCGACCTTTGCGGAGCGCGGCAGGCTGAGTGCCATGGTTATCGAGTATTCCTGCCCGGTTACCTCAAAGTTGAAATCAGGCATCAGCTTTTTGGCATAAAAAAGCCTTCATCCGTTTCTTTAAAAACATGGTCAGAGTCAAATGTAATGCCTGCATTTATTGAAAAACGGGGGAACTTTCCAGATATACATAAACTTAATCTGCCCTCGTTTGTAAAATCGATAACTGTTCTTGCCACCTCAGAGACCGCTGTGGCAAGTGTTGTTCTCGTGGCAACGGTCAGTCCGAGCTGCTCACCAATCTGCATGGACCGCTTATGTGCCAAAATCAGATCCATCTCATTTTCAAGCGTGATACCGATAATTTCTCTCATCTTAAACGATTTTGATGACAACTACGGACATATCATCCGTTTGTCTTGCATGATCTTTATATAATGCCGATGCCAGGATGGAAGGGTCGTGCTTGAGGATGCCGGGGTACTTCCCTGTCTCCCATCTGGTCTTGATACCATCAGAACACAAAACGAGCTGATTAAAATCGGAAAAATTGAAAACCTGGTCATTCATAGTTGTGGGAATATTGTGTCCGACTATTCCATTATAAGACATGTGGTTTTTTGAATTAACCGGTCCGATCCATTTAGCAGCAATATTACCAATTCCAGCTGATGACCATTCTCCCCTCTCACTATTAAAGGTAGTTACATTAGCTACAAGGCCGCGTGTTTTTCTTATTGATGTGTGCATAAACCGGAGTGTTTCAACAGGGCTGGCATCTGGAAAAACCTTGAACGCCTTAGCTGCTTCATTCACGGCAAAGTTTGCATCCGGACCATGACCCAAACCGTCTCCTAAAAATAGCTTGAAGGTTTTTCCTGATATGCGGTATGAAAAACCGTCCCCGCTTACCAGTTCTCCTGGTTTACTCAGAACCAGAGGTCTGATTATCATTCCTTTTTTAGCCACAGGCTTTTTCCCCACATAGATTCTACTTAGAAGGATGGTGCCCCATTCCGGGATGGAATATATATCGAAGGTATCAGATAAACGCTTAATACTGCCCAAACCTGCGCCAAGAGTATTGCTGGTGGACATTCCATCCTGAATCATCCTGGCAGGGTTTTTCATTCCAGGTCCCTTATCTATACAGATGAGCTCTACATAAGGCGTTCCATTTTCGTTGAAAACTCCGAACAGAATTTCTCCGCCGTCAGCATACTTAAAAAGATTGCTGGTCATTTCTGCGGCAACAATATCAACCTCTGCAATCCTTACATTATCCATACCAACTTTAACCAGTCGTTGGTGAATTTCTTTTTTATAAGTGAAAAGTAACTTCTATCGCCCGCCTGAAGGCTTATGTGTGTTGCATCAACCATTTGCCCATTTAATAATCATCACTACTGTGCCTTCTCCGGGCTTGCTTTTTAAATCAAATTCGTTGCTGAGCCTTTTTGCACCCGGCAATCCAAGTCCAAGGCTTTTTCCTGTTGAAAAACCATCCCTCATGGCCGCGCTAATGTCGGGTATGCCAGGCCCCCTATCTGAAAAGGTCAGTCTTACCCCTGTGTCCCGGCCACGCGTCACAATTTCGACAAGACATTCGCCTCCACCACCGTATCGCAACATGTTGCGCAGAAGTTCACTTGCAGCAGTAATAAGCTTAGTCTGATTCACTAAACCCATTTTAATTTTAACTGCGACCTCGCGGATGCGGTTTCTTAATAAAACCACATCCTGTTCCTTTTGAACCTGAATATTATCTTTACTGAGCGAAGTTATCATCATCATCGGTTTCTTCTTCGTCTCCGACATCGGAACCAATCATAGACTTTAATAAATTCATACCTTTCTCGACATCGAGTGCAGTATGTACGCCCTTAAGCGGTAGCCCAAGCTCTATGAGGGTTATGGCTACTGCCGGCTGCATGCCTACCACAACAGTTTCTGCATCCAATATTTTAGACATACTGGCAATATTACCAATAATGCGTCCCATAAATGAATCGACAATGGATACTGCCGATATATCAATCAGTACTCCTCTCGAACTGGTCTTGTTAACCATCTGAACCAAATCTGCTTCAAGATCCAGCGCCAGACGGTCATACAAATCTACCTGAATGGTTACGAGAAGAAAACTTCCCATCCGGAGAATAGGAATTTTATCCATTCTATATATTATTAATTTTATTAACTGGATTTGCTTTGCGCACTTCTAATCGCAAAACCTTGAACGCATAAGCCAATGCACTGGCCAAGCTCGCCTTTGTGATAATATTGGAAAGGTCTATTCCCAGGTGTACAACTGTTTGAGCAATTTCGGGGCGTATACCACTGATTATGCATTCTGCTCCCATAAGACGGGTGGCGCTAACGGTTTTGATTAGGTGCTGGGCGACCAAAGAATCTACCGCCGGCACACCTGAAATATCCAAAATAGCAATGCTTGAACCAGTTTCTACGATTTCCTGTAATAAATTTTCCATTACTATTTGGGTCCGCGAACTATCGAGCGTGCCTATAATTGGTAAAGCCAGGATACCGTCCCAAACCCTGATTACCGGAGTTGAAATCTCAGCAATCTCATCTGTCTGTCTCAGAATAACCTCTTCACGGCCTTTGATGAAGGTTTCGAAAGTCACGATGCTCAAATTGTCCATTACCCTGATGATCTTCATGCTTTCGTCAAAAAGCTGCTTTGGATCCTTGATCTGGGTTTGTAAAACCTCAAGAACAGCTTCTTTTAAACTATGAACAAAACGACCGGTCTCACGCGGAGAGAAGCCCTGACGGGCCCTGGTTATGGCAATGCCACCCAGAATCTCTATCACAGAATTCCAGCTGTCACCATCAAGGTCTTCCAGATCGTTTCCAGATAAATTATTAACTAAAGCAGCAACCAATTCTTCTGATTGTTCCCTGAGATCTTCGTTACTGATCAGGTCTTCACGAAGACCATCGTCAGATAATTGATTTTTCATCCAGATCTCAAGGATGTTTTTTTTTGTTTTTGTAGCAATTTTAGTGTATTAGATGACATTTTTTTTTGAAGAATAGTTAAGGTTTTAAACTTTACACCCAACAGGATTATTGTGGAAAGATACTAATTGTTCGGCAATTTTCAATGACGCCTTGATTCGTGACATCATTAAATATTAAGTAAAAACCAAAGATAAAACAATATGAAATATTGATATAAAGACTAATGGTCTTGTTTTTATGTTGACCGCTTGAAAGTTCCCTGAAAGCAAAAATTTTGATACATAAACTTATTATGGCAATTATCAAACGAATGACCTGAAAATTGCCCCAATGACGGGAACTCGCATTACACGCCATTTTTTTATATTTGGTAACAGTACTTTACCTGAATTTTCAAACTGAGTTTTCAAGGCAACTATTTTTGGTCAAAAAAAGGCAAAATGTATTTAATCATGATATCAAAAGGCAACTTTGACTTTGAAGAGTTATAGCTGTTTCCATTAAAGGATACCACCAGGTTTAATTCTCTTACCACCATGATATACTGTCCTCCATTTCCTGAAGCAAAAACAATATTGTACATAAAATTTTCAGTTTTTACTTCTTCATTATACCATGTATAAGCATAGTAAGTTGGCTGAGGAATAGCTGCACTGTTTTTGGAAATTTTCACATTGGAAAAGTCCTCAATTTTATGACGTTTTTTCGTCATAACTTTTATCCATTTTTTAGATACTAGTCTTTTACCATTGAAAATGCCATCGTTTAAGACTAATTGACCTATTTTATTCAGGTCTCCGGAAGAAATATAGAAGGAACCTGCTGTTGTTTCATGGCCCATGGAATCTTTAGTCCATTTATATTTCGTGATACCCAATGGTTTGAAAAGGTACCTATCTGCAAAATCCGAAACAGTCATCTGGGAGGCATGAGCAATTATACCACCTAAAAGCATTGCATTTATTGAGGTGTAATCCCATTGGGTTCCTGGCTTGTTTTTTAATGGCAGGTCAAGACAAAATTTTATCCAGTCCTGCCTAGTCTGCATATCATCTTCACAATCCTTGCTCCCATTCCATTCTTCGCAATCAAAGCCAGATTTCATCTCAAGCAAATTTTCAATAGTCATACTGTCTTTCAGCGTATCCCAGTTTCCATAAGGCCAATATTCAGGAAAAAAGAATATACTTTTTCGTCGACATTTTTAATAAATCCTCTGTCAATAGCAATACCAACTAATATTCCTGCTACTGACTTAAAAGCTGAACGGGTATCGTGCAGACTATCTTTGCTAAATCCGTGAAAATAATTTTCATATATCCGCTTGCCGTCTTTGGTTATCATCAGCCCATCAAGGTTAGGGTAAGCACCGTTTTTTACTGCAATTGACAGATCTTCTAATTTATTTGTAGCTGTCTTTTGCCCATAAGCTGTAGAAAAAAACAGCATCAGTAAAATCAGTGTAGTGAATTGGTTCATTAATCTAAAGTTTGTTTTAAACAGTTAGTTTAACCTTTTTCCCCGTTTTTACAGCCTGGTAGACGGCATCAATAATTTTAAGATCTTTCAAACCTTCCTCACCGTTTACAGGAACTACCGGCTTCTTATCTTCAAAAATAATAGTTGCCATTTCATCCATCTGTACAGTTTGATGGGTAGTGATGGGTTGCGTGAGTTCACCCTTATGCGTTCTACCCTTAATCGGACCATAACCAGTAGAAGGTTGCATTTCTGCAAATCCTTTGTCGCCACTCATAAAGAATCTATCGAGGTAATTGATGTTATAACTCGACAAGCAGGAGGCTACCGCGCCACCCGGAAAACCTAATTGAAATTGTATGGTTTCATCTACACCTTCTTTAAACTTTACCGGGTCGGTCTTGGTTTCCTGGGCGGTTACCCAAACCGGCTCTTCGCCCACCATATACCTGGCTCCGTTAATGGCATAGATTCCAATATCCATCATTGATCCCCCGCCAGCAAGCGCTTTGTTTAATCGCCATTGCATAGGATCGCCAGCTTTAAAACCACATTGTCCCTGAAAAAACATGATCTTGCCAAAGTCGCCCGCATTTCTTATTCGGATCACCTCCAGCGTATGGGGTTCAAAATGTAACCTATAGCCAACCAGTAACTTTACATTTGCTTTTTTACAAGCATCAATCATCTCTTGTCCTTCTTTGGCATTCAACGCCATCGGTTTCTCGCATATAGCATGTTTTCCTGCTTTTGCTACCCGGATAACCTGACTATGATGCAGTGCATTTGGCGTAATCACATAAATTGCATCGATATCCGGATTATCTTTTACCTGATCGAAATTGTCATAGTTATAGCAATTCTTTTCAGGGATATTGTACTTAGTTTGCCATTCTTTAATTTTTGAAGGCGTACCGCTAATTACACCTACCAGCTTCGCCCTGGTACAAGCCTTCATAGCCTCCGCCACCCGGGTGCCATATCCACCTAAACCCATAATGGCTACCCGGAGTACTTTACCGTCGTAAGGCTGTTCGATCAGATCAGGAGCGTTCGCAAATACCGATATTGAACTCAATTGCAGCATCAATGCGGATGCACCCATTTTTTGCAGAAAATCTCTTCTAGTATTCATATTTTACCCTTTGCTATTTACCGATCCAGCAAAAATATTAAATAACGTATGTAATCAATCGTTTTTGCCGCTTAATTAACTGATTTACTTCATGATATCTAACACCGGCTAGTTGCATTTAGTTTTCACGATATGATTGGCTGCCTGGTATGATCTACAAAATAATTGCATGATCATCTAGAAAACCTCCCGATTTCTTTTGTAACGATGCTTTTAGGGTAGCATCCGGTAAGCGGAAAAAGCCTGTAGCAGTTTATCTTAAAGGAGGATTGGAAGACCTTTCTCATTTTTCCTTTATTTTAGAAAAATTAATGGCACAATAAATGCAAAAGAGCAATATAAAAACTAAAAAACGATGCTTAAGAAATTGCTCTCCCTAATGGTGCCGGTATTATTATTTTACCAGGCAGCGGCCCAACCATTTTCACTTCAATCAACAACCGGGGCCAGGCCTTTCATACTTGACATTTATTTCGGCACTGAAGGCAAGGGGGCATTTGTCCAGTACCGGGGCCAGCAGGGCATCATCTCACTCCGATTAGAGACCCGCAGCAGCCATGGAAGTTTAACAGCACCAAAAGTGACTTACGTATGGGATGAAGTGATCGGAGGAAAGGTAACCGGCAGTTACGGACTTACACAGGAAGCTGGAAAATTATCAGGAATATGGTACAAACGAAGTAAAGATGGCAAGCAGTTTCAGCTGGAGCAGATCATAGCGCCGGGAGACGAGGCAAGAATTGATAAGTATCTTCTTCATGATGTACTGATCTCTTTCCGGCATACTTCAGACAACCTGCTCATCTTCAGCTATGGCGATGGCAGCACTAAAACCAGCCAGCTTCCAGGGTTTGACCATCCCGATCCCCGGCGGCTTGGTACGATTGCAGATTACAATTTCGATGGTTTTGATGATGTCGCATTTTCCATACCGGACGAGGGCATGGGCGTTTACCGGAATTTCACTATCTATCTGTACAATCCTAAATCGAAGCGTTTTCACCTCCTGGCAGAACCCAATGCAACGCAGGGAAAATGCTCGGGCCTTTGTGATGTGACATTGGATAAAAAGAACAAGCTTCTAATGTCCTCATGCCGGGGTGGCGCAACCTGGTGGACGGATGTTTACCGCTATTCCAATAGTGGCAAGCTTACTTGGGTAAAATCAAGTAAACAGCAATAAAATAATTTATAGAAAAACACAAGACTTATTGGAGACGCAAAACCTGGAATTACATTGAGTTATCGTTTGTAATCAGATAGATTCAATGAGTAAACATAATGGAGCATTGAAAAAGAGAAAATTAATAAGTCAACGACACCCGATTTTATACTTTTTAGCCGTTTGGGCAAGACGATTCAGGCGTTATGCCGACTGGTATTTCGGCAATAAAAAATATGCGTACCAGCTAACAACCAACAAACTCGCTTTTAGAATAAAAAAACACCAATCTGTACTGCTTAAAAAACTAGGTGAAAGCGATATGCAATTGCAGGTTAACAAAGTAACCAACTTAAATATTGCAGCGAAGAGAATTAGCGGTATACTCGTTCGACCAGGTGAGACATTTTCTTTTTGTAAATTAGTTGGTTTACCGACAAAGCGAAAAGGGTATTTAGCGGGAATGGAACTGACATTTGGCGAGGCAAGAGCAGGAATTGGTGGCGGCATTTGCCAAATCTCCAATTTAATCCATTGGTTGGTCATTCACAGTCCGCTGACGGTTACGGAGCGCCATCATCATTCGTTTGATCCGTTTCCAGACGATGGACGGGTTTTGCCATTCGGAAGTGGGGCGACGGTTTTTTACAATTACCTTGACTACCAGTTTACAAATCATACAGAACACACTTTTCAAATCAACCTGTGGTTTACAGACAAATGTTTAGAAGGAGAACTCCGCATTAACAATGAACTGGATTATGCTTATCACATCATTGAAAAAGACCATCAATTTTTAAAGATAGATGGCGCGTTTTATAGAAAAAATGAAATCTGGCGAGACAAAATTCTAAAGTTTAAAAGCGGAGCAGTTGTAGAAACAGCACTCATAACCAAAAACTTTGCAAGAGTTACCTACACACCTGAAGATTTTATTGATCAGCAATAAACTATCCTCTAAGAAAGAATAGTTGCTTTCCATCGTGAAATTCCTGTAAGGCATCTGATAAATAAGTGGGAGTCTGCATTTCTGACTGAATAAATTGGCAGACCAAATTAAGCTAAATCGTAAGTTCAATAAGAATCCCGCATATAGTCCAGATACTGCATGCAAGCCCAAGCAATAAGCAGTACAATACAATATCGATTTCCTTTCTCAGCCTGATCCCAAAAACGGCAACAAACATCAGCGGGCAAGTTGCCATAAAGATGAAAATAATGGCGGCAAGGGTTTCAAAGATATCAGGGCTGTAATTTATGAGCAATGTGCTCAAACCAAGGTAGACTAGCCAGACAAAAATTGGCGAGACCAGGCATAACAGCCATTTCCAATATTGTTTGAGCACAAGTTGCTCGGGAAAAGTCTTTCTGTAGTTCTGGCGTAACACGAGGATAATACCAAGCATGCACAGTATCAGCATTCCGATTTTGATGTAGATATTCCTAATACTGTCTGCCCGGGTGTTGATACCGGTTGAGGAAACCAGCTTACCATCCCGGAACTGCTCAAGCCTGGTTCGCTCCCCATTCACAATGGTCTGCTTAATCACCGCATTGCTGGTGCTATCCTTAAAGGTCCAAATGGAGTCTTCAATGCCCATCTTGTAGAAGCCTTCAATAATCATTCTACCATTTTTTGTCCTGCTGAACCTGCCATCCAGCCGCCCGCCCTTAAACCTTAAAGCATCTTTACCCTGTGGGGTCTCAACGGTCAAAGCAGTGATTTCTCCCGGAGGCATCAGGCTCGTGCTATCTCCTATCCGCGCTAGGGCGCTAACATCCAGGTCTTTGAGGGAACGGTTCTTATTGTAATCATCGTCCATAACAGGCCGGCTAATGTACTGGTGGTTGACCTTAACAACGAGTAACGAATCTTTCCTGTAAAATTCAAATTCATCATAAAGCTTCACATCCGGAGTTACAGCCGATCGTAAAAGCACATACTGGGGATGGTCAAAAGATTGGATATACGGCCTTTGGCTGGTGGCGCAGAAAGAGAAAATGGTAACGAGGGCGATAAACGCAATGCCCAGGCGAGGCAATAGAGAGTTGCTCAACGCGAGCTGAGGCCTGCCTTTGAGATGCAACCAACCCAGCAACAACACCGGTAAGGCCAGCAGATCGGTAGGATCAACAGTCCGCTCAATGGGAAAGAAGGTATTTACCAATTCAATCAGTCCGGAAGCATATTCGCTTTTCCAAAAAACGAACAATATGCCACTAAGGATAAAAATCCATGATTTAAATTTGGGAAAGAGTGCCGACCAAAAAACCGGGAAAATAAATAATCCACAGAAATCGGAAAGTTTACCGGTAAGCACATTATGAAAAGTAGCCTTTAGCAGGAAGTCGTTAAGGATCAAGAGCACGAGGCAAAAAATAAAAGGCAGCGACAAGAGATTTTTTAAACGGTCATACATGCTTCCTGAGGTTGTTTTTTTATTAATACGAAATTAATCGTTTAGTAACCTTTGAACGGTGCTAATCTGTAAAAATAAATAAGGTCTGGCCTGGTACATCTTCCTAAATTGCAAGAAGGATGAAGATCAAATATGCAGGGCAGACCGGATAGGCATGGCGAAAGCGCCACAGTTGAAAAAAATTATTACCTTGTTGAACAAGCAACATTTAAATCAATCACTGCATAGCAATGACCAGCACCAACAAATTCATTTTAAAGTTATCTTTTCTTGTTGTTCCCTTCATCATCTTCAGCCTTGTCTTATATGATGGTGCTTCAGGCGGTAGCATTGGTGGCGGAGGCTACGATTTATCCGGACTGGTTTATGGTTCAATGCTTTTTGCCGTAATTGTTGTATGGCTGATATGGATGTTGATCAGTTATTCCCTCAGCAAAACAGCAATAGAAAAAAGCTACACCTCAGACTACTCATAATAGGTTTAACTGCTCTTATTGCAGCCTGGTTTGTTACGCCAAAAATGTTCTAAAGGCTTTATCATTAAAGCTGGCAATGGCATTTCGCTAACGATTCGCTCCTTTAAAGATTGTTTTTTTCTAATATTCAGCATAGTCATGGCTAACAGTTTTGTTGGTTATTGAACGGGAAACAGTTTTATTGGGCAGATTATTAATTCAGTGCCTGATAGACCAGCACTTTATATTTGTCGCTGAGCTCATTGTGTTTAAAGGGCCACTGCTGAAGAAATAAAAGTCCTGAAAGTTTTTCTTTCGGATCGGCCCAGTATGAGGTGGCGAAAAACCCTCCCCAGGAGATACTTCCTTCAGATAAGCCTAATTTGCCACTTCCCTTAACTGTTGTAAGCTGAAAACCAATTCCGAACTTATCATCACCCAATGAAATATCTCCGATCTGGTTCCTGGTCATTACATCAACAGTGTGCCTGGCCAGCAATTGCTTACCTTGATAATTCCCTTTATTGATAAACAGCTGAAGGAAAGCAGCATAGTCAGTTATGGTGGACACCAATCCGGCTCCACCTGCGAAATAACCATTATTATTCAACGGGTAATTTATCGAACTACCCGGAAATGTACCATCAACCCATTTAATTGGCTTACGGGTCTTTGCATCTTCGGTATATGCGTTTACCAATCTACTCTTTTTGGTTTCAGGCAGATGAAAATAGGTATCGTTCATGCCCAGGGGTGCAAATATTCTTTCGGCAAAGAACCTGTCTAAAGTCATACCGGATACGACCTCCACCAGCCTTCCCAGAACATCAATACTTAAACTATAATTAAAACGTTCGCCAGGGTTATATTCCAGGGGCAAAGCACCTAGTTTATTAACAGCATCAGCCAAAAGCTGCTTATGGTCTGAAAATCCGGCCTGTATACCAGCTTTGGCATAGATAGCCTGCATTTTGGCCGAACCGATCTGTGCATAACCTAATCCGGAAGTGTGCGTAAGCAGATCCCTGATGGTAATTTCGCGTTTAGCAGGCAGGGTAGTATAACTACTGTCCTTTTCGTTAAACTTATCAAGCACTTTGGGCCTGGCAAATGAGGGAATATATTTAGAGACCGGATCATCAAGCAGAAACTTTCCCTCTTCCCATAACATCATCACCGCTGTGCTGGTAATGGCTTTGGTTTGGGATGCAATACGGAAAATGGCATCTTTATGCATTGGCCTTCCTTTTTCTTTATCGTCCATACCAAATGCTTTAAAATAGGCAGGCTTCCCATCCTTCATGACCAGGCATACTGCCCCGACAATCCAGTTGCTATCGATGTAACTTTGAACCGCCCGGTCTATCCGGGCTAAACGTTCAGGATGAAAGGCACCGGAATGGACCGCCTGCTGTGCGTATATTGACAAACACGTGGTGGTAATGAAGAGGAACAGGAATATACGTTTCATAAGACCGATATTGTTAATATCAAATATAGGGAACTAATTAAAATTTATAGGAAGCAGTTAAGTAATAGGCCCTTGGTGGGTTGGAAATGGTAAAATAAGGTGTATTATTGGCCACCGCAGCATCAAACTGTGCTTTGTTAAAACTTCCCGCTCCACTTAATTGCGTTAACAGGTTGCCGGGCCTGGCCCAGCTCATTACCTGATAATTATTGAACAGGTTATTGATGTTTGCGCTCAAACTTATTTTACGCGTAAAGTTGTACCCTGCGCCGATATCAAAATTAGAGAAGGAAGGCAGGTAAAACACGTTGGGAGCGTTGGCCTGTCTTTTACCAAGATAAGACCAGGTGAGAAAAAGATAGAGTTTGTCATTGTGATAGGTGGGCGTAATCCGTGATATGATCCTCGCATTGTTATCTGTTTCGTTTCCTGAATAAGATATTTTAGTGTCGTCTGCCATTCCGGGACCATTGGCTACCCAATATTCTGCTTCCACAATTTTGGAACGCTGAAAGGTTGCAACAGCCCTCAGGCTTAAGGTTTTGGTTAAGTTATAATCGCCTTCTATCTCTATCCCAAACGTGCGGTACTTGCTATACAGGGAGGGCGTGGTATACAGTGTTGCATCTGCGTTGGTAAAAATCGAGCCGTTTGGCACTCCGCTTAACATGCTGTAAAAAGGCGTAATAAATAAATCCAGATTTTTCCTGCGGGCTTTCAGGCCAAGCTCTACCTGTTCGGTGGTGCGTACTTCAGGATTTAGTAAGGCTACTGTTTCGGGCCTGTTGGCTGCAAAATACACATCCATATCCGGCGATTTTTTACCTCTTGAGTAACGGGTGTACACGGCTGTATTGTCATCGAACTTATAATTGAGTGCGCCTGAAAAAGAAAAAGTATTTAATCTTTTTTCAAATTCTACTGAGCTGACATGATCAAGGGTATTGTTATTGTAAAATGTTTTGGGATCATTATCTGTTCCTCCCTGTAAACCCGTCTTAAAGTACGTGCGCTGGTTATGTGCCTCTACTTTGGCGGTTTCATACCTTCCTCCCCAATCAAAGGTCAGTTTATCGGTCAGGCTCCAGGTTTGGCTGAAGAAAAAGGCGTATTGTGCCTGCGTTACGTTAAAATCGAGAAAGCCACCCGTGTCGCCGTTAGCCTGTGCAATTCCATCAGCATTGGTCACCTGATGCACCCCTGTTGTACCGCCCAGGGTGCTGCCCGTAAAGGTAAGGCTCACTAGTTTTGGCCGGTTTTCGATGGTCCCCAGCGCAACTCCGTTGATTCCGGAGAAACGGTGGGCTTTCGACCTTCCAAAATACATCCCTGCGTTAAAACTCATATTTTTAAGCTTTTTGTTAACTGCGAACTGGTTGATAACCTCATTCACCTGGTTCTCATAACTGCCCAACACAGAAAAATACAGGGAATGCGGACTTACGCTTTGTCCTGGCAATACATCCTTAACGATCGTGTATGCCGGCAAACCGCCCGGTCCAGGTGCTGCATTGATGCTCATGAGCTCAGCTCCGGTTTTAGCATCCTTGAACGAATAGTTCCCAAATCCAAGCCCGGTCATTCCTGCTAGCAGGTAATAACTGCTAAAATCGGTACCACTCATAATTGAGCCGTTTGTTGTATTGTAATTAATATCATTCCGGGAGTAGCGGAAAGCGTTGCTGAGCGACCAGCCTTTGCCAAGTTGCTGTTCCCATAAGGCTCCAATCGATTTATATTTGCTTTCCACCACATTAGCTGGATTTAAAGAGATATCACCCGCTCCGATATACCGTGGGGAGGTGAAATCAAATTTAGGCATCAGGATCGTTGAAAATATATCGAATCCTTCACTTGGCCTTGGGTCTGAGAAACTGTTGGTAGGCAGTAACTGGGCATATCCGTTTTTATCATGAAGGTATTTACCGATTATTTTTAGGGAACCGGTTTTATATTTCTTTAAAAGGTTTGCCTTGATCTGTCCACCCTTATTAATCGGATAGCCCGGGTAGCGGCCGGTTTGATCATACCGGTAAAAACCACCGATATTGTAAAACCAGTTATCTTTGATCGGCCCGCCCAGATCCAGATCAACACGTGCGAGTGGATTACCGCCATCACTTCCCTGAAAGCCATATTTGGTTCTGAGCTCGCCCTCAAAGGTTTTCCCTCCGGTTTTAGAAACATAATTAAAGATTCCCCCAGGCGCATTGGCCGCCGTAACAGAGGCAGTTCCGCCCCGTACGGCTTCCAAACGGGCCAGGGTTGCATCTGGCCTGAGGAAGAAATCGGGCCCGTAACTGAAATAGGTAATATTGGTTACCGGGATTCCATCTTCCTGCATCGAAACGTATTCATACCCGAAACTGCCGTCCTGCGAACCTGCAGTGATCCCTCGTGAAGCAACACTGTTCCTGATCTCTCCATTTGATGAATTGACAAATACACCTGGTGCATTTTTTAAAAGATCGGCAGCACTTGCCGGTACAGTGCGTTCAATCTGTGCACTGTTTAAGGTGGTAATGGCGACCGAGGCATCAATACGTTTTCGCTTATCGAACATCCCGGTAACCACCACTTCATCCATCGTATTCACTGCTGTTTTCATCCTGATCTCCGCTTTAAGATTGGCGAACAAAGCTATTTCCCGGGTGATAAAACCTAAAAAAGAAACAGTTGCCATTTCCTTCGGGGCACTGAGATTGGTAAAAACAAATTCACCGTTCTGGTCGGTAGTCGTACTTCGTCCGGTTATTTTCAGTTTAATACTTGCACCGGGAACAGCATTTCCCTGTTCGTCGGTAACTTTACCTGAAAAAGTACTGTTTTGAGCGTTGCATATACCAGCAAACAGCAACATGGCCAAAAGCATAAAAAGCTTACCGTAATTTAGATTGTTGTGTAATTTTCTTTTCATAACCGATAGCTTATATTATTGGTTCAGTAGTTTTTTTGCCATGTAGTAGAGTTCTGTATTTGCCCGTTCAGGAACAAAGCCATGGGGATACCCGGCGTAATTATGCAGTTCTGTAAATATTCCCGCATCGATAAGTCTTTGCGCATATAGGAGTGCCCCATCCCTCAAAGGATCGACGCCACAGGTTAAAATATAGGTTGGCGGCAGGCCCTTTAAGTTTTTGGTCAGCCCAGGCAGAGCATGTTCAGGAACATTTTTATACTGCTTTTCGCCAAGATAATATTTTAGGTAGCGGGTCATGTCGGCTCCCTTAACACCGGGAATATTCCATAACTCCACTACCGATACATGGGTTGTATCCATATCTGCGGGAGGAAAAACCAGCAGTTGGGCTTTTATTTTAGGGCCTTTTTCTGCCCTGGCCTTAAGTACGATGCTCCCTGCAATTGCTGCTCCGGCACTTCCGCCGCCCACACCAACTTTAGCGGTGTCTATCCCATAAGTTTTTGCATTGGAAATACCCCAGAGCAGGGTGGAATAACCATCGTTCACCCCGGCCGGAAAGACATGTTCCGGGGCAAGCCTGTAATCGACCGATATGACCACTACCTGGGAGCGGATACTCATTGTAGCGCAGGCCTGGTGATCACTGGTAAGATTTCCCGCTATAAAACCGCCGCCATGAAACCAAACCAGTAGTGGAACATTCCCATTGGCGTACTTTGGCCGGTAAACCCGTATGGGTACCAGCGGATCGCCTTTTTCCAGCCCTGGTATATTCAGGTCGGAAATTTCTACACTATCTGCGTTTTTCAGCTTAGGTGTTGGACGTGCCTTATCCGCTTTTCTTGCATTGGTAATAAAGTTACTATCAAGTTTTGAGACCGGCCCGAAGGCAAGTAATTTGATTTCCGGCGATAAGCGGGTACTTACTTCTGCTGCAGTAAGTGGATTAACTGTGTTTTTCTGCTTTTTTGCCTGCTGCGCGAAAACAGCCGTACACGCCATAAGCATGACCAGGGACATTGTGCTTAGTCTGTTCATATTTTATCTTTTTTGTCCGTATTTTTTGAGCCATGCAGCTGCTGCATGGTATAGTTTTAGCTTTTCCTGAGGTTTTTTGTCCAGATCATGCGCCAGGCCTTCCACTTCAATAAATTTTACAGGAATATGCATCCGCTGAAGTTTTTGGGCCAGTTGCCGTGACTGGATAACCTGTACTACCGGATCGATGGTTCCATGTGCAATAAAGGTTGGGATGTTTTTAACATGGGTATATGGACTTGCCAGCGAAAAACTTACTGGTACATGGCTTACACCTGTAAAGCGGACGCCAGTAATTTTTTCTACCAATCCTATCAGCCCCGTCTTTACACAATAATTCAGCGTAGCGGTATCGGTAAAGTTATTGGGGCCACTGAAATCTACTATAGCATTTATTTTTCCTTGTGCGGTATACCCATACAAAAGTGCCAGATGTGCCCCCGAGCTAAAACCTGCTGTACTAAAACCATCTGCACGGGTATTCCATTGACCGGCATGATCTGCGCAATACTTTACCGCGCTGTCTACATCCTCCATTATCTGTTTATAATGAACAGTGGAATCATTAGCATACCTATGGTTTATATTAACTGAAGCAATACCCTGGCTAAGCAGATACTGCTGAAAATCCCTCACATATTCCTTGCCGGCCTGCACCCATGCACCGCCATGGATCAGGATCACAAAAGGAGTTTGGGGTGCGCGGCCTGGCGGAAGGTAAACATCCATGAGGTTACGTTCAAAACCTCCATATTTTACATCATTGAGCTTTACGGTATCTTGCTGTGCCATGGCATCTATTGATCCGAGCATAAAAAAAACAAGCACTTTTATCAGGGTGGTCTTTGTCATTATGATCAACTATTTTTAAGTTCTTTTTTAAACAGTTTTCCGGTAGCGGTTAAGGGCAACACATTTCTGAATTCCACATAGCGTGGACATTTATAAGAGGCCAGCATCGTCCTGCACCAATCAATGATCTCGCTTTCAGAGATCTGCTGGTTTTCTTTTAATACAATGAATGCTTTTACTTCTTCACCAAGTTTATCGTCCGGTACACCCACAACAGCGGCAAGCGATACTGCAGGATGCTTCATCATCACCTCTTCTACTTCTCTGGGATAAATATTCATCCCACCCCTGATCATCATATCCTTTAGTCTGTCAACGATGAAATAAAAGCCATCGTCATCTTTTATGGCAATATCACCAGAATGCAGCCAGCCGTTGCGCAGTACCTCACGTGTTTCAAATGGCCTTCGGAAATAGCCTTTCATCACATTATGCCCTTTGTAGATCAGTTCTCCTTTTTCACCGTTTGCAACCTCACGACCTTCCGGATCTATTATTTTCACACAGACACCCCAAACCGGGGTACCAATGGATCCAGGTTTGCGCCCGATCTTTGGATCGTTGAAGGTGACTACCGGGGAGCCTTCGCTCATCCCATATCCTTCCTGTACCTGAACGCCGAACCTTTGTTCAAAACCCTCAAGTACAGCCAGTGGCAGAGAAGCTCCGCCAGAAATGCAGATCCGTAAAGTATTGCTCACCTGCTGGTCAGTAATTTCGGGATGGATATAGCTGGCCATTACCCAGTACATTGTGGGTACGCCTGCAAAGATGCTTACCTGATGTTTATTGATATTTTCGATAACATCTTTCGCATCAAACCGTGGCAAAAGGATACCACGAGCTGCCCTGTAAAGGCCCGCATTCATCAATACAGTCATTCCGAATACATGGAATAACGGAAGAACAATCAATTGAACATCTATCCGGGAAAGCGCAAACAATTCAGCCGAGAGAACGGCATTGCAATAAAGATTGATATGGGTAAGTTCTGCGCCTTTTGGCCTTCCTGTAGTTCCCGATGTGTAAATAATCACAGCGGTATCTTCTGCATGGGTAAGACAGCTATCAAAGTCTTCATCTTCCCCCGCCATCAGCTCGGCCAAGGTATAACTTCCTTCCCAAGCAGGCTTTTCAGTACTAATCAAAATAAAATCCCTGCAGCCAGTTACCTGATCAAATGCATTCCTGCCTAATTTCCCAACTGGCATTTCAGGAGTTCCTTCAAAACAAAAATAAAATGCTGCCTGGGAGTCTTGAAGGTGGTATTTTATTTCATCAGACTTAAGTAAGATATTCAATGGAACCACCACAGCCCCTGTTTTTAGCACTGCATAATAAATAACAGGAAACCAGATGCAGTTTGGGCAAGTCATGGCCACCTTTTCACCTTCCCGTATACCTAGTTTTTTAAGTACGTTGGCCAGCTGGTTGGCCATAACATTTACCTGGTGAAAAGTAAAATCAGTATTGCCGGAGCTGAAAGCCGGACGGGTTCCGAATCTTGAGGCACTATCCTCCAAAAGCACAGATAAATTCAGCATAATAATATTTGGTTAGCGGCAGGTTTTACTTGCTGACATGAAACTAATTATTATGCATGCATTATAAAAATCGAAACAGGAATTAAATCAGTCGAAACGGGAATTTCTATATTTTACCGTAATAACGTTTAAAAAGCATTTCGAAATACCTGGTGTTGGTGTAACCCAAACTCCTTGCTGCCTCAACAAGATCAAGATGGTTTTCGGTAACCAGCAGGTTTGCCATCTGGATTTTTTGTTGAATGATATATTGACGAATCGGGAGTCCGTATACTTTTTTAAAATCCCTTTTAAGATCACACTCATTCAGCCCAACCCAACGGCTCAACTGTAAAACGCTTATTTCTGTGCCCATGTTAGACATGATCCGGGTATGTGCTTCTTTTATACTATCCAGGCGTCTTTGGGTAAGACCATCGCCACTAGCAGGGTCTATTCCCTTTTGACTTAAATGGCGGATCAGGTAATATATAAATTCAGTCAACTTGGCGTCCAGGAGCATGGTATTGGAAAAATCACAGGCGGAAATTTCAAAGAGTTGCTTGATGAGCTGTTTGACCTGGGGATGATGTGCGCAACTTTGAAACCTTCTGCTTAATTCCGTCATACTTCCTGTAAAGTATACCTCCGGGATAAAAAACCGGATTCCATCAACACGGGTAATTTCCCAGCCAAATTTCTTAGCGCCTTCCAGCACGGCGGAATGTAAAAGCTGGTCTTCATTGCTGATCCGGAAATCGATCAATCCTCGCTGACCAACCGGGTCAGGAGAATAAAATTCAGTAGGTTCATTAAAATCCCAGATGCCACGGAAAAAGTGGATATCGTTTTTGATAAAAACCTGGACAAATCCAGTCCCCATGTGCTCTGGTAGGATAATGCTCTTAGACGACCAGGTATCTCTAGAGGAGAAACCGTACTTCATCGTCAGTTCCTGCAGATATTTCGTTGGGTCAGCGTATGGCAATAACAACTGCATGCTAGTATATTTGGTCTACTGCAAGTTACGATTTTTGTTATCAAAAGACAATGGGAAAGCTGTCTGATATTCGAATGCCACCACTCCATTATTAATACGCAATAACACCATATTGATTGATATAGTACGTTTTAATTATACGCTACAGCTGCAAAGGTAAAATTTTCAGATAACCTGGCTATTACAGGCTGTTTTTCGTTGTTAGCTCCTTAAACAAGTGTTCAAGGTGCTGCTGCATAAATATTAGCGAAAATATTTAACGATACGCTTAACCAGGCTAAAAAGTCCAAAAGCGATGAAGCCTGCCAGCAATCCAAGTAGAAATTCATAGATAATGGATGGAATATTCGGAGAGGCCCCGGCCAAAAAATGAAGGTTATGCGAAAAAATTCCACCCGCAACCAAAATTAGCGCTATGGTACCGCCAATACTCAGCATACGGATTATGACCGGCAAGGAATTAACCAGCAGTTTTCCAATGAAAAACATAAAGCCTTTACCTGTTGATTTTTTGATTAGTGCCTGTCCTCCATCATCCATTCTAACGATAAGGGCAACGAGCCCATACACCCCAACTGTTGCTATAAGGGCAACTACAGAGACAGTTAATATCTGCAGCATTAAACGCTCGCCCAAAACCGTTCCAAGGGCGATGATCACAATTTCAACAGAAAGTATAAAATCCGTAGTGATAGCAGACCTTACCTTGGCCCGCTCCAGCAAAACATTATCCTCAATTTCATCTTTTTGCTTTATCTCCCCAACGGTCGAAGAAGGAAAGAGATATCCCATTATTTTTTCAACCCCTTCGTATGCTAAATAAAATCCGCCAAGTAAAAGGATAATGGTAATGGCTAACGGAAAAAAAGAATTGAGCACTAAAGCGATGGGCACAATAATAAGCTTATTGATAAAAGAACCCTTGGTAATGGACCATAGTACAGGGAGTTCTCTTGAAGAAAGGAAGCCAGTTGCCTTCTCTGCGTTGACAGCCAGATCATCACCCAAAATCCCTGCAGTTTTCCTGGTTGCCAGTTTGGCGCTAACGGCAACATCATCCATTAAAGCTGCAATATCGTCGAGAATTGCAAAAAAACCTGAGGCCATATTTATTTATTTTAAATTTGATACTGGTTAAAAACTTAAAAAACCGCCGGATCCTGCATCTTAATAAAAGCAGTGAAACTTAGCCGGCGGTTTAAAACTCCAGACGTTTTCCGGCCCTGTAATAAATTTCTGCCATTGCTTTGCGAAGACTGGATATGATTTCTGCCCGCTTAACCTGCATCTCTATCAGTTTAGTTTCCCTTGAATTGATTAAAAAAAGGTTACTCTCACCAAGGTCAAATTTCTGCAGCTCACCACGCACAAGAGCCATTTGACTACCAACATTCCTGGTTTGCATTTCCAGCTGCGCCTGATACCCTTTGTACTCGTTGAATGCAGAAAACACTTCAGTCTGAATCTCACGGCCTGTCTGCTGCAGCCCATAAGTCACTTCGGCCTGTTTGATCCGCACCTCGCGGAGCTTGCCCCGCTGCTCCCTTAAAAACAAGGGAAAAGAGAGATCAATACCAACCTTGTAGTTGGCCAGACGGAAATCATAGTTATCGGCAACATAGGAAAAATCCCTTCTACCAGCTAAAAAAGAACCTTTGATGTTCAGTTTTGGTTTAAGCATTTCCCTCCTATACTGTTCCTCTACCACTAGCTGCGCCTGCTGATTCTTTAGCTTCAACACTTCAGGGTGTTGCCGGGCAGCCTCTCTCACAAGTGAGTCCAGGCGAAATCCGTCCATAACCCCTTGAGTATTCACATCACTTTCCGGGATGGCTTGAGCGGGAAGTTCCTGAGGAATGCCACTGGCAGACCAAAGATTATTAGAAAGCAGGAGCCTTGCATTATTGAGCTTTACATTGCTCTCCTGGAGCTGAACCCTCCTATCCTGAAGGGTGATAGAAGCTTCAACTGAATCTATCGGAGGTTTATCTCCAATAAGTACCTGTGCTTTTAAAGCTAAGAATCTTTTTTCTGCAAGCGAGACTCCCTCAGAAGTAAAACGCTGTTGCTCGAAAGCAAAATACCAGTTCCAGTAATCCTTAAGAGAAGAAATCCATACTGAATTGATCTGTGCGATCTGCTCGGCTTCCGCATAGCCAACCATAATTTTAGCCTGCCGCAAGGTGCTTCTGCGGGAATCGATCAGCAGGCCCTGCCCCAGGGGGATATTAAGTCCTATACCTGAAAGTCCGGTATTACTCGTCCTGGTTTCGGGATTGTTATAAACCCCTACATTACGATCATAACCTACATTCAGATCAGCCCCAGCAAGCCACAGCGGAACTTTGAGCTGGCTGTCCCAATGATTATAGTATTCGGTGCCCCCAAAAATCTTTCTTCCAAAGGAAGCCATGAGCTCAGGATCAAAATTGCCAAGAGACTGAAGCACTTTTGCCTGAGCGGCCTTACTGAGCAGGCCAGCCTGCTTGATAACCGGATGTCCGGTCAGCACAATTTCCTGCATGTCGCGGAGTGAAAATACTTCAGCCCCCACAGCTCCCTTTTGCTGAGCCGAAGCACCCATACCGATCATCAGCCAAAAGAAAAAAAGACACTACGTTTTAACGATGCCATGCCACTTACCGGTCCATGAACATGCTTTTTAAGAAAAGTCTTCATTACTTGTTATTGATATTTTCTTCGCCTGGGGCTTTATCCAGACTTGGTGGAAAGCCATTGAGCTGCCGCCAAATCTCATACCAGACCGGCACCGATTGTAGAATGACCCTGCCATAAACTCCCGACCCTTGCCGGAGCTGAATCGGCCATGGCTCATCCCCTTTAGGTACCTTGACAAGTTGTCTGACCAATATCCGGTATTTACCACCGGTGCTTACCCTATCGATAACCGATACCTTACCTCCAAAAGTTCCTACAGCAACGGATGGCCAGCCTGAAAACTGCACCGATGGCCAGCCTTCAAACTGAAGCCGTACATTACTGCTGTCTAAGATCAGCGGAACATCCATTGCATCCACATAAATTTCAGCGGCAACAATTGGCGACAATGGCTGTAGCGTAGCCACAGATTCGCCTTCTTTAATATTTTCCCCTATACCTGCTTTGAAAGTTTTGACGATATACCCATCCTGTGGAGCACGTACCACATAAAGTCCCCTTCTGATATCGATATTGCTCATCTCATTGCGGAGTCTTGCTATCTCTTCTCTGACTGAAGCTTTTCCGGAGAGTGCCGAACTACGGTCAGCCTGCGCAGAGGCTAAAGACTGGCTGAACTTGGCCATAATGTTATCAAGTTCAATGACGGCATTGGCAAGAGCCTGTCTGGCGCTGTTGAGCTTATTCTCCTGAGCGACCTCTTTAGCTTTGTCCTCAGCAAGCTTTAATCTCCTTGTTTCAATATCAGTCAGCGAGAAAAGGCCATTTTTGTAACCAGCTTCATATCGCTCCAATCTTACCTTGCTTGTCTGATAAAAGTTTTTTACAGCTACAAGTTCAGCGCTATCAATTCTTACGGTATTTCTAGCCTGGATTACACTGTTTTTTGCAGCGCTGAGCTGCACCCTTACCCCATTGCTCAATGCATTGATCTGGGCATTGCTTGCAGAAATTTTCTGCTCCGCAGCCTCTTCGCTACCCCTTTTGGCGCTCAGCTGTTCATCCAGACGCTCGGGCAGTTCTGGATTAAAATAAGATTGGCTGGTCTCAGAAAGAACAAGAATTGTATCTCCCTTTTTCACCTGTTCTCCCTCACGTACTGCCCAATACTCAATGCGTCCGCCAATCTGGTTTTGAATGGTCTGCGGCCTGTCTTCAGGTCTTAAAGCAGTAACCGTACCGCGCCCGGATATCGTTTGCCGCCATGGAAGGAGCAGAATAATGATGAATAGGATAGATACCCCAATCATTACCCTCCCAAGCAGTCTCGGCCCCCTTGAAGAAATAAGCTGCGCTTTGGATAGTACAGCATACTCATTCACCTTTCTTACGACCAGTTTCTTTGTCTGATTAACCATGGTGCCTTTCTCCTTCCTCCAGTTCCATATCCGTTACCACGGCGAGCTTCTCACTACCTGTCACCATATCAAAAACGGTATTCAAACTGGTCATGAGTTTTTCTACGGCATAAGAAATCTGAACAATAATCACTTCAGCTGCTACAAACTGTCCGAAAGTCATCTCCCGCTGCACAACAAAGTAGGAACCTAATAGCAAAAGAGCACCCATCAAAATAGTCCTAAGCGCAACTGCACTTGCAAACAGCCTTTTCAAAATACTAAAATGATCATTTCTTGCCTCTACATACCTGGAAGTAATCTCATCGGTCATTACTGTGATATTCTCCATCTCAGCTTCATTGCCCCGATAAGTATCAAGATCGGCAGCCACGTTTTCAAGATAAGCAACAACCTGATATTTATACTCAGATTCTTCGATACTCGTATCCACTCCCCTGCGGTAATAAATGGTAATTATCACAGCGATACAGGCAATAGTAAAGATTCCAAAACCGATAAATACCGGATGATAAAAAGAAAGTAGTATGGCGCTGAAAAATATTAGCACACCCGAAGCCACAATATCTATTAGCAACTTGGTCAAGCCTTTTTGAATGGTAAGCACGTCAAAAAATCTGTTAACCAGTTCTCTTGGGTCTTCTCCCTCAAATTCTTTTTTTGATCCTGGGCAGTCGATAAGCAAATCCGATAGCGGCCTTGATAAAAATCTTCTGCTCAAGATATTCGACCAGTGAGAGCTGCCCCATCAGCAAGATGCCACCAACTACGATCCCAATTAAAATAGCAGCTATGAGTATATAAGTTGAACTATACATCGAGCCGTTGGAGAGCAGATTAAAAACTGCAGCCGTGCCAAGCGGAAGGGAAAGTCCAATGACCCCAATAAGGCCGGCGTAAAGAAATATATAGTTGATGGTCGAGCGCTCCACATGAAGCATCTCGACAAGCCGCTGCCACGGCGTGGGACTAAGCGCATTACGGTGTTTTTTCATAAATCCAACATCTAACAGCTTTTATTTAAACTATGTTTTAGGAAAAAACATGTTTTCGACCAATATTCCTTAAATGTGGAATGATTTAACAAAAAGATTAAAACCACATTAGAAGAAATGAGCATTTTTGTCATTAAATCAAGTCAGGTTATGCATGAACAGTTCACATTTGAGTTGATCATCGAGAAATTAACAGAACAGAAGTTCTATCGACAATCGTATTAAAACTGGAACAAAAGCTTGCTCAAAAAACCAAAACATCACATAATAATTTTTATTAAATTGCCAGCCGATTTTCATCAATAGAAAAAAACAGCATACCATTCAAATTAACTTCAGCTCAAATGATAAATTGCAAAATCTGTAACTCGGAAGTAGAAAAAAAATATTGTCCGGACTGCGGACATCCTGTTAGCTTAAAAAGAATTAATGCTCATTATCTCCTACATGAAATCGAACATGTACTGCACTTTGAAAGAGGCATTCTTTATACCATGAGGGAACTGCTGCTGAGGCCAGGCACCAACATTAAGCATTTTTTCTCAGAAGACAGGAGCAGATTGGTTAAGCCTGTAATCTTTATCATTATTACCTCGCTTATCTACAGCATAATATCTCATTTTTTCCATATCCAAAGCATGGTAAGCCATGACCTTGCAGCCCAGTCTACCGCCGCAAAATTTATGGACTGGACGGAGTCACACATGGGATATTCAAATATATTAATTGGCGCATTGATTGCGCTCTTTATCAAGCTTTTCTTCAGAAAATACACCTATAACTATTTTGAGATCCTGATACTGCTTTGTTTCGTAATGGGCTTTGGCATGCTGATATTCGCCTTGTTCGCCTTTCTGGAAGGTGTAACCCATGTCGACTTTAAGATCACCTCAAGCATTCTCGCCATTGGCTATTGCACCTGGGCTATTGGACATTTCTTTAATCCTGGAAAAATAGCCAGTTACCTAAAAGCACTATTTGCCTATCTCCTTGGAATGATGAGCTATTATATGCTCGCTATTTTAATCGGGACACTAATCGATTCAATAATTAAATAAGGAATAACAACTAAGAACATGAATCCAATCTAAATATATAAACATGGACAGGTTGGAATTAACAGGAAAATGAAATGAGCTAAAAGGCAAGGTTAAGAAGGCAGAATTCTTCGCTTTTAAATCCTGTGGTGGATAACTGAAATCAAGACCACCGAGATTCCTGCAAAAATTTCCTTCTCAACTGCTGGTCCATTTTGCCAAAGAAAACTTAAAACTTTTATTTCCAGATTATTCACTTGTTTTCGAATTGAATCCACCTGTGGATACACAAAAAGCTCATTTAGGCAATATTAACATTTCGCTTGAAAGCGCATCCGAGCTCAATAATGGAATCTGTTTTTATAATTCCGGGAATTGAATCAATTTTATTATAAAGAACCTCGCGCATGTGCTCATGATTCCGGGCCACAATTTTTATGAAAAGGGTATATCTTCCCGTAATAAAATAACATTCAGTTACTTCCTCTATCTCGCGCAAAGCTTCAATTACCCTGGCTGAATCGTAATCTTTATCCAGCGTAAGGCCAGTAAAACTCCCCCAGTCAAAGCCCATTTTCTTCTCATTTAATACAGGCTTAACCCCACTCAAAACACCCCGTTGCAACAATCTCGAAAATCGTTGATGAACCATCGTATTGGAAACCCCAAGTGACAACGCTACCGTCGAGAATGCGATACGGCCATCTTTCTCCAGGCGTTTCAGTAGCTCGGTGTCAAATTTATCTATAACCATTGTATTTACGAATAAAAGAAGTCAATTATAATTTATAATACACCAAAAATAAACAATAATAAGCTATTGTTGACTGAAATAGTTAATTCTAATATTTTTGACCAATAAACTAACCAATATATCATGTCGGAAATCAGCAAAGCATATATCGATAGAGAATTATTATTCGGGGCGCATAACTATCACCCCCTACCTGTTGTTTTAGAGAAAGGAAGTGGAATAAAGCTATGGGACGTAGAAGGAAACAGTTATTTTGATTTTTTATCCGCATACTCTGCGGTCAACCAGGGGCATTGTCACCCAAAAATTATCGACGCATTAATCGACCAGGCCAGCAGGTTAACCCTGACCTCCAGGGCTTTTTATAATAATAAACTTGGCCATCTGGAAGAGCAATTATCGACAACGTTTGGGTTTGATAAAGTGTTATTAATGAACTCAGGCGCAGAAGCAGTGGAAACTGCGATTAAACTGTGCAGAAAGTGGGCCTATCAAAAAAGAAAATCCCAGCCGGGAACGCAAAGATTGCATTTGCCTCCAATAACTTTCATGGCAGAACAATATCTATAATTTCAGGATCCAGTGACCGAAGTGCGAAGGATGGTTTTGGTCCATTTTTAGATGGTATACTGCAGGTTCCTTACAATAATATTGATGCCTTGGAAAGGTTGTTACAGTCAGACCCTTACATTGCCGGTTTCCTGGTTGAACCTATACAGGGTGAAGCTGGTGTAATCATTCCAGACGATAACTACCTTGCTAATGTCTCCAGGATATGCAAAAACCATGGCGTATTGTATATTGCGGATGAAATTCAGACCGGTATGGGCAGGACTGGTCGCTTAATGGCATCTTACGACGTTCAGACTTTGGAAAACAGACCTGATATGATCATCCTTGGCAAAGCCCTTTCCGGAGGAGTTTTACCTGTATCTGCCGTGCTTGCTGATGATGAAATTATGTTGACCATCAAAGCTGGTGAACATGGCTCGACCTTTGGCGGTAACCCCTTAGCAGCAGCAGTAGCCGAAGTTGCTTTGCAGGTCATCATAGATGAAAACATGCCCGCTAATGCGGCTTCAATGGGCGTTATCTTTCGGGATGGTTTGCAGGACATCGCGAAACGCAACAGCATCATTAAAAAGGTTCGGGGCAAAGGACTTTTAAATGCAATTGAAATAGATTGCGATGAACATTCGAAGATGGGATGGGAAATTTGTGTAAAACTAATGGAGGACGGATTGCTGGCCAAACCTACCCATGGTAACAAAATACGATTGGCGCCACCGTTAATTATTTCAAAAGAGGAAGTGCAAACGAGCCTTAAAATTATTGCTGAAGCATTAGAAAACTTTAAATCATAAAGATGGGAAAAGTTATAAAACTGATTAAAAACAGATCGGATATTGGTGCAGGAACTCGTGGTTCAGATTTAGGGATTGATGCGATTGAGATTGCTGCAATAAATAAGGGCAGCGAATATTTTAACCAATATGCATTTTTGGACGTCAAAACCCATAACGAGTCAATTTACAATAAAGACAGAAACGCTTTTGCGAAAAGGATTGCACAAGTGCTAGAACAATGTGAAAGAGTAGCCCAGGCCGTTTCAGTGACATTGATGGATGATGAGTTTCCGATTGTGCTGTCAGGCGATCACTCCTCTGCACTTGGCACCATCAGTGGCATCCGGATGGCAAATCCTGAAGAAGATTTAGGCGTAGTCTGGATTGATGCACATGCAGATATTCATTCCCCATTTACCTCCCCATCCGGTAATATCCATGGGATGCCATTGGCAGCTGCACTTGGAATAGATAATAAAGAAAATCAGGTCAACAACCTCGAAGATGAAACCATTGAATTATGGAACCGAATGAAGGAAATTGGGATGAACGAGAAAAAAATTGCTCCCGATAACCTGGTCTATTTTGGTGTAAGGGATATGGAGCAGGCAGAACTGGCACTGATAAAGCAAAAATCTATAAGAAATTTTTCAGTTGAAGAGATAAGGTATCTCGGCATTAAGCAATGTGTTCAGGAAGCGTTAAACAGATTGAGCCATTGCAAGATTATCTACATCTCTTTTGATGTTGACAGTATGGACAGCGATAGAATATCTGATGGCACAGGTACCCCCGTGCCTAAAGGTTTTGATATATCTGAGATCCTCGAGATAATGGATCGGATCCTGGCATCAAATAAGGTTATCTGCCTGGAAGTTGTAGAAGTAAATCCGTTACTGGACAGAAAAGGCAACAAAATGGCAGAGGCGGCATTTGAAATATTGGAGCGGGCTACCAATCAGATCATGGAAATTTAACAACTGAGTGTAGCAAAAGTACAATGTCAATTTAAGTAGTGGTTATTACAGATAAATTATCAGATATGGGCAACGTTGATCGATTTTGACAGTTATCATGATGCCTTATTTCTACACACTCCGAATCCGAACCGTAACAACTTTCTCTGGGCAATAGAAGATCTTTCTAAAACAACTACGTTAACCAACAAGGAATTAAACAATTATATTGGTGATCTTATTGGCTACGCTCAAAATGATCAATAAAAATATGAAGAAAAGTTGCTTACCTGGCTTTTTTTCATAACCACAAAAGCCCATCGAAAGATGGGCTTTTGTGGTTATTATCGATGTAAACTAGTTTGACTATAGTTATAGCGCCAGTAATTTGTATAAATGTTCTTAATCGTTAAAGTTTAAAAGCCACACCCACGTTAAGCAATCCCAGGCTCTGGTAGCCGAGTTCTGCAAAAAGAGCTGTATGGTTAGAAAGGTAATACTTACCGCCCGCAAACAAACCAAAGCCAATGCCGCTGCCTGTAGCACCATTAAAACCCTCGCTGTTACTTACACTGGCAATAACGTAGCCCAGACTCGCCCCGCCATACACATCAAATTTAGGTGCGAGCTCGAGCAATTCGTTAAAATGGTAGGAACCTCGCGCACCAATGTAAAACGCGTTCTGTTTGAAGCTATAGTTTGCGCCTGCCGTATTTAAATCATATTTCGAACTGGCATAAGCCAATTGTCCACCTACGCTAATTTCGTCGGTAATACCTTTTTCGAAAGAAACACTGGGATTTACCGGCAGCGATGCAGCGTAACCCGAACCAAAAAACGGACTGCCAATACCGATACCAACATTCAGCAATTGATCGCCTTTTCCGTATACCCTAATTGAAGTCGTATTTTTTGCAGAAACCTTGTTTTCCTGTTTAACTTTAGTTTTGGGCAATACTTTGCCTTTTGATGCTGACTGGGCCATTGCAACAACGCACGTAGCCATAAAGACAGCCATCACAAATAATTGTTTTTTCATGTAGATAAAATTAAACTTGATTAAAGAATGAAATTCTTCTTTTAGACAGCCTCATAAAGCTTTCCAAAAGGTTAGGCAAAGATAAAATCCTTGCAAACAGCAATCTATACCGGTTTTTAGGTATTTTTGAAGCATTTGGAATTAAATTACTCCGTAATGCCGTCCATTTCAGACATTTTTTACAGGTTAGCAGACAACTTTAGACTGATGTGGAAGATTCGCAGTTTCAGATCAATTAAACGATTCTTAATTAACAATAAAATTAATTGTTACTAATTAAAAGCACATCGAAAGATGGGCATTTATGTTAATGTCTATCTATAATCAATTTGACTTTAAATGACGACCTTTTGAAGTATGTCATTGATAGCGTAGTCGAAGGGCGATTTACAAGAAGTCTTCGGCTATGCTCAGACTGACGACTGCAGTGCTGATTAATGCCCTTCTCCTTCCTCTTCGGCATTCTTTACCTTGCTTAACAGATCATAGGCGCCCTTTATCACCACCTTCGCATTATTAATCTGCTCCGCAGAAGAAACCTGGGTGTAACCATTCTCGGCAATTCCTGTTTTTACTTCCATCATCCTGTAGCGGTAAGTATTATTACCCTTATCAGCTGGCTGATTTATAAACACGAATTTTTTGCCTTCAAATTCAACAATTGCGGCATCGGGTAGTGCTTCAACCTTGTTCATTCCACTTTCTACATAGGCTTTAAGATACATGCCCGGAAGTAACTGTGTATCCTCCTTGTCCAGGTGGCAGTGAATTTGTACGGTACGCTCTTTACTGATTTCCCTGCCAATGAGATAAACAGTAGCCATACGTTCTTTTTCCTCGTTGGCCAGCACAAAGCGGACTTTCTGCCCCAGCTTAAGCTTGGGTACATCTTTTTCAAATACGGTAAGCTCTGCATGCAGGTGCTCAGTATCGGCAATTTTGAACAGCACATCGGTGGTACTGGCAAAGGCGCCAATATTGGTGTTAACCTGAGTAACGTAGCCCGCCATTGGTGTATAGAGGTTAAAGGTTTTCTGGATCTGTCCTTTTTCCAGTGCCGAAAAACTGATATTCATAATGGAAAGTTTTGAACGCTGTCCCAGCAATCTTGCACTTACACTCTGGTATTCGCTCCTTGCTTTCTGTAATGCTTTTTTGGAATTCACATTTTCTTTTGCTAGTTCTTCCTGGCGGTCGAGTTCCTGCTTTAAAAACTGCAGCTGGCTTTTATAATCCAGGTAGTCTTGTTGCATCTGAATGAATTCCGGATTCTGCATTACGGCTACAAGTTCCCCTTTGGCTACACGTTTTCCCTGCAACATATTGGTGCTTTTTACAATCCCTTCCAGCGGCGTGGAAATTGATACCAGGCTCTGTGGTGGAAGGTCGAGCATCCCGTTTACTTTTGTTGTGCCACTTAATTCCTTCAACTCAATATCTCCCAGGGTAATTTCCGATAGCTTGTGCTGCTCCGGAGTAAGGGTTATGATATCGCTCTTTTCGTGAACGGTTTCTTTCCCAGGTTCCTTTTCGGCACCTGGACGGCCGCAGCCAGCCAAATAAAACGGGAAAGATAACAGGATAAGATATTTATATATGGATCTCATGAGATTTATGCTTAAAATGGTTGGTTATTACCGGTTAAAAATTCAATCTGGTTAATGCTCTGGCTTAACTGGAGCAGGGCCATCAGGCTGCCCTCGTAAATACCGTTCGCCTGTTTAAGGTTTAACAGGTATTCGGAATAGCCTATTTCTCCGTTCTGGTAGGCAATCCGGCTGTTTTTTAAGATCAACGCCGCATTGGCCAGAGCCGAGGTGATAAAATAATCGTAACGTTTCCTGTTTTTCAGGTATTCGCCCAGGGCCTGCTGGTACTGGCCTGTTAGTTTTCGCTGCTGAAGTTCCAGATCGTTCGAAGCAATATCGCGGTTAATTGATGCAGCCTTAGCCTTTGCTGAATAAGCCCTGTAAAATAGCGGAACGGAAAGTCCTACCTGGAAGCCCTGGAAACGTTTGTCGCGGCCAAAGAAAACATCATTGCCATTAACGTTTTGAAAACCGGTTAGCGACTGGTTGAAATAACCCAGAGTGAAATCGGGTAATGATTTGGCAAGTTCTACCTTCCGCTGTTTTTCAGCAATCACAACCTGCTGCCTGAAATAAGCAATGGCTGGATTTTCATTTAGAAGTGCCGTATCTCCTATCGAAATCCCGGGTGCTTCTTTTAAAAACTTGTCGGCGATTAAGGGTAGACCACCCCTGCCTAAAAGCGTAGCAAGCTGCGCTTTATAAATTTCGATGTCAGACCGGTCCTGATCAAGCAGGTTCTGTACATCCTTGAGCTGTGTCTCGGCAGCTACCTTTTCAAGCAGGTTGCCCTCGCCTGTTTTGTACTTTAGCGAAGCCGATTTTACAAAACCCTTATAAATGCTGTCTTGCTCTAGCAACAGTTTCTCCTTCGAATATAGGTACTGAAGATTGGTATAAACTGTTTTAACCTGAAAAATAAGCTCGTTTTTACTTGAAGCGACCTGATGCTGGCCCGCTCTGATGCGTTCATTACCTAATGCCGCATTTGCGGTGAAAAGTGTTGGGAAAGGAATGGTTTGCGAAACGGTAAAGTTGTTGTCGTTTTTAACCAGACTATTATACTGTCCATAAAGCATAGAGACTTCAGTTTTGGGCATTTCGAAAGCGCTTTTCCTGAGTGCCTGTTGCAACCCTACACCAAGATTAGCACCGCTAATCGCCCTGTTGTTTTCCAGCGCCGAAGATACCGCCTGTTTAAGGGTTAACACAGTCTGGGCTTTAGCAGACTGAAATCCAAGCAGCGTAACAAAAACTACAATTATTCCCGCTACCGGAGCTATTTTTACTTTTTTCTGCCCATTTTTTCTACCCAGATATAAAGCACCGGAAGTACCAAAAGGGTTAACAATGTTGCTGAAATTAGTCCACCGATAACAACCGTTGCCAATGGGCGCTGCACTTCAGCCCCGCTTCCGCCCGAGATAGCCATTGGAAGAAAGCCCAGAGAGGCTACTAGGGCCGTCATAATAACCGGACGAAGCCTGACCGAAGTTCCAGTTCTGATAATTTCGAGAATATCTTTCATTCCTTCTTTTTTTAACCTGTTAAATTCACTGATCAGTACGATGCCGTTTAGTACCGCCACACCAAAAAGCGCAATAAAGCCGATGCCTGCGGAGATACTAAATGGCATGGCCCGTGCCCACAAAGCAAATATGCCACCAATGGCCGACAGTGGAATTGCGGTAAAAATTAAAAGTGCATGTTTAATTGATGAAAAAGTAAGATAAAGCAATAGTAAAATGAGCAATAAAGCCAGTGGTACCGCAATACCCAATCTTTTAGTAGCAGCCTGCAGATTCTCAAAAGTGCCGCCAAATGTTGGGTAATATCCCGGTGAAAACTTAACCTCTGCATCAATCTTCTGCTGGATTTCCTTTACAATACTTTCCACATCCCTGCCTCTCACGTTAAATCCAACGGTGATCCGCCGCTTTGCATCGTCCCGCTGGATCTGGTTTGGACCTTCCCTGTACTGGATATCAGCCAGTTGTTCCAGCGGGATCTGGTTGCCGTTAGGTGCAGTTACAAACAGGTTCTTCACATCATCAAGCGACTGCCTGTTTTCTTTTTCCAGGCGGACAACCATATCGAATCGTTTTTCGCCTTCGAATACAAGGCCAGCCACCTCACCGGCAAAGCCTGAGCGGATAGCCGTATTCACATCCTCGATGTTCAATCCGAACTGGGCAATCTTTTCTCTATGAAATTTGATAATAACCTGTGGAAGTCCTGAAGCCTGTTCCACATAAATATCCTGGGCACCTTCTATTTTTCTGGCTATAGCACCAATTTTAGCTGCATAGGCACTTAGCTTCGAAAAATCCTCTCCATAGACCTTAATGACCACATCTTGCCTGGCGCCTGTCATGAGTTCATTAAAGCGCATCTGGATGGGCTGCTGGAACCCGAAAGTAACCCCTGGAATATACTGTTCAAGCCTGGCCTGCATTTTGCCTGCAAGCTCATCTCTCGTAGAAGCATTTGTCCAATCCCCCTTATCCTTTAAGATAATAATCAGATCACAGGCTTCTACCGGCATGGGGTCGGTAGGAATCTCGCTGGAACCGATCTTTCCGATAACCTCTTTTACCTCAGGAAAATTTGCTTTTAACACTTTTGCAGCCCGTGTAGCGGCTTCAATGGTTTGTGAAAGACTGCTCCCGGTAAGTACCCGGGTTTCTACGGCAAAGTCGCCTTCCTCTAGTGTAGGAATAAATTCGGCACCCAGATAATTGAAAATAATTAGGCAAATGGCAAATAACCCTATTGCAATGCCCACAACGGCCACCCTTGCCTTAAGTGCAAAATTGAGCATTGGGGTATACACCCTTTGAAAAAAGGACATGATCCTGTCTGAGATATTTCTTTTGGTGCTGATGGTTTTATTTAGAAACAGTGCACTCATCATCGGCACATAAGTTAATGATAAGATAAAAGCACCGAGGATTGCAAAGGCCACCGTTTGGGCCATTGGCCTGAACATCTTACCTTCTATGCCAACCAGGGCCAGAATCGGCAGGTAAACGATAAGGATAATGATTTCGCCGAAAGCAGCACTGTTACGAATCCTGGAAGCAGATTCAAAAATCTCAGCATCCATTTCCTGCTGGCTTAACCTGCTCTTATTTTTTCGGGTATTCAAATGGTGGAGAGATGCCTCTACAATGATTACCGCTCCATCTACAATTAGCCCAAAGTCTATAGCGCCAAGGCTCATCAGGTTTCCGCTGACACCAAAAAGGTTCATCAGGCATATTGCGAAAAGCATGGCAAGTGGAATAACCGAGGCCACAATCAGTCCGGCGCGGAAATTCCCCAAAAGCAACACCAGTACAAAGATCACAATCAATGCGCCTTCTGCCAGGTTTTTAGTCACCGTACCAATGGCACTGTCTACCAATTTTGTGCGATCGAGAAATGGCTCGATCACCACGCCCTCAGGAAGATTCTTTGCGATCTGATCCATCCGGGTTTTTACGTTCGCAATAACCTTGGAAGAGTTGGCGCCCTTTAGCATCATCACTACTGCTCCTACTACCTCGCCCTGATCGTTTCTGGTCATGGCACCATACCTGGTGGCCGCACCGATCCTCACTTCAGCTACATTTCGGATCAGCACCGGAATACTGTTTTCATTGGTCCGTACAACAATGTTCTCAATGTCTTCCATACTGTTGATCAATCCCTCGCTCCTGATAAAATAGGCATTGGGTTTTTTATCAATGTAAGATCCGCCGGTATTCTGATTATTTTTTTCAAGCGCCTTAAAAATATCGCTGATGGATATATCCATACTTCTAAGCTTGTCGGGATTAAGGGCAATTTCATATTGCTTAAGGTACCCTCCAAAGCTGCTCACATCTGCTATGCCCTCTACGCCGAGGAGCTGGCGGCGTACAATCCAGTCTTGAATGGTGCGGAGCGCTGTGGCATCATATTTTTTTCATATCCTTTTTTAGGGTGGATTACATATTGGTAAATTTCTCCAAGTCCGGTAGTTAACGGCGCAATCTCAGGGGTACCGATTCCCTTAGGAATGGTCCTTTCTACCTCGGCAAGCCTTTCACTTACCTGTTGGCGGGCCCAGTAAATCTCTACATTTTCCTTAAACACTACTGTCACAACTGAAAGGCCAAACCTGCTAAAGGAGCGGACTTCCTCTATTCCTGGAATAGTGGCCATGGTTTGCTCTACCGGGTAGGTGACAAAGCGCTCAATATCTTCCGCGCCGTTACTTGGCGAGGAGGTAATAATCTGAACCTGGTTATTGGTAATATCGGGAAGGGCATCTATGGGCAGCTGCCTAAGGGAGTATATGCCCCAGGCGATCAGCGCCAGCATCATAATTCCCACCAGCAGTTTCTGCCTGATGGAGAACTGTATTATTCTGTTCAGCATTGTCGGTTAAATCAAAAATCAATAAATAGCAGGCATCATTGCACTTATGTTACAAAAGATGCATGTGAATAGCATACTTTTCATGGACATCGCCATGAAATGAAAGATTGATTAAATGAGTTTGGGCGGTTGCCAAATATCGAGTGGTTGTTTTTTCAATGCCGAACACTGGAAAACCGGGTATGGTTTCCGGAATACCGGAACAATAAGGTTTGTTAACTTTTCGGATGGGAAGTGCTGACCGACCGAGCAGCAGGCACAGCTGCAGAATGGCGGACAGGATTCGCCATGCGTATGTCCAGCTTTTGATTGATCGCTGTGCACAATGCTTTCGATGTGAGACCTGGAAACCATATCTTCCTTGTCCTGGCAGGGCATTAGGCCCAGAAGGATCAGATAAATAGAAAAAAGGAATACAAAGTTTTTCACCAGGGGCAAATGTAATGATTAAAGTTTTTAATTCATAAAGCCTGCTTTTATTAAATTCCTGCTCTGTTTTGACGGTTAAAAACGTCTAGTTCTACCAGGCCTAATGCCTTACGTATCATTGTAGATGCAAAAGTATGGAGTAAAGAATGTTGGTTATTTTTACGGTTTGCTATTTTTACAAGCCTTCCATGAGTATTAACCTAAATAATGAGCTGGCCACCAAGCCACATTACCCTATATTAGATGGCCTCCGCGGTGTCGCAGCTATTATTGTTGTCACCTTTCATTTAACCGAGCCCTTAGGAACCGGGCATCTCGACATCCTGGTGAACCATGGTTATCTGGCTGTAGATTTTTTCTTTTTATTATCTGGTTTTGTAATGGGCTACGCTTATGACGACCGATGGAACAAAATGAGTGTAGGCAGTTTTTTCAAACGCCGCATCGTACGCCTGCAACCGATGGTGATTTTGGGGATGACCCTCGGCGCCATCGGATTCTATTATACAGATTCTGCTATATGGCCGCTCATTCATACTATTCCGCTCTGGAAGATGTTATTCGTACTATTAATTGGCTATACCATCCTTCCTGTACCATTATCGCTTGATATACGTGGCTGGCAAGAAATGCACCCCATGAACAGCGTGGGCTGGTCGTTGTTCTTTGAATACATTGCCAATATTCTTTATGCGTTATGGATCAGGAAATTTTCTAAAACAGCATTAGGTATCTTAGTGGTTATCGCCGCTATCGCATTGGCACAGCTAGCCATTACAAACGGCGATGTAAGTGGCGGCTGGACACTAAATATAGAACAGGTACGTATTGGACTTACCCGTACCCTTTACCCTTTTTTGCTGGTTTATTACTTTCGCGTATCGCGAAACCCACCCGAATTAAAAATGCCTTTTTATGGTGCGGCCTTTTAGTAGTGCTGGTACTTTATATGCCACGTATTGGAGGCGCTGAACATCTTTGGATGAACGGAATTTATGAGTCTGTATGTATTATCATTGTTTTTCCGCTTATCGTGTACCTTGGCGCCAGCGGCGTACTGCAAACGCAAAGAGAGCAAAGGATATGCAAATTTTTAGGTGATGTATCTTATCCACTTTACCTGGTACATTGTCCTTTGGTTTATATTTACGTGGCCTGGATCAGTAACCATAAAGGCACTACAATTGTACAGGCCTGGCCGTATGCCTTACTTATTTTAGCTGGCAGCATTGTTTTGGCATACACAGCCTTAAAGTGGTACGACGAGCCGATGCGCAAATGGTTGCGAAAAAAGTTTGCATAACTGCGGTCATCATTTAAGGTTTTTAACTAATTCTTAAACCATAATATAAATAGAAATTTTAAAAAAATGTAATATATCATTTTTCGACTGACAAACAGTTGTCATAAGCCAGTTTTAGCTTTGTTCTATTAAATAATAAAACAATATGTCAGCAACTATGATTACTAAAAGCGAATTACTACAACATTGGTTAGGCCATAGAAAACTAACCCGAAAAACCATTGAAAAATTTCCTGAAAAAGAATTATTTGAATTTTCAATCGGCGAGATGAGACCTTTTTCGGCATTAATTAAAGAGTTATTATCGATTGATGTTCCTGGTTTAAAAGAAATGGTGACCAGAGAGACAGCTCCTTTTAGTCATGATCTTCCGCTTAATAGTAAAGAAGAACTACTAACAAAATGGGATGAGGATACCCCAAAAATTGTGGAATACTTTAACCAAATCTCTGAGGATCAGCTTCACGAAACAATTAAATTATTCGGGCAATACGAGTTTTCGATCATTAGCCACCTTTTGTATTTCATTGATAACGAAATACACCACCGCGGACAAGGCTTTGTATATTTAAGGGCATTAGGCATTGAGCCTCCATTTTTCTGGGACCGTTATTAAAAAGCAAGAGACTGTATCATAAAGGTTATTTCAACTCAGATGCTGTCATGTTGAGCCTGTAGAAACGCATTTTAAGACATTAAAACAGGTCCTTCACTTCGACTACGCTCAATACAAGCTCACTACCATTGACCGACACCCAAAAAAGATCGTCATCTCGACCGAAGCAACGCGAAGTGGAGAGATTTATCAAAACAGATTTTGCCTCGCAGAGTCTTCGGGTTCTCAACTGCGTTACCGATGTAAAATCGGTACAGGTAGCACTCCGCTCGAAATGACGGTAAAGCGAGAGAATTTTTACATGTAGATTAAGTACTGTCATTTATATTGATTTTTATAAAATAAATTATCCCTCAGGATGACAATTCTATATTACGATATAACCTCTTTGTTTTTTATTCTCTTCAAACCAGATTCCATTATCTCAACCAGTTCATTATTCAAATGGGCTGGTGCTATAATTTCGGCCGCATCAACAAATTTAACAAACCAGCGCACAAAAGAAACTTCAGAAAGAGAACAGTCGAAATACATGACCACAAAATCATCCGAAATTTCTTCGCTTGTAAATCCGAAAATCTGTCGTTCCCAATATAGAAAATGGGCATACTTCCGGTCTACCCTGATTTCGATTTTAGTTATATTTTCGCATATGTCTTTATCCCTGAATTCGTTAATTGGCGGGTGTGCAATGGTGAAGTTTTCTTCAAGCATCATAACTTTTTTAACCCTGTCTAATCTAAAATTGCGGTAATCTTTCCTCAAATGGCAATAGGCTAAAAGATACCAAAGACTATGTTCGTAGAATACACCGATGGGTTCAACAGATCTGCCAACCGTATGAATATCACCACTTTTGAGGTAATCGATATGGGTTATCTTTTTCCTTAAGGTGCTGTTGAGTAAAACATCAATAATGTTGGGCAGATAATCCTTAGATTTTAAGTCGTTTTTAAGATGTATGGTGTCTTCTAAATGCAGGAAATCTCTTTTTTGATTCACCTGAAAAGAGCTTTTTATTTTGATAAGTGCTGCCTCAAAATGTTTTTTAACAAATTGGGTTTCGTGTTTCTGCATCACTTTTTCGGCAACCATTAAACTGAGAATCTCTTCCTGACTAAACCTTGATGGCTGCAGCCTAAACCCTTCCATAATCGAATAGCCAGATCCTGATTCATTTACGATCGGAATACCGGCAATCTCCAGGGCTTTTAAATCCCTGTAAATCGTTCTTAAACTGATTTCGAATCGCTTTTGTAATTCATCTGTAGTGACTACAGATTTAGATTGCAATAGAAAAAATATCTGTAGTATCCGGTCAAATCTTTTGGTAATATCCATGTTTACAGCTAAATTAGATTATTTGCCTCCTAGCGGAGAAATTGCTTTGGCAATACGTTTTCTGATGAGGATTTTACAAGTTCAAGAATTCTGTTTTGCCGGGTTTCTGCTTTTTTTGCCATTACGATCCACTGTAAGATGGCTTTCTTAGCAGATTTACTTAAGCTAAGGAAAAAAATCTTCGCGTCTTTACTGTTTTTAAATTCTAAGGCTAAATCTTTAGGTATTTTAAGTGTTTCTACTACATCTAAAGCTACCCATGACCCATCTTTTTTGGCCTTTTTAATGGTTTCTAAACCTGCTTTTGCGATAAGTTTTTGTGCCAACAGGCGCTTTACCTTTTCCTTATTGATTTTCGACCAAACGCTATTGGCTTTCCGTTTACAGAAAAACTGCATAAACGTATCGCTATCTATTGACTTTTTTAAACTGTCTATCCAACCGAAACAAAGGGCCTCATCTACAGCTTCGCTCCAGGTAATGCTTGGCAAACCGGAACCTTTCTTGCTGTAAACAAGCCAAACCGACGATTTAAAATCGTGATGCTCCATCAGCCAGTTCCGCCATTCTTCAATGCTCCCTGGACGAAAAGTTTCTATATCCTTTACTTTATTTTCCGCTATTTCGCAATCCATAAAATAATTTCTCTGAACAGATTGTACATCGATTATTAAATTATGCAGCAAATTTAGCAGGTAGAGTGACAACCCTATGGCAGTGGCGATTTTAAACTTCTTTATAATTCTTCACTACGGCTACGGTAACCATCAGTTGCCCTACATGGCGCATAGTATGCTCTGCTGCATGGAACAACAAACCGATAACAGTTGAAGGAAGTCCGGCGCGACCTACGCCTCTATAATCGGGCAATGTGATCGCATCTGTACTTTTGATCTGCGCTAATGCAAGATCTACCTGTTTATTGAAACGGTTAACAAGATCTGCCACGGTATATCCCGCTGCCGAATCTTTACCCTCTTCAGCCAACTGGGCAAACTGAAATTCAGAAAGACTTTCTGCCCTGGCATAAGTAAATACCCGATCAAGCACTCCACTTAAATGCTGAAGATGAAAACCTGTAGATGCCATTCCGGCGGGGCGTTGCCAAAGCAGTTCGATTGGGAATTCGACCATATACTCATTAATCTCTTCTCTTGCTTGTAATAAGGCATGTACTACAGGTTGTAACATCGGGATAATTTCAGGCAGTGGCCCTCTTTGCCAAACTTCTAATTGTTGCGCCATTAATATTTATTTTTAAAATTTTAAATCCGTTTTAAAGAAACCATTACCTTAATTAAAACATCTTTTATTCAGTTTGATAAAACTCTCCTTCATTACTGGATAAATTGGTAATCTAAATGTAGCGACTTAATTAAAGTGAAGACATTCTTATCAGTAAGCGCAGCCTGAAGCAGTTTTTTCATAAACACTGGCCGTATTCTCTATATATTACCAGCATTTAAATAGCTAAAAAAATAAACTTAAAGCTCATTAGCCTACTTATGCCTGCAAAAAGGATCCATAACACACTACAATATCGATCTTACCAAACCGCCTTCTACCCTAATGGCAGCACCATTGGTTCCCGAGGCTAATGGACTTGCATAAAAAGCAACTGCATTTGCTATCTCACTAACATCAAGAAAGCGTTGCAGTAATGAAGTAGGTCTCATGTTCTTAAAGAAATCGGCTTCTACCTCAGCAATGGTAATGTTTCCATTTTTGGCTAAATCTTCAATAAAACCACCAACCCCTTTTGATTTGGTTGGGCCGGGCAAAATTGAATTGACGGTTACTTCTGTACCTTGAGTTAATTCTGCCAGGCCACGGCTAACCGCCAGCTGTGCAGTTTTAGTCATCCCGTAGTGGATCATTTCATCCGGAATAAATACTGCCGATTCGCTGGAGATAAAAATAATCCTTCCCCAATTTTTCTTTAACATTTTAGGGAATAGGTGCCGCGACAACCTGATTCCGCTCATTACGTTGACTTCAAAAAACCTAAACCAATCTTCATCACTGATGTCTTCAAAAGCTTTAGGCTCAAAAATGCCGGCATTATTGATCAGTATATCAATCTCCGGTAGTTTATCAATCAGGTTACTTACTTCATCAGCTTTCGAAAAATCAGCAGCGATGCCAGAAATAAACTCTTCCCCGGCAATACCTTGCAGCAATTTCACGGCAGCATCTACACTGCTTTGCGACCTGCCATTGATAATCACTTTTACACCTTCTTTTAATAAACTTTCGGCAATTGCAAATCCGATCCCAGCAGTAGAGCCACTTATAAAAGCTGTTTTATGCTTTAATTGTAAATCCATTTTTACTTTTTAAAATAAAGTTTTTAATAAAAATAGCTATTATCATGTACGTTATACAAACTGAACAATTTTCCAGCTAAAAAATCTCATATAAATATGCTAAAAATAAACTGCCAGGCAGAGACAAAAAGTTATTTTCTCCATCTCATTAATGATTAGATGATCAGAATTGATATAATTATTGTGAAGTTGTTAATTGCAAACACGAACAGCCTTTGGGCTGTTCCATAAACGGCACTATTGATTAATTTTCAACTTTATGGCTTTAACTTGTGTAGCCAGTAATACGCCACCAAGTGCCGCAGTTAAGAAAACGCCTTCGAAAATCAATAATCTTTTTTCTTTTTAAAACCACGATAAAAAGTATGCGCTGCCATAATACCCAGGCCAACAAACTCAATATTGCGTTGCAACCTTTTCGATGAATCTTTATTTTTGATTAAAGCAATATGCAATAGCTCATCTATTAAACTGATGTTTTTTGAAACACCTTTTCTAATCTGTTTTTTGCTTGCCGAAGTACCCAGTTTTTTAGCAGCATTTTGTAATCCTGTAGTGGCAATCTCATTAATCAAACGTGTTTTAGTCTCTTTTTTTCCATATCACTTTCCATAGGTTCTATTATTTCAACCCCGCTTAAAGGATATAGTTTTGATAAATTTGAGAAAAGTTGAATAGCCTTACACACCAGGAAAGATAATATTTATTGAAGGAAGTGAGTGGCTCTTTGTTCTTCGAGGCCAGCAATCGTACCATTCGCTAAAGTCCCGATAAAAATTCCTGTCGTAAGTATGCACCCCTTTAGAATATTTTTCAGCATCATACCAGCTTGCTTTGAAAAACTACGGCGTAGAACGATAACGCTGTAAATTTCAGCGTCTAAAAAATCAAATATCCAAACAAATCAGCGTTTAATTTTCAGGATATGTGGGGTGATAGAAATCTTATGATAAAATCACCAGATCAATATCCTTCATCGCCAGATTTTTCAACAGTCCATTAAAAACCGCTGTACGTAAAATTACCTGAAAAATATTAAGATGGGGCTTGCCGATACAAATTGTGGTAATTTCCTTTTCGGCAGCGATATCGATGATGGTTTTGGTAATGGCATTACTTTTTATTTTAATGACTTCGCCACCCAGTTCGGTAGCCAGTTTAAAATGGTTAATCAGATGGCGCTGTTTATCCAGTTTAATGCGTTCCATGCTTTCACTATCGCTTTGCACGTACAGCACCATCCATGGCGACCGGTAATAGGAAGCAAGTCTTGCTGTTTTCCGGATCACAACTCCTGCGGTTTCGGCGTTGGAAGAAATACAGGCCAAAAAGCGTTCGGGCCTAAGTTTAATTGACTTGGGAATTTCGGTCTGGATTTTCCGTTCTACCTGGTGCACCACCTCTTTTAAGGCCAGCTCGCGCAGCTGAAGAATTTTATCAGCTTGAAAAAATTACTTAATGCTTTTTCGATTTTTGATTGATCGTAAATTTTGCCTTCTTTAAGGCGGGTAACCAGTTCATCAGCCGTAAGGTCGATATTTACGATTTCATCAGCGATCTCCAAGATCTTATCCGGGATCCGTTCCGTCACAGCTATACCTGTAATCTGCTCAATTTCTTCATTGATGCTTTCCAGGTGCTGAATATTTACTGCAGAGATTACGCTGATCCCTGCCTCAAGCAGATCGAAAACATCCTGCCAGCGTTTGGTGTTTTTACTGCCTTCGGCATTGGTATGGGCAAGTTCATCCACAATAACAATCTCCGGATGACGATTCATGATCCCTTTAAGGTCCATTTCCGATATTTCTTTGCCCCGGTAAAAAATTTTGCGCAGCGGAATAAACGGAAGGCCTGCAACAAGGGCTTCTGTTTCTGCCCTTTTATGGGTCTCCACATAACCGATACAAATATCTACGCCATTTCGCAGTAATGCATGCGATTCCTGAAGCATACGGTAAGTTTTACCCACACCAGCACTCATGCCAATATAGATTTTGAGCTTTCCGCGCCTGGATTTTTTAACCAGATCTAAAAAGTGTCTGACAGATTCTTCTTTTTGCTCTTCTTCCATCATCTTTACCAGGAAACCTTCATTACTCCTTCTTCGATCAATATAGTAATTGCAACAATCATAACCAACGTAAATAATACGATCATAAACCTAAAAGAGATTTTATTATAAAGCAGTTTGAAGTATTTTTCTGTGGCATAACTTCTTTTTTTGCACCTGTTTTATTCCTTTTTAACGAATTCAATTTTCGCATCATTAATACTCCTAAGAACGCTAAAAACAGGCTGAATATGATTTCTATGTAGGGATGCATTGTTTTTTGTTTTTGCAAAAAATTCATTTCTAAGCGTCGTCATCTCGACTGGAGTGCAACGAAATGGAGAGATCTATATAAAAGATACTCAACAGATCTCTCCACTGCGGTCGAGATGACGGCACTTATTTTTTAAAACGATACCGCAATACTTGCTGTTAAACTTGCATTGGCATTAACCGCAGCACCTTCTCTGGCAAATATTTTGTCTCTACTATCGTAGGCTTTTCCTTCCAACCTCACAACAGCATTGGCGATTGGCGAGTAATCAAGATTTAAAGAGTAACCTTTGGTTTTAAAACCTTGCGGTGTGTCAGTAGCGATAAAAATTCCGCTTTTATCTTCATAATATTCAAACCTTCCGGCAACGGCCCATTTTGGTGCAAATTTATATTGTGCAATGGCTACCGGAGAAATGACTTCGTTTTTATCGCTGCTGCCTTTTTGTTTCTGTTGTGTGCCATAATCCAACCCAAGGGTTACACCAAATTTATCGGTAAGCTGAAAAATTCCATAAACATTGTGGTAAAACCTGTTTACCCTAACCGAATCAGCCCCTTCTGTACCAAGATAATTGCTGTAGTTTACCGTAATTTTATCTGTTGGTTTCCAGGTCAGCTGAAGTCCGCCAGCCGGTTTATTATTTCCATTCTGGCGGGTAATGCGCTGCCAACCGTTCAGGTACAATGCGGTAGCCGTAAATTTTCCATCTTTGGAACCATAAGTAATTTTGGCACCCGATTCGTAATAAGGTGTATTTTCTGAAGAAATATTTCTGGTAAGTACCCAACAATCTTTCGAAACCGCACTTTCGAAACCGATATGCGAAGAAAAGACTCCGGCATCAATCCAAAGATTTTCTGTTTTGGATAATTTTACCCCGGCATTAGCCTCCAAGATATTTTTCAAAACCCCTGGCTCCGCAGCAAGATTGGCATTGGCATAAGTTCCGGCCATTACCGCTAAATTAGCCCTGATCATTCCGCTATCATAAGCTGCCTTGATAAAACCAAGGTTTAGGTTTACTTCGTTTGCGCGGTTGTGGGAATAAATAAAACCCGGGCGGTTATGGTCAGCAGGTTTGTTAAAATCGTATCCGTAATAAGTCTCAAGGTAACCACTTACTTTAATTTTTGGTTCTTCCTGTGCTTTAGCGAAGAATCCAGTAGTGAGTGTAGCGGCAAGTAATAGTATTTTTTTCATTTTATCTGACTGTTTTGTATTAGGTAAAGCCTAAGGCCCAGGCTCGTTTGTCACCAGGCCTTAAAGCATTGCCGTTGTTATTGTTTTGGGAAATTGTTTATTTAAATTGTTCGTATTGATAGATTGCTAAATTGTTCGTCATTCCCGCGCAAAGCCGTTATTTAAGCCCTCGACTCAGGCATGCATAATTTAACCACAGATAAAAGGATGCACACAGATATAAAAATCTGTGGTTATCTGTGTACATCTGTGGTTAAAAACCCTTAACTTAATGACATTGCATTCCCGCGCAGGCGGGAATCTTAATGCACCATACATTAGCATTAAGATTCTCAATCAAGTTGAGAATGACGATCCCTCGCAACCTATCATCGTCATTATCTATCCTTTTAGTTTTGGCAAACGCATTTGGACAGACTGCAAAGTCACTAACTAAAGTGCATCGAGAGCAAGATTTAATTTCAGCACATTTACTGATGAAGGGCCGAATACACCCATAAATGGTTTAAGTGTATTCATGGCAACCAGTTCTTTTACCTTTTTCACATCGATTTTACGGGCTGCAGCAACCCTGTCGATCTGAATGGCTGCACCCTGCTCAGAAATATTTGGATCAAGTCCGCTTCCTGATGCAGTAACCATATCAGCAGGGATATCTGATTTTTTGATACCCGGATTGTATTTCAATAAAGTATCAATACGCGATTGCACTTCTTTTAAGTAATCAGGATTGGATGGTCCTTTATTAGAACCTGCAGAACCCGCTGCATTGTAGGCAACTGCTGATGGTCTTCCCCAGAAATATTGAGGTTTGGTAAACGACTGACCCAATAATGCATAACCTACTGTTTTACCATTTTTGGTGACTTTTTCTCCTCCCCCGTTTCCTTTAGACATTTTACCGATAAAGGCAACAGTAACAGGATATATTACGCATAACAGTACCAATAATACAAGTGTTAAGCGGATGGATTGAATGATGTACTTTTTCATCTTTTTATTTTTTAAATTTCTCTTTACTGTCATGCTAAGGAACGAAGCATCTCTAATCTACTGGCTGTGATTGTTTTGAGTAGCTCTTTATCGCTTGCAGATTCTTCGTTGCACTCAGAATGACATTTTTCGTTATACAAATAATCCGACCAATAAATCGATTATTTTAATCCCTATAAATGGAGCTACTACACCGCCGATACCATATATAAAAAGGTTTCTACGTAATAAGGCAGTTGCACCGATAGGTTTGTAGGCCACACCTTTTAAAGCCAGTGGGATCAGGATTGGAATGATGATCGCGTTGAAAATCACAGCGGACATAATCGCTGATTCTGGTGAATGCAGTCCCATAATATTCAGGCTTTGCAGCGCAGGAATTGATGCGATAAACAAAGCCGGAACGATTGCAAAATACTTAGCCACATCATTCGCAATGGAAAAAGTGGTTAATGTACCGCGGGTAATCAGCAATTGTTTACCGATTTCTACGATCTCGATCAGCTTGGTAGGGTCATTATCCAAATCAACCATGTTACCTGCTTCTTTCGCCGCCTGTGTCCCACTGTTCATGGCTACACCCACATCGGCCTGTGCCAAAGCAGGAGCATCATTGGTACCGTCGCCCATCATGGCTACCAGTTTACCCAGTGCTTGCTCATCTTTGATGTAGTTCATTTTATCTTCAGGTTTAGCCTCTGCGATAAAATCATCAACACCTGCTTTTTCTGCAATGTATTTAGCTGTTAACGGGTTATCACCGGTAACCATTACTGTTTTTACGCCCATTTTCCTTAAGCGTTCAAAACGCTCGCTGATACCCGGCTTAATAATATCCTGCAATTCGATCACGCCGAGGGCTTTTTCATTCTCAGCTACCACTAAAGGTGTTCCGCCATTCGTAGCGATAGCTTTTACATGGTCCTCAATATCAGAAGGGAAGTGATTTCCACTTTTTTGTACCATATTCCTGATCGAATCGAAGGCACCTTTTCTGATCCGTCTTCCATCTACCGTATCCAATCCGCTCGAACGGGTTTCGGCTGTAAACTTGATGAATGTTGATCCCTCCGGTGTTCCGGCAGATTTGAAACCTTGTTCGGCAGCCAATTCAATGATTGATTTTCCTTCCGGGGTTTCATCTGCCAATGAGCTTAATACGCAGGCATCGGTAAAAGCTTTAACAGTTACACCAGCTGTTGGATAAAAATTGGTTGCTTTACGGTTACCAATGGTGATGGTTCCGGTTTTATCTAATAGCAACACATCAATATCTCCAGCAGTTTCTACGGCTTTACCCGATTTGGTAATGACGTTTGCCCTTAATGCCCTGTCCATCCCTGCGATACCAATGGCCGATAAAAGTCCGCCGATGGTGGTTGGGATTAAGCATACAAAAAGGGAGATCAGCGCTGCAATGGTTATTGGTGTATTGGCATAATCAGCAAAAGGTTTCAAGGTTACGCATACAATGATAAACACCAGGGTAAAACTGGCTAACAGAATGGTTAAAGCAATCTCGTTTGGTGTTTTCTGACGTGACGCACCTTCAACCAAAGCAATCATTTTATCTAAAAAGCTTTCGCCGGGCGCAGTGCTTACCTGAACTTTAATTTCATCAGATAAAACTTTTGTTCCGCCTGTTACTGAAGATTTATCACCTCCTGATTCCCGGATTACCGGGGCAGACTCACCAGTAATGGCCGATTCGTCGATAGTGGCAATACCTTCAATAATCTCTCCATCAGTCGGAATCGTATCGCCGGTTTCGCAAATAAACACATCTCCTTTTTTTAGCTGGTTTGATGAACGGATTTCGATGGTTCCGTTTGCCAAAAGCACTTTGGCTGGCGTTTCTTCCCTTGTTTTACGAAGGCTGTCAGCCTGTGCCTTACCTCTTGCTTCTGCAATGGCTTCAGCGAAGTTTGCAAACAGAACGGTAAGCAATAAAACCAAAAAGATGAAGAAATTGTATAAGGGAGAGCCTTGTCCGCTATGGCTGAAAGAATATACGGTAACATAAGCCATAACCAGCGTTCCGATTTCTACGGTAAACATCACCGGGTTACGGACCATAACCCTTGGATCAAGTTTGATAAAAGATTGTTTTAGTGCGGTCTGCACTAAGGCAGGTTCGAACAATTTATTATTGGGTTTCATTTTTAATATCTATTTAAGCATGGTAAAATATTCCGCCAAAGGACCTAAGGCCAGAGCAGGGAAATAAGAAAGTGCATTTAAAACGATGATTACCGCAAAAGTCATCAGTGCAAAAGTTTTGGTATCTGTTTTAAGCGTACCGGCCGATTCAGGGATGAATTTTTTGGCTCCCAGTAATCCGGCAATGGCAACCGGGCCGATAATTGGTAAGAAACGACCTAAGAAAATCACAATACCAGTGGATAGATTCCAGAACATATTGTTGTCTCCCAGTCCTTCAAATCCCGAACCATTGTTGGCATTTGATGAAGTCATTTCATACAGCATCTCAGAGAATCCGTGGAAACCAGGATTATTAAGCCAGCTTTTAGGTTGAACAGTCCAGGCTGCATTGCCATGACTGGTAAAGATGTAGCTTGCAACAGCAGTTCCGGCAAGGATCAAAAACGGGCTTAACAAAGTAATAATGGCCGCAATCTTGATTTCTCTGGCCTCAACCTTATGCCCAAGAAACTCCGGCGTTCTGCCCACCATCAAAGCCGAAATAAACACAGCAACAATCAGGTAAATGAAGTAATTCAATAAACCTACGCCGCAACCTCCGTAAAAAGAGTTAATCATCATACCGAGTAACTGCCATGTACCCGACATCGGCATGGTGCTATCGTGCATGCTGTTTACCGATCCGGTAGAAATAATTGTTGTAACAGTTGCCCAGTAAGCGGAGGCTGCGGGGCCAAAACGAACCTCTTTTCCTTCCATCGCTCCGGTAGTCTGTGAAATACCCATTTTCGCCAGAGCCGGACTTCCACCTAGTTCTGAGCTTAACATAGGGAGCAGCAGCATAAACAAACCAATGGTCATTACACCAAAGATGGTCCAGGCCAGTTTTTTTCTGCGGATAAAATAGCCGAAGGCAATTACCATGGCAATCGGAATGATGACCTGTGCAATCAGCTCAACCATATTGGTAAAGTAGCTTGGGTTTTCGAATGGATGTGCTGAATTGGCACCAAAATAACCTCCACCATTTGTACCTAAATGTTTAATGGCAATCATTTGAGCAGCTGGTCCCCTCGAAACATGCACGGTGTCTCCCTGTAGGGAGATAAATTGATCTTTACCCTCATAACTTGCAGGTGTACCACTAAAAGTTAAGATTAGGGCCATTACAAAAGATAAAGGCAATAATAAACGGGTAATTGATTTTACAAAAAATTCCCAGAAATTACCAAGCTCGGTTGTCGTTTTATCCCTAAAAGCTTTAAAAAGGACTACTGCAGCGGCGATACCTGTTGCGGCGCTCACAAACTGAAGAAACATAAGCACATATTGCTGGGTAAGGTAACTTACGCAACTCTCGCCCGAATAATGCTGCAGGTTACAGTTAGCAACAAAGCTGATAATGGTATTAAAAGCCAGATCTGGTGTCATTCCAGGGTTTCCATCCGGATTGAATGGAAGTTTATCCTGAAAGATGAGTACAAAAAAACCGTAAAACAACCAGAGTATATTAATGGTAAGCAGTGCTTTTAACTGCTGTTTCCAGTTCATCTGTTCTTTAATATTGATTCCGGAAAGCTTGTAAATACCAGTTTCCAGTGGTTTTAAAAAATCTGTCCAGACTTTTTCTCCTGCAAAAACCTTGGCCAGGTACTTACCTAAAGGGATGGCAATAACCAGGGTGAGCAGAAATGTGGCAATGATGCCTGTTAATTCAGTATTCATTTCTTAATTTTTTAATTGCTCCGTTGAAGGAGGTAAGGATTAAAATTTTTCGGGTTTAATCAGCACGTAGATCATATAGATAAATACGGCGACGGCGATAATAAATAATGCGGTCATAGTGTTAAATTTTTTCGAACCAGTTTATCGATTTGTAAGTAGCCCAGCAGAGCAGCACCAGGATTAAAAAAGTAATATTGTCATGATTGTAATGATTTTACACGCCAGTAGCCAACTCTTATACCACAAAACAGAAAAATCAATCAACAATTTGATAAACAGATAGTTAAATAAATAAAATTTATCATAATCAGATTCAGACATAAAAAAACCCTTCCATTTTGGAAAGGTTTTTTTCATATTGGTATTTGCCAACTTGGACTATAGGCCTGTGTTTTTCTCTTTGTATCAGGATCAGTCACCTCCTCAACAAATTATTTCTGGATAAGTAACATAAATAATAATCGTTATAACGACGATTATTATTAAATTAGAAAAAATTTCTAGCCAAAATGATCACTCTTTATAAAACCGGAATAGTTTTGTTGCTGGTGTTTTTCGCCTTAAGTGCTGATGCGCAGCACAAAGTAAAATGAACCAGCGAAAAAGACATCACAACCTATCTTGTTGATTATAATATGATAAGCGATGATCCTGATTTGGTGGGCATTGGCCGGCAAATGGAATTTAACAATTAAATTTTAACAAAAAATGGAAAGAAAATCCTGGCTTCTTATAGCGCTGATCTTAGTGGCAGTAAATGTATTGGCTATAAATAAAAGAACAACCAACGAACCTGATTCGGCTTATTTATTTGCATATAATGCAAACGGACTTCGGTTTGCCTGGAGTTTAGATAAACAGAACTGGACTCCAATAGGAAACGATTATACCTACCTGAAAAGCGATTATGGCCGGTGGGGAAGCGAAAAAAATGATAACACCTTTTCTTATCCAGGGCAAAGATGGACTTTGGGTATGTATCTGGAGCCTGAACGACCATACACTACAGTTTGCTACCTCAAGTTCGAAAGATCTTGTAAGCTGGAGTCCGCAAAACTATCCTTATGTCAAGCAAGGTAAAAATGTTTTACGTCCAATTATTAAATACGATGGTAACCTTGATGAATATACCGTAACCTATGCGGATGCTAACGAAAAATATTTTCAAACCAAAACCAAAGATTTAAACCATTACAGCCCTGTAAAAGAAGTGCCTGCTTCAGCTTATCGCAATGGGAGTACATTAGCTAATCTATCCAATGCAGGCAATGGGCAAATGCATCGTTTACCATGGAAAGTTATTCTAGGCTTAAAAAAAGCATACGAACTAAAAGATTATAAAAACAAACAGGACAGAGAAACTACTAAGGATGATGCACAGCGTTTTGCAGGGCTTAAAAATGTGGAGGCAAAAATAACTTTCCAACCCAATAAAGCAAAAGCGATCAGCAATATGCTAACAGGTGTATTTTTCGAAGATTTAAATTATGCAGCCGATGGCGGTTTGTATGCTGAACTGATTCAAAACAGGGATTTTGAATATCACCCCCGTGATAAAGAATACAATGACCAAAACTGGAACAGCAGTTATGCCTGGATATTGAAGGGTGATCGTGCTACCATGAAAATAGATTCGATTTCGCCAATTCATCCCAATAATCCGCACTATGCGGTTTTAGATATCCCCTCGCCGGAGCATCCATTCTTAATAGTGGTTTTGATGGAATAGCATTGAAAAAAGGCGAAACTTATGATTTTTCTTTATCATCAAAGTTATTGAATATAAAAAAGATGAATCTCGAAGTAAGACTGGTAAGTGATAAACAGGGAATTTTGGCTAAATCAAATTTAAACATCACTTCAAGTAACTGGAAAACAGAAGCATTAACTTTAGTATCTTCTGCAGATGTGACCGATGCAAAACTCGAAATCGTGATGGGTAATCCGGGGCGTATTGCAATTGATATGGTTTCATTGTTTCCAAAAAGTACTTTTAAAGGTCGAAAAAATGGCTTAAGGGCAGATCTGGCTCAAACCATTGGAGATATACACCCTCGTTTCGTACGTTTTCCGGGAGGTTGCCTTGCGCATGGTGATGGCATTGCCAACATTTACAAATGGAAAAATTCAATAGGCCCCTTAGCTGCGCGTAAACCAGACCGAAACCTTTGGGGCTATCATCAAACCATGGGACTTGGTTATTACGAATATTTTCAGTTCTGTGAAGATATTGGTGCTGCACCCGTTCCGGTAGTAGCTGCCGGTGTACCCTGCCAGAATTCAGGTACAGGTGGTGGTGGCCAACAAGGCGGTATACCAATGAGTGAAATGGGGCAATATATACAGGATATAGTAGATTTAATAGAATACGCTAATGGTGATGTAAAAACCGAATGGGGTAAGAAACGTGCTGAAGCAGGCCACCCAAAACCATTTAACCTGAAGTATATAGGCATTGGCAATGAAGACCAGATTACAGAAGTATTTGCTGAACGGTTTACGATGATCTATAAAGCACTGAAAAAATCGCATCCAGAAATTATAATTATTGGTACGGCAGGTCCGTTTTACGAAGGAACTGATTATGAAGCTGGCTGGCAAATTGCATCAAGCCTTAGCGTTCCTATTATTGACGAACATTATTACCAATCGCCGGGTTGGTTTATCAATAATCAAAATTTTTACGACAGTTACGATCGGTCTAAATCGAAAGTGTACCTGGGCGAGTATGCGGCTAGTTTACCTGGTGGCAATAGAACAAACCTGGAAACTTCACTCGCTGAAGCACTGTACCTAATTTCACTGGAACGCAATGGTGACGTGGTGAGTATGGCATCTTATGCCCCGCTTATAGCTAAAGAGGGGCATACACAATGGAATCCTGATCTGATTTATTTTAACAATTCGGAGGTAAAACCTACAACAGGCTATTTTGTACAACAATTATACGGACAGAATGCTGGTGATGAGTATATCCCATCAACTATGGTTCTTTCTTCAAACCAGGAAAATGTAAATAAACGGATGGCCTGTTCGATGGTTAAAGATGCCAAAACCGGAGATTTGATAATTAAACTGGTTAACCTGCTTCCGGTTACCGTGAACACCTCGCTCGATTTCAATCAACAACAACTTGGAAAAAACACCATCAAAACTGTAATCTCAGGTAATCCAGCTGATAAAAAAGCTGTTCCGGTTATGACAACAATCAATACAGATGCAAGCAGACAACTTGAGCTACCGGCTTACTCTTTTACCGTTTTAAGATTTAAAGCGCAATAGGTTCAGGTAATAAAGCCTAAAAAGAGACTCTGTATCATAAATTGTAATTCAATCGATTTGTCACATTGAGCCTGTCGAAACGCCCTGTAAGACATTTAAAACAGGTCCTTCGAAAAGCTACCATTGACGTTATTTTATAAAACACTATTAGTTAAAACTTTAGATGCTTTCGTGTTTCCATCCAGCTAGGCCATAGCACATTATCCCCGTTCTACTTAAATCCGGCCTAACAAATTTTTCGGGCTGCACTGTTCTGGCCGCACAACTGGCTTCAAAAGAAAAATTTTCAGCCGGCATTTTTTGTTTTTTCATGTGTCTTTATGTTTTTAATGGCATTCAAGCTAGCTTCGCTGGTCTTTTTGATGCCAAAAAGAAAGAGCCCTTCGGCGGCGGCGAGCCGAGGCAAGACCGTGCTGTATGGCAAAAGAAATCAATTACACGTCACTAATATTGATTTTTATAAAATAAATTACCCCTCAGGATTGACAATTCTATATTTATGAGACAGCCTCTTTTGTTGGATTAAATAAAAGAAATTTAACCATAACCCAAAATTAATCTTCGATACGCATTTCAAGCGGGAGCAAAAGCAAAGCTTTAAAAGAATGGATGTCCATGTGAGCTGTTAAAATAGCTATATTGCGGCACCAAATCATTAATGAACACTTTTACAAAAACTAATCTCGGTAAACTGTCCTCATTGCTCTTAAAAAAGGAATGTATATTTGCTGTTTACCTCATACTGGCGCTTGTAGCTGGTTTTAAACAATATCATCACCATTCCTACAACAATTATCTGATTTTTAAATATGTATATTGGCATACCATCGATTTACAGAATTTATATAATAATTATCCCGAATACCAGGACAGCAACCACTACGGCCCCATATTTTCAATTTTCATAGCGCCTTTTGCCTTATTACCTGATGGATTGGGCTGTATACTTTGGAACATCGCCAATGTTGCCATATTACTTTGGGGAATTTACAGCCTACCCATATCACCTAACAAGCGAACCATAATTGCGTGGATCTGCGCACATGAAGCATTAACTGCACTCTTCAGTTTTCAGTTTAACATTGCATTAACAGGATTAATATTACTAAGTTTCTCCTATCTGATTAAACAAAAAGAAATAAAATCGGCTTTTTTATCGCCTTCGGCACATTGGTTAAACTTTACGGAATTGTTGGATTGGCATTTTTTTCTTTACCAAAAATAAATTAAAATTTATAGCGGGTTGTTTTGCTGCATTTTTAGTACTATTCGCCCTGCCAATGGTAATTTCATCTCCAGGCTTTGTTATCCAGTCTTATGCAGACTGGTATCATTCCCTTGCCCATAAAAATGACTTAAATGCATCATTAACCTCATTCCAGGATATTTCTTTAATGGGTATTGTAAGGAGAACAACAGGTAATGTTAATATTCCGAATGCGCCTTTTTTAATAGTTGGACTAATACTATTTGCTTTGCCCTATTTACGGATTAAACAATATAAACATGTTGGCTTTAGGTTAATGTTATTGGCATCGACGCTTATTTTTACCGTTATATTTAGCAGCGGTTCCGAATCGCCAACTTATATTATCGCTTTTGCAGGCATCGCCATTTGGTTTATGGTGCAGCAAAACCCAAAAAAAGGGTGGATAATAGCCTTGTTTGTTTTTGCGTTTATATTAACCAGCTTATCGCCAACCGATATTTTCCCCAGGCCGGTTAAAGAATTTATTCGTCTATATTCACTTAAAGCCCTACCTTGCGTTATCATTTGGCTAACCATAATCTATCAAATGATGAAAGAAGATTTTGAGTCTTATCTGATTGCCGATAAATGAATAAATTAGTTTCTATAGTAATACCTGCCTACAACGAAGCCGATAACATTTTTGTAATAACCGAAGGTATTAAAAAAGTTTTTTCGACCATGAATTATGATTATGAAATTATCCTGGTGGATGATGGAAGCGCCGATCATACCCTCGAAAAAATAAAAGAGTACGCTTCAACGGCAGACAACATATTCTTTCTCGAGTTTTCTAAGAACTTTGGCCACCAATTGGCGGTTAAAGCAGGCATGGACCATGCTTTTGGCGATTGTGTAATTTCCATGGATTGCGATATGCAACATCCTCCGGAATTGATTCCCGATATGATTGCAAAATGGGAAACGGGTTATGAGGTAGTTTATACCATTCGTGAAGAAGATAAAAATTTATCAAAAGGAAAAAGAAGCTCCTCAAACTTATTTTATAAAACCTTAAACTGGCTATCGGATATTGATCTCGAACCTGGCGCAGCTGATTTCCGTTTACTTGATCAAAAAGTTGTAAATGTTTTCAGGAATTTCCATGAAAATGAGCCTTTTCTACGTGGTTTGGTGAAATGGCTTGGGTTTAAACAGTTTGCCATTCGTTACTATCCTGCAGCACGCTTTTCGGGAAACAGCAAATATACTTTGAAAAAGATGATGAGGCTGGCATTACATGGCGTTACCTCATTTAGTATAAAGCCATTATATTCGGCAGTTTATTTAGGTTTTATTCTATCGTTTGCCTCTGTATTATACATTCCCTATATTATTTATGCATTTGTAAACCATGTAGAAGTTTCTGGCTGGGCATCGGTAATTATGACCATCGTCTTTTTTGGTGGACTACAGCTCATTATATTGGGTATTATAGGCATTTACGTAGGTAAAATGTTTATGCAAACTAAAAACCGCCCAAATTATATTATCCGTTCAACCAATATTCAGCAAAAATAAAATGGTACTGCTAAGTTTTGATATCGAAGAGTTTGACATGCCTTTCGAATATGGGAAAGAAATCTCTTTTGAGGATCAGATTGCCATTTCGAGAGCAGGTACTATCGCTATTTTAGACATTTTGGATAAATATAGTGTAAAAGCTACTTTTTTTGCACAGTTACTTTTGCTGAAAATATTCCGGATCTGATTAAGCGGATTACGGAAACAGGGTACGAACTCGCTTCGCACGGTTATTATCATTCTGATTTTAAACCCGAACATTTGCTTCAGTCAAAGCTAAAGCTGGAAGAACTTTCAGGTAAAGAAATTACAGGTTACCGCATGGCGAGAATGATGCCAGTTGATGAAAAGGAGATTGAGAAGGCTGGATACACCTATAATACATCTATCAATCCAACTTACCTACCCGGACGCTATAATAATTTTAATATTTCGCGAACGCATTTTATTAAAGATAAGGTTCTGCAGATCCCTGCTTCCGTTAGCCCAATTGTCCGTTTTCCGCTATTCTGGCTCTCTTTTCACAATCTGCCTTTAAGCATTTACAAAACCTTAGCCAGCTGGACTTATAAAAAAGATAAATACCTGAATATCTATTTCCATCCCTGGGAATTTACCGATTTAAATGATTTTGAACGCTTTGGTTTCCCTGGTTATGTAAGAAAAAATACGGGTGTAAAAATGATCGAGCGTATGGAAATACTCATTTCCTGGATGAAGCGTAAACATTATCCATTTGGCACCTTTCAGGAGTTTATTAAAACCCTGGAATCTTAGGTTTTTAATAAATGTATTTTTTAGTTTGGCATTCAGGGCATTTTCCGGAGTGTTTAGCCCCGGGCGAAGCGGCATCCCCGAAAGCGCAGCGAAGGGATACAGCGGAGCACGGGAACAAACCTTAATAGTTGCAATGCCCTGCGCTTCAAAACAAAATAAAAATCTCTTTTATTCAGGTAGAAAAATGATAGAACGCATGGAAATACTCATTTCCTGGATAAAGCGTAAAAATTATCCATTTGGCACCTTTCAGGAGTTTATTAAAACCCTGGAATCTTAGCTTTTTAATAAATGTATTTTTAGTTTGGCATTCAGGGCATTTTCCGGAGTGCTTAGCCCCGGGCGAAGCGGCATCCCCGAAAGCGCAGCGAAGGGATACAGCGGAGCACGGGAACAAACCTTAATAGTTGCAATAGCCCTGCGCTTCAAAACAAAATAAAAATCTCTTTTATTCAGGTAGAAAAATGATAGAACGCATGGAAATACTCATTTCCTGGATAAAGTGTAAAAATTATCCATTTGGCACCTTTCAGGAGTTTATTAAAACCCTGGAATCTTAGGTTTTTAATAAATGTATTTTTTAGTTTGGCATTCAGGGCATTTTCCGGAGTGTTTAGCCCCGGGCGAAGCGGCATCCCCGAAAGCGCAGCGAAGGGATACAGCGGAGCACGGGAACAAACTTAAATAGTTGTAATAGCCCTGCGCTTTAAAACAAAATAAAAATCTCTTTTTATTTATAATTTTCTGCCAACTTCAGCGCATTATAGGTATTAACAATCCCTCCGCTCACACAGATTTCGCTAAAAAGTACGCGGGTATTCTCCCCTCTATCATTCTTGTATTTTATCTTATGTGCTACTTTAGAAACAGATTTCATGATAATCTCTCTTACCTGCGCTGGTTTTAAATCAGGGTAATAGCTTAAGATTAAAGCAGCAAGGCCAGCCACAACCGGCGAAGCCATACTTGTTCCATCAGCTTCTTCATATTTATTATCTGGCACTGTCGATTTGATTAAAAACCCTGGGGCGAAAACATCAACATTATACTTGCCATAATTAGAGAAATCGGCTTTCAGATTATCATCATCTTTATAAGCGCTTGCACCTACTTCAATCCAATTATTGGCATGTGGCAGATTAAACTTTGCGGAGTCAATCGGTACAGGCTTTACGAATGTAGATCGGTTATAAGGTGGCCTCATACCCATTCCGTTATTTTGTGCCATAGGCTTAGGTGGTGTGAAATCTGGCTTGCCAGGTTTTTTATTAGCTTCCCTGTAAGTTTCTGCCTCTTTACTGTCAAAAAACTTATTGGGGAAATTTTCTTCTATATCATTGTTCTGGTTATCGTTCCCTGCGGCATGCACTAATAATACACCTTTGCTTTCGGCATATTTAACCGCAGAATCTACCGCCTTTTTATCCCATTTGTAACTTTTGCCAAAACTCATATTAATTACCTTAGCGCCATTATCAACTGCATACCTGATGCCATTAGCCACATCTTTATCGCGTTCATCACCCGTGGGCACTACCCTGATCGCCATAATACTTACATGATTGGCTACCCCCAAAACACCTGTCGAATTGGTACGATCAGCACCAATAATTCCCGATACGTGAGTACCATGAAAAGCATCGGGACCTTTAACATCGTTGTTTCCATAATCTTTTTGGTAAGCATTGCTATAATCATCGCCAACCAGTTCAGCTCGCATATCATATTTAGGGTTCAGGTTATACTTCAGCATCGCATCGTATTGCTTGTATCCCTCCTTTATGTTCTTATAAAATTTCTCGAAACTACCATCTTCCCTCGCACCTTTTCTGATGATTGTTTTTACCTGCTCTTCAGTTTCATCATCAGCCTTATACTGATCAACATCATCCATCGCTGGGATTTCTTTTTTACTGATCTTGGCTACAGAATCTAAAACTTTGTTAATGGCAATTAAAACAGAAAAAGTATTGCTGGCATCTTCGTATTTTTTACCGAAATCGCCAACCATTTTCTTATAAAGTTTAAATTCTTCCTTTTGCGTACTATCTAAAGGAGTTAAATTGGTTGTTGATTGATATTTTGGAGTGTAAATTCTTAACAAACGAACCAGTTCTAAATTATCGAACTCCAGATTACCTTTTTTAGAGCCGATAAAATTCCAGCCATGGATATCATCAATATAACCATTGCCGTCATCGTCTATTCCATTTCCAGGAATCTCTTTTTTATTCGTCCATAACACACTTTGCAAATCTGGATGATTGATATCTACACCACCATCAATTACCGCCACAATAACATTTTGTTTAGGTTTTTTATCCTTTAGAAGTTCACGATAAGCTTTCTCCGTGCTAATACCAAAATATCCATTCTCCTGTAAATCGAGGTTAAACCAATTTGCAGGGAGTTGTACATTCTTACTTTGAGCAAAAAGGCTAAAATTTATACACAAAACAAAAGCAAGAAAAGTTAATTTCTTAAGGTTAACATTCATCATCATAATATGTACGTAGTACTACAATAATACGGTTTTATTACTTTCAGAATGAAAGTTTTCACATCTTTTAACAAGGGCGGTCAATCTGTTTTTGAAGCGCAGTCCCTGTGCTTTTAGGTTTGGTTCGGTCCTGCTATTCGTTTTACTCCGCCAATGAAGAATTGGCTCCGTGCTCACTGCCATCAGGGCTGTTTAACCTGGGAAAGAAGAAGGAAAAACAGGTAAGATGGAAACGGATAATGGAAAGGGCTCTGCGGGAACACCCCCTAACCTTTCTTCACTCCTTAATGGTAGAAAAACTTTCTAGTTTTTTGAAGTGCAGTTTCCTGTGCGTTTAGATTTGGTTCGGTCCTGCTATTCGTTTTACTCCGCCAATGAAGAATTGGCTCCGTGCTCACTGCCATCAGGGCTATTTAACCCCGGACAGAAGAAAACAGGTAAGATGTAAAATGGGTGATGGAATGGGCTCTGCAGAGATCAGCGTGATCTGCGGGAACAAACCCTTAACTTTTCTTAACTCCTCGATGGTGTAAAAATATTTTGGTTTTGAAGCGCAGTTTCCTGTGTGTATGGGCTGGGTCCTGTCCTGCTGTCCGCTCAATCCTTTTGGGAAACCATTCTAACATAAACAATCATCTTTACCCAAAAGGGATGCTGCTCCCATCAGGGCTATTTAACCTGAGATAGCAGAAAAACAGGTAAGATGGAAATGGATGATGGATGGTCTCTGCGAATATTCGTGTGTTCGGCGGATACAGCTAACTTGACTTTCCTTAACCCCTCAATGGTGTGAAACCACCCCATGCCCCATGCGCTTTACGCTATGCAAAAAGCCATAAACGAAGAAAACCCTTCAACATTTCTGTTAAAGGGTTTCTTTTTAAGATCTGGCACCGACCTACTCTCCCACGTGTTACCGCAGTACCATCGGCTCTGGTGGGCTTAACTTCTCTGTTCGGAATGGGAAGAGGTGGACACCACCGATATAGGCACCTGAATATTTTTAATTAAGGTTAAAGGGAGGAGGGTTTTAGGGTGGGAGGGTTATACCTTCCGCCTTTCTACCTTCGGCCTTCCAGCCTTAAATGACATATTATTGAAAGAAGTTAGTTTGAAGAACAAACAACAGTCTGTTTGCTTTGAAAGCTTCGGATGATTAGTACTACTCGACTGTGCTGTCGCCAGCTTTACATCTGTAGCCTATCAACGTAGTAGTCTGCTACGGTCCTATATGGAATTCTCATCTCGTGGCTAGTTTCGCACTTAGATGCTTTCAGCGCTTATCTATTCCCAGCGTAGCTACTCTGCAATGCCCCTGGCGGAACAACAGATTCACTAGAGGCTGGTCCAACCCGGTCCTCTCGTACTAAGGTCAGCCCCACTCAAAATTCCTACGCCCACAACAGATAGGGACCGAACTGTCTCGCGACGTTCTGAACCCAGCTCGCGTGCCACTTTAATCGGCGAACAGCCGAACCCTTGGGACCTTCTCCAGCCCCAGGATGTGACGAGCCGACATCGAGGTGCCAAACCTCCCCGTCGATATGAGCTCTTGGGGGAGATCAGCCTGTTATCCCCAGCGTACCTTTTATCCTTTGAGCGATGGCCCTTCCATGCAGAACCACCGGATCACTATATCCGTCTTTCGACCCTGATCGACTTGTCTGTCTCACAGTCAAGCAAGCTTATGCTATTGCACTCCGCGTACGGTTACCAAGCGTACTGAGCTTACCTTTGAAAGCCTCCGTTACCTTTTTGGAGGCGACCACCCCAGTCAAACTACCCATCAAACAATGTCTCCCCCTTAGAGGGATTAGACACCGAATACAGAAAGGGTGGTATTTCAACGTTGGCTCCACGACGCCTAGCGACGCCGCTTCAAAGCCTCCCACCTATCCTACACATCCTGTATCCAATGTCAATGTTAAATTGTAGTGAAGGTGCATGGGGTCTTTCCGTCCCGTTGCGGGTACCCGGCGTCTTCACCGGGACCACAATTTCACCGAGCTCATGGCTGAGACAGCGCCCAGATCGTTACACCATTCGTGCAGGTCGGAACTTACCCGACAAGGAATTTCGCTACCTTAGGACCGTTATAGTTACGGCCGCCGTTTACTGGGGCTTCGATTCAATGCTTCTCTTACGATGACATCCCCTCTTAACCTTCCAGCACCGGGCAGGTGTCAGGCCTTATACCTCATCTTTCGATTTTGCAAAGCCATGTGTTTTTGTTAAACAGTCGCCTGGGCCTTTTCACTGCGGCTGACATTACTGCCAGCGCCCCTTCTCCCGAAGTTACAGGGCCATTTTGCCGAGTTCCTTAGCCATGATTCACTCGAGCACCTTAGAATCCTCTTCCCGGATACCTGTGTCGGTTTGCGGTACGGGTTTTTATAACCTGAAGCTTAGCGGTTTTTCTTGGAAGTCTGATTACCTGCACTATCCACTCACCCGAAGGCTTGCGGTACTATCAGCGTTCAGCTAGATCGGCGGATTTGCCTACCGTTCTAATACCTACAGCCTTTAACGATCTATTCCGTCAGATCGCGGCAGTGTCACTACTCCGTCCCCACATCGCAGTTATAAAAAGTACGGGAATATTAACCCGTTGTCCATCGAATTTCCCCTTCGGGTTCTCCTTAGGTCCCGACTAACCCTGATCCGATTAGCGTTGATCAGGAAACCTTATCCTTTCGGTGGGCGGGTTTCTCGCCCGCCTTATCGTTACTTATGCCTACATTTGCTTTTCTATAAGCTCCAGCACCCATTACCAGGTACCTTCGCTGCCGATAGAATGCTCCCCTACCGATATATTTCAATCCCATAGCTTCGGTGTACAGTTTAATGCCCGTTTATTATCCATGCCCGATCGCTCGACTAGTGAGCTGTTACGCACTCTTTAAATGAATGGCTGCTTCCAAGCCAACATCCTAGCTGTCTGTGCAATCGGACCTCGTTAGTTCAACTTAACTGTAACTTGGGGACCTTAGCTGATGGTCTGGGTTCTTTCCCTCTCGGCGCGTGACCTTAGCACCCCGCGCCTCACTGCCGACTATATTATATAGCATTCGGAGTTTGTCTGGATTTGGTAGGATTTGACTCCCCCGCACCCAATCAGTAGCTCTACCTCTATATAACTCAACGTCGACGCTGTTCCTAAAAACATTTCGGGGAGTACGAGCTATTTCCCAGTTTGATTAGCCTTTCACCCCTACCCACAGATCATCCGGAAACTTTTCAACGTTTATCGGTTCGGTCCTCCAGTACGTGTTACCGCACCTTCAACCTGTCCATGGGTAGATCACAAGGTTTCGCGTCTACCTCCTCTGACTATACGCCCTATTCAGACTCGCTTTCGCTTCGGATCCGTGCCTGAAGCACTTAACCTTGCCAGAGAAGAGTAACTCGTAGGCTCATTATGCAAAAGGCACGCCGTCACGCCACCTGGACGCTCCGACCGCTTGTAAGTACACGGTTTCAGGTTCTATTTCACTCCCCTGTTCGGGGTTCTTTTCACCTTTCCCTCACGGTACTGGTTCACTATCGGTCTCTCAGGAGTATTTAGCCTTACCGGATGGTGCCGGCAGATTCCCACAAGGCGTCTCCGACCTCGCGGTACTCAGGATACTGCTAGGCTAGCATTCTATACGTGTACCGGGCTATCACCGTGTATCGCTGGGCTTCCCATCCCATTCCACTTCTGTTTGCTAATGCCATGTTGCAGTCCTACAACCCCCACTTTGCCGTAACAAAGTAGGTTTGGGCTCTTTCCCTTTCGCTCGCCACTACTTAGGAAATCATTGTTATTTTCTCTTCCTCTGCTTACTTAGATGTTTCAGTTCGGCAGGTTTGCTCATTATATGTGACATGTCTTCAACATGCCGGGTTGCCCCATTCGGAAATCTTCGGATCAATTCCTATTTGCAAATACCCGAAGCTTATCGCAGCTTATCACGTCCTTCATCGCCTCTGAGAGCCAAGGCATCCCCCGTGTACTCTTTATTACTTTCTTCTACTCTTGCGCCTTTTGCGCCGCAAGGTATGCTTTTTTGCTCTTGTTATGATGTCTCATTCCCAACGTAAAGTCGGGAGAGCACAAACACAACAGTCGCCTATTGTTGTTTGCTCTTCTTTTTTAACTTCTTCCAATATGTCAAAGAACTTTACTGAGGCTGAAGGCCGAAGGTATAAAGGCGGAGGGTTTCATTGTCCCCAACCTAAGCTTCGTTTCAGCTTCGTTAGTAAAAAACTGCGGTCTCGAACCGTTTCATATTTCGATATTATTATATCTATATATGTGCCCCCTGGCGTTTCTTCTTTTCTTAATCTTTATGTCAATGTATATTATCTATCCCGATAATAAGGTATTTATTCTGTTGTGGTCTATGTACCGGCTTAAAGTTTACCTCTTTGCCTTCTACCTTCTGACCCTCAACCTTTATGGTGGAGAATAACGGTCCCGATAGCTATCGGGACGAACCGTTAAACGGTTGCCATTCTTCAGTGGAGAATAACGGAGTCGAACCGTTGACCTCCTGCGTGCAAGGCAGGCGCTCTAGCCAGCTGAGCTAATCCCCCAGAGTATTAGTTTTGAGTTTGGAGTCATTAGTCTGGAGTATTCATAACTCCCAGGCTCTTTTCTCTTTACTCCCAACTTCAATGGTAGTCCCGTCCAGATTTGAACTGGAGACCCCTACATTATCAGTGTAGTGCTCTAACCAGGCTGAGCTACGGGACTTCTTGATTTCAGGTAAGCAATAGTTTGCAGTATATAGTATCTTACCGCTACTGCTTCCTTTGGCTTCCCCTTCTTGTCTCCGTTAAGCTTACCTTTATAGTATGCCCACCGTTTTCTTCTGGGTGTTTCTTTTTTCTCTTGTGTTTTTAAAGTATTTAGTATCCAGTATCAAGACCTTAAGCCTTATACCTTATTACCATATACCTTAATTAGAAATATCATGTTGCGTGGCGAGTAGGTGAGTCTACTCCAGAAAGGAGGTATTCCAGCCGCACCTTCCGGTACGGCTACCTTGTTACGACTTAGCCCCAGTTATCGGTTTTACCCTAGGACGCTCCTTACGGTTACATACTTTAGGTACCCCCAACTTCCATGGCTTGACGGGCGGTGTGTACAAGGCCCGGGAACGTATTCACCGCGTCATTGCTGATACGCGATTACTAGCGAATCCAACTTCATGGGGTCGAGTTGCAGACCCCAATCCGAACTGTGAATGGCTTTGTGAGATTCGCATCATATTGCTATGTAGCTGCCCTCTGTACCATCCATTGTAGCACGTGTGTAGCCCCGGACGTAAGGGCCATGATGACTTGACGTCGTCCCCTCCTTCCTCTCTGTTTGCACAGGCAGTCTGTTTAGAGTCCCCACCATTACATGCTGGCAACTAAACATAGGGGTTGCGCTCGTTGCGGGACTTAACCCAACACCTCACGGCACGAGCTGACGACAGCCATGCAGCACCTAGTTTCGTGTCCTTGCGGACTGATCTATCTCTAAATCATTCACTAACTTTCAAGCCCGGGTAAGGTTCCTCGCGTATCATCGAATTAAACCACATGCTCCTCCGCTTGTGCGGGCCCCCCGTCAATTCCTTTGAGTTTCACTCTTGCGAGCGTACTCCCCAGGTGGAACACTTAACGCTTTCGCTTAGCCGCTGACTGTGTATCGCCAACAGCGAGTGTTCATCGTTTAGGGCGTGGACTACCAGGGTATCTAATCCTGTTTGATCCCCACGCTTTCGTGCCTCAGCGTCAATAAGACCATAGTAAGCTGCCTTCGCAATCGGTGTTCTGAGACATATCTATGCATTTCACCGCTACTTGTCTCATTCCGCCTACCTCTAGTCCATTCAAGCCCATCAGTATCAAGGGCACTGCGATAGTTGAGCTACCGTCTTTCACCCCTGACTTAACAGGCCGCCTACGCACCCTTTAAACCCAATAAATCCGGATAACGCTTGGATCCTCCGTATTACCGCGGCTGCTGGCACGGAGTTAGCCGATCCTTATTCTTCCGGTACATTCAGCTCTCTACTCGTAAAGAGGTTTATTCCCGGATAAAAGCAGTTTACAACCCATAGGGCAGTCTTCCTGCACGCGGCATGGCTGGTTCAGAGTTGCCTCCATTGACCAATATTCCTTACTGCTGCCTCCCGTAGGAGTCTGGTCCGTGTCTCAGTACCAGTGTGGGGGTCATCCTCTCAGATCCCCTAGTCATCGTCGCCTTGGTGGGCCGTTACCCCGCCAACTAGCTAATGACACGCATGCCCATCTTTATCCTATAAATATTTGAACATTGGATAATGCTATCCTGTGTTTTTATGCGGTGTTAATCCGGATTTCTCCGGGCTATCCCCCTGATAAAGGTAGGTTGCATACGCGTTACGCACCCGTGCGCCACTTTCTCTTCCAGCAAGCTGGAAAATATCGTTCGACTTGCATGTATTAGGCCTGCCGCTAGCGTTCATCCTGAGCCAGGATCAAACTCTCCATTGTAAAATGTGTTGTAAGATGCTGACCAGTTTTAACTATTGTTAAAAATAGTCTTCTTTTTTTATGTTGTCTGTTAGACACCACCTTTAAAATAAAGCTACGTAATCATGTACTTTGATCGGTACTCCATTACCTCGCTACGCTACATTGACATCTCTTTTAAGAACTTACTGACCTGGTAAACCTCACGGCCGGTCATTTATATATCTTCAAACTTCTGTTCGTTCAAGTCGTGTTCGTCTTAAACGTGTTTCCATTTGTTTCAATCTTTTTTCTATCTTTCCGGCATCCGCCGTTCCGATTTTTTTACCCTTCCTTTCGGTTGGGAGTGCAAAGGTAAGGATCTTTTCCGAAATCACAAATAAAATAAATTTTATTTTTTAAGCCTTCTTCTTTCCTTGTTTGCTTTTCAATATGCTAATGTGATTTAGCTTTCCGTTCTTCCGAACCGGGCTGCAAAGGTAACAATCTTTTTCTCTCCCGCAATATTTATTTTAAAATAAATCCTGCTCTCCTCTCTCTATAACACCTTTTCAACTAAAACCCTTCCTCCGAAGCGGGATGCAAAAGTAGGAAAAATATTGTTCCTTCCAAAGGTTTCCTGTGGAATAGTGCAGGGCTTAACGTAAGTGAATGGTTTTCAGTAAGAAAAAAATCACTATAGTTAAAACTTTTTGAAGCAAAAGGTGTTTGCACACACTTACAAACCTCGCAGGTTTTTGAAATCTGCGATCTGAAGACTTATGAGTTCCTGGCGCACACGCCACCTGGAAACTTTATAAGTACCCCCTGCCCTCCCACCTAAACCCGATTGCAGTGGTAGCTGCAGGCTTCACGCCGGCACTACAAACGGAAAGCGGGAACATGCTGATATAGTAGCACAACAATTGCTTTTCTGAAAAAATAATAAAAAGCTATAAAAGAATGGCTTAATAATTCTTTTGGCTATTAGGCCTTAATAACGGCTACAAGTTTTTTGCTCAAATTTAGACCTAGAACTAAAACTAATCCAGCTATTAATCCAAAAGCAAATTCACGGAGAATTAAAGGGAAAGAAGGGAAAATATGATGCACAAAAGCAATATTGTGCGCAAAAATTCCACCCGATACCAATATTAGTGCAACCGTTCCTACAATACTTAAAATTTTAATAATAACAGGCAGCGATTTAACCAGGATTTTTCCGATTGTTGAAAAAATACCTTTATCGCCAGAGGCTTTCACCAAACGGTATCCAGCATCATCCATTCTGACAATAAGCGCCACTATACCATAAACGCCAATGGTTGCCAATAATGCGATAACGGAAACAGTTATGATCTGGATAACAAGCTTTTCATCCAAAACACTGCCTAATGCTATAATGACAATTTCTATCGACAGGATAAAATCAGTAGTTATAGCAGATCTTATTTTTGTCTTTTCTGCTGTCTCACCTTCTTCGATCACTTCTTTAGCTTCAACATACGAGGGCTTAGGCCGATGGAAAAAATATTCAACAATTTTTTCAACCCCTTCATAAGCCAGATACAAGCCACCCAATACCAAGATTACTTTAATCGCAACCGGAAAAAAAACATTAAGCAGCAACGCGATTGGAACAATGATGATTTTATTCACTAAAGAACCCTTGGTGATTGCCCATAGCACGGGTAATTCCCTTGAAGAAAGGAAACCTGTAGATTTTTCGGCATTTACTGCCAGGTCATCCCCCAAAATACCGGCCGTTTTCTTAGCCGCCAACTTTGCCGTTACAGCAACATCGTCCATTAACGCACCTATATCATCTAAAATTGCAAAAAAACCCGAAGCCATATCTAAATTTATTAATGCTGCAAAATATCAATTCCTTTTTAGATTTAGATAATCACACACCAAATCTTTTAACCTATACCGTGCATTGAAACTATGTAAGCCGACATTTTTAAAAGCAAATCATACTTATTAACACGGGTTATAACAGTAATAAACTAAAACTGTTGGAAAAAGAAATAAATTATTGATGTTGAAACTGAAAGAGGGGAATTAATATTAGGGAGTTCTATTTGTATTAAGGAGTAACTGTATTTTTTGGAGCGCAGCAGCAGTAACCATTATGTTTGGTTCGGCCCTGCTGTACGTTTTACTCCGCCAATGAAGAATTGGCTCTGTGCTCACTCCCATCAGGGCTATTTAACCCTGGCCAGAAGATAAAAACAGGTAAGATGGGAAACGGATAATGGAATAGGCTATGTGGAAATCAGCGTGATCAGCGGGAACAAACCCTTAACTTTTCTTAACTCCTTAATGGTAAAAAAACCTCCTAGTTTTGAAGCGCAGTTTCCTGTGCTTGTAGGCTAGGTTCCCTCCTGCTGTACGCTGAATCCTTTTGGGAAACCATGCTAACATAAACAATCATCTTTACCCAAAAGGGATACCGCTGTCATCAGGGCTATTTAACCCCAGACAGAAGAAAAATAGGCAAGATGTAAAATGGGTGATGGAATGGGCTCTGCAGAGATCAGCGTGATCTGCGGGAACAAACCCTTAACTTTGCTTAACTCTTTAATGTTGAGAAAAAGTTTATGGCTCCCTTTACCATTAAGGGATTAAGGACATTAAGAATAGCGCCCATACCTTAACCCTTCTTCACTCCTTAATGGTGAGAATAATCTGGAACTGTTAATATCAAATGATAGCAAATAAAACATGCTTCAAAAATGCCATAAACGAAGAAAACCCTTCAACATTTCTGCTGAAGGGTTTCTTTTAAGATCTGGCACCGACCTACTCTCCCACGTGTTACCGCAGTACCATCGGCTCTGGTGGGCTTAACTTCTCTGTTCGGAATGGGAAGAGGTGGACACCACCGATATAGGCACCTGAATATTTTATTGAGGTAGAAGGTGGAGGGGATAAAGGTAGAGGGTAATCCGCCTTTGGTCTCTCAGCTTTTAGCCTTTCAGTATTTCAATTTCGCTGACCTTAAACACAAGGCCTTGTATATAACAAGAAAACCCTTCAACATTTCTGCTGAAGGGTTTCTTTTAAGATCTGGCACCGACCTACTCTCCCACGTGTTACCGCAGTACCATCGGCTCTGGTGGGCTTAACTTCTCTGTTCGGAATGGGAAGAGGTGGACACCACCGATATAGGCACCTGAATATTTTTAATTAAGGTTAAAGGGAGGAAGGTTTTAGGGTGGGAGGGTATATACCTTCCGCCTTTCTACCTTCGGCCTTCCAGCCTTAAATGACATATTATTGAAAGAAGTTAGTTTGAAGAACAAACAACAGTCTGTTTGCTTTGAAAGCTTCGGATGATTAGTACTACTCGACTGTGCTGTCGCCAGCTTTACATCTGTAGCCTATCAACGTAGTAGTCTGCTACGGTCCTATATGGAATTCTCATCTCGTGGCTAGTTTCGCACTTAGATGCTTTCAGCGCTTATCTATTCCCAGCGTAGCTACTCTGCAATGCCCCTGGCGGAACAACAGATTCACTAGAGGCTGGTCCAACCCGGTCCTCTCGTACTAAGGTCAGCCCCACTCAAAATTCCTACGCCCACAACAGATAGGGACCGAACTGTCTCGCGACGTTCTGAACCCAGCTCGCGTGCCACTTTAATCGGCGAACAGCCGAACCCTTGGGACCTTCTCCAGCCCCAGGATGTGACGAGCCGACATCGAGGTGCCAAACCTCCCCGTCGATATGAGCTCTTGGGGGAGATCAGCCTGTTATCCCCAGCGTACCTTTTATCCTTTGAGCGATGGCCCTTCCATGCAGAACCACCGGATCACTATATCCGTCTTTCGACCCTGATCGACTTGTCTGTCTCACAGTCAAGCAAGCTTATGCTATTGCACTCCGCGTACGGTTACCAAGCGTACTGAGCTTACCTTTGAAAGCCTCCGTTACCTTTTTGGAGGCGACCACCCCAGTCAAACTACCCATCAAACAATGTCTCCCCCTTAGAGGGATTAGACACCGAATACAGAAAGGGTGGTATTTCAACGTTGGCTCCACGACGCCTAGCGACGCCGCTTCAAAGCCTCCCACCTATCCTACACATCCTGTATCCAATGTCAATGTTAAATTGTAGTGAAGGTGCATGGGGTCTTTCCGTCCCGTTGCGGGTACCCGGCGTCTTCACCGGGACCACAATTTCACCGAGCTCATGGCTGAGACAGCGCCCAGATCGTTACACCATTCGTGCAGGTCGGAACTTACCCGACAAGGAATTTCGCTACCTTAGGACCGTTATAGTTACGGCCGCCGTTTACTGGGGCTTCGATTCAATGCTTCTCTTACGATGACATCCCCTCTTAACCTTCCAGCACCGGGCAGGTGTCAGGCCTTATACCTCATCTTTCGATTTTGCAAAGCCATGTGTTTTTGTTAAACAGTCGCCTGGGCCTTTTCACTGCGGCTGACATTACTGCCAGCGCCCCTTCTCCCGAAGTTACAGGGCCATTTTGCCGAGTTCCTTAGCCATGATTCACTCGAGCACCTTAGAATCCTCTTCCCGGATACCTGTGTCGGTTTGCGGTACGGGTTTTTATAACCTGAAGCTTAGCGGTTTTTCTTGGAAGTCTGATTACCTGCACTATCCACTCACCCGAAGGCTTGCGGTACTATCAGCGTTCAGCTAGATCGGCGGATTTGCCTACCGTTCTAATACCTACAGCCTTTAACGATCTATTCCGTCAGATCGCGGCAGTGTCACTACTCCGTCCCCACATCGCAGTTATAAAAAGTACGGGAATATTAACCCGTTGTCCATCGAATTTCCCCTTCGGGTTCTCCTTAGGTCCCGACTAACCCTGATCCGATTAGCGTTGATCAGGAAACCTTATCCTTTCGGTGGGCGGGTTTCTCGCCCGCCTTATCGTTACTTATGCCTACATTTGCTTTTCTATAAGCTCCAGCACCCATTACCAGGTACCTTCGCTGCCGATAGAATGCTCCCCTACCGATATATTTCAATCCCATAGCTTCGGTGTACAGTTTAATGCCCGTTTATTATCCATGCCCGATCGCTCGACTAGTGAGCTGTTACGCACTCTTTAAATGAATGGCTGCTTCCAAGCCAACATCCTAGCTGTCTGTGCAATCGGACCTCGTTAGTTCAACTTAACTGTAACTTGGGGACCTTAGCTGATGGTCTGGGTTCTTTCCCTCTCGGCGCGTGACCTTAGCACCCCGCGCCTCACTGCCGACTATATTATATAGCATTCGGAGTTTGTCTGGATTTGGTAGGATTTGACTCCCCCGCACCCAATCAGTAGCTCTACCTCTATATAACTCAACGTCGACGCTGTTCCTAAAAACATTTCGGGGAGTACGAGCTATTTCCCAGTTTGATTAGCCTTTCACCCCTACCCACAGATCATCCGGAAACTTTTCAACGTTTATCGGTTCGGTCCTCCAGTACGTGTTACCGCACCTTCAACCTGTCCATGGGTAGATCACAAGGTTTCGCGTCTACCTCCTCTGACTATACGCCCTATTCAGACTCGCTTTCGCTTCGGATCCGTGCCTGAAGCACTTAACCTTGCCAGAGAAGAGTAACTCGTAGGCTCATTATGCAAAAGGCACGCCGTCACGCCACCTGGACGCTCCGACCGCTTGTAAGTACACGGTTTCAGGTTCTATTTCACTCCCCTGTTCGGGGTTCTTTTCACCTTTCCCTCACGGTACTGGTTCACTATCGGTCTCTCAGGAGTATTTAGCCTTACCGGATGGTGCCGGCAGATTCCCACAAGGCGTCTCCGACCTCGCGGTACTCAGGATACTGCTAGGCTAGCATTCTATACGTGTACCGGGCTATCACCGTGTATCGCTGGGCTTCCCATCCCATTCCACTTCTGTTTGCTAATGCCATGTTGCAGTCCTACAACCCCCACTTTGCCGTAACAAAGTAGGTTTGGGCTCTTTCCCTTTCGCTCGCCACTACTTAGGAAATCATTGTTATTTTCTCTTCCTCTGCTTACTTAGATGTTTCAGTTCGGCAGGTTTGCTCATTATATGTGACATGTCTTCAACATGCCGGGTTGCCCCATTCGGAAATCTTCGGATCAATTCCTATTTGCAAATACCCGAAGCTTATCGCAGCTTATCACGTCCTTCATCGCCTCTGAGAGCCAAGGCATCCCCCGTGTACTCTTTATTACTTTCTTCTACTCTTGCGCCTTTTGCGCCGCAAGGTATGCTTTTTTGCTCTTGTTATGATGTCTCATTCCCAACGTAAAGTCGGGAGAGCACAAACACAACAGTCGCCTATTGTTGTTTGCTCTTCTTTTTTAACTTCTTCCAATATGTCAAAGAACTTTACTGAGGCTGAAGGCCGAAGGTATAAAGGCGGAGGGTTTCATTGTCCCCAACCTAAGCTTCGTTTCAGCTTCGTTAGTAAAAAACTGCGGTCTCGAACCGTTTCATATTTCGATATTATTATATCTATATATGTGCCCCCTGGCGTTTCTTCTTTTCTTAATCTTTATGTCAATGTATATTATCTATCCCGATAATAAGGTATTTATTCTGTTGTGGTCTATGTACCGGCTTAAAGTTTACCTCTTTGCCTTCTACCTTCTGACCCTCAACCTTTATGGTGGAGAATAACGGTCCCGATAGCTATCGGGACGAACCGTTAAACGGTTGCCATTCTTCAGTGGAGAATAACGGAGTCGAACCGTTGACCTCCTGCGTGCAAGGCAGGCGCTCTAGCCAGCTGAGCTAATCCCCCAGAGTATTAGTTTTGAGTTTGGAGTCATTAGTCTGGAGTATTCATAACTCCCAGGCTCTTTTCTCTTTACTCCCAACTTCAATGGTAGTCCCGTCCAGATTTGAACTGGAGACCCCTACATTATCAGTGTAGTGCTCTAACCAGGCTGAGCTACGGGACTTCTTGATTTCAGGTAAGCAATAGTTTGCAGTATATAGTATCTTACCGCTACTGCTTCCTTTGGCTTCCCCTTCTTGTCTCCGTTAAGCTTACCTTTATAGTATGCCCACCGTTTTCTTCTGGGTGTTTCTTTTTTCTCTTGTGTTTTTAAAGTATTTAGTATCCAGTATCAAGACCTTAAGCCTTATACCTTATTACCATATACCTTAATTAGAAATATCATGTTGCGTGGCGAGTAGGTGAGTCTACTCCAGAAAGGAGGTATTCCAGCCGCACCTTCCGGTACGGCTACCTTGTTACGACTTAGCCCCAGTTATCGGTTTTACCCTAGGACGCTCCTTACGGTTACATACTTTAGGTACCCCCAACTTCCATGGCTTGACGGGCGGTGTGTACAAGGCCCGGGAACGTATTCACCGCGTCATTGCTGATACGCGATTACTAGCGAATCCAACTTCATGGGGTCGAGTTGCAGACCCCAATCCGAACTGTGAATGGCTTTGTGAGATTCGCATCATATTGCTATGTAGCTGCCCTCTGTACCATCCATTGTAGCACGTGTGTAGCCCCGGACGTAAGGGCCATGATGACTTGACGTCGTCCCCTCCTTCCTCTCTGTTTGCACAGGCAGTCTGTTTAGAGTCCCCACCATTACATGCTGGCAACTAAACATAGGGGTTGCGCTCGTTGCGGGACTTAACCCAACACCTCACGGCACGAGCTGACGACAGCCATGCAGCACCTAGTTTCGTGTCCTTGCGGACTGATCTATCTCTAAATCATTCACTAACTTTCAAGCCCGGGTAAGGTTCCTCGCGTATCATCGAATTAAACCACATGCTCCTCCGCTTGTGCGGGCCCCCGTCAATTCCTTTGAGTTTCACTCTTGCGAGCGTACTCCCCAGGTGGAACACTTAACGCTTTCGCTTAGCCGCTGACTGTGTATCGCCAACAGCGAGTGTTCATCGTTTAGGGCGTGGACTACCAGGGTATCTAATCCTGTTTGATCCCCACGCTTTCGTGCCTCAGCGTCAATAAGACCATAGTAAGCTGCCTTCGCAATCGGTGTTCTGAGACATATCTATGCATTTCACCGCTACTTGTCTCATTCCGCCTACCTCTAGTCCATTCAAGCCCATCAGTATCAAGGGCACTGCGATAGTTGAGCTACCGTCTTTCACCCCTGACTTAACAGGCCGCCTACGCACCCTTTAAACCCAATAAATCCGGATAACGCTTGGATCCTCCGTATTACCGCGGCTGCTGGCACGGAGTTAGCCGATCCTTATTCTTCCGGTACATTCAGCTCTCTACTCGTAAAGAGGTTTATTCCCGGATAAAAGCAGTTTACAACCCATAGGGCAGTCTTCCTGCACGCGGCATGGCTGGTTCAGAGTTGCCTCCATTGACCAATATTCCTTACTGCTGCCTCCCGTAGGAGTCTGGTCCGTGTCTCAGTACCAGTGTGGGGGGTCATCCTCTCAGATCCCCTAGTCATCGTCGCCTTGGTGGGCCGTTACCCCGCCAACTAGCTAATGACACGCATGCCCATCTTTATCCTATAAATATTTGAACATTGGATAATGCTATCCTGTGTTTTTATGCGGTGTTAATCCGGATTTCTCCGGGCTATCCCCCTGATAAAGGTAGGTTGCATACGCGTTACGCACCCGTGCGCCACTTTCTCTTCCAGCAAGCTGGAAAATATCGTTCGACTTGCATGTATTAGGCCTGCCGCTAGCGTTCATCCTGAGCCAGGATCAAACTCTCCATTGTAAAATGTGTTGTAAGATGCTGACCAGTTTTAACTATTGTTAAAAATAGTCTTCTTTTTTTATGTTGTCTGTTAGACACCACCTTTAAAATAAAGCTACGTAATCATGTACTTTGATCGGTACTTCATTACCTCGCTACGCTACATTGACATCTCTTTTAAGAACTTATTGACCTGGTAAACCTCACGGCCGGTCATTTATATATCTTCAAACTTCTGTTCGTTCAAGTCGTGTTCGTCTTAAACGTGTTTCCATTTGTTTCAATCTTTTTTCTATCTTTCCGGCATCCGCCGTTCCGATTTTTTTCACCCTTCCTTTCGGTTGGGAGTGCAAAGGTAAGGATCTTTTTCCGAACTTGCAAATAAAATAAATTTTATTTTTTAAGCTTTCTTCTTTCCTTGTTTGCTTTTCAATATGCTAATGTGATTTAGCTTTCCGCTCTTCCGAACCGGGCTGCAAAGGTAACAATCTTTTTCTCTCCCGCAATATTTATTTTAAAATAAATCCTGCTCTCCTCTCTCTCTATAACACCTTTTCAACTAAACCCCTTCCTCCGAAGCGGGATGCAAAAGTAAGAAAAATATTGTTCCTTCCAAAGGGTTTTTGTGGAATAGTGCAGGCTTTGACGTAAGTTGATGGTTTTCAGCAGGAAAAAAAATTACTATAGTTAAAACTTTTTGAAGCAAAAGGTGTTTAAGCCTACTTATAAACCTCGCAGGTTTTTTGAAATCTGCGATCTGAAGACTTACGAAGTTCTCCGCACATGCCCTTTTGGAAACTTCGTAAGTTACCCCCTGCCCCCGCCCATCTAAACCCGATTGCAGTGGTAGCTGCAGGCTTCACGCCGGCACTACAAACGGAAAGCGGGAACATGCTGATATAGTAGCACAACAACTGCTTTGCTGAAAAAACAATAGCATAATATGTACTAAATAAATAAACCAAGCTTAACAAAGGATTGCAGTATCAATATTTTGAACAATAATTAATACTTTTATAGCCTTAATAAACCATCCAAACAAATGAAGTTGATGCTCAAAATATACTTTTCTCTGCTATTTATCGGCATTGCAGAAATTAGTTACGCGCAAAATTATAAAAATGAGCTTGTTATTATCTCAGAGAATGATGCTTATATTGATATTACCAGCGACCGCTATTATACAAACGGTGCTTTTATTAAATTTAGGCACGCTTTAAACGGTGAAAACCTGAAAACCGGGAGAAGCAAAGAGATTATAGGCTTTGAGCTTGGTCAAAAAATTTACAATCCCTATTATAGTTTCGTACCTAATCCCGCTTTACATGACAGGCCTTTCACAGCATACTTATATGGAGAGGCTAATTATAGCCGGTTTTATGATAACAAACAGCTGTTAAAAGTTTCGGCACAGCTTGGCGTTACGGGAAAAGATGCCTTGGGCGAAAAGTTTCAAAAAGCATTTCATAAACTGGTTGGTCAAAACCAGATTGAAGGATGGGAATACGGTTTAAACAGTGAGCTGGCACTGAACCTGGGCGCCGAATACAACAAACTTTTAATAACCACCAATAATAAGGTATTTGATGTTACGGGAACGGCTTCGGCTGCGCTTGGCAACGTAATTACAAAGGCCAACCTTGGTGCCATGTTCCGTTTGGGAAGATTTAACGATATGGAAGGCTCAGCAGCTTTTAACAGCTTGGTGAATAATAACAACAACTATAAAGCTCAGCGCAAATACGAACTTTTTCTTTCGGTTAGTCCACAATTACATGCTGTGGTATTTGATTCGAGCCTGCAGGGTGGTTTATTTAGGAATGATAAGGGACCGATTACCTTTAAACCAAAACCTTTTGTTTTTACCACACAGGTGGGGTTAACTTTTTGCTATTGCACGCTGGACAGCCAACTATACGGCTACCTTTACTTCGAACGAAGTTAAAAATAGCGCCATTGGCTACCGTTATGCCTTTTATAGTCTTGCTTACCGTTTTAGTAAAAACTAATGAAAAAATTATCCCTATCCCTAATCATCCTGATTACCTGTACTACTTTTGCCCAGGCACAAATTGCATCAGAAAATCATTCGATTATTTTTAAACCTATTTTCGGTACGCATGTAAATAGCGACCAAGGACATTTGTTCCAGGACCAGATTATAGGTTTTGACGCGGCTTATTTTAAGGATATCAGCACGAACAGTGATAAATGGATCGGGTTTAGCGGAGCCAAATCTTATGGGATCGGATTTATTTTCAGAGACCTAAGCAAATTAAAGGGAACAAAAGATACTTCGGAACATGCCTTTGGGCAGGTATATGGTTTGGTGGCCCAGATGGATTTTCAATTATTCAAAGTAGGAAAAGCGAAATTTAATTTTACGCCTGGCGTTGGCTTGGGTTACACAAACAAGTATTACTTTAATAATACAAAAAACAGATTTTTGGGAAGCCCGATTAATGAAACCATAAAAGCAGATTTAGGAATGGAGCTGCCAATGAGCCAATATGCAGATCTGTTACTGGGTTTTGGTTTTTTACATGTATCAAACGGAGGGGCTACTGTTCCAAACGGAGGTTTAAACACTGGAAATGTTTATATCGGTCTGAAGTTGAACAATCAGAAGCCATTAACTGCGGAGCAGAAAAGCACTTATACTACTTTACAGCGAAATTCAATTGAGCTTAGTGCTGGCTTAGGTGCAAGAGGCGTATTTGCGAATAGAAATAAAAGTTTGTACAAAAAGTGGATTATATGCAGGTTATAATTTCTATCTGAATGATATGATGACACTTAAGGCAGGTGCTGATGCAGTTTATTATTTTACAGTTTTCGACCCTAATAATTATGGGGAAACTTTCCAAAACTATGGTACTTCTTACGACCATTGGCGCACCGGAATCAGCATTGGTGCCGACATTAACTTGTGGCGAATAACCGTTGCGGCACAGATTGGAAAATACATCCACTACAATAGGTTGATGGACAAAGCTACCTGGTACTGGACATTTGGACCTACATTTAATATTACACCACATATTGGTTTACAGGCAAAAACCTATATGCACTTTGCCCAGGCAGATTTTGTAAATTGGGGTGTAGTATACCGCTTTTAATATTGTCCGGTACTTAGCAATACTAAAGTGCAGGCTTCAACAGGTTCTATATCATGCTGATCCAATAGTTTCTCCAGTTCGTAATTTTCAGTCCCTGGGTTGAAGATTACCCGCTTTGGTTTGGTGGCCAGAATATAATCGTGGTATTGTGGCTGTAAAGCAGGACCAATATATAAGGTGATGGTATCAATATCCTGGTGAATTCCTCCAGGCTTTTCAATTTCAGTACCTGCCACTTCTCCTTTTTTATGCCAACATTGACAATATCATGGTTAAAACGCTTAAGCATGTGGGCTGCTTTGTAAGCATACCTGGATGGATCTGGCGACGCGCCAATAATTAGTGTCTTTTTCATTTTAAAATTGATTACACAGATGGAGAGATACACAGATTAAAATTTGGATAATAAAGCAATCTGACCAGAATGATAGGCATGGTGTTGTGCCAAACCGCTTACCAGTTCAATATTGGTTACTCCCGTACCTAAAGCAGGATTACGCTCGCTCTTCACTTCATCATTCCATTGGTTGTCTTTCAGGCTTTCGCAAAGGCGGATCAGTTCTTCATTTGCAATCTTAAAATCAAAGATGATGCGCTCCCAAGCTTGTGGTGTCCCTGATTCAGGTTCAGGCCAATCGCCTCTTGCAGGTTCTGCAGCTGGCTTACCGGTTAATCTAGAACTAACCTCTTCTGTCCAGGCAGTTAAATGCAAGGCAATTTCTGCAATAGAATGTGCACCGGGAATAAAATGACTAAATGCTTTTTCCGGATTCACATTATTCAATGTTTGCATTACATGATTGCCATGCCATGCATCACCATTGAAAGCTTTTTTTATTTCATTCGTGATATTAAACATAACGAAATAACAACGGGCACTCTATAAAGTTTGTTAAGATGCGTTCAATATTGCATTTGCACAGTTAATTCCATCAATTGCTGCCGAAACGATTCCGCCGGCATAACCTGCGCCTTCTGCACAGGGATATAAACCTTTTACCTGGGGGTGCTGATAAGTCTCTTTATCTCGTGGAATCCTTACCGGAGAGGAAGTTCTGCTTTCTACTCCTACCAAAATAGCTTCATTTGTGTAATAGCCCCTTATTTTTTTACCAAATAGAGGCAATGCTGCGCGCAAACTATCAGATACAAATTCAGGAAGGATATTATCCAGCATCGAACTTTTGGTACCAGGCAGATAGGAGTTCTTTGGTAAATCGATCGATAATTTATTATTCACAAAATCGACCATACGCTGTGCAGGCGCTACCAGATTTCCGCCACCGGCCTCAAAAGCCATTTTTTCAATCTCCGATTGGAAATGCAACATTCTAAGTGGATCATAACCCTGAACATCATTTAACGTAACCTGAACTACTGTTCCCGAGTTGGCATAAGGATTATTCCTTTTAGATGGCGACCAGCCATTTACCACAATTTCATTTTCGCCAGTAGAACAAGGTGCAATAATACCTCCCGGGCACATACAAAATGAAAATACCCCCGGGCACCAACCTGCTCAACCAAACTATAATAAGCTGGTGGTAAGAATTCCGAGCGGATATCGCAGTGGTACTGGGCTGAATCAATAATTTCCTGAGGATGTTCAATCCGTACGCCTAAAGCAAATGGTTTTGCTTCGATCAGGATATTTTTACTGTTTAACAATTCATACACATCTCTTGCAGAATGACCAGTTGCCAGGATAATATCATCAGCAAGGAGTTTTTCTTCAAAATTTATCTCAATTCCTTTTATTTTCCCGAATTCGATTAAAATGTCGGTCATCTTACTATCAAACAGCACCACTCCGCCGGCATTCAAAATGGTATCTTTTATCGCAGTAATGATGTGTGGAAGTTTGTTGGTACCGATATGTGGACGTGCATCGATAGCAATATCAGGTTCTGCGCCATGGTTGACAAAAACCTGAAGCACTTTATTAATATCGCCCCGCTTATTGGAACGGGTATACAGTTTACCATCAGAATAGGTCCCTGCGCCACCTTCTCCATAACTATAATTAGATTCGGTATTCACTAATCCCTGCTTGTTTATGGCAGCCAAATCTCTCCGGCGTTGTTTTACATCTTTACCACGTTCAATAATAATGGGCTTCAATCCATTTTCAATGCATTGCAAAGCCGCAAACAAGCCTGCCGGACCAGCGCCGATAATAATTACCGGTTTGGCTCCGCTCACATTGGGATAGTTAATGGTATAAACTTCAGGAATGGCTTCTTCATCTACAAAAACCTTTACCTGCAAACGGAAAATCACCTTTCTGGAACGGGCATCGATCGATCTTTTTAGAATTTCGTAGCCTTTAATTCTAGTTTCAGAAAGTTTTAGACCTTCGGCCAGCTTTTGTTTAATAACTTCAGTTTGCTCAACCTGATCAGGGAGTAAAGTAATTTCGATGTCTTTTTGCATATCATGTCAGGTTTTTATCCCGAACAGTACAAAGATAGGCAACTGTATAATAAAATTCATTTGTACTTTCAGAATTATTTATTTGCATTATTTCATAGGCCTTAGCTATTGTCCAATGTTAGTTAAAGGATTTTAACCACAGATAAACACGGATTTTTATTACAAAATCTTTCTACCGCTCTTTGCCGCGGAGGCATGGTACTTTGGAGCGCCAAAGTACCCAAAGCGCTTTGTCAATCCAACAATGTGGCTTCTCACCACACACGCTCATCAAAAAAACAGCGGCACTTTGTTTTGTTTGTTTCTGCTAAGTGAAAGTTTGAGAGGTATTTTCACAAAACCACTGCGTTTCAGGTTTGGTGGTGCAATTTGTTCTATTCTGCAACTGTTTTTTTGATCCTTCTGCCACCTGGGATTGACGGCGTCCTTCGTTAAAATCCGTATTCTATTAAAGTTGGTTAGCAAAATGCCTAAACTATTCTTGAATATTTGTGTCCCCACTGTAGGATGAAAGATCGGGGGCATCCTTAAGATTTAATTAGGTTATTTTTCTGCTACTATTTCGGTTTTTCCGTGCTACAGGCCGAAGTTTCTAGCCCCGATCGGAGCGGGCATCCCGATTTAAGCACAAGTTTATGTTATATTTTGGTGTGCTTGCTTGCTTCCCAGGTTTTTATCGGGATAAAGCGGAGAGCGGGAGGAACATTAAAAAAGCGAAAGGCCCTGCGCTCCAAAACAAAGAACCAGGCTCGATATACACAAATTACTCAATCAAATCTCATGATTTTACCTTGTTAAATTCAATGAGTAGCTTGTCAACCTGTCAGATAAATACCGAAACTGTAACAAAGGCATGCAATTTGATATCTAATTCGTAAATTGACCATAAATCAATTCTATTAAAAAGACAAAATCATAAAAATGAAAAGATTAATATTTGGAATTTTAGCTGCAGTAATTGCAGTGAGCACTTTAAGTTCATGCGGATATAACAGCATGGTTAAATTGGATGAGAACGTTAAATCGAAATGGGGAACAGTACAAACCCAATATCAGAGAAGAGCAGATTTGATTCCGAACCTGGTAGCAACTGTAAAAGGTGCTGCTAAATTTGAACAGGGTACATTAACCGCGGTAACTGAGGCACGTGCAAAAGCCACGCAGATGACTGTTAACACGGATGATCTTTCACCTGAAAACATCAAAAAATTCCAGGCTGCGCAGGGAGAATTAAGTCAGGCATTGGGTAAATTATTATCCATTACAGAGAATTATCCTGAGTTAAGGGCTACACAACAATTCAGTGATTTATCGGCACAATTAGAAAGTACCGAAAACAGGATCACCGTTGCCCGAAAAGATTTTAATGATGCAGTACAGGAATATAATGGCAAAATAAGATCGTTTCCAACCAATTTAACAGCCGGAATGTTCGGTTTTAAACCAAAAGGATATTTCGAGGCTGACGCATCTGCTAAAAATGCACCTAAAGTAGAGTTTTAATTATTTTTAACACAATATATAAGGGTAGTGAATGTTTAACTGAACATTTATTACCCTTTTTACTTCATATAAAATAAACAGATGTCGTTATTTTCAGATATTGAACAAGAAAGAATAGCAAACGCGATTTCCGATGCAGAAAGAGCAACTTCCGGAGAAATTAGGATTGCTATTGATAAACATTGCGCAGGCGATCCATACGAAAAAGCCACAGAATATTTTGCTAAACTGGACATGGATAAAACAGCAAAAAGAAATGGTGTACTGATTTATCTGGCACATGCCGATCATAAATTTGCCATTATCGGCGATGTCGGGATTCATCAGGTGGTACCTGAAAACTTTTGGGAAACTACTAAAATTGCGATGACAGCGCATTTTACAAAAGGCAATTTGGCTGATGGCATTATTGCAGGCGTAGCATTGGCTGGAGAAAAGTTAGCCTTATTCTTCCCACCGCAAAAAGGCGACATTAATGAACTGCCGAACGATATTGTTTTTATGGATAACCTGAAGAACAAATAAGAGATGAAGAAAATATTCCTTTTATCGCTGCTCAGCCTGTTCCTCAGTTTTGCCTTTGCACAGGATTTTCCGGAAAAGCCTAACACTTTGGTTAATGATTATGCGAACGTGTTATCGGCCGATCAGAAACAGGCACTCGAAAGCAAACTGGTAACTTTTAACGATTCTTCTTCTACACAGATTGCCATAGCGATATTAAAATCTGTAGGTGATTATGATATTAATGAATACGCTGTAGAACTGGGCAGGAAATGGGGAGTTGGCCAAAGCGGCAAAAACAATGGTATTATGATCGTTGTGGCAGTTGGCGACCGAAAAATCTCTATTCAAACGGGTTATGGCTTAGAAGGCGCATTACCTGATATTTATGCCAAACGCATTATTGATAACGATATTAAGCCCAATTTTAAAGCAGGAAACTATTATGCCGGTCTGGATGAAGGTACTACTTCAATTATAAAATATACCCGTGGTGAATATAAAAACGATAACCCGAAAGCTTCTTCAAAAAAAGGTGGTGGAGGCGGTAGTATTGTGGTTATTATCATTATTGTAATCGTAATCATCATCTTTATGAGAAAAGGTGGCGGAGGCGGAAGCGAAGTAATCGGCGGACGGGGCGCGTCTAACGCCCTATTTTGGGCTATGCTGTTTGGAAGTGGCGGCGGCCGAAGCAGCGGTGGCTGGGGAGGCGGTTCTTCTGGTGGAGGAGGAGGATTCGGTGGCTTTGGCGGAGGAAGCTTTGGCGGTGGCGGTAGCAGCGGAAGCTGGTAGGTTAGTCCGTAGATTGGAAAAGATTTTATTTTGAACGTTACATAATATTTTAACTTTTCAACAACCTAATATTACAACAATAATGTACCGAAGAGATTTAATCACAGCAGAAATACAGAAACTTGCACAAGTTTTGGCCCGTATTATGGGCTTAAAGTTAGAAGGCAAGCTGGCTGAAGCCAATCAACTTTTTGACGAAACTATGGAAGGAGGCTTTCAATTACCAAAAGAAATTCTTGAAAATGAAAATCTTTCTGTTTTTGAAAATTGGTTGACTGAAAGCAGTCTTCCCCCTGAAAAACTCGACTCATTAAGCGAATTTCTGTATTATGAGTTAGGTGTGAGTCACGATCGCAACCAAAGCATTGCACCAAAACTTAATTTAGTTTATCAATACTTGTCAGATCAGCACAAGATTGTACATTTGGTAAACCTGCACCGCCAGAAAACGATACAGCAATACATACGCTAAGCGCCAAGCGCACGGCGCTAAACAAAATAAACAATATAAATTAAATGATTATAGAAAAGTGGCAGAAACTAGCCTCTAAATATTTAGTACGCGAACAGTGGGCTACCTTACGCGTTGATGAAGTGAAACTTCCGGGTGGCGTGATAAAAGATGATTATTATGTTTTAGAATACCCAAACTGGGTAAATGCGATTGCATTAACAGAAGAAGGAAAAATAATTATGGTACGCCAGTACCGCCATGCAGCTGATATTATTTCACTTGAAGTTCCGGGTGGTGTGATTGATGGTGATGAGGCTCCGGAGTTTGCCGTTAAACGTGAGCTTTTGGAAGAGACTGGTTACAGTTTTAAAACCTGCAAATTTATTGCAGAACTTTATCCCAATCCGGCAACCTCAAATAACAGAATATTTACTTATTTTTTAACTGGTGGTGTTAAAACAGATGAGCAGCATTTAGACGAGCATGAAATTTTAAATGTGGAGGAATATACTGTAGAAGAGGTAAAACAGTTTATTAAAGATAATAAAATAGCACAAGCCCTCCACGTTGCTGCACTGTTATATGGTTTGGCCGAGATAGAGAAGCTTTAATGGTTTAGAAAACCTGATAAACTATAAAGGCCCGATAAATATCGGCCTTTATAGTTATAGCTTCAACTTTTTGAACACGAACAAAAGATTTTAATTTAAACCCTTCTATCTTTCTGCCCTTGCACTAAAGTTTAGCTCATTTTTAATTTCTTTTGGATATCGTGTACGTAAGCTTTAAACTTCTTGTCAGTATCAATTAAATCTTCTACCGTTTGGCAAGCATAAATTACGGTACTATGATCGCGGCCACCAAAGAAAGCACCAATTGTTTTCAATGATGATTTAGTATGGCTTTTAGATAGGTACATCGAAATCTGACGGGCCTGAACAATTTCACGTTTACGTGTTTGCGATTTTACCATATCAACCGGAACCTCAAAATACTCGCAAACCAATTTCTGGATGTATTCCATTGAAATTTCTTTTGAAGTATTTTTGATAAAGTTCTTCAACATTTGTTTAGCCAGAGCTAAATCGATTTCTTTTTTATTCAAAGTAGCCTGCGCCAGAAGAGATACCATAGCACCCTCTAACTCACGTACGTTGTTATCAATGTTATGTGCAACATATTCTACCACCTCGCCTGGTAACTCAATACCATCAGCATACATTTTCTTTCTTAAGATAGCGATACGCGTTTCCAGATCAGGAATCTGTAGATCTGCAGATAAACCCCATTTAAAACGGCTTAACAAACGCTCTTCCAAACCAGCTAAATCTTTCGGTGCTTTGTCAGATGTTAAGATTACCTGTTTGCCCGACTGATGTAGATGATTAAAAATGTGGAAGAAAATATCCTGTGTTTTTTCTTTACCTGCAAAGTTGTGCACATCATCCATGATGATTACATCCATTGCCTGATAAAAGTTAACGAAATCGTTAATGGTGTTGTTTTTCAAGGAATCTACAAACTGCTGACAGAATTTCTCACAACTTACGTAGATCACTAATTTATCTGGCATGCTGCGTTTAATCTCATTACCGATTGCCTGCGCCAGGTGCGTTTTACCCAAACCTACTCCACCGTAAATCATCAAAGGGTTAAAAGATGTACCTCCTGGTTTAGCAGCTACAGCGTAACCTGCAGAGCGCGCCAAGCGATTGCAATCTCCCTCAATATAATTTTCGAAAGTATAGTTTGCGTTTAATTGTGGATCAACATTTAATTTTTTTAATCCTGGGATAATAAATGGGTTTTTAATATCCTTATTAATGGAAACCGGAATCGGCATCGATTGTACCTTTGCCTCCGCTCCATTTCCATTTGAGGGCATATTGGTAGTATAAGGATTACCGCTGTTTGATGATTTATCTACAACGATGTTATATTCCAACCTGCCATCCTCTCCAAGTTGTTTTTTTACAGTCTTGCGCAGCAAGCCCACATAATGTTCTTCAAGCCATTCGTAAAAGAACAAACTTGGCACCTGTATGGTTAAAACCTTGCCTTCCAATTTAAGGGCCGTTATTGGCTCGAACCAGGTTTTGAAACTTTGGCTCGGAATGTTATCCTTAATAATTTGAAGACAGTTCTTCCACACTTCTGTACAAGTTTTTTCCATTGCGATTTCTATAATTTATTGGTTTACAGTGCCTATTCGAATTAAAGGGATGGTCCGTTTAGGGACTACGAATATTGACATAATTATCAACATTTTAAACAAAAATTTTAAATAAATCGTAACGTACTGATAAGGAATATAGTAGCCCGCTTAACCTCAATTTTTTATGTTGATAACTATTTATTAACACTGGTTATCCACACAACCACTATTTATAATCAATACCTTCATTACTTCGAATTGCTGCTGAAAAAGCAAAATTTAAGCCATTTTAGATACTAGTTAAGCGTTTTAGCCCCTTTCAACATCAAACAAACTGAAAATCAAAGGCATAAGTTAAATAAATAAATTATTAATTCAGGCCAGTCGTTTATACTATTTCATTAGTTGTTATTATAGTATGAATTTTACGACAGTTTAGTTCATTATTCACATATTGTGAATAAAATGCTAATCATTTTATTGCCATTTATCAGAAGCAGGATATCTTCAATTTAAACTTAGAAATGAATCAAAAAATCAGGGTATTTAATTTTAACTAATAAACACCAAATGTATTCCTGAATACATCTGCAATTTCACCAAGAGTGGCATATTTTTCAACGGAATCGATAATCAAAGGCATTAGATTAGTTTCGCCTTTGGCAGCTTCGCTCAATTGCTGCAATGCTTTTTCTACCGCAGCTTGGTCGCGGTTTGATTTTAAGTGATCGAGCTTTTCAGATTGCAGCTTGCGGATCGAGTCATCTATATTGAAAACCTCGGTTAAAGCTTCCTCTTGTTGTGTAAATTTATTTACTCCAACAGAGATCCTTTCGCCGCTTTCAATCTCTTTTTGATATTGATAAGCTGCGCTGGCAATTTCATTCTGCATATAATCGCTTTCGATGGCGTTCACCGAACCACCCATAGCATCTATCCGATCGATATAAGCCCACGCAGCAGCTTCAACTTCATCGGTGAGGTTCTCTACAAAGAATGATCCCGCCAATGGATCTACTGTATCGGTAACACCACTCTCGAAAGCAATAATCTGCTGGGTACGTAAAGCAATTTTTGCTGCCGATTCTGTTGGAAGCGAAAGCGCTTCATCGTAGCCATTAGTATGTAAGGACTGTGTTCCACCTAAAACCGCAGCCATTGCCTGATTGCTTACCCTGATCACATTATTTAGGGGTTGTTGCGCGGTTAATGTTGAGCCTCCGGTCTGGGTATGAAACCTTAACATCTGGGCTTTCTCATCTGCAGCGCCCAAATCTTTGGTAATTTTCGCCCACATCCGCCTTGCAGCCCTAAACTTAGCAATTTCCTCAAAGAAATTATTGTGGCAATTGAAGAAGAACGACAAGCGTTTCGCAAAGATGTTAATATTTAAACCCTTATCTAAAGCGGCTTTTAGGTAAGTCTTGCCATTAGCTAATGTAAAAGCAAGCTCTTGTACAGCAGTAGAGCCAGCCTCACGAATATGGTAGCCAGATATGGAAATGGTATTCCATTTCGGCACTTCTTTGCTACAAAACTCAAAAATATCGGTAATTAAACGCATTGATTGCTTTGGCGGATAGATATAGGTTCCCCTTGCAGCATACTCTTTTAAGATATCATTCTGAATTGTGCCCGAAATCTGCTTTAAATCTGCACCTTGTTTTTTGGCGAGCGCTATATACATGGCCAGTAAAATCGAAGCCGTTGCATTAATCGTCATCGAAGTTGTAATGTCTTTCAGCTCAATGCCATCAAATAAAATCTCTATATCCTTCAACGAGTCGATAGCCACACCAACCTTACCTACCTCTCCATCAGCCATTTCATGATCGGAATCGTAACCAATTTGCGTTGGAAGATCAAACGCAACAGATAATCCTGTTGTACCCTGAGCCAATAAATAATGATAACGCTTGTTTGATTCTTCAGCAGTCGAAAAACCAGCATACTGCCGCATCGTCCACAAGCGACCGCGGTACATATCCTTCTGAATCCCCCTGGTAAAAGGAAATTCTCCGGGCAGTTCTTCCATTGGCTTCGCTTCGGTATAAAGCGCCTTTATTTCAATCCCCGAAGTAGTGGTATGCTTTTTCTCGCTCATTTGGTTAGTTCATTAGTTCAGTGGTCATTGGTTAACTGGCCCAGCCATGGTGTATATTTTGGTTAACTGTAATTGAAGTTTAATTGTTTAAACTGGTAACCAGTTAACTCCTCTTAAAACAACTTATGGATATCTTTTTTAATCAGTTCGATCGTTAAGTCGTATGGATTGTCATCTATACCAGCCATCTGCTGTAAAATTGCCTTACTCAATTCAATTCCATTTGCATCGGCTGGTAAACCTTGTACTGTATTATTCACCATAGCAATAGTATCGTCTTTTAATTTTTGTACTATACTCCAGGTTACACTATCTACATATAACTGTTGAGTGATGTTATGCTGGTACTCCGAGCGGATTTCATTTAAAATACCTGCTTGTAAAGTAGCAATGGCAATTCCTTGCTGATGCAGACGAACAAGCAAATTAGCCGGGTTAATACGATCGACGAATATAATTAAACGCTCGTGCGCCTGCAATCTTAAAGGTAAAATGTGCGCTCTGCTTTCTTTATTCAGTTCAATATTCCTGAGGTCGAAAAATCGCTGAATATCGCTCTTTAAAATATAATAAACGGCCATTAACGCAGCAAAAATGCCTGCAAATAAGATCACTATATCAATCAAAATCTGTTGGGTATTCATAAGTATTGTTTAATTACGGTAATATTAACAGACCGTTAAAAGCAAAAATGTGCATTATTATTTATATTTGTGACAGATAAAATTTAAATAACATGAGCACAACAGTTGATACAGCATTTGCACCGGTTACTTTTTCCGAAGGAGCAACTAAAGAGTTATATAAATTAAAAGATCAGCAGGAGATCGGTGAGGATTACGGATTACGTGTTGGCGTAGAGGGCGGTGGTTGCGCTGGGATGAACTACGTTTTGGGTTTTGATCAGAAAAAAGATGGCGATCAGGAATATTTTATTGAGGGCATTAAAGTTTTCATGAATAAAGCACACCAGATGTACTTAATGGGTATGATGATTGATTGGCAGGATGGATTAAATTCCCGTGGTTTTACCTTCGTTAACCCTAATGCAACGAGCACCTGCGGCTGTGGCACGAGTTTCTCGGCATAAATAAAATATTATTGTAACATATAGTGCAGTCCCCTTGTCTAAACATCGGGACTTTTTTTATTTTTACAAATAAGGTTTAAGGCAAAGGGTATAGGGCAAATCCCATCTTCATACTTGATACTCAATACTTGACTTGGTACTTACTATAAATGAATTACAGAGAAAACATCAGACTGTCATTAGAATCAATTAAAGCTAACCGCTTGCGTACCATGCTTACTGCTTTGATTATTGCTATTGGTTTAATGGCTTTGGTTGGGATTTTAACCACGCTGGATGCTGTAAAGAAAAGTATGACAGATGCTTTCAGTAGCATGGGGGCCAACTCATTTACCATAAGAAACCGTGGTACCGGAATCAGGATTGGAAATGGAAAAAGACCAAAACCTTTTAAAGCCATCCGCTACGAAGATGCTGTTAAATTTAAAGATAGCCTGAATACGCCAGCTACTGTTGCAGTAAGCGTTTTTGCCAGCAGCGGCTCTACCATAAAATATGGCAGTTTAAAAACTAATCCTAATATTAACGTTCAGGGGATTGATGAAAATGGTTTAGCCTCTCAGGGTTTAAATCTCTCACAGGGAAGAAATTTTAGCGTTTCTGAAATACAGTTGGGAAGTAATGTTTGTGTTGTTGGTGGCGAAGTAGTAGAAAAACTGTTCAAAGACTCAGACCCTTTAGATAAACTGATCAATGTAGGTAATAACCGTTTTAAAATTGTTGGCATATTAGAGAAAAAAGGATCGAGCATGGGCTTTAGTGGCGACAGGGCCGTTTATGTGCCCCTGCTAAAAGCGAAGCAGATTAATGCCAATGCCAACCCATCTTACACCATTACAGTAATGGTACCTAGTAATGAGATGCAGGAAAACATTATTGGCGAATCTACCGCACTATTCAGAAATATCCGCAAAGTAAAGGTAAACGAAACCAATAATTTCGAGATTACCAAGAGTGATGCCATTGCTCAAACATTATTCGAGAACCTGGCCTTTGTAGCTATTGGTGGTGTGGCCATTGGAATTATTACTTTAATTGGAGCCTCAATAGGCTTAATGAATATCATGCTGGTTTCAGTTACCGAACGTACACGCGAAATTGGTATCCGTAAAGCGATCGGCGCAAATCCAAAGGTTATTCGCCGCCAGTTTTTAATCGAGGCTGTAGTAATCTGTTTAATGGGTGGAGCCCTAGGTATTTTTCTCGGAATAGTTTTAGGAAACCTGATTTCCCTTGCTATGGGTGGAGCATTCCTGATCCCCTGGTTATTTATTATTGGTGGCTTTGTATTATGTGTATTTGTAGGAATCCTTTCCGGATACTATCCTGCCAAAAAAGCTTCAAAGCTAGACCCGGTAGAGGCGTTGAGGTACGAATAACCACAGCCCCTGAAGGGGATATTTATAAAATCAATAAGATTTTGAGGTGGATTGGTATAAGAAAATCGAACAAAAAGTAATTTTAGCTAAAGGCGAGTACCTCTTTCTGCATGATTTTTTCTCTAAAGTTTCTTCGGGTAATATTCAACAGCAGCAACATCAACTGCTAAATCGATTGCTTTAATCCTGGAGATTTATCAATTAATATAAAGGGAATATAGTATTTAACTGATCTCTTTTGGCAAATTACTGGCTTCCGCTGCACCGACTAATTTAGAAGAATAGATTTTATCAAGCAAGTGATTCAGATTTTCACTTAAATCGAACTGCAGATCTTCGTGAAGTTTTTTGAATTTATTGATGGTTACCGCAACCGTTTTGATGTAATAGATACTAAAAAGCATCATAAAATCGCGGTAACCAAAAATTGATTTCTTATAATCAAAAGGGATGGCATTGAGGATATACAATTTAAGTTCTACTTCCCCAACGGGATCTTTGGTTACCTTATAAAAGTGGTTAACCGATGTGATCATTTTCCTTACTTTTACCAATGCCTCTTTGGCATTTAATTTTTTCAATTCAGGAATCTGTTCGTCAACATCGGCTTTAATCCTTTCTTTCCGGTCTTCCAGATCGGTTTCATCCTCTAATAATTTATAATGAAGGTGTTCGGTGAGCACTTTGTCTTTAGCCACCAAACGCAGCAACAGCTTGTCTTTTTCTTTAACAGGCAGTTCGGTAATGGCGGCTTTTAAATCTTTGTGCTCCGACAACTTCATTTAAAAAGGGTTGGCCTTAATGTATTTTTCCCACTCCCATGCCGAGCGCATCATTTCGTTAATATCCAGATTGGCTTTCCAACCCAGTTCATTATTCGATTTTTGTACATCGCCATAAATCTGAACAATATCCCCTGCCCTTCTCGGACCGATTTTATAATCCAGTTTTTCGCCATTTACTTTTTCGAAAGCAGCAATAATCTCTAAAACTGAAGATCCTTTGCCGGTACCGATATTGAAAACATCATAATTACCGTTCGGGTTTCCATCTTCTAATTTTTTAATAGCGGCAACATGCGCTTTTGCAAGATCAACCACATGGATATAATCGCGTATAGCAGAACCATCCGGTGTATCGTAATCATTTCCGTGAACGGTAATCGGACCACGTTTTCCAATAGCAGATTGAGTAATAAAAGGGACAAGGTTTGCCGGCACACCATTTGGTAACTCACCGATCAAAGCAGTTTCGTGGGCACCAACCGGATTAAAATAACGCAAAGCGATTACATTTAAATCAGGTGTTACCGCAGCAGTTTCTGCCAGTATTTCTTCAGCAATCTGTTTGGTATTTCCGTAAGGAGATTCTGCTTTCTGCACTGATGCAGCTTCAGTTACCGGTAAAGTTTCTGGCTGACCATAAACGGTACATGATGAAGAAAACACAAAATTAATTTTTCTGTTAAATGAGGTTAGCAGATTAATCAATCCATAGAAGTTATTTTTATAATATTTTAACGGTTTTTCTACCGATTCGCCGACTGCTTTATAAGCTGCGAAATGGATAATTCCATCAATATCAGCATGATTTTCTGCAAATTCCTGTACCGCTTTTTCATCCTGAAGATCAATTTCATGAAAATCGAACCATTTGCCGGTAATGGCATGTAGCTGAGTTAAAATTTTGATATTTGAGTTAGAAAGGTTATCAACAATTACAACTTCATATCCTGCGTTGTGTAATTCTACAGCTGTGTGCGAACCAATGTACCCTGTTCCACCAGTAACTAATATTTTTGCCATTTTAACGGTTAAATGTGGTAAAATCTTTATGTTCTATTTTTTCCAGTGCCTCTGGAGGCAATGATTTAAAATATTCGTATGTAATTTTCAATCCTTCCGCACGTCCAATTTTTGGTTCCCAGCCCAATATCTCCCTGGCTTTAGTAATATCCGGTCTGCGCTGCTTCGGATCATCCTGAGGAAGTTCTTTGTACACAATTTTTTGTGTAGTGCCTGTAAGTTTAATAATTTCCTCACAGAACTGTTTGATGGTAATTTCATCAGGATTACCAATGTTTACCGGCTGGGCATAGTCGCTCATCAATAAACGGTATATCCCCTCTATCAGATCATCAACATAACAAAAAGAGCGTGTTTGACTTCCGTCACCAAAGACGGTTAAATCTTCACCTCTTAAAGCCTGCCCGATAAAAGCAGGTAAAACACGACCATCATTCAGGCGCATTCTCGGTCCGTAAGTATTAAAAATCCTAACGATCCTGGTTTCTACGCCATGAAAAGTGTGGTAAGCCATGGTAATGGCTTCCTGAAAACGCTTGGCCTCATCGTAAACACCACGTGGACCAACCGGGTTTACGTTACCCCAATATTCTTCAGGCTGTGGGTTTACGTTCGGATCGCCATATACTTCAGAAGTTGATGCAATCAGCATCCTTGCATTTTTATTACGGGCCAAACCCAAAAGATTATGCGTACCTAATGAACCTACTTTAAGTGTCTGGATCGGGATTTTAAGATAATCAATCGGACTTGCAGGTGAAGCAAAATGTAAAATGTAATGAAGTTTACCCGGAATATGCACAAATTTGGAAACATCATGATTATAAAACTCAAAATTCTCCAGCTTGAACAAGTGTTCGATATTCGCCAAATCACCAGTAATCAGATTATCCATCCCGATAACGGAATACCCCTCTTTTACAAAACGATCACAAAGGTGTGAGCCTAAAAATCCGGCTGCCCCCGTAATCAATATTCTTTTTCTACTTCCTAAATCTCCTGAAGGGAAATTTTCCTTTCTTTCGTTCATATTCTGTTTTTTAAAACTCCCTACTACTGCAAATTGTGCTTTGTCCGCTCTTCAGAGGGTTAGGAGCTAATAGTTTTCTACCTATACTGTTATAATAATAGCCAAGATCGATTTTTTTTTGCAAATCGTATAACTTCCGGCCATCAAAAACAATTTTATTTTTTAAGATGTTTTTAATTTTGGTTAGCTATAAGAGCAATTAGCAAAGTTTATTACTCAGTTGAATATTAGGTAAAATCGTGAGGCTTCCATATATTTTTAAGCTTTTTAAATATATTCGTTTTATCTTGGCACGAAGATATGAAATTACTTTACATCATCGGAATTTGGGCTTATACTTTACTCATTAAGCTATTCTCATTATTTAATCCTAAGGCTAAACTCTTTATAAAAGGGCGCAAAAATATTTTTAACATAATTGCTCAGAAAATTAATCCTGCTGAAAAACATATATGGTTTCATTTTGCTTCTTTAGGCGAATTTGAACAGGGCAGACCCGTATTAGAAAAAATAAAAAACCTTTATCCTGCTAAGAAAATTATAATTACTTTTTTTCTCCCTCTGGATATGAAATCAGGAAAAATTATGCCCTGGCAGATGTATTTTACCTCCCGATTGATACTCCTGGTAACGCTAAGCGTTTTATAAGTAGTATTAATCCTGAAATGGCCATTTTTACTAAATATGAGTTTTGGCATTTCTATTTTAAGGAACTGAAAGATCAGGGCATTCCTTTATACGTGATTTCTGGAATTTTCAGAGAAAGTCAGGCATTTTTTAAATGGTATGGCAACTTTTACCGCAATATTTTAAAATCTGTTACTTACTTTTTCGTACAAAATAAAGAGAGCGAAAATCTTTTAAAATCAATCGGATTAAATAATGTAACCATAAGTGGCGATACCCGTTTCGACCGTGTTTATGAAAATGCGCAATCGCCCAAAGCGCTTCCTCTTATCGAAAGCTTTATTGGCAACTCGCCTACTTTAATTTGTGGAAGTACCTGGCCAGAAGATGAGAAAATATTATCGGCCCTGTCAGAAAAATACCCCAACTGGAAGTTTATCATTGCCCCACATGAGATCCACGAAAGCCATATCGAAAGTATAGAGAAACAGTTTTCAGTTAACAATGTGCGGTTTTCAATTTTCAGTTCGTCTAATCAAACGCCAAACGCCGAACACCAAACGCTCATAGTAGACAACATCGGTATGCTTTCTTCATTATATCAATACGGAAAAGTGGCTTACATTGGCGGCGGTTTTGGAATAGGCATCCACAATACTTTAGAAGCCGCAGCATTTGGACTACCGGTAATTTTCGGACCTAAATACGATAAATTTCAGGAGGCAAAAGATCTGATTGACATTGGAGCAGCAGAAAGCATCAGCTCCACAATTGATTTAATTAATGCATTTGAAGATTTCTTAGAAAATAAAGATGCTGCAGACCAGGCTAAAAGATATGTTGCAGATAAAAAAGGCGCAACCAATCAGATTATTTCGATGATTACGAAATCACATCAGCCTTAGCAATTTCTTCAACAATTTCAGGAATACTTTGGTCGATGGAAACTGTAAATACATCTGTTTCATCAGCCTGTGGCTCTTCCAGGGTTTCAAACTGGCTTTGCAATAAACTGGAAGGCATATATTGATGTGAACGTTTAACAATCCGATCATGGATCAAATCGAAGCTTCCTTTTAAATACACAAAGCGCATGGATGTATTATCCGCTCTCAACAGATCGCGGTATGATTTTTTTAGCGCAGAGCAGGCAATTATACAGTTCGTTCCATGAGCAGCATGTTCACGGCCAACTTTAGCAATCAACTGCAGCCAATCCAAACGATCAGCATCTGTTAAGGGAATCCCCGCAGCCATTTTATCTACATTCCGTTGCGAATGCAGGTTGTCGCCATCTATAAATTCAGCATTTATTCTTGGCGACAAAGCCCTTCCGATAACCGTTTTACCACTTCCAGATACCCCCATTAAAATGATAAAGTTCGCCATCTTTAAATCTAAGACTATTTAACCATTCCGGCAAGTGCCTCAATAAAAACGGGGCTATCGTTCAAACTTTCTACCAGCTGAACATGCTCGCCACCTAAAGTTTTAAATTCTTCATGGTATTCTACCGTGATTTCGTAAAGCGTTTCTAAACAATCGGCCACAAAAGCAGGGCTGAACACCAATAAGCGCTTTTTACCTTCGGCAGCTAATTTCTTTAACACATCTGTAGTGTAAGGCTGCACCCATGGCTCTTTACCTAAACGCGACTGGAAACAAACGGTATATTGGTCTTTTGACAGGTTTAATTCTTTAGCGATCAGCCTGGCGGTATCATGTCCTTGGGCAGAATAACAAAATTTATTGGTATCGTTTAAGGTTTGGCAACAATTGGCATTTTTTAAACAATAATTTCCGGTATGATCGCACTTTAATAACTGACGCTCTGGCAAACCGTGGAAACTGAACAATACATGATCGTAGCTTTCTACGTTGTGCTTTCTGGCATTTTCTGCAAAAACTTTAATCATCAGTTCGTTATCATGAAACGAATTCACAAACGAAATTGGAGGAACGGTTGGCCATTTGCTCACCAATTCCATAACCAGCTGCATTACCGAACCTGTACTCGCAGAAGCATATTGAGGAAACATCGGGATTACCTGAATACTTTCCACTAAACCTGCTTTTAAATTTGCGAGTGCTGAGGCAATAGATGGACTTTGGTAACGCATGGCCAGTTCTACATGGTAATCATCACCCAGCCTTTCCTGTAACATTTTAGCCTGTAACCTGCTGTAGAATAACAATGGCGAACCATTTTCATTCCATATTTCTTTGTATAATTTTGCAGTTTTGGGACTACGGAATGGTACAATGATTCCTTTCACCAATAATGTCCTGTTCAACTTCGGAATATCGATTACCCTTTCGTCCATTAAAAATTGGTCTAAGTATTTTCTAACATCAGCCGTTGCCGGACTATCAGGTGTGCCTAAATTTACCAGTAAAATTCCCTTTTTGCTCATCTATTAAGAATATGTTTCGTGGCGCAAATATCGCCTTTTTATTGTTTTTTCCCTATGCTAAAAATGTGATTGCCGACATTTTTAGGTCAAAATATATTGTATCTGCTGCTTATTTATTAGAAAAGCAAAGGCAGCAAGTCTATTTAAGTGTAGCCCTGCCTTCCCTACAATCTTTTTGCGGTCGGTAATTCATTTTTAAACGTTTATACCACAAAAAGGATTTTCGTACAGTCAGGTTTATAAACCTGGTTTTGTGCAGGTTTCTAGCGTTTTTAAACCCTATTTAATGTGTTGTTGGCGTACTATGATGTGCTGTCAGATGTTACTATCTGACAGTTAGAATAAATAAAATATCACTAGGGAATCAAAAAATGGCATAATTTAGTGTCAGATGGCAACATCTGACTACACAACTAATGATATTATTTTTTCGTTTTATATAGCTGCCACCAGGGCATACCTGGTTTTTGATGGTGCTCGAAATGGTAACCAAAAAAGTAACAGGTTATAAAGGCTACAAAATGATTTTTCTTCAAAGTAGTAGAATGGTATTCGTTATCGTGTTCACCTTTATGTGGCAGGTATGTACCAAAATAGAACAACTGGAAAGTGCTTAATAGTGAAGGCAGTACCCAAAACAATAACAGGTTTTTTTCAGCAATCCAGATTTTCAAAACATTATAAGCTACTGCCATAATGATCAATTGTATAATGGTAACATAATTTAACATGAAACGGTAGTACCATTTCCAAAAACCATCTGGCGCAAAGTCAGGATCGTTTTCGGTATGTACGTAATTGTGGTGCTGATGATGTTTGGCATATAAGCGGTTATAGAAAAAACCTGCGTAAAGGAAAACAGAAAGATAGCCAATAAAATTATTGGCCTTTTGGTTCGGCGATATTGTTCCGTGCATAGCATCGTGAGCGGTAATAAACAAACCGGTGTACAAATGCATCTGAACAAAAACCATCAGATAAACCAAAGGATTGTTCCAGTTAAAATGCCAGTTTAACAAGAAAAAGAGGGACGTAAACCAACAGGTCACTACGGTTAACGCAACCAGAATTCCGGTATATGGGTTTATCTTTTTCAATTTATATTACTATAATCACCGTCATCTTGAGCGAAGTGCAACGAAGCTGGGAGATCTATCAAAGCAGATCTCTCCATTCCACTGCGTTCCAGTCGAGATGACGATTCTACTATATAAATCTATCTATTAATACTTAGTCAGATCTTCTTACAATCTAATACTGCTCTAATGCAGCCTTTACTTTCTCCATTAACCACATCGGTGTAGAAGTGGCTCCACAGATGCCCACTTTATCATTTTCGTTAAACCAGGCCTGATCTAATTCTTCTACATTAGAAATGAAGTACGAATGGTCATTGTGTTTTTTACAAACATCATAAAGCACTTTTCCATTAGATGATTTTTTGCCCGAAACGAAAACGATTTTATCGTAATGGCCTACAAAATTTTCTAGTTCTTCGTATCGGTTAGATACTTGCCTGCAGATCGTATCATTAGCTTTCACTTCGTAACCGCGGCTCAATAATTCATCCTTAATGTGGTAGAATTTATCGGTGCTTTTAGTGGTTTGGCTATATAATGTAAATTTAGCAGGAAGCTCAACGTTATCTAATTCAGCTAAATCCTGAAAAACAATGGCTTTACCATCTGTCTGACCCTGGAGACCAATTACCTCGGCGTGACCGTGTTTCCCAAAAATAAGCACCTGCTCATCATCATCATGGGAATTTTTAATTCTGTTCTGCAATTTCAACACCACCGGACAAGAGGCATCAATCAGGGTAAGGTTATTTTCTAAAGCCAATTGATAAGTTGAAGGCGCCTCACCATGCGCCCTGATCAGAACCTTTTCATCCCTTAAGTTTTTTAAAACTTCGTGATCGATGATTTTTAATCCACGGTTGGTTAAACGCTCCACTTCCTCATCATTATGAACGATATCGCCAAGGCAGTATAAATAACCTTCGTTATCCAAAATATCTTCGGCCATTTCTATCGCATACACTACGCCAAAGCAAAAGCCTGATGATTTATCGATGTTAACCTGTAAGTTGTAACCCATTGTCATACAAAATTAAGCAAAAATATTTGTTCCTGTTGTCATGTATAAAACAACAAAAAAGATTAACTGCGAGGCAAACATAGCTATACCGATATATTTCTGTTGTTTTAAGCCTAAAGCATAATAAAACTTCAATAAGATTACCGAAACGATAAACCAGGCCACGTAATTTTGAACCGGAATTTCATGCCAGTCCCATTGCCAGTAGTTAAATTTCATGGCTACAGGTTCAAGAAAGAAATCAAAACCAACCAATATAAGCGCACCAAACACCGAAGCCAAAATACTATGCCTGATTTTCATACTTTTCATCATTTGTCCAATGCTGAAAATAAGGATTACCCAATTTATACCCATTAATAATGGAACCGCAGCAACTTTGTATCCCAATGTATCACCGTAATAATAGCTGCCAAATATCTTTCCGGTGTGTACACCCAATACCTCGACTAAAAAGCCACAGAGAAACACACCCGAAATCAGCAACAATAATCGTTTCATATCCGCATTGTACGAAAAAACAATTACGGCAAACATCAGCAATAAATGAAAGGGAACCAGTTTGATAAAATAAGGCTGGGCAGCTGGAATTAAGAAGCCAAACAAGCCCACCAAATGAAAAACGACAATTATTGCAACTGCAATCCTTTTAATTTTTAAATCGTTTTGATCGTTCTGCCCTTCCATGTACTCGTTTTAAAAATATGTTTCTTTATAGAAATGAATGATATAATGAAGAAGAACAACATCTGTAAGGGATGTAAAATCAGATTTATCAAAACATGCTGGCCCGATAAATAAGAGATCATTATTCTACTTAACACTATTAAGGTTAATGGTAATACAAGTAAAGCAACATTAAAGTTTAAGATTAAAATTACCGGCCCTATAGTTACCAAAAGCTGGTAAAGTAATAATATTATCATGTTATTCCCAAAACCTGCCAGTAAATTTTTACTGAAACCATTTAAACTTTCGCCTAAATTCTTATACATCCTGCAATAAATCAGTCCGTTGGCTAAAAGCGCTTCAGCATTAAATTTTTCTTGTTTCACCAACTTCATAATCTCTACATCTTCTACAACCTGGTGTTTAACCCGCTCATGCCAATGGTTTTCTTTGTAATTATTGGCATTAAAAAACATACACTGCCCGCTTGCTGCTGCAAATGCCGGATTTTTAGAGAGCTTAACCAAACGCAAAGGCAATAAATTTAACAAGATAAAATGCATTAAGGGCACCGTTAACCACTCACCTATCGATTTTATAGTTTGGTTCGTAAAAACGCTCAGTAAGGCCAGGTTTCCAATTTCCATTCGGGCAATTAAACTGTTGATCAATCCTCTTTTTATGGATTCATCTGCATCAATAAACAAAAGATATTTCCCGGTAGCCAATTCGCTTAGCTGATGACAGGCATAGTTTTTCCCAAGCCAGTTTTGAGGTAGCGCTTTACCGCTTAACACTTTGAATTGTGGATTTGAAAGGCAAAATTTCTCCACTATACCGAAAGTATTATCACTGCTGTTATCATCTAAAACAATAACCTCATAATTGATATAATCCTGATTTTTTATTGAAACAAGTAATTCTAATATATTACCTGCTTCATTTCTCGCAGGTATTAAGATCGAAACCTTATCATGATGGTGTTTAACCACTCTCGGCAATTTCGGGTTAGAGAGGAAATTGAAAATAGTAACCGAAAACCGGATCACCAGAAAAATTAAAACGGCGTAAATAAAAATTGTCATTCAATTAGCTGAGTTTGTTTAACAACCGATTGATCGTAATGTTTATTGTAGGCGCTTTTTAGTAATTGTAAACTCACGTACTCCTCATTTTCCCAATGCTGCAGATAGGTATAGGCGGAGGGCTTTCTTTTGAAAAATAATCAATAAAGGTAGCTGCAAAAAAAATACTGATCTTTTTCTGACTGGCATTGATCATCTGCATCACCCCTTTTTCAAAACTGATGCCCTTTAAATGGTTTGAATACAATTTGCCCTGCGGAAATACAAGTACCAGATTTTGAGGATTGTCTAACAGTTTGCCTGCATAATTAAGCGTTTCTAAAACATCTTTACCTTTATTTTCGGCAGCAAAAGCACCAAGATACCTTAGAAAACCCACTTTATTATAATTTTCGGCATTTACTAAAACATGAAATTGCTTTTTAAATACTTTTTTGTTGATATAAAAAGGAAAAAGCCATCCCACCAGCTGAAATGATTGGCCAAAACCAATATAGAAGCTTCTGGTTTAACCTCCATTTGATCATACTGAAATGATGCAAAATCTTTTTTGATGATAAATTGGATGTACCAGGAAAAAAAGCTGAAAATCAAATTATTTTTTCTGGGCTGATACATGTCGGGAAATTGCAAAAAATTGAGCTGAATTGCAAATTTTCGTAGCTATAGTAATCATTAAAAACGAGGATCGGCGAGATTCACATTTGTAATGTGGTGCAATAAATTCTAAAACAACTTTTAATCAGCGATGAAATCGCTGTTCTCTTGCATCCTCATTACAGACGAAGACGATAGCTATTACGTCCCACACCCATCCTACCTCTTCCATCTTACACCTTCCTAGCTCAAATAAACCCGATCTTCTTCGCCTTCCACATCCATCACCACATCTACATGTTCTTTTAAGATAGTTGCCAGCTCAAGACCAACAAAATCGGTTGCGATGGGAAAAATTTTGTGGCTACGGTCTACCAGTACCACAGTGCGGATTTTTTATGTGGGGTATTTAGGAAGACACCTAGCCCATAGGCCAAAGTTTTACCACTGTTCAGTACATCATCAACGATAATGATCACTTTATTTTTCCAATGGCTTTCATCGAGATCGGTTGAAGCAACCAATTTGCTACTCTCCTTTTGCAGATCAATGCGCAGCAAGGTTAATTTAAAGCCAGAAATTTTCTTTAATACCTTTTCTAATCTTAATGCCAATTTGTAGCCGCGGTCCCAGATACCCGCCAATACAATTTCTTTCTCATTCAGGTTATCTTCCAAAATCTGATAAGCGATACGGTCTATTTTCTGCTGAATCTGTTTCTTGTTAAGAATAAGTAATTGCGATGCCATTGTATAAAAGGATTGAATACAAAAAGAACGATTTTAAGGATGAAATTCAAACTATTTGAAAAATAATTTCGATTGTTTGCAACGTTTTCATCAGAGATGCGTCTAATACTTATAACCAAAACACAACATCGAAGCTCTTGTTGCACAATATCGCGTAATGATAGCTTCAGAATCATTTAACAAAAAACGACTATGAAAATCATTATCAAATCATCTGCCATTTTCTTGATCACCATAACCAGCTATATAGCTAAGGCACAGGAAACTAAAAGCTTCACGGTTAAAAATTTCAATAGTATCGGCGTGAGCAGTGGAATTGACTTATACCTAACCCAAGGTGGCAGTGAAAGTGTGAGCATAAAATCAGATTCGGAAACATTAAAAGATATTATTGTTGAGCAAAGTGGCAGTAATGTTACCATAAAATTTAAAGACGGCATCCAATGGAGCGGTATGTTTAAAAACCGTACCATTAAAGCTTATGTAAGTTTCAAAAGCCTAAATGCAATTGCAGCATCTGGAGGGTCGGATGTTTTTACACAAAATCAGATCAAAACCGATAAACTTGCTATTCGCTCATCTGGTGGGTCAGACTTAAAATTAACGGTTGTATGCAGCGATCTATCTGTTCAATCAAGTGGTGGTAGTGATATCGATTTAAAAGGTAAAGCAGAAAATATGACCATTCAATCTAGTGGTGGCAGTGATATCGACGCTTATGAATTAATTACAGATTATGCAAAAGTTCAGGCTTCTGGTGGTTCTGACGTAAATCTTTATGTAAATAAAGGCTTAGAGGCCAGTGCCAGTGGTGGTGGTGATATAAGTTATAAAGGAAATGCTTCACTCAAGAAAACATCAAGCTCAAAAAGTGGAGATGTGCACCACGTAAATTAAAAGTTTAGTTTAGTTAATAATAATGCGCTGCTTTGTGGATGCAAAGTGGCGTTTTTTTATTATGCATGCAACCTTTCATATTCCTCATCGTCAATAATCATACATTTACCGTATGAAAAGCAAAATCTCAATTATTCTCTTTATCACTCTCTTATTAAGCACCCTGGGTTATGGGCAAACCCCATTATCAAAAAGAATTGACCGTGTATTGTCTGGTATCGTAAAACCCAACGAACCTGGTTTTGCAGTCGGGGTTGTAAAAAATGGTCAGTTTATCTACAAGAAAGGTTTTGGCTTGGCAGATTTAAAAATCAATAGAAATAACACAGTTGAAACATCTTTTAATATTGCTTCTGATGGTAAAAAATTTACTGCGGCCTGCATTTATCTTCTTCAGGCTCAAGGCAAACTAAAAACCAGCGACAAAATTTCAAAATATTTTAAAGATTTGCCAAAATATGCTGATAGCATTTCAATAGACCACTTAATACATCATCAAAGTGGCTTAAGAGATTACGATACATTAATCTGGTTGGTAAATTTTGATGAAAACACTTTAATTGATGACGAGAATGCTTATCAAATAATAGCCAGTCAGCATTCATTAAACTTTACTCCAGGCGATCAGTTTAGCTACAGTAATTCGGGTTATTTTTTACTTTCTTTAATTATTAAAAAAGTATCAGGCATGGATTTAGTTAAATATGCCGACAAGTACATTTTCAAGCCATTAAAGATGAATAACACTACTTTTTCGAGAACGCATCAAGTTCTTGATAAAGCGAATGGCTATGTATTAGAGAATAAAAAATTTGCCGAAAATATACTTCATACAAAAACCCTTGGCCAGGGAAATGTTTATAGTAAAATTAGCGACTGGGATAAGTGGTTTACAGAAATGAAAAGGCACACCATTCTTGGAGATAGCGTTTGGAAAAACATGCTTAAGATCGGTAAAACCAATGATGGTAAATCTACTGTTTACGCTGGCGGATTGTTTGTAACAACAAATAAAAATAAAAAATTAATATCTCATGGCGGAGATTTATCCGGATATCACTCTTCTATGCGTTACTTTCCAAATGAAGATTTAGGCATTGTTGTTTTCACTAACAATGATACTATTAGTCCTGAAAACAATTTCGGCCCCGATGATATTTCAGATAAAATTTTTGAGGAAATCTATCCGGGAAATGATCAGTTGGAAGATATAGATAAAAATAATACTGAAACACCATATTCAAAGAAAATAAACCCAGATGCATTAACCTATACAGGCTATTATAAACTTGAAAATGACAGCAATATGATTTTCTATGTATCTGGCAACAGCAGTAAATTGACGATTTTACAAGGGTGGAATGAAATTAATTATCCAATCATCCCCTTAAATGATTCGCTATATTATATTGATAATACTATTAATATTACATTTCAATTTAAGGTAGCTGTAGGTGGAAAGATGAATAAATTAGAGATTATACAGGACGGAAAAACGACTGTAGCAATAAGAATAAAAATTACCGAAACAAGCCCATTTAAGGACAGTGAAATGAGTTTCTATAACAATGAAATTAACTCATATTACAAAATCCTTCAAAAGGATGACGATTTTCAATTGGTTATGCCAAATGGCAGATTAAACCTGGTATTGCTCCAAAAAAACAAGTTTAGAATCTGGGAAGCAGGAACGACTGACATTACATTTAAATACGCAAAAGATAAAATTACAGGTTTTACACTAAATCATGTCAGGGTAAAAAATTTACTATTCAACAAAGTGAGCAATTAAAACATTAGTCTTCCTTATCCTCTACCTTTCTTATACGGATAATAAATAAAATTAGCACCTTCGGGAACAATTACGAATACGCACATAAAATCCTCTGGTTTTTTATACACTTTTAAAAACGGCTCTTTTTTCTCTTTACTAATAATTCCTTTTTCAACAAATTCTTCCAGGGTAGAAGCTTGTATGGTCCAATCAGTATTAAGTTCTTCTTTGTTTAAGATAAGTTCGCCAATGTTAACCTCGTGTTGGTGCGCAATAAAAATAGGGTGGGCCGAAATCCCTTCAACCATAATTTCTATTGCTACTTCTTTAATCGCATCAGCATAAAACTCCAGGTCTTTTTCTAAGCTTACCAGCGGACTTTCCTGCTTCTTTTGTGGTGCTCCGTTCTCCTCGGGCGTTGCGCCTAATAATTCTTCTCTATCCATACCTAACTACTAATTGAATTTTGATTGAGTGAATTGTTGAATGTTAAAGCCTAATTGCCTCATTCAATCCTTCACTCTTTCAATCAATTCTATTACTTTAACCTTAACAATACTACATTTTCTACATGCTGTGTATGCGGAAACATATCTACAGGTTTAATGCGCACCACATCGTATTTTTCTTTTAGTAACTCCAAATCTCTTGCTTGCGTGGCCGCATTACAGCTTACGTAAACAATTTTTTCAGATTCCATTTCCAGTAACCTTTGTACTACATCTGCATGCATTCCAGCGCGTGGCGGATCGGTAATAACCACATCTGGTTTACCATGCGCCAATATAAATTCTGAAGTAAGGATATCTTTCATATCGCCAGCATAAAAGATGGTATTATCAATCCCGTTTAATTCGGAGTTAAACTTCGCATCTTCAATTGCGGTTGGCACATATTCGACACCTACTACCTGCTTCACGTTTTTTGCAATAAAATTCGCGATAGTACCTGCACCGGTATATAAATCATAAACCAGTTCATCACCTTTAAAACCGGCGAAATCCCTGGTGATTTTATATAATTCAAAAGCTTGCTCAGAATTGGTCTGGTAAAAAGATTTTACGCCAATTTTGAAGCGTATACCGTCCATTTCTTCGAAAATATGATCACGACCAGAGAAAACCGCCACATCCTGATCAAAAATGGTATCGTTTTTCTTTTGGTTAACGATATACAACAATGAAGTTATCTGTGGAAATTCATTTTGAAGAAAACCCATCAAACCATCAATCTGCTCTTGCTCCGGATAAGCGAAAACTACCGCTACCATTACCTCTCCAGTAGTAGAAGTGCGGATAATCAGGTTACGTAAAGCGCCTTCGTGGTTACGTAGATCGTAAAAAGACAAACCATGATCAGAAGCATATTTACGCACCGAATTCCTGATCGAGTTAGAAGGCTCATCCTGTAAGTAACAGTGCTCAATGTCTAAAATTTTATCAAAACGCAAGGGTACGTGAAAACCCAACGCATTCATATCAAAATCCTCTTCGCGTTCCATATCGGTTTTTTCTAACCAACGTTTATTCGAAAAAGTAAACTCGAGTTTATTACGGTAATACCTGTTTTTTTCCGAACCAAGAATTGGTTCAGTGTCCGAAGTATCTATTTTACCTAAACGCTGTAAAGCGGCCTCAACATTTTTCTGCTTAAACTTTAACTGCGCATCATACCCCATGTGCTGCCATTTGCAACCGCCACAGGTTCCGAAATGAGGACAAAAAGGATCTGTACGGAGTTCCGACTTTGGTATGCAGCTGCTCGATGATTGCTTCTGCAAAATTCTTTTTCTTTTTGGTTAAGCGTACATCGACCACATCGCCAGGAACGGCTTTGTCAACAAAAATGACCAACTCGTCGGCCTTGCCAACACCTTTTCCCTCTTCAGCAATATCGATTATATGTACGTTTGGAACAATAGTTACCGTACCGGGCTTTCTTCTACTCATTATTTTGCAAAGATAAGGCTAAAAGCTGAAAGAGGAAAGACCAAAGGGTAAAGACTAAAACTGAACGCTAAAGTTGGAATGAATATAAATAACTTAAAGACTAATGCAAAATTGAGGATAAAGATGAATGGTCTATCAGAAAGATCAGGCAATACCTTTACACTCAGTTTAGGGCAACTGATTTAATATAATTTTGATTTTAAAAATTATTTTCCAAAAAATTTAAAAGCAGCGCCCCAAAAGCCATCTAACCAGTTAAATTTTAGGTCAAATTTTTCATCCACCTGTACAGAAAACTCTAATATTTCTTTGCTCATGATAAAAAACCTATCTATTTTAGCAATAATACAAATTTTATACCGAAAACCGAAGTGGTACAAATTAAATTTGTGTTAATTTTACATCAAAAGATTAAAGCTGTCTCCATCCGAAAATTCAGTTTCGATCTGTGTTGGCATCATCAGTTTTTATATTTCACTAACTGTACCTTCACCATTTTACTACAAAGTGACCATCAAATAGATCGCCGGGTAAAACAAGCTCTCATGCATTATTAAACAAGCCCCTTTTTCATTAAACTTAGCTGCCATGTGCGACAATAGGTAACGGAGGATTAGATTTATTTTTTATACTTGTAGTCTTTTAAGCTTAATGATGCTATCCTCCTATGAAATTCGTCTTAACCAGTGTATTACTTTTATTCCTATTTTCTTTTAACTCTTTTGCACAGCATTGTAATTGCAGTCTGGAATTTAACTATGTTAAAGATAAAATTGAAAAAAATTACGCCGGTTTTGAAGATAAGGTGAATGCTAAAACAGAAGCTATCTATCATAAACGCACACAGGCTGCGCTTGAGCAATCGCAATCAATAACAACATCTGCTCACTGTATTTATTTAATTAATGAGTGGTTAACCTTTTTCAAAGATGGGCATATTCAAATAGGCAGAAACAGGATCTCGAAAGAAAGAGAAGAAGCTAAATTACAAGAACGTATTCAAGCAATGGAACGCTTAAGCCTGTCAAGCCAGGAACTGGCAAGACTTAAAAACGCAAAAGGGATCATGGGCATTTATTGGACTGAGGATTCCACGTCCCGAATAGCAGTGGTCAGAAACAAAACAAGTTTTCGGGATTATGCCGGAGTTGTGATTTCTTCAAAACCTGGCAAATGGTTGCCTGGACAGGTAGTCTTATCGCTTAAAAGCAGCAAGGATATGCTTAAAGGCATCATGTATGATCGATATTATATTCCTACAAATGTGTCATTACAAATTAAGAGAAATGCTTTAGGCACTTTTAAAAGAGAAGGAAGCAGGCAATCGTCAGCAGAACCAGTTGGTGAAGCAACTGTAGCGAGTAAATCACTTTCCACAAAAACACTATATATAAAGATTAGCACGTTTAACCAGTTGAATGCAAAGAACATAGATTCCTTGTTTAAAGCAAATCGATCTAACTTAAGTAAAATGCCCAACTTGATTCTTGACTTAAGGAATAATGGTGGTGGCGCCGATTTTGCTTACAGGCCGATAACGCCCTATCTTTACACAAACACATTCAGAGAAATCGGTGCAGATGTACTCTCTACAGATGACAACATAGCAGGTTGGGCTGCAATAGCTACAACTAATGGCCTTCCACCTGATCAAAAGGTGTTTATTAGTGGTGTCATTGAAAAGATGAAAAAAGGTAAAGGTAAACTGGTCTCTTTCTCCAATGATAGCAATATCAGTTTAGACAGTATTGCGCCCTACCCTCAAAAAGTAATCATTTTGATTAATAAAAACTGTGGAAGCACTACTGAAGAATTTCTCTTATTGGCTAAACAAAGTAATAAAGTAACCTTAATGGGCGAGCATACCGCAGGTGTTTTAGATTATTCTAATATGAGAGGGGCAGATTTTAGCTGTATGCCTTACATGCTTTATTGGGCTACTTCCAGAAGCAGAAGAATTGATGAAGGGATAGCCATAGATAACGTTGGTATTAAACCTGATAAAATTTTAAAACCCGAACAGGACTGGATTAATGAGGCGAAGAATTACGTTGAAAAGTAAATTCCAGATACAGCTCACAAAATCCGATGATACAGTTTGATTTTCAATATGTTATTTGATATTATGATATAAATCCGTAACTTAATATATCATTCACATAAAAATGGAGGTTCATTATGAACGTTATCCGTAAAATTGAACATTGGGGAGATGTTCATCACTCAAAATGGCTGGATTATCTACGGATTACACTCGGCCTGATCATTTTTGGAAAAGGTGTTTCTTTTGTTAGTGACACATCCGTACTCCAGAATATGATTACACAAAACAACGTATTTGGTTTTTCAGGCGTACTAATCAGTGTAGCCATTCACGTTGTTGCCTTTGCACATTTGGTTGGCGGTATTTTGATCACGCTGGGCCTGGTTACCCGCTTTGCCGTGGTCATCCAGATCCCGATCTTACTGTTTGCCGTGTTTTTCATTAACCTTACCCCGGGTTTCTCTACACCAAATTCGGAACTTTGGTTTTCGGCGCTGGTATTGTTCCTGCTCATTATGTTTTGGGTGGTTGGCTCTGGTCCGTTGTCGGTTGATGAAGGACTAAAACGTAAAACGGGCAAACGTTACGCTTAACCAACATTAAATATTCTTAGTATCTTTCGTTTTTATAGATAATCATGAAAATGAAGATACTTTTTCTACTGCTTATAGCGGGACTGGCATGTTACGCACAAAATCCGACGGATGGATATTTTAAACTAATCAGACCTGGCTTCCAGGAAAAAAATGCGTACGAAACCACTGCTTTTGTGGAAAAATATTTCCGTGTACCTGGCAATACGGGTTTTAATGCAAGTATCCATTATGTAGAAAACATCCTTAAAAAAGCTGGTTTTGTAGAACAGAAGCAAAATGAATTCGAAGCCCCATTAACTTATCGCATCGAAAAAAGAGCGATAAAAAATAACACCTGGGAACCTGTTGATGCCAATATTGATATTGTAGGTGAGACACAACCGCTCATTTCATACAAAACCAACCGCAACATGATTCCCATTAACTGCGGCTCAACCCCTGTTGGCGGCGTTACGGCAAATGTGGTTTACATCGAAAAAATAGCTCCATCGGAAGTAGAAAAAATGGATTTAAAAGGAAAAATCCTGTTTTCAGAAAATAATCCATCACGTTTACTTCAAATCGCAACGAAAGCCGGCGCCATTGGTGTTTTAGGTTATTCGATGCCGAAGTACACCCAGCCAGAAACTCATCAAACTTCTATCCAGTTCGGCAGCATGAAAGCCAATAGCGAAGTGTGGACGCTGCTCCTATCTTATGCAGCTAAAGAAAAACTAAAGGCAACCTGTTTAATAGGTGAAACGAAATTGAAAGTAAATATCCAGACCAAAATATATCCTTCAGAAGAATTAACCATTGTAGCAAATGTTAGAGGTAGTGTAAATCCTACTGAACGTTTTGTGTTTAGCGCACACGTACAGGAACCCGGGGCAAATGATAATGCGAGTGGTGTAGGAACGCTGGCAGAAATGGCGAGACTAACCGCTGAACTATACCAGGAAAAAAGATCAATCCGAAGCGCAGCCTGACTTTTTTATGGGGTGATGAAATTGTATCGACCAGAAGGTATATTACAGAAGATACTACGCGTACCAAAGGCATTTTATGGGGAATGAGTTTGGATATGGTTGGCGAAGACACCAAAAAAACCGGAGGTTCTTTTCTGATTGAAAAGATGCCTGATCCATCCGCCATCTGGACAAGAGGGACAGATAAACACACCGAATGGGGCGCCGGCGATGTTGGTGAGAAAGATCTTTTCCCGAATTATTTTAACGATTTTATTTTCGATATCTGTAAAGCACAGGGAAAATTTGCCAATTGGACAGTTAACTATAATCCTTTTGAAGGCGGCAGCGATCATACCCCATTTTTACAAAACAAGATCCCGGGATTATTGATGTGGCACTTTACCGATGTATTTTACCATACGGATAACGACCGGATCGACAAAGTTTCGCCAACTGAAATGAAAAACGTTGGGATAAGTGGTTTAACTGCAGCTTATACTTTAATTTCTGCCGATGAAAACACGGCTATAGCTACTGTTTCGCAAGTTAAAGCGGATGCTTTGGTGCGTTTAAAAACCGAATTTGAGCTCAGCAAAAAGGCAATTGCTGATGGAAAAGCAGCAAGTGACGAGAAGCATATTATCGAGGTTTGGTGCAAATGGTATGTTGATGCACTGGCAACCATTAATAAAATGCCGGTAAAAGCAGAAACCACAAAAGTAGGTTCGGCCATTAAATTTGCGACCAACGAGATCGAAAAACAAACAAAAGTGTATTTAGCCGAATTGAAGTAGGCTAATTTTTATAGTTGATCAGATTAATAACTACTTTAACCATCATCTCTTTTTCTTTAGGATCACTTTCTGCGATGAGTAAGGTAAGCGCAACCAGCGCATTATCGGCAATTCTTTTTGTACCATCTTCACGATAGAGCATTTTATTTTTATCCAGAAACCAAATAAATAAAAAGGCAGCGATCCGTTTATTTCCATCCGAAAATGAATGGTTTTTTACAACGAAATATAATAGATTAGCCGCCTTTTCTTCCATACTCGGATAAAGCTCTTCTCCATCAAATGTTTGGTAAATGGTATACAATGAACTTTTAAATGATTGGTCTTTTTCATTTCCAAAAAGTTTGCTTCCACCAAATTTCACTCTCAAATCATCTATTGCTTCAAGTGCAGAATCGTAATCTATTTTAAAATTACCTCTATGCCCAGAAACTTCATTTTCCAGCTGCTGATGGTCGTAACGATCAAGAACATCTAAAGCATAAACATAATCTGTAAGAATTTTAAAAGTATCTTTTAGCTCATCATTATTAAGCAAGTGGTTATTTTGAACAGCACCAACCAACTTAATCGCCTGTTTTAATTCTATAAGTTGCTGGCTTTGCTCTTGTAATTTTTTATGATTTAAGGCATACCCATTTATCAGATAATCTTTTAAAATCTGGTTGGCCCATATCCTGAATTGCGTTGCTTTAATTGAATTTACCCTATAACCTATCGATAATACCATATCAAGACTATAAATATCAACTGTTCTTTTCACCTGTCTTGCGCCTTCAACGCGAACTATTTCCATTTTGGAAATAGTTGTTTTATCCAACTCTTTATCTTGATATATATTCTTGATGTGTTTATTAATCGCAGGAACCTGAGTACCAAAAATATCAGCAATCTGTTTCTGGGTTAACCAAAGAGTTTCATTCATAATTGCCACCTCTATAACAGGCAGTCCCTCTTCATTTTTATAAATTATAATTTCATCCTTAGTCATTGCCTTAAGTTAGTAAAATATTTATTCTATTTTCGCATTATGCCTAAACCAAAAGCCATAATTATCGGAGCCGGAATTGCGGGAATTGCATCTGCTATTCGCCTCTCTATAAAGGGTTACGATGTTGATGTTTTTGAAACCAATTCGAAACCCGGAGGTAAGCTCGGAGAAATAAAAATGAATGGTTTCAGGTTCGATGCCGGTCCAAGCCTTTTTACCATGCCGCAATATGTGGATGAACTTTTTAAACTGGCTGGTAAAAACCCTGAGGATTATTTTAAATACATTAAACTAAAAGAAGTTTGCCGTTACTTTTACGAAGATGGCTTAAGGTTAAATGCCACCTCCGATCTTAACAAATTTGCCCGGGATATAGAAGAAAAAACTAATTCAACAGCAGCAGAAGTCCAGCGGTTTTTAAAAAAAGCAAGACAATTTATGAGGTTACACATCGCGTTTTTTTAGAAAGGAGTTTACACAAACTTAAAAGTTACCTGCATTGGGATACCTTAAAATCAATATTCCGTTTTGGCCAGATCGACGCTTTTAGAACACAGGCCAGGGCAAACAAATCATTTTTTAAAGATGAGCGGATCACACAGCTTTTTAACCGTTATGCCACCTATAATGGCTCAAACCCCTATCAGGCACCGGCTACATTGAATGTAATTCCACATTTTGAATATCATTTTGGCGCTTTTACTCCAAAAGATGGAATGTACGGTATTATCAAGGCTTTGGTTAAATTGGCTGAAGAACTGGACATCAGGTTTCATTACGACCAAAAAGTTGAGGAAATTTTATACACCAATGAAAACAAACCTAAAATAAACGGGGTAAAAGTTAACGATAAAACCTACAAAGCAGATATGGTGATCTCTAATCTTGATATCTGGTTTACTTACAAAAATTTACTCAAAGACATAGCTGAACCTAAAAAATTATTAACCCAGGAACGCAGCAGTTCAGCATTGATTTTTTACTGGGGTATGGATAGCAATTACAGTGATCTGGGCTTACATAACATCTTTTTCACCAAAGACTACCAAAGTGAATTTAATGCCATCTGGAAAGATAAAGCCATTTGTGATGATCCTACTGTTTACGTCAACATCAGTGCTAAACATATAAGAAATGATGCGCCCCTGGATAGTGAAAACTGGTTTGTGATGATCAATGTACCCGCCAATAAAGGACAAAATTGGGATCAGTTGATTATGGAGGCAAGGACAAATATTATCAAAAAAATCAGCCGGATTCTGAACAGGAATATCGAAAAGGATATCATTTGTGAACAGATCCTTGATCCAAGAACCATAGAAAGCAAAACAGGATCATATCAGGGTTCTTTGTATGGCAATAGTTCCAACAATCAGTTTTCAGCCTTTTTACGACACTCTAATTTCAGCTCAAAAGTTAAAAATCTATACTTCTGCGGCGGAAGCGTACATCCGGGTGGGGAATTCCTTTGGCCTTATTGTCAGCAAAAATAATTGATGATGATATTAGTTCAGTTGTTCATTAGGCATTGGTTCATCGGTAAATAGTTTAATGGTTCATAGCTTATTAGTTAAATGGTCATTGGTAAAGCAAATAGCCAATTGGTCTATGGTTGTTAGCTTATGGCCTATAGCAGTATTGCTTAAAACGATCGCTAAACCTTAATTTTCTTAACTTTTTAATGGTCAAACTATAAAGCAAACCATTTATTGGCTTCGGACCCCGGAGTGCAAACTTCAGACTTCTTACTATTTGATCGTGAATTGCTTAATTTGTGAATTGACTGCAAACTGAAGACTCAGGACTAAGAACTGTTAGATTAACTATTTCTCTTAATTGCTTCTTCCAACTTCTCTCCATCAAGATCAAACGCATCTACAATTATTTTCGCTTTTGTATAAAAAGGATCACGTTCCTGAAGTTTTTCTTTAATGAATACCAAGAGCTGTTCATCATTCAAATCTTTAATCAAAGGGCGCTTTTGGCGGTTATGTAAACGCGAAACTAAAGCAGCTGGTTCCATTTGCAGGTAAACCGTTTCTCCATGCGCATTCATCCATTCCATATTATCAAAGAAACAAGGCAATCCACCTCCGGTAGCCACCACACAGGTTTCGGGATAATCGAATGTTTTAAGCATTTCGCTTTCATAATCCCTAAAACCGCTTTCTCCAAAGTCTGCAAAATATTCGGCAATGGTTTTACCGGTTTTAGAAACAATTTCGGCATCAAGATCTATCACCGGGCAATCTAAGCGGTGTGCCAATTGTTTTGCTTTGGTGCTCTTGCCGCAGCCCATATATCCGATAAGGAAAATTTTCATCTGAAGTTCTTAATAGCCGACCTATAATAAATGGTCGCGTTTTAACATTATATAATCCGTTACAGGTGGCGTAAAACCTGCCTTTTTTAATAAAGCTACAACCTGTCCGCGATGATAAGTAGAATGATTAAATAAATGAAATAAAATCTCATCTATCCGGTTTTCATATTGATCACCTCTCGAATTACTATATAAAATACATTTATCTAAAGGATGATTATTCAATGCTTCTCTGATCAGTTTAAAATTTTCTAAAGAGAGGCTTTCAAAATTTTCTTTTGGGTGGATATCCCAAACGCCATAAAGCGGTTTTTTGCTCGAAATTCTTTGTGCCCAAATATGCTGTGCATTAAGTATGTGACTGAACAAACGTACTGCATCAGGCAATTCAATGATTGCCAGTTTAAATATTTCGATGATGCGGGCATCAGCAAGCTCGGTATAATTAATAATTTCTTCTTCTCGCATTACTTTAACTTAATTTAACCCTCGGATCAACATAAGCATATAAGATATCTACCAGGATATTAATGATTACAAATACGAAAGCGATAAAAAGAATTGACCCCATTACAACCGGAAAATCGGACATTTCTAAAGCAGTCACCGTTGTTCTTCCTAAGCCGTTATAGCCGAAAATATATTCTACAAAAAAAGATCCGGCCAATAAAGAAGCAAACCATCCAGAAATAGCTGTAATTACGGGATTCATGGCGTTTTTTAAGGCATGTTTATAAATTATTGTATTCCTGCTCAAACCTTTCGCCTTTGCCGTTCTAATATAATCCTGCGCCAAAACATCCAGCATGGCGCTACGGGTTAACTGTACAATAATGGCCAATGGCCTTAAACCCAGCGTAATCATTGGCAACCATAAATTCCTTAAAGTTAATACCTCTCCATTAAAAGGATCGTAAGAATATAGACTGCCGCTCATTTTTAGACCTGTATAATTGCTCAGCACAAATCCGAAAAGCCAGGCAATAATAATTCCTGCAAAAAAAGAAGGCGCTGATATACCCAGAATAGCAAATGCATTGGCCGATTTATCTATCCACGAATCTTTATAAACCGCTGATAACACACCTAAAAACACACCGATGACAGTAGCAAAAATCATTGCGGTTAAAGCAAGGATGAAGGTATTTGGTACGGTTTCAGAAAGGATTGCAGTTACATCACGTTTGGTTTGGTACGAGCTCCGCAGATATGGCCATTTTAGCGCCAATACTTTTTGATCAAACGCAATCAGTTTTGCGTAATGGTATTTCTGCTGACTGTTACTATCGTTATCCAGAATACTGATCGGCGATAAATCGTTAATATATAAAATAAACTGTACGGGCTTTGATCGGTCTAAACCAAATTCTTTGCGAACTGCTTCAAGTGACTGCACATCAGCCCGCTGCCCCATTGTCATCCTTGCAGGATCGCCAGGTAAAATATTAAACAGCACAAAAACAACCAATATTACGCCACCCATTACCAGCAGTCCATACATCAGTTTTTTCAGTGCGTATCCAATCATGTTTATTTATCGAAATATTTTCTGCTTAACTGGTCAAAAGTTGGCACATTATGAAAATGCCATTTATTAATCACCACACCATTTTTCATTAGCAAAATACCAGGATTTGCCCTTACCATACTTTTTAAAGGCACTGCATCAGCATAAAATACTTCAGAAAACAAGTTGTTCTTTTTGATAAAAGCCTGAGCATCCTGTGCCGAATTGGAAGTAAGCAAAACCGTACGGATATTAAACTGCTGTGTAGCATTGATAGCAAGTGCATTTAATTTACCAATAGCTGCATCATTTGTATTATGAAGATCGTAAGCCACAAAAATTAAATTGTAGTATGGGTTTTCGATCAGTTCCTTTGTATAATCGGTTCCGGAAGCATCTGTAATATTCAAATCTTTGATTTTAGGCTCAAATCCTTTTTTAACCAGTCTTTTTGCCGGTTCACCGATAATTTCCCAATTGTTATCTTTCCAGATCTCTGTTTTAAGATAGGCTTTATCGCTCATGTCTTTTTCCTCTTTCGTTTTCTTGTTTTTGAGGTGATACATGATCTCAAATTCATCAGGCTTTTCTCCCGGAGGAATTACCATTAATGACGGAATATGCGCGCCAACTTTATAGGGCAGAAAGTCAATAATTGGCAAAACATTGTAAGTATACAACCCAAAACCTAAAGATATTACGGTTACCAAAAGGGCAATATTTCTTTGTGTAGCTTCTTTTTTAAATAATGGATGGATAAGGTTTTTGTTTAAGAAAATTACAATAATCAGCGCTAAAAGTATCAGATCTTTTGTAAAAGACTGCCACGGAGTAAGCGGAATGGCATCGCCAAAACAGCCACAACTGGTTACTACTTTGAACGCTGCAGATATAAAGGTTAGCAGGGTAAAAAAGATAATGAGAAGCAATAAACCCCAGGCTACCTTTTTACTCCAGAAGCCCAATAGCAACAAGGCACCGAGAACAATTTCTAAAGTGCAAAGTAAAATGGCAATTCCAGTGGCCATCCCACTCAGGAAATTCAGGTTAAAAACTTCAAAATATTCCTGTAGTTTATAGCCAAAGCCAAGCGGATCATTTGCTTTGATTAATCCTGAGAATATGAATAAAGCACCGACAAAAATTCTGGAGAATCCTAAAAGTATATTTCGCATCTATATATTTATTTTTAAAGGCTATTACGCTACCTATTTAACGCCGAGTTTAATCAGCGCGAAAACCGAGTAGTTCAACATATCCTGATAATTCGCATTAACACCCTCTGAAGCCAGCGTTTGCCCTTCGTTATCTTCTATCTGTTTAACCCTAAATATTTTCATCAAAATCAGGTCGGTTAACGAGCTAATACGCATATCGCGCCAGGCCTCACCATAGTCGTGGTTTTTAGCAAACATTAAATCCTTGGTTTCCGTTATCTTTTCTACAAACCTTTTTTCAACTTCATCATAAGGCATTTCATTCGGGTCGCTTTCGGTTAATTCTAGCTGCATCATCGCAATAACACAATAATTTACAATCCCAATATATTCAGATATCACACCCTCTCCTACCTTACTTACTTTTTTTCTTCCAGAGTGCGGATGCGTTGTGCTTTAATAAAAATCTGATCGGTTATCGAACTCGGCCTTAAAATCCGCCATGCAGTGCCGTAATCTTTAGTCTTTTTAAAAATAATGATCTGCAAACTGCAATCACTTCATCGAACTCGGTAGAGGTATTTGTTTGTGCCAAAGTCAATAATTATTTAGTTTTTAGTGTATTTTTGTGCTGAAAAAACAAAAGCTAAAGATACATTTTTAAAGCGAAACCCAAATCCCCGAAAGGGTTTATTATGGCAGAAAAAAACTTTTTTGAGCCCAAACAAAGCTTAAATATTAAGGGTAAACTTATCGATTTAACCAGTCCAAAAGTAATGGGCATTTTAAATATAACTCCCGATTCTTTTTACGACAATAGCCGCACAAAATCAATAGACGAAGCTTTAATCAAAGCAGCCCGGTTTCTTAATGAAGGTGCTACATTTATTGATATTGGGGGATACTCATCCAGACCAGGCGCAAAGGATATCACTACCAATGAAGAGATTGATCGTTTGGTGCCTGTGGTAGAAAGTTTGGTAAAAGCATTTCCTGAAGCGGTTATTTCTATCGATACCTTCAGGGCAAAAGTTGCTCAGGAAACCATTTCGGCCGGTGCGCACATTATTAACGACATTGCAGCTGGCGATATGGACGAGCAGATGTTCGATACAATAGCTAAGCTGCAGGTACCCTACATGATGATGCACATGCAGGGTACCCCACAAAATATGCAACAAAATCCGGTTTACAATAATGTGCTTTTAGAGGTTATTGATTACCTGGCAAAAAAATTGCCACGCTAAAGGCCCTTCATGTTCACGATATTGTTATTGACCCAGGTTTTGGTTTTGGAAAAACGATTGAACATAATTACGAACTGCTTAACCAGATGGAGGCCTTTAAAATATTTAAGCTGCCTATTTTAGTGGGTTTTTCACGTAAGGGAATGATTTATAAAGCGCTTGGTACTTCGGCAGCAGAGGCCCTGAACGGCACTTCCATACTCAATACTATTGCATTGCAAAAAGGCGCAGGTATTTTAAGGGTACATGATGTGAAGGAAGCGGTAGAGTGTGTGCGGTTGGTAGAGAGGTTGGGTTAAGCGGTTTGCGCATAGCGGTTAGCGTCTTTTATACATCTATAATATTCTATTTACAATTAACCGATTAACCAGTTCAACAGTTAACCTATCTTACTTGTAAACTGAAATCCGTTTTGCTATCTTGCCACTAATGAAAGGTTTTGATTTTGACTTCCTTAAAGTATCGCCAACTGATATCGTTGATATCATTCTGGTGGCCTTATTAATTTATTACGTTTATACCCTAATCCGCAATACACTAGCCGTTAACCTGCTTGTTGGGATGTTTATCATTACAGTTTTTTACTGGATAGTAAAAGCCTTACACATGGAATTATTGACTGCAATTATAGACAAGTTTATGAGTGTGGGGATTATTGCATTGATCGTAATTTTTCACCCGGAGATCAGGCGCTTCCTTTTACTGATTGGGAAAAATGCTTTTCTACAAAAGAATAAAGCCTGGTGGGGTTACTTGTTTGGTCGTAAAGAAATTGAAAGGAATAATTTATCCCGGATAAAACCAATTATCGACGCCTGTAAAAGCATGAAGAAAACGCGTACAGGAGCGTTAATCGTATTCGTTAAATTCTATGACGAACAGTTTTTTGCCAATAGCTGCGAACTTGTTGATTCCAAAATATCGAAACGTTTGCTAGAAAGTATCTTTCAGAAAAATAGTCCACTGCATGATGGCGCCGTGGTGATCTCTGAAAACAGAATCAAAAGTGCCAGCTGTATTTTGCCTTTAACAGATAACGATCAGTTACCCTCGCAATTTGGATTAAGGCACCGTGCAGGTATCGGTGTTTCGGAAACGACTGATGCCGTTGCGGTAATTATATCAGAAGAAACCGGAGAAATATCTTATGCTAAGCAAGGAAGGGTAAGAATGAATGTTTCTTTCGGAGAACTGGAGAAATTGCTAAATAAGGATTTTTAAAAGCATAGATTAAGGAAATTTTAGGTGATTACACAGATTCGGACTTCTCTATCATTCTGAACGCAATAAAGAATCCCTCACCTATGAAAACAATCCTTCGACTATGCTACCATTGACGTTATTTTACAAACAATTACTAATCAGTATTTTAACTGCTTTCGCATTTCCATCCAGCTATGCCACAGCACCGTATCCCCGTTTCATTTAAATCCGGCCTAACAAATTTTTCGGTCTCCACTGACAAAGCCATCGCACTGGCTTCTAAAGAAAACTGCGAAGCCCTCATGAATGCAGCTGAAAGTTATAAACAACAAATGAATAAATTTTCAGCCGGTGTTTTTTGTTTCTTTTTGACATCAAAAAGAAAGAGCCCTTCGGCGGCGGCGAGCCGAGGCAAGACCGCGCGTAGGATAAGAGAAGACAATTGTACGTCACTCATATTGATTTTAAACAATTTAATTAACCCTCAGGAGACGAACCGAAGGAGAATATTCTATGGTTTCTGTGTTTCCGTGGCAAAAAATTACAATAAACGCAAAAAGGCGAATGTTTCCATTCACCTTTTCAATATAATTTTAAGAATCACCTATCGGTGTAATCCAACAATCTGTGCAATCAACTAGCAGTATTGTTCAAAAGCACCGATCAGGTTATCAGCAATCATTTGTGCTGGTCTGCCTTCAATCTGATGACGTTCGATCATGTGTACCAATTTACCATCTTTAAACAAAGCCATTGCCGGAGATGATGGAGGAAAAGGCATCATATAATTTCTAGCCTGATCTACTGCTTCTTTTTCCATACCTGCAAAAACGGTAACCAGTTTATCAGGGTGTTTTTCGTGTGCTGCTGCTGCACGAGCTGCCGGACGTGCATTTGCTGCTGCACAACCGCAAACTGAGTTCACCACAACCAACACCGTACCTTCGCCTTTAATAGCTTGATCTACATCTGCTGCGTTTTTTAATTCTTGAAAACCAACGTTGGTTAATTCCTTACGCATTGGTTCTACTAAATATTCTGGATACATTATCTTAGTTTTTATTTACAATATCAATAGTACAAAAATAAGAAAATCGAATGGCATGCACCATTCGATTTATATTTTTAAGGTAAAATTAATTCACTACTTCACACCTTTTATAAAGTTGTCAAACATTTGAGGATTAGCAATGGCTCCAACTATAACTAATATAACGATTACGATAAATAAAACACTTAAAATGGTTGCAATCATTCCGCAGATCTTGCCTGCTTTTGCATTTTTATATGATGATTCGGTATATAAACCTGGATTAAGCTGATATTTTTTCATATCACCAGCACCAAGTATCCAGGCAATTACGCCGAATATCAAACCAAATATACCATAGAAGCAACAAGCTGGAATCGCTAAGATACCCAGCACAAGAGAAGCTGTAGCATTTGGTAAGTTCTGCTGACCAAAACCTCCTCCTCCAAACTGGCCAAACGGTGGTGGCTGCTGAAATGGCGGCGGTTGTTGGAAAGGTGGTGGCGTTGCAGGTCCCTGATCAAGTGGCTGGAAAGGGGCTGGTTCGGAATTTTGATTCTTTGAAAGATCAATAGGTTTATTTTCTTGAGGATTTTCCTGTTCTTCTGACATAGGTATATTTAGATCAATTGGTGAGTATATATTTTGTAAATGTAATTGATTAAAATAATTAGTGCAACACCTGCAAAAACGATTTTAATGAGCTGTGACCCAAATTTAAAATCTACTTTTAAGTGAACAATGGTAAACAAGACCACAAAAAGGAGTGGAATTGTTGCGGGATAAAATTTAAAAGAAGCGATCAGATCCCCTTTAAAAAGAGCTAAAACCGAACGCTGTAAGCCACAACCCGGACAATCGATCCCGAACTGGGTTTTAAACGGACAACTGAAAAGATGCTCGCCTAACCATTCTAAAAAACTTTTATGCGGGTGAGCCATTTATATCTATTACTTTTCCCCGGGCATCTTTCCAGTCCTTATATTTTTCCAGGTCTTTAAGTACCTGCCTGTACACCAGATTCAAGATATAGATATCATCAATGAAACCTAAAACAGGTACAAAATCAGGAATTACGTCAATAGGAGATAAGAAATAAATCAGTCCTCCTAAAATGGCAATAATTGATCTTTTAGGGATTTCGGTATAATCGCCGTTCACGTAATCTTTAGATACTGCAAACAATAATACCAGTTTGGCCCAAACCCCTTCTAAATCACCTTTATTGGTTACTGCCTTGCCAAGTGCATCTTTAATGGTATTGCTGGCTTTGTTCTTATCACTTAAGATTACCGAGGCTTTGCTTTGCGATTTCTTAAAAAATCCGAGTATTTTATCCCTGTTCAGTTTCATAATTAATACGTTACAAATTAACGGCCAAAAGCATCGTAATTGTCTTCCGCATATTTGGTAAAGCGGTCTAACAACTTAATATTTTTATTTTCAACAGCCGTTAAATCATTATCAACGTTGTTTTTTACAGGAACATACCATTCTACCGGATCGAAAAAATTTCTAAATGTTTGCTTTTTAAAAGCGTAACCATGTCTGGCAAAAATAGTATTCTTGATAATCTGCAGATCGAGTTTTCGCAAATTCTTTACATCCTCTTCTTTTAGTACTGTGGTTGAGGCGTTTAATTTAAAAATTTGATCGGATGCACTTCTATAAAAAGGATTGGCCTCAAGGGAATCAACTGTGCCATCCTCTAAAGTATCCACTCTTTTTACCATCTTGTGGTCACTCCAGTCTACATAACTCGATTCTGACGGCAGCATCGGGTCTGCATTATATTCGAAGTTCTTTTTAAGCAATTTGAATTCTTTTTCGGGCCATTTAAGTTCTTTTTTATACGCGTTCCACTTTCCTATTAAGGTATCGCCAACCAGGGTGATTTCAAATTTTCCGTCGTATTTTTCGGTGCCGGGCTCATTTAAAATAAAAGTGATTTTACTTCCATCATCTGATAGCTTGCCCAGTAGTGGCCGGCTGTTGCCAGAAACTACGCTCTGCGCAATTACGGTATCCTTCGTAATTTTTTTAATGTTGATATTCAGTTTTTTAATGGCATCCGACATATCTCCTTCGTACTCTGATTCATCGGTTGTGTAAAAATCACCAACCCAAAAACCGTATAGTTCTTTGTGGATTTCTGGCTGAGCAACTGCTGTAGATTTTACGGTATCTTTCTTTTTCGTGTCTCTGCATGATAGCATTAAGAGTGGGATCAGAGCGAGTAATAAGATTTTTTTCATAGGATTATCTCTGTTTTATAGGTCAAACGATTTTCTCTTTAATCAGCCATTCGGCAAGCAACAAATTGGGTATCCAGCCCAGCCAGGCAATAATCTGGTACACATCCATCGGCGCCGGTTGGAATAAATATACTAAAATAACTTTCCACAGCCTTAACGTAATGGCCGAAGCTGCCAAAGCAAAACTGCGGTACATGAACTTTTTATGGGCAGTTATTTTTCTTTTCAGGATCAATAAGGTTGCTTTTAGGGTAAACCAGAACCATAAAATACCCAAAATTATAAATGAGGTTTTTGCTACTAAGCCACCGTTTGCAAACCAACCGATAAAAATACCAGATGACGAGGCTAACAATAACACAAAGCTAACATACAAATAGCCCAACCATTTGTGTATTTTAGTATATTTAGCTAAAATTCTGGCATTAAATTGTGTAAAACCAGCCAGTAATGCAAAAATGGCACTGTACACGTGCACATAAAATATGGGCAGGTAGGCTTTTATTCCGGATACTTCGGTCTGCTTGATCTGCAAAAAGGATACTTCACTTCTCAGCGGAATGTAACGCAAAGTAATCTGCACCATGAGCATAAAAAAGTAGGCAAAAAACAATAGCCAAGCCATCTGTTTATAGCTGATGCTTTTCATCTGTTTTTATTAAAAAGCAGAAGTAATTTTTTATTGAATGGAATGGCAACCAATTGTGCGTTCACCACGTCATCTTCGTAAAGCTGCTGTTTTTGGGGATCGAATACAAACCTGGCGATAACAGGCATCCTATCCGAGTAACTTTCGTGAAGGTTAAAATTATAGTTTTTTGAATATTCCTGTGATGGATCGGTTCTAGGGTTAGGGCTACTCTCGAGCATAATACCATAAGATGTGCCTCCGTTTTTTACAATCCTTTCATATAGGCCTTTGGTAAGCTGTTTGCAACGTGGAGAAGTTTCTACGATTTTATACGCAACCTGTGCTTTGTAGCTTTCCTTTACCTGTGCTTTCGATTGGTATATTGATGATCCTAAAATAAAAAAAGAAATAGATTGTTTTTCATGATTGAGTAGCGTTATTCTTCAATTACTGATAAAAATTCATCAATTGTTAGCACATTAACTTTAGGAAATTCTATTTGCTTCAAGATTTTAAAGTGATGGTCATTTGTTATAATATAATCAGCATTGCTACACACATAAGCATCAACATACTTATTATCATCTAAATCGGATAAAATTAGTTTCCATTCAAAATATATGTCAACTTTTTCTACATTCTTAAGATTTAGCAACAATTCTGCAGCGTTACTTGCTACGAGAAAATTTGTTTTTTGTTCTAAAATTTCGACGTATTCTGAAAGAATGTCGTTACTAATTACGGAGTGAAAATATCCACTAATTAAAGCATCAAAAATCGGCCTATATTTTGATTTTTTAGGAATTGAGATAAGAAGTACATTAATATCTAGTACAACTTTCATTAATGTTATTTTTTTCTTAGATGTTCATTCTTCCAAGATTCAATTGTATTTTCGTCCCAATTTTTCTCATCCCAGAGTTTATCCATTTCATCCGATGCCGATTTTGCGAAATATTTGGTCAACATTTCTTTAATATCATTCAATTGATTATCGGATAAATTATATTGAAATAATTTTAATAGCTCTAGCTGAACATTGGTTAATTTACCTGTAGCTTCCATACTTTTCGTTGTGAACTAAACAAATATAATCAATATTAATTTAAGATGATTTCATCATTTCCAAAATATCATCTACATATTTTCGCTCATTGGCTAAACGGGGTACCTTATGTTGCCCACCCAATTTATCCTTCGCTTTTAGCCAGTTATAGAAAGTATTTGCAGGAGCGTTGTGTACTTTAGGCCGGGCTAGTGCCATATCCTTAAAGCGCTTGGCATCGTAATCAGAGTTCACTTCACGCAGTGTATTGTCCATAATATCAATGAACTTTTCAAAATCATTTGGCTGTTTATCAAATTCGATGATCCACTCGTGCCCCCCTGCTTTTTCTCCTTTAAAATAGATAGGTCCGGCGGTATAATCTTTTATTTCGGCACCGGTTTCCTGGCAAGCTTTGGTTAAGGCCTGTTCTGCATTGTCGATAATTACCTCTTCACCAAAAGCATTGATGAAATGTTTGGTCCGTCCGGTAATTTTAATGCGGTAAGGAGAAAGTGAAGTAAACTGAATGGTATCTCCAATCATATAGCGCCATAAACCACCGTTAGTTGAAATCACAATGGCGTAGTTTTTATGCAGTTCTACTTCGCCAAGCATTAATGCTTTAGGATTTTCATCTCCTATATTTTCCATTGGAACAAATTCGTAGAAAATACCATAATCGAGCATCAGCAACATTTCTTCCGAATTATCCTGATCCTGAATACCGAAAAATCCTTCTGATGCATTATAGGTTTCGAGATAATACATGTCGGCCGAAGGAATCAGCTGTTTAAACTGTTCGCGGTAGGGTGCAAAGTTTACCGCACCGTGGATATATAATTCTAAATTCGGCCAAACCTCCAGTAAATTCTGCTTTCCGGTAAGTTCGAGCACTTTTTTAGCCAGTACGATGGTCCAGGTTGGAACGCCAGAAATGCTGGTTACGTTTTCATTGATGGTGGCTTCGGCCATTCTATCCATCTTGATTTCATAATTGTCCATCAAAGCGATAGACATATCGGGCGTGCGGTAATATTCTGCCCATATAGGAAGATTTTTAATCAGCACAGCCGATAAATCACCATAAAAACAATCTTCGTTTAACTGGTTAACCTGATGGCTGCCACCTAAAACCAAACCTTTTCCGGTAAACATCTGGTTGTCGGGACGGTTATTGCAATAGATGGAAAGCATATCTTTTCCACCTTTAAAATGGCATTCTTCCAAAGATTCCTGAGAAACCGGGATAAATTTGCTTCTGTCGCTGGTGGTACCCGATGATTTTGCAAACCATTTGATATCAGATGGCCAAAGAATATTCTGTTCGCCATTGAGCATGCGCTCGATATAAGGCTTTAAGGTATCGTAATTTTGAATGGGAACGCGTTCCTGATATTGTTGTGGGGTTAAAATTGATTTGTAATCGTATTGCTTGCCCCATTCAGTATTTTCGGCACTATCGATCAAGGTGTGAAACCATTCTTCCTGAACGTCATAGGGATATTTCATAAAAAGCTCGATCTGATGGATCCGCTTTTTCATTAACCAGGTAAAAATTGAATTTACAAATGCCATCTTTAAATGTTAAAGTGAATGAGCCTCATTTTGCCAAAGATTTTCATACTTGCCCATTGATCACGCAGGGATACGCACAGATTTATATACACAGTAAATAATTTTATAACTTTAGTTCTAACATTGCGATTAGGCAACACCCAAAATGAAAATTTGTTTGTTAATCAAATACTTTTATCGGCGATAGAACGCTTAAACATCAAATTTTTTCCGTTTTAATACGAAGTTCGAGCCTAAATATACCTTTCTCACCATTTCGTTTTCAGCCAAAACTTCAGGGACACCCTGCTCTAAAATTTTACCTTCAAAAAGCAGGTAAGCCCTATCGGTAATCGACAGCGTTTCCTGTACATTGTGGTCGGTAATTAAGATGCCTATGTTTTTATGTTTCAGTTTAGCCACAATACTTTGGATTTCCTCTACCGCAATGGGATCTACCCCTGCAAAAGGCTCATCTAGTAAAATAAAATTAGGGTTAGCGGCTAAAGCACGGGCAATTTCGGTACGGCGGCGCTCACCTCCTGACAATAGATCGCCACGGTTTTTACGCACTTTATGTAAACTAAACTCGTTGATCAGTTCTTCAAGTTTATCGCGCTGTTCTTCCTTAGTCAATTTGCTCATTTCCAAAATGGCCAGGATATTATCTTCTACGGTAAGTTTTCTAAAAACAGATGCCTCCTGGGCTAAATAACCGATTCCTTTTTGTGCCCTGCGGTACATCGGATCTTCGGTAATATCTTCCTCTTCCAGGAAAATGCGGCCTTCATTTGGTTTGATCAAACCTACGATCATGTAAAAGGAAGTTGTTTTTCCCGCACCGTTCGGGCCTAAAAGCCCAACAATTTCCCCTTGACTTACGTTAAAGGAAACGTTGTTTACAACGGTACGTTGCTTATATTTTTTAACCAGATTTTCGGCTTTTAAGATCATATATCTATTGATATTCTTCGGCTGTCACGTTGACCTTGTCTAAATGTCCTTCGACAGGCTCAGGATGACACCTTAGAAATATTTAATTAACTTTTATTCCTTTAATATTTAACTGCAAACGTTTCTTATCCCGCCACACGTTTTCTTCTAACGTATAACAAACGGAAAACGGCACCTTTGGTTGCAAAAGATTTTGAAATTCCGCCAACCCGAATGCAATGCCCTCAAAAATAGGCGAATTTTGTTGTTTTATATTAATTTTTAAATGATTTTGGCCAACTGCCATGGCCTGTTGTGCCAGGTATACGTTATGTGTAACAAAAATAGGTGCCATATTTTCTGGCCCGAATGGTCCCATCTGCGATAAAACCCTGTAAAACTTGCCATCTATCTGTGCCAGTTCAATTTCGGCATCAATCCTGATCATTGGGGTCAGCAGTTCTTCTGTAATGCTCGCAGAAACAATTTCTTCAAATTTATCGGCAAAGGCATCAATATTATGTTCCTGCATGGTTAAACCAGCAGCAAATTTATGTCCACCGTACTGATCCAGTAAGTGAGCACATCCACTTAAAGCCTCATATAAATCGAAGCCCACCACCGATCGGCAGGAACCGGCCACTTGACCGTTAGATTTTGTAAGTACAATAGTCGGACGGTAATATTTTTCCGTTAAACGCGAAGCCACTATCCCGATTACCCCTTTGTGCCAACTTTCGTTAAATACTACGGTCGTTTTTCTGTTGATGAGGATCTCACTTTCGCCGATTAATGCCAAAGCTTCGCGGGTAATGTCCTGATCGTAAGTTTTACGTTCGGTATTTTTAAGGTTAATGATTTCGCTTTGCTCCAATGAGTTACTATCCACCTGGCAGAGCAACATGGCAACAGCATGTTTGGCGTGGTCTATCCTGCCAGCGGCATTAATCCGTGGACCTAATGTGAAAACCACATCCGTAATGCTATAATTTTCGGTTTTGCCCGAAACTTCCATCAAAGCCCTTAAGCCTTCGCAGGGATTACTATTTAATTTTTTCAGCCCGTAATAAGCTAAAATTCTGTTCTCCCCTACTACAGGAACAATATCGGCCGCGATGCTCACCATCACCAGATCTAAATATTGCAGATAGCTTTCTTTCGGAAGCTGGTGTTTTTGTGCATAGGCCTGCGCCAGTTTAAAACCGATTCCGCAGCCGGCCAGTTCTTTAAAAGGATATACACAATCTGAACGTTTAGGATCTAAAACGGCAATGGCCTGAGGCAGTTCATCTCCAGGTAAATGGTGATCGCAGATAATGAAATCAACGCCTAGATTATTTGCATAATCAATTTTATCGGTCGATTTTATACCACAATCTAACGCTATAATTAACGAGAATCCATTTTCGCTAGCATAGTCAATTCCAGCTGTAGAAATGCCATAACCTTCCAGATAGCGGTCTGGAATATAATATTCTATATTTTTAGTGAGCTGTGAAAAGAAACTGAAAGCCAGTGCAACTGAAGTGGTCCCATCAACATCATAATCGCCATAGATCAATATTTTTTCATGATTGGTTAATGCTGTTTCAATACGGGCAATAGCAACATCCATATCCTTCATTAAAAAAGGATCGTGAAGATGATCAAGGTCTGGTCTGAAGAAATCTTTCGCCTGATCAAAATCACAGATATTCCGCTGCACTAGAATCTGTGCCAATGAGCGGTCTATGTTTAGTTGTTCTGCTACTTTTGCTACTGTATCATCATTACAATCTGATGTAAGCACCCATCTTTTTTCCATTTTATACTGTCTCCGAACAGTAAATATACATTTTAATTGGATATGCTGGTGGTAAACTTTGATGCACTACCTTACAAAACATTTAAATACAAAAAGTTAGGTTTTACTTCGAAATTCCTAAATCGTTTATTTCGCATTTATGCTTGAGACCAATCAATAAAAGCAAATCCATCCTGCTGCAATACCTTTCTGCAAAAGAGAATTAAAAATTTTTATTCGGAGGTTCATGGCAGAAATTTAAGTATGCTATTTTACAAAAAAAGGAAGTATACAAGCTTTTACCAAAACAAATACACGAGTTTAGATTGTTACCTTTGTATAAACATTAAAAAATAACATTTTGCAAGTTCACACCCTATTCGAAGGAACCTATTCGGTTGATGCGTCAAAGAAATTTGTACCTTTCGACCCCGCTATGCACAATTATAAAGACAGACCTGCTTCATTATTCATCAATGTTCAGCCTTTTTTGGTGGAGCTGAAAAACGACCTCGTACTTTTTGATACGGGTTTAGGTTTTAGTGACGACCATGGCGAACTGATTTTACATAAAAATATCCGCAATGCAGGTTTCGATCCAACTGATGTTACCAAAGTTTTAATGTCGCACTTACATTACGACCACTCAGGCGGCATGATTCACAAACAGAATAACGATAAAGTAGACCTAAGTTTCCCTGATGCAGAATATGTCATTAACCGGGGAGAATGGGAAACCGCTTTCAGCAGCACGTCTTCGTCTTACCGTACCGATATTTTCGATTTTGTACAACGTAACGCGCAATTAAAATTTGTAGAGGGTGATGGCGCTCTGGATGAAACCATTGCTTACGAATTTACCGGTGCCCACTGCCCAAACCACCAGGTTTTCCTTTTAACAGAAGGCAATCAAAAAGTATTTTTTGGAGGTGATGTTTTACCAGAACCTGAAGAACTGGTTAAAAATTTTATTGCCAAATACGATTTCGATGGCCGTAAGGCAATGGAATTAAGAAAGGAGTTTGGAAAAAGAGCAGCTGAAGAAAACTGGGAATGTTTATTCTACCATGGCAAAAGCGCTGCAACTGGCTTTGTGGATGCTGTCGAAGGCGGATTTAAGATAAGATAAGTCCACTCTTTTTACCGCAAAGCGCGCAGAGTTGCTTTTTTACCACAAAGGTCACAAAGAAAATGCACAAAGTACACAGAGCTGAGTGCTTATAGCTATAGAATCTCTGTGTTCCTCTGTGTAAAACTCATGCACTCTGTGGTAAAAACTTAGCACTCTTTGCGGTTAAACAAAAAATAGCACCTTTTTTACCACAAAGGTCACAGAGAAAATGCACAAAGTACACAGAGCTGGGCGCTCAGGGCTATAGACTCTCTGTGTTCCTCTGTGTAAAAACTCAATGCACCCAGTGCGTAAAAACTTAGCGCCCCTTCGCGTCAAGCTTAGCGCTCTTTGCGGTTAAACAAAAAAAGCCCTGACAAATGTCGAGGCTTTCCTTTTCCGAGACGGAAATAATTATTTTTTAGCTACCAATTTAACAGTCAATTCGAAGTTATCATCAATTGCTTTGTCGCCAATGCTATCGAAGAATGATTTTGAACCGTATTTGATGTCATATTTAGTTCTGTCTACAACGATTTTACCAGCTAAAGCTGAAGCTGTTCCATCTGCATTTACCGTTACAGTTGCAGGGAAGCTTAATGGTTTAGTGATACCTTTGATGGTTAAATTACCTGATACCGTTACGTTAGCACCTGAACCAGCAACTTTAGTAATTACGAAAGTTGAAGTTGGGAATTTAGCTGTACCGAAGAAATCGTCTGCTTTTAAGTGTCCTTCTAATTTTGCGCTGCCATCAGCATCTTTAATTGAAGTCATATCGATAACAAAAAGTACCACCTGTTACGCTTTTACCATTAACAGCTAATGTACCTGATTGTAAAGCTACTGTTCCGTTGTGAGAACCTGTTACTTTTTTACCAATCCAGGTAATGGTCGATTTTGCTGCGTCTACAGTATAAGTTACTGGTTTAGTTGGGTTTTTAAAGGCCGACAATGCTACTACTGCCACTAATAAAAAAATTGAGCTAATTTTTAATTTCATTTTCTGGTTTTTAAAATTTGATACAAATATAGATGAACTACCAATATCTGGTTGTTGACCTATGTTAAGTTTTTTCAAAAATAATCAGATATCTTAAAATCATTCTATTGACTGCAGGATTGTAGTGAAGGTTTAATCTGTTTACTTTTTTATGTGAATAGAAAGGTAGAAGGCGGAAGGTTTAAGGTAGAGGGGTTTTGTGCTAAACCTAAAAAGGCATAGATGGAAAGTTGTTCCAAACCCTAAATATTATCTTTTTCTCCAGCTAACCAATAGCTCGCCTGCTTCAACATCCAAAATGTTGCTACATCAAACAGTCTTTTAATTGAAGGCTGAGCCGTATTGGTACACCAGCTTGATACGGTCTCCGGTGCAATTTTTAATGCATCAGCCAATTCTTTATTGGTAATCCCTTTTTAGCCAGAGCGGCCTTTATTCTATTATAGTTGATTTTAGTCATAACTGATAGATCACCCAAATATAATATTTATGCCAGTTATCTACAGGTGCAAAAGAGTTAACAATTGCAATATTGGTTTTACTTACAACCTTTCATTCCTAAACCTGAGAGCAGCGGAATCCTTTTTGTTTTGCAGCAACCTCGAATATGCTGTCATGCTGAGGCACGAAGCATCTGCAACCTATGAAACAGATGCTTCGTGCCTCAGCATGACAGTACCACAAAAAGATTGAAGCGCCCGCCTGCAGTACGGGCAGGAATAGCAGGGCTGCAGCTTCCGATGAAAAAGTGACATTCATTTCTAAAAAAATCTACAAGCTTTATGAATGAATCCATAAAACTTGCAGATTAATATATTCGTGAGGACACGAACCTAGGCATTTATAATTTATCTAAATAGATTGCCACGTCGTTCCTCCTCGCAATGACGATCTGGAGTAGTAATTAAGGCGATGGAAAAGAAAATCCTAAACCTTCTACCTTCCCGCCTTCTACCTTACTAAGGAACTATTTCTTCTAAATAACTCTCCACCGGCGGACAAGCACAGATTAATGATCTATCGCCATGACTATCGTTAACACGACCAACCGATGGCCAGAACTTGCGCTCTAACACATAAGGAAGTGGGAAAGCAGCTGTTTGACGGCTATAAGTATGATCCCATTCGTTAGCGGTAATTACCGATACGGTATGTGGTGCATTTTTTAAAGGATTATCCGTTTTATCGAAAGTTCCGTTTTCTACAGCGGTAATTTCGTTTTTAATTGCAATTAAAGCATCACAGAAACGGTCTAACTCATGTTTAGGCTCGGATTCTGTTGGCTCAACCATCAAAGTACCCGCAACCGGGAACGAAACCGTTGGTGCATGGAAACCATAATCCATTAAACGTTTTGCAATATCGGTCACTTCGATTCCGAAAGCTTTGAAAGAACGGCAATCCAGGATCATCTCGTGTGCACAACGTCCCTGAGCACCTGAATAAAGTACCGGATAGTGTTGCTCTAAACGCGCTTTCATGTAGTTTGCGTTTAAAATGGCATATTTGGTAGCGTTAGTTAACCCTTCAGCACCCATCATCGCAATATAAGCGTGAGAAATGATCAGGATAGAAGCCGAACCCCAAGGTGCAGATGAAACTGCAGAAATAGATTTTCCTTTGTCGATATCAACCACAGCATGACCTGGAAGATAAGGAACCAGGTGTTTTGCCACACCAATTGGACCCATACCTGGACCGCCACCACCGTGAGGGATGCAGAACGTTTTGTGTAAATTTAAGTGACAAACATCGGCACCGATATTAGCCGGACTTGTTAAACCAACCTGTGCATTCATATTTGCACCATCCATATAAACCTGTCCGCCGTTAGCGTGGATGGTTTCGCAGATTTCGATAATGCTTTCTTCGAACACACCGTGAGTAGATGGATAAGTTACCATCAAACACGATAAGTTGTCTTTGTGTAATTCTGCTTTCGCTTTTAAATCTTCAACATCGATATTACCGTTTTCTAAAGATTTAACCACCACAATTTTCATGTCGGCCATTGCCGCAGAAGCAGGGTTGGTTCCGTGCGCCGAAGCAGGAATCAAGGCTACGTTACGGTGGAAATCGCCCCTATCGTGGTGATAAGCACGGATAACCATTAAACCAGCATATTCACCCTGAGCACCAGCATTTGGCTGTAAACTCATAGCCGCAAAACCGGTAATTTCGCTTAACCATTTATCAAGCTCATTGAAAACCGAATAATAACCCAAGACCTGATCGGCAGGGGCAAACGGGTGGATGCGACCGAAATGAGACCAGGTAACCGGGATCATTTCTGCAGTAGCGTTTAATTTCATGGTACAGCTACCCAAAGCAATCATCGAGTGGCAAAGCGATAAATCTTTTGCTTCTAATGATTTGATATAACGCAACATTTCGTGTTCCGAGTGGTGCGAGTTAAAAATTGGGTGTGTTAAATAATCCGAAGTACGTTGTAAAGCAACTGGGATAACGGTTTCTACATTTTCTACCACCTCAACCTGATCAGCTGCAATAGCTTTAACTTTTGCAAAGATTTTAGCAATTAAAGCCACATCTTCGAAAGTGCTGGTTTCGTCGAACGAAATGGTTGCTACGTTACCAACATAGTTCAAGTTAATTTCGTTATCAATACATCCTGAATGGATACCACCTTTTAAATCGCCTAAATCGAAACGGATGGTGTCGAAATAAGCTGAATTTAACTGCTCAAAACCTAAACCTTTTAAAGTAGAGGCTAAACTGATGGCCAAACCATGTGTACGTTCTGCAATGGCTTTTAGTCCTTTCGGACCGTGGTAAGCAGCGTAGAAACCAGCCATAATAGCTAACAGTGCCTGTGCAGTACAAATGTTTGAAGTGGCTTTATCTCTACGAATGTGCTGTTCACGGGTTTGCAAGGCCATGCGTAAAGCATAATCGCCATGACTATCGATGGTTACACCGATAATACGGCCAGGGATGTTACGCTTATATTCTTCTTTAGTTGCAAAAAATGCAGCGTGTGGTCCGCCGAAGCCCATTGGAATGCCCAAACGCTGAGTAGTACCTACAACTACATCAGCTCCCCACTCGCCCGGAGGCGTTAATAAGGTTAAGCTTAAAATATCAGCAACTACGGTTAATTTAATATTTTGACTGTGTAATGCAGATGCAAAAGCTGCATAATCGAAAACTTCACCATTTCCTGCCGGATATTGAACAATTGCTCCGAAAAATTCTTCGGTAGCAGTGAAATCTGAATGACTTCCGATAACCAGTTCTATACCGTAAGGGTTAGCACGTGTTTTTAAAATATCGATCGTTTGAGGAAAAACAAGTTCCGAAACGAAGAATTTTTTAGCTGACTGGTTTTTACGCAAGCTATATTGCATAAACATTGCTTCAGCAGCAGCGGTACCTTCATCCAATAAAGAAGCATTGGCAATTTCCATCCCGGTTAAATCGATAACCATGGTTTGAAAATTTAATAAAGCCTGTAAACGGCCCTGTGCAATTTCTGCCTGGTATGGCGTATATTGTGTATACCATCCTGGATTTTCGAATACATTACGTAAAATTACTCCCGGTGTAATGGTATCGTAATAACCCTGACCGATAAAGCTTTTGAAAACTTTATTCAATAATGAAGTTTGTTTTAAAGCACCAAGATATTCAGTTTCTGATTTCGCAGCAGGCAAATTTAAAGGCTGTTTTAACCTAATTGCCGCCGGAACAGTTTGTTCTATCAGCTCATCAATAGAATTTACGCCAACAGTTTGCAACATTTCGGCTTTATCTGCCTCATTTGGTGCAATATGACGATTTTGAAAATCTTCCTTGTAGTGGATATTTAAGCTCATGCGGTATGAATAATAAATTTGCGTGCAAAGGTAGCAAAAATGAAGCTGTATTTCACTATCAATCAGTGTAAAAAAGGCGTCTTATTTATGCTAAAAGCTACAAAACAGATAGATTTTATAAGCAAAAACCTGCACAAACGTTTGTTCAATTTTAAGCTGATATTTTGATTATTTGAAAAGCAGTGGTTATACTGAATTTAAATCTGTTTAGCCTGACGAGTTTCGATCTTTTGTAACCTGTTAGACTGAGGCCCGATACATCTCCAATGTAAAATAGAAGCTACCTAAGGAAAGAAAAAAAGCATTTGTATAAATTTGAAAAGCATTTATCCCCTTGTTTTATGTCAACCCATAAAAATAACGTCGCACTTTTAGTTCATGCCTGCGATAGTTATGAATTTCTTTATAAAGGTTTTGATTACACTTTCTCAGAAAACTGGGATTTTAAAACACCATGCAACTATTATTTCGCTACAGAAGTAAAAGAAGTAGAGGTGAACGGTTTTATAAACATCAAATCGGGCGCAGGCGAGTGGGCAGATCGCCTGGTAACGCTGTTAAGTAATATAGACGAAAAATATATACTCTACTTCCAGGAAGATATGTGGTTAAGCAAACCCATAAATCCTAAGTTCTTCACAGTATTGTTCGAACAGGCAGTTGAAAACGATTGGCAACAGGTTAAACTTCATAGTTCTAGTGTTTACAAAACTAAGGGAACCACTAATTTTATTGAAGGATTTAATATTGCGGAAATCGATAATGAGGCGTCACTTTTTTTAATGTCGCACCAGATTACGCTTTGGGAAAAAGATTTTCTGCTTGCACAGCTTTATAAAAAGGAACATCCATGGAGGAATGAGCGTAAAGGCACTAAGAGATTGAAAAGATTAAATCCGCTTATTCTACATGCTGATTATTTTGCAGAAAACGGCGCGGAAGAAAACAATAAAAATAATAACCCGTCCGAACGAAGCGAGTACTATGCAGTTTCATTTAACAGCACCCTAAACCACAATGCCGTTCGGTTTATCGAGCTATTAAAATCGGGTAGTCAACCTCAAAAAGACTATGCTGAAGAGCTGCAAAAACATTATGACAATGATTTAACCCATAATGGCAAGGAAAGGCCTAAAAAAGAAGATTTGTTTAAAAAGCTTAAAACCTATCTGTGGAAAAAGAATTCATAATTAATTTTCGCATACCATATGTTTTGAAAAGCAATAGCTATGCTGAAATTCAAGTTTGTTCCCGCCATTCGCTTCAATTTTTGCTACGCTCTTGTCAGCACATAAAGGTTGCCTGAAACAAAAGGATCCTCAGTTCTGTCGCGTTTAAAAACGAAGGGACTACGATAAAAAAAGGGTTGCGGGATTGGAATTTTAAGTTAAATCCATTCAGAAATAAAAATCATATAACTCATTTTCAATCACTTATACAAACAAGAATTAAACACATGAAAAAATACATTGTTATACTATGTATTTTGTTATACATTTACATTATGAACGAAGATTTTATTAATAAATGGATATCGCAGGTTAAAAAGGGAACCCTATCCTTTATTGTGCTCAATGTTTTAAAAAGCGGAAAGGCCTATTACGGTTACGATCTGATCAATGAAATTAAAAAGATTACCGAAATCGAAATTGCCGAAGGAACCCTGTATCCGCTCATGAACCGCCTCAAAGATGAAAAACTGATTATATCAGAATGGGTTGAACAAGAATCGGGCATCCCCAGAAAATATTACAGCATCACGCCAGAAGGAAAAAATACGGTAACCAAAATGGAAGAATACTGGCACAACCTGAACAACTCTATTTTAAAAATTACGAAATGAAATTAAAAGAAATACAATTTAACGATCAATCGGCTGAGCGGATTTACAGAGATTATCTGTACAGAATAAGGAAAGAGGTTAAAGGCCTCAATCAGCAAAATCAGGATGAAATATTAATGGAGCTAAATAGCCACATTTATGAGAACCTGCAGGAACATCCAACTGGAAATGAAGTTGAAAAGCTACTTAATATCCTAGAAAAATTAGGAAGGCCTGAAGAAATACTCAAACCATTGGTGGCCGATAAAAAACTAGAAGAAGCGACTAAATCATTTAATCCATTACATATTTTCAGGGCTTTAATGCTCAATTTAACCAATGGCATATCGTACATTATATTTTTTATACTGTACCTGTTTTTGTTTGGTTTTGTTTTTTTGATAGGTGCAAAAATCTGGGACCCAACGGAGGTAGGCTTTTTTATAAACCAGGTGAAGTATTTGTACTTGGTCTATCAAAAGGATTGGTACATCCATCAGATGAACTTTTGGGTAACTGGTTTATTCCCGCAATGGTTGTTTCTGCAATCGCACTCTACTTTATCATCACCTTACTCCTCAAATTAAAAAGAACAATCAACAAATAACATCATGATCAAAAAATTAACACTCCTTACCTTTCTGATAACCCTGGCTCATTTCAGCTTTTCACAATCTTTTGATAAAACCAGGCTGGATGCCTATTTCGATACCCTTGGTAAATACAATAAGTTTATGGGAAGTGTAGCCATTGCTCAAAACGGCAATCTGATTTACAGCCGTTCATTAGGCTTCGCCGACATCGAACACAAACAAAAAGCAAACGAAAACACTAAATACAGGATCGGATCTATTTCCAAAACCTTTACGGCTGTTTTAATCTTTAAAGCCATTGACGAAAAGAAAGTTAGCCTCGATCAAACTATTCAAAAATTTTTCCCGGAAATCAAAAATGCAGGTAAGATCACCATCTCTAATTTGCTTTACCACAGAAGCGGAATACATGATTTTACAGATGATAAAGAGGAATACTTGAAATGGCATACACAACCCAAAACCGAAAAAGAAATGCTTGCTGTGATCAGTAAGGGCGGGATTGACTTTGAGCCAGACACAGAATCTGATTACAGCAATTCGAACTATTTGCTGCTATCATACCTTCTGGAAAAAATATTTAAAATGCCTTATTCCCAGATATTAGACAAATACATTGCTAAACGTCTTGCCTTAAAAAACACTTTTTTAGGGAAAAAGATAAATTCAAAAAATAACGAAGCCAGCTCCTATCGTTTTGAAGGGGATTGGAAATTAGAGGATGAAACTGACATCTCAATTCCACTCGGTTCTGGCGGAATTGTTTCAACCCCGATCGATCTGGTGAAATTCAGTACAGCATTATTCGGAGGAAAACTGATTTCTCAAAAGAGTTTAGCGCAAATGAAAATCATTAATGGCAAATATGGCATGGGCATTTCGGCTATTCCATTTTACGACAAGGCGGGTTTTGGACATTCAGGCAGTATAGACGGTTTCAGTGCTACATTTTCTAATTTTAGCGATGGAAATATAGCTTATGCTTTAACTGGAAATGGTGCAAATTTCAGCAATAATTCCATTTCATTGGCAGTATTAAGCGCTGCTTTTAATAAGGATTATCAAATTCCAGACTTTAAAACGGTTGAACAAAGTACTGCAGAATTAAATAAATACTTAGGCACTTATGTATCAGCAGCTATCCCGATAAAAATCACGGTTACCAAAGACAATACAACTTTAATAGCACAGGCTACAGGTCAATCTGCTACGAGATTAACATCCAAAGGTAATCACGAATTTAAATTTGAAGAAGCGGGCATAGTGCTATCTTTCAACCCAACAGAAAATCAAATGAGCCTGAAACAGGGCGGCAAAGAATTTAAGTTTACAAAAGAATAAATTGATTGCACATTGGGGAGCAGGTTAGTTTAATACAGACTAATCTGCTTAGTTCTGTACTTTCCAGCCCTCATCTTTACTCAACTTTAATTTATAAGTTTTGGTAATGAAGTTGCTGTTTTTGTTTGCGTCCTTATCGAAAGGCTCGAAATCAGTAGTGGTCATTTTAAGTGATACGGTAACCTTTGCTGTGCTTGAGTTGACCTGAGCAAAATCGACTGGTTTATCTTCTGATAAAACATATTCTACCACTTTTACCGTGGCCCTGTCACCATCCTGTTTCAATACTAACGGACTTGCTTTATCGGTTAAGGTAATCTGGTAAACAAAACTGCTATCTTTCGAAAGAAATTTCTTATTAGCCTCTTTTAAGCTTAGGGTAACCAGGCCTTTGCTGGCTAAAGATTTATATTTCCCCAGTTCGAACATATCGTTTGTACTGTTAAATTTCATCTCTCCAAATCTAAATCTGGTAGTTTTATATTCCGGATTGGCCTTTAAATAACTGGTAATCACTTTGGCTGCCTCATCCTGATTGATGGTGGTTTTGGTTTTACATGCGGTTAATCCAACGATGATGAAGGATAAAATATAGATTGTAAGTTTTTTCATGTGTATATGCTTTATGCTTTTTAAAGATATTTAATTTTAGTTTAACCGCAAAGAACGCGAAGTTTATTAATCTTTAAGGCTTAAACTACAAAGGCGCTAAGAACGCTAAGTTGCATCAAGGCCAACAATAAATTCCAAAAGCCTTGCTTTCTGCCCTCTGTGCCTTCACTCAGTGTATTTTGTGGTAAAAACCACATTATTTCTTTTTTAGATATTTTAAATTCGGCAAAACCATTGCTGATAAAATTACCACAACACCAAGCCACCTTAAAAACGATACCTGCTCTTGCAGCACGAAACCAGCCATCATTACCGCAACCGGCAACTCTGCAGCACTTAATATCGAACTTATGGCTGTTCCAATTCTCGGCACGCCTTCTGCGTAAAATAAAGGGGGAATAACCGTACCAAAAACTGAGATAATCAATCCCCATTTCAATAAACTTCCACCCAAAGCACCATTAAACAAAAATGCTGGCGGGAAGATGATGAAGATCAATATACAGGCACCAGTAATCATCAGGGCACTCTTTTTAAGGGTGCATATTCATTTCCGATTCTACCGCTCAATAACAAAAAGCCGGCATAACAAAGTGCAGCCAGCAAACCAAAACCAATCCCTTTTAAATCCATGCTTCCAATGCTGGTTTCTACCATTCCACTGGCCAAAACTGTACCTCCTAAAACCAATAAAATAGCCACTAACTGTAAGGTGGTAGGTTTCTTTTTAAAAATGAGGTATTCCATTAATATACTCATCCAGATAAACTGCATCAATAAAATAATGGCAACCGAATTGGGCACCAACTTCACACATTGATAGTAAAAAATACTGACCAAACCTGTGCATGTGCCCGCTATTATCATTTGCCACCAAGGTGTTTTAGCAGGAACTACTTTAGCCTTAAAAGTTCCGGTTCTACTTTGGAAGAAAAACAATACCCATAAAATTACCGCGCCCAAAAAAGCCTGAGCACCGGTAACATCACCCAAAGTGTAACCTTCGTGGTAAGCGAGTTTTACAAAAGTAGACAGGATCCCAAAACTACAGGCACCAAAAAAACAAGGAGAATTCCTTTTAACATAAAATTCAATATTTAACCGCAAAGGACACCAAAGTTTTCGCAAAGTATCGCAAAGATTAACTAAAATCTATACAGCCTACTTCGCGTTTCTTTGCGTCATTTTTCTTTGCAGTCTTTGCGGTTAAAAAACTAAACCAGTTGTTGTAAATATTTATGAACGGTTGTTTCTAAACCTAAATAAAGTGCATCGCTAATTAAAGCATGACCGATAGAAACTTCCAGCAAACCTGGAATGCTTTGTGCAAAATAATGCAGGTTATGCAGATCCAGATCGTGACCGGCATTGATGCCCAAACCTAAAGTATTGGCATGATGGGCAGCCGCGATATAATTTACAATTGCCTTTTCGCGATCGGCAAAATAATTATGCGCATAGGCTTCGGTATATAATTCGATACGGTCTGTTCCGGTTTCTACCGCTCCTTCAACCATTTCTACAACCGGATCAACAAAAATAGAAACGCGGATGCCTTCCTTTTGAAAAACAGCTACCATTTCTTTCAGGTAATCTTTATGTTTGATGGTATCCCAACCATGGTTCGAAGTAATCTGACCCTCCGCATCGGGTACCAAAGTAACCTGGGCAGGCTTGTTGGCCAAAACCAGATCAACAAATTTATCTTCTTTGCAATTTCCTTCAATATTAAATTCTGTCGCAATAACAGCCTTTAAATCGTATACATCCTGATAGCGGATATGGCGTTCATCAGGTCGTGGGTGCACTGTAATTCCCTGTGCACCGAAACGTTCGCAATCTAATGCAACCTTAACCAGATCAGGATTATTACCTCCGCGACTGTTGCGAAGTGTAGCAATTTTATTGATATTAACCGATAACTTTGTCATGAAGCAAAGATAAGGCTTTGCCCCTGTTAATCTTAAACCTTAAAAAAATTTGACTTTTTTTGCTCATATTTGCTTCCTGTAAATGAACTTAAAAGATACAACCCTATATAAATTCCTGATCGTTTTACTTGCAATTGCGAGTATACCAGCACTTTTTGGCGGCGTAATGGAGCCAGATGGCGCATTGTATGCTTCCATGTCTAAAAACATTATCCTGTTTAAAGATTGGTTTAATCTTTACGGCCGTGGGGCCGACTGGCTGGATAAACCTCACCTCACTTTTTGGATTTCTGCAGCATCTTTTAAAATTTTCGGAATGTCGTCTTTTGCCTATAAGTTACCCTCATTTCTATTTGGTTTACTGGGCGCAGGGTATTTATACAAATTAGCTAAAGATATATACGATGAAAAAACCGGATTAATCAGTGCGGTAATTTTTCTCAGTGCCTTACATATCATCACCTCTACTTTTGATGTCAGGGCCGAAATTTACATTACAACGTTCACATTAGCATCTATTTACCATTACTATAAGGCACATCAAAATTCCTTCTGGCACGTTGTAGCAGGTTCATTTTTTGCGGCCTGTGCGATATTGATCAAGGGAATTTTTGTATTGATTCCTGTATTTGCAGGCTTTATTATCTACTGGTTGCTTACAAAACAATACCATCAGCTTTTAAAACCGAAATGGTATATCGCTATCCTTTTGATTTTTGTTTTTATTACCCCTGAGCTGTATTCGCTTTACACACAATTCGATCTGCATCCCGAAAAAATTGTTTTTGAAAGAACTGGCGTTTCAGGCCTAAAATTTTTCTTTTGGGACAGTCAGTTTGGCCGTTTTTTTAACAATGGGCCAATTAAAGGCAAAGGGGATATTTCGTTTTTTCTGCACACTACCCTTTGGGCATTCCTTCCCTGGTCTGTATTATTTTATACAGCCGTTATAAATCTGTTTAAAAAGAAAAATAGAATTGCTTTAGCCCCTGAAAGCATTATGATCTGGGCAAGTGCAGCGGTTACTTTTCTGATCTTTTCTCTTTCTAAATTTCAGTTACCGCACTACATCCTGATCATCTTTCCCCAGTTTTCGATCATCACAGCCTTGTACCTGAGAAAGCTTAGCAGCAAAGGTTTAAAAACCTTCTTTATTATACAGAACATCATTTTCATTCTGGTTATTGCCTTACTTTCTGTCTTAGCCTTTTTCTTTGGATTTGAAAACCCATATTTAATTATTGGGATTATGCTTGTTGTTCTCGCCATCTCTTTCTTACTATTTAAAGGCATTTTATTGGAAACCATCATGGCCAGAAGTGCATTTTTATCTGTTGGATTAATGATATTTCTATTTGTTTTTTCTACCCGGCTATTTTAAAATATCAATCAGGTATGCAGGCAGGTAATTGGTTAAAGCAAAATTATCCTACCGCTAAACCTGCGGTATTAAATTATATCGATGCATTTTCTTTTGATTTTTATGCTCCGGGAGAAGTAAAATATCTGCATAATTATAGTGATCTCGACAAGTCAAAGCATCTAAAAGACTTAGTTATTTACATTCCAGAACAGGAATTGGCAAAACTAAAAAGCGAATACCATGCTGAAATTCTAAAATCGTTTGAATACTTTCATACCACGAAACTGACGGGTAAATTTTTAAACGTGAAAACACGCCCCCAGGTTTTAGAACATTTTTATCTGGTTAAAATACATTAACATGGATTTATTCTTCCGCATCTTAAAATTTGGATTAACAGGTTTTCTCGGGATGGCGATAGATTTCGGCGCAACATGGCTGTGCAAGGAGAAAATCAAAATCAATAAGTACATTGCTAATGCCATTGGTTTTACTTTAGCCGTAACCAATAATTATCTCATTAATCGGATATGGACATTTGAAAGTACCAACACCCATTGGGCAACTGAATTCAGCAAATTTTTAGTAGTGAGTTTAATCGGCTTAGGTTTAAACACCTTCATCATTTATCTTTTTCACCAGCGGAAAAATGGCACCAATTTTTATGTAGCCAAATTCTTCGCGATTGTGATTGTTTTTGTGTGGAATTTTCTGGCGAATATGCTGTTTACTTTTAGGTAAAATACTTTCGAAATAGATCCGGAAACAAGTTCAGGATGACGGTCGGTTCAAAATTTTATGCAATTCGCGCGGACTAATGAGCTAATGACTACTGAACGAATGAACTATTTAAGTAACGTTTTTGCCAATAAAATAGAACACAACAAGCCATATTAATCCTTTAATCAGGAAGAATAAAAACCCAACCAGCCCCACCCGCTTAAACCATAATTTTGCTTTTTCTTTGTTCATGGCGATGTTTGTAAAGGTAACGGATTTGCATTAAATTAGAAAGATTTTAAATAAGGAAATATGAAATTATCTAAATCCATACTGCTCAGCATGTTTTTCACCTGCTTATTCTGCGCTGAAATTTTTGCACAAAATTTTGAAGATATTAAACGCTATAAGGTAAGTTTTGCCCTCGCAAGTGGTGCTAATGAGAAGTTGATTGCGGTCAGAAGTTTTTCGGCAAATAACCAAAAATATTTATTGCTGGTAAATCCTGAAACATTAGATACCAGGGTAGATTTGTCCAGTAATTATGCCACAAGCAGCTTACAGTTCCAAAATGTATTGGCGATTTTTAAAAACACGGCTTATATAAAATCAATAGAAGCCGCAACTGCTAAAGATCTGCAGCTGCAAAACGCAGGGATTGATCACGCCATTCCGAATGAAAAGGGCATTACTTTAACGATCGATCTTTGTCCTTCGCACAAGGCTTTAGACCGGATTATTTTCCAATCAGTTTTCGACGAATTTAAAAAGACAGAGCAGCCCGCCCCACTTGCGGTTTCCGTTTCAGGTAAATGGATGTTAAAACACCAGGATGATCTGAATTGGTTGAAAGGTTTGGTAGAGAAAAAGAAATTGAATATTACCTGGGTAAACCATACTTATAACCATGAAGTCAATAAACTGCCATTGGCTGAAAATTTCCTGCTGGCTCCGGGAACCAACTTAGACGTAGAGGTATTAGAAAATGAAAAAATGATGTTAAAAAACGGTTTAATCCCATCGGTATTTTTCCGGTTTCCAGGATTGGTATCGGATGAGGCGATTGTTGAAAAAATTGAAGCTTACGGATTAATCCCTGTTGGAAGCGATGCCTGGTTAGCCAAAGGACAGCAACCTAACGCGGGCAGCATTGTGCTGATTCATGGTAACGGGAACGAAGAAATTGGGGTGAAAGATTTTATCCAGTTGCTAAAAACGAAACAAGCTGATGTGAAAAACAAACAATGGTTGCTTTTCGATTTAAGAGAGGGTTTAGAGAAAGAATTTGAATAATTTATCGCGTTTTTAACCGCAGAGGACGCTAAGAAAGGCGCAGAGTTCACAAAGATCGCACAATAAATTTACCACAAAGGCACAAAGATCACAAAGTTGGGTTCAGACCGTTTTTAAATCAGACTTAGCGGCTCTTTGCGAAAAGCTTTGCTTCCTTTGCGGTAAAACTACTTCTTAACCGGTAATAACTTTATTTCTTTTGCTTTAAAGCGGTTGTTTACGATTTCGCCGGTAACTTCTGCTTTACTTACCGCATTGCAAAAACCATGTTTACCGTGGGCATCGCCAAAGTCATCAATGCCTTTGCCATCGACAAAATAAGGTTTACCGTCAATTTTAACTGCTAACTCACAATCTTTACCTTTCATTTTAAACTGACATTCGCCACAGGCAATATCGACCACCTGTTTGGTTACTACTTTTGCAGTTGCAAGTTTTTGAGGACTGGTTTGGGCATTTACAGCAACTGAAAACACACCAAGTACAAGGGCGAATATTATTTTTTTCATTATTTGAGTTTTTATCAAATTTAGGATTTCAGCGTTAAAAGAACCACACACTTTGTAAAATAAACCTGATAGAAATGGAAATCCTTTTTGTTGTCATTCTGAGCGTAATCGAAGAACAACAAAAAGATTGGAATGAATAGCAGGACTGATGCCTCCGAAAAGCACTGAACGTACTTTTTCAAAAAACACCTAAAGACACCCCGCCTTACAGGCACCCTCTAGAAGAGGGGAATAAAAAAGGGACATGCATATTGCATATCCCTTAGATATTATGGCATTTAGTTAACTGCTAACTAAAAACTGTAAACTGAACTAGTATCTGTATGTATCTGCTTTAAAAGGACCTTCAACCGGTACGCCGATATAATCAGCCTGGTGTTGATCCAAAACATCTAATTCTACACCGATTTTTTCTAAGTGTAAACGGGCAACTTTTTCATCTAAATGCTTAGGTAAAGTATATACTTTGTTTTCGTAAGCACCAGTATTGGTCCAAAGCTCTAATTGAGCTAAAGTTTGATTGGTAAATGAGTTACTCATTACAAAACTTGGGTGACCAGTTGCGCAACCTAAATTAACCAAACGACCTTCAGCAAGAACGATTACGTCTTTACCATCGATGGTATATTTATCAACCTGAGGTTTAATCTCCACTTTGGTATCGCCATAAGCACCGTTTAACCAAGCCATATCGATTTCGTTATCGAAGTGACCGATGTTACAAACAATCGCTTTATCTTTTAATGCCCTGAAATGTTGCTCGCGAACGATATCACAGTTACCAGTCGTGGTTACCACGATATCAGCTTCTTTAATAGCAGTAGCTAATTTTTTAACTTCGTAACCTTCCATTGCAGCTTGTAATGCACAGATTGGATCAATTTCAGTTACAATAACACGTACACCCTGTGAGCTTAAAGATTCTGCAGAACCTTTACCCACATCGCCATAACCACAAACAACAGCCACTTTACCAGCCATCATTACATCAGTAGCACGACGGATCGCATCAACCAATGACTCACGACATCCGTATTTGTTATCGAATTTAGATTTGGTAACCGAATCGTTAACGTTAATTGCAGGTAAGTGCAATGTTCCGTTTTTCATTCTTTCGTACAAACGGTGAACACCGGTTGTAGTTTCTTCTGATAAACCTTTAATATTCGCGATCAGTTCAGGGAAACGGTCGAAAACCATATTGGTTAAATCGCCACCATCATCCAAAATCATGTTTAATGGCTGTTGATCCGGACCGAAGTGTAAAGTTTGCTCAATACACCAGTCGAATTCTTCTTCGTTTAAACCTTTCCAGGCATAAACCTGAATACCTGCAGCGGCGATTGCAGCCGCAGCGTGATCTTGTGTAGAGAAAATATTGCAAGATGACCAGGTAACTTCAGCACCAAGGGCCACTAATGTTTCGATTAATACAGCCGTTTGGATGGTCATGTGCAGACAGCCTGCAATACGCGCACCTTTTAACGGTTGTGTTGGACCGAATTCTTTACGTAAACTCATTAAACCTGGCATCTCTGCTTCGGCTAATTCGATTTCTTTACGGCCCCATTCTGCCAGTGAAATGTCCTTAACTTTGTAAGGAATATAAGTTGTCTCTACTGATGACATAATTATTTGTTTTTAAATGTGATGCAAAGTTACGGCATCCCTTTGTGAAAGCCAAATAATTAAAGGGTGGGTGAGTTGGAGGATTGTAAAATAGTGCTGCGATTTTTTATACCTAAGTTCGAAAACTTCATGTCTTATCTTATTTTTTTGGAAAACAAGTATGGTAGTTCTTAGCTCAGCTTGAGGCCTGCCATACATTATAGCTCCGATGGAGAATCGGAGGCTGCCATTCCTGTCAGGTTTAGATTAATCAGGTCCTACGGTTTTCGCTCCTAAAGAAGTCAAGTTTGACATGGCAAGGTGCCTATTAAAAACCTGACTTCTTTTAAAATCTCCAAACATCAAAACAAAACTTTGATATCCAGCTAATTATTTCTTAAATTGTTATAACCAAATTAAACTTATGAAAAGCGTAAAACACTTACTCGATACCAAACAGGCCGTCATTATCTCCGTATCAGAAAACATTTCCGTTCTGGACGCCTTAAAAGTGATGACAGAAAAAAATATCAGCGCCGTATTAGTCATGGAAGATGAACAACTTCGTGGCATTTTTACTGAACGCGATTATGCCCGAAAAATCATCCTGCAAGGCAAATCATCAAAAGATACCCTGATTAAAGAAGCCATGACCGCTAAACCCATTACCATCAAGTTTAGCGACAGTATTGATCATTGTATGGAATTGATGACCGATAAACACATCCGCCATTTACCAATCGTAGAAAGCGGTGAGGTAAAAGGTATGGTATCCATCGGCGATGTGGTAAAATTTATCATTGCGGATCAAAAACAGACCATTTCGCAATTGGAAAGTTATATTAGCGGGTAATTGTTGTTCCATGCACGCTCCTATTAATTAGCTATTTAATTTATTTTGTTGGCATTTGGGTTCTTGTTCATAAAAAAGGTTTGTTTATTAACATTAGATTAGCCTTAGCTAACAGAACTAAATCAAATAGATTTCTCCGCTACGGTCTAAATGACGACCCGCCGAACGACGGATTGATCTTAAATCTGTGCAATCTCTTATTCTGTGTAATCACCCGCGAAGCGAATCTGCCAAATCATTACTTCCATCTCCACTCGCCCGCAATGCTTAAAGGTTCTTTCAAGTTCTGCGATTCTAAGAAAGCCCTCAACTCTTCTTCGCCCTGAACACCTACCGGGATTTTCGGTGTATTGGCTAATGCATAAGTTAACATGGCACTGTAGCGTACCGTATTTTTAAGTTCCTGCTCATCAACCAGTTTAAAGCTATCGCCATCAGAATGGTAAAATGGTCCGGAATTATTTGGCAATTTACCTCCGAAACCACCTCCTGTAGGAATACCTTCCAACATAAACGGCTGATGATCGCTATGCAAACCTGCTCCTGCATTAAACAGGTTTTTAAAGCCTGTATCAATCTTTACAATATCAGCTCCCCAAGATGTAAAAAGGTCTTTCATTTCAGCACGTGAAGTAGAGAAACCTTTCGGATCGTTGGTCATATCGTAGTTCAGCATAAATTTCACCTTGTTTAAGGTTCCGTCTTTTTTAGCCTGGTCGATATAAGCTTTAGAGCCCAACAAACCTTGCTCCTCACCCATAAATAAGACAAATTCTACTGTACGTTTGGTTTTTAAATTCAGTTTTTTAAACGTCCGTGCCATATCCATAATGGCGAAAGAACCGATTCCGTTGTCAATAGCGCCCGTGGCTAAATCCCAGCTGTCTAAATGTCCGCCGACAACAATTTTATCTTTTGGTAATTCTGTTCCTTTAAAAGTAGCCACTACGTTTCGGGCTTTAATCATACCAGAGAAATTCGTCATGGCAATGTGCGCTTTTTGTGGCTGCGATTTAACTTGATCTTTCAAAGTCATACCATCCTCCAAACCAATACAAACCGCAGGGATTGGAATTAATTTTCCCGTTACCGATGCCGTTCCTGTTAAAAGCACACCATCCTTTACCGTATTGATGATAATTACACCAATGGCACCATATTTTGTGGCAATAGCAGTTTTTTCTGAACGGTGTAATGATTTTGTTCCGGCCTTAGAGCCTGGTAATACCCCAAGATAAATCAAAGCAATTTTACCTTTAAACTTTTCAGGACTGGCCTGATAATTTGCTTCCAATCCATTACCAGCGTCAACAATTTCACCTGTAATATCCGCACTTACTGGCGAATGCGCCAACGTAACGGCTTTCATTTTAACAAGGCTATTTTTATCAGCCCCAATTTCTACATTGATCGTTTTTCTGGCCCAGCTTTCCACCTCAAAAGGTTGAAATTTTACCTCGCAGCCATAAGATTTTAATAAATCGAAAGCAAATTGCTCTGCCTTTGCTCCATTTGCAGAGCCTGTTAAACGGTGACCGATGGTTTCGGTTTCGTATTTAAGAGTTTTGTAAGCCTTTGAGTTTTGCTGTACATCCGTATTGATTTTGGCAAAAACATCACCAAATTTATCCTGTGCATTGGCAAATAAAGTGGTACAGAGAAGGGCTGTAGAGAAAAGGTATTTCATTAGGTTTAGTTATATCTGCTGAAAATACAAATTTTCGGTAGAGATTGCCAGCTGTAACGTTTATTTTGCTTTTGGATAACCTATAACTATGCTGGAGAAAATTTATGATATAAAATTCAATACAGTTTTTTTAAACAGGTAATGGCTGAGAGAAATCGTCATTCCCAACTCGATTGGGAACCACGGAGTGCTCATGAATGCCTTTGAAATAAGGGAAACTTATGAATAATCGTAATGCAACCGCTTTAAGATTCCCGCCTACGCGAGAATGACGATCGTGCTAATGATTCTGTTTACTGTCGGCACGAAGCATCTGCAACCTACGAAACACCTTCCGATTGCAGTCAAAGATTCTTCGCTGCGCTCAGAATGACAAAACTTAAACTAATGCTTTACATGTACCTTTTTCTTCGGAAAAACCAATGAAGCCACAATGCTAATCACCAGGATGCTTAAAATCACAATCAGTGAATGCTCAGTGGTAAATCCCCATTTTTCCAGGTAAGTATGCCCTAACATTTTTACACCAATAAAAGCCAGTAAAAATGCTAATCCGGTTTTTAAATAATGGAATTTGTGAATAATATTTACCAGTAAAAAGAACATAGACCTCAAGCCCATGATAGCAAAAATATTAGAAAAAAATACAATATAAGGATCTTTCGTTACCGCAAAAATAGCCGGAATAGAATCAACTGCAAATAACAGATCGGTAAACTCTACAATCAACAGTACCAAAAACAATGGTGTAACCATTCTTTTATGGTCTATTTTTACAAAGAAGTTTTTACCCTCGTATTTTGGGTGGATGGAAAATATTTTCGAAGCCCATTTTACCACCGGATGGTTTTCCGGGTCAATTTTATCATCTTCCTCCTTGCTGAAAAACATCTTCACGCCAGTAAATACCAGGAAAGCACCAAAGACATAAAGTATCCAGGCAAATTTGGTAATTAATGCAGCCCCCACAAAAATGAAGATGAAACGCATAATGATCGCACCCAATATGCCCCAGAACAATACCCGGTGATAATATTTTTCTTCAACTGCAAATGCAGAAAAAATAAGTACGATAACAAAGATATTATCTACCGAAAGTGCATACTCAATTACGTAGCCTGTTAAAAACTCCAGTCCGAGGTTTTGCTTATAAACCGCCAAACTCCCTTCAAAATCGCCCGGAATAAGTTTAATATGATGCTGGTGTTTGGTTACAATCTCTTGCAGGTGGGCAAAATCCTTAATTCCATGTAGCTGGTGGCCTTCAGTTAACAAGATAAAATAAAAGCCGATGGCCAGGGCCACCATAATCAAGCTCATTATCCCGGCTTGTTTTAAACTCACTATATGCTCTTTCCTGCTAAAAAGACCAAGATCCAAAGCAAGAATCAGTACAATAAAAAGAAGAAAACCTAAGCTAAAAAGTAATTCGTTACCCATTATTTTTTACGTTCAGTGGTATACAGTACAAGCTGTTCTAAACCTGTCCTGGCTTCACCTGCATCAAAACTGTGCAGAATATTAAATGCTGATTGCTGGTACTCCAACATTTTCTCATTTGCATAATACACACCTTGGTGGGCATTTACAAAATCAATAATCTGTTGTATTTTAACCGGATCGTCCTGATGGTTTTTGACCAGGTTGATCATTTTTTTACGCTCTGTCTTCTCCGCTTTATTTAAGGCATAAATTAAAGGCAAGGTTACTTTCTTTTCTTTAATATCAATACCCAAAGGCTTTCCAACATCATCGGTTCCAAAATCGAAGGTGTCGTCTTTAATCTGAAAGGCAATCCCAACTTTTTCACCAAAAAGGCGCATTTTTTCTATCGTAGCATCATCAGCACCAGCTGAAGCAGCACCCGCAGCACAGCAGGAAGCAATTAACGAAGCCGTTTTCTGGCGGATCACATCAAAATATAAATCTTCCGAAATGTCCATTCTCCGTACCTTTTCTACCTGCAGCAGTTCACCTTCACTCATCTGTTTTACCGCTTCCGATACAATCTGTAACAAACGGTGCTCATTATTGTTTACCGAAAGCAGTAATCCTTTTGCCAGCAGGTAATCGCCTACCAAAACGGCAATTTTATTTTTCCATAAAGCGTTGATAGAGAAAAAGCCACGGCGTTCGTAAGCATTGTCTACCACATCATCATGTACCAAAGTGGCCGTATGTAAAAGCTCTACCAAAGCAGCTCCGCGATGGGTTGATTCTGTAATTCCGCCGCACAGTTTAGCCGCAAAAAACACAAACATCGGTCGCATTTGTTTGCCTTTTTGCTTTACAATATAATGGGTAATCCTATCCAGCAACGGTGCGTCGCTATGCATAGATTCCTTAAAGGTTTTTTCAAACGCTTTAATATCAGCAGCTATAGGTGTTTTTATCTGTTCGATTCCCGGCATTAAGTCGAAAAATTTTGATTGCAAACTTAAGCTAATTTCCCATAAAAAGGTAATCAGAAATCTTATTATTAAGGATTTGAAAAGCAAGGCACGGCAATCTTTAACATCTTTGCTCCTGCTATTGCCCATAGTCCTCGCCCTCATGCTTCGGGCTGTGGGCTATTTGGCGCTATCAGGTTTAACATGATGGGGCAGTGCAGGTAAAAAGGCCCCTCAAAGTGATAATTAATTCCCCTAAAATTAGCTTTATTTAAATTCAAATTTTACATTTAAACCAATATTTAATGGCATGAAAAAACGCTACAAAGTAATTATAGGCCTTTCTGCATTTATTATTGCTGGTTATTTGTTAGGGCCAAAACCCAAAAAACCGGTATTTAGTGAGGAGCTGACCAAAGTGCCCGATCTGGAAGACCTGGACAACTATGTAGCCAGTATCGAATCCATGCATAAAATAAAACCCGGCAACGAAGCTGAAATTGTATGGGCTGATAACCTCCACCAGCAGACAGAATATGCCATTGTATATTTACATGGTTTTTCGGCATCAAAAACAGAAGGCAACCCGGTACACCTAAACTTAGCTAAAGCGCTGCATGCCAATTTATACCTTGCCCGCCTGGCTGATCACGGTATCGATACCCTGGCGCCTATGCAATATTTCACGGCTGACCGCCTTTGGGAAACCAGTAAACAGGCTTATGCCATTGGTAAAAAACTGGGCAAAAAAGTAATTTTAGTGGGTACCTCTACCGGCGGAACGGTGGCTTTAAAATTAGCGGCAACCTATCCTGAAATTAACAGCTTGATTTTAATGTCGCCAAATGTGGCCATCAACGATAAAAATGCCTGGCTACTGAATAATCCCTGGGGATTACAGATTGCCCGTAAAGTAGTGGGCGGCGATGAACGTAAAGTAGACGACCGCACCGACGAGTACAAAAAATACTGGTACACCAATTATCGACTCGAATCGCTGGTAGAACTGGAAGAATTTATAGAAAGCAGCATGCTCAAACCAACCTTTAAAAAGGTAAAACAACCTGTTTTACTGCTTTATTATTATAAAAATGAGCTGGAACAGGATCCTGTAGTACGGGTAGATGCCATGCTGAAAATGTTTGATGAATTGGGTACTCCTAATAATTTAAAGAGAAAAGTAGCAATACCCAATGCAGGTAACCATGTAATGGGATCTTATATTACTTCGAAGGATTTGCCAGGAGTGGAAAAAGCTATTGAAAGTTTTGTAGAGAGTAGACTGAAGGTTCCTGTTTATTGATAATGATTTATAATTCTAAAAGAGTGGTTCGTCATCTCGACTGTAGCGCAGCCGAAATGGAGAGATCTATCTAAACAGATTTTGCTGCGCAGAGCCTTCGGGTTCTCGACCGCGTTGCACTCCGCTCGAAAGGACGATACGCTGCAATGCCTACTAAATATTAATCTAATCCCTAGCTAAACTTCGTAAGACACTAACCCAAAATATTCTTCACAATCATTTCGGCATGTACCCTTGAGTTTTCGATAAACAGTTTGTGGGTATCTAATCCACCGCAAACCACTCCGGCGAGGTATAAGCCCTTTACGTTGGTTTCCATTGTTTCTTCGTTATAGGCTGGGCAAAGTGTTTCGGGCAGATCGATTCCGAATTTTCTCAACATCGAAAAATCTGGCTGGTAACCCGTCATCGCAATTACGAAATCGTTTGGAATCGTTTTAATCCCTTCTGGTGTTTTAATATCCACTTCGCCTTCCCTTATTTCAACAAGTTCAGAATCGAAAAGGGCAGTAACTTCACCTTCTTTAATCCTGTTCTGTATATCCGGGAGAACCCAATATTTAACATGAGGACCAAGTTCACCACTCCTCACCACCATGGTTACCTTTGCACCCTTGCGGTAGGTTTCTAAAGCGGCATCAACACCCGAGTTATTGGCACCAACCACCACTACATTCTGAAAGGCGTATAAATGTGGATCTTTATAATAATGGGTCACTTTTGGCAAGTCTTCACCTTGCACATTCATTAATAAAGGCACATCATAAAAACCTGTAGCCACAATTACATTTCCAGCCGTATAATCTGTTTTAGAAGTCTTGATTTCGAAAAGATTATTATCATTTTTAATCACCTGTTGCACCCGCTCGAAAAGATTGATCTCTAAATCAAATTTTTCGGCAACACGGCGGTAATATTCTACGGCTTCGTTACGGTTAGGTTTAGGATTGATAGTTACAAAAGGCACGCCCCCTATTTCTAACTTTTGCGAAGTAGAAAAGAATGTCATAAATACCGGATAGTTGAACAAACTGTTCACCAAAGCACCTTTTTCTATAATGACATAGCTTAGGTTTGCTTTTTTGGCTTCAATTGCACAGGCCATCCCTATCGGGCCGGCACCTATAATTAATACGTCGTAATGATTTTGATTGTCTGACATCCAAATTTTTTAATTCGCTTTTAAGAGTGGTCGTCATCTCGATCCAATAGCTATCGGATGGAGCATCGCGGAATGGAGAGATCCGTTTAAATAGATTCCTCGGCTGCACTGCGTTCCGCTCGAAATGACGATCTCTTTTAATTTTATACTTTCATTGCTTTACTTGGGCAGGCGAAATCGGTTCTTTTTAAACCGGTATTTTTTATCGCACCATAACCCCCAGCTATATCAATTACATTTTCTACTCCACGCGATTTTAAAATAGAAGCCGCAATCATGGAGCGATAACCACCTGCACAATGAATATAATAGGTCGCTTTCGGATTAATCTCACCAGTCCATTCGTTAATAAAATCCAATGGACGGCTAAGCGTAAATTCTAAATGTTCTGATTCATATTCACCTGGTTTACGCACATCAAGCGCCGTAATTTCATCATTTGATGCCGCCTGCTCAAAAGCTTCTGCCGAAATAGATTCAATGGTATCGATTTCTTTGCCGGTAGCTGTCCAGTTTTCGAAACCGCCATCCAAATAACCAATGGTACTATCATACCCTACACGGGTTAAACGGGTAATCGTTTCTTCTTCTTTGCCCTGGTCGGCAATTAATAAAATCGGTTGTTGTAAATCGGTAATCAAAGCCCCAACCCATGGTGCAAACTGACCGTTTAAACCAATATTGATCGAATTTGGGATAAAACCTTTTGCGAAAAGCTGCGGATCGCGGGTATCGAGCATAATTGCACCAGTTTGGTTGGCCAGATCTTCAAATTGTTGAGGAGTTAAGGCATTTAGTCCTTTTTCGTAAACATCATCAATGCTTTCAACCCCACCTTTATTAATCGCGGCATTTTTAGCAAAATATTGAGGAGGTGGCATAATACCATCCGTTACTTCGGCAATAAACTGTTCTTTCGTTTCCGCCTTTAAAGCATAATTAACCTGTTTCTGATGGCCTAAAGTGTCAAACGTTTCTTTACTCATGCTCTTACCACAGGCCGAACCAGCGCCGTGAGCCGGGTAAACAATTACATCATCAGCTAAGGGTTTTATCTTTTCATTTAACGAATCGTAAAGCATTCCGGCCAAATCATCCATTGTTAAATTTCCTTTTTGCGCTAAATCCGGACGGCCTACATCACCGATAAACAAAGTATCACCACTAAAAATACAATGGTCTTTACCATTTTCATCAGTTAAGAGATAAGTAGTCGATTCTAAGGTATGCCCAGGGGTATGTAATGCAGTTATGGTTAACTTACCGATTCTAAATTGTTCGCCATCTTTGGCGATATGCGATTTAAATTCAGTTTTGGCAGTTGGACCGTAGATAATTTCAGCTCCCGATTTTTCTGCCAAATCTACGTGACCGGAAACAAAATCGGCATGAAAATGCGTTTCGAAAATATATTTAATGGTGGCACCAGCTTTTTCTGCTTTCTTTAAATACGTCGCAACTTCTCTTAAAGGATCAATAATTGCAGCTTCGCCATCACTTTCTATGTAATAAGCGGCTTCTGCCAGGCAACCTGTATATATCTGTTCTATTTTCATGTTTAATAAGTATCGGGGTGTTGAGTATCAAGTATGGAGAAGTGAGTATCAAGACACAACCTTACGCCTTAAACCTTTCGCCTTACACCCTTTTCACAGCAAAAATAGGGCTAAATACTTATAACCGAAATGATGTTGGTCATAATTGCAGAAGTTTTACTTATTGTAGTGCATGATACAGCTTATCTAGATATTAAATTTAGTAATGCTAAATCTTAATCCTTTTTATTTGAAAACGAACGTTTTTGTTGATCTTGGCCAGTGAAGCCCTGCCATTCGCTTTAGTCCCGATAAAAAATCGGGAGCTGCCGCTACTGTCAGGTTTATAACCGAAAGGCCTGTTCCTTACATCATGCCAAATACTGCACTTTGCTAGGTTTAGCCAATTGTACTTATCCTTTGTCTCTAAACCCGATCGAAGCGAGATGCCGATTCTTCATCGGCAGAAACGTGAGCGGGACTAAAAACCTCCAAAAGAGCGGAACTGCTCATTTCCTTAAAAAAAATATTATAAACGCTGGAAACATTATTCCTTTGTTAGCTCTCCCCGCAACGATTCATCCATCAATTTCCGGCTTTCTTCAACTGATAAACCCAAGCCCATTACGAACATCAGTTTGGTTACGGTAGCTTCAAAAGTTAAATCGTAACCGCTTACAATGCCCATTTTTAACAATTCCCTACTGGTTTCATAGCGACCAAGCTGCACCGATCCTTTTTTACACTGAGAGATATCGATAATGATTTTTCCATTTAAAATGGCCTGGCGCAAACTATCTAAAAACCATTGTGCAGTGGAGGTATTACCTGATCCAAAAGTTTCTAAAATGATGGCATCAACCTTAGAATCTGTGATGGCCTGAACGGCTTGTGGTGTAATTCCCGGATATAATTTAAGCACACCAATATTCGAATTAAAACTGGTATGCAATTTTAATTCACCGCCGGTAGCTTTTAAAATATAATTTCTGTGAAACTGTAAATGTATTCCAGCTTCTGCAAGTACCGGGTAATTTGGCGAACGGAAGGCTTCAAACTTCTCGCTATTGTATTTAATAGAACGGTTGCCCCTGAACAATTGTGCATCAAAATAAATGCAAACCTCCGGAAATAATGCTTTACCATCTTCTTTGGTAGCAGCTATCTCTAAAGCAGTAATTAAATTTTCTTTGGCATCAGTCCTGATTTCGCCAATAGGCAATTGCGAACCGGTTAAAACAACAGGTTTATCCAGGTTTTCGAGCATGAAACTCAGTGCCGAAGCGGTAAAAGCCATGGTATCAGAACCGTGCAAAATCACAAAACCATCGTACTGATCATATTTATTGTAAACCAGTTCGGCCAATGTTTTCCATATTTCAGGGTCCATGTTTGATGAATCTAAAACCGGATTGAAAGAGTGTACATCTAACTGGTAATCTAAACGGCCCAGTTCCGGAACGTTTTCTTTTATCTGCTGGAAATCAAACGGAATCAACATCCCGTTTGTAGGATCGTTAACCATACCGATGGTACCACCGGTATAAATTATAAGTATTTTGGTCATTTGGTTTAGTGAAGGTTGCTCAGCGCAAAGAAACTAAAAATTTATAAATGATTCGGCGATATTTTTAAATTAGCAATAAAAAAGCTAAAAAACATTAATTTTTTACCAAAATAATAAAATTATAGTCAATATTCTGAAATATAAGAAATAAATAATATCATTATCCTGCATTAGAGATACCTCAGCAGATTTCTCCATTACGCTACGCTCCAGTCGAAATGACGACCGACCTAAACCCGACTGAGGACTCAATCCTAGACTCCAAAAATCTTTTTCGAATTTTCTGTAGTTACATCCGCTATTTCTTCAATAGAAACGCCATAAATATCAGCCAGTTTTTGTGCGATATAAACCAGGTAACTGCTCTCGTTAGGTTTACCACGGAAAGGAACCGGTGCCAGGTAGGGAGAATCGGTTTCTAAAACCAGATCAGTCAAAGGAATATCTGCCAATACCAGGTCCAAACCCGCTTTTTTATAAGTGACCACACCACCAATGCCTAAATAAAAATTAAGGTCAATGGCTTGTTTTGCCTGAGCCAAATTACCGGTGAAACAATGGAATATACCTCGCAATTTTTCATCACGTTCACTTTCCAATACTTCAAAAACTTCATCAAAAGCTTCTCTGCAATGGATTACAATCGGCAGCTCTAACTCTTTTGCCCAGCCAATCTGTTTGCGGAAGGCATCTTGCTGGATAGTTAGAGTAGTTTTATCCCAATATAAATCGATCCCGATTTCGCCAATGGCATAAATTTTCCGCCCGGCAATACTTGTATATATTTCATCCAATAGCGCCTGATAATCTTCCTTTACATCACAAGGATGCAGGCCGGCCATTGCAAAACAATTTTCAGGGTATTTTGCCACCAGGTCATCAATCATCGTGATCGATTTCACGTCAACATTGGGTAAAAACAAACGGTTTACATCGCTTTCAAAACAACGTTCCATTAGCTGCGCCTGTTTCTCGGCATCCTGCTCGTAATATAAATGGGTATGGGTATCGGTAAAAAGCATGTTATGTTATAGTATCAAGTATTTAGAATTAAGTATCAAGATGGATTGCTGCTCTTGATACTTTACATAAGAGGAGTTCTATTTCTTTTTCGGCCTTGCTTTTTTTCGGTGCTTTGACTTTGGACTCCGGACTTCCGCCTTCGGACTTTCCGTTCTGCGGCATCCATTCCATTTCCTTTTTCAAAAATTTTCCGGTTAAACTAATCGGGTTCTGGATCAAACCTTCTGGTGTACCTTCAAACAAAATCCTTCCACCGCCAGCACCTCCTTCTTCGCCTAAATCAATCACCCAATCGGCAACTTTAACCACATCTAAATTATGTTCGATCACCAAAATGGTATTTCCTTTATCAACCAGCTCCTGCAATACGCCCAAAAGCACGTTAATATCTTCAAAGTGAAGTCCTGTTGTAGGCTCATCTAAAATATAAAAGGTCTTTCCGGTATCTTTTTTCGAAAGCTCCGTCGCTAGTTTTACACGTTGCGCCTCCCCTCCGGATAAAGTAACCGACGATTGGCCCAAAGTAATATAACCTAAACCAACATCTTTTAAGGTTTTGATCTTTCTATAGATGATCGGAATATTTTCAAAGAAAGTACAGGCATCTTCGATACTCATATCCAATACATCACTGATCGATTTTCCACGGAAACGTACCTCTAAAGTTTCCCTGTTGTATCTTCTTCCACCGCACTCTTCGCAAGGCACCTGCACATCAGGTAAAAAATTCATTTCGATCACCTTCAAGCCGGCTCCCTGACAGGTTTCGCAGCGCCCACCTTTAACATTGAAAGAGAAACGGCCGGGTTTGTAACCACGAATTTTCGCTTCAGGCAATTGAACAAACAGATTCCTGATATCAGAGAAAACCCCGGTATAGGTAGAAGGATTAGAACGTGGTGTTCTGCCAATCGGTGCCTGATCAATCTCGATTACCTTATCAATTTCTTTTAAGCCATTGATTTTTTCGTAAGGCAAAGGCGTTTTTTTGGCCCTAAAGAAATGATGGTTTAAAATAGGATATAAAGTTTCGGTAATTAAACTCGATTTACCACTTCCTGAAACTCCGGTTACGGCAATAAATTTACCCAAAGGAAAATCTACTGAAACCTCTTTCAGGTTATGTCCGGTTGCTTTAATAAGCGATAGTTTATGTCCGTTGCCTTTCCTGCGGAATTTTGGTGTTTCAATCTGCCTTTTGCCATTCAAATAATCGGCAGTTAAGGTGTTCGATTTCAGGATCTGCGCAGCTGTTCCTTCGGCTACAACAGTACCTCCATGGATACCGGCACCAGGGCCCACATCAATTACCCAGTCGGCTTCCAAAATCATATCCTTATCGTGCTCTACCACTAAAACGGTATTTCCCAGGTCGCGGAGATTTTTTAGTGCATTAATCAAACGTTCATTATCACGCTGGTGCAGACCGATACTGGGCTCATCGAGGATGTACATGACGTTCATCAGCTGCGAACCAATCTGTGTGGCCAAACGGATACGCTGCGCCTCACCACCTGAAAGTGTACGGGCCGTCCGGTCTAAGGTTAAATAAGTTAAACCTACATCAGTTAAAAAACCGATCCTGGCTTTAATCTCTTTTAAAATTTCTTTGGCGATAATATTCTGGCGGTCAGACAAACGTTCATCAACTTTTTCGAACCACTGATGAAGATTATTGATATCCATCGATGAAAGTTCGAAAATGTTTTTGCCATCAACTTTAAAATGCAGGCTTTCTTTTTCAAGCGTGCACCATGGCATTCCGGACAGGTTTTCAGTTTCCTGAACTCGTCCATATCGTCGGATGCTGATTCGCTCCTCTTTTTCGTTCTGCTCTTCGAGCATTTTAATTATCCCATCAAATGTGATGTTATAATTCTGAACGTTCCATTTATTGTATTCAACCTCAACCTTGATCAAATCGGGTGAACCGTTTAAAATGATATTGATCACTTCATCGTTTAATTTTTCAATGGGCGTAGAAAGTGAGAAACTGTATTTTTTGGCCAGCGCTTTTAATACCTGAAACATCCAGATGTCGCGGTATTCGCCCAATGGAGCCAAACCACCGTTTAAAATACTGAGTTTGGGGTTAGGGATAACCGAATCTTTATCGACTACAAAAATATAACCCAAACCATCACAACGTTCGCAGGCGCCATAAGGCGAGTTGAACGAAAAACTATTGGGTTGAGGTTCGTCATAAGAAATACCCGTGGTTGGGCACATCAAAAACTTACTAAAGTGCGCTACGTTATTATCTTTATCGCTGATTTTGATTACTCCTTTACCCATTTTCATTGCAATCTGCAATGAATCGAGCAGGCGTTTTTTATCTTTCACGTCAATGATCAGGCGATCGATCACCACTTCAATATCGTGGATTTTATAACGATCTACCTGCATTTTAGCAGTAATATCTTTTATTTCTCCATCTACACGCACTTTTACATAACCCTGCTTACGGATCTGCTCAAAAAGTTCACGGTAATGCCCCTTTCTGCCTTTAACTACCGGAGCAAGGATATTTACAGCTAAACCATCAAATTTATTGAAGATGTTCTGCAGGATCTGGTCTTCGCTCATACGCTCCATTTTCTCACCGGTATTGTACGAGTAAGCATCGGCAACACGCGCATAAAGCAAACGCATAAAATCGTAAATTTCGGTAATGGTACCCACGGTTGAGCGCGGATTTTTGCTGGTGGTTTTCTGCTCAATGGCAATAACCGGACTTAATCCTGATACTTTATCTACATCCGGGCGCTCCATGCCTCCCATAAACTGGCGGCTGTAAGCGCTAAATGTTTCCATATAACGGCGCTGACCTTCGGCATAAATGGTATCGAAAGCCAATGATGATTTACCGCTGCCACTTAAACCCGTGATTACCACAAGCTCGTTGCGCGGAAAACTAACATCTATATTCTTTAAATTATGTACCCTCGCACCATATACTTCTACATCTTTTTGCTCGCCGAGGTCGATAGATTTATTGCTCATATTTCATTTAAAGTTGGGGCCAAAACCAGGCCTTTAAAAAGACCGGATTTTAATCCGCAAAAATGCTAAAAATTTTATCAAAAAGAAAGTCAAAACCAATCTGTATTACCTATTAATTGTCATAATGTCGGCTTCTATTTCTAAGGAAACCAGATGATAAGCCAAAGCGCACATAACCATAATGATCCTGAAAATAGATATTGTAATTATCTTCGCCATAATAGCCTACCGCCGCCATTAGAAACACATTGTTCATAAACGGAAAACTGTAATTAAAATTGATTTCAGCATTAAGCCTCTTCTGAATATTGTCAAAATTTTTCGATGGAATTTTATTTACGGCATAAGATAACTCGGTATTTAAACGCCAGGTTTCTTTTTCGGTTTTTACTTTTTGCTTATTCCGGGCATTTTTTTCGGTTTCATCATACCTGCGCCAGGAGAATCCGTACAGCACTCTTGTAAATCCGAAACCTTCATTTAGCGCAGGCTCATACCTGAAAAACTTATACCATTGCAAACCGACGCGATGATTGAAAGAATAATAGCTTTGATCGGTATTAACAGGTGTAAAATCTCCAAAGCGATAAGAAAGCGTTAAATAATTTGCATTAAAATTTCCGGTGCGGGTGTTAATTGTTCCATCAGGATTAAAGGCAGACTGATCCTGACCGTTTGAATGGTGGGTAAAAGCCAATTCAGCATATTTATAATGTTCGGGATCGGGATTTAACCTGGCATAAAGTGCTCCGCCCAAACGGTAACTCGGCGTTCGTACAGCAGCCGAAAATTCTGTCCGCACCCGTACCGTAAAATCAGGGATAATTGCAAAAGCAATGGGCGATTTATAACTACCAAAAAGCATATAAGTGGTGGTGAGCCGACCGTTGATTACATATTTTGAAGGTGCGCCCAATTCGCCACCCGGCGCCGTATAGGCTAAATCAGCATTTTCTTTGTATAGATGAATATATTCTTTATTGGCAAATTCTCTTTTTATTGCTATTGAATCCTGAGCAAAGGATTGTAAACAGATGAAGCAGATGATAAGCGTAAAAAAGTTTTCGTCATATCAGATAAACGCTGATAATGAGACAACGGTTTTGTATTTTTAGAGAAAATAACAATCGCTAATCAAATGATACAAAACTTAAAAAATCACGAAGATTACAGATCAACAGTTAGTTTCCACCTCACCGGAGAATTAGGTTAGATTTCAATAATTAAGCACATCCAAAAGATCTCTCGGCTCCGTTACTCTCCGCTCGAGATGACGATGCAACGATGAACGCCACGTTAAGCAATGAAGCTGTAAACGAATGACCAATGAACGATTGAACCAGTGAACTAACCTACCACTCTATCGTCGTTCCATTTTCAGTTGGGTGACCCGTACAAACCAGCACTCTTCCTCTTTCCAGTTCATCATCGGTAAGCACTTCGTTGTAATCCATCCTTACCCCACCTTTGGTACAATTGGCCACGCAGGTGCTGCATACGCCGCCACGGCAACTGTAAGGAAGTTTAATTTTATTTTCGAGTGCTACATCTAAAATCCGCTTTGGCCAGGGCACTTCAAGATTATATGATTCCCCTTTAAAATTTAAAACAACCGAATACGTATTTTTATCGACTATTTTTTCAGAACTATCGTCCTCATCAACCTCATCTTCCGGCAGCACAAAAGTCTCCCTTTTGATCTGTTTGATATCGAAACCCATACCCAATAAGGTGATCCGGCATAAATCCATGTAGATTATTGGTCCGCAACTATAAAACAGCGCATTATCCCGATCGAAATGTAAATGTTCTTTGATTAATTTCTCGATATAGAACTTGTTCAGCCTGGCAGTCATTAAGTTTTTGCTGTTGCTAAAAATCCAGACAATTTTTAACCTATCGGGGTATTGCTGTTGCCATTCGATCAGTTCATCATAAAACAAAGTTTCTTCTTTCGACCGGTTACTATATATTAATGTGATCAAAGATTTCTTTTCGCGTACCAATGCCGTTTTCATAATCGAGAACAAAGGTGTAATGCCGACTCCCGCAGCAAAAAGAAAAAGATCACGCTCTAAATTTTCTTCAGGCAAATAACTAAACAAACCCTGCGGTTCCTGAGCCAAAAGAATATCATTTACTGAAGTTTTATGATGCAAAAACCTTGAAATTTCTCCATTCTCTACCCGCTTTACCGTAATAGCCAAAGGTTCATTTACATCTGGAGAACTATTAAAAGAATACGATCTTCTCACCTCTTTATGTTTCCCCTGAAAAACCAACGATAAAAACTGTCCTGCCAAATATTTTGGGTATTGATCTACCTCTTCAAATTGAAAAGTAATATTATCGCCGGGCTGATTGATGATTTTATTAATGCGCAGTTTGAACATGATACAAAGAAAGGAAATTGGTTTATTAGTTCAATAGTTCATTGGTCATTTGTTCATTGGTAACTGCAAATTGCCAACCGAAAACTGTTCATTGGTTCATTGGTCATTTGTTAATTGGTAACTGCAAATTCCCAACTGAAGAACTGTTCAATAGTTCATGAGTCATTTGTTCATTAGTAATTGCCAATTGTAAACTGTTCAATCGTTTCATTGTGATTGCAAATTGCCAACTGTAAACTGTTCATTGGTTATCGTGGTGAGAAAAACTACTCGTGGCTTTGCGATAAAGAAAACATCTATCAGCAAAACAAACCTGTGTAATCCAACGATCTGTGAAATCACCCTAAATAAAAAGCGTCCCGATTGAAAACCGGGACGCCTTACCAAATGCTTGTCTTTATCTTAATTATATTATCCGCCGTTATAGGCCAATAACACTCTCGGTTTTGCGTAACCGTAACGTTTCGGATGTTCCATAATCTGTTTCATAGAAATTACTTTATAAACATAGCCACCGGTTTCGCGGTTAAGCCTCATTTTGTAGTAATTATCCTGATTTTGATTATTGATCTGCTTGCGTAAGCGTCCGTCGCCAACATTGTAAGCCGCAGCTACCAATGTCCAGCTTTCTAAACCTTTATACATTTCTTTAATGTATTTACAGGCTGCAATGGTCGATTTGCGCAGGTTATAGCGCTCATCAACATTTCCATTTACTCTTAATCCATAGGTACGGGCTGTGCCAGGCATAAACTGCCAGATTCCGGCTGCACCTTTTGGAGAAACCCCTTCCGCCATTCCAGATTCGACCAATGCCAAATACTTAAAATCGTTCGGGATTCCGTAAGCAGCGAGAATGGGTTCAATTACAGGAAACCATTTTGCTGCTTTTGCGTGCAGGCGGTTGGTTTGGGTATTTCCGTAAGTGTGTGCTGCAAGAATTTTTTTCATTTTGCGTTCTACCTTTTTTATCGCCTAATGGCAGGGTTTCTTCCGCGAAATTCAACTGTGCCATTAAAGATTGAGGGGCTTCCTCGTTTTCTACTTTCAGGCTATCAGATTTGGGTATTGTAGTGTTTAATTTTTCTTCTTTTAAAAGACTTTTTTGTGCTAAGGGCATTTGGTAAGCGAACACTTTTGCCAAGATAAATAGTGTTGCCACTACCGCAAATGGTACGATGTGTTTCTTTAACATTTTCCTCCTTTTTTTGGTGAACTTATATAAAAACGTTGGCAAAGGTAAAAAATAATAAGCACATTATCAAACAGTTACAGGAATAAGCCCAAAAATCAGCCTTTAAAGTGCTTTAAACGTGGGTTTTAATTTTTGATTTTCAGGCAAATTTCCCTATATTAGAGGCTATTTTTTTATCTAATTTTTCAGCTGCTAAAATTGTTATGTTCATCATTTTTTCATAAATTTGCAGCCCGCATTTTTAATGCGTTAAAAGCGTATCATGATAAATAAAAACAACAGGAACAGTCGGGATGACAAGTCCAAACCAGGCAGTCGGAGAACAGAAGGCAGAAGTAGTTCGGCCGGGTCTGACAGAAAAAGATCAGACGACAAAGACAGCAAATTCAAAAAATCATCCGATTCAAAAGAAGGCTTCAGACCCAGAAGCGCAGACGGTAAAGATTTCAAATCAAAATCTTTCGGAGACAAAAAAGATTTCAAATCAAGATCAGGCGGACGTGATTTCAAATCAAAAGATTCGGAGCCACAGAGTTTTAAATTCGGCGATCGTGAGTTTAAATCTAAAGATTCAGGAGCAGAAGACCGTGGTTTTAAACCAAGAGAAGGTAAATCAAGAGATTACAAGCCAAGAACCGGCGACCGCGATTTCAAATCGAGAGAAGGTGGATCTAGAGATTACAAACCAAGAACAGGAGACAGGGATTTTAAACCAAGAGAAGGTGGTGCAAGAGATTATAAGCCAAGAACAGGAGAGCGTGATTTCAAATCTAAGGATGGAGATTCGAGAGATTTTAAACCGAGAACTGGCGACCGCGACTTTAAATCGAGGGATGGTGGATCAAGAGATTACAAACCAAGAGAGGGTGGCTATAAAGATTACAAATCAAGAGGCAAATCAGATGATTTCAAGCCAAGTGCTGGAAGTTCAAGAGATGTAAAGCCCAGAGAACCAAAGGAAGGTGATACCCGTCCGTTTAGAAAACGTGAGGAGGCACAGCCAAGAGATACAGAATTTAACCGCCCGGAGCGCACTGTTATTACCCAGGGCCGTAAAACAAACGAAGATAAAGGCTTAATCCGCCTAAACAGATATATTTCAAATGCAGGCATCTGCTCTCGTCGTAAAGCCGATGAGTTAATTATTGCAGGTATTATTACCGTAAACGGCGAAGCGGTTACCGAACTGGGACATAAAGTTGACCCTGCAAAGGATTTGGTTCGTTATAACGGCGAATTATTAAAACGCGAGAAAAAAGTTTACGTTTTATTAAACAAACCAAAAGATTACATCACCACTACCGACGATCCACAGGAACGCCGTACGGTAATGCAATTGGTTGATAAAGCCAGTCGTGAGCGTATTTACCCGGTTGGACGTTTAGATCGCAATACCACAGGCTTGTTGTTAATGACAAACGATGGTGATTTAGCCGATAAATTATCACACCCTAAAAACGGTATCACTAAAATTTACAATGTCGAACTGGATAAATCTTTATCACAAGGCGATTTAAACAAGATTGCCTTTGGTTTAGAGTTAGAAGATGGTTTGATTAAACCTGATAACATTTCTTACGTTGCAGGTGGAACCAAGAAAGAAATCGGTATCCAGATCCACAGTGGTAAAAACAGGATTGTTCGCCGTATTTTCGAACACTTAGGTTATAATGTAGAAAAATTAGACCGTGTAGTTTATGGCAATTTAACAAAGAAAGACCTGCCACGTGGCAGATGGCGCTATCTTGAAGAACATGAACTGATTCAGATTAAACATTTAATAAAATAATACATAAGGCAGCCGATTGGCTGCCTTTTTTGTTTATTGTTTTTTACCACCAGGTACACAGAGAAAAAGTACGAAGGTCACAGCGCAGGCATCCATTGAATAGTCTCTAATAATTAAGAAACATCTTCCGTGTTTTATATGCCTCCGTGACCAACTTTCTTTATATTTGTTAAAATCAATATCATCGTTTCATGAAAAAACTTAGTCCATTGCTGATACTTTCTATATTATCGACCCTTAGTTTCGCTCAAAAAACCAACTATAATCTCATTGTCGGCACCTATACTGCACCAGGAAAGAGTGAAGGGATTTATACTTACAACTTTAATGCCTTAACAGCAGCTACAAGCATAAAAAGTATTGCAAAAAACACCGCTAATCCAAGTTACATAACCATTTCACCTGATAACAAATTTGTTTATGCCGTTAACGAAACCGGAGCTACCAGTACAGTAAGCGCATTTAAATATGATGCCAAAACAGGCGATTTAACTTTTTTAAACAAAGTTGACAGTCATGGTGCCGATCCCTGCTTTATTACAGTTGATGCTAAAAACGTAATTGTAGCCAATTATAGCGGTGGCAGTTTAGCGGTATTTTCACGAAAAGTTGATGGATCTTTAACAGAAGCCTTACAGATAATTAAACATACCGGAAAAAGCATCGATCCTAAAGGCAGACAGGAAAGCGCTCATGTGCACATGACAAAATTTACACCAGACCATAAATACTTAATTGTTAACGACCTGGGCGAAGATCAAACTTATATTTACAATTATAATCCAACCTCGAAAGAAAAAATATTAACGGTAAAATCGGTGCTTAAAACCAATGCAGGCACTGGCCCAAGACACATTACTTTTAGTCCGAATGGAAAATTTGCTTATTTAGCACACGAATTTAACGGCGGTATAACTGTTTTTGCTTATGCAGATGGAAGTTTGACCAAAATTCAGGAGATCGGCACAACCCCAAAAGATTTTACCGGCAAGGTTGACGGGGCAGACATCCACGTTTCTGACGATGGAAAATTCCTATACGAAACCAACCGTGGTGATGCCAATAGCATTTCTGCATTCTCTATCTTACCTAACGGAAAATTGAAATTTATTGAAACGGTAAGTACCCTGGGAAAAGGACCAAGAAATTTTACGATTGATCCAAGCGGAAAATTCTTATTGATCGGACATCAGTATACCAATGACATTGTTATTTTTAACCGCAACAAAATAACGGGTAAATTAACCGATAGTGGTAAAAGAATCGATGTTGGTGCTCCGGTTTGTTTAGTTTTTAATTAATCTGCCAAAATTTAGCCAGTGGAAAACTTCGATTGGACCAAATTCACCATCAGGATCGCCGTTAAAGCAAAACTTGAAGACATCTACAATTCCTGGACAAAGGCCAGCGAAATTGAAAAATGGTTTTTAAGTGATGCATTATTTACTGACGAGAATAAAGTTCTGCTCAATAAAACGCAGAATGCACTTAAAGGCGATCGGTATAAATGGATCTGGTACCTGTATGATGATATCGAAAACGGAACGGTAACCGAGGCAAATGGCACAGATTATTTTCAGTTTACTTTTGCAGGAGATTGCCTGGTTGAAATCAAACTCCATGAAAAATTTGAATATACCATTGTAGAATTGACTCAAAAAACATTCCTGCAGACGACAATTCAAAGCGAAATATTCGGTTGGGTTGCCACAATGGCTGGAGTTTTTACCTCATTAATCTAAAATCGGTTTATGAAGGGGGATTAGACTTAAGAAATAAAGATAACCGCTTTAAACCCATGTTGAATAATTGAGGTAATGGATGTAACGGTTAAAGAAAGAGAAATTCAGGAATCAGGATTTTCCGTGATTGATAGCGTATTTACCGATCAGGAAATTGAAGATATTTTGTTGGCTATTAGCAGGGCAGATACTACAAAAGAGTCCTTTAGGAAATCAGACGATCTTTTTGCGATACGCAGATTTTTAAAAGAAGTTCCGGATGCTATAGACCTAATTTTCAATAAAAAACTAAAATCCATCAAACGGGAAATTTTTGGGAGAGATTATTTCCTTGTTAAATCAATCTATTTCGACAAACCCGAAACTTCGAATTGGTTTGTTTCCTATCATCAGGATTTGACTATTTCTGTTGACCAGAAAATAGAAATTCCAGGATTTGAACCCTACACCAGGAAACATGATCAGTTCGCCGTACAGCCACCGTTAAATATCCTTGAAAGTAACTTTACCATCCGCATCCACCTTGATGATACCAATGAAGAGAATGGCGCGCTAAAAGTAATTCCGAATTCGCACAGTAAAGGCATTTACCGTCCAGAAACAATCGACTGGAGCATCGAAAAAGAAGTTAGCTGTAATGTATCGCGGGGAGGCATCATGATCATGAAACCATTGCTTCTGCACAGTTCAAGCAGAACCACAAACAATCAAAAAAGAAGGGTAATCCATTTAGAATTTAGCAATCAACTACTACCAAAAGAATTGCAATGGTCTGAATACCTTGATTTTGAATAATTAACAAATTTGATTCAGGATCTTAATACCTTGATAGATAAACAAGTTCAGCATCAAAGATCGTAAAACAAAAATGGCCCCGATTTTCATTGGGACCACTTAAATATTATAAATATCGTTTATTATACTGGTTCTGCAACCCTGGCCACATTACGATACGGGAATTCATTAAAAATATGTCTACGGGCAAAACGACCAGGAGAATCGGCGTTAACCAATTTCACGTAAATTGCTTTTGGCACATCGAAATATTCGTAAGCACTTCCATCAAAAAACTGGATATTTAAAACCTGTTGTTTGTATTCAAAATCCTGAATATTCGATAATGTTGTAGTTTGCGTGTACGTTTCGATATTCTGTTCGCGAGTTTCTGGCGCAATACTTACCAGAAAATGATAAGCTTCGATAATTTCTTTACTTCTGGCTTCTGCATCTAATTTCTCTTCTTCCTGCTGAAATTTATCAGGGTGACAATCTTTCATCAATGTACGGTACACAGATTTAAGCTCTTTTAATTCAGCATTTTTATCTACACTCAAAAGCTTTCTGTAATCAACTATTTTCTTCATTTGGGATAACCTCTTTTTATTTTTGTCGAAATGATTTAGGTTTTTTTACCTTCCAAACCGTTTCAAGCTGCAAAGATACAATTTATAATCATTTGATTTTGAGAAAGTTTAATTTGTTTAATATTGCTGACACTAATCATCAACCAGGGAATTCTCTATAAAATACTTAAATTTTTTAACCACAGATGCATACAGATAAACAAGGATTTATCATTTCTATGCATCCTTTTTATCTTCCGAAACTGGGACTGGTCGTGGTTAAAAGATAACGTAAGACTTATATTGTTAATATTTAGCTTGCAAAGAGTTTTCGATTACTTCCTTATAATAGCTAACATAAATTGGCAGGATCTTTTTCAGGTCAAAATCCTGTGCTCTTTTAAACGCATTTTCTTTAAAACGGTTAAGCGTTTCATCATCTTTTAAAATTTCAATGGCATGGGCGGCCATCGATTCTACATCACCGACATTGCTCATGTAACCACAGAAGCCGTCAATATTAAGTTCGGGTAAACCGCCAGCATTTGTGGTAATTGCCGGTACTTTACAAGCCATTGCTTCTAATGCGGCCAAACCAAAACTTTCAGATTCTGAAGGCATCAAGAAAAGATCTGAGACCGATAGAATTTCTTCTACGGCATCTTGCTTGCCTAAAAACCTTACATTTTCACAAATATTCAACGATCTGCAAAGCTGCTCATTGTAAGCACGTTCAGGTCCATCCCCTACCATTAATAGTTTTGATGGAATAACTGTTTGTACTTTTTCGAAAATCCTGATCACATCAGCCGTACGTTTCACTTTTCTGAAATTACTGGTATGGATTAAAATGCGTTCATTATTTGGTGCAATCGCTTTTTTAAAGTGTCCTTTTGCCTGTAAACTGAATCGCGAAAAATCTATAAAATTTGGTATTACCTTAATTTCTTTTGTAATCTCGAAATGGTTATAGGTATCTTCTTTCAAATCTTCTGACACCGTAGTTACACCATCGCTTTGGTTGATAGAAAAAGTAACAACAGGTTTATAGGTTGGATCTTTACCCACTAAAGTAATATCGGTACCGTGCAAAGTGGTTACTACCGGAATATGAAGGCCATAACTCGCCAAAATCTGCTTTGCCATAAAGGCTGCTGATGCATGGGGAATGGCATAATGAACGTGTAACACATCCAATTGTTCAAATCGAACAACATCTACCAGTTTGCTGGCCAGCGCGGATTCGTATGGAGCATAATCGAAAAGCGGATAATCCCTTACTGATACCTCGTGATAAAACAGATTGGAAGAAAAGAAATCGAGCCTCGCGGGCTGACTATAAGTAATAAAGTGCACCTGGTGTCCCTCGTTAGCAAGTGCTTTACCAAGTTCTGTTGCAACTACTCCACTACCGCCAAAAGTGGGGTAGCAAACAATTCCTATCTTCATCGTAAATGTATTGTTGTTACCGCAAATGTAGCCGATTTTAATCTATAATGCGTGTCGGTTTATTGCAATAATGTAATAACATGCGATTATTAATTTCCCTTCGCAATGCGACTTCATCAGATAGCTACCAGGCCAGGGCTAAAACCAGAAACAGTAATCGAAAATGGAGTAGATGGAGAATGAAAAATTAAATTATTTAAGGCCGCGCATTTCTTCTTTTAAAACAAGGAATAGTTCATTTGGCCTCTGGGTACCAATAAAATATTCTAAGCCATCCCTATCGGTTAAAACCACTGCATCCTTACCTGATGAATAAAAACGAATCGTACCTTTTGTATGCAGGTTGTAAACCGGATTATTAAAAAATAACGGCTGTAAGTAGCTTTACGTACATCAACAATGCTATTTAGGTCAATCTTAACCCTCTTGGTTGTCCAAAGGCCATCCAGGATCATGCTACCATTATCTACCACAATTTTATACTGAATAAGGAAAAGCAAAAGCATTGAAACACCTATGATTCCGAAGCCTACTACAAGGAAAAGATCTTGGGTATTGTCACGATCGCGCTCGTAAACATAGGCGGCAAAACAGAAAGCAGCCATAATTAACCTGATAAAAATGCGCACATAATCACGGCCGATGTATTGTTTTTCGATGTAGGCGTATTTGCTTTCCACTTATTTAATTTTGAGTTCGAATATAGCAACTTTTTTGTTGCTGAAGTTAATTTATATCGGTTGTCCTGACGCATACCTGCAATCCAAACAATTTCACCGTTCCCGTTAACCAGAATCGGGGTAACACTTTTTAAATGTAGCGGAACCTTCTCGTCGATAAAATAATCACTAACTTTTTTAAGATTACGCATACCCAGTGGAATAAATTTATCTCCATTTTGCCAATTTCTCAATACTAACGGAAAAATTAATTTATCAGCATTAACAAAAGCTTTGTTCAAATTCACTTCGAATTTCACCTCTTCAGTAAACGTCAATAAAACTTCATCATTGGCAAAAGCAATGCTTTCTGTTGTTGGATGGATAAATTGGTTAGCGGTAACCGTTGTGTTCTTTTCAACAATAACCAGGTCGTTTCTGTCGATAATCGCCTGATGTGTAGTGCTAAAAAAATGCGTACCACTCAGAGCCTTTAAGCTGTCTAGAATTTCCTGTATTACATTTTCATCAAAATTAAAAGGTTTAAGCAACTCGTAAAGCAATAGTTTTTGGGGGTTTAATTTAGAAATTTCATCCAGGGAAATATAAATGCCATCATTTCTTTTATTTAGAATTTCAACAGCAAGTTTCTGAACCTGAATATTTAACAAAGTCTCTAATTCCGCAAAGCGCGCAATATTTTCGGAAAATGTTTTTTCGAGATTAGGGTTGATTTCCTGCAAATGCGGTACTACCTGTAATCTGATTTTATTCCTGACATATTTTGTACTTGCATTCGAACTATCCTCTACAAAATCTAAGTTATTAACCCTTACCAACTCATCAATTTGCTGCTGGTTTAAAAAAGCAAGGGTCTGATCAGTAAATCACGTTTAGGTAAGATACCGTGCAATCCACTTATGCCTGTGCCACGGGTAAGGTTGATGAGTACGGTTTCTACCGCATCGTTCTGGTGTTGTGCCAATGCGATGTAATCGTATCCTTCTGTACGCCTAATTTCTTCAAACCAGTTATAACGCAGATCGCGTGCGGCCATCTGGGTAGAAACTTTATTTTCGGCCGCATATTTTTTGGTATCAAAATGCGTTACATAAAAAGGTAATCCAAAATTTTTGGCCAATAATGCAACAAAACTTTCATCGCGTTGTGCTTCATTAGCCCGTAAATTAAAATTACAATGAGCCACACCAACATCAACGCCTATTGCTTTAAACAAATGCAGCATTAATACCGAATCCTTCCCCCACTTACAGCCAAAAGAATACGATTACCCTGATCAAATAATTTTTGCTGTTCAATAAAATCCTGAAATTGGCTTAGGGGTAACATCCTTCAAAAATATTTAATTTTAACTGGTATTCCGAACGTTCGGAACAAAAAACTAACTTTGTAGTGTGCAAAAACTATTTGTCTTTTTACTCTTTCTAATCAGTCCAGTATTTTTATTCGGCCAGCAACCTGCTTCGAAGATTAAAATCGTTTCGTTTTCTAAAATAACCGGGGATGTTAAAAATAAGGTCAGCTATTTACGGAATCCGGTTTTCCAACAAGACAATGCGACCTTAACTTGCGATAGCGCTATTTTTTATAGCGAAAGAAACTATTTCGAGGCTTACAGAAGCGTTCATATCCATCAAGAAAATACAGATATCTATTCCGATCAGCTTGAATACGATGGAAATAAAAAGCAGGCGCATTTAACCGGAAATGTAGTAATGAGGGATCTAACCTCAACTCTAACCACTAATATTTTAGATTACAATACCCTCACCAAAATAGGAACCTATACCAGTGGCGGCAAAATTGTAAACAAAGAAGTAACGTTAACGAGTAAAAACGGCTATTATTTTAGTGAAAGAAACGTAGCCTACTTTAAATACGATGTGGTAGTCGTTACGCCTCAATCGGTCATAAAATCGGATACGATGAGCTATAATACCCAGGATAAATGGACCTACTTTTATGGCCCAACCAACATCAAGGGAAAAGACGATAATCTTTACACCGAAAATGGTCAGTATAATACGATGACTGAGGATGCTTTTTTCGGAAAGAAAAATCTATATACACAGGGTACCAGATCGTTAAAAGGAGATAGTTTGTACTATTATGGTAAGAAAGGTGTTGGTAAAGCGGTTAAAAACATTGTTTTCTCTGATACGAAAGATAAGATGAAAATGTTCGGTGATTTAGGCTATTACTACAAACTGGATCAACGCACATTGGTAACACGAAATGCCTACCTGGGAATAGGCACTGAAGATTCGATCATGGTGAAGAATAAAAAAAGGCCTGATAGTTTATGGATGGGTGCAGATACACTGGAAACGCAAATGGTACTGCAAAAAACCTTAAAGTTAATCCCTAAAATTTCAATCAAAGCCGATAATCAGGTTGGCGAAGACGATGAAGATACCGGCGAAAAGAAAGGAAAAGGTGAGCCAAAATTTAAACCAGAAGCTGAATCAACCCAAAAAGAAGACAAAAATAAACGTAATGCCAGAAATAGCAAGGCTGACAAAAAGAAGAAGAACAAAGGCGATGCCGAAGCAGAGGACCTGCTTAACCTGAAGGATAAAAACGTCGATAGTTTAAAATCGAAAGTAGACTCACTTAGCAAAGGACTTCCCAAGCTTAATCCAGATAGTTTGCAAAAAAGTAACCTTTTAAAGGGAAAAGCCGATTCTATTATCAAAAACCTGCCTAAACTCAAAACAGATAGTCTTGAAAAACTAGTAAACAAAACTAATTCGATTACAAAGAATGTATCGAAAACCAAAATCGATAGTTTGCAAAAAAAGATTACCGGCAAAGCTTCTCCAATTATGAAGGAAATTTCAAAAACGAAAGTCGATAGCCTTCAAAATAAGATAACAAAATCTGGCGCCAAAGATAGCTTAGCAAAAGTTCTGGGAAATTTAAAAGCCGGAGCATTAAAAACAGATACGACCAAACTTAACCCAGCCGATACTATTCAAACGCGTATTATTAAGGCCTACCATGGCGTTAAGATTTTTAAAACGAACATACAGGCCAAAACCGATAGTCTGTTCTACACCAGTGCCGATTCTACTTTACGTTGCTACAGCAACCCGATCATCTGGTCGGAAGGTTCTCAGCAGGTTGGCGACACCATATTTGTACAGTTCAAGAATAAGAAACTCAATAATTTACAGGCATTTAGAAATGCATTTTTAGTAAATACGCCAAAAGATTCGTTAAGGTTTAACCAAATAAAAGGTAGGTTGATGACGGGTTTCTTTTCCAACGGAAAATTCAAAAACCTGTATGTAGATGGTAATGCGGAGAGCATTTATTATACCCAGGACGATAGCACAAAAGTTTATAAAGAAATGAACCAAACCCTAAGCAGCAGGATAAAGTTCATCTTTAAGGATAAGGAAAATGCCATTGAGGAAATTGTTTATATCAAGGGGATAGAAGGGGCTTTGAATCCCGAAAATACGATTGCAAAGGATCATGTATTAAAAGGGTTTTCATGGAAACCCACAGAACGTCCGAAATCAAAGAAAGATGCGATAGGCTCATCAGGAAAACCCAAGCCCAAAGCAAAGGCCAAAACGGTTGTGGGTAAAACTGCAGCAGGTGCGAAAGCGGCAAGCCCGGCAGGTAAACCATCAATAACGACACCTGTTGTTAAACCAAAAAGCACTTTGGGAAAAGACAGCTTAAATGTAGATAAGAAATCGCTTCAGGTTAAACCGGCCGACAACCAATTTTGGCATTAAACCTATCCTACCAAAAAAGGACTCAGTTCAGATAAAAAAAGATTCTGTTCAGGTAAAAAAGGTGGTTGATAAAATGTAATAAGTGTGATCGTCATTTCGACTGGAGCGCAGCGGAATGGAGAAATCTTTTGATAAAAAGTTCAAAGATTTCTCCACTACGGTCGAAATGACGACCCATCATATTTTAATATTCAGTAAAGTCTATAGTTCTATCCCCTCAAAAAATCCAGCATCTTTTTTAGTGCGAGAGCCCTGTGGCTGATTTTATTCTTTTCTGCCATATCCATCTCAGCAAAGGTAATATCGTAACCATCCGGCTGAAAAACAGGATCATAACCGAAACCCTTCGAACCTGATACTGCTGTTCTGATTGTACCCGCTATTGTACCTTCAAAAATATGATTTTTACCATCCTGCATTAAGGAGATCACCGTTTTAAACCTTGCTTTTCTATTGGAATTCCCCTCAAGCCTGGCCAAAACCATTTGAATATTTTCTAAGCTATCGCGGCTGCCAGAATATCGGGCAGAGTAAACGCCAGGTTCGTTATTTAAAGCTTCAACCTCCAAACCGCTATCGTCGGCAAAACAATCCAAATTAAAATGTTCAACCACATAACTGCTTTTTAAAGTTGCATTGCCTTCAAAAGTATCAGCAGTTTCAGGAATATCAACCAAACAACCAATATCTTCCAGATTTAACACTTCATATTTATCTTCAAGTGCAGCGCGTATTTCTTCAGTTTTATGTTGGTTATTGGTAGCAAATACAAGTTTTTTCATTTTAGGAAAAGGTAAATGGTGTAGGGTGTAGGGTGTAGGGTTTGAAAGATTAACCGTGTCTTTGTTACCGACTTATTTAATTTTCTGCAGATGCCCCCAAAGTGTCTTTTTAGCGGTTAAATCACTATCAAGATGATGGAGGTTTGGAGCAAAGATAATTCTGGTGGTTTCGTGGACGATGATTTCATTCTGCCAGGTAAGGTTCAGCCGCAATTCGGCAAACTCTACTCCGAAAGACAACATAATGGCAGGTTTAAAAAACCGTTTTAATTCTACGAAATCTGTTCCCTTATAATTCGAATAATTTAGAATGGCAAAATCGGGCGTACCTAAATCTACAGCTTTAACAATTTTCCGCAACAGTTCTCTGCCTTGTTCGGTACTTACATCATGTTCACAATCATTGACTAAAATGAGTACTGATTTTTTATTTCCACCTAAAAATTTAAACGTTTTTTCAGGCACTGGTTCGGCCACAATATGCGGAATTTCAGGGCCTTGCGGATAAACTTTAGGGGGATTTGTAGGATTAATCCCAGGAATTTGCGTCGTTTCTGGCTTTAAAACAGCTTCTTCTGCCGCCTTAACAGAAACCGTTTCGACAGCCAAAACTGGCTCAGGGTCACGTAAAGGCAGAATTTCTATGCTTTCATCCTTTACCAAAAAAACTTCTTCAGTAAAAAATAAACGTAAAGCATTCGCATTGTTGGTAACCTGGTTTTCCATTTGTATTTTTGTCGGATAATAATTTCTGTTAAAATTAGTTAAATATCTTATAATAGCGTCGCTAATTGTTACTTTTATCCCTTAAAATTTATAGAGTGTTCTGCGTGAAGAAAGCTTACTGCCTATTTGTTTTTAGCTTTATTTATAGCATTTCGTTTGCACAAAACGTGGCTGTGGTAAATGGTAAATCAATAAGTGCTAAAGAATTTATGTGGGCATACAAAAAAAGCCATAATGGAAACGTTAGTGCTGCGTATGATACTTTACAGGCTTATTTAAACTTGTATATAAATTTTAAGCTTAAGGTTTTAGATGCCCGCGAAATGGGATTGGATAAAAACGCTGGTTACCAGGAAGAAGTTAAAACTTATGAGGATGCATTGGCTACACATAAAAAAGCTGGAGTCAGTAGCAAAGATCATGATTTCTTGTTGAATGAATACCGCGAAGGTGTTTTAATGTTTAATGTTTCGGAACAAAAAATATGGAACAGGGCACAGGAAGACGAGCAGGCGATAAATGAATTTTACATCAAAAACCAACAAAATTATAATAAACCTATAAACGAAGTTAGAGGAGAGGTAATTGCTGATTACCAACTTAGTTTAGAAGAAAAATGGCTAAAAAGCCTGAAACAAAAATATCAGATCAAAATTAATGAAAACGAGTTGAAAAAGCTTGCCAAATTATAACCGACCTGATCTTTTTACCATAAGTATTAAATTTGCAAAATATAATAAATAGAATGAAGAAAGTTTTTTTAGTAGCAACCGCTTTAATTTGCCTGTTTTTAAACAGTTTCGCTCAAAAGCACACGGTAGATAAAGTTGCTGCTGTTGTAGGAAATAATATTATCCTACTGTCAGATTTAAACCAACAATACACTCAATATCTTTATCAGGGAAACCAACCGAACAATGATATTAAATGTAAGATATTACAACAAACCTTAACCCAAAAGTTACTTAAACAACAGGCTGAGATCGATTCGGTAATGGTTGAGGATGGTGCGGTTGATGATGAAGTAAATAAGCGTATGCGTTACAGCATGCAACGTGCAGGTGGGCAAGAGCGTTTGGAGCAATTCCTGAACAAATCGGTTTTACAGTACAAGGATGAAATCAGACCATCAGTAAAAGATGAATTGATTGCACAGAAAATGCAGCAAAAAATTACCGAAAACATTAACGTTACGCCAATGGAGGTTGAAAAATATTTCAAATCTTTAGGCGATAGTATTCCAGAATTTAATACCGAGGTTGAGGTTGGTGAAGTAATTTTAAATCCACAGTTAACCAGAGCGGAAAAACAGAAATTCCGCGATAAAATTGAAGCCCTTCGATTAAGGGTTAAAAGTGGCGAAGATATGGGCGTTTTAGCTAAAACCTATTCTGAAGATCCAGGTTCTGCTTCAGATGGGGGTGATTATGGTTTTATCGACAGGAATACCATGGTTAAAGAATTTACAGCCTGGGCGTTTAAATTAAAAGCCGGAGAAATTTCGCCAGTATTCGAAACAGATTACGGTTTCCACTTTTTACAGGTTTTAGAGCGTAGAGGTGAGCAGGTACACGTTAGACATATTTTAATTACACCTAAAACCACACCAGAAAGTTTAACACGCTTAAAATTACATGCAGATAGTATTTACAATAACATTATCGGTAAAAAATTAAGTTTCGCTGCTGCGGCAAACCTTTATTCAGACAATAAAGAGAGTAAATACAATGGCGGTATGATGCTTAATGCTGAAAATGTTCAGGCCAGAAGTACTTTTATTCCTGTTGATAAATTAGATCCATCGGTATTTTTGGTAATCGATACTATGAAAATTGGTGGCATTTCCAAACCTGATTTATTTACTGCAGCTGATGGAAAACAAGGGTACCGTATTTTGTATTTAAAATCTAAAATTCCACCACACAAAGCAAACTTAGCTCAAGATTTCCCAAAAATCAGAGATGCCGCACAAAGTGATAAAATTAATCGTACTTTAAGCGAATGGTTTGAAAAACGTCGCGAGAGCACCTACATTAAAATCGACGATGAATTTAATACCTGTGATGAATTAAAAATCTGGACTAAAACCACAGCCGCAAAATAATACCAATGCAGTATAAGAACGAAGTAGAAGCTGTTGATGCACTTCATCAATCTTTCAACAATATAAAAGCCGAAATAAGCAAAGTAGTAGTTGGACAAGATGACATCATCAAATCTGTTTTAATCGCCATTTTTAGCAACGGACACTGTTTGTTGGTTGGCGTACCAGGCTTGGCTAAAACTTTACTTGTACAAACCGTTGCTTCCGTTTTAGACCTCGATTTTAACCGGATTCAGTTTACACCCGATCTAATGCCAAGCGATATTATTGGCGCAGAGATTTTAGGAGAAGACAGGCACTTTAAATTTATAAAAGGGCCTGTTTTTTCCAATATTATCCTTGCTGATGAGATTAACCGTACACCACCGAAAACCCAGGCAGCTTTGTTAGAAGCCATGCAGGAGAAATCGGTTACCGCAGCTGGACAGACCCATATTCTACCAAAACCATTTTTCGTTTTGGCCACACAAAACCCTATTGAACAAGAAGGAACTTATCCCCTGCCTGAAGCCCAATTAGATCGTTTCATGTTCAACATTCAATTAAATTATCCTGCCTTTGCAGATGAGTTGAACATCGTAAAAAACACCACCAGTAATAAAACCACCCAACTGCAGAAAGTTATCCATGCAGATGATATACAATATTTCCAGAAACTGATCCGCGATATTCCCATTACCGATAACGTTTTGGAATATGCTGTTAAGCTGGCTGCTAAAACCCGTCCAAACAGTGAGTTTGCTACCGATGCCGTTAATAAATACATTAGCTGGGGTGCAGGTCCGCGTGCTTCACAGTTTTTAGTATTAGGCGCAAAATGCCATGCCGCAGTAACCGGAAAATATTCTCCTGATATTGAAGATGTGAAAGCTGTAGCAGAGCCTATTTTACGTCACCGTATTGTGCGTAACTATCGTGCGGAAGCTGAAGGTTTATCAATCGAGAAAATTATTAAAGATTTATTGTAAAACTTTAGTCGTGGCGTTAACCGCCCTGATTTTAATATTGGGATCAGCGCATACTTTGCAGGAAAGATGTTAAGCTAAATTTCTCAAAACAGATTTGGATAGAAAAGTCGTCATCTCGTTACCCGCTGCTTTGCTCTCCGCTCCAAATGACGGGAATTAAAGGGAGTTATTTACTAAATCAACTCACTGCAAACAATTATATTTGTTTAACGATGGAAGCCAATAACCTTACCGGTGCAATTGCTGCACTAATGGATGAATATAAAAAAGCAGTTGATGAGCTGATTGAAGTAATTGAACTAATCAGCCAACAGCAACTACTGAAAACCATTGAGCCAGAAAGTTCAAATACAGATTGTATTTCCATCCAAACTATTTTAACGCATGTAACTGCCTCAATGTTCAGTTATGCCGTTTATATCGAAAACTCCATCGGATTAGAAACTACCAGGCCGGAACGATTGCAATTTGATCAGGTGGCAGCCTATATTTCAAGGCTCCGGGAAGCGCTCAAATATAACGAGGACTTTTTCGCCAGAAATCCCGACATCACCATGGAAGAGTTCGATCAATCAAAAAAGATCAACACAAGGTGGGGGCAACAATACGATGTAGAACAGATGCTAGAGCATGCCATTGTTCATATTTTAAGGCATAGGAGGCAGATTAAAAATGCACTTATCAGGATGAAGAGCTGATCAATCGAAAAAATAATTTGCAATTCACTGAAAATAAATATCTTTGCATCAAATTTACAGAAATGCTACGTCAACTACATATCCAACAGTTAAGCTTTAGCCCGTCTTGTGGCATAAAGGGCTTGGGTATTGACTTAAATTTCCTTCCCAACCCTTAGCTCGGTTTTACTGTTCAACACAATAAAATCCAAATTTAAAAATCATTTATTATCCATTTGTTAAGCAAAATACCGCTTAACAAAATTAATTATATCCGTTATGGACATTTATACCACTGTAGAAGAAAAATATCTACAGGCTATTGAAGAATTGCACTGGGGCGAGCTGCCTAAAGCACTTCAATATTTTAATGAACTTATTGCCTTTGATCCTGATTACGCCAGGGGTTATTTTCAATTGGGAGATATTTATCATGAACGTTTTAAGGATTACAAAACCGCTGGTTATTATTACAAACGCTGCACCGAACTCGACGCCGATTTTCCTGAGGTTTACGAGCCTTACTTAAAGCTGGTGATTACGCTAAAAATGCATAAGCTGGTTAAACAGATTGCCGATAAAGCTTTAAGCGTTGCAGGTGTTTGCGAAGCCCACATTTATGAAAGTTTAGGTTTGCATGCAGAACAACAGCAAAATTTTACAGAGGCAGCCAACTATTTAAAAAAGCAGAACTGTTTAATGCCGTTCAGGATGAACATGGTGCTTTACTTGAGCATCAGAACCGCATCAAAAGCAAAATGAACAGCACCAAAAAAATGGTTTACGATTTACAGGGATAAAAGGCCAGGCCTTTTATCCCTTATGCTTTTACATACAAATCGCCATTTTATCTTTTTATTTTAATTTTGTTATTATCTTTACCACACAATTACAAAGCATAAATTCTTAAATCAAAAATATTCGATATGTCAGCTCACGATTCACACGCGCCAGTTCAGCAAACTAAAGGCATTTGGGCATTACCATTAACGGCTTGGATTATTGTTTTAATCCTGCTAGTGGCTTTCACAAGACCAATTTTCCACCATGATGAAGAAACTTCTTCACATGAGAAAACTGAAGCACACCACACGGAAGCTCCTGAATCGCACCACTAGGCATTAGTAAAGATCAAAAAAAGCGCTAAAATCTGCGCTTTTTTTGTTTGATCTATCCCGCCCTCTCTATTGGTTGGTGTCACACCAATCAGCTTAGTTACTATTTATTCTGTCAGTGAGATACCAAATGTTAGGTTAGTTATTCAACTGTCTCATAATATTAGGGTAATCGGTAAGCACACCATCGACACCTAAATCCATAAAATATTTAAGCTCCTTTACCGTATTTACAGTCCAGGGAATAATTTTGATGCCCATCGCATGACAGCGGTCTACCAGACCTTTACCAACCAGAACGGAATAGGGACTATAAATAGTCGGTTTAAATCCTAATTTATCAATATAATCTTCAAAGGGTTCTTTTTCATCAATCAATAATGAAGTTTGTATTTTAGGGTATTTCTCATGCAGATATTGAAGCGTTCTCATATCAAACGATTCGATAATGACTCTTTTGCTTAATTTCCTGGCATTGATTACCTCCATAATAAGGTCTACAAACTCTGCAGGCTCAGGGTGGAATTCGTTATCGCCGTTTTTAATCGTTTTTGTTTCAATACTGTACATCGGTTTAGCCAGTTTGTGTTCTTTCACATAAGCCTCTGCAGCATCTATGGTTGCAGAGAGCAGGGGTTTGTAAGCCTTAAATTTCATCTGTCCCGGAAAACGGTTGTGCACCTTACTGCCTACATCGAACTTTTTAACCTGCTCATAGTCCATTTTGTAGATATTGAAATTCTTCTGGTCTTTTAAGGTGATGGCTTTCCCATTGGGCTGAAGCGAAATTTCGTTGTTAAAATAAGGCTCCTGCGAAAGTACCACCTGTTTATCTTTCGAAATCACGGCGTCCATTTCTAAAGTGGTAACGCCTAAATCTAATGCTTTTAGCATACCTTCGATGGTGTTTTCGGGCATAATGCCACGTGCGCCGGCTTTGCCCTGTAAATCGAACCTTTTCTTTTGTGCCGAAACGTTAAAACAAAATAAAACGAGAACGGAGAATAGAAGTAAATTTTTATGCATGATCTTTAAACGTAAAATGCGCCATTTTATTAGTGAGTTGACAACTTTAATAACCAACATAAATGGAAGTTGTAAACGCTCAAAATAGGGTATAATATTAAGCTAAATCTGATCCTAACTACAGGTGAAGGTAAAATGCTAAAATGAAAAAAGGGCCTCTTTTTATAGATAGCCCTTCTTTAATTCACATTTGTATTTATCTTTCTGCAGGTACAAAAGCCTGTACAATTAAGTTCCAGCTGGCATCGGCTGCTTTTTCGTAAACGAAAACGTAGTTAAAACTTTCACGTAAATCGGCTTTGTAATCAATAGTAGCAACACCATAGGTATAAGCCAAATCACTACCGATTGCTTTATCTACCCCTGTTGTTTTCAGGTTAATTTTGCTGATCATTCCATTATAAAAAGCAATAATTTTTCCTTTTCCATCAATGGCTTCGTTACCTGGGAAAAGTAAACGTGCATCGTTGGTTAAAAAGCCGCCAAATGCTGCAATTCCATGTGTTTTTAACAAAGTATTTAATGTTTTTTCGGTAGTTAAGATAATATCCTTCCCAGCCTTAATTTCTTTTTCATTTAAGAACTTTGGAGCAAAATGATCTTTAGGTTCAATAAACTGTGGGCTAGATTTAGCTAAAGGTTTATTGCTTTCCGTTCCTAAATCAACAACTAATTTCCATCTGCCGTTTTCCGGCTTCCAGATCGATAAGTATTGACCGTATTTCTTTTCTGAAGTTCCGATTTCATACGGCCCGGTAGTGAAACCTAAATCGCCACTACGCGATACCTTTGCCAAATTTGGCGTCCATGATATCTCTTTTTCAGCATTTGCCTTACCCGCATAAAAAGTTTTAGCGTTAACAGGATTGGGCCTGAATACTAAAGTACCTGTGGTTGAATAGTCTATGTAGGCTTCTTTATCTCCATTTTTGGCAATTGACTTAGCAAAATCCTTTTCAGCATTTATTAAAGATTTGGTTGTTCCGTCGCTTTTTTGAGCAAAAGCACTTAAGGCTAAAAGTGAAGCTATTGCAGTTGAAAATAATTGTTTCATTATTAATTAAGATAATATGTTTAGCGAATATAAAATTTTCTTTAATGCACGACCTTAAAAGTAATTAACAATTACACATTAAATTCCTTATTTTCTCTTTAAATGGCTCCTAAAGCACTTCCCGATTGGTTGCTATATTTCTAATGTCATTCCGATGAGCTCTGGCAAAAAGTTTACGATTGTAGTGGTAATTGTCCATGCTAATATTCTATTTTTTAATTCCGACGATTTTGCATGCGCTGGTTTTGTATTTCCCCGTTCCCTAAGAATGGGACAGATTTTCCCGAGATAGCTCGTCCCCCTTGGAAAGGGGCAAGGGGATGGATGCATTGACTTCTTATTTAGTACGAGGATGCTCCTTCTCCCACACTCCAATATAATGTTTAATCGTCCTATCTACATTTTCAATATCTTGCATTACTTCATCATCAGTAAACCGTAGGATATTAAAGCCCAACATCCTAAAAACCTTTTCTCGTATCTGATCCTTTTGAAATTGACCTTCTCATTCATGCGAAAGTCCATCAACCTCGATGACCAACTTTAAATCCTTTGAGAAAAAATCGGCTATATAATTCGCAATCGGCCGCTATCTTAAAAAAGGATATCCCAACAGTTTCTTATTCCTCAACAATTCGCACCACATTCTTATCTCCGCTTTGGTACTATCATTTCGATGAGCTCTGGCAAAAGTTTTTAGTTTAGGGTTATAGTTGTTCATAAGCTTATTCCATCTATGTTTAATCCTCCTGCCCCCTTCAAAGGGGACAGACTCCTTGATGAATTCAAAATGCCCAGAATGTATTTTTTCGCGATTAATCCATCGCCCTTGAGGAGATGATCATTCTCAGAACTAACTAGGCCTTACTCCAGGTTGTACCCTCTTTGCCATCTTTAAGCTGGATACCCAATTCCTGTAAGCCTATGCGGATCCGGTCAGATGTTGCATAATCTTTATTCGCTTTTGCTTCAGTCCGTAAGTTAATCACCATCTCTAAAACGCCATTTAAGTCATTTCCACCAGCATCCTCATCTTTCAAACCTAAAATACCGAATACGAAATCATTAATCAATTGCTTTAACTTTTCTAAAGCATCGGCAGAAATTTTTCCTTTACCATCGTAAACGGTATTGATAATACGAACGGCTTCAAATAACTCGGCAACCAAAATCGGACTGTTAAAGTCGTCATTCATCGCATTAATGCATTTTTCTTTCAATGCATCAATATCGAAATCATTCTGTTCAGAAACCGATAATTTATCCAGCAGACCAATTGCTGACATTAAACGGCGGAATCCTTTTTCCGAAGCATCCAAGGCATCGTTAGAGAAATCCAAAGTACTGCGGTAATGCGCCTGCAACATAAAAAACTTTACCGTCATTGGGTTATAACCTTTTTTCAGTAGAGGGTGGTCACCAGTAAACAATTCTAAAGGAAGGAAACCATTACCTGCAGATTTAGACATGCGTGTGCCATTTACGGTAAGCATATTGGTATGCATCCAATAGCGCGCAGGCTGTTTATGGCTGCAAGCTTCCGATTGTGCAATTTCATTGGTATGGTGCGTAGCCGCTAAATCCATTCCACCCCCATGGATATCAAACTCTGCACCCAAATATTTGGCGCTCATGGCCGAACATTCAATATGCCATCCTGGAAAGCCAATGCCCCATGGCGATTGCCATTGCATTAAAGTTTCCGGTTTTGCTTTTATCCAGAGCGCAAAATCTAACCTTCCGCGTTTCTCATCCTGTCCACCCAGTTCGCGGGTATTGTTCAGCATGTCTTCGAGGTTGCGGTTGGTTAAAATCGTATAATTGTATTCCTTACTATATTTTTCTACATCAAAATATACATTGCCATCCACTTCGTAACCATAACCATTGGCAATAATTACCTTAATCATTTCAATCTGTTCGATAATATGACCTGTAGCAGTAGGTTCGATACTTGGCGGCTGTGTATTGAACATGCGCAATACATCATGGAAACCCAAAGTATATTTCTGTACAATTTCCATTGGCTCAAGTTGTTCCAATTTCGCACGCTTTGCAAACTTATCATCACCCTCATCCCTATCGCCTTCCAAATGGCCTGCATCGGTAATGTTACGCACATAACGCACCTTATAACCAGCATATTTAAGATACCTGAAAATTAAATCGAAAGAAATAAAAGTGCGACAATTGCCCAAATGAACATCGCTGTAAACAGTAGGACCGCAAACATACATCCCAACATTGGGTGCATTTAAGGGTTGAAAAAGTTCTTTTTTGCGTGAAAGCGTATTATAAAGCTGTAAGCCAGTATCCATACTGCAAATGTAAGATTTAGTTAGAAAGTTAAAACGTTTAAAATTGGATTGTTAAGCTTATGATTTTTAGCTAACATTTATCTACCGGGCAGAATGATTAACTTATATTGTTTCCATTGCTAGATTGTTGTATTGCTAGATTGTTATTTGGAAAGGTGCTGTAGTGCTTATCGGCCCGAAGGGGCTCAGGCTGCCGCTTCAATAGGGTTTAGGTGGCAAGGCCTGGTGCATTTTGAATCGTAGTTGGCCTTAGCGCCGGCCCGTCGACTTCGTAAGTTGGCCAGCACTAGACATCCGTGCCGTCAGCTGTTACCATCTGACGGTTGAATCGAATTTAAACTTTAACTTTAGTTTTACTTCTTAAATCATTAGTATAAATGGTCAAAATCAGAGCAATAACCGAAAAAGATGCAGAAAGTGTGGCAGGGCTGTCCACACAATTGGGTTACGAGAATAACATCGAACAAACACTGTTTAGGATCAGACAGATTAACAACAGTAACGGGAATTGTGCTTATGTTGCTATTTTCGAAAATAAGGTGGTTGGCTGGATCCACGGTTTTTATACCTTAAGAATTGAGTCAGATTCTTTTGTCGAAATTGGAGGATTGGTTGTCGATGCTGCTTACCGCAACCTAAAAATCGGAAAACAGTTAATTGAACGCATAAAACTTTGGGCAGAACAGCATCAAGTAAAAAAATTAAAGGTGAGGTGCAACACCAAACGAACGGAAAGTCATCAATTTTACGAACGGATTGGTTTTAAAGAGAATAAACAGCAAATTGCTTTTGAAATTGATTTAGATTAAATTTTTAGTGTCAGATAGAAATATCTGACACCACAGGCCCTTGCTAAACTTGCGAAGTCTAGCTCCGCCTCTGCACAGCCAGACTTCGCAAGTTGGCCCCACAGTTAAACAATTCACCAGTTAACCCAACTTTATTACAACCCTCAAACATTTAGGCATTGTAACATTTCAATCCTATTCATTAACTTTGTACCATGATTGATTTACCGGTAGTACCTGCTGTGACTGAAGTAAAGCGTAAACCAGATTGGTTACGTGTAAAATTACCCGTTGGTAAAGAATATGCACAAGTTCGCAGTTTAGTAGACACGCATAAGCTCCATACCATCTGCGAAAGTGGAAACTGCCCTAATATGGGCGAATGCTGGGGTGCAGGTACGGCAACTTTCATGATTTTAGGAAACATCTGTACCCGCAGTTGCTCTTTCTGTGCGGTTGCTACAGGCAGACCACTCGCTGTTGATGTTGACGAACCAAACCGTATTGCCGATTCGGTAAGGTTAATGGGCGTTAAACATTGCGTAATTACTTCTGTAGATCGTGATGATTTAAAAGATGGCGGTTCAATCATCTGGGCCGAAACCTTACAGGCCATCCGCAGAGAAAGCCCGATTACTACCTTAGAAACTTTAATCCCTGATTTTAAAGGTCAGTGGGATAATTTATACCGCGTTTTAGAAGAACGCCCTGAAGTGGTTTCACACAATATGGAAACCGTTAAGCGCTTAACGAGGCAGGTGCGCATCCAGGCTAAGTACGATAGAAGTTTAGAAGCTTTAAAAAGAATTTCGGAATTTGGCTTAAGAACAAAAACAGGTATTATGCTTGGTTTGGGCGAAACTGAAGAAGATATTTTCGAAGCCATGGACGATTTAGTGGCCAATGGCGTTCACATACTAACCTTAGGTCAATATTTACAACCAACCCGTAATCACCATCCTGTGGTTGATTGGATCCATCCTGATACCTTTGCAATGTACAAAGAAGCAGGTTTGGCAAAAGGCCTAAAATATGTAGAAAGCGGTCCTCTGGTACGTTCATCTTATCACGCCGAAAAACACCTTTTTCCAATTGAAGGAATAGCATAATTCTTTTTTAAGGAATAGATTAGCAATGTTTTAAAAATCGCACTCTTAAGCGGAATGCATTTTTAAAACATTTTTTTGCTTTTAGTGTTGTGTATTGTATCTTAGTGACCAATAGTGACTGCATTAAAAAAATTAACTCTAACCGAGCCTGAACTTGTTCAAGCACTGCAATCGAAAGATCCGGCGGTACTAAAAACACTGTACAGCATGTATTCGTCAGCGCTTTACGGCGTTATTTCACGCATTATTACCCACACAGAGCTTGCAGAAGATGTATTACAAGAAACTTTCGTAAAAATCTGGCAGTCTGCAGCACACTATGATCATACAAAAGGACGTTTGTTTACGTGGATGATGAATATTGCCCGCAATTTATCGATCGATAAACTCCGTTCTAAAGATTTTAAGAATTCACTCAAAAACCAAGATATAGAAAATAACGTAAGTTTCGTTGATGAACAAAACAAGGTTACGTTTAACCCGGATGTTCTTGGTGTTAAGCAACTTGTAGAAAACCTTAAACCGGATTTACAAGCAGTTCTTGATTTAGTTTATTACAAGGGTTTCACACATGTGGAAGCCGCAGAAAAGTTAGATCTGCCATTAGGTACGGTGAAAACCCGGATCCGGTTGGCTATTATTGAATTGAGAAGGAATTTTAATTGAGCGTGGAAAATTTAAAAGCATATATCGAATCTGGAGTACTTGAGCTGTACGTTTTAGGTGATTTATCACCTGAAGAAACGTTGCAGGTGGAGGAAATGGCATCTCAAAACCCTGAGGTAAGAGATGAAATAGCGGCCATCGAGCAAGCTATGGAACAATATGCTATGCAAAATGCTGTAGAACCATCTGCAGATGTAGAAACAAGATTATTCGAAAAGTTGGGGTTAAGTGAGATTGAAGAGAATGTGAATGTTCAACCCGAACCAATTTATGCTGAAGAACCAAGAATTATACGTTTGGATGGAAGTGATGCTAAAGTGAGAACTTTACGTTACGCCTTAGTTGCTTGTATAGCTTTATTGGTAGTAAGTACGGTAGCATTGTTTATTACGTATAATAAGTTAAATGCTGCACACGACCAAATTGCCAGCTTAAACCTGGATAAACAGAAATTTGCTGGCGTAGTGAGCAAGCTCGAGTTCGAAAACCAGGGCTTAGATAATATGGCTGAAATGGCCGATAGTAAAGAATGGGCAACCATCCGTATGGCAGGGCAGGCATTTAGTCCAGCTTCTAAAATGAAGGTTTACTGGAATAAAAAAGATAAAAGTGTGCTGATTAACTATGTGGCAATGGATTTACCCAAAACCGATGCCGAACATCAATATCAGTTATGGGCCTTGGTAAATGGCAAACCGGTAAGCCTGGGTGTTTTTGGGAAAACAGATTCAACCAATAATGAGGCACTGTTAAAGATGCAAACCATTCAGGAAGCACAGGCGTTTGCCGTAACCTTAGAACCTAAAGGCGGAAGTGTTAATCCAACCATGGACAAATTAACCGTAATGGGTGGTGTTTAATTAGACATTATTTAATCAACATAATAAATCCCGACATTGGTAAAATGCCGGGATTTTCTGTTTTTTAACTAAAGAATCGTCATTTCGAGTGAAGTGAAACGAAGTCGAGAATCACGTAGTGCTCAGCGAAGCTAAATCTGTCTAAATAGATCTCTCCATTCCGCTGCGCTTCAGTCGAGATGACGATTAAGATTTAACGCCTTAGTTGTGTATCCACTAGCAAAGGAATATCATATTTTAAGATTTAGTTGCATATTTCATTTCTTCACAAGAATATACCGATCCCCTATTAGGTCTGTTAAATTATGAGGAAAACTGTTTAAACTGAAGGTTTTTGCTCCTTGCACCTAAAATAGAATGAATGGCCGCGCCACCTAAACCTGACAATAGCGAGCACCGAACGCAGAGAGGTAAAGTGAATGGCAGGACTATCGTTGCCTAAAGGCTTCTGCATGTGCTTTCCAAAAAAGCGGATAAATATTTCTGCTGAAAGAAGCACAATACCTGATTAACACATGCAGAGAGACCTTGTCATAAAGATCTCTCCACTGCGGTCGAGATGACGATTTTACTATATTAAGACTTTGCTGCGTACTTCACCTCTTCGTAAGGCTGTACCAATACCCATCCCTCGCCAAAAAACTCTAATTGGAAAGATTCGCCACTTCCTCTTCCGATGAAAGAACCGAAAGTCAAATTGGTTTTGATGTTTGGCGTTAAATTTTCCGACCAGGCTACCGTAGCATTCGGATCGGTGTATACCGGTTGGTTGCCCGTTACTCTTAATAAAATGGGTTCGCCATGTGTGGTTATGGCAATATAACCGCTGCCCGATAATTTAACCTGGAATAAACCACCACTCATCATGCCAGCAATGCTTTTTAACATCTTTATTTCATTTTTAATATTCTCTTCCAATGCCAAAACATCATTACCATTAACAAAAACTGACTCGTTTTGGAGTTTGATGATTTTCACTTTCTTACCCTCGTCGGCCAGATATAATTTGCCCGTTCCTGTTGCGTGCATCAGTGAGGTGCCTTCACCAGATATGGCTTTTTTAACAAACCGCCCAAACCTTTGCTCAATAGTCCTTCTCTTTTAAAATCGATGTTTCCGATGTAAGCCACCATCGAACCAGCCTTTGCCAGGATTTTTTGATTTTTTAAGTTTACCTCCAGCATGGCCGGTTTTTCCAGTTCAAAAAAATCGTTTTCTGCCGGGTTTTCTGCTGATTCCTTTATGAGTTCGTTCAGCGTATACTCTTTTTGTGCCATAATAATTTTGTTTTCCGTTTTAAGATATCTGTTATTTAAATATTCCTGTAAACTATAAATTCTAAACTAGAAGCATAGTAAGTTAGTGGAGTTTTTTCCACAATTCTGGCTAAGCACATCACAAACTATATGGAGATGAGCGCTTTAATTTCTTTTGATATCCTTGCGCTAAGATGCGACGCGGTAACTACGAATTGTTCCTGCGCTAAATAATCGCCTGCTTTTCCATGAATGTAGCAAGCCAGAATAGCGGCATCTGTTGCAGAATACCGTTGCGCCACAAAACCTGCAATAATCCCGGTTAAGATGTCGCCCATCCCCCTGTGCCATTGCCGGATGACCTGTTAGGTTGATCAGCACTTTCCCTGTTGGCAAACAAATAAAGGTATATTGGTTTTTAAGTACGATAACGATTTTTAATCTTTTGGCTTTTTCTTTGGCCGACTGTACCCTGTCCCACCAGCTGTCGTGCTCACCGAATAAGCGATCGAACTCTTTTACATGAGGGGTTAAAATGGTATTTGGAACAAGTTTATCAATTAGATCCGGTCTTTCGCCCAAAATATTTAAGGCATCAGCATCAATCACTAAGGGTTGATTGGCTAAGATCAAACTTTCCAATAGCTTTTCATTTTCAGGATTTGTTCCCAAACCCGGTCCAATGGCTATAGCCTGGTATTTCTTTGGGTTTTCGATCCGCGTATATTCGTCTCTTGGCAGTGCCATTACTTCGGGTAAGCTGGTATTTAAAGCTATTAATCCACTTTGTGGGATGCAGGCGGTAGTTAAACCCGCACCTGTATGTAAACAAGCCATTGAAGAGAGTAAAGCCGCCCCCATGGTATCGGTATTACCCGCTATAATCAATGCATGGCCATAAGTACCTTTATGACTGAATAACTTGCGTGGCTGTAGTTTTTTTGAATATCGCTTTCATCTGTTAAATAAAAATCGGCTTCCTGTTTTTGGATAAATAGCTCATTGAGCTCAATTTCTACCACTTCAAATTTTTCAGTTGCAGCGGCAGATTCGGGAAAGAAAAAGTTAATCTTTGGACGTTGAAATGAGATCGTTTTATAGGCTTTTATGCCGTTATACACTTCAGGTAATTTTCCTTCAGAAAAAAACCTGTAGGTACATCAACCGCATAAACCTTTTTATGTTGTTTATTAATAAACTGAACCAGTTCTTCATAGTCGCCTGTCAACGCTTTATTTAAGCCCGAACCTAAAATGGCATCGATCACTAAATCTGCTTTTAAGCTTTTCAGATCGGAAGGTTGGTTGATTACTACTTTTTTGCAGCGCGATTCGTCTATCCGTTGTAGGTTGATGGTAAAATCGTCGCTTTGCTTTTTACTAAAGTTAACAATGTAAACTTTAATGTTTTCATAACCGTTGGCCATTAACAAATGGGCAATCGCTAATCCATCGCCACCATTATTTCCCTTTCCACAAAAAATGGCCACACTTTTAGTGGCGTCAAACTCATCTCTCAAAAAGCACTGAACAAAAGCCCTGGCAGCCTTTTCCATTAGATCGATTGATGCAATGGGTTTGTTTGCAATGGTAAACTGATCGGCACTGCGCATTTGGGCAGAAGTAAGCAACGTTCGCATATAACTAAGGTAAGATTATAAGCTATAATGCGAAAGATTGAATTTTGTTTGTTTTTTTATCCATTAACGCAATTGCCATTATTGATTTAAGCATTTTTAACTACAGATGTTGACAGATAAAGACGGATTTTCATAGCCACATACATCCATTTCATTTCCTCTCATGCATCAGATTTAAAAATAATTTAAGGCAGCGGCTTTTAATTGTTATACCTTTTGCCAATCTTTAGCGTTTCCTATTGAATTAAATTAAATCTCAAAACAAATGAATCAAAAACCATCGAATGCATTCGTGGCTGCGGCCTGGATTGCATTAGGCATCGGAATGATCGGCTTTATTGTAGGCCTGTGGCGTTCTGATATGCTTCTCAACGAAAAAGGATATTATTTTACGGTATTGATGTTTGGCCTTTTTGCCGTAATCTCTTTACAAAAAGCTGTTCGCGATAAACTGGAAGGAATTCCCGTTACCGAAATTTATTATGGTCTTAGCTGGTTTTCTACACTGCTCACCATCACTTTGTTGGTAATCGGTTTGTGGAATGCCACTTTGTTACCCAGTGAAAAAGGGTTTTATGCCTTTGCCTTTTTACTCTCACTTTTCGGCGCCATTACGGTGCAGAAAAATACGAGAGATAGTCAGATCGTAAATAAAAATCGTGATTCGGAATAAGCATAAAAGCCAGTAAGATTAATTACTGGCTTTTTTAAGCTAACTAAATACCGGATTTATCAACTTTGCTTCAAAGTTCAGAAGTTCTCTTTTAGTAAGGAAATGTCGTTCATAAATTACTCCTCCGAAAAAACTCATCGCAAAAAATAAGTCCTTAAGCTCTTCATCAAAATAAAGATCTGCCCCAAAATACTTATAATCATGTTTTAAGTAATCTGCCAGGGCTGTTTTTGCCTCTTCGGTTATTAAACTGGCATACGCATCATCGTTAACGATTGCAATCAAATAATCCTTAAATTTCTGCTCTTCTTTTTTAACGACCACCATCTTTCTTTTGATCATTTCCTTGGATGCTGATGTATGCATAAATCTTGTTGCATTGGCCAGATCTAAATAAGCATTCTCTTGAACCGTGAATTCTTCAGCAACCTGCTTATATTTGATCGAAAGCGATTTAAATGTTGCTTCAGTTTGATTTTCTTTTGCCAAAAATCTGAAATATTCAAAAACCTTTACATCGAGCAGGGCCAATTGCCCATTTTTCTTGCTTATTTCACCCTTCAGATAATCGATCATTGCCCTACAATCTGCCAGCGAATACTTTTTGCCATCGTAATTAAATGTTTTAACATTAATCACCTGCGAATCTATATTATCTATCGTGGCCAGATCGGCTTCCAATGCCTTCAACTCATACATTACGCTTAAGTTGGTGTCATCAAAAAACTCTTCAACGCTCAATTCGGATGGAATAGTTGGCAGATCAAATGAATCTATATTAAATTGATGATAGGGATTTCTATAATCGAAATAACCATTAAAAATATCAGGATAAGAATTTTGATCATTTTCTTTCAAAAAATCAGTTTCGAAGTCACTCAACTGCTGTACCGATGGTTGCTCTCGGTAAACTGCGCGCTGGAATATCTGTGCTGTAAATTTTTCAGCAATTTTTTCCTGATCAACAAGTAGTGTGTTCGCCATATCATGGTATGGTTTTGCAACAGGAATTCCAAGGTCATTTAATCTTTTAATACGCTCATCGGTTTCAGGATGTGAGCTATATTGATTGGAAAAGGATATTTTTGATTTGTTAAAGCGGTTATAATAATCAATACTCACCTGCGGGAATCCATTTTCGAAAGGCAGTTTATTCCTTTGAGCCAAAAAATTCATTACTAAAATCTGTTGCGGAAAAATATTTGCCGAAATAACACAATCATCGATTTTTCTTTCGTAATAATTATAGATAATATCTACAGAACGGCTTGCGAGCTGCATGCGCAATAACGAATCAACGAGGGGTTTAGAACCTACAACTACTGCCGCAACTGCATCGGCATGAAATTCCATTTCGTGCGAAAGTTTGCTGTAACTCTCACTTAAAACCTGATATACACGCAATAGAATTTGTTGCATCAAACCAATTATCTTATCAGAAATCAGCACAAAAACACCAATATAAGAACTTGCATTCGCTATGCCCCGCGTTACTTTATCATAACTTTCATTTTCATAAAGCATATCGTAAATAATCTTATTAAATTGATATACATAAATACCTACCTTCATGCTCTTTTGCGAAAAGTGGCCAAACTCATGGGCCAATATTACACGTAGTTCATCAGCAGTGGTCGTATTAATCAGACCAAATCCGATTATCAGGTTTTTGCGCACGGGGAAAAACATGCTCCAAAAGTTCGAATCGTAAAAAACGGCAGCATTAACCTCATTCGATAGGTATACTTTTTTCGGGAAATCTGTTTGTACGCTTAAAACAATTTCATCAATCATTTTAAAGATATTAGGCTGATCGGGCCTGGTAATTTCCATTAAATGAGACCTGTCCACCTTATTGCTCTTAAACATAAACTTGACCAGAAAAAACAGGATCATAAAGCCAAAACCTATCAAACCGATGCCCAGAATAAAAGTAATAGAAGAGCTGATGTACTCCATGAGCATTATCCCTAAATAACAGGAAATTGCGGTTAGCGCCAATGTAAATATTATTAAAACTATATAGGTGGCAATGAATAAGGTAATCGCCTGTACAGACTTGGCTGCCATCTTCTTAAAATTTTCAGAAGGCCGGAGAGCGTTTTCGTGCATAAAGATATTGTTTGGTCATGCAAGATAACAAAACGGATAAATGCCCAAAAGCGCTTTAAAAAAATTAACAATAAATTATTGCAGCAATTGCGAGCGACAGTGAAATGATTCGAAAATAATTACTACTTTAAACATCAGATACCGAGGCTAATAGTTTATCATTTTCGAGCAAATTTTATAAACCTGTTTAAATCTTATAAATCCTACCCATGGAACAAAAAAGATGGCTTAAGGAAAACGCTTACCCCCTTTATGCTCTGGGGGCTTGGCGTGGGTTATGTAATTTCGGGAATGTATTTCGGCTGGAATTTGGGTCTCGAAAAAGGTGGCACCCTGGGTATGGCCATTGCTACGGTTGCCATCATGGTGATGTATATTACCTTTAGTTTCAGTTATGCCGAACTGGCCTGCGCCATACCAAAAGCTGGCGGTGTTTTCGATTATGCCAATACTGCGCTGGGTAAAAACCTCGGTTTTATTGCGGGTATTGCCCAAATGGTCGAATTTATATTTGCCCCGCCTGCCATTGCATTTGCCATTGGTGCTTATTTTAATGCATTTTTCCCGCAGGTACACATTCTTACGAGTGCAATTGCGGTGTATTTCATTTTTACAGCTTTAAATGTTTATGGTGTAAAGGCTGCAGCTTCATTCGAAGTCATTATTACCATTTTGGCAGTTGGAGAACTGTTGCTGTTTTCAGGCATTACCTTATCTAAATTTCATCCTGGAAACCTGGCACATAATAACTTTCCTAATGGCTGGAGCGGTGTTTTCGCAGCAATCCCTTTTGCCATCTGGTTTTTCCTCGGTATCGAAGGTGTTGCCAATGTAGCCGAGGAAACCAAGAACCCACAGCGCGATATCAGTAAAGGTTTTGGCTGGGGCATATTTACCCTGGTTGTATTATGCGTACTGATTTTTATCTCCACCATTGGCATTGATGGCTGGGAAGCCATTGTATATAAAAACGGAAAATCGGGCGAGACTTCCGATTCACCTCTACCATTAGCCCTTTCGATAATAACCGGCGATAATCATTTAATGTACCACTTACTGATTACGGTTGGTTTATTTGGACTGGTAGCCTCCTTTCATGGTTTAGTTTTAGCGGCGGGCAGGTCTACTTATGAAATGGGCAGGGTAAAAAGTATCCCTGCAATATTGGGAAAAATCTCACCAAAATTTCAAACGCCGGCGAATGCATTGATCGGTAATATGGTAATTGGCATCATCGCTCTTTTATCTGGTAAAACTGCCGAGATTATTATCATTTCGGTATTTGGCGCATTGACATTGTATATCATTTCGATGATTTCGGTAATGGTGCTCAGAAAAAACAGTCCGGAAATGGCGAGGCCTTTTAAAACACCGGTTTATCCATTATTTCCCATCATTGCATTGATCATTTCCTGTGTTTCTTTTATCGCAATGCTGATTTATAATCTTAAATTGGGTTTAATTTATTCGGGCATTGTTTTAGGCATATTTCTTCTATATAAAATCTTTAAAAAGGCAGATTAATGAGTACTAGCAAAGAGATTCTGGATTACGTAAAACATCATCCTTCTGGAAAAGTAAAACTAGCTGTTGCTGATATCGACGGCATTCTCAGAGGGAAATATGTCGCTGCTGAAAAGTTTACTTCACTGGTTGAAGGCAGACTGGCTTTCTGCGATGTTACTTTCGGCTGGGATGCAGGTGATCTGGCTTACGAAAATGGAAAATATACGGGTTGGCATACCGGTTACCCGGATGCTCAGGTGAAAATCGACCTAAACACCTTTCGAAAAATCCCATGGGAAAATGAGGTGCCATTCTTTTTGGGAGATTTTATTGATGACCAGGATCGACCAAATTTTGTTTGCCCGAGGCAGCTGCTAAAAAACTGATCACTGAATGTAAAAATGAAGGCTTCTCACCACTTTTTGCTCAGGAATTTGAATGGTTCAATTTTTCGGAAACGCCAGAAACCGCCCATGAGAAAGGTTTTACCAACTTAAAACCCTTAAGTCCGGGCATGTTTGGCTATTCCATTTTAAGGAGCACTTACCGGAATGCATTTATGAGCGACCTGTTCGAACTGCTGAATAAATTCGACATCCCTATTGAAGGCTTGCATACCGAAACCGGACCAGGGGTTTACGAAGCTGCCATCAAATATGCTCCGGCTTTACAAGCTGCCGATCAAGCAATTTTATTTAAAACAGCCGTAAAGGAAATTGCCTACAAACATGGGATCCTGGCCACTTTTATGGCTAAAATAAGCGAAAACTTACCTGGTTGCAGCGGACATGTGCATCAAAGCTTATGGGACAGCAACAACAAAACCAATCTCTTTTACGAGGAAAAAGATCCGGATAAAATGAGCGAAACGATGAAAAGTTATATCGCTGGTCAGCTGTATTGTCTACCGCACCTTTTGCCAATGATTGCCCCTACCATAAACAGTTATAAACGTTTGGTTGAGGGCGCATGGGCACCAACCACCGTAACCTGGGGAATCGACAACCGCACTACGGCATTGCGCGCATTGCCTGGAAGTAAAAAGCTTCACGTTTAGAAACACGAATAGTAGGATCTGATACCAATCCATATTTGGCACTTTCTGCCTGTTTAGCCGCCGGAATGTATGGTGTTAAAAACAAACTCAAACTGGAACAACATGCTACCAAAGGGAATGGATATACCGATTTATCAAATGGTATATTATCCCGTAATTTATTCGAGGCTACACAAAAAATGAAAAAATTCAGATCTGGCCAAAACATTATTGGGAGAAAATTTCGTTGATCATTTTACGATGACACGGGAATGGGAATGTAAGCAATACGCCAAAGTGGTAACCGATTGGGAGTTAAAAAGGTATTTAGAAATTATTTAGCCGAGTCGTCATTCCCAACCTGATTGGGAATCCTAATGCCTTAGGGGTATATTTTTTAACATCCAGCCTTAGATGGACTTAGGTGACTTAGGTGGTAAAATAAAACAAGCTAAAATGTTAACCACCTAAGTCACCTTAAACACCGTAGTTAATCGCTGACTGTTAGGTTTAATAATATAGCCTCAGATGGTAAAATAAATTAAAAAGAACAGGTCTTAAATACCTAAAATAGTAAAATAGAATATCATGATATTTGATAAAATCCATCAGTTTAATTTCCCCACAACCATCCGTTTTGGTGCAGGTGCCGTAAAAGAATTACCAGCTTATTTAAGCAAAAATCAATTAAAAGCCCCATTAATTGTTACCGATCCAACCATTGCCCAACTTCCGTTTTTTAAAAAAATTGTAGAAGATTTAAAGTCAAAAAATATTTCTGTTGAGGTTTTTAGCGACATACACAAAAACCCGGTAAAAAGCGATGTTTACAAAGGTACCGATGCCTGGGATGCTACCCATCGCGATAGCATTATTGGTATTGGCGGTGGCGCAGCTTTGGATGTTGCCCGTGCCATTGTACTGCGTGTTAACCACCGCGAAGATTTATTTAAATATGATGATTTAATCGGTGGAGATATTTACGTAACCAACGATGTCCCCCATTTTATTACCATCCCAACTACATCAGGTACGGGAAGTGAAGTGGGTCGTAGTGCCATTATTGCCGATGATGAAACCCACCAGAAGAAAATCCTGTTCTCACCCAAATTAATGGCGCAGATCGTTTTTGCAGATCCGGAGTTGACGATGGATTTACCACCTTTTATCACGGCAGCAACAGGGATGGATGCCCTAACACACAATATGGAAGCTTATCTGGCCAAAAACTTCCACCCGATGTGCGACGGAATTGCCTTAGAAGGTCTTTCGTTGATTAAAGACTCATTGGAACGCGCTACCAATAAGCCCGATTTAGAAAGCCGTAGCAAAATGTTAATGGCTTCCATGATGGGCGCCATCGCCTTTCAAAAAGGTTTAGGTGTCGTCCACTCGTTGGCGCATCCTCTTTCTTCTCTTTTAGATACCCACCATGGTCTGGCAAATGCCGTGAATATTCCTTATGGAATGCAATTCAACATTGTGGGATTTGAAGACCGGTTTAAAAAAATTGCCCGAACACTCGGGCTTAAAGAGGAAAATGGAGAAGCTGTTGTAAAATATCTGTTCGATTTAAATACGAAAGTAAATATTCCGCATAAATTGAGTGATATTGGCGTTAAAAGTGAACACATTGAAATACTTGCCGATTTAGCATTTGCAGATTTCGCACATCCAAACAATCCTAAACCGGTAAGCAGAGCAGATTTTAAACAATTGTATTTAAGTGCTCTTTAAAGTGATCATTAACCACAGATAAAAAGGATGAACACAGATAAAAGGTGGTATTACTTAAATAAAAAATCACAATCCAAATCTGTGTTTATCTGTGAAAATCTGTGGCAAAAACATAATAGACTATGCCTGATAAAATAACTATTGGTGTTACCGATTGCAGCAAGTATACCATTTACCGCGACTGGGCATTATATTACCATAAAAATGTAGAAGTAATCCAGCTCGGATACAAGCTTAACAATTTCGACGAGATCAAAAAATGCGATGGCATCGTTTTAACTGGTGGTGAAGACGTGCATCCGAGATTTTATAATCAGCCCGAATATTATCCTTATTGCTACGAGGATGATATCGATGAAAAACGTGATGAGTTCGAATTTAAAGTTTTAACTTATACAGAAGCTCATTCAATCCCGGTTTTAGGTATATGCCGCGGCATGCAGGTTGGAAATGTGTTTTTTGGCGGAACTTTGATCCCTGATATTCCATCCTGGGGAAAATTCGATCATTCTAAAATGCACGATAAATCAGACCGCTACCACGAAATTTTGGTGAATCCATCTTCATGGCTCAATCAGATTGTAAATACCGATAAAGGATTGGTAAATAGCAACCACCATCAAAGCACCGATAAAACTGGAAAAGGGCTTGTGGTGAGCGCAATTTCTCCTGATGGGGTTACCGAAGCCATGGAACGATTGGAACCGGAAGGAAAATCATTTTTGTTATTTGTACAATGGCATCCCGAGCGGTTGCAAGATCAGCACAGTCCATTTAGCAAAAACATACACGAGGCTTTTATTCATGCGATAAACTTAAATATTAACCACAGATAAAAAGGATAAATACAGATCCTAATGATTATTACATTTAAAATCTGTGTTCATCTGTGAAAATCTGTGGCAAAAACAAAGAATATGCAAATCATCAACCCAGCAACAGAAGAAATCATTACCAGTTTGGAGGAGGATAATTCATCCACGCTTCATCTAAAATTTGACACTTTAAAACAAGCGCAGCCGCTATGGGCAAATAAAACCCTTCAGGAAAGGATTTTAGTGATCGCTAAGTTCAGTGGTTTATTGGAAACTGAGATAGAAGAACTGGCCTCGGTATTAACCAGCGAAGTAGGCAAACCTTTACAACAATCGCGTAATGAAATTAATAGTGCAAGAGCCCGTATTAAATGGATGCTTAATAATGCTGAAAAATATTTAAGTGATGAGGTGATGGTTGATGAACCAGGTTTGAAAGAAATCATTAAATACGAGCCGCTGGGTGTCGTATGTAACATTTCGGCGTGGAATTATCCTTACCTGGTTGGCGTAAATGTTTTTATCCCTGCACTTTTAAGTGGTAATGCAGTGATGTACAAACCATCAGAATATGCCACTTTAACCGGGTTACAGATCGAAAAACTGTTGAAGAAAGCAGGTGTACCTGATGATATTTTCCAGATCGCCATCGGTGCGAAAGAAACAGGCGCAGCTTTATTAGAAATGAACTTAGATGGTTATTTTTTTACAGGATCATATAAAACAGGGAAATTCATCTACGAAAAAGTAGCTTCAAAAATGGTTCCCTGTCAGTTGGAGTTAGGTGGAAAAGATCCTTTATATATTGCTGATGACGTGGCCGATGTAGCCGCTGCAGCGGTTGGTACAGCTGATGGCGCTTTTTACAATAACGGACAAAGTTGTTGTTCCGTTGAGCGCATTTATGTGCATGAGAAAAATTACGACGATTATTTAAATTCCTTTGTTACCGAAGTTAAAAGCTGGAAAAGTGGTTCACCTATAGCCGACGGCACTTATATTGGACCCTTAACGAGGAAAGAACAAATAGCGGTATTAAAAACTCAGGTTGAAGATGCTTTAAATAGAGGTGCCAGATTATTAACAGGCGGGAAGGCTGTAGAGGGAAAAGGCTATTATTTTGAGCCAACAGTTTTAACGGATGTAACCAACGATATGCTGGTGATGCAGGAGGAAAGTTTCGGCCCTATCATCGGCATTATGAAGGTGAAAAACGACATTGAAGCCGTTAATATGATGAAAGATACTGATTATGGCTTAACGGCATCAGTTTATACTGCAGATCAGGCAAGGGCTAAAAAAATACTGTCTCAGCTTGATGCAGGTTCGGGTTATTGGAACTGTTGCGACCGGGTGAGTGCTGCTTTACCCTGGAGTGGAAGAAAATATTCAGGTATCGGTGCTACTTTATCCCACCAGGGATTAAGGGCTCTTACCAAACCAAAAGGTTATCATTTAAGGGATTAAATATGGGAAACGATAGAGATAATAACCTTATCGAAGGCGAAATAGCCGATTATTTATTAACAGATACCGGAATACTGATTGCGTACAGCAAAAATATTTTACGTACCGTAGAAAATATTTCGGCCAATGTTGCGCTGGTGAAAAAAATCACCGATAACAAGAAAGTTCCGTTGTTAATTTATTTGAAAAATTCGCCGGTTCCGGATAAAGAAACAAGAAAATTTTCGACTCAGCAGCTGCCCCAAATTTATACCGCAATGGCCATGGTTTCGAAACCGGGTTTGGCACAATTAATTATGAAAATACTTTTTAAGTTTCAAAACCCGCCTATACCGATGAAATCATTTACAGATGATAAGAAAGCGATGGAATGGTTGACGCAGTTTTTGTAATTTGAATCAAAAAGATATTATCCTCAGTTTAAATTATTGCGTGAAACCGATATAAGTGACAGTTTTTTCATCAATCATGGACTGTGAGGAATCGTCATGCTGAATTTATTTTACAAGTAGAAGTTAGTGTTTTCAATTGTCTTGTAGCTACTGCGTGATCAGCATCTTTCCTGCTAATAGCAAGCTTTGATATCTTAAAGACTATACTTTGGAGATAAATGTTGATTTTTTTCGCTCTATGCCGCGGTGGCATGGTACTTTGGAGCACCAAAGTACCCAAAGCGCTTTGTCATCCGATGGCTATCGGATCCAGCAATGGGCCCTTTACACAATCTCATGCACATCAAAAAAACAGAGGCACTTTGTTTTGTGTTCAATGCTTTTTTGAGCTTAAATTCAGTGATTACGAACACAAAACCACTGCGTTTCAGGTTTGTTCGTGCCAATTGTAGTGAACTACTCCTGTTTTTTGATTCTCCTGGCCCTTGGGATTGACGGCGTTCTTCGGTACAACTTGTAATTTATTAAAGCAAGCCAGCAAAACGCATAAAAAATCCAAACCAAAAGATGTGTCCATACGATAGGCCTGCGTGGGAATGACGGACGTATTATAGGAATTCCATCATTGATAGGTATAATTTATTGCATAAAAGGTAATATGAATGACAGCAGTTAATCTATACGTAAAAATTCGCTCGAGTTACCGTCCTTTCGAGCGGAGTGCAACGTAGCCGGGAACCACGATTGCTCAACGAAGCTAAATCTGCCAAGATAGATCTCTCCATTTCGCTGCGCTACAGTCGAGATGAAGATCGATTTTTTTAAATCCGTCTATTGGTAATGCAAGAAGAATATGATACAGATAGATTTGTTGTTAGGTAGTAACTCCATTAGTCTTCGACTACGCTCAGATTGACAAATCTCTGGCTTATCAATCCCTAACTTTTTGCTCTTCGTGCTTTCTCTGTGACCTCTTTGTGGTTAAAAAGTACGGAAACAAATATCACCCATTAAATCTTTTTTAATAAATTGCGGATTATACTTATCCGGCTAAACCGTTTTAATTATTTTAATGAAAAAATTATTCCTGATTATCTCCTGCTGTTTTTTTACAGCCAATACTTTCGCTCAATCTATTGTTACAGAAACTGAAATCGGCGACTCAGAAGGTGCTGTTGTACAAACACCAATTGCCATTATTCCAGAGCCAGTTTCATTGGTAAAAAAAGCCGGAAGCTTTACCTTACCCGAAAATGTAATTCTACAGGCGGTTAAAAGCGCAGAGTTAAAGCAATCCATTACTTATTTGTCTGACCGGATTACCACAGCAACAGGTAAATTTGTAAGCACCGTAAGCAATTCGACCCATCCTACTATCAAATTGATTTTAAACGCCCAGGAAGATGCACAATTGGGTAAAGAAGGTTACAAATTAAATGTTAATCCTACCCAAGTTGTCATCACCGCAAACCAGCCAGCTGGTATTTTTTATGGTGTACAATCTTTACTTCAGCTTTTTCCTGCCGAGATAGAGAGCAAAGAACTGGTGAAGGATGTGAAATGGAAAGCTCCTTGTGTTGATGTGGTAGATTATCCAAAATTAGGCTGGAGAGGTTTAATGTTCGACGTGGCCCGTCACTTTTTCACCAAACAGGAAGTAAAACAGTTTATCGATGACATGGTTCGCTATAAATTTAACTTACTGCATTTGCACTTAGCGGACGATGAAGGCTGGAGGATCGAAATTAAAGGCTTGCCTAAATTAACTGAAGTTGGTGCCTGGAGCGTTAAAAAAACCGGAACTTTTGGTGATTTTACCCCACCAACCCCTGATGAACCCCGTACCTATGGTGGTTTTTATACACAGGAAGATATTAAAGAATTGGTACAATATGCACAAGAACGTTTCGTGAACATTTTACCCGAAATTGATGTCCCAGGGCATAGTTTAGCCATTATCGCTTCTTATCCAGAATTATCATGTACGCCAGATGCCGTGAATTATAAAGTCCGTTCGGGCGAAAAAATTATGGATTGGAGCCGTGGTGCACCACCAACAGCCTTAGTTGATAATACCCTTTGCCCTGCAAACGAAAAAGTTTATGTCTTTTTAGACTCGGTACTGACGCAAGTAGCCAAACTTTTCCCTTTCGAATATATCCACATGGGTGGTGATGAAGCCCCTCATAATTTCTGGGAAAAGAACGATCAGGTTAAAGCTTTAATGCTTCGCGAAGGCTTAAAAACCATTCCACAGGTTCAGGCGTACTTCGAAAAACGTGTAGAACAGATTGTGATTTCGAAAGGCAAAAAATTTATGGGCTGGGACGAAATCCTTGAAGGTGGCGTATCGCCTACAGCGGCCGTAATGAGTTGGAGGGGAATGAAATATGGCATTCAGGCGGCTAACGATAAGCACAATGTGGTAATGAGTCCAACTGATTTTGCCTATTTGGATTATATGCAAGCGGATCCTATTACCGAACCAAAGGTTTATGCCTCTTTAAGATTAAACAAAGCTTATCAGTTTAACCCGGTTCCGGCTGGCGTAAATGCACAGTATGTTATTGGCGCACAAGCCAACCTTTGGACAGAACAGATTTTCACTTTCCGCCAGGTTGAATATATGGTTTATCCACGTGCATTTGCCATTGCCGAATCAATATGGAGTCCGATTGAAAAGAAAAACTGGACAAATTTTATTGATCGTACACAACAGCATTTCAAAAGATTAGATTTTGCAGAGATTAAATACTCACCTGCCATTTACGATCCGATTTTTACGGTAAAACGCAGCGCAGATAAACAACTGATGATAGAATTGACCACGGAAATAGATGGATTGGACATTTACTACAGTTTTGACAACTCTACGCCCGATCGCTTCTACCCGAAATATACAGCCGCGTTACAGGTACCTAAAGATGCCAGCATGTTGCGCGTAATTACCTATCGTGGTAAGCAGCCTATCGGAAGATTGATCAGCATGCCTGTTGCAGATTTACAAAAAAGGGCACGTTAACCAATCAGCATTAAGATTCCCGCTTTCGCGGGAAAGACGAAATACCTACCATGGGAAAAGAAATAGAGCGCAAGTTTTTAATAGATCAGCCAAAGTGGGATAACCTGGATAAACCGGAAGGAAAACTTTTCAGGCAGGGTTATTTACTCACTGATAAAGATAAAACCATACGCGTAAGGACAACAGAAACTAAAGGTTTTTTAACCATAAAAGGTCAAACCATTGGCGCCACACGGTTAGAATATGAATATGAAATCCCAGTTGATGAAGCCACGGAATTATTAGACAATTTTGCTGTTTCTGAACTTTCTAAAATACGCTATGAAATTACATTTAACGGCAAACTTTGGGAAGTGGATGTATTTTTAGGTGACAATAAAGGATTAATTGTTGCAGAAATTGAACTGGGAAGCGAAGATGAAACTTTCGATTTGCCTGATTGGATAGGTAAAGAAGTAACCGAAGAAGAAAAATATTATAACTCCAATTTAACGGTTAAGCCTTTTAAAGATTGGAATTAGATTTACATAAAGAGACCTTATAGGTTTTGAAAACCTATAAGGTCTAAATTATTCTATTTAGCCACGGGCGTTGCCGCAGCTGGTTTAATAATACCTTTCAACTCCACATCAAATACCAACGGGGTAAATGGATTAATTGGCCCGCCACCATTTTCACCGAAGCCTAATTTCGATGGCAAAATCATTTTAATCTTACCGCCTACCCCGATCAGCTGAATGCCCTGAATAACGCCCTGTGGCAATTGCCCCAATGGTAAACTGCGTGGAACATATTGTACGCTTTCTGAGAAAATTCCAGCCTCCTTCGCGATTTTAGCATCAGAAGTATCAAAAACATTTAATGTTCCGTTCGATTTTTTATTGGTAAACTGACCAGTATAGTCCATTAATACCGTATCTGTTAAAGCTGCCCTTTCAGAATTTCCTGGTGCAGAAATTACATACTGCAGGCCAGATGGCGCAGTAGTTACTTTCAGATTATTCTCTTCAACGTATTTGGCTATTTTAGCAGGTTCTACCGTTTTGTTTTTCTCGTTTAACGCTTTGTATTCAGCTTCAAAAAAAGTCTTTTCTTTGCCTCAAAAATAGAATCGGGATCTTTCCCTTTGTGTAAAACCTTCTCAATTTTAATGGTAAAGGAGGCAATATTCGATTTTAATCCTTTTGGTTTCGGCTGTCCTGAATATTTCTCCATCGAATCGAGGTTCAATTTAAAAACGGCGCTATCTCCTTCACCAAGTAGTTTCAATCCAGAGGCTAAATCGCCTTTAAACATCGATTTGCTAATGGCAAAAAAGCAGGACGTTCATTATCGTAGGTATTTACCATTACCGAGTCGGGATTGGTATTGGTTTCTACTGTTTGAACGCCGTTTAATTTTACATAATCGCCATCCTGAATTTTTGGCTTACCTTCACTTTTATAGATCTTGTAAGTCATATCTCCTTCACCCTTTTCGAATTTGTTACAGGCACATAGTCCCGATGCTGCTGCCAAGAGAATAATTATTCCTTTTTTCATTTAATATATTAATTAAAAAATTAACCTTTAGTCCAATTTTTGGATGACTGGCTATTTTATCAGATCATACAAAGATAGGCTATAATAAGTTTTTACGAATCTTTGTAAAGTTTTATTTCTTGGTTTTGCGTCAAAAAAATCAGACAAAAAAAATCCTGCCTAACTGAATAAGCAGGATTTAAAATTATATTTTAAGAAATTACTTCTTAACCGGAGTAGCCGCTACCGGAGCTGAAGTTGCCGGAGCTGGTTTTCCTTTTATGATATCTTTAATTTCTAAATCGAAAGCAATCGGGCTGAAAGGCATAATACCAACCTGTGGTGCACCTTGCTCGCCGTAACCTAGGTTAGAAGGGATAATTACTTTAATTTTACCACCTTTACCAATTAACTGTAAAGCTTCAGTAAATCCTGGGATAGTACCACCAACCGGCATTTTTTGAGGGCCATAAGGTTTACCTGGTTTAAATTCGTTTTCTGCTTTAGCCAGTTTCTCATCACTTGTATCGAAAATTTTGTATTTACCATCTTTACCTTTTTTAGTTACTCTACCAGTATACTCAATTAGTACGGTATCGCCTAAAGCTGCTTTTTCTGCACTTCCAGCGTTTTCGATAATGTAGTGTAAACCACTTGCAGTAGTTTTGGTTGCCAGTTTAGTATCATCTAAATAAGCTTTTAACTTAGCAGGTTCAGCAGCTTTCTTTTTTCTGAAGTAGCTTTATAGTCAGCCTGGAAAAATTCCTGAGCTCTCTTGTTAAAAGTAGAGTCAGCTTCGCCAGTTTTTTCTTGAATACTTTCTCGATTTTCACCGTGAAAGTGATGTATTTATCATTTTTGAATTGCTCTGGTTTAGGTTGTTTACTATGAAATGCCATAGTATCCAGGTTTACTTTAAACGTAGCGCTATCGCCTTCTCCAAACAATGTTAAAACATCGTTCATATCACCAGCATACATTTTTTTCTGTGCAGGAAATACTGCAGGTGTTTCGCTATCGAAAGTGTTTGATAAAACTGAATCTTTATCGTTTTTCTGAATAAAATTCATTTTAACAATATCGCCTTCTTTAATTTTTTCGTTACCTGCCGAGTGGTGAATGGTATATAGTAAGCCACCAGCTCCCTTTTTCTCTTGTTTACATGCTGCTAAACCTAAAGTGGCTGCTGCTAGAATAATAATTCCCTTTTTCATTTATTAATTTGACTTTTTTAAATTTTTATTGTTGTATTTCTTTTTTCTAAGCTATCAATTGTTCTTTATATTCTGCTAATATCGATTTAAATTCATTTACTACATCAGCTAAAGGTTTTTCTGCTGCACCACCAGCCGCATTTCTGTGACCACCACCATTGAAATATTTTTTACAGATTTCGTTAGCCGGGAAATCGCCTGTAGACCTAACAGATAATTTAACCTTATCAGTACGTTCTATAATTAACGCGGCCAAACGGATACCATTGATGGAAAGGGCATAGTTTACTACTCCTTCTGTGTCGCCGGTAATGCTGTGGTACTGCGCCAATTCTTCTTTAGTAACCGAAATGATGGCTGTGTTGTAATCTCTTAAAACTTCTAGTTTATTAGATAGACAATAGCCTAAAAAGCGCAGTCGGTTTTCGCTCGAGTTATCGTATACCAACTCGTGGATTTTCGATTGGTCGGCCCCTAAATCGATCAGATTTGCAGCAATACGGTATACTTCCGAGGTTGCTGATGAGAAGCGAAAAGATCCCGAATCGGTCATTATACCCGTGTAAAGGCAAGAAGCTACATCTTTATTGATCAGCTCGCCATCCTGTAACTGATTTACAATAAAATCATAAACCAATTGCGCAGCAGCACATGCATTGATATCCCAATGACGGTAATCGTCAAAATCCTCTGGCTCCAGGTGATGATCGATCATGATCTTTTTAGCACCTGCAGCCCTAACCAATTCGCCTAATTCGTTAATGCGGCTTAGGGTATTAAAATCAAGGCAAAATATGAGCGATGCTTCATCAACCAATTTTGCCGCCCTTTCTTGTGCTTCCGTAAAAATAATTACATCGCTATTATTTGGCATCCAATGCAAAAAAGTAGGATAATCGGTTGGGGTGATTACCTTAACATGGTGGCCTTTTTGAATCAAATATCCATATAAACCCAGAGATGACCCCATTGCATCGCCATCGGGTTTGTGATGCGTAGTGATCACAATTCGTTGTGGCGTAGCCAATAATGTTTTTAATTCGGTTAATGTAAGCATATATTTTTGCGCTGCAAAGCTAAGTAAATTTAGATTAGGATTGATTAGGATTTAAAGATTTTAGAATGAGCAGGATTATAGTTTAAAAAATATTAAATATAAGCATAGTAAGATTAGCTACAAAACAAGGTTAATTGGCTATTTTAATCCCTATCATCATTCATTCGCAACTGAAAAACAAGTTGTATTGATTATTCATCAATTAAAACGTATTTTTGCAGAAAATTGATATCAAAAGCACAATGAGCACTAACAGAACTTTTACCATGATCAAGCCTGATGCAGTAGCAAACGGCCATATCGGATCAATCATTAACGACATTACTAATGCTGGTTTCAAAATTATTGCATTAAAATATACTAAACTTACAGACGAAACTGCTGGTCAGTTCTATGCTGTTCACGCTGAGCGTCCTTTTTACAAAGATTTAGTAAGCTTTATGTCCTCAGGACCTATTGTTGCTGCTATTTTAGAAAAAGACAACGCGATTGAAGATTTCAGAAAATTGATTGGTGCTACTAACCCAGCTGAGGCTGCAGAAGGTACCATCCGTCAGAAATATGCAAAATCAATCGATGCAAATGCAGTTCACGGTTCAGATTCTGATGAAAATGCAGAAATTGAAGGTAACTTCTTCTTCAAAGCAGACGAACGTTTCTAGTTCCCAACACAAAAAAATTACAATAAAACCCCGAATATTCGGGGTTTTATTGTTTTATCTATTTTGTATCTTTCGGCCTTAAAATATAATCCAGCATTTTAATCCTGTTGGAATTAATTACATAAAATAATCAATGAAGAGATTTTTTTTAGCGATATGTCTATCCGGTATCGCTGTTGCATCTTATGCACAAACCAAAACAACAGCAAAGAAACCTGTTGCCAAAAAACCGACTGCAGCCTCAGGTAAAACATCACCCCTTACAACTGGTTTAAAATCTACTTTAGATTCTACCAGTTATGCCTTCGGTACTTCTATTGGTGCAGGCTTGAAAACAACCGGCCTTTCTACCTTAAATTACGAAGTATTGTTAAAAGGACTAAAAGATGCATTTACAGGTGGCAAGGTTATTTTAACCCAACAGCAGGCACAACAATGTATTAATGAGGCTTTAGCAAAGGCATCTGCAGTAAAAAACAAAGCTGAAGAAGCAGCAAATAAAATTAAATACGCACCAATTATGAAAGAAGGACAAGATTTCTTAGAACAGAACAAAAAACGTGCAGGTGTACAAACAACTGCAAGTGGTTTACAATACGAAGTTTTAACGGCAGGTACTGGTGTTAAACCACAGGCAACGGATTCGGTGCTGGTACACTACAAAGGAACGTTATTAAATGGCAAACAATTTGACAGCTCTTACGACAGAGGCGAGCCGATTTCTTTTCCGCTAAACCGTGTGATTCCAGGCTGGACAGAAGGTGTACAATTAATGCCTGCAGGTTCAAAATACAAATTTTTTATCCCTTACAACCTGGCTTATGGTGAACGCGGTGCAGGACAGGATATTCCGCCTTACAGCACTTTAATCTTCGAAGTTGAGCTGTTAAAGGTTAACGGAAAATAAAAACTCTATTCGTCATTTCGAGCGAAGTGCAACGAAGTCGGGAATGACGAATTTCTTTAGAATAATCCTTTAATGTGCAGTCAGATGTTACCATCTGACTGTTTTTTTATTGAATAATCCTATCAAAAAAGTGATGAATACTGTGTCAGATGATAACATCTGACACCACTAAACAGGAATTTCTTTTAGAATCGAGCTAAATAAACCCACAATTAAAACTTTCTTGAATATTCGATGTTAGCTATTACAAATTAACATAAATATGAAAAAAGCATTCCCTTTAGCACTGATCGCATTTTTATGCACTACCTTAAGTAGTTGTGAACTAGTAGAAGGTATATTTAAAGCCGGCGTTTGGGTAGGCGTAATTGTAGTTGTAGTAGTGGTTGCGCTGGTGATCTGGATTTTGGCAAAGATATTTGGCGGAGGAAGAAGTTAGTTTAGCTTGAGTCCGAAATCTACAGTCTTTAGTCGGGATTATCGTCCCTGGTAAAATATAAAGGGCGTAAGTTTTAACTTTTGCCCTTTTATTATGCCTTATAAAAACACCATTTCGGTAATCACCTCGCTGCCTGCGTGTTCATTTAACTTCTGGATTATTCCTTGTCGTACCATAATCAATTCATTTTTGATTACGGAAGATTCTATCCTTAAGAACAATTTCTTATCATGAATATAAATCTGTTTGGTTCGGTTGGCAATTGCAGTGCCCATAATTTCTGGCCAGATAGACAAGATTGAAGTTTCATCAAACTTACGGCGCAAACGATACACATCCAGCATTTTGCTGATGGCATCTTTTACGGTAACATCATTGGGTTTACGCATTTTGTATCGCTCCGTTATCTACTTCGAACAAAGTTACATCAACTTCTATTTTTTCAAAAATTGATTTTACTCTTTCTCTTCCTGTATCTGTAATAAATATCTGCCCAAAATCATGGTGGGAAACCATTTGCATTAGTTTTTGAACACGGTTATCATCTAACTTATCAAAAATATCATCCAGCAAAAGCAAGGGCTTAAACCCTTTGTTTTTAGCGAGATAAGCGTATTGTGCAAGTTTTAAGGCAATTAAAAAAGACTTCTGTTGTCCTTGCGAGCCAAACTTTTTTAAAGGCATTCCGCTGATGATAAAAGCCAGCTCATCTTTATGGATACCAGTTGTGGTACGCTCCAGCACACGGTCTTTTTCTACAGATTTTTTCAATAGCTCCTCAAAGGTCGCATCATTCAATTGCGATTGATAATTCAACTCAACGATTTCCTTATTTTCGGTAAGGTAGGTATAATATTGGTTAAACAATGGAATAAACTGATCCATAAAAGCTTTTCGGATGGAGAATATCTTATTGCCGGCAATAACCAATTGTTCATCCAAAATTTCGAGCAATGTTGGATCGTATTTTCGGGTAATGGCGATCTGCTTTAGCAAAGCATTCCGGTTTAGCAAAATACGGTTATAGGTAATCAGCTGATCGAGGTAATGCGCATCGGTTTGCGAAATCACATTATCGATAAACTTTCTTCGCTCTTCACTGCCTTCCATAATCAGGTTTACATCATAGGGAGAAACCATCACTACCGGGAAAAGTCCGATGTGATCGGCCAGTTTATCGTATTCCTTTTTATTGCGCTTGAATTGCTTTTTCTGATTGCGTTTTACGCCGCAGGAAATTTTTTCGTTTTTTTCGTTGCGGTCAAAATCGCCCTGGATCATAAAAACCTCTTCATTGGTTTTGATCTGCTGGCTATCGATGGGATTAAAGTAACTTTTACATAGACACAGGTAGTGAATCGCATCAAGCATGTTCGTTTTGCCAGAGCCATTATTACCGGTAAAAACATTTACCGTTTCCGAGAAATGGAGATCTGCATCGGTATAGTTCTTAAAATTTAGAAGGGTAATATTTTTTAACCACATAAATATGTCACAAATTTACCCTTTTTTAGCCTCTTAACATTCATTGTTTAAAATAAACGTTAATAACATTTAAAAAAACTGTACTTTCATCGCAAGGAAAAATAAATGGTTGCACAAAAAATGTTAGAAGGGAATGTTCTATGGTCTTATGATCACGAACTGACCAATGATAAAAATTCGAACTGGATTAAAAAAATCGCAGGTTTATTTTCGTTTTTAAAACCAGTTCACAATCACGAGGGCGATATCTTGTTGGCTTCCAACGGTCTTTTTTATTACCGGAGATGAACAATTGGAACTTTCATTATCACATATAGAAGAGGTTTATATGGGCTTCGACGATTTATTCCCAGCTTCATCCGCAAAAAACTTCGGTGCATTCTGGCAGCCCATTAGAATCCGATCGACCCTGAGCCGATCGGAAAGTCAAACGGTATACCTGGTCATTAACCACACAGGTATTTTTAGCGATAACCAAACCTGGTTTAATACACTAATTAGCTTGTTACGCTAATGATCGTGATGATTTTACGATCTGCAGGCCTAAATAACTAATGTTTAATCAAATACTTCAAAATAAAGATTGATACTTTGATTGAAAAATGTATTTTTGCAATCTTAAATTTTTTAAACAAACATGTCTACAACAGATAACCAGACAATTCAACCAACTAAAAAAGGTTCATTTTTACAAGAGAATAATAAAAGCTTACTGTTTATTGCAGGTGCTGTAGTTTTATTAGTTTTAATATATCTTTGGTATCAAGGCGTGTATTTAAAAGGTCGTGCTGAAGAAGCCGCCAGCAAAATGTACAAAGCAGAGCAATCTGTTGGAGTAGATTCATTGTCGAACAGAGCTGTTAAAGGTGAAGGTGGTTACCCAGGCTTGGAGCAGATTGCTAAAGAGTACGATAACACAAAATCGGCAAACTTAGCCAACCTTTATTTGGGCGGCATTTACTTACGTAAAGGCGAATATAAACAAGCTATAGAGTCATTGAACAAATATAGCGCTACCGGCAGCCCGGTTGCAGACCCATTGGCTTTAGGTTTATTAGGTGATGCCTATAGCGAGTTGAAAGACTACAAACAAGCTTCTACATATTATAAAAAAGCAGCAGATAAAGCAAGTAAATTTACTTCACCAATGTTTTTAAAGAAATTAGGATTGGTTAACGAAAACCTGAAAGATTTTAAAGGTGCAGTTGATGCTTACACTAAAGTTAAAACTCAATATCCGGAGAGCGCAGAAGCACAATTAATTGATGCTTATATTGCAAGGGCTCAAGAACAAGTTAAATAAACACTAACTGAAACATATTTACATGAAAGATCATCGAAAGATGGTCTTTTTTTGTTTAGTAGCTTTTCGTAATTGCAAGCGCTGGCCTTTTGACTAAGTTATCAATAACAGATTCTTATAGAAAGATCGTCATCTCGACTGGAGCATCGCGGAACGGAGAGATCTATGAGCCAGATTAAATTGGAAAATAGATTTCTCGACTGCGTTGCACTCCGCTCGAAATGACGACACTCCGAGACTAACGCGCCAATAATGTTATCTTTTTTTTGGAAATCAGGTGCAGATGCTTTTAGGTTAGTACAGCCCCGCTCTCCGTTCCTTCCGATGAAAAATCGGAACCACTGCGATCAGGTTTAGGTGGCAAGGGCAGTGCTGCTGTTTTGGGTTGTATGGAGCAAAAAATCTAACTACCTATTCTATTTACCATATAAGGCATTTAAGGGCACATAAGCTTAAATGTTCTTATAGTTACTTATATGGTTATATATTCTTGGCTTATAAAAGATCCTTCGCTGCGCTCAGGATGACAGCATGAAGTTAACCAATTAACCCACCTACTTATTAAAAGCCGTCATGGTATGAGCGGGCCCAACCGTAACAAAACTTTTAATCAACTCTACACTTTTATCAATCAATGCAGGAAGCTCCAATTGTTCATTTTTATCAAACAAACCCAAAACGAAATCTACTTGTCTGCCTTTCGGATAATCATTACCAATGCCAAAGCGAAGGCGTGCATAGTTTTGACCACCGCAAACCTCTTCAATACTTTTTAAACCATTGTGGCCGGCACTAGAGCCTTGCAGTTTTAATCTTAGCTTTCCCAGGGGCAATGCAAGGTCATCAACAATAACGAGTACATTTTCTGGTGCTATTTTCAGTTCCTTCATCCAATAGTTTACGGCCTTACCGCTCAGGTTCATAAAAGTAGTAGGCTTAATTACATGCAGTTTTTTGCCTTTAAAGCCCACTTCAGCATAATAGGCCAAACGGATATTATCAAAGCTACCACCTAAACCTTTAACCAGTTCATCGGCAATATCAAAGCCAATATTATGCCTGGTGTGCGCATAATCCGGTCCGATATTTCCTAAGCCAACTATAAGATATTTCATGGGGCAAAGATAAATAAAAAGGTTGAGGGCGGGAAGGCTGGAGGGTTGAAGGTGAAAAAGTTGGGAGTCGGAAATCCGAATTCTTGAGTCCCAAGTCCAGATACTATCAAGGACTTAGCGGTTAGCGTTGGCAAATTGACCTCTTTAAAAACAAAAAAGCGTTCCGACTTAAATCGGAACGCTTCATCTTAAAATCAGGAAAATCCTAAGAATCCTGATTATTTTTTACCTTTAGCCGCTTCAGTTTCTGCTTGTTTTAATGCTCTAGACATTGCAACAGAAACGATAGTATCTTCAGGAGTGTTAGTGATTACGTATTTATCACCTTTAAGGTCACGAACACGGAATAAGCTACCAACTTCTAATTTCTCTAAGCTTACCTCTACGTTTTGTGGCATATCAGCTGGTAATGCTTTAACACGTAGTTTACGTAATTTCTGAATTAATTTACCCCCCATTTTAACACCTGGAGAAGTTCCTGTTAATTTAACCGGGATCTCCATAACGATTTCTTTCTCGTCGAATAACTGAAGAAAATCGATGTGCATTAATACGTCGGTAAGTGGGTGATATTGAGTATCTTTAACAATAGCTTTAGTTTTAGTACCGTTTACATCAATTTCCACAAAGTTAACTTCCGGGGTATAAATAACATCTCTTAAATCAGCAATAACTACAGCTAAGTGTTGTTGCTCTTTTCCACCATACAATACCGCCGGAACTTTACCTTCGTAACGAAGTTCCTTGGCATCGCGTTTCCCTACGTTCTCTCTTGGAGAACCGCTAATTGCGATTGTTTTCATTTTTTATTTATATTTATTTATTAGTAGTAAGTATCGAGTATCAAGTAAAAGCCTTACGCCTTTAACTTTTCACCTTCAACCTTAATTATGCTCTTCTTGTTGTTTGACGTTTGGCGTTTTAACCGCTTATCGCTAAACGCTTTGCACTACACTCTAAACAGATCACTAATTGACCCGTGTTCGTTTACATTGGCAATTGCCCTTGCAAATAAACTGGCTGTACTTAGCACTCTTATTTTCGGACTCTCCTGTTTTAACGGGATCGTATCGGTTACTATCAGTTCTGTCAATACCGAATTTTCTACGGTTTCGATTGCTTTGCCCGATAATACAGCATGTGTACAAACCGCTCTTACACTTGCTGCACCGTTTTCCATAATCAAAGCCGCAGCTTTTGATAAGGTACCGGCAGTATCGCAGATATCATCGATCAATACAACATCCTGTCCGGTTACATCACCAATAATCGACATTGATTCGATTTCGTTGGCACGTTTACGGCGTTTATCACAAATAATTACCTCAGCGTTAAAAAACTTTGCAAAAGTACGCGCCCTGTAAGAACCGCCCATATCTGGCGATGCAATGGTTAAGTTTTTTAAGCCTAAGCTTTTGATATAAGGAACAAAGATTACCGATCCATCTAAGTGATCAACCGGAATATCAAAGAAACCCTGTATCTGTGCAGCATGTAAATCCATCGTCATAATACGGTGAATACCTGCTGATTTCAATAAGTTAGCCACCAATTTGGCACCGATTGCTACACGCGGTTTGTCTTTTCTATCCTGACGGGCTAAACCGTAATAAGGAACCACTGCTGTAATATAATGTGCTGATGCTCTTTTAGCCGCATCAACCATTAGCAAAAGTTCCATTAAATTATCGCTGGGCTGATAAGTAGACTGGATTAGAAAAACATCACTACCACGGATTGACTCATCAAAGGAAGGCTGAAACTCTCCATCACTGAATTTGTGAATGGTGACGCTACCAAGTGGCTTGCCGTAGTGCTCGGCAATCTTAAGTGATAATCCCTTAGAACCTGTTCCGGAAAAAAGCTTTACCGGGTTAAACTGCAATGGCATGGGTTCGTGTAGTTACGGTTAAAAAAATCGGATCATGTCTATTTAAAACATGATCCGTTATTAAATTTGTAGTTGTCCGACCTGGATTCGAACCAAGACAAACGGTACCAAAAACCGTTGTACTACCCTTATACTATCGGACAAAAACTTTTCAAGGATATTCTCCTCGAAAGGGAATGCAAATGTAGGAACCTTATTTTAAATATGCAAGAGTGATTTTAAAATATTTTCAATTTCTTTCCTGCTGTTCTTTGTTTGCGATGCAAAGATAAAAAAATGATCATATCCGGTGCAACATTTTATTTTTTTCTACGACTTTTTTACCGCTAACCACTTAAATCATTTATTATCAAAGACTAAAATTAAACTATGAATTACTCAAGGATCAACACCATTGGAGGCTGGCTCTGTTTTAGCGTTGCCGCACTCACGTACATCTTAACTTTAGATCAATCCGTAAGTTTCTGGGATTGTGGGGAATTCATCTCCTCAGCTTTCCGTATGGAGGTCGTGCATCAGCCTGGAGCACCCATTGTTTCTATGATCCAGAGATTATTCTCTGCCCTGGCTTTTGGCGATAAAACTAAAGTAGCCTATTTTGTTAATATTGCTTCGGCCCCTTGCAAGCGCAGGAACGATTTTGTTTTTATTCTGGACCATTACCGCTTTGGCAAAGAAAACAGTGATTAAAAAAGGGGAAGAAATCAGCAAACAGCAAATCATTGGCATTATGGGTGCCGGCCTGGTTGGCGCGCTGGCTTATGCTTTTTCTGATAGTTTCTGGTTTTCGGCAGTAGAGGCTGAGGTTTATGCCATGTCATCGCTTTGCAGCGCCATCGTATTTTGGGGTATCTTAAAATGGGAATCGCAGGCTGATGAACCAAAAGCAGACAGATGGTTACTTTTTGTAGCCTATATTATGGGACTTTCTATCGGCGTGCATATTTTAAACCTGCTTACCATTCCTGCATTAATATTTGTTTATTATTTTAAAAAGAATCCATCGCCAAGCTGGCAAGGTGTTCTAAAAATATTTTTTGTTTCCATCGCAGCTTTAGCTGTGGTGCAATTTGGTATCATCCAATACGTGGTATCGCTTGCAGCAAGCTTCGATTACTTTTTTGTAAATTCCATGAACCTTAGCTTTGGTTCGGGGATATTATTTTTTGCTGTTTTATTGATCGGAAGCTTAGTTTATGGTATCCGTTATTCCATCCTTAAAAACAAAAGGGCTTTAAACCTGATCCTGTTATTCACTGTATTACTTTTATTTGGATACAGTTCTTTTGCGTTATTGGTTATCAGAGCACAGGCCAAACCTAACCTGAACAATTATAACGTGGATAATGTATTCTCGCTTTCGAGGTACCTGGGCCGCGACCAATATGGCGACAGGCCTTTACTTTATGGGGAGAATTACAATTCAGAAAAAATCGACATTAAAGAAACGGGCAAAATTATCCGTAAAGGCGACAAAAAATACGAACCGGCTGGAACAAAATCAGCCTATGTTTTTGCCGATAAAACTTTAATGCCACGGATGTACAGTGATAAACCTGAACATGTGAGGTTTTACAAAAGTTATATGGGTTTTGATGATGCACATAAACCTACACTTATCGATAATTTAAAATATCTGTTCTCTTTCCAGACCGGACAGATGTATATGCGTTATTTTATGTGGAATTTTGTAGGCCGGCAGGATAACGAAGATGGACAGTTTGGCGGAAAAGATGGCAATTGGCTAAGTGGCATTAAACCAGTAGACGCCATCAGGCTTGGCAGTCAAAAAAATCTGCCGCCGTCTATTGTAGAGAATAAAGCCTATAACAGGTTTTTCTTTTTACCTTTAATCATCGGTTTAATTGGTGCAGTTTGGCACTTTAAACACAACCAAAAAGATGCCGGCATTATCGGTTTATTATTCGTTTTTACCGGAATTGCGATTGTTGTTTACTTAAATTCTGTACCGATTGAGCCCCGCGAAAGGGATTATGCTTATGTAGGCTCATTTTATGCCTTCGCCATCTGGATAGGGTTAGGTGTATTTGGATTAAAAGACTTTATTTTCAAAAAACTAACGCCTGTACGTGCAAGTATCTTTGCTTCGGTTATTGCTTTGCTCGGTGCACCGATTATTATGGCCAACCAGGGCTGGGACGATCACGACCGTTCTGATAGCCACGTAGCCAGGGATATGTCAGTCAATTACCTTAAATCATGTGCGCCCAATGCCATTTTATTTACTTACGGCGATAACGACACCTACCCTGTTTGGTATGCGCAGGAAGTGGAAAATGTACGTCCGGATGTGCGGGTGGTAAACCTGAGTTTATTTACTGCCGATTGGTATATCGATGGCATGCGCAGAAAGCAAAATGAATCGGCACCACTTCCTATCACCCTAAAACCTGAGCAATATGTTGAAGGGACGAGGGACATTATGTATTACCAGGATTATAAGATTGCACAACATATCGAATTACAGCAAATTTTGGATGTACTCCTCTCCGATCACGATGAAGATAAGGTAACCATGAACGATGGCTCGAAATACAATGTATTACCGACTAAGAATCTGAAACTTGCGGTAAGTCCACAACAGGTTTTGGATACAGGTACGATACCCAAAGAAGATGCAGGCAAAATTGCGAGCAGCATGGAATGGACATTTAACCAAAATTACGTAACCAAAGGTACACTGGCTTTATTTGATATTTTGGCGCATAACAACTGGGAACGGCCGATTTATTTTACCGGAGCCATGCCAGATGAGCAATACGTAGGATTGAACAAATACCTTTATTCGGAAGGATTGAACAAAAGGCTGCTTCCATTAAAACCCGATACAGCCATTACAGAAGATTATGAGCGCATCAACATTAAACCTTTGTATAACAACCTGATGAATGTGTATGGTTTTGGTAATATCAAAAATGCCAATCATTTAGACAGGCAATCTGCTGATGATGTAACCATGTTATCGAATATGTTTAATGGTTTATTAAACGGCATGATCAACGAAGGCAAAATTGCGGAGAGCAAAAAAGTAGCGGACAAGTATGTTGCGGTAATCCCATCTAAATTTTACAGTATGCGCCAGGTAATGAGCACTTATTATTTTACCGAAAGCCTGTATCGGTTAAATGATTTAAATCGTGCCAATGCAATGATCAAAAAAACGGCCGATTATGTGGGCAAGGAACTTACCCACCTGGCCGATGTTTCAGAGAGTAAAAATCAGCTGTCATCAGAACAGGATGTACGTTTCTATCTTAGTTATTTAGGGCAAATGGTAAAATTAACAGAGGTATTTAAACAAGCAGCACTGAGCAAAAGCCTTGAGAAACAATACAACGATCTGATTGTAAGGTTTACCCCGTTTGCCGCAGGATAGGCAAAAAACATTCTAAATTTAACCCATAGGCAGATTTTACATTTCTGCTTGTGGGTTTTTGCTTTCCAATAAATTAAAATCCTTTATGTTAAAGGCCTTAAGCCGTTAAAAATTGTTAAATCAATGCAAAAATTTACCTGTTTTATCGACTAGAATAGTTAATTTCGGCAGCATTTTTATGTGAAAACAATTTTTAATATCATTAAACAAACCAATGAATTATTCAAAAGTTAATAATATAGTAGGCTGGATCTGCTTTTTAATTGCTACACTAACTTACGTTTTAACCTTAGAGCCTTCTGCCAGTTTTTGGGATTGCGGTGAATTTATCGCATCGGCATTTAGAATGCAGGTTGTTCACCAGCCTGGTGCGCCTTTATTCTTAATGATCCAACGTTTCTTCTCCATTTTTGCAGCTGGAGATTTAACCAAAATTGCTTACTGGATGAACGTAGGCTCGGCTGTTTCAAGCGGGGCAACTATCTTATTTTTATTTTGGACCATCACTGCATTGGCTAAAAAACGGTGTTAAAAGCTGGTGAAGGATTAACAACCGGTAAATTGATCAGTATTATGGGTGCGGGTGCCGTTGGTGCTCTGGCTTATACTTTCTCTGATAGTTTCTGGTTTTCGGCTGTAGAATCAGAGGTTTATGCGCAATCCTCTTTATTCACAGCCATTGTATTCTGGGCTATCCTTAAATGGGAAGCGCATGCCGATGAGCCACGCGCCGATCGTTGGTTACTGTTTATCGCCTATATTATGGGTTTATCAATCGGTATCCACTTGTTAAACTTATTAACCATCCCGGCACTTGCTTTTATTTATTATTTCAAAAGAACAGATAAAGCAACCACAGCAGGTATATTCAAAACACTTATTGTTGGTATCTTAATTTTAGCAGTAATCCAATATGGTATTATCCAATACCTGGTTTCGTTCGGTGCGTATTTCGATCTGTTCTTTGTAAATACATTAGGTCTTGGTTTTGGAACCGGCGTTTTATTCTTCGCCATTTTATTAATCGGTGCCCTGGTTTGGGGGATCCGTTATTCGATCAAGCATCAAAAGAAATTATTAAACTTAGGTTTAATCTCTACCGTTTTAATCATTTTCGGTTATGCATCCTTCTCGATGATCATCATCAGGGCAAAAGCAGATCCGAATTTAAATAACAGTGCACCTAAAGATGCTTTCTCTTTCTTAAGTTACCTAAACCGTGAGCAATATGGCGATAGGCCATTGGGTTACGGTCCTAATTATAACTCTGAAAGAACAGGTGTAACAGAAGGTAAAACCATCTGGAGAAAAGGAAAAGACAAATACGAGGTAGCGGGTAAAAAAACCGATTACGAATACAGCAACAACACTTTATTGCCACGTATGTATAGCGACGACCCTAAACATGCCAGTTTTTATAAAGAGTGGATGCATTTGGATGATAGTAAACACCCGAATTTAGTTGATAATGTTGGCTTTTTGGCCAGCTACCAGATCGGCTACATGTATATGCGTTACTTTTTCTGGAATTTTGTTGGTCGCCAGAACGATGAACAAGGTCAGGGAAGCGGATTTGAAGGAGAATGGATTAGTGGTATTAAACCGTTTGATAGCTGGTTACGTGGAGATCAAAGTCATTTGCCACCATCAACAGTTGATAATAAAGCATACAATCGTTTCTTCTTTTTACCGTTGATTATGGGAATAATTGGCGCACTTTGGCACTTTAAACGCAACCAGAAAGATGCTGGCGTAGTGGCTTTGTTATTCTTTTTTACGGGTATCGCGATTGTATTATACTTAAACCAAAAGCCTCTGGAACCTCGTGAAAGGGATTATGCTTATGTAGGATCTTTTTATGCCTTTGCGATATGGATTGGGCTCGGGGCACTGGCCATTAAAGAGTGGTTGTTTAAAAAACTAACTCCAACTGCCGGTGCCATTGGTGCAACGGTTATCGGTTTATTGGCTGCTCCGGTAATTATGGCCGAGCAGGGATGGGATGACCATGACCGTTCTACGAAACTGGTCCCTCATGATATCGCGCTGGATTACTTACAATCCTGTGCACCAAATGCCATTTTATTTACTTATGGCGATAATGATACCTATCCGCTTTGGTATATCCAGGAGGTAGAGAATGTTCGTCCTGATGTTCGCATTGTAAACTTAAGTTTATTTGATACAGATTGGTACATCAACGGTTTAAGACAAAAACAAAATGAATCGGCTCCATTGCCAATTACCATGAAACCTGAACAATATGTACAGGGTGAAAGAGATGTAATGCCTTATGATGATTATAAAATTGCAGGTAATGTTGAGCTTAAAAATGTAGTTGATTTATTGTTATCAAACGATGAGAGCGATAAAGTAGCCATGCAAGATGGATCAAAATCTAATTTTCTGCCAACTAAAAACCTTAAAATTACGGTAGATCCTCAGCAAGTAATCAGCACAGGAACAGTGCCTGCAGCTGATGCTTCAAAAATTACTACCACAATGGATTGGAAATTCAATAAAGGTTATGTTACTAAAGGAACTTTGGCTATGTTCGATATCCTTGCACATAACAACTGGAAACGTCCGATTTATTTCGCTTCTACTGTACCTTCTGAGCAATATAATGGTTTGGATAAATATTTATACAGTGAAGGTTTGGCCATGCGTTTATTACCGCTTAAAGCTGACACAACAGCATCTGAAGATAGACCAGAGCAATTGAACACGCCTGTTTTATATAATAATGTGATGACTAAATTTAAGTGGGGAAATATGAAAACTGCTAAATATTTAGATCCGCAATCATCAGATGATACTTTCATTTTTACGAACCTCTTCAGTAGCTTAACCAACAGCTTAATTAAAGAAGGTAAAATTGCTGAAGCTAAAAAAGTAGTAGATAAATATTTCGCGGTAATGCCTGATAAATTCTTCGGCATCCGTACCGTTGTAGTGAAATTCTATATGGCTGAAAACTTATATAAACTAGGAGAAACTGCCAGAGCGAATGATATTTTAGACAAATCTGGGGATTATATCAATAAGGAATTAAACTATCTGGCTGATATTTCACAATCAAAAGGTTTAACCGGATCTCAGAATATTCAAACCGGCTTATATTATCTGGACAGAATGATTAAAACCAGTAAAGCTGCAGGTCAGGATAAGTTGAGCGAGAAGCTGCAGAAAACATTCAACAACCTCGAAGGCCGTTTATCAATGTTCTTCCCACAACAAAGCCCGCAGTAATAAACGGATTTAAAAATAGCTTACAAAGCAGCTGCATTAATTTGTAGCTGCTTTTTTGCTTGCGCTCGTTTCTAACGAGCGCAGTAATAGCCTTACGATTTCATCGTAAAAGATGATATAAATTTAAATTTAGGATATAAGTCGTAAATATGACCAACTATCTATATGCTCGTTGGAACAAGCATGAGCAATTATGATTTTTCTGAATAAATAAATATTTTTATTAAATGTCAGATCAATACCAAGCAAGAGATCCGGAAGGCATCTATTTTTTAACTTTTACGATTGTAGATTGGGTAGATATATTCACCCGATCATCGTATAAAGAAATTATTATTAATTCACTAAAACACTGCCAATCCAACACAGGGTTAACACTTTACGCCTATTGCATGATGACCAACCACATACATCTCATTGCCTCTGCGAGTGGAGATGTAAAGCTTTTTGAAATTATTAGAGATTTTAAAAAGTTTACGAATAGGGCGATTATCAAAGAGATTACTTCAGGAAATGAAAGCAGGAAAAAGTGGCTGCTAAATAAATTTGAATTTGCAGGCAAATACTTGACAAGAATTGAGAATTATAAGGTTTGGCAAGATGGTTACCATGCTATTGAATTAATCAGTCGAGATTTTACATTTCAAAAGCTAAATTACATTCATCAAAATCCAGTTAGAGCCGGAATTGTATCAGAGCCCGAACATTATATTTATAGTTCCGCGACTAATTATCATGGGCTTAGAGGACTAATAGAAATTGAATTACTAGACATTGATTAATATTTATTGAATGCTTGCGCTCGTTTCGAGTGCAGCAATTGCTTTACGATTATATCGTAAAGCAAGCTAAAGATATTGATAACTAACACCGTAAAATACGGTATCCTATTTACACGCTCGTTAGAAACGAGCGTGAGCGCGCAAAAAAATCCCATTCAGCATTGCCGAACAGGATTCAAATTTATTTTAGTTAATGATTATTCGTTTACAACACCCATCGCACAGAATTTTTCAATCCTTTGTTCGATCAGCTTATCCGTTTTTAATTTACCTAAAGCAGTTAAATCTTTAACGATATACTCTTTTAATGTTTTACCCATCAATTCCGGATCCTGGTGTGCACCACCAAGCGGCTCAGGAATGATGCCATCGATTAGTTTGTTGCCAAACATATCATCAGAAGTCAATTTCAAACATTCAGCAGCTTTCTCTTTAAAATCCCAGCTTCTCCATAAAATAGATGAACAAGATTCCGGAGAAATTACAGAGTACCAGGTATGCTCTAACATATAAACTTTATCGCCGATACCGATGCCCAAAGCACCACCCGAAGCACCTTCACCTACAACAATGCAAATAATTGGTACGCGCAGAATAGACATTTCCAATAAGTTTCTGGCAATAGCTTCACCTTGTCCACGCTCTTCTGCCTCTAAACCAGGGTAAGCACCCATCGTATCGATAAAAGAGACAACCGGTTTATTGAATTTTTCAGCCAAACGCATTAAACGCAATGCCTTACGGTAACCTTCCGGGTTGGCCATACCGAAATTACGAAACTGACGCTCTTTGGTGTTTTTACCTTTCTGGTGACCGATAACCATTACTGTTTGACCATTGATGGAAGCAAAACCACCGATAATCGCCTTGTCATCCTTAACCGTTCTATCACCATGCATCTCGATAAAATCATCGCAGATCATGTTAATATAATCAAGGGTTTGTGGACGATCTGGGTGACGGCTCATCTGAACCTTGTTCCAACCGGTTAAATTTTTATATAAGTTATTGGTAGTTTCATCTAATTTACCATCAAGCTCGTCTAAAGTGGCAGACATATCTACCTTAGTTTTTTCGGCAACTTGCTTAACCTTTTCTATCTGCTGAACTAAATCTGCAATAGGTTTTTCAAAATCGAATGATGTTTTTATTTGCTGCATAATTGAACCACAAAAATAAGTAATTATTTTTAGTTTGTAACCAACAGTTTTTCGTTTACGTTTTTGGAGGGGAATTGCTTTGGCTTTACAGGTAAAAGAACGCTGTAAATACGATTTATTTCTTTTTTTGGAAAGCAATTGCAGTGGCACTTTGGTTGGGTTCCGTCCTGCTCTCCCTCCAGCCACGAAAAGTGGCATCCGTACGATCAGGTTTATTTTATTCTGGTTTCTGCATTATGCGGGGTTTCCATGCCACCGCCCTAACCTACCTAGCCCTGATTGCAATGGAAAGCACGCAAGCGAAGTATCCCGATTCATCGGGACGGACTTACAATGCAAAGCAGGACGAACGATAATTATTGTTCTTCAACTGCGCCCAATAAACCTAAAATAGTTGACAAATTAATAGCAATGTGCATAGGAATTTGTCAACTCTAATTTTTTAGAACTTAGCGGCCTCGCCTGCTTTTGGCAATGCTTTTTTGATAAACTTACGGATATGGTTATTGGCCGTTTTCAGATCATCCTTACGTAAATACATCATGTGTCCGCTACGGTAACCTTCCCAGCTCATACGGTCTTGCAATTTACCAGCTGCATCTAACTGCCATATACTGTATTTGGCATTAAAATAATCGCAGGCTCCATCGTAATAGCCCGATTGCACCAATAAATGTAGATACGGGTTTTGTGCCATCGCCTGGCGGAGATTATCTCCGGTCTGATCTCCAGATTTATCCCATGGATAAACTGAACCGAACATATTGTATTTCAAATCGGTTTTATAATTCAGCTCGTTGCGGATGTACATATTGATAGCTGGTGTAAAAGAATGCAACCAGGAAGTTAGTTCTGCATTATAATCAGGCGCTTCTCCGGCACCCATTTTATCTATGCCACGATAGCGCGAATCTAACCTCCCAACAGTAAACCCTTTATCTCTTAATAGTTCTTTCCAAAAGAAATCGGTTGGTACATTAAGGTTATAATCTAAAATTACTTTTTCTGAAAGACCTGAGTAACGTGCCATTTTTACGGCAATGCCTTTCTTTTTATCAGCACTCAACATTCCTCCCTGCGAAATGGCCGGAATCAGCTCATTAATGGTAAAACTTTCTACTTCAGGGAGCATGGCGGTTAAATCTTTGCTTTGTAAATCGGCTGCCAAAGCTTTATGGTACCATGCAGTAGCAGCGAAATACGGTAAGCGCAAAGCTGCATCAACAGGGCCGCTACGCTCAATACCGAGTTCGGTTGGCGAAACCAATACCACACCGTTTAAATACATCCATTGACTGTTTTGCAGCTCTAAAGCTAAGCCAGAAACGCGTGTGGTGCCATAACTTTCGCCGATTAAAAACTTTGGCGAAGCCCATCGGTTATTCCGGGTTACAAAAGTATTGATCCACTCGGCCAGGTATTTAATATCGGCCCTTAAACCAAAGAATTTATTGGTTGGAATATCTTTGCTCACCGCTCTGGAATAGCCTGTGTTAACCGGATCGATGTATACAATATCTGCCACATCTAAAATAGAATATGGATTTTCTTTATAACCGTAAGGCTGTACAGGATAACCTTCATCATCAATATTCAGCACTACCGGACCGGTATAGGCAATGTGCATCCAAACCGAAGCAGAACCTGGTCCACCGTTAAAAGAAATTACCAAGGGTCTTTTATCGCGGTTTTGTATATCGCTGCGTTCATAATAGGTATAAAACAAGCCGGCTATGGGTTGCCCGTCTTCGTCCCAAACCGGTAATGTACCAGTAGTGGCGTTATATGGAACGGCTTTTCCATCAATCGTTACTGAATGATTGGTGATTACCGAGCTTTCTACTTTTATGTTTCTTTCGTTTGATGATGATTTGGGTTCATCTTTAACGGTAACCTGTGTGGTGGTTACCGTTTCTTTTGACTGACTCTTTTTTGGCGTTTGTTGTGCATGTACAAAAAAACCTGCACACAAAAAGGTGGTAAGTATAAATCTGAATTTCATTTAAAGTTTGGTTTGATATATAAATATCAAATTAATGCACCGTTAATCAAAAAACCGATTAGAAATGTTACCATAAAAAAACCAGCAAAGCTTTTGGCAATGCCGGTTCTGCAAAAAAAGCTGCAATAAAGCAGTAGGTCTTATCATTTTATCAATTAAATCACAACATCTTCTGCACTTGCTGACACTGCTATATCGAAGTTAATGTTTTAAATATCAGATCTTTACAATAAAATACTGCACAAACGTTTGCTATAAATCAGATCACATAAAAAGGCCGACAATGCATGCTGCACTGCCGGCCAGGTATAAATCGGGATGATTTATTTTATTTATCCCACCAAACCCTGCCAGTGAGGTTGTCACCCCCAGGTACAGCCGAAGAGGCTGCTTTGTAATTGGCGTTATTTTTGGCCGCTTCTTCAACCGGGTATGGGAAACGGCGTGGAATGGTACCATTGGTGGCATTACCTGGATAAACCACTGGGGTTAAAGCCGGAAATCCTGACCGACGCCAGTTAGACCATGTTTCATAAAAATCGAGCATGGTACAGGTATGCAACCAATATTGGGTATTGATCATTTCTAAACCATTGGCAGCAACGTAAGGATTGGCAGCAGCATAAGCGTCAGCTATTGTACCCGAAATGGCTAAACTTGCATCATACTGCGATAAGAAAGTGATACCTGCAGATAGTCCACTGGCATAATGAGTAGCAGCCGAACCGCCTATTGCCCATCTTTGCGCCGCCTCCGCCAATAAAAGTTCGCTTTCGGTATAGGTTAAAATAAATGTAACGCCGTCTTTTTTAATCATTGCCGGATTTGGCGAAGAGTAAGCCGGAAATGTGGTGTAAGAAGCATCTTGCCGAACATCTCTGCCTGCTATACCACTCAGGTCTTTTCCATTAGGCATTCCTTTTTGCAGAAGCGGATCGGCACTGTAATTGGGGTTTTGTGTTTTACTGTTTTCATCCAGATAAAGGCCTGTAACGGCAACTTTTGCTAAACGCGGGTCGTTTGCTGTTTTTAATTTATTAATGAAAGTTTGCGACCATTTAACATAATAGTTTTCCTGACCACCATCGCCCGATAATACCTGGCTATTTCTATTTTGCGTTACCCTTGCACCAGATACATCATGTTTAACAAAAGCATTATCATCATTACTGAGCATGGTTTTACCGATCACTTTTTGGGCGTAGGCTTTGGCTGTGTTTTCATCCACTTTGGTTAAACGCATGGCAATACGCAACAGCAATGTATTTCCGAACATTTTCCATTTGTTGATATCACCTTTATAAATGGCATCGCCGGTAACTTTATCACCATTTACATCCAATGCATTGGTGGCTTCTTCTACTTCTTTTAATAAATCCGTATAAATGGCTTGTTGTTTATCATATTTTGGGGCCAGATTACCGGTATAATAACCTTGTCCTGCTTCAGAATAAGGTGCATCGCCATACAGATCGGTAATACGTTCAAAAATCAGTGCTTTCCACAAACGGGCCACCTGGCGTACGTTATTATATTTAGGTAATCCCTTTGTAAATTCAACAATATCTACAATTGGTTTAACCTGCTCTACATAAGCACCTACAGTGGTGCTGCCCCAGTATGCTGCAGTATAACCTTCATTCAATAAATATTTATCACCCGCCCAATAACTTACCACAGTAGAAAGTCCCTGCATCATGGTAGAAGAATAGATTAAATTTCCCCTCCAGGTATCGTAAGCGAAATCGATACTGCCGGTATAGGTAAGCTGAGCAGTGGTTAACGTATAATTGGGATCAAAAGTTGCTGCGCCATAAGCAGATGGGTTGGTATTGATATCCTCGAAATTTTTGGTACAAGCCGAGATCATTAACATGCCGGTACAAAGTAACAGGCTATATTTTTTTAATATGTTCGTTTTCATTGTTTTGTCTGTTTAAAATTTAAAGCTTCACACTAAGGTTTACACCAAATGTTCTAACCGGAGGTACACCACCCAGTTCCAATCCCGGAAAGGTTGCATTATAACTCGATTCAGGATCGATATTATCCGTTTTTTCATCAGGATAAACAGGTTCCTGCCTACAAGACTCACATTTAAGCCATGTATTTTGTTGTTGAACATTTTTGCAGGAAAATTATAACCCAGGGTCATCTGCCTGAACTTGATGAAACTTGCATCCTGCACAAATTTATTAGACACATTATCTGCCGATAGCTGATAGTAAGTTGCGGCCGTGTTACCCAATGCCTCGCGGTTTTCGAGCGTAGCCTGGTGTAAACCAAAAACATAACCATAATAATCAGTTGCAGAGAATACTTTTCCACCCCATTTACCATCAATCAAAAAAGATAGGGTTGCACCTTTATAATTAAACTCGTTATTCCAGCCTGCAAACCATTTATTATATGCAGAACCATAAGCAACCAGATCACCACGCTGTGGGGCGTTATTTGCACCCAGCATAATATTTCCTGAAGCATCATATTTATAATCGTAAGCCATTACCTGAGAGGCGGCTTTGCCCGGGATATTCTGTAAAAAGCCAACGCCAGATCTTGAAGTGGCAATAAGATTTGAGGTAACACCATCAGCAAGTGAGATTACTTTATTGTCGTTATACGATCCATTCAAAGAAGAAGTCCATACTAAATCTTTGTTTTTTACCACCTGACCCGATAACAACAGCTCTACTCCTTTATTTTGAATTTTACCAGAATTTAAAACCGCACCACTATAACCAGTCGATGTAGATGTGGTTACAAACGTGATTTCATCTTTAGATATTTTTTTGTACCAGGTAAAATCGAGGTTTAAACGATCTCCGAAGAAGCGCATTTCCGTTCCGATCTCCAATTCTGATGCTTTTGAAGCTTTTAATGCAGAATTAGGAATATTTACGTTGGAAATGGTACCCAATGGCAATCCGTTTAAAACCTCACTTCTTAAACTATAGGTTAACAAAGTTTGATAAGGATCTGTGGCCTGACCAACTACTGCATAACCTGCCCTAACTTTACCAAAGCTTAAGAATGATGGTTTCCAAAGTTCTGAGAAAACAAATGAACCGCTAATGGAAGGATAAACCACATTTAACTTATTGTCTTTACCAGGCGTTGCCAGTGTAGAAAACCAGTCGGTACGTCCGCTACCTGTTAAATATAAAATATCTTTATAGGCAAGTTCAAGTGTACCATATACCGATTGTGTTTCGGCTTCGGATGCGACATACGCCACCGATTTATTTTTAGCGTTAAGAATATTATAAACGCCGGAAACGGCGAAATCGGCACCGCTATTGGTGGTTTGCGTTACATTTGTTCTACGGTAACTCGCACCGATATTTGGAGTAACAGAGAAATCTTCATCTACTTTAAAAGGCTTGCCGATTAATACATCGACGTTAACATCTGCAAATTTGGTGGCCTGCTCAACAATTTTACCGGGCGCATAATAAGCTGTACCTGATGGAACTACATTTTTATAGGTGTCGTTATAAGCATCGCGACCAGCACGACCTTGTACAAACAAACCATTATCAAAAGTATAACGGGCATTAAAAGAGCTAATCAAACGATCGCGTTTGGTATCGTTTACGAATTCGTTTGCCGCAAACCAGGGGTTGGTTGCATAAGCATTGCCTTTATTGTACTGAATTTCATTTCCATTGGCATCTTTCCATGGATCGAGGTTTTTTACGCTTACACTGGTTGGTAAAAATGCCACGTTATAATTGGCATTACCTGCACCATCTGATACCATCGGTCTGTTTTTAGCCTGCTCTAAAATATAGTTCATGCGAGCATCAATGGTCAACCTTTTAATTGGGTTAAAAGTACCGACCAGGTTAAAAAGATTGTCTGTTTAAGCCAGAATTTGGCACAACTGAATTGTTATGTACATCGTTGGCAGATAAACGGATGGTACCACCATCAAAACTTTTGTTTAAAGCAAGGGTATTAGACCATGTGCCCCCTGTGCGGTAAAAATCTTCAATATTATTTTTCTGCGCAGAATATGGTCTGCTTATCCCGTCAAACTGAATCACGTTAGAACCGTCTAATTTTGCTCCCCAGCTAGATCCGCCTACCTGTGCAGCAGCTGCTGCATCAATTGGCTTTTACCCCATTGGCGCCCTGTCCGTAAACATATTGCCAATTGGTTCTGTCCATTACCTGTTCTGCAACATAATTGGAATTAAGTTCGATGCTGTTGCCCTTTCCACTTTTAGTGGTGATCAAAATTACCCCGGCTTTTGCACGATAACCGTATAAGGCCGCTGCAGCGGCACCTTTTAACACCGAAATACTTTCAATATCATCTGGATTCAAGTTCCCAACGGCATCTCCTAAATCAGGTGCGTTATCATATTGACTACCTGAGTTCCCATTACCATTCAGGTTATTTAAACCCACTGGTTTATTCTCCATGGGTACACCGTTAATTACATATAAAGGCTGGTTGGTTTGACTTAAACTGGAAACCCCACGGATGGTTACGCTGGTTGCCGCGCCCACACCACCTGATGTTGAGCTAATATCTAAACCAGCCACTTTACCTACTAACGAGTTGGCCACATTATTTTCCCTGGCCTGGGTTAAGGTTTCGCCACTTACCTGCGTAACCGAATAGCCTAAAGCCCTTCTTTCTTTTTTAATACCCAAAGCCGTAACTACCACATCGGTAAGCTGTTTGGTATCTTCCGTTAAAACGATAGTAATGCTGGTCTGTGAGCCTATACCTACTTCTTTGGTTTGAAAACCTGCATAAGAAACCACCAAAACTGCATTTTCCGGGGCATTAAGAGAAAATTTACCATTAATATCGGTAGATGTACCTATTCCTGTTCCTTTAACCCTCACGCTGGCTCCCGGCAAAGTACCGCCAAGCGCATCTTTTACTGTTCCGGAAATGGGGACTTCTTTATTTTTGCTAATGACAATTAAGCCGCCATCAGAAACAGAATATTTCAGGTTGGTTCTGTTTAAAATGGCTGCCAAAACATCGGTAACCAAAGTATTGGTTACAGTAATACTTATATCCTTATTTACGGGAACGTAGGAAGAGCTGTAAACAAAATGGTAACTGCTTTGCTGCTCAATAATCTGTAAAACCCTGGCCAGTTTTGTTTTCTTAACATCCAGTGAAATTTTTTCCTGCGAAAAAACCGATGCAGAAACATTAAGGCAGGTAATGAAAACCATAATACAGGCTAGTTTCATTAGCATAATGAATTTTAGGAGCGCTTTATATTTTGGGCGCCCTTGCAGTAAGTAATAATAAATCATATTTTTGTTTTTTTGGTTGCATAAGTTCTTGGCAGCAATCTGTTTGCGCATAAACTGCCATTAATTGATCAAAAAAGAAATTCAAGAGGGCGGTGCTCCAACACCGTCCTTTTTTTCTTCCTATTTTGAGATAATTACCTGTTTTCCCTTTATCTCATATTTAAAATTATTTTCGGTTGCTTTTAATGCATGTAATACTTCTTCAATGGTCTCATTGGTAATGGTTGCCGTAAAACGGTATTTCTCAAGCGTCGGGTCAGTGAAACTGATTTCAACATTGTACCATTTCTCCAGCACATTTTTGATCTCGCTAAAATCCTGATCGTAAATTTCGATCCGGTTTTGTGTCCACGCGGTTTCAACAATAGTGCTGTCCTTTATTTTGGTGTAATGGTTAATGGTAATTTCGGGCTGTGGTGCTGCAGGTTTGACCAATTTATTCTTTTGCTGCGGAGCTACGCTTTTGTAAAACGTAACCTTCTGACTTGGCTTTAAAGTAATTACACCGCCATTTCCGTTTACGCCTTCCATGGTAATTAAACCGCGAATCAAAGTGGCTTCTGAGCTGATTTCATCCGGATAAGCTTTTACATTAAAAGCGGTACCCAGTACATTGATGTTAAAATCGTTGGTATGTACTTTAAAAGGTTTTTCCTTATTATGTTTCACATCAAAAAACGCCTCACCTGTTAAAGTAACTTCGCGGTATTTATCATTAAAATCTTTAGCAATGGTTAAAATACTCATGGCATTTAACAGCACAGAGGTGCCATCAGGCAACATAATTTTTTTACGTTCACCATTTTTTGTAGCGAAAGTGTAAACATCGGGTACTACGTTATTTGTACCTGTACTTTTATAATAGGTGTTATAAATTAAAACCCCACCAAGCACCAAAATTATGGCAGCGGCAATTTTTAACCATAAATAACGCTGTAGTTTAAGGACTTTTTCTTCAGTGGCAGGAAACATATTTTCTTTAAATTGTTCTACCTGCTTAACCAGCGGGCGTTTGTTACCGCTCAATATCACATAAAGTTTTTTTGCCTCTGCAATTACCGCTTCCTGTTCGGGGTGTGCATTAATGTATTTCTCCCAATATCCAATGCATAGCTTATCTGTTCCAGCGCAGTATTGCTGGAAAGTGCTGTCAACAAGAAAGTCTTCTGCATTGAATTTACTTCTATCAACCATTCTTTTTGCCTTTTATATAACAGTGCCCAAAAGCTTTATTTTTTCCTAAGGAAATTTTAACTTTTTTTAACATGACGAAATATATGCCCTGAATGCCAGCAGAATGAAGAAATTTAATTTGTAATAATATGGATTTTGAGGTTAAAAAGGCTGATTTCTCAGGCTTGAAAATAGTTAAGCACATTTTTTGGAAAGCAAGAACAGAAGCATTTAGCAAAAAATGTTCCTGCTTTTCGCTTGTAGTCCCGATTAGAAAAAATCGGGAGCTACCGCTGCAATCAGGTTTAGATGGCCCAGGCTGTATTACTATTGAGGAGTGCAGGGTGCAGACGATTAGGCCGCCAAGGACTACAAACTTAATTCCCTAAACCCGGTAGTAACGGAAATCCTTTTTATTGCCTATAATCATGATTAAAGTATACTTATTGCCTGTAGCGTTAAATTGCAATAAAAAGATTGGAGTGCATAACGGGGCTACAGTCCCCACGGAGACACGAATGTTCGTTTCCAAAACAAAAATATCCCTAAATAAACTACGTTTTAGCAGGAAAAATTTAGAAAATTTTTCTGTCAATTAGATTTCTCCACTGCGGTCGAAATGACGAAACTAAAATTATGCATTAAATTCCTTTCTCAGGATTTTAAGGGCATCATAAATGGTATTGTAGGCCGTTTTTATCGTCTGGTTGCTCTGTTCGGCAATCTGCTCGTAACTTAAGCCTTCAAAAAACTTTAAATGGATCAGTTGTTTCTGGCGAAAAGTGAGTTTTTCCAATGCATTTTTGAGTTGGTGCTGTACCAGTTCGTCGCTTTGCACCTTTACAATAAATTCTTCGTAGCTCATCTCCATCCAATCGCCATCTGCACCTGCATTAAAAAGGGCATCATTAATTTTACGCTTTCTTTCGAGAATCCTGAGCAATTTCCGTTTTAAGAAGGTGCGCAGGTAAGCTTCAACATTGTCAACCCGGATTAAACTTTCATGCTTTTCCCATACAGTGGTAAAAACGAGGTCGGTGGCTTCACTGGCCGTATCGGCATCGGCACAAACCCTGATCCCGAAATTAACCAATGGATAATAAAGTGCCGTATAGAGATCAAAAAATGCATCTTTATCGCCAGTCCGTAATCGTTCCCATAATAAATGATGCGCTAATTTGTTATCCATTAAGTTGTTAGTTGTTATCGCAATATTAACTAAAAACAATAAGATTATTACTAAGTTTCAGTTCGTGCAACACGAACTGAGTTGAAATTTAGACCTCGCAGGTTTTTAAACAGCGTAACCCTCAATGAGACCATTGAAAAACAATATAAGCCACGAATTGAACCTGCGGGGTCTGTAATTTATTTTAAAGCTACGCTACTAAAAATATGATATTCACCAGGCGCCAACGTTTTCGTATACGTACTGCCCGAAAAGTTAACACCATTTCCAACCGCATCGATCCAGGTTCCAGCCGATCCGAAATCGATATTTGCCGTTTGGCTCACCACATCAAAATTACCTACAACCACAACAGTATTGCTCCCTTCGGTTAACTTGATGTATTTAACGCCTCCCGCCAGGTTATAAGTTGAATTGCCTGAATTAAAAATGCTGTTATTCTTTTTCAATTTGATAAATTTAGCGTAGGCATTGTACAGGGCTTTACGGTTTGGATCAGTATAATAATCCCATTTAATTGGCTTTTCGCCTGTTCTACCATTAAAATCGATGTTGATATCATAACCCAGTTCTCCGAATTGCCAAACCATTTTCGGTCCGGGTATACTGAACAAAAATGCTGCTGCAAGTTCTTCTCTTTTTAAGGAAGTGGCCAGGTTTCCTTTAATCACATAACTGCCTAAAGCATTTCCATAAGTGATATTTTTAAAGTTCAGACGTTCCTCGTCGTGACTTTCACCATAGGTAACCAGACCATCAGACCTGGTGAAGCCATGATTGGCATAAAAGCCCCACTGAAAATTGGAATTATCCAGCCAGCCCATTGTGGCCTCGTTCATATTGTAATTGAGGTTATTCCAAATCATCATACCGTCATCAGCCAATACCTTTTCTTCTGATTCTTCGGCAAAATGTTCTAAAATCACATAAAAATTAGGGTCTAAGCTTTTAATGTAGCCATTATAGTCTTTCCAGATGGCGATACGACCAGCATCGTATAACCTGAACTGTGTATCATCTGTTGATTGTTTCTGTGTAAATCCTTTTGACAGATCAAAACGAAAACCATCAATTTTATATTGCTGCATCCAAAACTTCATCACGTCTTTCGAGAATTTTTTAGTCGCCGAACTTTCATGGTTAAAATCGTAACCTACATTAAATGGATGTTTAGCATCAACATTAAACCATGGGCTGTTTGCAGTAGGTTTTGAGCCATCGAAATACAATTGCACCATAGGCGATTGACCAAAAGAGTGATTTAATACCATATCCATAATTACGGCTATTCCGCGGCCATGGCATTCATCGATGAAGTTTTGCAGAGCGGTTTTAGTACCATAATACTTATCGGGGGCAAAGTAAAAGAAGGATTATAACCCCAGCTTAAATTTCCCTCAAATTCATTTACCGGCATTAACTCAATAGCATTGATACCCAAACCAGTTAAATAATCGAGTTTGGCCAAGGTTGATGCATAATTATGATCGGAGGTAAAATCGCGGATCAGCAATTCATAAATCACCAGGTTATTTTTATCTGGACGCGTAAAGCCGCTATTCTTCCAGGTATAAACGGGTTGATTGGCCTGCATCACACTCACAATTCCTGTAGTTTTACCTGTTGGGTAAGCTTTTAAGTTTGGGTAAGTCGCCGCAGAAATATATTGATCATTATCCGGATCAAGCACTTTTTCGCAATAGGGATCGGCTACTTTCAGGCTTCCATCTACATAAAACTGATAGGCATATTCTGTAGCTGGGTTTAAATTATCAACCTGGATCCACCAGTAATTTCCATCGGTTGTGTTTCTCATCGGTGTTGCGCTGGTTGACCAATTGTTAAATTCGCCGATCAGTGCAACCGATTTTTTACCGGGCGAGTACAAGGTCACAATGGCCGATGTCCCATTATTGATAAACGCGACACCATCTTTGGCTCCTGCAGGCAGATCAGCTTTTTGATCAGTTGGCGCAGGTTCTAAAACACCATCTGATGCTTTTTTACAGGCCGTACTACATATTATTACTAATAGTAAAAGGTAAACAATGGTTTTGACTCTTTTTGTTTCGTACACACACGAAACAAGGTGGTTAATTATTCTTTTCATTTGGTTAGGATTATTATTGGTTTTACCACAGAGAACACCGAGTTATCACGGAGCGCACTGAAAATAAATATTTTATGTACCTCGGTCTGTGTCCCCACAGGCCGAAATATGAATAATGGTCTGTGAGGACACAGACCATAGAGTAGTGTTTTAGACCGATCTATTTTCTTCTACTTCCAGTTTGGAAGTTAAAACTTCATCTGCTTTCTTTGGTTCACGGATAAATAAATAACAGATTATTGCCGCTAAAATCATCAATCCACCGCCTAATTGTACCGCCAAAAGCCTGTCGTTATTGAGCACATTACGCATAAGCCACCCAAAACCAAGCGAAGCAATAATTTCTGGCAATACAATAAAGAAGTTGAAAATCCCCATGTAAATCCCGATTTTATCTTTAGGCAGCGATCCGCTTAACATAGCATAAGGCATAGAAAGGATACTGGCCCAGGCAATACCCACGCCTGTCATGCATAAATACAGCATATTTTTATCGTGCACCCAGGCCACACTGATCAAACCGATTGCTCCGCAGATTAAACAAAGGGAATGGGTGGTTTTGCGGCCCAATGTATCGGCAATTTTTGGTAGTACCAGGGCAAACAGAAAAGTAATTACACTGTAATAAGCGAGTGTTAAACTGCCAAAATCTGCACCATGTGCATAAACCGGATCAGCAGCATCTTTACCGCCAAAAACATTAACAGCAACGGCTGTAGTGTAATAAAACCACATTAAAAATAAACCTGGCCAGGTAAAAAACTGAACCAGGGAAACAATCTGCATCCTTTTTGGCATATTCCTCAAGGCATGAAAAATCTCTCTTGCACCACCACCAAAACCTTTATTGCTTTCTTTTACTTTTTCTTTGAAATCTACATCCTGAGGCGGGTATTCTTTAGTGGTAAGCACCGTCCATAATACTGCAGCGAAAAAGAAAAATGCACCGATATAAAAAGAAAATTTTACATTTTCGGGGATATTACCTTGCGCTGCCGTATTAGTTAAATGGAAAACATTGTTCATGATCCAGGGCAAGGCTGATGCAACACTCCCACCCAAACCAATCATCATACTCTGCATAATAAAACCACGGTTCACCTGGCTATCAGGCAATTTATCAGTAACAAAAGCGCGGAAAGGTTCCATGGCAATGTTTCCAAAAACATCCAGAATCCAAAGCAGTCCGGCTGCCATCCACAATACACTGCTATGTGGCATAAAGATTAAGGCAATACTACTTACAATAGCTCCAAGCATAAAATAAGGTCTTCTTCTCCCCCATTTTGGATGCCAGGTACGGTCGCTCAGGTAACCAATAACAGGCTGAACGAGCAATCCGGTTAAAGGTGCTGCCAAAAACAATAATGGAACCTGATCGGGATTGGCGCCCAGGTTTTCGTAAATACGCCCCATATTGGCCCTTTGTAAATCCCAACCGAACTGGATCCCGAAAAAACCAACGCTCATGTTGATGATCTGTGCGAGTGTTAATTTGGGGTTCTCGAATATTGTTTTTAACGTCATTATATCTGGTTTAGTTTGTAACCGCAAAGGGCACAGAGGCAAAGAGACATAAAGTGGAAATTAAAATACGACCTCTGCTTCCTTTGCGCCACACTTAGCGTTCTTTGCGGTTAATTCATTGTTCTTAAAATTCTATCACCTGTGCACTAACCGGTGCCAGGGTTACTGGAATGCTTGTTCCTGCGGGAATATTTAATTTTTTACCTGTTAACAGCTCGGTAACGGGCGATGAACTTTTAACCTTTAAAATCTCCTCTGGGATTTGAATGTTGGCAGTTAAAGCTTCTGTTCGATTAAAATTGGCCACGATCAATAGACGTTGTTTACCTGAATAACGGATAAAAGCGTACATGCGCTTATTCATATTGCCGGTAGCTGGCACTTCATAAATTCTGCCATTAATTACAGCATCACTTGTTGTGGTTACTTTTAATAATTGCTTATAATAAGCCCTTAGATTTTGCTGTGCAGCATTTAATTTATGGCCATCAAATAAGCCGCCGTTCATCCATTTCTGGTGATTCGGAACGCCCCAATAATCGAAAATGGTGGTCCTATTATCGTCCTCACCAAAACCCTCTTGCCCTTTTCCGGGTTCGCCAACTTCCTGACCAAAATAAAGCATCACCGGACCACCACCTAAAGTTGCCGTAACTACCATTGCAGGTAGAGCCAGTTCGGCCTTGCCTGCAAATCCTGCAGATGCGATGCGTTCTTCATCATGGTTTTCCAAAAGCGTAACATGCGTTGGCCAAAACCAGCACTCTCTTTCTGCCAAACGAAACTAATATCTTTTACATCTGCGTTTGGTTCATTCCTGACCAATCTTTTTAAACCATCATATAAACCTACCTTATCGTACAGGTAATCGAATTTACCTTCGTCTAAATATTGTTTGTACACTTGTGGAATATAGGCTTCTCCGATAAAAATTAAATCAGGATTCACTTTTTTAACCTGAGGAATGACCCAGTTCCAAAATGCAATAGGAACCATTTCGGCCATATCACATCTGAAACCATCAATCCCTTTATTGGTCCAAAAGGTTAAAATATCACGCATTTTTAGCCAAACCGGTGGAATGGGATCGAAATATTTTTTCTCCCCATTTTGATAATCTACTCCATAATTTAACTTGATGGTTTCGTACCAATCATCGTATTTAGGCTGAGCAGAAAACACATTGTTCCCAGTTGCTTTTGCTGGATTCTCTTTAAACTTTGCATCCTGAAGTGCCGAAAGTGGTGTTTTTTGCCCATTTGCAGGAACCACCAAAGCCTGACCAGGTATATAATAAAAATCGTTTTTAGGGCTAAATGCTTTGGTTACCTCATCCTGTGCCCCAAAATCAACTACGCCATCCGGTTTTGAATAAGAATGGTAACTCCTGGCGACATGGTTGGGTACAAAATCGATCAAAATTTTTAAGTTTTTGGCATGTGTTCTTTTAATCAAAGCCTCAAATTCATCCATCCTGTTTTTAACATCAACAGCTAAATCAGGATCCACATCATAATAATCACGGATGGCATAAGGCGAACCTGCCCTGCCTTTTACCACATCAGCATCATCAACCTTAATTCCGTAAGCAGAATAATCGGTTAGGCTGGCGTGTGCAATGGCTCCTGTATACCAAACGTAATTTACATGGAGTTCTTTTATACCATCTAAAGCTTTATCGGTAATATCGTTAAACTTGCCAGAACCATTTTGTTCGATGGTTCCGTAAGGTGTATTAGTAGTATTTTTATTCCCGAACAAACGGGGCAGTAACTGATATATAACGATCTGTTTATCGTTCATTTTTGTACGCTTTTTTTGTGCAAAAGATGGTATAGAGAGTATTATAAAGGTAAAAAAAGTGTAAATAGCCACTCTTTATTACTTCCAAATACGGATAAGCTTTGAGCAGAATAACATCTTCCATCAGATAAAGTTTTAGATTTTAACCCTCTACCCTCAACCTTTACACCCTTTACCTTTCTCATACCAACTCTGTATTATTTACTTCAATTTCAGTATTTCCGGCCAATTTATAAAGCTGGTTTCTGATACCGATTTCCAAATCAATAGCTGCGTGGTTTTTAATGCTGATGCCGCTCTCGGTGATATTAATTTTTAAGGTAGCTCCTCTGAAGCCAATGGTAAACGAAAAAGACTTCCACTTGCCTGGCAAGAAAGGATTAAAATGCAATTTACCGTCGCGCACACGCATGCCTGCAAAACCTTCTACCACACTCATCCAGGTTCCTGCCATCGAGGTGATGTGTAAACCATCCTCAGTATCGTTATTATAATCATCAAGGTCTAAACGTGCAGTACGTAAGTAGAATTCGTAAGCGCGGGCTTCGTCGTTTAATTTGGCTGCCAAAATACTGTGAACGCAAGGTGATAACGAACTTTCGTGTACCGTACGCGGCTCATAAAAATCGAAGTTGCGTTTTAATGTATCCAGATCGTAATCTTCTTCAAAGAAATATAAGCCCTGTAAAACATCAGCCTGTTTAATAAAACACGAACGTAAAATCCTGTCCCAGCTCCATTTTTGGTTAATCGGCCTTTCGCTCGCTGGCAGATCTTTCACCAAAGTTTGTTCCTTATCTAAATAACCATCCTGCTGTAAGAAAATACCTAGTTTTTCATCCTGCGGATAATACATCTGGTCGATAATATCAGCCCAATCGGTAAATTCTTTTTGATCGAAGTTTAAACTTTTTAACAAGCTGTTATATTTTTCTGGCTGTTGTGCCTTTACAATTTCGGCGGCTTCGGTAGCATATTTCATACACCAGGTTGCCAAAATGTTAGTGTACCAGTTGTTGTTTACATTGTTCTCATATTCGTTTGGTCCGGTTACGCCAAGCATTACATATTGCTGTTTATCGTTGCTCCAGTTAACGCGTTGTTTCCAAAAACGGGCAATACCAATCAATACTTCTAAACCGAAATCAGAAAGGTAGCTTTCATCGCCAGTATAACGGATGTAATTAAAAATGGCAAAGGCAATGGCACCATTACGGTGGATTTCCTCGAAAGTAATTTCCCACTCATTATGGCATTCTTCACCATTCATCGTTACCATTGGATACAATGCCGCACCATTTTTAAAACCTAATTTCTCCGCATTTTCTATGGCTTTACCTAATTGTTTATAGCGATATACCAACAGGTTTTTACTTACTTCCTGTGGAGCAGTTGCCAGGTAAAAAGGCACACAATAAGCTTCGGTATCCCAATAAGTTGAGCCACCATATTTCTCTCCGGTAAAACCTTTCGGACCAATGTTCAATCGGTCATCTTTACCGGTATAGGTTTGAAAAAGTTGAAAAATATTAAAACGAATAGCCTGTTGAGCTGAAACGTCGCCTTCGATAATGATATCGCTTTCTTCCCACTTGCCTGCCCAGGCTTCGCCTTGTTCTTTTAATAAAGTATTAAACCCCTTAGCAGATGCTTTGGCAATTACTGATTTGGTTTCTTTTAAAAGTGATTCTTTAGGGTAATTTTCTGAAGATAAATTCGCCGCAATTTTAATTAAAGTAATTTCTTCGTTAAGTTTAACCTCTACCGAAAAAGTTTGTCCGACGAATTTCTCTTTGCGGACAGCTTCTGGGTTAATGTCTAATTTCTCTGTATTTTTATACAGTTCGATGTTGCTTCCGGTGCAAACCTCAAATTCAGTTTTCTTTGTCCTTAATTTGATGTAGGCTTCCGTTCCTGAAATTTCATCAGCAACCATGTCCCAGAATTTTTCATCGTAGTTACTGTCCTGATTTTTTACATCACCATCAATAAAAGGTGTTAAAGTTAATTTTCCATCAAAATCCAGCGGCGTAATGTTGTAACGGATAGCGCCAACTTCATCATCAGCTATACTGCAAAAACGTGTCGATTTAACTTTTAGGGTTTTACCACTTTTTAATTTCGCGGTGAAACTACGCTCCAGATATCCGGCATGCATGTTCAGCACACGTTTAAAATCGCTCACTTCAGCTGTTGCCAGATCCAGGATTTCATCATCGATTTTCACTTCGATACCTACCCAGTTTGCTGCATTTAACACTTTTGCAAAATATTCCGGATAACCGTTTTTCCACCATCCCACACGGGTTTTATCGGGATAATAAACACCTGCAACATAATTGCCCGGCAGAGTTTCTCCGGTATAGGTTTCTTCAAAATTGGCTCGCTGCCCCATGCGACCATTGCCCAGGCTGAAAATACTTTCCGAAATTTTATTTAAATGTGGATCAAAGCCTTCTTCGATAATATTCCACTCATCTGCTTTAATGTAGTTTTTCATATTTAGTATCAAGTAGCGAGTAACTAGTATCAAGTAATTAGAATCGGGTATCAAGATAAATTTACTACTTGATACTTACTACTTAATACTTGCTACTCCTTTACAATTCTTCTAGGTCTTTAACTGTTAATTTATCTAATCCGCTTACTACCAGATCTGCCTGGCTAAGCACGCTTTTTCGCCGATACCGATGGCTTTCATTCCGCCTCTTTTTGCTGCTTCTACGCCTGCAACGGCATCTTCAAAAACCACACATTCATCAGGTTTAAAACCTAAAAGTTCGGCACCTTTTAAAAATACCTCGGGGTCTGGTTTTGATTTGGTTACCATGTTTCCATCAACTATTTCATCGAAGAAATGGGCTAGATTTGTTTTTTCTAAAATGATTCCTGAGTTTTTGCTTGCTGAGCCCAATGCCAGTTTATAACCTGCTTTGTGTATTTCGGTTAAAAAATCAACCGTTCCGGGCAAAACTTCAGCAGGCGTCATTTTTGTAATCATATCTACATACCAACTGTTTTTCAAAGTGGCCAGTTCTTCTTTCTCATCATCAGTTTTCTCTACGCCGCCCCAGGCCAAAATCTTGTTCAAACTTTCTACCCGGCTAACACCTTTCAACTGCTCGTTCTGCTCTTCACTAAAATCAAAACCCATGGTATTAGCCAAACGTTTCCATGCTTTATAATGGTAAACCGCAGTATCTACCAGCACACCATCAAGGTCGAAAAGACAAGCCTTTATTGGGGCAGAAGGTGTAAGATGTAAGGAGGAAGGTTCTGAGTGGATATTATCTTGCATCTTTGTTATATTTTTTAGTATCAAGTAATGAGTATTGAGTATCAAGATGTAAGTTCTACGTCTTAAAAACCTCAATCTTTTACTTTTCGCTATCTTAATTCCAATACCAACGTTGTTTTAGCGGGTACTTTAATGTTTTTAAATTCGATGTTTTCGCCTGTAATTACATTTTTCGCGGAAGTAATTCCTGTTGTTCTTTCTGCAAAGCGATCTGTATTTAATGGCTTTTCTTTCTCTGTATTGTTTACAATAACCATTACAGTGCCTTTTGGTTCTGCATTGTAACGGAAATAAACATAAATATCATCCTGTGGCACAAACTGCATCAATTTACCTGTTTGCAATGCCGGACTGTTTTTGCGGAAATTAGCTAAGGTTTTTACAAAGTTGAAAGCCTCGTTTTCTTTGTTTGTACGGCCATCGGCTATGAATTTATCTTTTTTATCGCCTTCCCATCCCCCAGGAAAATCAGAACGGATTAATCCATCTGGATTGGAGAAATTTTTCATTAAAATTTCGGTTCCGTAATACATTTGCGGAATGCCGCGCATAGTTAACAAGATACTCATTCCCATTTTGTATTTATCGAAATCTTCACCAACCATCGAATAGAAACGGCTCATGTCATGATTATCTAAAAAGATGCAATTGGTGTTTGGGTTTTTGTAAAGAAAATCATGCGCCAAAGTTGCGTATAAACGGTTAATGCCATCTACCCAACCATTTTTGCCGTTTATTCCTTCATAAATCGCATCTTTTAAAGTAGCATCAGTAATGCCCTGTAAATGGGTATCGAAACCGCGGTTCACGGTATTGCCACCAGTAAAGAAAGCCTGGTTAGCCACCGCGGTTACCAATGTTTCACCAAAAACAGATAAGTGTGGAAATTCTGCCTGCACTTTTACAGCCCAATCGGCCATGTAAGCCGGATCATTGTATCCATAAGTATCCAAACGTAAACCATCAATACCAGCATATTCTATCCACCAGATGTGGTTTTGGGTCAGGTAATTTTGTACGAAAGGGTTACGTTGGTTTAAATCGGGCATTGAAGGTACAAACCAGCCATCCAACATCTGCTTGCGGTCGGCTGCTGATGCATGGATATCCATTACCGTTTGATCGCGGTAACTGGTCTGTGTATATTTTGGCCATTGGTTTAACCAGCTTTTCATTGGTAAATCTTTATAAAACCAATGTTGGGTACCAATGTGGTTGTGTACAATATCTTTTATTACTTTTAGTCCTTTGGCATGCGCCACTTCTACGTATTTCTTGTAAAGTGCGTTAGTACCATAACGTGGATCTATTCTGTAGTGATCGGTTACCGCATAGCCATGATATGAAGCATGTGGCATGTCATTTTCTATCTCTGGCGTCATCCAAACGGTCGTAATTCCTAAATTTTTCAGGTAATCGAGGTGATTGATTACGCCCTGGATATCGCCACCATGTCGGTAATACATACTGTCGCGGTTTAATGCGGTTTCGGTTAAGCCCTGCACCATATCGTTGCTTTTATCGCCGTTCGAAAAACGATCGGGCATGAGCAGGTAAATAAAATCTTTGTTGGTTACACCCTGAATCCTGCCCGCGCTTTTATCACGGTTTTTTAATTCGTAGGTGTAAGTAAATATCTTTTTTCCATTAACGGCAAAGTTAATCGGGAATTTTCCGGCTTTGGCCGCGGGAGCAATTATTAAATCAAGAAATATATAGTTCGGGTTTTCAACTTTGTTAACCTTTACGAGTTTTACTCCCGGATAAGTTAAGGAAACCGAGCTTGAAGCAATGTTTTCGCCATGAACCAGCAATTGCAATTTTGGATTGTGCATGCCTGTAAACCAGAACATCGGTTCTACCCGTTCCAGCTTTTGGGCAAAGAGATTGTTTGTTAGCAAGACAACCAGAAGGGTCAAAATGGTTGTTACCCTTTTTAAAAAGGAAGTATTAGTATGATTATGAACTGGAAACGGATAATTTGGATGGGTATGAGATCTGTTCATGCTAAAACTTTAAAGATTTAAAAAAAGCCCTGCAGTACTTAACTGCAGGGCAGGTAATAAGAATTAGTTTTTAACCATTGTAGCTTTTTTTGCAGCTACATCTAAAGTGATGGTATAAGTTCCGGGAGCGGTTACGGCAATGTTATCGCCTCCATTGGTTAAAGCAGTTATGCTACCACCAAGATTAACGGTCCAATCGTGTTTGAACCTGAATTTCAATGCACCAGTGGTTAAGGTTGTTTTAATGGAGTAATTATTTGATTTTCCATCATTTACCACTTTCATATCCGTATCATTGTTCCACCCGCCCAAAGTTGCGTCTCCAATAATCGACCATTCGTTCGGTGTTGAAAAAACTATGGTTTTAGCATTTAAATCAACTGTAACCTGTTTCACTACAGCATCTGGTGATTTTAGGTTATCGCCTGCGCTACTGCTGATTTTACCCGCACCTGCGTCGCCATAGGCAACATCCCATTTTTTGGCAGGTGTAATTTTAAACTCCAGGTTTCCGGCAGTATAAGCAATCATTCCGGTGTATATACCATTGCTTGATAACGAAATTAAACTGTCAGCAGTGTTAGGATCCCAGCCCTGATAAGCTCCCGGAGCATAAATCCATGCTGAAGCTAAATAAGGTGTAGCGGTTAAAGTGATCACGTTTGAGTAAGTTAAATCGTTTACGGCTGCGCCCGATTTCAACCTCACTTCAACCTGGGCAGCAACGCCAACTTTGCCACCTAAAGCCAAAATCATGTTGTTGATTTCGGTTACGGTTGGGGCATAGGTTTTTGTGTTAACCACTACTTCTTTTGGAGCAGCAAAATTGGTGCCTTTTAAAGCGAACTGTAGGGTGGAGTTAACCGGCACCACATAACCTGATGAAGTAGCCAGTGGATAGCTTAATGTTAATGCGGCCTGCGCACCGTTTGCCTGCACTAAACTTAAGTTAGTAGTAGAAGCAGTTAGTGTGCCTGCTGCCCCAATAGTTGAAACCGTTTGGGTTTCGTCTTTTTTACACGACCAAAGCGATAGTGCTATAAAGCAAAGGGCCAAGGTTTTGAAAAATATTGATTTCATATCTTATTAAAATATTAAGATTAATAACCTGTGTTTTGAACCAGATTCGGATTGGCAATTAAATCTGCCGCCGGAATCGGATAGATGTTGCGGTAAGCTGGAATGGAAGTTCCGGCTTTAACCCCACCTTTAAACGGCCATAAGTAAGTACCACCGGTAAATTTACCATAACGCACCAAATCGGTACGGCGGTGACCTTCCCAGTATAATTCGCGGGCACGCTCATCCAAATAAAAATCGACAGTTAAGGCAGCCGGAGTCAGATTACCTGACGCATTGCCATAAGCACGTTGACGTAAGGCATTAACATATTCGAGTGCTTTCCCTGCATCGCCACCTGAACCGCCACGGGCAACAGCTTCTCCGTAAATCAAATACTGTTCAGCCAAACGGAAAATGGCAAAATCCAAAGAGCTGAATGTTCCATTTAATGATGGCGGTATGGTACTTGTACCAATGATGTTTTTGAATTTTGTAACACGCAATCCATCTGTAAACACACCAATTTCATCCACTGTATTTTTCGCACCGAAAAAAGTACCGCGTTTATCTAAAGTTCCATTTGCATCTGGGAATAGTGCAGGCAAATTCTGACGGGTCCTGTTACCGCCCCAACCACCATTTGGCACACCATAAGAGGCTGTACCCATATCGGCATTAATGCCTGCATTGATCAGGAATGTGGTGCCTCCATAATTGGTACCTGTTATGCCATCATAATTAATAGTTAAGATGTTTTCGGTATTGTTGATGTTGTTATCTGCTTTAAAAAGATCCATATAATTGGATTTTAAGCTATAACCTGCAGCAATTACCTTGCTTGAGTAAGTAACGGCTTCGGTATATTTTGCAGTGCCGGTATACACCTGTGCATTTAAATATAACCTGGCCAGTAGCGCCCAGTCAGCACCTTTATCTGCGCGACCATATTCGTTGCCACGGGCATTGGCTAAATCACCCTCAATTGCTTTTAGTTCTGATTCGATATAAGTAAAAAGAGCCGCTCTCTGAATTTGTTTTGGGGCTACTTTACCGATTTCATCATTTTCGGTAACAAAAGGCGGATTACCAAAGGCATCTAAAAGCACCCAATATTGATAAGCACGTAAGAAACGGGCTTCTGCACGGTATTTGGCAATATCTGCAGCATCGGTACCCGTAATGTTGCGCGAAGCTAATTTCTCAGGTGTACTTTCGCGAAGAAATTCATTACAAACCGTGATCTGTAAAATACTTCTCGAGTATAATCCCCTTAAAAATTGATTATCCACACTTGGTGTACCATAATCCAATTCCGGAATACCAGTATCTCCCCAGGCACAGATCGCCTCATCGGTTACCAGCTCTTGTGAAGTCCAGAATAAACGCAGGAAATCTGCAAAACCCGAGTTCAATCCACCAATATCACTATTATCCGATCCGGTAGAACTGGTTAATGCATAAGCTGCATATAGTTTAACCAAACCTTGTTTATAACCTGCCGGAGTAGCATAAACGGTTGCCGCAGTAACATCGTTGGTGGGCAATACGTTTAAATCTCCTTTTTGCATGAATTTAATGACAACAATAAAACACCTGATGCCAATATTATTTTAAATGAGTTTTTCATTTTTTGTCTCCTTATTAAAAACCAACATTAAAACCTAAAGTATACGTGCGTGGACGCGGATATAGGTTATAATCAATACCACCGCTCAATTCAGGGTCTATACCATTATACTTCGTTACGGTAAAAACATTTTGACAGTTTGCCGATATCCTTAACGAGGCTGTTCCGGTTTTAGATAACTTGCCGGCGTTGTAAGAAATACCTGCATTATCCATTTTCAGGAATGAAGCGTTTTTAATATAATAATCGCTTAAAAACTGGTTGTTCTGGAAATTGGTTGCCAGAAAATCTGTAGATGCGTTATTGATCACACCTGCCGGACTCAAGATATTCGCCCTTACACCAAAGTTTGAAGAAACGTTATCATATATGTAATTGCCAAAGTTTGCCCTGAGTGATGTTGTAAAACTCCATTTTTTATAAGAGAAAGAAGTATTGAAACCCAGGGTAATGTTTGGATCTGGTGATTTATAAAAATACTGATCGCTGGTATTGATCACGCCATCTTTATTCAAGTCTTCATAAACACCTTCTAAAGGTTTTCCATCCGCGTTATACACCTGTTTGTATACGAAAAAAGATCCTGGAATCTGGTTAACCGCATTGTATTTTAAGGTAACACCGGTACCACCTGTAATATCGCCCGCACCAACTTTAGAAGCCGGATCAGGATTTAAGGTTAAATTGGTTACTTTCCTTTTGTTGTACGCAATGTTTACACCAAAATCCCAACTGGTGTTTTCGGTTTTGATTGCCGAGAAGTTTAAACTTCCCTCAACACCTTTAACATCCATATTACCCACATTTGTAGTTAACTCGTTGTTAAAGTTTGTACCTACCGGAATATTGATTTTGCTTAAAAGATCAGAGGTTTTTTTGTAGTACACATCGATACTTCCATATAAACGACCTTTCATAAAACCATAATCTAAACCTGCATTGTAAGTAGTAGTCGTTTCCCATTTCAGATCAGGATCGTAAGCTGCAGGCGTATAATAGTTGTAAAAAGTATTGCCGATCTGGTATTGGCCGGTATTGCTGTTGGCATAATATTTAGATAAGTAATCGTAATAACCGATACCATCTTTATTACCTGTTTGACCGTAACTTAAACGGAGTTTTAAATCAGAAACTGATGTACTGTTTTTCAGGAAATTCTCGTTCGAAATTCTCCAGGTAAAAGCAGCTGAAGGAAAATAACCCCAACGGTTTTTCTCTGCGAATTTAGAAGAAGCATCAGCCCTTAATGTTCCGGATAAAATATATTTATCGGCCAAAGTGTAAATAAACCTTCCGTAGTAAGAAAGCAATTTATCACGATCGGTAGAGAAAGGGAAAACAGGAGTTACCAAAACTTCGCCGGTTCCTTTGTAAGAAGTAAAGTTGAAACCGGTTTTTGAGTTATCGTAATATCCGTAACCTGCAGTTACATCAAAACGGCTTTTAATACTTTCTACCGTGTGTGCATAGTTTAAGTAAAACTCAGAAAGTTTGTTTGTTTCTGTATTCAAAGAATGGGTGTATGATCCTGAAGTTGAAATGCTTTGTGCGGCATAAACCGGGATACGAACCTCACCATAACCTTTAGACAGATCGTAACCTAAATTTAAATTGGCATGCAATTCTGGTAAAAAGTGGAAAGAGTAATCGAAACGTGCATTACCAAAACTTCTTTCGGCATTACCGTTATTATCGTTCAACCTGATTAAACCTACCGGATTCCGCGGTGCATTCGGGTTTACCGTACCATCGCTTCTTAACCATTCAAAATAGTTACCAAAGTTATTGTTTGCGTTTACCGATTGTGTTGGATCGAACTGAATAGCTGCGCCAACAGCACCAGCATTAGCAAAATGCGACTGGGTTAAAGCACCTTTTAAGTTTAAGTCGATTTTTAAATGATCCTGGAATAATTTTGGCGAAATGCTGATTGCACCGGTACCACGAGAAAAATGATCGCTAATTAAAAGACCTTGTTGATCTAAATAACCAGCAGAAACACGGTAAGGAACGCCTTTAAACGAGCCTGCAATGCTTAAACTATTATCAGTAGAAAATGCATTCTGATAAATTTCATCCTGCCAATCGGTATTCGAGCCGCCCAATAATGAGGTGAATTTTTTACCATCATCATAACTTGCATTTGGGTTCGCGTTTACGAAATCGCGGATCTGACCTGAAGAAAGAATATCAACCTTTTTAGCAACCGTAGCAATAGAATTGTTGGTGCTAAAGTTAAACACCGGAGCACCTGACGCACCTTTTTTGGTGGTGATTAAAATTACCCCGTTTGATGCCCTCGAACCATAAATAGCTGTTGCATTTGCATCCTTTAAAACGGTAAAGGTTTCGATATCGTTAGGGTTAACCAATGATAATGGACTTGGCGCATTACCAATAGAGTTACCACTGAAGGGAACCCCGTCAATTACGATAAGCGGATCGTTACTGGCATTAAGTGAAGCACCTCCACGGATACGGATGGTACTTCCTACCCCTGGCTGACCACTATTTGAGATGATGTTTACGCCAGCTACCTTACCCTGAATCAATTGTTCAGGTGTAGTAATGGTACCCTTTTGAAAATCTTTCGAATTTACGGTAGTGATAGAACCGGTTAGGTTTTTCTTTTCAGCCGTACCGTAACCAATTACCACCACTTCGTTCAGTTTTTGTGCATCAGGCACCAATTGAAAATTAACAGTAGCATTTGCTGAAATGCTTACGGCTTTATCAAGGGTTTGATAGCCGATAAAACTTGCTGATAGCGTTATCGAACCATCCGATAACCCTGCCAGTTTAAAATTACCATTGGCATCGGTTGATGTACTTCTTGTTGTTCCTTTAACAACTACAGAAGCGCCAGGTAGTGGCAGGCCGGTTTCATCAAGCACTTTACCAGATACCGATCCGGTTTGTGCTTTTACCATTAATGCTGAAAAAACTAACAGCACCAAAAGCCCCTGTTTTAACAGGTAAAATACTCTCATATTTGAAGCTCGTTTAAGTATAAAAATTTGGTTAAATATTATAGTGATTTACACATAGGCCTAATTTACAGCTGTTAATGATATTTCAAAATTTATTTAAAAAATATATTTCGGATAAAAAACGGGGCTTCAAAAACTTCGCAAAATCAGACTTTTAGACAAACCTAAAAAACCACATTAATTAATTGTTAATTACTTAATTTATTGATTATAAATATATTACAAACATTAAATTTGATTTTAAAGTGTAATTATTACACTAAGCCTTTTTGGAGTATTTTTCGGGAACGTTCCCGAAAAAATTGTATAAAAATTTAAGCCATTTTCGGGAACGTTCCCGAAAATGAGTCGCAATTCTGCTTATTTTACACTAAGTGAAGATCTTTTTGAAAATTTAAGACCAAAAACAAGGTGGTTTTCCTGGCCTTTTTTCACCTATTTATTGGTCGAATTCCGCTTGATAATTTTGGACTCTAAAACCACCTCATTTGCCTGGTTTTTATCGGCATGATCATCCAAAACAGTAAACAATAATTTAGCCGCTTCTTCTCCAATTTCAATTGCGGGTTGGGTGATGGTGGTAAGTGAAGGATTTAACAAAGGAGCAATTTCCAAACTGGAGAAACTGATCACCTTTAAATCTCCGGGAATGTTGATGTGGAGATCGTAACAAGCATAATAGGTGGCAAAGGCCAAACGCTCTACCGAGGTAAAAACACCATCAGGTTTCAATTGCATTAAAGCATGTTTTATGATAATGCTGTTTTCTTCGTAACTGTTGCTGCAGTCTACAATCAAATTTTCTTCGAAAGGAATCTGATGTTTGGCCAGTGCATCAAGGTAGCCCTGCATACGGGTTTTACCAATAGATAAACTTTTATTCACCACCAGGTAAGCAATTCTTTTGCAACCCTGCTCTATTAAGTGTTCCGTTGCCAGAAAACTGCTGTTATAATCATTTGTAATTACCCTTGGGGTAGCTATGTCTTCATAAATACGATCAAAAAATACCAGCGGCAGCCTTTTAGTGCCAAATTTATTGAGGTAATTATGATCATTGGCTTCTCCGGAAACGGACATGATAATGCCATCGGCTCTGCCATTGTGTAAGTGGCGAATGAAAGTTACTTCCTTTTGATAATCATCATCGGTTACGTAAATCAAAATATGGTAACCATTTTCTCTTGCCACACGTTCGATACCATGAATGGCCTGCGAGAAATAATTATTGGCGAGCTCGGGTACAATAACGGCAATAGTTTTGCTTTTTTGCTCCCTTAAATTACTGGCATAATGGTTAGGCTGATAGTTTAACTCTTTCGCCTTGGCTAATATAAGCGCTTTCGTAGCGCCATTAATGTCGCTATTATCCCTAAAAGCCCTCGAAATTGTAGAAGTAGATAAATTTAACGCCTCTGCTAACTTCTTAATATTAATACTATCCATTTTTGGCTATTAAACCCAATTAATTTGAATAAACGCTGTAAATATAAAATATTAATGTACGAATATCTGGCATGTAAAATAAATTATCAGTTAATTCACTACTGCGGGAATAAAACAGCTATACTTTATCAATTGACAATAGTCAATATTTGCCATAAAATTCTTTAAATAAATATTCGTTTTTTTAAAACAAAAAGCATCTTTGCCGCATTAATAATCTATCGATATTAATCATCTTCTCATTAACCGATTGAAAAACAAAACTATTTGAAATAAAATTACAAAATGGGGAACAAAAAAATACTCATCGCCGATGACGACGAAGGGATTGTTGATGCTATAACAATGATTTTGGAAGTGATGGGTTATGATGTTGACTTTACGTATGATGGCGGAGCAGTAATAGATGCGGTAAAAAATAGGCCAGATTTGATTCTGCTCGATATCTGGATGAGCGGTCATGATGGGAGAGATATCTGCAAGCAGCTTAAAAACGACCCTCAATTTAAGGAAATTCCTATCTTAATGATCTCGGCTAGCAGAGACATCAGACAATCTGCACTGGATGCTGGTGCAAATGATTTTATGGAAAAACCATTTGAGATGGATTCTTTACTGAATAGGGTAGAAACATTGTTGGATTAGATAAAGGCATAAGGTTTAGCATGTATGGCTTTCCGGAACGATCGTTATACCAACTGAAGCGAAATGGAGAGCGCTGCCTCCATAAATTTAGCCTCGCTCAAAATCTTGTTATTCAATTTCCTTAAAATAAATCCTTTCAGGCAATTGTTTAAAAACAAACTCCGTTACATGGCAAAGCCAAATTTTATGGTTCTTAAATTCTCCTCTAAATTTTTCTAACAGATAGTCGCCACCCCCGCCTAAATTCTCTTCGCGTGCATAAACAAGATCTAAAATTTCGGCATTTTGTATTTGCTCATCGGCCATTAATAATTTACATTCATTTTCGGCAGCAGCTATCCAGTTTAACAGTTCGTCGGCACCCTCTACCATTTGTAGATCTTCAATAGCCCCTCCCCATTCAGGTATATCGGCATACCATTCGTGTTTTGCATTTTTATAAAAACGAATTGCTCTCTCCATATTTTGTAAAGAAAAAAATCTAAATCAATAATCCTGATAAAAATCACGAAATTTAGATCATTGCATGTCTGATTCAACTCCACCAGTTTTAAGAAAAATAATTCATATCGATATGGATGCTTTTTATGCATCTGTAGAGCAACGCGATTTTCCGGAATACCGTGGAAAGCCTTTAGTGGTTGGTGGTAAGCCAGATAGTCGTGGTGTCGTTTCTACAGCCAGTTATGAAGCCAGGCAATATGGAATCCGCTCTGCGATGTCGAGCAGTAAAGCCTACCAGCTTTGTCCGACAGCAATTTTCGTCTATCCTCGTTTTGATGCTTATACTGCGGTTTCGAAAGCGCTTAGGGAAATTTTTAGCCGCTATACGGATGTCATAGAACCCCTTTCGCTGGATGAAGCTTACCTTGATGTAACAGAAGACAAACTCGGAATTGGATCGGCCATTGATATAGCACAATCGATTAAGGATGCAATTAAAAATGAGTTAAACCTAACGGCTTCAGCAGGTGTATCGATCAATAAATTTGTGGCTAAAGTAGCTTCAGACATGAACAAACCTGATGGTTTGACTTTCATTGGTCCATCGAAGATTGAAGCTTTTATGGAAAAACTCCCGGTAGAGAAATTCTTTGGTGTAGGCAAAGTTACCGGCGCCAAAATGAAGGCCATGCAAATTAATACGGGTGCAGATTTAAAAAAACTGACTGAAGCCCAGCTTGTTGCCCAGTTCGGAAAATCGGGAAGGTTTTATTATAAAATTGTACGTGGCATTGATGAACGCCCCGTTCAGTCAAACCGCGAAACCAAATCAGTAGGTGCAGAAGATACCTTTTCAGAAGATACCAATGAAGATTCGGTGATGCACGATCTGCTGAAACAGATTAGTGAAACCGTGGCCAAACGTTTGGAAAAATACCAGCTAAGTGGGAAAACGGTAACCCTAAAAATCAAGTTCGCCGATTTTAAACTCATTACGCGCAGCCGTTCTTTTGCTATACCGATAAACAAAGCTGAGGTAATTTATGCAGAGGCGATTAAACTTCTGGAAGAGGCAGCTATTGGCGTAACACAAGTCAGGTTGTTGGGTATTACCTTATCGCGGTTTTATGATGATGTGGAGATAGAAAAGCCAGAAAGTAATCAGCTGGAGTTTGAGTTTTAATGATTGATGTTTAATACATGAATTTCGTAATTTAAAAGTGCCTATTTCCATTATATGAAGCGCAAGGCCTCTGCAGAGCAATAAATGCCTTCCCGTTTTACGCTTGTACGCTTCACTTCCTCGTACCTCGGTCGTTGCAGGGTACCGCTTCAACCGGGGCTATTGGGCAAAATAGTATTTCATTTTCGGGGTTGCAGGGTGCAGAAACTATTGTTCCTAAACCCGACAGCAGCGGCAGCATCCGATTAAGCACCGATTTATGTTATATTTTGGTGTGCTTGCCTGTTTCACAGGTTTTCTATCGGAGCTATAGCGAATGGCGGGACAAAACCAGCCAGGAACCACAAGTCACTCATTTCCTAATAAGATATCTTTTACTTCGGTCGGTGAGACACCGACCGATAGGATAATTTAAAAGTGCCTATTTCCATTATATGGAGCGCAAGGCCTCTGCAGAGCAATAAATGCCTTCCCGTTTTACGCTTGTACGCTTCACTTCCTCGTACCTCGGTCGTTGCAGGGTACCGCTTCAACCGGGGCTATTGGGCAAAATAGCATTTCATTTTTGGGGTTGCTATGTGCAGAAACCATTGTTCCTAAACCCGACAGCAGCGGCAGCCTCCGATGTTTCTATCGGAGCTATAGCGAATGGCGGGACTAAAGCCAGCCAGAAACCACAAGCCACTCATTTCCTAATAAGATATCTTTTACTTCGGTCGGTGAGACACCGACCGATAGGATAAAACCAGCCAGGAACCACAAGCCAATCATTTCTAACAAGATATCTTTAATTTCGGTGGGTGAGACACCAATCGATAGGATAAAAAATGCCCCGTCCTGCTGACACCCCTTTAAAAGAGGGGAATGGAGGGCATGATGGGAAAAAAAGGTCCTGCAAATTAATGCAGAACCTTTGATTGTTAATTTAAAGGAGATGAGATCTTATTTACTATTTAATTTATCGGCAAGCATTTTCATGTAAAAGCCACCCACTACACTGCGGGCTTTAAAGTTATCGCGAATACCAGTATTTGAATCATAAAAATCATTCAAAGGCACTCTAGAGTCAGTTTCGATAGCATGCTTGTAAACAGGATGAATCAAAGCTTCGAATTCTTTTTGTGTTGGTGCAAAAGTAGCGGTCCACAAGATCCAGTCGTTTTTAGTGTAGGCCTTTCTACTATCTAATGGGATACCGTATTTATTTTGTTTCGTCAGGTAATATTTGGTTTCGGTATCATATATTTTTTGAGGGAACAAATTTAAATTTAAAACCTTATCCCAAACCAGGTTATACTTCTGGCTCCAGGTATTTTTGTTATCAAAAGTTAAAGCATAGTGATCGCCTGCATCGGCCATTTCTATCCATTTTGGCACCATACTTTCAGCAATATCCCTATATTTTTTAGCTACTTCATTATAACCTAATGTTTGTGCCATCTGGGCATAACAGGCTATACCCACAATAGCTTTTACCGATAAGTTGGCATTACGGGCAAGGTGACCAGCAAAATCATCGGTACATAACTGTGTTTTTGGATCTAAGCCCTCTTTGGTTAAATAATCAACCCAGGTGGTTAAGGTTTTCCAGTGTGCTTTAGCGTAATTGGCATTTCCCTGTGCTTTGGCAATCGCCGCAGTTAAAATAATCATGTTGCCCGATTCTTCAACCGGCATTGGCTCGCCATAGGTTTGTCCGTTGGCTAAGGGGTAAGTACCCAGATCGTGGGCTGCCCAGGGATGAGGATATTTTCCACTTTCGCTGAAATAGAAAATACCGTTCAACATGCCTTGCAATAACTCTGGATTATAAATCAGGTATAATGGTGCCGAAGGGTAAGTTACATCGACGGTATTAATAAAACCACCACTGTTATTTTCTTTAGATAACCATAAAATCTCTCCTTGCGGACTCTTTGCCAGAGTATGTGCTGCAATACTCTGGCGGTAACCTAAAACGCATAAATCAGCATATTCTTTACCACCCGATTTTAAGGCATCGGCATATAAATTTTTGTTAAAAGTCTCGCATTTCCGGATCACCGTTTTGTATTCATCAGCCGCAGCCGTTAACTGTGATTCAATGGTTTCTTTACCTGAGGTATTCCACCATGGTCTTAAATTTTTGTTAAAATATTGAACACTATAAATTTCGTCATAGCCTAATTCAACATATTTTTCTACCGCAGCTTTACCCACTGTTCCGAAGGGGATAACAGTATTCAATGCAAGCATTTTGCCTTGTTTAACGGTTGAAGCGGAATTGCCTTTTCTAAAAGCATCGGCAGCATCTTTTTCGGCCGTTACAAACTGGATGGCATTGCCGGTTTTTGGCGCAGCCACGTAAAAATAACCCCAGTCAATTCGCATATCATCACTTGCTTTTTGAAGAACTGGCTGCTCTACCGTTCCTGTTTTCAATACTGATAATTTAGCTGTTGCGTACTTGGTTGCGGCAACCTCTTGTGTAGGACGGTAAACTGCAATGTTAGAAGAAGCACTTAAATACACTTTTACCTGGTGCGTTTTACCATCATTTGCTTTTACCTGATAGGAAACGTAAGAAACCGGACGTGCAAACAAACCCAAATCGTTCATTAACAAGGGAGAGGTAAAAGTTAATTTTAAATCGACCTTACCACAGGTAAAGTTATAAATGGTTTGCGTGGCATTGATATCAACACTTTTTTGTTTAGCCAGCTGTACTTTTTCTGCTTTGTCTTTTAGCTTTTCTACTAAACCAAAATCGAGAAAGCGGCCGCCAGCAGTGTTAATTAAATGGATCGAGATTACGTTAGACCCTGCCTTTAAAGCATTTTTATCGCTATTGCTTAAGGCAATATATTGGAAGTTATTGGTCCAGCCTTCTTTCGTGTAGATTTTCTTTCCATTCAGGTAAACCTCAATATTATCATCATGATTAATCTTTAAAAACAGTTCGTTTATTGATGCCGGGTTAGCGACATTAAAGGCTCTCCTCACCCATATATCATGCGATTTCCAAACGGTTTTTACATTTTTTTCATCATCACCAATTGGCGTAGCACCTGTTTGCCAGTTGGTGGCGCTATAATTTTCCGCCTTCCAATCGCCCTGTGGCTCACTTTCAGTATATTTAACTTCGTAAGCTTTTTCGTCGGAAGCAGGTACAACCGTTCTATAAGTGGTAGTTTCTTTACCTAAAAACCGATAAATACCACCGTCAACATTAATCATTCCTAAAAGAGAGTGATCAGCTCCCGTCCAGTGTTGGGTAGAAGATTCGTTTAATTTATCCGTGGTAGACCAGATACTGAAATAGGTATTGTGTGTAATTAAGGGATAAGCCGGGGCTTTCCGCTCCTGGGCCTTCAGCAAACTGCCTGCAAACATGCAGCCGAGTACGCCTATAAATTTAAAAGTGTTGGTTTTGTTCATCATTTGTATGTGTGTGTTGAAATCCGATTGTATATTTTGGTTAGATTTAACTTTAGTTAAACGTTTTACTAAAGTATAAAATATAATTTAATTTGCAAGTGAAGACATTTTTTTAATTGTCTAAATGACATTTAAAATGAGCCCTCAAAAAAATACATGAAGTTTTTAAGCTCCATGTATCTTTCAAATTGTGCATAAAACCTATATAAACTAAGGCTGTTTTTTGTTAATGGTCCATTCGGATAATTGGAAAACCCTGCTTCCTCTGTTTGCTTTAATATAAAGACGATAGAATTTATAGGCAACAAAGTTGTCGAAATAATACCTTTTGGTAACGCGTCTTTCATTAGAGTTTGCCCACGGGCAAGTGGTTACGGTATGTAAATCGGTATACTGAATACCATCTATTGATCCCTGTAAAATCCAATATCTAGGGTCTCTATCTTCAGCATCGTTTCCCGAAGTTAAAGTATAAGCACCAACAACCTGTGGGGTTGCAAGTTCGAAAGTACATCTTTGCGTACCATCAAAACCTGCCTGCAAAAATTTGGTCGTGATGTCGCCATCAACCAGTTTTTTCGATCCCTCATCAGAATTAGGTCCGGCACCGGCTTCTAAATTTACCGAAAATATGCCACCAACCGTCTGCATATAATTCTCTCCAATTTTTGTTGGATCGAAATTTGGATCTACAATATTTAAAAGCACTTCTTTTGCGGCCGAATAGCCCTGGCTGTTTCTGGTGGTTAAGGTTACTTTATATTTGCCGGGGAAACGATAGGTATGTTTTGGATTAACCAAAACAGAGGTACTATCATCTCCGAATTGCCACAACAAAGTTTTGTAATTTGTCGAGCTACCCGTAAACTGGTACTCTAAGAATTTTACAGTATCCGGCCTTACGTACGAAAAACCTGCTGTTGGTTTAGGTTCGTCCACCACCGGAACAACCTCTTCTGCATCTTTCTTACACTTTACTGTTGTCATTACAATAAGTATTAAAAGAGATAGAATACTGAGTAATTTTTTTACGTTATTTTTCATATCTGATTAATATTTAAGGTGTTGGAAATAATTGAGATTTTGGTATTACCCTTTTGGATAAAATATTCGGCACTTCAATTTCAAGATAAGCCTGCTGCCCACCTACATTTTCGCGGTGATGTGCTTCTATTTTATATCTTTTACCACGTTCTAAAAATATGGTGCCCTTACGTGTATCTTTATCCCATTGGGTAGTGTAATCGTCTACTAACGCTACGCCATTAACATATAGTCTGGCACCATCATCCCAGCGGGTTTGATAAAAAGTATAGGTACCACGAACTGGCGCCAAAAACTCGCCTGTCCACCTGGTCGCAAAGTTATCTCGGCTCAAAGAATTACTTTTTGTATTAACGTACACACTATCTGGCCAACTATCCCCACTAAAGTTAATTTGCTCATCAATTCTGGTTTTAAATGGCGCGCGTCCATCATCCGGATCTAATTGGGTATTGGTATAATATTTTGCTGTTAAACCAGTACCGTTTCCGGTGATGTAAGAGTTATTATCCAAATTTACATTAGGATCTACAATCACTATTAATTTGCTGTTAGTTGGGTGAATTACATGATTGCTTGCCTCGTTAATACTGAAGGCGAATGCAAATTTCTTATTTGCAACAATGTTGGCATCGAAAACCGGCCATGGGATCTGAAGTCTGACGATCGCACTCGAAGCTCCCGTGGCAAACCGAACCAAAGTATCAACGCTATAATCTTTAGCAGCCAAATGGATTGCATCTGCGGGCAAAGTTCCCCTGCCAACTAAAGTAGCAATGGTATCTATGTTTTCCTTGATTTTAATATTGAAAGCTGTTGATGGTTGGTTTTCTAAACTTACAATCAGTGGAATCGTTACCCCGGCAGGGCCTACAATGTAATTGCCCTGATATACTACATTATAGGTACCACCGCCATTTAAAGTTAAATAGTGCAGATCGGTGGGTTTTAACAGATCGGCAGTATTGATAATAACCATGATGGTAGATTGGCCAGCGGCAATCTTATTTCCTTTGCCGGGAGCCGAAAGCTTTAGGGCGAAAACCACTTTTTTACCATAATTGCGCTCCAATACTGACCGGCGAACAATAGCAACGCCTTCGCTCTTATCGGTTCCGTAAGCCACGTTGATCACATTAGGATATTCTACCCCTGCAGACGGCATTAGGATCGCATTTGTAATGGTTCCATTATTAATTAACTGCGTAACAGTATCGTTATTTAAAGTTAAACCTACCTGAAAGGCCTCTTCTGCAACGCCCGTTAAAGAAATTTTAAAAGGAACTTTAATGTATTCGTTATCTATGGAAACGTTTCCGGCAACGATACCTTCCCCTGTTACACTTCTGGTATTAGGATCTGGCAATTTTAAATCATCTATTTGTGATTTGCGACAAGAATAAACACCAATTATGGCTAAACTTATCAATGCGATATATATAATTTTCTTCATTTTATGATATTTTAAATAATCAGCAAATCTGTTATTGATCTAACCAAACCCGGCCATCAAGCCCCCATATTTGTTTATTGGCAATCTTTAACCAATTTATAATCTGTGCAGGTATATCTGATGTTTGAGGAACAAATATGGCCAGTGTTTCTGGTGCCGGAGGGCAGATTAAATCGTTAAAACTCTCCCAGGCATAGTTTCCCTGAAATTTAAAATCATGTGCCTGAGAACTTAAATCTGCCATGATATCACCATTACCATCTGTTGCGGGCCAATACCCTACCAGAAAATTAAAGTATGGATGACTTTGGTCTATTGAAGTTTGACAGGCATAGTTGCCGATCATTCCGTCCGGAACAGAAAATTTAAAAAAGCGGATATCACTTACATATACATCTGGTACTCCGTGTCCGTTTCCGTTTAAAAATCCCAGTTTTAAAGGATTAGAATTTGCCAATGAACCTGAACCTGTAATTTCGAGCTCATTATTAAAGCTACCATTGGTATAGGTACGAACAAACCTTTGTCCATTACGTACCTCTATTTTTGCCGTTAAATTTGTCCATTTCCCCTTGGCAAAACTCCCACCCCTACATTGGTGGTAATCTCCATCTTTGGTGCCCCGCCACTCAAAATACCAATAGTCTTCTTCTAAATAAATAACCCAGCCTACACTCGGATGGCCACCAGACCACTCATTACGTTTACCTAAAACACTTGGCCAGAAGAATTTGTCTTCGTTCTTTTTAACCTTAAGTTCAATGGTCACTTTTGTAGTGTCATCTATATTGTAAACGTTTGCGTCAGCAGCATCAACCTGTGCCCTCACATCTTCCCCTTTAAAACGGATTGTTTTGCCTAAATACCTGTTACCCGTAAATGGCTTTGTTAAAATTCGTTTGTTGTAGGTTGGTGCATAATAAATTACAAACGAATTTACTTTTGGCTGGCTAAAAATAGTTTGGTCATCGGCATTTGAGGGTAAGGTATATTGCCCGCCTGCACTTGATGCAATAACCACCAGCCATTGCTCATTGTTATAATCAGGACGTTTTTTTAGTGCCGCGAGGATTTCACCTACGGAAGTATCGAATTTTTCGATAGCTGCTTTATAAGCTGGAAAAGAAACATCATATCCTGATGCAGCACCTGCCGCATTAACCCCCGTAAAATGGCCTACAATAACCGTTGCAGTATCACTTGTTAAATTGCTGATCAATCCGGCTTTAACAGCATCATCATCTGCCAACAGGCTAGTCACGTCAGCTCCTGTATTTAACGATTTAAAAACCGCTGATGAGGTATAGGTAACGATTTTCGATTTTGCACTTGCCTCTTTAATCCTGTTGAAGATAATTGGGTAATTCTGCAGATTGTTATTCGTTAATGCATCGGTGGTAACCTTATGCTTCTCTTTTTTAACCCCGGTTAACATGTTTGCCCAATTGGTTGCACTTGCAGTTGCTTCAGGATCACTTAACCCTACCCATGTGTAGATAGCGTGCGGTAAAATAGCATCAATATTTGGTGTATTTGCATCTAAAACCGATTGCCCCCTGGCTCCATCGACAACTAAATAAAGTACCTTACGGTTTCCGTATTTAACAGTTGTGGTATCACTGGCATTCTTATCTCCAATAGTTCTTTCGAATTCTTTATTACAAGAAAATATGGCCGTGGTAATTATTGTTGCGATTAAGCCAATCAATAATTTATATTTTTTCATCATACTCATCTTAATTTATATTCTGGTTAGCTTAATCTGTTATTCGATAGTTACCCTAATAATGTTGTATAATGGTAAATTATCAAAACGACTAAAGCTACCTATTAGCAATAGTGCTTTTTTACCATCTGCCGATTTCGTTTCGATCACATCGGATAGGCTACCATTAAAAGGACCTGTAGAATTGTATCCTTTTGCCAATGTTCCTGTTGGTGTTAAAACCATAAACCCATTTCTGGTGATGCCATTGTATTTAATAAAATACCCGCTTACTACAATTAACCCATTATTAAGCTGTTTGGCAAAATTAGCTTGCCCACCTTCGAAGGAGAGCGATGCGAATGATTCATCTAAAGTTCCATTATCGTTTAAAACCGCAACACCTACTACTGCTTTACCATTATAACGGGTAAAACTTCCGGTAATCACATATTTTTTTGTTGTTACATTATAAGTACAAGAATATATGGCATTATCGGCGCCTGTACCTGATGTAAAAGTAGGATCGATACTTCCATCAGCATTTAACCTCACAATGCGGTTAGCTTGCTGACCATCGAAAGTGGTAAAATTACCAAACACAACCAGTTTTTCCAGCTTCTCTGCCTCAGTATGCATGTAAGTATCCACAGGTCCGTTTGCACTTTCTTTTCCTTTATTGGTAGCGGTGTTGAAACGGAATGTTTTATCAAGACTACCATCTAAATTAAAGCGCAAAATCTGGCGGATTTCTGTACTGTCCAATATGACCGTATCCCTCGATAAATCGTAATTAAACTTATCGTAAGTTCTTTTTACATAATACCTGAAATCGCCGGTTGCTAAAATTTTTCCCTGGTGTGCGTATACACGGTTAATAAAACCATTTGTACCGCCGTTAAACCTCGGAAACCATTTCTGCGTAATGGTATCAGTGACTGTTGGCTTTCTTTTGGTTTGAATTTTTATGGTGTCTATTGCTCCGCTGGTGAACAAACTGGTAATGTTGCTGATATTTTCTGTACGCTGGTTAAATCCGGTAAAACCACCTGCTACAATAAAACGCCCACCAATTTCTACAATCCTGGCTAAAGTCCCGTTAGCTCCCCGCCCTGTACGGAAAGTACGATCGTATTCTCCATCTAATGATGTTCTTGCGATCCGGTTAATGGGAACCACACCTCCTTTATTATCAAAATTGGTAAAATTACCAACTACGATATTCCTTCCATCAAGCATTTCGTATACCTGACTTACATAACCGTTGGTACCTGCTATAGCTTTAAAAGTAGGATCAATCTGCATGAGCCCGGTTACGGTAAAAGTTGGCCCAATAAATAACTGATCGCCAATAGCGATTGATGTTACGCCCGTACTTCCGCTTTCCGGAACTTTAACGGTAATTTCTGTGGCCGTAACGCTAATTACCTCGGCCTTTTCGCCGTTAAACATAAAGGTTAATCGATCTTTATATTTATCAAAGCCAGAAGCTTTGATGACTACAGATGTACCTACAATCCCAACAGCAGGAACTGGGACATCAGTTTGCGAAATGGCCACGCCTAATGGCGATTTAGCATCAGCATAAGGGTCAGGGATTACATCATCTGCCTTTTTACATCCTTGAAAGCTGAAAGCAATCAAAGTGATTATTGTGAATATAAATTTAATTTTTTTCATTATTTAATTTCTTGAGGTAAAACCAGTTATGACTTATTTTGAGGGATCAGAAGGAGCTAAACCGCTAAAATATACATCACTAAAAAAATCACTCTCGTTAAAGCCAAAATAAGCGCCGCCTCTTATGTCATTATAGGCCAAAGTGTGTACAATGCCATTGGTAGGTTTTATATCAGATGATGCCACCTTGTTGATGTACCAATTATCATTAGGTTTTGAAGCATCGGGGATATAAGTTAAGTTTAATTGGCGGTACCCGATATATTTGATATTGTTCGCGGTAGCATAGGTTACTCCAATATTTGAGATATTACCACCAAGAGAATAATACAAACCGCCCGGATAAACACTCTTAACATCAAAATCGATTTGCTGATAATCCTTTAACCTATTCACACCCTTAAACATGTAACGTTGCAGATATCTCCTCCAGATTACCGGACTAATCTGATCCAGCGTTTTAACGGTATCTTTTCCTGCGTAAAAAAGTAGGTTATTTAATCCATCAGTTCTAATTGTCCCGATTGTTTTTTTAATTACCTCATCATCAGGCGCAAAAAAAGTAAAGTCCTCATTTGAAAAGGTACTTTCTAAACCCGCCAGTTTTACAATTTTGGCTATGGTATCAAAAGGTACTTTTTTAGCCTGTAAATATTGAAGCATGTTACCATTAAAGTCAGGATTGGCTAGGCCTCCATCACGATAATATTCATCACGCTTACAAGCATTTAATATCAGCAGTAAAGCAGCACAAGCAAAAATTAGCTTTTTCATATCTCTTTTATTATAATTAATTACCACCATTAACCCAATAATCATTCAGTTTCATGAATGGGTTGTTGTTTAACGCACCCGGGTTTATCGGCCAGGTCCAGGCACCACGACTAAATTTATCGGATGTAAGTACGTTGTAAGAATACTGACTGTTTAAAATTCTCTTCGTCCTAACCAAATCGAAGTAATGATGCCCCTCGCCAATAAGCTCCCTTGAACGTTCGTAAAAGATAAATTCTTTAAGATCTCCATTTGAAGACGTATATGGAGATGCGCCGGCGCGGCCCCTTACCATATTTACCAGTTTTATGGCTTCGGCGTCTTCATCTATATTTGCAAGCGCTTCTGCCGCCAGCAGGAGTTCTCCACCATACCTGAAAATCATAAAGGTATTATCCGGATTGGCATCTTCCTCACCAACAATAAAAGAGTTCTTGGCATATTTTAATAACATGAACTTACCATTGTCGGCAAAAATATCTTCATTAAACCAGGTTGTAATTCTTTTGTCGCTCCCATCCTGAAAAAGTTTCTGCATATATTCGCCCCTGTAATAAGCAAAACTTACGCGGTGTGTATATTCAGGTCTTTTGTATGGGTAATGCAAAAACATGTCGGCAATTGGTGCAACATTCAGTACGGCATCTCCATAATTTATACTTTGATAAAATTCGAATAAGCTTTCATCTGAGCGGCCCTTAATTACTGTAGACCAGTCTGAAATTGGTAATAACCGATAGGCATTACTTGCAACCAATTCTTTACCCAGATCTGCAGTAGCCTGATAATATTTTCTTGCGTTAGCGCCGTCAAAGCCTGCGTTCCACATATTCATCTCCATCATTAAGGCAATGATGCTACCTCTACTTGCCCGAACGCCTTTTAAAGCAGGATCGCTGTAGGTAAATGGAATTTGATTTTTATAACTACTTAAATCGGCAATACATTTATTTAATACGGATACAAAATTTTCGCGGGGTAAGGATGTAGAATGAAATGCATCAGTATAATACACTACATCGCCAAATAACCGTACCATGGTAAAGTAACAAAGTGAGCGAATAAAGGCGGCTTCAGCCTTAAACTGTCCTTTTTCTGTTTCAGAAACACCCGGAACACCCTCATCTAATTTCGCAATCAGGATATTGGCACCTTGAATTGCCCTGTAATAACCGGTCCAGTCTGTTATTCTATCAAAATTATAATAGTCCCAGGGCTGCCCTCTCCTAATCAGGTTTAACAGATCATTTCGACCTAAATACTCCACATATTCACGGGAAGCGGCATTGTCAGACTGGCTTTCGTGTAATACTTCGCCTGATCTGTATTCGCCAACCGCACCAACATAATGCGTTTCATTTATTTTGCTAAAAACAATCCTCGACAAATCATAAATATTGGCAACAACGTCTTCTTTAGTCTGGAAAAAGTTGTTCCCTGTTAGTTTATCTAAAGGCTGTACGTTTAAAAACTTTTTACATGAAGGCAAGCAAAAAGATGCTGCAATAACCAAAGTGTAAATAATAACTTTTTTCATAATCAATATTTTTAGTTGCCTGTATTAAGTTCTAAATTTAAACCAATGTTATAGGTACGTGGCACAGGATAACCGTTAGAAATATCGCGACCTAATGCAGTTACGTTTTCCGGATTAGGGCCACTATACTTAGAAAATGTAATTAAGTTATTAGTGGAACCAAATATCCTTAAATTAGCCAGTCCGAATCTGCTGATCAACTTCTTATCGAACATATAGGAAAGGGTTAAGTTGTTAATTTTCAGATACGTACCACTTTCCTGCCATAAGGTTTGGTCAGCTCTTAATGGTTGGATATTTCCGTAACGGCTAAAATCATAAGGATATGGATATTTAGCCACATCGCCTGGTTTCTGCCAGATATTCAAATCACCTAAAGGTACTACTGCATTTAATGCATAAGGATCTCTCATGATGGCAATACGATCGGCAAGGGCATTATTTAAGATTGTTCTGTCGGCAGTGTAACTGGCATACATATTTAGTCCCCATCTTTTATACCTCATGGTGAATGATAAACCACCTGTTAACAATGGCTGTGAGTTTCCGGTAATTTCGTAATCTCTGCTGTCCAGAATATAATCGCCATTTACATCTTTTAAGATCGGATCTCCCCCGTAAAAGAAGGTATTGTTTGTTTGGTATCTTTTTCCGGTAACCGGATCTACAGGTACATCTGCGTCTGTTTTGTAAACCCCCTGGTTAATTCTTAAATAGTTTGACAGGGTATTTCTGCCTACACGGAAAACATTATGTTGCAGGTAACCGGAATCATCGAAGCGGATATACTGCCCGTTATACTCTTCAGGCAATTTTAACAGCACATCGCGGTTGTAAGCACCGTTTATTGAGAAAGATAAATCGAAATCCTTGCTGGTAATGGCTTTTACATTTAAGCTGATCTCGGTACCATAATTGGCTATACCCAAATCGTTACTCGACAGTTTATTAAAACCTGTAGTATTTGATAAAATACGATCGAACAGTAAATTATCTACTTTTTTAAAATAACTATCCACAACAATCGAGAATCTGTTCAGGAAACCAATGTCAAAACCAAGGTTATACTGACTTGTAGTGGTTGGCTTTAAAGCCGGATTTGGAATTAAATCGTAATTGATACCAATGGTTTGCGTATTGTTGTAATTTCCATTGAGGTTATAAATACCATAAATACTTTGCAGATTACCTGTTGGCACAATATTCTGGCCCCAGGTTAATCTTAAACTACCATAGTCTAACCATTTTTGATCTGTTAACCAGTTTTCTTTGTTGAAATTCCATCTTAAACCTATTGAAGAGTTTTTAGAATATGGATTTTCCAAACCACTTGATGAGGTACCATCTAAACGGTAAGAGAATTCAGCAACATATTTTTTATCATAATCGTAAGATAGCGATCCTGCGAAAGAGGCAATTGTAGCATTTTTATAACTACTTAAAACTCCGCCACCTCTTGAGTAATAACCATCGAAGCCGACTGGCCCCTGGAGCTGATCGTTTGGAATTCTTTCCTGCCGGCTTATTGATGATTGGGAGCCCTGTTTATAAATTTCGTTAAATGTATTGATAAAGAAATTGTGCTTTTCACCTAATGTTTTAGCGTAGGTAATTGCATTTCTATTGTATAACTGGAAATTTCGGCCATTATAATCATAAAGCTTGGCAAATGATCCGTTGGCTGCGGCTGGTGTAAATGTAGTTTCAGTATCTGAGGTATAATCATAACTTAAGGTAGAAGATGCTGCGAAACCTGGTATAAATTCGTAACGGGCATCTATATTTGCTCTTAAATTTCTGGAATTGTTATCGTTTAGCGTTTGCAAAGCAGATAATACCCCGCCAGATGCCTGATAAAAAGACGGAGGTGGCAAAAGTGTTGATGCCTGGCCGTTTTCAGCTACACCCGATTGAAGCAAACCTGCACCGTTACCTTTATTCTGTTTACCTACAGAGCCATTAACGAAACCGAAAAACCTGAATTTATCATTCGGCTTAAACTCCATATTCATGTTTAAATTGTAACGGTTATAACCCGTATTTTTAATTACACCTTTTTCCGCATAATAGCCCATATTGGCTTTGTAATTAAATTTTTGGTCACCGCCATCTAAAGCCAGGTTATGACTTTGGTTAAAGGTGGTTTGATAAAATACATCCTGCCAATCAGTAGAGTTATTATAATACGCATTTAAACTATCGGCAAGAAAAGGTGTATTGCTAATTCCCCTGATCTGATTAATGGTCTCAGCGTTTAAAATAATTTGCTGAATTTTTAATTGGCGTTCTGAATTACCGCCTAATGTTTCGCGTAATTTAGGCGGAGCATTAACGAAAAAGTTCGATACATATTTAATACGCGGCACTTTAGAATTACCTCTTTTTGTGGTGATGATGATTACCCCATAAGCACCTCTTGATCCATACATGGAAGTGGCCTGCGCATCTTTCAGGATCTGGATGTTTTCGATATCCTCCTGAGGGATTAGCGAAAGTGGACTCACCCCGGGGCCTTGCGTTTGAAAACCAAACTCTGCTGCCTTATCTGCATCTAATGGCACACCATCGATAATGTATAATGGCGATGTAGGTTGTAAAAATGAATCGTTACCACTACCCGAAATACTTAAACTTGATAAACCACGAAGCTGTACCGATCCCCTAAAACCAGGGGCACCGGTATTGTTCTGGATATTTAACCCTGGCACCTTACCCTGTAAAAGGGTTTCAATATTTGATACCGGGATATCGGATACATCCTTACCGCTAAGCACCGTTACCGATCCGGCAGTTGTTTCTTTTGGTCTGTTTTGGTAAGCTACAATAATCACATCATTCAGATCTTTACGATCCTCGCTAATGGTTACTGTGATATTGGTTTGATTGGTAATTTTAACCGATGAGGTATTGTACCCTAAAAATTTAAATAAAAGTGTTCCTCCAACAGGCACGTTAACCGAAAACTTTCCATCACCGTTTGTTTGCGTTAAGCCTTTATTTGTGCTTTGCAAAACAACAGATACGCCTGGCACCCCCTGTTTGGTATCTTTATCCAGAACCCTGCCATTTACAATAATATTTTTTTCTTGCGAATAGGCATTCGTACAACAGATTATACATACAATAAGTAATGTATATAAAAGTATATTTCTTTTCATAATATTAGCTTTATTGATCAACTATTCGTTAGCAAATTTTGGGTTCTCGTTTTTGAAATAAAAGACGATTTCCCAGTCGCCAGCCTTATAAATAGCGAAATCGACACCGAAACTGGCCACTGTACGTGCCCCTCCAAAACCAATCCTGGAGTAACTCAACTCTGCTTTTGCCCTTGATCCGCCTTTAGCATAAGATGTAGGGATTTCTACCAATGGAATTGGATAAGCAACATCATACTGAACATATTGATCGGTTTTCTGGATATTGAAACCATGGATCATTTTATCCCAAACTGTTTCATTGAAGAACTTAGGATCGATCGGTAAAGAATCTTTACCCAAAACCACAATACGTAGTGAATGGCCATTACCTCCTGATGTTAATGGACGGATGTAAACAATGGCATCCTTCTTATCATTGTTGCTCACTAAGTTTAAATTAGAAGTAGCACCGATCACATTATTCAGATAAGGACGGATGTAATCCCTCAGTTTTTTGTCTAACGGAAATTTTGGATCAGGGGCAGGCAAACCTGTATAAGCATTAAAATCATTCGATGGTTCGTAAGGGCGTTCTCTGAAAGGTCTGATCTGAAAATCTCTGATCAGGCGCTCGCCACCGGTGTTTTTAACCTTTACATCAAAAAAGCGTGTATCCTGAGCAAAGTTGGTACTATCAGTCGGACGGGGTTTCAATAGCTGGTTGGTTGCTGATGGCTACAAGATAAATTCACCTGATGAACGTATTTCGAATATCGGATGTGTTTCGATTTTTCTTTTTGCCTCAATTTCAGCCAGGCTTTTTCCAAACCCGTATAAGGGGCCGTCCATACGTAAGTTGGCGCCGTTGTAAAAAGATCGTTCACCGGCTTTCCATCCCCAAACCTAACGTTTACAATTTCGAAAGTGATGGGATTGGTCGAGTTATCGCTGTTAAAGCCACCGATAAGATTGGTCCTTCCGATTATTGGCTCCAGAATTTTATTGCTAAAATTTACATTGTTACTGATATAATCTTTCTCATCGGGTAAATCGAAAATCTTTTTACAGCTACTGCAAACGGTTACAGCAAGCAAAAGGAGCGCAAAATATTTATATATGATCGATTTCATCGGGCTATTTATTTTAGTGTTTCTATTTCGCATCACTTATTTCGTTTTGTTTATGGTAAACTCAGCCAACTGGAAGGTTCCACTGTTTCTGAGTTCGGTAATCACAATGCGGTAAAATTTGTAGGCAACCGTATTTGTACACCTAAATACTTTTTGCTGGTATCTTTCTTCAAAGAAGAAATTAGATCTTCTGTCCAATTCTACCCAGTTTGAACCATCCATCGAGCCTTCATAAGTCCATGCTTTTGGATCTCTTTCGTTGGCATCATTTGCAGATGTTAAAGTATATACCGATGAAACCGCAGGTGTTTTAAGTTCAAATCTCATCCATAATTCGCCTTGTAAATCGGCCAGGAATTTAGTGTGATCATCCCCATCAATTACTTTTCTCGAATTTTCTCCACTGGTTATACCGCCGCCATTTTCGCGGTTTGATGAAAATATACCGCCAATTTCGAGATAAAGGTTTGGTGGTGGTGGTACAAAAGTTAACCGGGTAACGAACTCATTGAAGCCAAATACGTGATCGGCACTGATAACATGTACGACACCGTTTTTGGTTTTAATGTTATTTGATGATGTTGTACTGGTTGCCCAGTTGCGAACGAATTTGCTTTTTTGGTATTATCAAAATTAATAACCTCAGGTCCGGCACCAACCTGACCAGAAGCCGATATTTTGGTTACACTCGCATGCATCGGGTAACCAATATGTACACTTTTCAAGTCTAAACCATCCTGAAGTTTTAATGAATCGGTTGTTTTCTTACCTCTGATAATATAGTACAAGGTCATCGTATCCAACTGAACAGCATCAATATTGGCCAAAAAAAGTGGGTCTTTATCAGATAGTTTTCTTAACGTATTTAAGTTACGTAAAGCCAGTTGGAAGCTTGGATTGCTTACTGCAAATAACGTAACATTACTATCGGTTAATGTTTTTTTCAAACCCATCCTGTCAATCGCTACAATAAGCGAATCGAAAACGCCTGGTTTGCTTTTCAAATAATCGTAAGTATTGCCGGCAAAAGTTACATTCTGGTCTGGTGCATCGTAAAATCCTCCATTCTTTTTGCAGGCCGAATTGATGAGCGTAAGCAATGATAAGATTGCCAGTGCGCCTGTGTATTTAATTGAATTTTTCATATCCGTTATCATTAGCGCCAGTAAGCATTTTGGGTTAATAAACTATTTTGAGCAATTAGCTTTCTTGATATTGGCCAGTAAATGCCACCAGAATTAATGAGGTTCATAAATTTGGCGTCGTTCTGTTTGATCTTGTTGTAACGGATCAAATCATACCACCTTGAGCCTTCACCCAACAATTCGCGGTGACGCTCTTCGAAAATTAATTTAATGATGTCATCTATATTTACAGAAAATCCGTCATCATATCTTCTCACCATCACAGAAAGCAGTTCATTTAAAGCGCCCTGTTGGTCGCCCAAAACTGAAAGCGCTTCTGCTCTTAACAATACGATATCTTCTAAGCGGGTAAAAACCAAAGCACTGGTAAAGTACCTGAAGTTTGGATCTGTTCCGCCACCCTGAATTACTTTGATTTTGCTGAAAATGGGGTACTTACCGTTTATGTTGGTAAAATATCTTCCATCGTATTTTGCTTGTCCTAAAGTATCAACCGCAAACCTTTGATCTTTTGCAATATTGAAATATTTTAGAATCGAATCTTTCGGAAGATAAATATCCGGAACTGACTTAGTCATAACCGGTTCAGCTAAAGTTAACTCTTCAATATGCCCAGTAGATGAACCATCCACGTGGCCATAATCGGAGTTAAAACCGAACATCTGCCTGGTGTTTTTATTATAGAAAAACCCGTTGGAATTTGATAAGTCAGCACTTCCTGTAAAACCTCCGGCACTTTTTCCGTAATTATCTTCCACAAATTTGGCATATTTAGAAACGCTGGTATAATCGCCATTCCAGGCTGCCAAATGCGCTAGAACCGCGTATACCGTAACTTTTGTAGCCAAAGCACCGCCCCATCTTCCTGAAGTTTCATTATAATAATCAGTTGGCTGCTGCACATCGCCACCGCTATAAATAAATGGCAGATCAGCTGCTGCTTTTAGCATTTCCTGCTCGGCCCATGCTAAAATCCTGGCCTGGCTTTCGCGGGGTTTATTCGTAAATTTACCTTCGTCTGATGAGGTAATAAATGGTACATCACCCCAGATTCTCACCATGTAGAAATAGGCAAAAGCCCTTAAAAACCTGGCTTGCGCAATATCCACTGTCATGTTATTGCTTGTGTATCGTTTATCTGTTTCTTTTACATGCCCAATATTTTCTAAGAAAACATTAGCACCGTTTACAATAGCGTAAAACCTTGTCCAATCAGATAACGCCTCCATCACAGGATATGCTGCGTTTAAATTATTGCCGATTACAGCCTTTAAATCCTGTCTTTTCGGACTTAAAAACTCTCCGGTTCTTACATCACCATAAATCCAGTGACCGTTATTATCTGATAAGGCAGCCCGTGTTAAAGCATAAACCCCCAAAATTCCCGACCGGGCATCCTCTACTGTATTCCAGGCATTTTTTTCGCCTACAACCCTGGTAGAATCGGTTTCTAAAGCTTTATTACAGCTCGAAAAGGCAATTATAGAAACCAGAAGTATGTATAATATATTTTTCATCTTACCTGATGTTTTGTTAGTTCTTGTTTTCATCTTATAGCTCCATTTTAACACCCAGTGTATACGTTCTCGGAATGGGTTGGCCATAACCTGTATCCACGCCATCGTAGCTAACTAGCTCGGGATCCTGACCGGTGTAAGGCGTGATGGTGAAAATATTACTCACGGCACCGTATACGAAGAATTTGTTGATTTTGATGTTCTTCTTACTAAGCAGATTACCCAGTTCGTAACCCAATGAAACCTGTCTTAATTTTAAGAATGAAGCATTCTCTAAAAAGAGATCCTGATCTGCACGGTATGGGATTACCGTACTCCAGGGATTGTAAAGCGGATATTTTGAGTAATCGCCACGTTTCTCCCAGAAGGTAATTTCTTTAACAGAACTGATATCGGTATTACCTTCGCGGTTAACAAAATCAAAATGGTTAGCCATCTCCTGGTTGATTAGCTTTCTGCCTAAATTAAAGTAGAAACTTGTAGCCAGACTCCAATTGCCATATCTAAAATTGTTATCGAAACCACCTGCAAGGGTCGGTAATGAATGACCTTTTAATACTTTATCGTTATCATCAATAGTATTATCTCCATTTTGATCTTTCCAACGTGGATCGCCGGCCTTTAAAACAATCCCCTTATATTTTAATTTTTGTCCGTTAACCGCTGGCACATCAGCATCTGCAGTGTAAATACCATTATTCTCCAATAACCAATATTGATCTACGGGCTGGCCAACTTTTAAAAATCTGTTACCTACTACCAACTGATCCAGTCCTCTTGGCAATGCTTTCAATTCGTTAGCATTGTGATTAAAGTTTAAGGCCGAATTCCATGAAAATTTACTTTTTGCGATGATTTGAGCACTCACGGTGAAATCGATACCCGTGTTGTTAACAGACATTCCGCTTTCGATAGATTGTTTATAACCATATTCGGCATAAGCAGGGATGCCAATTAATTGATTTTTGTCGGTTTTGCTGTAAAGGTCAACAGAAACGTGAAGACGGTTTTTCAACATCGCCACATCAGCACCAACATTAAGTTGATCTGAGTACGACCAAGGCACACCATAACCTACCCAACCAAATTGATAAGGACGTGTTAAAACACCGAATGCATTATATCCAGGTACTGTTAAGTTACCAGTATAACCAACTGAAGCTGTATATTGTGGACCCTGCGTATAATTATCGTAACTAAAGGTACGCCCCATTCTACCAGCACTTGCACGCAATACCAAATCATCAACCAAGCTGTTATCTTTCAAAAATTCATTTTTGATATTCCAGGCAGCAGAAATAGTTGGCGAATAAAACCAACGGCTTGTTGGTTGTGCGTTTGAAGAGCCATCTAAACGTAATACGGCTGATAAGAAGTATTTATCGCTAAATGAGTAATCAGCTTTTCCATAGAAAGACAATAAGTTATCTTCCGTTTTATCTAAAAACCGATAAGTTAATTCTCTTGGAAAGGCAACTGGTGTTAAATAACCTGGGTTATCCTTACCATCGTCATTTTTAGGTTTAGAGTCCAGCAAATTGATTTTAATATAATCATTAACACCTTTATAAGCGTAGGCGTTACTGTATTTATAAATATCCCATTGCATGGATTGCCCTAAGGCAAAATGAAAATCGTGAACCTTATCCAGGTTTAAATCGTAAGTTACTTTGTTATCCATCATTAATCTCTGGCTAAAGCCATAATAATTGGATGCATAACTGTTTCCCTGCAAAAGCGTTCTGGCATAAAAAACATCTCTATACCCCTCACTGTAATCAGCATTAAAAGATGATACCACCTTAAACTGACCAAAAATTCCTTCTAATTTGGCATAACCCTGAATAGAGTTTGTTTTGTTATCATCAAAACCTTTCTTATATTCTTGCAGGTATGAACCATAGAAATCTTTATTTGGAGGCAGAGGCGCACTTAAATCAGGAAAATAATTAAGTTGTGCAAACCGGTCGCGCAAGGTTTTATTTCTGTCGCGGTTTAAGCGGTTCGCATTAATCATAGTCGAAAACAACAACCATTTGGTTGGCTTCATATTGATATTGAAAGTGGCGCTATAACGGTCGATACCCGTTTGATCTGCTACACCTTCACTTTTGGTATTACCCAATGCAAACCTAAAGTTCGCCCTGTCAGTACCGCCGGCAAGTGAGAAATTAATACCATATACCAGTGCATTTTTATAGTATAGATCTGTCCAGTCTGATTTTCCACTGTACACATTATTTAGCGAATCGCTTAAATATACCGGATACTCTTCATCATCAGAATATCTGCCATTTGTGGTATATACATCATAAAAGCGCTGTCTGAAATCATTTTCATATTTACCATTGATGGTATTTACAAATGGTTTTTGCACCATGCCGATATACGAATTGAAAGATATCGCGCGGTATTTACCAACTGCTGTTTTTGAGGTTAAAACAATTACCCCGTTAACACCTCTTGGCCCGTAAACAGAAGTGGAACCTAAATCTTTAAGCACTTCTACCGATGCAATATTATTCATATCAATACCAGTCAATAAATTAGTTGCAGGACCGATTCTGTTAAAATCGAATTGCTGTATATCAAAAGCGAAAGGATGCTCCCGTACCAACGGGATTCCATCTAGAACCACCAGAGGTTGAGCATCGTACAAATCCTTTTTAGATAATAGCGGCATTGCAGCTCCCCTAATAAACATGTTCTGAATAGAACCTGGTTCGCCTGAGGGTTCCTGAATATACAGACCAGCAAAATTGCCCTTTAAATTTTGCTGTAATGAAATTGCAGGGAAGAGCGATAAATCTCTGGTGTCTTTTTGTACACCACCAGACAATTTGTTGTAAAGTGTTTTTTCCTGATCTGTTCAAGACTATCTTTTCGCAAAGAATCTTTAGTTGATACGATCTTAATTTTCGTCGTATCCTGAAGGATCAAATAATTAATTGTTAGGCCTTTATGATTTTTTTGCCCGCCGAAAAAACGGGTAAAACGTTTAACGTAAACGCGGCAAAAAAACAAGGCACGCCCATAAGTATCGCATAGTTAATGGATCTTTTAATTGGTAAAAAAATGATTTCTAGAACTTATTTTTTCGGAAACGGCAAGACACGTCTTAGGTTAAAAGAACAGGTACTTTGGTAGTAATAGTTAGGGATTCTCATAAAATTTAGTATTTGGTTAACTCAAATATATAATATACTAAAACGTTTTAATAACGAATTGTCATTTTTATGAAATTTTTATAAAACAGCGCAATAATATTTAATTCTATTAAAATAATTGTCAAGCAGACAGGTAAAAAATAAATATTATTAAAATAATTTGAAAAATTAACATCCTATAAAACAGTAGATAAGGATGTTTTTTACAAATAATTACAATAATCAGAACAATTTTTAGGTTACAATTTTTTAAAATGCTTAAACGTTTTAGTAAAAATTAATATGCAGAGTATGTATTACCATTAAATTGCCGGCAATAGTTTAGTTCTGAATAGCTACTACCCAATTATCCCTTAAAATCAGTTAACTGCAAGTGTATTGTAAAAGAAAGGTTAACTTAATTTATCTTTCAGTAGCTATCCGATAGGTAGGATCTTCAATAATGTTTACTGCGATAATCTGATCAGCATTTTTCAGCAAGCGCTTACAGTCGTTACTCAGATGTTTTAATTGAAGTTTCTTATCCACTAAACGATAACGTTCGGTTAGTTTATTCAGCGCATCAATGCCCGACATATCAAAAACACGGCTGTGCTTAAAATCAATAATGATATGCTGCGGATCGTGTGCCACATCAAACAGTTCATTAAAACTAGCAATTGATCCAAAAAACAGGGGCCCGAATATTTCGTAAGTTTTCACACCATTGGCATCGATATGTTTACTGGCACGTATTCTTTTAGAACTCTCCCAGGCGAAAACAAGTGCTGAAATAATTACACCTATTAATACCGCAAGTGCCAGGTTATGCAGCCAAATGGTGATAACAGCCACCAGGATGCCAATGATAATATCATGCACAGGCATTTTATTAATCACTTTAAAGCTCATCCATTCAAAAGTGCCAATGGCTACCATCATCATTACACCAACCAGCGCGGCCATAGGTACACGATCGATCACCGGAGCACCTATCAAGATGATAACGAGTATAGTTAAGGCCGCAACAATGCCTGATAACCTGGCCCTGGCACCTGCCGAGAGGTTAACCAGTGTTTGGGCAATCATCGGACAGCCACCCATCCCCGTAAAAAAGCCGTTTGTAATATTGGCAATTCCTTGTGCAATACTTTCCCTGTTCCCATTGCCTTTAGTTTCTGTAATTTCATCAACCAGGTTCAACGTAAGCAGGCCCTCTGTTAAGCCCACACCAGCCATAATGAGTGAATAGGGAAAAATGATCTTGAGCATATCCAGATTAAGCGGAACTTTCGGAATATGAAAGGGCGGAAAACCACCATTTACTGAAGCAATATCTTTAACCAGTTTGGTATCAATCCTAAAACATAAGACAACAAGAAAAACCACAATAATAGCCACCAGTGAGGATGGAATGGCTTTGGTTATTTTAGGGAGAATGATCACTATTGCAACAGTGAGTAATACCAAAGCCAACATGATATATAAAGGCACACCACTCAACCATTCTACTCTGCCGTTAACAAGGGTTTTGAACTGTTCTAACTGCGACATAAATATAATAACCGCCAAGCCGTTAACAAAACCGAACATTACGGGCTGCGGAACCAGCCTGACAAATTTCCCAAGTTTAAACAGCCCTGCTATAATCTGGATTACGCCTGCTAAAGCCACTGCCGCAAAAACATACTCTATACCCTGTGTTTTCATTAAAGCGATAAGCACAATTACTGTTGCACCTGCCCCACCCGAAACCAAGCCTGGCCTGCCACCTAAAACAGCCGTAACCAGGCCCATAATAAAAGCAGCGTACAAACCTGTTAAGGGAGGAAAACCCGCAAGGATAGCAAATGATAACGATTCGGGGATCATGGTCATGGCCACCGTTAAACCTGCAAGAATTTCAGTTCTGTAATTTATTTTCTTTGAAAAATCGAATAGTTGCAGGTAAGGCTTCATCATTAAAATTATTAGTAGCTGCAAATATCTAAATTATGAGAACATTAGTTCTATATAGATTCTTCAAATTGCAATTCATGTCAAAAGCATCACAATATCTAGTAGGTAATGAATGTAAGATGGATCTAATCCGAAGTCGGGGGCCGGGCCTATCGTGCAAAAGAAACATACCTTAGTGCTTAATGATGGGAACGTAAGTTGGATGTTGGAATTGATTCTGCATTTATCTTCTGGATCTGCGGAATAAATAATTAAAAACGAATTGCAAATCCTGGTCAATATTAACTCCAGGCAAGAAAACTAATTCGGGATAACTTTTTTACGTTTAAGTTCGTCAAACAGATTAAAAAACATTTTTTTAGTATCAACGTACTCGTGGAAGCCCAATCGCCTTGCTTTGGTACCATCCGAGAAAAAATCGTAATCCCAGGAAAAAACAAAGTCGCCAAAGGCCCATGAAGATACGTCTTCATAACTATGTTTGGCTAGGTTATGTTTTTCTTGCATCTGTGTCCATAAAGCCGATTTATCGGCCATTACGGTTTGCAAAGGCATTTGAAGTGGAGGTGCAGCATCCATTTTAAAATATGCTGCGATTTTAGGCCAAAGATCATTCCAGCGGACCAAATCACCATTGGTTATATTAAAAGCTTGATTGGCACATGCCGGGCTTGTAGCCGCCCATACCGTTGCTTTTGCCAATAATCCAGCGTCTGTAATATCTAAAAGCTTATCATAAGCCCCTAATTTGCCAGGGAAACGCAAAGGCAAACCCAGTTCTTTCGATATGGATGCATAAACTGCAATTACAGAAACCAAATTCATCGGATTTCCCAATGCAGTACCTGCAACTACAGATGGCCGAAGAGAAGACCAATTCCATTTTTTACCTTTTTGCTGTGCCTCAAGAAACTGTTGCTGATTTACATTAAATTCCGGAGGCATGTGTCCACCGTCGCTTTCTTTTGCCGGTGTTTTAAAAGGACCGTAATGCGCCCCGTATACTTTATAGCCTTGCATTAAACTGATGTGCTGTAAGTCTTTTGCAATACCTTCAATGGCATTAACCACGTTTACAAGCATCGCCAAATTAGGCGCAACCAGCTCCACCCATGTAGGTTTATCTTGATAAGCGGCATAAAAAATATGTGTTACCATAGTTAAAGGGCTCAATTGTTTCTTACTGTCCTCTGGGTCGAGCAGGTTTACAGAAATGTACCTGGTTTTATCCGTATCGAGCCCACCCCGACGCGATAAACCGATAATATCCCAATCGCCAAGATTTTCTAAATGGCTGATTAAATTACTGCCAATTACGCCATTTGAACCCACAACTAATGCTGTTTTACTGTTATTCATCTCTTTTGATTTAAATTGATTCATGTAAAGCAAAGATCCTGACAAACTAAAGCTATGTTTTTGTAAAATAGTATGATAGATTTGTATAAATCTATGATGAAGCGATACGTCCAATTTCAACCAATTGTTATTTCAGAATTTGAAGTAAGCAAATGGCAGCACCCTGTACACCGGCACAATCATTACGAACTCATATACATTAAAAATGGATCTGGCCATCATATCATTAACGAAATCCCAATTGTTTACAAAGGAGGGAATCTCTTCTTAATTGGTCCGGATGATGACCATCGTTTTGAAATTGATGAAAAAACACATTTCATTTACATCAAGTTTACTGATATATACATCCATCAAAAAGAGATTGGTTCAACAGGCTTACAGTACTTAGAATACCTGATCAAAAGCCGGGAAACACATTTTCTAAGTTTTAACTTTACGGCAAACGATCATTTGATTGTTGAAAAAATCATTGCGCTCATCCTGTCACTCAACATAAACATGTTGCAAAATGAAGCTTTAATCTGGACACAGATCTTAATGCTTTCCACTATTATGCAACGCAATATGCCCGAAATTAAAAGCTGCGCACAACGATCAAAAGACATTCAAGCCATTTTCTGTTACCTGCACAAATATATTTACCAGCCTAAAAATTTAAAGGCGAATGTAATGGCAACACATTTTAATCTTTCAGAAGACTATATAGGACCATATTTTAAAAGAAATACAGGGATAACCTTACGCCAGTATATCCACAATTATCGTCAGCATTTAATTCAACAGCGAATAGAAAGCGGAAGATTTGGATTGAAACAAATTGCCGTAGAATTTGGCCTTGTTGATGAAAGCCACGTGAGTAAACTGTTGCGAAAAGTCTGAAGCCCGGAGCAAAAGCATGGAAAATGTAAGATGGGTGATGGAGTTGATTCTGAGCTCATATTCTAAATCTGCGGACAAATGAATATTTATAAACGAATTGTAAATCCAGGCCCGCTAAATGCATATCCTGATCAATTAGCGGTTGTATTTATCTAAATAAAATTTTGCATCAACCGACAAACCTAACTCAATAAAACTCTGTGTAGACCATTTAATTTTGAGTGGAGTACCTGCATCTTTTACAGTTTCTTTACTCACATCCTTACCCGTTCCATAATTGATCTGCGCAAAAGGATTTTTATTAATATTGAGCACCAAAAGTAACCTGCTACCTTTTTGAAGCTGCTTACTAAAAACCCTCGACCTATAAAAAGGTATGGTTTCTAATTTGCCAGGCCTGAGTAATTTCCTTTTACTCATGTCGTGTGCATAGCTTGCTCTTCCTAAATAATAAGAAAGCTGGAAATATTCGCCAGAGGGAGTAACTTCATACAGGACCAGGCCTACATCCATATCCTTTTTGTTGATGATGGCTTTAAGCTGTCCCTCTGGTGCACCTGATACCGAAATGGCTTGATTAAATGGCTTCGTGATAAAAAACAGTCCATTGGATCTGTCGATTTCTTTTTTGATGATCGGATCAGGATAATAATCGTTGTAGAACTCGTTTCTATCGGCCAGATCAATGTGCTGGTGCATGAAAATTTCTTTGGCTGGCTTTTGCTCCGATAGCATCAGCCCGTTTTCCGCACTGTCCAGATAAAAGCGGATGTGGTAATCCTCCATCTTTACCAATGAAGAAACATGCTTCCACTTACTTGCGCTCATTACCTCATAATTGATCTTATCTTTTAACAGTGCAGGTTTCTTTCCGCCCTTAAGAATATAATCAAGCCATTGGAAAGTGATTTCGCGGGTATTGATCAGTGCTATTGAGTCTACCTCATAATCTCTCAGCCTGGCTACTCCACCTATCTGCGATCCAAAATGATCATAAGGGCCTATAATTAAATAATGTTCGGCTGATGGATTATACTTGTAATGTTCGCGGAGGTACTCTAATGCTGAAATTTGCCCATCGTCGTAATAACCAGTAATACTGAGCACTGGAATATTAATGTGTTTAAAATCTTTACCATAAGGCACCATCGACTGCCAGTAGGCATCGTAATCGGGGTGATTAAGCCATTTCTGCAACAATGGATTTGGTGTGCCATCAATGCTGTCGATCTTATTGTAAGCGGCCCCACTTTCCCACCAGTTATTCCGCATCCTGCGCCAACGGGCATTATCTTTATTCACAGCATCATCCGTGTATTTGTTATTGGTGATGTAAAATGCCCACTGATAATTGGCTGCTAAAAAAACATTATTTTCCATGGGCAAGCCAAGCCCTGGAATAGCCGCTACATAGGGTACAATGGTTTTAAGTGCCGGATGCAGGTATTTGGCCGCTGCCCATTGCGCAAAGCCTGAATAACTTCCACCATACATCCCTACCCTACCATTACTCCATGATTGTTGGATGATCCAATCAATAACCGCATTTACATCTTTGGTTTCATATTCGTAAGGCACCGGTATATCGGGGCTGAGCCGTTTTCCTCTTGCATCGGCAACAATACCAACATAACCATGATCGGCTGCATATTTGGCTTCCACCAAACTTCTATTGGTATTGGAGTAGATAAAATAGAACAATGCGGCTGGCAATTTCTGCTGCACACCTTTTTTCCTCACCACTACGGCAGATAAACTAATGCCGTATTTTGTTTTAATCATCACACTATCGTTAATGATGTAATTATTGCTATCGGGTAAGGTTAGTTTTTGTTGTGCAAAAGTTTCTATGCCCATTATGAGGCATAGCACAGCCACACCCAGTTTTACTAAGTTTATTTTCATGATCAAAAAATTATAGTTTATGTTTTAATGAGGCTCCTTAATTTAACAGCCCTCCGTTCTGATATCCTGATTAAATTTCCCGTCTTAAGCTCTACAAACATCCCCTCATCATCTTTTCTTATTGAACTGATGTAGTCGAGGTTAAATAATATACTTCTGCTGGCTCTAAAAAACCTTTCACAATCGGGGTTTTCTTCGAGTTTGTTTAAGGAGGTTTTGAGCAATACCTGCTCCTTGCCGAAAAAGAGTCGCGCATAATTCTCTACCGACTCGATCAAATGCACGTCTTTCCACTTTATGAGATGATATTTGCCCTTGCCTTTCACAAAAATAGCTGTTCCATCATCTATACTGATCTTTTCTATGGCTTTATCAATTGCACTTTTAAAGCGTTCATCACGTACAGGTTTCATCAGGTAATCCATAGCGCTTACTTCAAAAGCCTGCACAGCATAACTGTCGAAAGCCGTTACAAAAATCACCTGTGGCAGATATACCAGATTTTCTAACAGATCGAAACCCGAAGGACCAGGCATCTGTATATCCAGAAAAATCAGCTCGGGTTTTAAAAGTCCAATAAGCTGTTCGGCTTCATCAGCATTCGCAGCCTCACCCAATACTCTAATCTGCGGATAGCTTTTTAACATCCTCATCAGCTCCTGCCTTGCCCCACGTTCATCGTCGATGATTAGCGTCTTAATGTTTCTCATCTGATCGGAATTTTAATTTCGGAACAAACCTTTTGATCTATTTCATACAGGCTGAAAGATGCAGAGTGGTCGTAATTGAGATCGAGCCTTTCTTTCAGGTTATGAAGTCCGATTCCTGTAGTTGTTTTATCCTGTTCCAATTTGCCGGGATTTAAAACACGGATATTAACAAATCCTTCATGTTCATTAATTATTACTTCAATCTTTCCACCTTGCTTTTCTAAGGCAACTCCATGTTTTACCGCATTTTCTACCAATGTTTGAATACAAAGACGTGGCACCATCAACCCGGAAAGCGAAATATCCATATCCAAATCGTAAGTTAATCTTTCTTCCATTCTCAAACCTTCAAGCTCCAGGTAATCTCTAACCAGCTCTACTTCTTCATTTAACCTAATGAGCATGGCACTACCCTTATATAATCCGCTGCGTAACAGTTCGCTTAACAGATCAATTGCCCTACCTGCAGCATCGGGGCGGGTATATACCAAAGATTTTATATTATTGAGTGCATTGAATAGAAAATGGGGGTTTAACTGAGCAGAAAGATTGTCCAACTGCGATTGTTTAAAGCTAAGCTCCAGTCTGGCATTTTCTACCGATAACCTGATTTCTCTTTTTGCGTAATGGTAAAGATGATAGGCCAAAAGCCATATAGCCATTAAGCGGATGCCAGCAACGAAAATACCAGTAGCATGTACACTAAAAAAATCGGTAAACGACTGGGGTGGATGGCTCAGAAATAACAGCCTCACCAGGTATAACTTACCAATGGTAACCAGCAGATAAAAAATACCCATCGCCGGAATAACAATTAACATTCGCCAGATCAGTTTCTCGAGTGAAAGATTCTGCCAACGGTTTTGTTTGCAAAATTACGGTATAAATGGGTAATCAAAATGTATATTACCACATCCGAAACAAACTGCACAACAGCCAGATCGAATCTAAAATTACCTGAAGCAGACCAACCTTGGAATGTCCAATACAAAGCCGCTACCGACCAACCAATTAGCTGGCATTTCCAATAAAGCGATATGTAGGGTTTCTTTACCAAAATTTTCTGCTCTGAACAAAGCAACGAAAACTAATTTTAAGAAAGAAGACAAAGTACACGAGCGTAGGCTTTTGGGGGATAAGTGTTTTTTAGGCTGGAATAATAGAATGGAAATAGTCCGAAGTCGGGAGTCAATTGCGCAAAAGAACTAACATATTTTAGTGCGCGCTGCGTTATCTTTAAATCTGCGGGAGAAACAAAAAGATCAGTCTGGTGTAGCGTCTGTCTGTATTTTTACGTTTTATGGAGGAACACTAATCTAAAAATCACATCTCTATGAAAAACCTGCTCCTTCTATTTATTGTTTTCGCATTTGTTTCTTGTAAAAAATCAGAAAGATATGGTCCGCTGAACTTAAAAAACGGACAGGAAGTTGAATTATTGGTAAGCCCTCGTTATGCTGCAGATAATGATGTACTTTTAAAATTGCCCGGCAATGTAGATGCCGGAGCTTCGCTTTCGGGGTTTGATCAGCGGGAGCCCGGTTATACTTACCGCATTAAAGCGAGGTTCAACCGCGATGAAGTGCCCCTTCAAGACGGGCCTGAATACTACTTTATTTTCGAAAAGATAATCAGCAAAGAGCAGTATAAAGGAAGTGAATCTTTTACCGTGCAGCTGATTACTTCTTATATACCTGGAGGACCAGTAATAAGACTGAGCAAAACTGGAAATGACTATTATCTGATTCCAGGTAAGTTACAGCTCACTTATGCAAACAGTACTGTTCAGAACGAGCTGGAGGAAATCTGGTTGAACGCACAGGAAATCCGTGCAAACTGGCAAAATGGACAACGGCCAAAATGGAAGGCCATTAAAGCTACAGTAGTTCACGATCCGCAGAAGTTTGGAAAGGCCTATTTAGTACAACAGATACAATTTATTGATTAGCGAAAAATATGGGCCTTAGGTAAAATGGATGAAAGATGGACGTAAATCTGATACCATATAATCAATATCATCAAGTTAAACACTTCGGTTGTCGTCTGAGCGTAATCGAAGACTTCTCAGGATTCATAATCTAAAGTAAATACCCCTCAACTACGCTACAATTGACAGATTTAAATAGACTGGTCGTCATCCCGACCGCAGCAACGCGAAGTGGAGAGATCTATCAAAACAGATTTAGATTAGCAAAGCCTTCGGGTTCTCGACTGCGTTGCACTTTGCTCGAAATGACACCCCTTGTATATCTGTCATCAACCCTCCAATGTATTTGAAAAATTCTAGCTTCTATCAATAACAGATCTTATAAGAAAGGTCGTTATTGTGAGCCACCAAGCAATCTAAAATCGCACACTGTTAGCGATCGTCGTAAGATTGCTTCGCCGGCTGAAAAAGCCTTCTTGTAATGAAGTTTATGTAAACAACTAATCTATAGTGTTATTTTTTTGACCGTATAAGACATTTAAGGGCCATATAATATAAGCTTATATGGTGTGAAAGCCTGGAGGATTATTTAATGAATTAGATGTTATTGGTGTCTAAGGTGGTTAATTAAACTGGGTAGTCTTTAATTTTTGCGACCACTTTAGACATCTTAGCTCAATGAGTTTTGCAGGATGCAAATCTTAAATCTAATACGTTAGAAAGCGAATATAGGATCATTCCTATTTTTTCAGGCCAAAGACCTGATGCTTTCTTATAATGACGACCCCTCGGGGAGATTTATTTCCATTAATTCTACCGCCATTTATATTGACTTTTACCATAAATTACCCCTCAGGGTGACATCTTTTTTGCAATTTATTCCTTAACTTAATGGTATTGACCTTACGCTAGCCAAGCAACGCTGCGTGCTTGGCGCCTTCCCTTAGCGCTCTTTGCGGTAAAAAATAGAGAATATTAAATCTTTTGGTTTGGCAAGCCATCAATAAGTCGCGTTTTACCCCTTAACTTGTCGTTTTTGCACATTAATACCTATGTAGCTTTAGTATACCTTTGAATATACTAAATCATAAAACCACATGGCAACTCAAATTTTTGTAAACCTGGCTGTTAACGATCTTAACAGATCTGTAGAATTTTTCACCAAACTAGGTTATACTTTTAACCCACAATTTACCGATGAAAAAGCAACCTGTATGATTATAAGCGAAACGATTTACGTGATGCTGCTTACCAGAACCTTTTTTCAAACCTTTACAGAAAAAGAAATTATAGATGCCCACAAAGCTATAGAAACCTCCATTGCAATATCGGCTGAAAGTAAGGATGCAGTTAACGAAATGGTAGATAAAGCGGTAGCTGCAGGCGCCACTATACCTAATCCGGCTACTGATTACGGCTTTATGTACCAGCATAGCTTTGATGATCTTGATGGTCACCATTGGGAATATGTATGGATGGACCCGAACGGCATGCCTGAACAGCAGGGCTAATAAAAAAAGTATATAAATATAAAAAAAGGTAAGCAACGGATCCGTGTTTACCTTTTTTTGGAATTTATTTGAATGTGGTTATACTAATTGATCAGTGATTGGTTATCGTGCTTTGATAATATAGTCTTAGCGGGATGCTAAGACGAGTGAGTGCGAAAGTTAATTAAACAACTTAAAAGGGTGCCCAAAAAGGTAGGACACCCTTTTAATGATTTTATAGATCTGTCTAATTACTATTTGAAGATGCCTGCCAGGGTTTTGTTCAGTTCCTCTCCTCTTAAATCTTTACCTACTACCTTACCTTCCGGATCAAGCAGAAAGCTTGCCGGCACAGATTTTACGCCATAAGCTTTTACCGCAGCGTTCGACCAGGCTTGCAGATCCGACACATGCGTCCAGGTGAGCCCATCAGCTGCGATGGCTTTTAACCATGCTTCTTTTTTGAATCCAGGGATACACCCAAAATTTCAAAGCCTTTATCATGGTATTTTTTGTAAGCGGCAACTACATTGGGGTTTTCTCTCCTGCAGGGTCCGCACCAGCTTGCCCAGAAATCAACCAGTACATATTTACCTTTAAAATCAGACAACTTCACAATCTTACCATCCTTATCAGGCATCGCAATGGCAGGGGCAACTTTCCCTTTGGCGGTTTTCGCATTGGTTTTTAACGCGGTGATGATTTGTTCGCCAATTTCCGATTGCTGTGCTTCTTTAGTGAGCAGCCCAAAGAACGCTTCGGCCACCGGAAAATTCGGATAACTGATAAAACGATCATAAATGACTGCTGCAGATCCGGCCGAAGCAGGATTTTTGAGGATGTACTGCTTTACAGTTGCAATGTTCATCGTATCCAGAGCCCTGAATTCCCGGTCGAAACCTGCACGGGTAGCCGTATCTTTTTTGCCGGCTTTCTCCGCCTGATCAAGCCGCCTGTAAATATCTCCTGCTTTGGCAGTGATTGTTTTCCAGGGGCCTTTGTAAAAGCCCATCCATACATCCTGTGCAGCAGATCCATTGATGACCACCTGAGATAAACTATCAGGTTTGGTCACATTGATAGCCGAATTCTCCATTATAAAAAGTACTGGATTTTTCAGGCCCTTACTTTCCAATTTATAAAATCCTGGTTTTTTGACCATTCCTTTAAACATAAAGGTACCATTAATAACATTGGCTGAATCTGCAATTACATATTTATCCCCAACGTCGTGACCAAGGTAGATCTTATCTTTAACGGCAGGAAGATTACCGGTCACCACATACTTTCCATTCTGGGCCAATAGCGGGCCTCCATAACATGCCAGTGCCACGGGTACTATGCTTAATATTCTCTTAAATAAAATGTTCATCTTATAATGTTTTTAACTTGGTGATTACTTCTTCCATGCTCATATTTTCCAGTACAACTTTCCCCTGCCCGTCTAACAGGAACATGGCAGGTATCGCCTGTACTTTCCAGGCATTGGCCGTTGCACCATGATCCAGGAAACTTGGCCATGGCAGTTTTTCTTCCTGCTGTGCCTTTAACCAGTCGGCCTCTTTTTTATCAATCGAAATACTAACAATCTGCAAGCCTTTATCTTTATACGCTTCATACACTTTTTTCAGACCGGGAATAGATTTACGGCATGGTACACACCAGGAGGCCCAAAAATCGACCAGCACATATTGATGTCCTTTTTTTAATGCTCCTATTTCCGCAGGCTGCCCGTCCTCATTTTTCGCGTTCAGCAAAGGTGCCTGCTGGCCTTTAAACCCCAGGGGATTAATCAGCTCGCCCAGGATCTTACCGTAGTAACTTTTCTGTGCAGCAGGCGACAGCTCTGCATACATACTTTTGTCTTCCGGAGTGAAATAACTGTAGACATCAAGTGCCAAAAGCGGCCCCCAGAAAGAATCTTTATTGTCGGTCACAATTTTGCGCATATTTGTCTGCGCCTGTTTAAAGAACCCTGATTCATCAGCCATTGCTTTTTTCCAGGCGGGAGTCTGCATGATCGATTTAACCAATGCGGTATCTTTCGCAGCGTATGCCTGGTTTCTCCTGGTCATCACCTCTTTATTGGCTTCCTGATTTGCAAGAAAAAGTGCATTGAGTTCATTCTTGGGCGCAATTTTTTTCATATACTGGTCATTTGCTTCGCTCCCTTTTACCACCACATCAGTAAACTTATAGTATTTGTTTTCTGCCCCGCCCGACAGGGTAGCTGTGGCGGTAACAACAATCTTTCCGGGCTGAAGGACTAATGAGGTTTGCCCGCTGATGCCTGCAGTCCGCAAATAATACAGCCTTGGTTCTGTAGCAATTGTTGCTTGGAGCAGAAAATTACCGTTACTGATTACAGCGGTAGCCACAGGCTGCTCATTTGCATGTGTAGCCCCCGGAAAAAGATCGATACGTGTGCCATCAGGCAAGCCTTTAACCGTACCGTTGATGGTAACCGGCATGGTGACCGCTTTCGCCTGTCCCAGGAAGACGGTTAAGAGTATGAGGAGCAGTAAATGCCCAATTTTCAGTTTCATATTGTATTTTAATCTACTTGTCTACATTTTGTTTGATGGTACCATTACCCGGATTTTTTGAAGCACCCTGTGGAAATGGCATCGTCCAGAGATGAGAATTCGGGGCAAGCGTTAAGGCTTGTCCGGCTTCTGTTTTGCTCAGCGTAACGGCATAGTTAGGATCCTTATTCAGGCGGCGTGCATCAGCAAAAGGTGTAATCCCTAAAATGAGTTCGTTACCTTTGGTTCGCTGGATGAGTTTTACCGCCTCTATGGTGCTAGATGCGCTCAGCGGTGCATATTTTGCAGCAAAGATTCTTTTCACCCGCACAGCATTCAATGTGGCCATCGCACCAGCAACATCGTTGAGACGTGCCTGGCATTCTGCTTTAATCAGGTACACCTCAGTGGTTGTTAAACCACCCACGTTGAAAAAACCAGTGGTGATGCTGGTATAATACGTATCTGCACCAACTGTCCTGAGTTTCCAACGGGAAGCAAATCTTGCATCACCCTGTTCAAAACGTGCTGCACGGTCAACGCGGATCGCCTGTTCCCGTCCGGCATTACTTGATGCACCATGACGGAAATAGTAATTTTCCACATAATTGAAGCCCATTGGTGTAGGTGCATTGCTATAGATACCAACAGCCTCTATCTGCGTTTTGTAGGTATTATAAAATGTTGTCCAGTCAAACAGTTTATCATTGTACTTCAGGGCTTCATTTGCAGCAGCCAGCGCATCGGCATACCTTCCCATTTGCAGAAGTATTCTTGCTTTCAGCGCATTTGCCGATCCGAGATTGGGATGCAGTACCGTTGCGCTGGTAGCGCCTAAAGCAGGAATAGCCTCATTAATATCCTTCAGCATGAAATCATATAGTTCTTTGATCGATACCTGAGTATAAGCAGCGCCAATATCAGCACTAAGGATCAACGGTACAGATAATTTGGTAGCTGCGTTTGTTTCTTCATAGGTGTCTGCATAGTAATTGGCCAGGATATCATAATCCATCGCCCTTAATACTTTCGCCTGTCCGATCAGTTCCGCTTTTTGGGCCTCCGTCCCCTCTGTTGTTCCCGCTGCCTTTTCAATAATCAGGTTGCTGGTATTGATCCCTTTGTAATTATTATAGTAAGTACCTTCATCGGCATTGTTCAATGCAATCCTGTTGGCCGATTCATCCCAGTTGTAATTCGCCTTGTATAGGGGATAGTAATTCAGGTTGCTGCTGGTCTCAAATTTGTCATTAAGCAAAAGCACTGCCTGGGTGATATCTGAACGGTGGTTACCATACTCGTCGCGGATCAACGCCTCATAATCTGACAGCGTAGTAGGGATCTGGCCATTACCTACAGGAAGGATATCAATAAATTTTTTGCAGCTGCTAAAGCTCAACACTGAAGCAAGAGCGGCTAATTTTATGGTGTTTGAAAATATATTTTTCATCACTTATGTCTTTAAATATTGTTTGCTGCTAAATGCAGTATAAAATAGTTTCCTAGAAATTAAGATAAGCACCCCATACATAATTAGGAGTAAGGTATCCGTTGAGCAGGTATTTTGCAGTTTTGGATTTGGCCAATGTAAAGGCGTTCTCCACATTAAACTGGAAACGTATATTACTCAGTCCTGCTTTTTTAGCGATCAGTTGAGGTACGTTATAGGCAAGAGAAATATTTCTCAGTCGCATATTAGTCGCATCCAGCACATTGATATCTGCATACCTGTAGATGTCAGCACTCTGACTATTATAGCTAGGGTCTTCAGCAAAAACAACTTTAGGGATATTGGTCTTCAGTTCATCGCCCGGATTTCTCCACCTGTTTACAATATCTTTGTTCACTGCAGAAATTTGCGTAACATAACCGTTGAGGGCACCATTATAGCTGGCTCCCAATACAGGTAAAAATGTATCCCTCATTTTATGACCGCCCTCAAAAGTAAGCAGGAAGGATAGGCTGAAGTTTTGATAGGAAAGCGTACTGTTCACTGATCCGCTGTATTTTGGAACGGTCGATCCGCTGTAGACAATAGATTGCAGCGTAGCCGGTGAAGCCTGTACCTTCTCTCCCTTTTCATTGTAAACCTGTGGCAATCCTGTATTACTCAAACCAGCCCATTGATAACTGTAAATGGCATTGTATGGATTTCCGATACGTGGGAATGATTGCGGATAATCAAGCTGAAGCACATAAAAAGGTGCCTCTATGTTAACGTAAGTAACTTTATTTTTGTTAAAGGCATACTGCATCCCTAAATTCCAGATCAGGTCTTTGCCACGGATGATATCACCTGACAAGGCCAGTTCAACTCCCTGATTCAGCATCTCTCCGTTATTGATCACGTAGGTTGAATAACCGAACCCTTCGGTCGGCACACCCTGCGTGTTGGCCAGCAAATCCTTGCCACTTTTATGGTAGTAGTCAACCGATCCCGATAGGCGGTTTTTAAAAATTGCGAAATCCAGACCGGCATTGGTGGTCGTAGTTTTTTCCCATGACAGCAATGGGTTTGGCCTGCTGCCTATGATCGCCTGCAAACCTCCCACGTTATAGTTAGGGTTGAAATTGAAAGTGGTAAACGGTGCACTGTTGGTGTAAACATTACCGCCGATGCCATGCGAAGCACGTAATTTCAATCTATCCACCCAGTCTGCATTAAAGAATGATTCCTTATCGATATTCCAGCCGGCACCGAATGACCAGATTGGTGTATTCTGGTATTTCGAACTTGTGCCCCAAAGGTTTGATTTGTCCCAGCGGATGCTACCTGTAAAGAGATACTTTTCATCATAGGCATAGCCAACATTACTATAGAAGGAGACAAAACGCTCTATATTGATTCTGTTAACAGCCGCATCTCTTGTGGTAAAACTTCCTCCTCCGAGGATATTACCAGGGTAGCTACCCAATAAAGGCTGGTTAACCAGGCTGTAGGTTAATGTACTTGGATTATAGTTGTAAAGAGACTGATTATCATATTCAATTTTTCTGTTCCTGATCTCAGACCCTAAAATTGCAGTGAAGCTATGTTTATCTCCAAAAGTTTTATCAACGTTTAACTGCTGGCGGAAGTTATAGGCATTATTGAACTGATTTTCCCTGTAATTAATATTTCCGTAAGGCAGATTAAAGATTGCCTGTCCGCCACTCACAGGATTGAAAGAAGCAAAACTATTTACCTTGCTGCGAACAAAATAGGTGTTTTTATCATATAGCTGATTCAGCCTGCTCGTTGCATACTCATATTGAAAACTTGATTTGTAAGACAACCAGTCGGTTATTTTTGCACCCAGGCGCACAAACGACCTGCTGGTAAAGTTCTTTGTTTTACCAATGCTCATTGCCTGTTCATCCAATGGCGTAATGTCCATATTGTACAGCCGGTTATTATTAATCAGTGACATGTTATTGGCTGATAAACGGGATGCAGCAGTAGAGGTAAAGTTACTTCCGTCTGCATTCACCAGCCTGTCATACGGTAAAAATGTATAACCTGGCGACAACGTGTTGTAAGGTTGGATCTGGCCTTCATTATAGGACAGGAATGTGCTCAGCTCCATGGTTAGCCATTTATTAATCTGAGTGGTATTGTTGATGTTGATGCCAAGTGATTCATCACCCGCATATTTATCCTGTGTTTTGTTATTGCGGTAAGTTGCAGAAGTGTACAAAGCATTTTTTCTGTCGCGTTGCCAATACTCAGGTTATACTGCTGATAAAAAGGACTGCGCTTGCTGTACTTTTCAACGTCATCATAATACTGGTATCCACCGGCGGCCAGCTGGCCTAATTTTGTATTGAGATCCGCCTGTGAAAGGGTACCAGCAGCATTTTTCAGAATAGCATTGATACCCTGGCTTGGGTAAGCCACATTCTGCAGTAAATTGGCCGCGTAGGTGCCGGCATTTGCACCGCGTAAATTCGGGTTATTGGCCGCCCATTCCTTCTCCAGGTCAACAATATCGGCTGAATTGGTCAGGTTATTAGTGTATTGCCTGTAGGGAGAAAGCGTAAATGTACCGGAAGCAGCGATTTGCGGCTTGCCTTTTTTGCTTTTTGGTAACAATAACGATAACACCATTGGAAGCACGTGCCCCATAAATAGATGCAGCAGCAGCATCTTTCAGTACCGTAATGCTTTCAATGTCTTCCAGGTTCAGTCCCGGTATGCCTTCGGCTACGCTATTGTTGGCATCCAGTTTCAGGTTTTCTACAGGAAAGCCATCAATCACATATAAAGGCTGTACCAATCCGTTCATCGAAGTTGTTCCCCTAATCAGGCCGTTGTTATAACCTGGAATCCTGCCTTCCAGCAGTGACTGCATACTACTCAAACGCTGTTGATCAAGTTGTTTGGATGATACCGTAGAAAATGATCCTGTTACACGTTCTTTAGACAGGGTTTGATATCCTGTGGAAACGGTCACTTCATCCAGCTGCCCTGTTTGAACGGCCAGGATGATATTACCCAGATTTTCCGAAGCATTGATTTCCCTGGTCTGATAGCCTAAAAATGTAATCACCAGCACAGCATCTTCATCAACATCCTTTAATGTAAACTCGCCATCAGTATTGGTCACTGTCTGTTTTTTCAGTCCCTTTACGCCTACAGTAGCGCCGGGAAGCGGCAGATTCTTTTCATCCAGCACCTTTCCGGTAATATCGATCGATTGAAATTGTTTGATAATTTTTTCCAGGAATGCAGGGGCTTTCTTTCTAACCAGTACAGATTTGTTAGTGATCGTGAACTCCAGCGACTGGTTTTTAAATATCTGATCCAGAACGTCACTTAATTCCGCATTTTTAACATCGATCGTCACTTTTTTGGAATTCTTTAATATAGAATTCGTAATGACAAAATCATAACCGCTCTGGTCGCTGATCTGATCAAAAATGGTAAACAATTCAGCATTTCTGGCTGACAAAGTGATTTTCTGTGCGTAGGTGCCCGCACTTACTTGCATGAAAACAGCAAGCATGAGTAGAGTGGTTAGCTTCATAACTCTCCATAAGTTATACTGCGCGCTGAAAAAGCGCACTAGTTTAGTGCAAATTTGGTACATTTGGTAAGTAGGTTGTTGCTTCAAGCCTTGTATTTTCGAGATCGCGGCTTTTAGCGGTTAGTTGACAATTTTTGTTAATTCCCAGCCTTTTGTTACCAGTTCGATTGGCGTCGGACTGGTATTTTATTTCTGGAGCACATCCTCCTGTGGTTCCAGGGATGGACTTTGAATTTCCTATAGAGTAGATAGTAGATTTTTATTGTATAACCGTCACCCTCCTTCCCTCAACTTTAAATTTAACATCATTAGAATAGCTCAGCATATTTAATACTTCGCTTATATTTTTACGCCGTGAAATATTACCATTAAATTTCTCACCAGATACCTTGCCTGTATATACTACGTCGATATCGTACCAGCGGATAATTTTTGCCATTACATCCTCAATCGGCTCATTTCTGAAACGGAAATAACCATTTTTCCAGGCCATCACATTTTTAATGTCCGCAGGTTCAACGATGATATCCCGCCCATCCTGTACTATCGATTGCTCTCCGGGTTTGATGATTTTTCCCTGTTCCAAATGATTTGACACATGCACGCTTCCTTCGAGTAGTGTAGTCACTGTTGTGTGGTGATCAGCGTAGCTATTGATATTGAAATGTGTACCGAGTACCTGTACCTCCTGAAGGTTGGTTTTTACGATAAAAGGGTGTGTTTTGTCTTTTGCAATTTCAAAATAGGCCTCACCTGTAAGTTCAACCTCACGCAATTTCGCCGATGCAAATGATGCAGGAAACCTGATAGAGGAGGATGCATTCAGCCATACTTCACTTTGGTCTGGCAGGCGAAGCCGGTAAGTTTCCCCCACGGCTGTCGATAAGGTATGGATATGTGTACCTGCAGCCAATTTATCATCTTTTACAGTATAAACGACTTGTCCGTCGGCAGTTTTACTGATCACGATCCCTGCTTCATTGGCCAGTTTGCCATCATTGGCAGTAGATAATACTATCTTTTTGCCGTTATCCAGGGTAAGTGTTGCGGTGTTTCTGCCTGGAGGAATATCGTTCCTGATCATATTGACCAGATTTTGTGGCCGCTGCTGATCGCTGTGATAAATAAAGCTGATTCCGATAATGAGCAACACCGCCGCAGCCGCGATGCTGAACCAAAGTTTACGCAACTTACCCTTGCTCCGCACAGCAGAGGTTATCTCGATGTGCGCTTTTAATTCACCCCACTTTTTATGGGTATGAAAAGAAGAGTAGGTTTTCAATGCGTCAGCAGATTCATCCCTGATGGCACGAAGTTCCGCTAAAAGCACCTGTTCATCGGCGCTCAGGGAATTTGACGACTGTTCATCTGCTTCCAGTTTGTCTAAAAGCTTATGCCAGTCAGGAGTAAAAGGGCTGAGTTCTTTATCCATATCAACACACTGTCGTAGCTGTATCGAAAATGGGTGACAGCAAATCGGGAAATCTCTATTTTTTTTCAAAATAAATCTAAAAACGCCCTGATAATGAAGAAAAGGCAATAAAAGCAAGAATGGCATGATTACGAAGCGCTGAATAAGCCCTGCTTAATTGTGTTTTGACCGTATTGATTGAAATATTTTGCTTTTTAGCAATATCTGCATAGCTCATTTTATCTACCGCATGCATAATAAAGATATTTTGTCTGTTTTCAGGCAGTTTCTGAATCAGTTCGACAATTTTTATATAACGCTGATGTCTGATTTCGTCATATTCCAGCTCCTTGTCTTGTTCCTGTTCCTCTTCCAGAGCGGCCAGCATCGAATTCCTCTTTTCAGTTACTGCATTTTTGCGCAGAAAATCAATACATTTATATTTTACTGCCCTGCGTGCGTAGGCTTCGAAACCTGTGGTCAGTTGAATAGTATGACGCCTCTGCCAGAAGTCTATGAAAAAGTCCTGCACCATATCTTCCGCCGTAAACTCATCATGAACGTATTGCATCGCCACAGCACACAGAAATTGATGGTTTCTTCGAAACATTGTTTCGAATTCGTAGATATTGAGTCTTTTACTATCTTCTCCTTCCATTAATTAAACGCTAATGAATGACATAGTTAGTTAAAAGCTATGAATTTACGAAATGAATGTATCATCCATAACCTGTCGCAGAGAAAGTGTGTTGTTTCAATGAACCTCTGCTAGTTTTTTGTGATAAATTCTGGTCTTTACATTGCGCGTGCCATCGTTTTCCGTAATGGTAAACGTGGAGTTTTGCATCAACTGTTGACATTTTAACTTGAGAAAATTGCGTTTACGGGTACCGGAAGCCCTAAATCTTGGAGTTTTCTTTATTAAATATTTGTAAAAGTCATACGTTAAATTCTATAGTTTTTCCTGTAAAACTTAACATTGTTGGCTACTGAAAGGACAAAATGGAGTATGAAGCTTCCTATTATGGAAATAAAAAACCTCATCCTATTAGCTAGAAATGGATTTTTTATGTGATTTTCAGAATGAAATCTTTGCTCCCTCTGCTGGGCTTTTCTTCTTCTGCGCTCAAGATAAACTTCTCGCCCAGCCCTAAACGCAAAAACCCACAACTTTCATTGTGGGTTTTGGCTCCCTCTGCTGGGCTCGAACCAGCGACCCTCTGATTAACAGTCAGATGCTCTAACCAGCTGAGCTAAGAAGGATTACTGGTTATTTCCTTAAACGAAGTTTATTTACACTTTTCAGCTAAATACCCTTGCTCGTTTTGGGAGTGCAATATTAGTGCTTTTAAACTATTTATGCAAAAAAACATTAAAGAATTATTAAAACACACTAATAATTAACCAGTTAAAAAAATACAACTCAAGAGTAATTGTTGAGCACAATTAAAAGCTACCTTAAATGGCATTTACCGCACTGGAAGATGGCAATACACAGTGCGCCTGTGTCATCCAGGCGCCATTAATGCCTTAAGATCAGTCATATCAGCTTTTGGCTAAGCGTAGCCCTTAAACAATAATGCCCAAATTCTTTACGTCTTTCTTTAATTTTAACGCTGATCTGTAAAAGAATCTCTTCTTGGATGCTAAAATGGGGATTAATAGCGCTAGTGTATTATTTTTTATTCCTGTAATCTAAATCAGCAATCGCTTAAGTTACGTGTTCACATTTTTTAACATGGTAATAAAAACAAATCGCCACCATTTTTTGATGGCAGCGATAATAAAAATTAACGGTAATGTCCTGGCACCCAATGCCGACCACCATAAGGGTCAATATTATAATGCCCACGCACCCAATGTGCCCTTGGTACACGCGCACTTACCACGCATGCACTAAAATTAACCGCCATAACCAACAAGAGCAATACATTTACAATCCTTTTCATAACCTAACCTTTTTAAATTGAAAAATAAATTCAAGCTTATACTGTGTGTTTTATTTTGACGGATGCATTGTAAAAAAGTTTAATTGGTTAATTGTTTACAAAAATATTTGCTCTTATTAAGATGACAATAGAACACGTCCTCTCGACTGAATCGCAGTAAAATGGAGAGATCTATCAGTTAAATTTCTCTACTTTGGGTCGATATGATGATTGATCTCAAGCCAAAACAAAAACGGCCTGACCTTTTTCAAGTCAGACCGTCATATATATTTTTATTTAAAAAAAGATTAAAAACTATATCTCAATCCCAATTGCATCTGGTAACGTGAGGCAAAGAAATCTTTTGAATAAGAGGTTACATCTTTTTGTGCAAAAGTATAAACCGGGTAAGCGGTTGGCGTTCCCGCAGTTCCAACTTTGATACCCATACTAGCCATCGAGTTGAATGTATTAGGAGAAAAATACTGAATACCCCAATCTTTATTTAGCAAATTAGTCAGGTTAATGATATCGTAAGTTAAAGTAAGTACGTGTGGATGTTTTCCTTTTGCAACCTGAATATCCTGAGAGAAACGGAAATCAGCCTGTACATTCCAAGGGGTACGTGCACCATTACGTTCTGTAAAATTGCCACGACGGCTGCTTAGGTATTTATCACTATTGATGTAGCTATCAAACGCTGCTGCCTGTGCAATTCCATCAGCTGTATTGGCAAAAAATTTCTGTGTTTCGCCAGCTGCCGGAACATACATTAAACTTACGGTTTGTCCGGTTCCATTGATTGTACTGTTCACCAAACCCAATGAATAAGGAGAACCTGATTGACCACTGAAGAACAAAGAGAAGTTAGAAACGTATTTACCGTTTTTAGCCCAATCTAATCTATAATTGATGGTAGAGATAATCCTGTTGCGGATATCGAAGTTAGAATAAGCCAAACCTGGGTTATTTGGGTTAAGCGCCTGGTTTAACTGCCAGTTAGATTCCATCGAGTTCCGTATACCGTTTGCAATATCTTTTGACTGACCATAAGTATAAGCCACCATTACATCTAAACCAAATGGTAAAGATTTACTCACCTGTCCTGTTAAGGAATATTTATATCCTTGATCGGTATTTGATAATAAATAAGCATTTGTATACTTGTTATTAATCTTCCCATTTCCGTACGCTCCAGAAGACGTACTATAAATTGGTTGTTGCTGCTGTGTATCATAAACCATGTATTTTGGATTATCTACATAGTTAATTTGCTGGAAAGCAACATCCTTAATAACCTTGCTATAAATACCCTCTACGGTAAATTTCCAGTTATCCTGTGTTTTGAAATCAAAGCCTAGGTTACTTCTCCATGCTTTTGGCATTTTAAAATTATTATCTACTAAATCTACTTGTGTTGCACCATTTGCATCGTTAATGTTTACGCCTTGTTTAGCGGCGTATCCTGCTTCGCCATTTCCACCTAATGCATCTTTAATTGGATCGGTACCAGGAACTTGCGTCACAACCTTGTTTCCTGTTGCAGGTTTAAGATCATAGGCACCATAGTTAACACCATTATTATAATACGCATAACCTAACCAGGCAAAAGGTACACGACTGGTAAATAAACCACTACCACCGCGTACAATCAAACTTTGATCACCTAATGCATCGAAGTTAAAACCTAATCTTGGTGAAATCTGAACTTTATTTAAAAACTTATTATTAATGTTTGAAGGTTGGGTATAGGTATAAGTTGTACCATAGTTGGGATCAACTGGTGAGTTAGTTGTTTTACTACTCAAAGTTGGCATGGTTGGTAAATCAGCCATATCGAAACGCAAACCTAAGGTAAGTTTAAATTTATCGCTCAAACGCATTTCATCCTGCCCATAAGCGCTATAAAGATTAACATTGAATTTAGCGGTTGGATTCGCAATAATATTATCGCGGGTGTTATCAGCATAATCAAAACTTGTACGTACCCTTTTTGGCCTGTTATTTAAGAAGTCATCAACACTATCATAAGCTACCCTACCGTTCCAGGCATTTACAAAACCATAATTGATTTTATAAAATTCATTGTGCGTACCCACCGTAAAATTATGTATGCCCTTGCTGAATGAATAGTTATCTGTTAGCTCAAAAGTATTTTGCTTCATGTTAAAAATACTTGCTTCTCTATCCGTACCCAGGAAAATAGTACCACCATTAGAGCCAATTTCAATTTGTGGAATGGCAGGATCAGAAAGTGGTGTACGGAAATCGTGTACAGTTGAGTAACCTAAAATCAGGTTATTTGTAGCAGAATTGTTAAACCTTGTTTTTAAGTCAGCAACGGTTGAAGTTTGGTTATTATTCTGCTTAAAATCGATACTGCCAAACCTGAAGTTAGACTGGTCTCTTTCTAAGTTAGTAGCCTTTGAAACGATGGTATTGTTTCTGATGGTTAATTGTGTACTTTCACTGATATTCCAATCTAATCGATTAAAAAACTTATTAGACTGAGAGTAGATGTTATAATCACCATAAGCACCAGCATCTAAACCATAAGCATTTTTCATACGATCTGAAATTTGTTGGGCCTGAGACAATGAAATAATACCCTGCGGAGAACCTGCACCTAAAATTACCGGATCCTGACGGCGGGTAATTTCCTCATTGGTGAAGAAAAACAACTTATCTTTTATAATCGGAAAACCAACACGGAAACCGGTTTGATAATCGTGGAAAGCTGATGGTTCTTTGCTGTTATCGCCGATTTTATTTCTACCGATCAATGAAGCATTACGGCCATAACCGTAAACCGATCCTACTACCTCGTTGGTACCACCACGCGTAACAGCGTTAATACTACCACCTAAAAAGTTACCTACCTTAACATCGTAAGGAGAAAGTAGAACGGTAACATCCTGGATTGCGTCAAGCGAAACTGGATTGGTACGTGTACTGCTTCCCGGCATACCAGAACTTCCGCTCTGGCCACCCAATGAAGGACTGAAACCAATGGCGTCGTTGTTAATCGCACCATCAATGGTTACGTTATTGTACCTGAAGTTGGTACCACCAAAAGTATTGTCTTTACTACCTTGAGGCGTTACACGGGTAACATCCTGCAAACTGCGGTTCATGGTTGGTAAGGTTTTAATCTGACCTTCGCCAATACTGGTACCTGCACCAGATTTTGTTCCGCCCTTTTGGCCCTTAATACTTACATCAGCCAGTTGATTACCCTGCTCCTGAAGATCAAGATCGAGTTTTACATCTGAGCCAAGGGTTAAATAAATGTTTTCTTTTACTACTGGGCTATAACCTACAAAGGTTACAGTGATTTTGTATGGTCCACCAGGATTTAAATTACCAATGCGGTAAAGTCCAGATTCGTTTGACGAACCTTTGGACACTGTTCCTGTAGGAACGTGTACCATAACGATGGTTGCACCAGGGATGATACCTTTGTTATCCTTAATCTTTCCATTAATACTAGACGTGGTAACCTGCGCCTGAGCAAACGTGACCAGGAGTACAAGAATACTTACTAGAGATAGTATACGTGATTTCATTTTCTGTTATTTTATTTTGCACAAAACAACAGTCTTAATGTTAACTCAATATTAACATGAAATTAAGTTTAACCTTATGTTAACAATATGAAAATCAGAATTAAATAATAGGAAAACAATTCCTTAACAGCTCTTTGGAAGCCGGAATATGATGAAGAGCAATATGCTCAAATATCAGACTGAAAGATGAAGATTTGATGAAGATTAGAAAAGTCAGAAGTCTTTAGTCAGAAGTCAATTTTCAGTTAACAATTTTTAGTTTGCGGTTACTCAAGCTCCGTAACATGTTACTAATAAGCCAATAACTCCTGAACCAATGAACCACCAGCTAAGAACCATTAACCAACAAACAAATGACCAATGAACAACTGAACGAATGAACCCATCTATTATCTTTGCATCCATGACAATAAGATTAGCCGTTACAGAAGATATACCACTAATTATGCAACTTGTGCGCAAGGTTGTGCCCTTGATGCGTGCTGCAGGAAATTTCCAGTGGGGAAATGATTATCCGAACCCTGACGTATTTGCCAGCGATATTAGGATGGGTCAGTTATGGGTAGCTGAAATGGAAAACGAAATTGTTGGTGTTTCAGCGATTACTACAGATCAGGATCCCGAGTATGCCGATGCTGGCTGGGACATTACCGAAAAAGCCATTGTTACGCACCGTTTAGCCGTTGATCCTGATTGCCAGGGCATGGGCATTGCCAAAGCTTTGATGAACCAGGCCGAGCAGGAAGCAAAAGCTTCTGGAATCTCAATATTAAGAGTAGATACCAACAGTAAAAATATGGCCACACAAGCGCTTTTCCCAAAACTTGGTTATCAGTTTAGCGGCGAAATTAGCCTGGCCAAGCGCCCCGGACTACGTTTCTTTTGCTATCAAAAGCTGCTGTAATTGTTCGCTATACCCTTAACAAACCACGAAATGCCCTTGCAGCATAATACGATTGGGCGCCATTGTGGTACACGAATACATGATCGTAGCGGCGATCACCAAAAAGAGCACCTCCTAACTTTCTGATCTCTGGCGGGGTAACGATCCAGCTGGATGTTTTCGTATCAAACTTGCCGAGTTGCTGCAAAAAGCGGTATTGCTCTTCTGTTAACAGTTCGATACCCATTGCAGCAGCCATATCAATAGCATTATTTTCTGGCTGATGCTCTTTTCTTGACGCTAGTCCTTCCAAATCGTAACAAACACTTCTCCGGCCCTTAGGGCTCTCTGCCGAACAATCGTAAAAAACATATTCACCTGTAGCCTGGTCATAATCTACTACATCGGGTTCGCCGCCGGTTACTTCCATTTCATCAAGTACCCAAAGTTTTTCAGCATTCGCTTCCAATTTTGCCTGCATTTCAGCCCATTCAAAACCTTTATGACGATTCATGTTTTTCTCGAAACGGGTTTTCAGCGTATTCAGCAATCCATGCGTTTGTTCTGCAGATAGTTCTTTTTTGCTCATATTATGGTTTCAATCGAATAGTTGCTCAGTTTCTTTTTTAAAAATACCAATTTATATTTGGAGCGCAAGGCTTCTACTAAACAAGAAGCTTCTTCCCGTTTTACGCTTTTACGCTTCGCTTCCTCGTGCCTCGTTGCTGCAGGGTAACGCTTCAACCGGGGCTAGTTGGCCAAAACAGCTTTCATTTTCGAGGTTGCAGAGTGCATAAACCCCTGTTTCTAAACCCGACAGCAGCGGTTCCGATCCTTCATCGGAATTAGCGAATGGCGGGACTGAAGCCCTCCAAGAATTACTGTACACTCATTCCAAATAAAAAAAATAACCATGTAAGTGGCTTATAAGCTTATATTTCCTTCAATGTCTTATATGGTGTAAAACAGAAATAAACCTTTTGGAGCGCGGTGCCTGTACAAAACATCAGGTTTACTCCCGTTTTTGCTTTTACACTTCGCTTCCGCATACTTCGTCGCTGCAGGGTAACGCTCAATATCATTAAGTTGAGGTTTTTAACCACAAATGCACACAGATAAACACGGATTTTTGTATCTGTGTGCATCCTTTTTATCTGTGGTTAAATTATTTTCACCTGTGCCAACGGTTGCTTAACTTAATGAAGTTGGGGTAACGCTTCAACCGGGACAAATAGGCTAAAACAGTGTTTCATTTTTGAGGCTGTAGGGTATACAAACCCCTGTTCCTAAACCCTACAGCAGCGGCAGCCTCCGATTTTTTCTATCGGAGCTACTGCGAATGCCGGAACCAAAGCCCTCCAAGAACCACAAACCACTCAATAAAAAAACTAACCATATAAGGAAACATAAGAGGCATATAAGATTATTTTTTTCTTTAAATCACCCCCTTAATCCGGCTTTATTTTTTGAATTGAATCAATGTATCATCAACAAGATGTGCTATCGATATAAAATTATTGGCTAACGATAAAATTTCATTTTGAAAATCGTTCGCATCACAATTTACCCAACCCTCCATTAAAGTTAGCGGCCATAATTGACACTCACATTTGGCCATTGGGTTTAAAAAAGATTGAAACTGCTCCTGAATACATCGGCAAATGGCCTGCTTTGTATGGCGTAACCTTTAAGATGCCTCAGTTTAAATGCATGAATGTTATAATAAATCTTTTGTTCTTGAATGATGGTATCATTTATCCAATTGGAGAAGAAAATCCTCGATGCTGCAGTTAAGGGGACTTGCCCAGGATTTTTTATAGAGTTTTAAAAATACGGAATCCAAAATCACTCCAAAAGCAGCCTCGATTTCTTTTTCACGAAGCCGTTTTTGATCAAGCTCATCAGCTGCTTTTTGAAATTTCTCTAAGTAAAATGAAGTATGCATATAGCGGTTTTGTAATTAAATGTAGTGAAAAAGGAGTAGATGGCTCACATAAATAAGTCGTCCTCGACTGAAGCGAAATGGAGAGATTTTTGAACTATGTTAAAGATTTTGCTTCGCAGAGCCTTCGGACTCTCTACTGCGGTCGAAATGACGCTCCCGTATCTGTCCATAGCGTTCCATTGGCCTCTACGGATTAATAATAAAAGAGTCTGTGACTCATTTTAATGGAGTTTATAAACTCAATTTTATCTTGTATCCATAGAGCTTCTGCTTAACGCTAGGGACAGGGCGGAATAAAAAAATCAGGACAGCCGTTTATTGTTTCTTTAACCGGGCTGCTCCGACACAGTTATACAACAACAATACCTTAAGATAACTTTCCCTTTACCTTTTATTTAGCTATTGTTAGCCTGCCGATCTAAAGCGAGGCAAATCTTTGATCTACCTGATCTCCACCAGGGGCATCACTCCACCGAAGCAAGGGTTAAGCAATGTGCAAGCAGGTGTTAGGCACGCCTGGCCGAAAGGTGGCCAAAACGTGGGGTAAAGGTGGCGTAAAGGTGGACTTGGAATATTTTTTTGGGAATCTTTAATCAGATGGATTGAGTTGGGTTATCATCGCTTTTGATTAACCTAATATAATAAAATTATGGTGAAGCGGGCAAAAAAGAGCTTCGTATTTTTTGGCACGGGCAGCAGAAATGCAATTTGTTCGTACCTATCCGTAACGTTCTGAAGGGCGCTACGGATTAATAATTAAAAAGAGTCTGTGACTCGTTTTATGGAGTTTATAAACGCAATCTTAGTCTTGTATCCATAGGAGACGCTATGCTTAAACTACGGACAGAGCGGAGGTAAAAAGATTTCTCCACTGCGGTCGAAATGACGCCCCTTGTATATCTGTCATCAACACTCCGATGTATTTGAAAAATTCTACTGTAATTATATTCATTTTTATACAATAAATTATCCTTCAGGATGATAAACCAAAAAAACTAATCATTCAATCCTTTCCCACTTAATATCTGCGGCATAAACTTTTCAACCCTTGCTTCACGGGTACTGGATTGTTTAGGTGCCGAAAAATGCAACAAATAAGCCCTTTGGCGTCCCGGAGTTAAGGCTTCGAAAGCGATTTTTAAATCAGGAATGTGATCCAGTTTAATTTGAAATTCAGCAGGAATACTGTATTCCGCCGTTTTTTTTAATTCAACTTTTAATCCGGCTTTTTCTACTTCAATGGCTTCAAAAATATAGGTTTTTAAAATCGCTTTCCTTTCTACGATCTGCATTGCAGTGGTAAAACGGATCTGCCTTGCCGATTGCACATTTTCCGTTTGCTGAATCAATAAACCATCATTATCTTTCAATAAAGCACCCTTAAAGAATAAAAAAGCACAGTATTCTTTAAAATCATGAATTAAAACGATGTTGCTTCCATTATAAGTATAGCAGGGACAGCCCCATTTCAATTCTTCGGTAAGCTTACAATCAAGCGCAATACCTCTTAATAAATTTACTGCTTCCTGCCACTTTTTGGTTTTATTAAAATAAAAATCAACTTTTGAGTTCATCGTAATTATAGATTAGTTGAAACAATTTTCCTTTCTGCAGGCCTGAAATACCATGACAGCACAATTAACACTAGTAACAACAATGGCCCGAAATAGGCAGAAATACTAGTATCGCCAATAGCAATATGCGAGAAAACAGCACCAGACATGGCAAAGAAAAAACCTGCATAAGCCCATTCTTTTAGTAAGGTAAATTTAGGAATTAACACCGCAACAACACCCAATATTTTCCAACCCCCAATATTGTCATAAAATAAAGTGGATAACCCAACTGGCTAAAAAGAGCTATTTCTTCCTTCATTTTTAACAACTGTACAATACCGGTTGATAACATGCCTAATGACAGCCATGCCGTAGCAATCCAATAGATAATTTTGTTTCTCTTTGTCATGATCTGTTATTTTGATTCACCAACAACATCCTGTAACCGGTTATGTGCCATGTTAATGCCCTGGGCAAACGGAAGTGCTAAAATCTGATCTCTCATCCCAACCGATTTATAGATCACATGCATGGTGAGTTTACTCCGCTCATTGTCCAGTTTTTCGAAGGTCAAAAATTCAAGTTGAGGATCAAACGGCGTATTTTCCATTTCGAATGTCCGCGTAATTTTTTCATCTGGTACAAATTCGTGGATTACGCCACTGGCGATAAAGGCTACATTACCCTTGTGATCAGAAGTTTCGAAAGTATAACTACCATGTTTTTTGTTTTCCAGCTTTAGCACTTTGGTGCCCATCCATTGTGCTACAATTTCGGGTTCTACATAAGCTTTAAAAAGCAAATCAACAGGCAGCTCAAATTCTCTCGTAATTACGATTTCCTGCTTGCCATTTTCGGCATCAATTTTTGTTTTCTGTTCCATGCTATGCTATTTGCCTGGTTTATAGTTCTGCATAATATCTTCCAGTTTATTAAACCTGTCATCCCACATTTTGCGAAAAGGCTCAATAAAATCGGCTATTTCTTTCATCTTTTTTGCATTAGTGTGGTAATGCACTTCTCTACCAGTTTGTTTTTGCGCTAACAATTCGCACTCGGTAAGAATTTGCAGGTGTTTTGAAACAGTTGGCCTTGCGGTGTCGAAATTGGCAGCTATTGCGCCAGCCGTCATAGACTGTGAAGCTACCAACAACAATATTGCCCTTCTGGTAGGGTCGGCAATCGCCTGAAATACATCTCTTCTCAAATTCATTATGTAGCTATTTGACTACAAATATAAGCGTAGTCATTTAACTACGCAAATTTTATTGAGAGTTTTTTACTTTTCAACCAATTGTTATAAATCAGCAATTAAAATTAAAGTGATTAAACTCTACAGGGTAAGTAGTGCCTTACCTATAATTCCGTAACCTAAGTACATAAGATTATTCCTGTTTCGTTTCCTGTACATTTAGGTACTTGGACCTGAAGCCAGACGGAGATTCGCCGGTTTTAATAAAAAATAATCTGCTAAAATAGGCAGGATCTTCATAACCCAACGCATAGGCAATTTCTTTTGCTGTTCTGTTGGTGTGTACCAGCAATCTTTTTGCTTCCAGCATAATCCTATTTTTGATGATTTCGTTGGGCTGAGGTAGATTAAGCCGCTTAAACCGATGAGTAAGCGTTTTTGGGGCTATCATCATCCGGTCGGCATAATCCGCAACATTATGCTTTTGTTTAAAGTTAGCTTCAACCAATTGTGTAAATTTTCTGAAAAACTCGAGGTCGTTATTGGGTCTGGCGGCCATCACCCCTTCTAAGTGCTGTACCTTCCATAATCTGGTCGACTTGATCAAGAGCTGTTTAAGGTAAGTTCTAATCATTTCTTCCAGCGAGCCATCCTTCAATTCAAATTCGTCTTCCATCCTCGAAAACAAGTATTCCATAAAAGCAGCATCCTGCGCCGGTATCACCGTCATTGGCATATTATTGATGTTATTAAACAAGAGCCCATCACAGGCAACTTCTTCATCATGCAACTGTATGCAGTAAAAGTCGCGGTTATAAAAAACCAATCGACCAGGTTGCTCACCAAGTTTTTCGATGCTCAGTACCTGATTTGGACTGATAAAGAATAGTGTTGGACCAGAAGTGGTATATACATTAAAATCTACTTTTATCTCAAATCCTTCATTAAGATAAAGCACCTTGATATAGGATTTATATGATTCGGAATTAATGACTTCGATACTTTGTAAATCGACATTTAACATGCCGATGGTTTTAAGGTTCTCGTCAAAAATGCTTCGTTTCATAGTCGGGCTAATCAAGTAAGTTAAAGATAAAAATACGATTCTTCGTGATGATTTTATTATGGGCTGAAACGAAAATTACCTGTAGATATCTAAACCTACAGGCAAATTTTTAATTATTTTTTCGCGAACTGTTCTAGCTCAGAGTTGAATTTATCCATCTCCTCTACAAAAAGTGCATGTCCGCTATTCTCGAATTTTACAATGTATGAGTTTTTTAAGCCTTTATGTAGTTGCTCGGCTAGCGTAAAATCAATCAGTTGATCTTTTGTACCCTGAAATATGGCTACTGGGATGGTTACGTTTTTAAGCACAGGACGCAAATCCAGATCGCCAAGGGCACTGATAGATTCGGTAACTACATACGGACTTGCAGATAAGTTGATACTTTCAAGCCATTTCTCTGTATTTTTTTGAAGTGTGGTACCTTTGGCCGCAAATGCTGCACCTAATCCGCCTATCAGATCTTCTCTGCTAGTCATGGTTTGTTTGATCAGTCCGGCAGCACCTTCTTCAGATATTCCGTAATTGTAATCCGCACGTTGTTTCCAGGATGGAGCAGCTGCCGCAAATAGCGCAAGTTTGCTCACATGTGCAGATTTATACTTATTTACATAATGGATGGTAACGGCACCGCCCATAGAGAAACCGCCCAGAACAGCATTTTCTATTTTTAAGGTATGAAGAACAGCATAAATATCATCAGAAAAAACATCAAAATTGTATTTCCCATAAGGCTTATCAGATTTACCGAAACCACGTAAGGTAATACCGATTACCCTAAAACCTTTCCTTACCAGATATTGGTATTGATATTCGTACATTTCATCACTAAGTGGCCATCCATGAATCAGTACAATTGGCTGTCCTTCGCCAAGATCAGTTACATGAAGTTTTACACCTGGCTCAACTTCGATATATTCTGCCCTTCCGGCGGAAGCGGGAACTCTTTTATTTTGTGAAAAAGCAAATTGGCTTGTAATTAAGGTAATAATCAGGCTTGTTGTTAAGATTAGATTTTTCATTGTTACTTTTTTTAAATTAATGTTTGAAATATTTGTTGTTTGTTGACAATACAAAGGTGGGGAGAGAACCCTGCCTAAAGAATGGACAAACAGACAACAATATTGTACATTTTTCCCACAAACAAATATTTATCGAATCCTTATCGATTAAATCATCAGACATTAATCCCATCTCCGAAAACATCCTTAATGATAATAAAGCAAATATCTTGAGTATGTTTAATTATTGCGATACGGAAATACGAATCGTATATGGATTAATTTTACACTATCCGAATCTTAACGCCGTACTTGCGGGAAACTATGCTATACCTGAATTTTGCAAAAAACATATACAATGGAAATGCAATTTAATTTCAACAGCGAACTATCAAATAAGATTGCCCTGGTAACAAGCGGAACCAAAAGGCACCGAAAAGGCAAACTTCCATTCTATGAAAGCATACTACCCTATGCGGCAGCAAAAGCCGGGCTGATTAATTACAGCAAAGGACGCTCTAAAGAAGTTGCTCCAAAAGGAGGGCGGGGTTTACCGGTTTCTCCAGGCTGGATCATGACCGATGGCCCAAAACGAATGATGGAACGTATAGCGAATAGCGAAACAATTTCCATAGAACAAGCTACACAAAGGATGTGCTTTTTGTAAAAAGATTTTTAAAGAATTGTTCAGAAAATCCTAACCTAAAAAATAGCCCATTCTTTTTGCAAAAATGGGCTATTTACAACCCTTTTTCCGTAAAATTAGACAATCATATCATCTGATACTTTTTGCTAAAAAAAGAATAAAACGCCTATTTATTGGCGGGGCTGTAGCGTTAGCTGACAATTATCCGTATAAGCAGTATAACCAACCGATATGAAATTTTTAACCAAACCACTTACCTCATTCATTTCCCTTAGCTTTGCGCTTGCCCTGTTGTTTTCTGGCTGTAAAAAAGAAGAACTCACCGCTGCCCAATGGGGAGAGCGTGCAGTTGCCAAACGTAACGAGATCATGGCTCTATCAACCAATATCCCTTGCAGCCAAAAAGCCCAGGTAACCGTGCAAACCATCGAGTTCAATTGCTCCGTGCAGTTTTACCCTATATTGTCTTCTGACCTGCAAAAATATGAAAGGCTTAAAAAGGAATACCTCGATTTCACCGACAATCAATATGCTGCCTGGTATAAAGAGGGGTTAATTGTGGAGCCCTGCTTTGAAAGCCTGTGGACCACCGACCAGCCAGTTAGACTGGATTGTAAAAATGATAAAGTTTACCTGATTACCGCGGAGAATCTACCGGTTGAAGAAGCAAAATCACTAGTCACCACAACCAAAAACCAGCTCGACATCCTGACCTCCGCATTAAGCTGCAGCAGTGAGGCAAACTGGAGTTTTACCAGATTAATCAACCACCAGACTATGAGCATGGAATATATTCCCTATTCACTCACAACAGGCTATAAAGAATTCAAGGCAAAGGTCTCATTATACAACAGGCTAAACCTTAATGTGATCAAAGCTGAAAATAAAGGAAATCACTTCACAAATATAAAAACGGTAGAGAAAATAGAATGCGTAAATGGCAAACCGGTAATCAAATTCAAAAATTAAACATATCAGGCAAAAAACTTCCCCGGTTCAGCTAATAATACTTATATGAGCATTTTATGAGGAAGACTTTTAAGCTACATTTTCAATAGGTGATTAGCGGACAATTCCCTCTCCTTGTCAAAAAAATCTAGCAGACTGTGCTTCTTTGCTATTCGATAACTAAGAGTATGCTTGCATCATTTTCTTCCAGATTTGCGATAAATACACTCATTAATCAATGGGTTACATTTTGCCTTTTGTAATAATTTAGTGATATTCACGGTTCTGATACATTATTCAAATTTTAGTATTCTTAAACCGGCCATGATCGCTTACCATCTTCTCTCTGACAGTGAGTTAGCTGCCCAGCTAAAAACAGGGGATGATGTCGCTTTCAATGAAATTTATAAACGCTACTGGAAATCATTATACGAATCGGCTTATGCTGTATTAAAGGACAGTACCTCTTGTGATGATATTGTTCAGGAGATTTTCGTATGGGTATGGACAAATCGTGAAAAACACTTAACAGACTCTTTCCGTCCCTATTTACATGCTGCAGTGAAGTATAAAATTGCTAATCTTATTCGGCATGGAAAAGTAAAAGACGCATACCTCGCCCGTTCGTTAACATTAAAACACCGTGCTGAAACAGACGAGAATGAACTGGAATTAAAAGAACTTAAAGAGATTATTGCACAATTCACTTCAAAACTTCCATCTCGTGCAAAATTGATTTTCCAATTAAGCAGAAATGAATTATTAAGCAATAAAGAAATTGCCCTGCAGCTCGGCATATCAGAAAAAACAGTCGAGAATCAAATGAATATCAGCCTTAAAAAACTCAAAAAAACATTGGGAAACCTGTCTTTTTTGATGAACTTAATTTAGTTTCAATATTATTTTATTTTTTCTTGGGTGCTACGGCCATTTTAAGTTATATGTTACTGTACGCGGTAATAAAATATTGTGAGTAACATGAACAATGAAGAGCTTTTAAAGCTGGCTGAAAAGATAAGTATTGGCAAAGTTTCAGATGAGGAAATTGCACGCTACAATGCCTGGTACAGTTCAGTAACGGTTGAAAACGATTCGGCAAGCCAGGCATTAGGCAATGCTGATCTGAAGGAGGCCCAGCTTTTTAGTCAGATCCAGGCAAAAATAAGTCGCCGCAAAACAAAGAAAATCTGGCCTTTATACTCAGGAATTGCCGCTGCAGCAGCGATGATTTTATTCACTGTATGGATTTACTTTGTACCCAGTCAAGTTGATAAAAAAGTTGCTAAACAATATAAGCAAGATTTCACTCCTGGTAAGATTGCTGCCACCTTGCTTCTTTCAAACGGACAGTCAATTCGACTATCTGATGATTCACAAGGCACAATTGCGAAAGATAATGGGGTTACCATTACTAAAACAACAGACGGCCAGATTGTTTATCACCTAAAAAATGTAAATGCAAGTGCCAATACATTAAACACCCTTGCCACCGCAAAAGGAGAAACCTTTGCAATCGTTTTACCTGATCAAAGTAAAGTCTGGCTTAATGCCACATCAAAATTAACCTATCCGACAAATTTGAGTGCAAATCGCTATCGCACAGTTAAGCTTGAGGGCGAAGCCTATTTTGAAGTTTCAAAAGACAAAATGCATCCGTTTATAGTGGAGACTAATGGACAGCAGATTAAAGTATTAGGTACTCATTTTAATGTGAGCGCCTATAGTGATGACGCGGCTACCCAAACAACTTTGTTAGAAGGTCGCGTACAAGTAGTTTCAAACCTGGGCAACCATGCCATATTGACTCCGGGACAGGAAGCTAGTCAGTCTAAAGGTATAATAAATGTTCAGCAGGTTAATGCCGCCGAAGCGATAGCATGGAAAAATGGTGAATTTGTATTTAACGACGAACCCTTGGAATCCATTATGCGAAAAATAGCGAGATGGTATAATCTCGAAGTGGAATACAAGGACGAAAGTGTACGAAATAAACTCTTTTCAGGGGGCATATCTAAATTTGCGAATGTATCAGATGTTTTAAGAATGTTGCAGTTAACGAAGGATGTACAATTTGAGATCAGAGAAAGGAGGATTATAGTGAAAAAATAGCTACCAAGAACTATTAACTAATGTCAAAAGAGGCCAAAAGTGGTGGAACACTTCTGGCCGTAAGTTTGGCAAAAAGTCAATAAATACTGTAAATCGATCAACTAAACCAAACTCAAACAAATGTATAAAATTTATACTTACAAATGGGGTATTCAACTATCCCGTATTAGACCTCTATTGCTCACGATGCGCTTAACTACCGCTGTTTTGATAATCTCCATGATGCAGGTAAATGCCTCAGGATTCGCACAGAAACTTACCTTTAAGGCGAGCAATGGCCAGCTTAAACAACTTTTTACAGAGATTAAAAGGCAAACGGGTTACAACGTTGTCTGGAATGCCGAGCGGATAAGATCTGCAAAACCCATCAGTGTAAACTTTATAAACACCGATTTAGAGCAGGCCCTGAAGATCAGCTTATCCAATCAGGCCTTAACCTACACCATCGAAAAAAAGACGGTGGTGATTAGCGAAAAGGAAACGCCCGCTTTATTTAAACCTATATTTTTTGCTATTGACGCACGCGGTACCGTAGTGGATGGGAATGGAAAGCCACTTCCTGGAGCAAATGTTAGGCATCAAAGAACAGGTACGATCGTATTGACCGACAACCTTGGGGATTTCGTATTAAAAGGAATCAATGAAGATGATATTCTCGAGATTACCTTTATGGGCTACAACCCGGTTGAAGTAAAGGCAAAACCTGCAATTGGAACAATTAAAATGTCTGTTTTAACGAATGAGTTAAGTGCTGTTGAAGTCGTGTCTACCGGTTTCCAAACGCTGGCAAAAAACAGGGCATCCGGAACGATTGAACACATTGGTCAGGAGGTGCTGGCAAACCGCCCGAACACCGACCTTTCGTCCATGTTGCAGGGTGTCGTGGCGGGTATGCAAGGTTCGGAGAGCGCTAATGGCAACATTGCATTTACCATCAGGGGGATTTCAACTTTGGGAACCACGAATAACCAACGCTCTCCTTTAATTGTTATCGACGGCTTCCCTTTAATGAATGGTGATTTTTCGGCAATCAACCCAAATGATGTAGAAAGTGTGGATGTGCTTAAAGATGCAGCAGCTTCAGCAATCTGGGGCGCACGTTCTGCCAACGGGGTGATTGTTGTAACGACTAAAAAAGGCCGGGGCAAACAAGGATTATCGATAGACGTTAGTGCTTTTACACGGGTGTCTGAAAGACCAGATCTTGACCAAATCTATACCATTGCCAATTCTTCTGATCAAATTGCCTACGAAAAACTGGCTTTTGCAAAAAAAATCTATCCAACTGCGGGCTTCTTTTATCAGGGTGGTCTGTTTCCCAGTGATTTTACCTTCACGCTTACCAATGCCCAACAATTATTGTTTGCAAACCAATACGGCAGGCTCTCAACCACGGAGATGAATACCGGCCTGGATGAGTTGAGCAAAGTAGATAATCGGGATCAGATTCAAAAATACCTGATGCGACATGCCATTACACAGCAGTATAATATCAGTTTGAGTAATAATACCGAGAAATCTAAAACTTATCTGTCACTATTGTTAGAAGATAATAAGGATCGGTTTATCGGCAACGGATTTAAGAAATATGATATTAATTTTTCAAACGAATACAAATTGACGAAATTTTTAACGTTTAACTTTAATACTTTTCTTCAGTATAACGGGCAGCAAAATAGTGGGGTAACGCTTTCCGAGTTGAATGGCTATCCTACGCTTTTTGGCGGCGGACTATCGTCTTATGAGCTTCTGCTCAACCCGGATGGGACTTATGCAAAACAGGCAGCAGGCGGCAACACTGGTACTAGTGGTCCTGATCCATACATATTATCGCAATTACCAATGAATAAATTTCCCTATCCAGACTGGAGCTATAACTTGTTGAGGGAAATGAGGGGTCGCGACCTGCAGTCGGCAAATTATAATGCCCGTATCCAGACAGGCCTAACCGCAAAATTACTACCAGGTTTAACGCTGGATGCAAAGGTGCAGATTGAACGTGGCAAAACTGCGGTAAAAAATCATTATAGTGACGACACCTATTTTGTAAGGAATCTGGTTAATACAAATTTACAATATAACAATACCACCAAAGTTGTAGGCAATGTTTATATCCCTAAAGGCGGGATTCTTCAGAAAAATGATACAGAGGTTAGCAATTATAACTATAGGGGCCAACTTTCTTACATCAAAAATATAGGGCGTAAATTTGATGTTAATGCAATTATAGGTGGTGAGGTATCGCAATACCGTACAGATGGCACAATATACCCATGGTTATATGGCTACAATCCGGCTACATTAACGTCGATAGTTCCACCCTACGGATACGGAAGTTCAGTAGATTTTTTCCTAATGGAACCGTTACAGGAGACAACCTGGCCTCGATTCAAGGCGGCAACACGACATTATCTTATGGATTAGACCGTTACGTTTCTTATTTCGCGGCAAGTGATATCACCTATAACAAAAAGTATACGCTTTCATTAAACATTCGTGGTGATGCTTCTAATTACATTACCTCAATCCCTTCACTCCGCTGGTCACCATTTTGGTCAGTAGGCGGTAATTGGGATGTTAAAGCGGAAAATTTCATATCCTCCAGCGACTGGATAGACTACCTGCACCTGCGCGCAAGTTACGGCAGCAATGGCACGGCAGATAAATCTACATCTACTCAGGCACTTGTTAACGTTGGTACATCGCCAAATGTTGGGACTGGTACAATCACGGCTACCATCAGCAGTTTTGGTAATCCTTACCTGCATTGGGAGCGCACACATACCATCAACTTCGGTGTTGATTTTGCCCTCTTAAAAAATAAACTGACCGGTAGCATTAACGTTTATAATAAACAGAGTACCGAGGTTACCGGAACGGTTGCCTTGCCGCAGGCATACGGTACGTCATCACAAAAGTTTAATAATGCAGAAATTCTAAATCGCGGTATCGAAATCCAATTGGGAACAACATTAAAATTACCTGCAGGTATTGGATACAGCACTTCACTAAACTATGCATATAACCACAATGTTGTTACCGATCTGTACTTTCCTAATCCAATTAATGCAAACTTAACTGCGCCAGGAAATGCTTTTGTACAGGGCCAGCCGGTTAATTCATTCTACACGTATGACTATGCCGGTGTAGATGCCACGGGAATGCCGCAGATTTACGGATTAAATGGGGCCAGATTTGGATTTAATTCTCAAACCCTGCTGGCAAGTAATGACGGCATCACAAAGGGTTACATGCACTATGCAGGTACTGCAACTCCACCGCATACCCTGGGATGGAGAAACACATTTACCTTTGGCAATTTTACCCTGACGGCGCAACTCATCGGAACCTTCGGTGCCCACTTTCTTAACCCTTCATTCAACTATGGAAGTGCATTTGTTGGATTTGGAAAAACTGCACCAAACCGTTTTGTAAGACAAGTGTTAGACGGCGACCCGACAGTGCCACCATTATTGGCTGACCCAGCCATTACAATTTGGCCACGATACTCACCTTTTCTAACGAGTTACATTGAAAGTTCATCCTACATACAACTTAAGGAACTGTACCTCAGTTACAATATCCCGGCAAAAATATTTGAGCGGGCAAAGTTGAGAAACTTCAATGTCTTTGTACAGGCAAGGGACTTAGGCATGGTTTGGAACAATAATACCCATGGTTACAACCCGGACTTTTTGCCGGGAACTGACCGACCTGTAGCCGCCTACACCTTTGGTTTCAAATTCGGAATATAACATTGGTTTTTAATAACGATTTAGAGATGAAAAAAATTAGATATGCAGTCATGCTGCTGGCTTTTGTGAGCCTTGCATCGTGCAAAAAATATTTGGAGGAGCCTAACAAAATTCAGGCTTCCATTACAACAACTGCTCAGTTACAAGCACTACTCGATAATGTTGCAAATACATCGCCTGATTGGAGCAGCCAATTCGCAGCAAATTACGCGGCAATGAATGCAAGTGACGATGTGGAGATAAACTTAGCGGCTTTTAATGCATCCCCAGGCGCATTAGACTTGAACAGTGCCTTTTATTATACATTCGACGCTGATAAACTGATACAAACGTCAGCAAGTGATGCGGTATGGTCGAACGCATTTCAACGTATATTAACCGCCAACGTGATTCTTGCAAATGTCGACAACGTGAGCGGCAGCGATGAAGCTAAAAATATGATTAGAGCCAATGCCTATTTTGATAGAGGTTATGCCTATTGGACTTTGGTAAATCAATACTGCCAGCCTTACCATGCAAGTACGCTTCAATCGCTTGGTCTGCCGTTGAGGAAAACGGTAAGTTATACCGAATCTTTAACCCGTGCAACTTTAAAAGAAACCTATGATTTTATACTTTCCGATATTTTACAAGCGCAGGCTTTAGTAAGTTATTCAGACGTGAATCCCCTGTTTAGATGGAGAGTTAGTAAAACGGCTATAGAAGCTTTTTAAGCAGGTATTACTTATTTACAGGCGATTATAATGCATCACTTAGCCACGCCAATAATGCACTGACAACAACAAATGCCCAATTGGTTAATTTTAATACGATTGAACCCGCAACTAACCCGACTATTTACAGACCTGACGGAGCCAACGGCCCTGCGTATGTGGTTAATTATTCAAGTCTTAGTCAATGGACAAATACCCAATACCTTGCCTGGCCAGAATTCTTCTATACAAGTTTTACAGCCGGCCTTAATACAGGCAGAAATACATTCAATGCCAGTCCTTCACTAATTGCAACTTACGGACCTAACGAAACGGAAAGAGCAAAGGATTTAAGGTACAAGCATTTTATGCCCGAAAATAGTGGTTTTACCGCACAATGGAAGACACCTGGATTAAATAGCTTTAAACAGTTTGGCCTCAATTTAATTCCAACAGGGCCAACGATAGCGGAGGTGATGTTGAATAAAGCCGAAGCTTCTGCACGGTTGGGTGATTTTGCCACAGCTTCATCTTTGATCAAAGCACTTAGAACCAAACGTTTTGTGACCGGTTATGCTGATTTAGATTTGGGATTTAATGCTACAAATGCCCTAACCTTAGTTCTGCAGGAGCGACGCAGAGAACTTCCTTTCGCATTCAGGTGGTACGATATCCGTCGTTTTGCCTACAATGAAACGACCAGCGACGATGTTGTAGTTACACACCAGTTCTATAACGTAACATTAAGCGCTGTGGACAGAACCTCACCAAAAACCTACACCATGCCCGTTAAAAGCGCTCATTACATGATCCAGATTCCGAATAATGATGTTATCCAATCTCAGGGGCAGATTCAGCAAAACACTTACTAATTTTTTATACAGATAATAAAATAAAAAACATGAAAATTCAGGATATAATAAAGCGGTTGAACATTTTAGTGTTTGGCTTAACTTTAATTGCAGGTATCTTCTGTCAGGCAAATGCACAAGAGAAAGCGACAAAAAAACTCTCATTAGGCGACCCTGCCCCAAAGCTGACCTATTCAAAATGGATCCAGGGGCCAAAACCGATTACAAAAATTGATCAGGATAAGGTTTATGTTATTGAATTTTGGGCAACATGGTGCGGGCCTTGTATTGCTGTAATGCCACATCTTTCAGAGCTTGCTAAAAAATACGAAGGTAAGATCAATTTTATTGGTTGCAATGTTTGGGAAAACATGTACGGTGGACCAAAAGACCAGGAAACTTATCTTCCCAAAGTAACCACCTTTGTAAATGACCAGTTTAAAAAAGGCCGTTTAACCTACAATGTCATCACAGACAATACAGCCGAAGACATGGGAAATAACTGGCTAAAAGCCGCGGGGCAAAATGGCATCCCCTCATCATTTGTAATCCAAAATGGAAATATCGCCTGGATTGGACATCCTGTCTATCTTGATTCAATTCTTAACGCAATAGATAAGGGAACTTACGATTACAAGATAGAGATGGCTAAAAAGGAAGAACAGGAAATCCGCATGCAAAAAGCATCAGCTGGTTATACCAATGCGATTAAAGATTACAAAGCCGCGGAAACCGCTAAAAATTATGATGAGGCTTTAAAATTGATGGAAGAAGCGAAGGTGAAATTTCCAAATAATAGCTACCTGTTCGCTACCGATAAGTTTAATCTGTTGTTAAAACATTATAGCGTTGATAAAGCTATTGCATACGGTAAAGCTTTGCAGAGCGACAAACTAGCCGGACAGGTATTAATAGCCAACCTTTATAAGGATGATAAATTGCCTGTAGAAGTCTACAGATTCGCGGTTGAGGCCGTAAAGGGATGGGGTATGACCAATTATTCCAAGGTCTTTGACATTTTGGCTACCCTGCAAATGCGTGCCGGTCAGATTAAAGAAGCAGCTGAAAGCCAGCAAAAGGCAGTTGATGTTGCCAAAGGAGAAAAGGATAACCCAGGTATTACAGAAGGGGTGATAAATGATTACCAGAAAAAAGCAGATGAGTATAAATTGAAAGCAGCAGGGAAGATTTAAAAAATTAGTAAGATGAAAAAGATAGAAAAAATAATCGCATTGACCATCCTTGTGCTCTATAGTTTGACAATAACAGCGCAGGAAAAAACACCCACAACATTATTTATCGGAGATAAGGCACCAGAATTACACTATGGGGCATGGATCAAAGGAACTCCAATCAAAGAATTCAAAAGCGGACACCTGTATATTTACGAATTCTGGGCAACCTGGTGCGGTCCCTGTATTGCCTCTATGCCACACCTGTCTGATGTTGCCAGAACAAAAGCCAAGGATGTAACCATTGTGGCTGTAGATATTTGGGAAGATAAATCTGGAAAGATGACCTACGATGACATCTATGCAAAAGTGAGTAAGTTTACCAAAGGCATGGGTAAAAACATGGATTTTAACGTAATTACAGATACCAAAGACCAATTAATGGCAAAAAACTGGATGACCGCTGCAGGCCAGGCTGGTTTACCTACCTCCATGATGGTAAAAGATGGCGTCATTCAATGGATGGGCCACCCGGTTAACTTAGATTCGATTATCACCGTAGTCATGGATGGCAAGTATGATGTTACGGCAATGCGCAAAAAAGCAATAGACCAGGCCAATAGAACACCAACGGCAGATGAAATAGCCATGACGAATGCTACAAAATTAATTGATGATGCAATTAAAGCTAAACAATATGATAGAGCATCTCAACTAACAGATTCTATCACTGCAACAATGCCACAAAATAAAGGGGTTGTTTTAAACTGGAACAAGTTTATGATGCTCCTGGACCATGTCGGAGAAAAGGAAGCAATGGATTTCGTCAAAAAATGGCAGGCCACCAACCCTGGATTTAGGGGTTCAGTTGGCGCTGCGATTGTCCATAAACCCAACTTATCAAAAGAAAGCTATCTGTATGCAATAGACATTCTGAGATCAATGATAGACAATCCGCAACCAGGCTCTCTGATGTTAAATATGATTGCCATTGGTTATGTGAATATGGGAGACTATAAATCTGCCGCAGTAGCCCAGGAGCAAGCAATTGCCAAGGCAAAAGAATACCTGAAAGAGAAAAAGTTTGTTGGTTTTGTAATGGAAAGTACGGTTACAGAATACGAAGCGAAGCTTGCTGAATATAAAAAACTAATTAAATAATAAATGGCTATCAAATAACCGATTTTGGTATTTGTGTGGGCAATTTTATTCCCAATACGATGTTTCTGAAAATTAACATTGTGTTATTTTCTTGAACATTAATTATATGAGCCCAAAAAGGGCAAGCGTGCACTTACCGCGCTTGCCCTTTTTAGCTTCTGAGACTAGAAACTTGAAGTTGATTAATAATGTGGCTTTTATGGCTATTCTTCAGGTATTTTAGTATTAACCTGAGTTCGATTTTAATATTCCTTTAAAGGTCTACTGCAGACATTTTTCGTTAATAGCCGTCACCCTGACCTGTAGCGAAGCGGAAAGCTACGAAGTAAACCGAGCCTTAAGCGAGCTCACCGAAGGTAATTCATTTCAATGGTCTTAATAGCTTTTCTTCATCTGATGAGAAAGATGGGGGTATATAAAAGGGGTTACTATCTCGAACGACATAGTAACCCCAAAATACTGTTAATAGACAGCTATATGCTGAATGTTGCCTGGAGCGATGTGAATGAAAATCCTGCTATCAGTGTAAAACCTCCTTTAACTTCATTTCGAGTAACAATCCACCCAGGTTTTTGGCTATTATCTTTCCCGTGGGGTCTATCAGCAGGTTTTGCGGATAAGATCTGACTTTATAAATATCGCTGACTATATTTTTCTTCCCGGTCATATCTCCAAGTTGTGTCCATATACCAACTCCATCTTCCCTGATCGCTTCGATCCATTTTTCCCTGTTGTCGTCGCAAGATACACCGATGATGGTGAAGTTCTTATCTTTAAAATGTATGTAAGCCTTTTTCATAAACACACTTTGCGCCCTGCATGGGCCACACCAGCTTGCCCAAAAATCGAGGAGTACATATTTTCCTTTAAATTCAGATAAGCTAACAAGTTTTCCTGATGTATCCGGTTGAGTAAAGTCAACTGATTGACTGTCTGGCAAAAAGTATTCTCTTTCCTCAATGTCTTTGGCCAGCTTCCGACCTATGCTTGTTTTTTTAATTCGGGATCAAGTTTATCAAAAAAGGACTTGAAAGGTTTGGGCGACATTATAGGTCTATTGTAATCATCAACTGCAAAAAGTGAAACAGGAGAGTGAGGGTTGGCTGACACATAACTGTCAACCATAGCCCGCTCCATCTCGTCTAAAGAGTCTAGCTTTTTGCGTACATTAATAAAGTTACTTACGTCCATTTGCTTCTCAAATGCTTGTGCTTGCATATTGTAAGGCCGCATCTCATAATGTAACTTTTGTAATGACTGAAAATATCTGGTATATTCCTGTTGGATTTGACTCCCTTTCACAATTGCGGTATTCAGACTTTCCCCGGTTGTACTCAATTTATAGTCAATTGGTTCCAATAAAATCCGGTACATATTTTTCGGATCGTATAATGCCGGTCCAACGGTAGCTTGGGGTAATTTTATCTTAAGTATTGCGACCACAGGCTCTGACACCTCACCTGAAAGTTTAAATTTTCCATTTTCGATTTTTACAGTATCCCTTTTAGGTTTGCCGTTCGCATTAGCATAAGCCATAGTCATCAGTCCTGTTTTGCAAACTTTTGAAACATCACCACTGATGGTAAAAGATCCATTATATTTCGATTGTGCTTTTACCTGGCAACAAATTAGCAGAAAAATAGCGATTATACTTATTTTCATAGTTTATGGATTATTTGTAATATCAGGATTCTGAGCCATTAACTTAAGTGGAAATCTAAGTGTTAATCGCTCTTTCGACAAAGTATAGGTAGACAGTACATTTCCTTGCAAATCGTAAATTTTATGTGTGTAAACATCATTAGCGAAAAGTGGATCAACGGATAACCTTCTCATATCAAACCAGCGGTACCCGAACATGGCGAATTCTCTACGACGCTCATCAATAACAAACCTGATCATATTTTCTTGATTTGAAATGCTCACAACAGCATCTGCTGACGGCATTCTTTTTTCCGAAGCGTTTCAAGATCATCCTTAGCTCCGGTCAAATCGTTGGTTCTGGCTTTACACTCTGCCCGAAGGAGAAAGTATTCCGGATAGGTTATTCCAAAAGATGGAATCGTACTATACCCGTATCTTCTTACCATGCTCAGCGGAAAGGTTACATTACTTGAGAATGGGGTAGCTCTTTCCGTGAATAATCTTTTCCTTAGGTCATTCGTACCATACAATTTGTATGCTTCCTGCGTTAGCACGAGTAAATTTGAGTTGGGCATGAACTTGGAATTGTAATTTCTTGCCAGCATGCCTTCGTTACTCAGTACCGGGGCCGGGCCATTAGTATACGAATTTGCAGTAGGAGAATATCCCCAGCTACCCCCAGGAACCAACGTTTGGTTATAATCGTAGATTTCTGTGGTCACATTCGTGGGTAGCACAGTTGCAGCCTGATTCAGTTGTGAAAGTGCCTTCCCATATTCGCCCATAAAGACATAGACCTTCGCCAGTAACGTGATCGCAGAGGATTTGTTCATACGCTGCCTCAATAAAGAATTGCGCGGAAGATCTGGAATGCTTTCGGTAAGGTCTTTAATAATAAAATCGTAAATGGCCTGCACGCTGGCTCTACTAAAGGAAGTTGCCGCTGCATCTGCCTCTGTAATAATAGGAAAGCCTGGATCAGACGCTGCTGTTGCCGCATTGTACGGTTTGCCGTAATAGTTGATGAGCATAAAATAGCTCCATGCCCTGGTTGCACGGGCCTCTGCCTGTATCGCTCTTTTTTCGGCTTCAGAGCCCCCGGTTGAACCCATTACCTCATTGGCAATTTTGTTGAGCAGATATACCTGTGCCGTCAAGGTGGTAAATTCAACTGCATCTTCACTGTCGAGATAGATGTCCTTTTCCCAACGAAAGGCATTTTGTACGTTAACTGCCGCTGGACTTAGATAAGTAGAAACTCCGGCGACTTCGTCGCTCAGGGTAATCGGTATGTCGGAGGAAGATGTCGATAGCAGACTTGTAGTATAAAATAAATTGTTATAATCGTTTGTTGTAGTAGCTATAACTTTCCCAATCGGATCAATCTCCAGGAAACTCTTTTTGCAAGAGACAAGTACTATACAAGCTAGTACAATGATGAAATTTTTCTTTAGCATTTTTTCTCTTTTTAATGATTAGAAATCGATATGTGCTCCAACGGAAAATGTATGCTGGTTGGCTACCTGTCCTCGTATACCCAGTAGTGCATTCTGAAATTCCGGATCAATATTGAATTTGTTTGCTTTCCAGAGCATGATATTACCCGTTTGAACACGCAACGTTATACCTTGCGTTTTAATTCGGCGTAATAACACCTCAGGGAGTTTATAAGAAAGCGTAACATCCCGCAATTTAATATAGGATGCACTGATTACATTTGTATTGCCATATAAATAATAGTTGACATAACGCCTGCTCCCGCTTGTAGTGGCATTACTCACCCAGCCAGGAATATCCGTGAAATTTTCGTCACCCGGCTTCTGCCAGCGTTGCTCAAAATCCGAATGCACATTTGCACCCGTTAGTGATGTACCGTTGGGATACAAGCGGTTGAGGGTATAGGTTCTGTTGAGGTCACGCCTCATCACATGCCCCAGGTTGTAGATAACATTGGCAGAAAGTGAAAGTGACTTATAACTGAAAATGTTGGAAAAACCGCCACTCCATTTGGGTTGGTAAGTGCCCATGAAAACCATATCTTCCGGCTTGGCTACGTTCAACGCTTTAGTTACCGTGCCATTTGCCAATCGGATTTGCGGATCACCCATATTGTCCAGTCCGGCATAATTGTAGGCGAAAAGAGCATAGGCTGCATAACCCTGATAAAAGCCTCCGTAGCCATTGTTATTGATTACTGAATTACCTGTGGTCGAAATGAGGGCTGTTGCCAGGCGGTTTATTTTATTATAGTTATAAGCGATGTTCCATAAGGTGCGCCAGCTAAAGTTCTTGCTGATAACATTTTCGGTAGTCAGGCTCAGTTCAACACCTTTATTCGTCAGGTCGCCCAGGTTGCCCACAATTGTGGTTACACCTGTAAAACCGTTGCTTGGGACATTGCCGAGCAGGTTCTCTGTCTTTTTATGATAAAAATCCAACGCACCATTGATCCTGTTGTTCAGTATCGCGAAATCAACACCAATATTAGTTACTTTCGTTGATTCCCAGGTAAGGCTTCTATTGGCATAACTTGAAATGACATAGGCTATCGATCCGGGAAAGATTGATGACCCTGTTCCTGCTAAAATAATATCTTTGGAGGATGCTGTTCCGGGCGTGGGCGCATTTCCGGTAATTCCATAGGTAGCCCTTAGGTTCAATCGCCCAAGCCAGTCAATGTGTTCCATAAAATGCTCTCCTGAGAGCGACCAGCTTGCGCCTATGCTCCATACCGGTCTGTTCTGAGCCGATTTTTCTACACCGAAAAGATTAGACTCGTCCTGACGCCAGCTGCCATTGACCGTATATTTTTGACGAAAGGTATAAGCTGCGTTTGCGTAAGTTGACCGGAATCGTGTTTCCACCTGCGCAAAGTTAAAATCGTTAGTGGTGTAGAGGCTTTTTGAAGAGTTATTACGCAGGATGGTATTCACTACACCTTTGGATAAAGTGTCGTAATTGAGAGGCATCGTAGTTCCAAGTTGCGGATTAAAACCTCTTTGCGTAATCGATGTACCTCTTGTCAACGCGCTTTGCATTTCGGTACCCAAAATGGCAGATAACTGGTGTTCTGAATTTTTCCAGTTTTTATTATAAGCTAACTGATGACGAATGGTCCAGTTTTCCTGCATATTGTTTCCTGTCGTATATCGTCCGCCTTTTTGTGGCATAAAATAACGGATATTGTTACCGGCTACGCTGCCTGTTGCAAAACTCACCACTTCCTCTCTGGACGCATAAGCTTCCTGTCCTCTGTAGTTGCGGCTGTTGTCGCTGCCTTTTACCAGGCCATAAGTACCTTCCAGTTTTAAGCCATCTAAAAGGTTAAGTGCAACACCACCAGTGAGCCTTGCTAACAGGTTGTCTGTAAGCGTATAGCCATACTCTGCCTCATCTAACGGGCTATAGTCTAAACTTATACCACTTCTGGTTTCGTATGCATTCCGTAAAGAATCTGTCCTGAACAACCAGGGCATGTGAATGTTATTGCCCTGAGCATCACGAATTAGCTGGTAAGGTAAAAAAGTGTTATTCGCATTTGGTAAAGGGGTTACTTTACTTCTTGTATTGGTAATATCGGTAATCAGGTACATCCTTATAAAATGCGATGGCCGGTAATCCTGACGGGCATTGATTTTGAATGTGTTGGTGTAAGATCCCGGTTTGCTATTTTGGTTACCCGTATAAGCGAAAGAACCATAGGCACTGTATTTTTCTCCTCCTCCACGGATAGAAACTGTGTGGTTAGTTAATATCTCACTTTGATAGAAGAGATCTTTGATTTGAGCACGATTACTAATTCCTGCGAGACTGTCCAATTTAGCATCTTTAACAGAATTCGAAATCTTTCCACGCGACCAGTCGAACAAAATTTGTTCATGAGGAGGCACACCAGGAGTTCCGGTAGAATTGGAAATGCTTACTGTTTGCCAGCTTGTAACTGAAGGATCAAATATATTTTTAGCTGCCTGTATGAATTGCTGGCTGTTCAGTAAGGGCATGTTATCCAGATCAGGTTTGCCTAAAAAATTGACGAAACCATCATATTCAATTTTTAATTTGCCGGAACGATCACCCTGCTTTGTCGTGATTACAATCACTCCGTTTGCGGCCCTGGAACCCCAGATGGATGCGGCTGTAGCATCTTTCAGCACCGTGATATCAGCTACATCATTTGGGTTTACCGAAGCAATATTACTGATGGCAATGCCATCTACAACAATAAGTGGCCCCCGTTCGGTGCCGCTGTAAATGCCACTCGTACCCCCGCTAAGCACACCAATAGAGGTCAATCCACGGACTTGAAAATTGTCTGTGTTTGCGTTGTTGATGGTGAGACCAGGGATTAATCCATCCAAACGTTGTAAGATGTTCATTGTACCAGACCGGTTATTCAAGATCTCCATGTCGGGCTTTGCAAAAGATCCCGCACTCCGCTCCTTCGGCAAGGTTTGGTAACCTGTAGAAACAACCTGCACTTCTGTAAGCTCACCACTTGTTGCCCTAAGTTTGATGAGCTGATAGTCTAAGTTTTCCTTTACGGTAAAACTAAAAGTTATAAATCCAATAAATGAAACTTCAATACGATCTCCTGATTTGGCACTTATACTAAAGTTCCCATTTTCTGAGGTTATGACTGATTTGTTCTGCGTAACATTTTTTACGCTTGCGTTAGAAAGCGCCTTACCTGCTGTATCGGTTACTTTACCTGAAATGGTTAAATCAATTGCAAAATTTTTGCGATTTTCCGTTAAAACTTTTTCTTTAATCACGATCATCTTATCCTCGATAGAAAATTCCAGCGCAAGTTTGTCGAGACATGAATTAAGAACAGCCTCCAAAGGTTGATTATAAGCAGAAAGGTTAACCGACTGCTTTTTCATTATGATGTCTCTGTTATAAAGAAAATCGTAGCCAGTCTGCCGGTGAATCTCCCGGAAAATTTTTTCAAGAGATACATTTTTATGATTTAGGGTCACATTTTGTGCAAAACCAGCTGCGCTTACCTGCATCAGTGTGATTAAAATAATAATGGTGGTTAGCCGCATGACACGCCAGAGTTTAGGGAATAGACGATCTGGTCTATCCGTTTCAATGAGATAAAATTTATACATTTGTTTGGTTTGGTTTAGCAGCAGCCCATGTGGTTCGAAGCTCATAGCTGTTGCGGTTTTCGTTGATTTTTATTAACTAATGCCAGACTATTATCAGGGGTGTTTATGCACCCCTGACCTTTTTAGCCCTGGTTTTGCTGTCGTAAAAGTTTTTCCATTCTTTTTTGTTTAAAAGTTATAATCTATTAATTGATATACTTATTTGCTTACAAAAACCTTTCGTCCTTCTATCCTAAAATGCACTTCGCCAGTTTTTGCAATCATTTTTAATACAGTAGAAATATTTCGTGATCTCGATGAGAACCCTCCCAACTGCAGATTTATAGGAGCTGATGGCTCATAGATTACCTCGATGTTATACCACCGCTCAATCTTGCGCATTACTGTACGAAAATTATCACCGCCGAAAATAAATTCCCCATTCTTCCAGTCGATCGCTTCTTCAACATCTGCAGGCGCTACCTGAATGCGACCCGAACTGAGGACAGATTGCTCCCCTGGCCTGAGCACTTTTTGAACAAGATTCGAATTTGAAACCAATACACTTCCCTCCAGCAATGTAGTTGTTGTAGCTGCCTCATCATCATATGAGTTTATATTGAAGTGTGTTCCTAAAACCTGAACCTCCTGTCGCGTAGTTTTCACGATAAAAGGATGCGATCGATCTTTAGCAACTTCAAAATATCCCTCTCCTGTTAAAAACACCTGTCGTTTACCTTTTTCAACGAAACTTACCGGATATTTTAATGAAGATTCTGCATTTAAAAACACAATGGTTCCATCAGGTAAACGCACCTGAGTTTGCTCCCCCGGGAAGTCGATAAAGTATTGTACCCTGAACTCTTTGAACCATTATCCGTGATCTCATATACAATCTGCCCATCAGGCGTTTTAGAAATCTTTACGCCTGATTGCATGGCAATATTTCCTGACAGTACATCATTAACTAATATCTTTTGCCCATTTGTTAAGGTCAAAGTTGCACCATTGCCCCCTGGCGCAACATCATTTTGGTAAGCTACTTTTTCGGGTAATTGTTTATGATTATTAAAGTAGAAATAACTTCCTGCCATTACTACTATAGCAATGGATGCGGCGGCAACCCATTTAGTAAATAATTTATAGGTTTTTATTTTTTTATCCGGCATTATAATTTCTTCATCAATAAAGTGAAGAATTTTTTCAACCATCGCAGATTTATCCTGCACCGAAAAAGGATTATCCTTTGCATTGAAATTTAACCAATGTAATTCCATTTCCTTTTCAATATTTTCTTTATTAGCAGCTATTCTGACCAAAGAAAATAGTTCTTCCCGCTCTTGCTGATTAGCTGTTTTATCGAAATATTTCTTAAAGAGAATATTTAACCTTACATCCTGCATAATAATGGATTTATAGTCATTTCACACTAAAGACAAAAGACCAGGAAAAAAGGGGTAGTGATTTATGAAAAAATTAACCGAATGTTAACAAATTACTAAAGAACTCATTAAAATCATCAATGTAACGATGTCTATTTTAGAATCGAGGTCTTTCTTAATGAAATTAACAGCATATTGAATGTGCTTTTTTACTGTTTCAGAAGAAATATTTAATTTTTTAGCAATTTCTTCATGCTTTAGCCTTTCGTGGCGACTGAGAAGATAAACTCTTTTAGCTTGTTCCGGAAGTTTATCAATAGAATGATCAATTAAAGCCCGATAATGGTCAACTTGTACAATCTCTTCTTGAATATCGAAACCCTTGTTAACGTGTTGTTCGATTGGCAAATTAAAATTACGTTCAACAGCAATTTTCTTTAACTGGTTATATGTTTGGTTTCTACAAATTATGAACAGGTAATTACTGAAGCTTTTGATACCTGCAAGTGTTTCCCTTCGGAGTCAAATTTTGATGAAGGCATCCTGGACAATCTCCTGCGTTACAGCCTTGGATTCAGTAATTTTATATACAAATTCTCCCAATGCACCGTAGTACCCTTCAAAAAGCTCCGTAAAGGCACGCTCATCCCCCTCAGCTATCTTAGCCAACAGTTCCTGCTCATTAAAAAGGGGTTTTAGTGCCAAAACTTTGTTCAAAGCCAATTTACGAATAAACTGACATCAATTATAGACATATTTTTCTATATATGACAATGGCGGTTCAATTTGGATCTATTTACTGTTAGATCCTTGTGTTTATGCAATGGGTCAGACTTGTTCGTATGAAAATTGAATTTATCGATCTAGTACACTAGTTTGTAACTCCCCCTTTAAAGGCCCCAACTTTTCTGCTTGATCCGGAAAATCTTTGCTCCTCTGCCGGGCTCCCTTCTTCTGCGCTCAAGATAAACTTCTCGCCCAGCCCTAAACACAAAAAACTCACAACTTTCGTCGTGGGTAACCAGCGACCCTCTGATTAGCTGATAGCAAATAGCCACATCGATGGGCTTACCAAATAATTGAGGAGGATTCTAAATATTGATGAAACAACAAATAGATCTTTCAAATTCATCTTACCTGAGCTCGACTGATTATAATTCACCACTTATAAATGGTCTTATTTTATTCTTGTTTGTTTCAGATAAGCTATTGTAAAATGCTATCATAGTGGATTTAATATGGGATATTTTAACTACTCTGATAATCTGAGGGGCATTTTCCTTGTCGCTTCCTCTAACCATGATACCCAATAATTGCCCATCTGCATTAAATACGCCTCCTCCACTCATCCCTGCTATTGCCTGCGCTTCTATTAAAAATTCGGCACTCGAATTATACGGTATATCTCCTTCGGTGTCTCCGGCAATCTTCAGTTTTTGGATGGTTTGCGTAGCTTCTGTATCGGATAATATTTTTCCATAAGCTACTGCTCCGTTAGGATAGTTGATATCATCCTGAGGATAACCAACTGCAATGACTTTTTCGCCTGCCACAGCGGCATTCCATGTTGGGGTTGCTTTTGTCCTATGCTCGGGATCGTATAACTGCAATGGTTCAGACGTTTTAACAAGTTCAGGGTATTTAGGAAAAGAACCTTGCGGAGTTCGTTGATTATCAATTATTCCTAGATAAAAATCTTCTGCCGGCAGTATGGTCGTATTAGTGGCACCGGAAGAAATATCGAAATGAATAAGGGGAAATCTGCCACCAGTGTATTACCTAAATCGATACCTCCATTATTCGGAGGAATTTGAGATAATTCAAAAATGCCCGTGTTTTCGGACGATAAGTCAAAGAATTTGGCGTTTCGGGAATTCCATCCGGATATGTTATAAACATGGTTGGCGCTTATATAAAGTCCCAAACCATAATCGTTTTTTCTACTCCAAATTGTTTTTGATCCATGGCCACGTCTTCCAACGCTTCCCCGTACCTTATTTAGTAGGTTGATCAGATTTTGATCATTTCCGTTCAAAATATCTTCAATTTTCGGAACGGTTTGCTCGCTTTTTGGAACAACTGGGTTATTTCGTTTACATGATTGGACGGCTATTCCAACACTTATTAATAAAACTGTCAATACTGTTTTTGCCTGCATATTATTTGAGCTTAGAAAATGTAAATATTTAATATCATTGAACATTAATTGCCGCCTCTCTTTCTTGTGGATTTTTAAATAACCATTAAGCATTAAAAGGACATGTACCACTTGTTATTTACAATAAATACGGTTCGATAGCTTAAAACGCTACATGTCACTTCAATCTTTTCACTATAAGAAAAACCATAGGTAGAAGATGATTTTTAAATCATTTTGATCCGACTAAAATTTAGGGATTTTAAATGAAAAGCGATATGCCTGTTTTAGTCTGATAAGTATGTGTAAGGCGTTTTCGTTCAGGACCGATTTGTTCTTTTATACCGATCAAGTCCCGCAGGGATTTTGGCGCTTAGGCGGTACACAGGACCGCCTATCTGAGCTGCATTAGATAACAAGTTACAATTGGTTGTTCTTCAGATTCCTCCAATTTCAATTTAGCTTCTTTAGCCTGCTCCTCTTTATGCTTAGCTGTGCCGCTATCAAAATCTCTTAATATATACTAGTTATCTCAAAAAAATTCGCTATCTTAATAAACTCCAACAAACTATTATGGCATCGTTAACCAAAACCAACCATAATGGAAAATCAAATAACCAAATCTCTTACCACCAACAAGGTAATCGAAGACCTCAAAGTCAAAGGCATTAATCTATCAGAAGAGGAAGCAGAAAGTATACCGAATTAATTTATTTCTTTTCAGAACAGGCGTTTAAACTCTACAATGCTAGCAAAACTTGTATTCCTATCGAATTTACCAACATCGAACCAAAAAAAGCCGACAATGCAGATTATAACTTATCCGCTAAGAAGGTGTTAGCAAAGCAAGTTTGAAAATTTTAAAGGCTTTGCACAGTATGGGAGGTATTGTGGAATAGTTCAAAAAAGGGCTCGCGATAATTTTTCCGTAAGTACATGGTCTGATCAATGACCATATATCCCCTGTCTTTTCTTAGGTATAAAGGATTGACCCTTAATTCGCTCAGGGTAATGGTTTCTCCTAGTTTTTGATTAATGGTCTGCCTGACTAAGTGCTGTTGGTTAACGTTTGCAGATGGATTTATATAGACAAGCCTTCTTAGCATTGCATGCGCATCATCCATATAAGTGCTTTTATTTTAATCAACTATTTAAAATTTGCCTCAAAAAATCTTCTCTATAATACTCTCCTATTGGTATTATAGTATTGTTGACTACAATATAATCTTTATGTATCTGTTCAACTTTGCTAATAGCGACAATATAAGATTTATGTATCCTTACAAAAGACTTGGTTGGTAGAGAATATCCATTAGTCCCTTCATTGTCTGGAATTTTACTACTATCGAAATGGAGAAGTACATAATCCCTTAATCCTTGGGCATAAAGAATTTCATCAAAATTTATGCGATGCATGCGCTGTTAAACCTTTAGATATACGAAATTATCATGTCGTGCGATAGCTTGCTTGGCATCTAGCTTATCTCTCGCCTTTGATATTGCGGCTAAAAATCTACCCAATGTAATTGGTTTTAACATGTAGTCGACAATATTATGTTCAAAGCCAAGTATAGCATATTCACTATATGCACTTGTTACTATGATATTGTAGCGATTATTTATCAGTCTCATTATTTCAATTCCGTCTAACTTTGGCATTTGTATATCAAGGAATATCAGATCAATATCCGAATTCTGACAGTACTCCATAGCTTCCAGAGGATTTGTAGTCGCTAACATGATTGCAGGTCATGGACTTGTTTTATGTGGTCTTCAAGCAAAGCTATAGCCAGTGGTTCGTCATCAACAATCACACACCTGATCATAAATCCATCCTTTCTAATTTAACGACGAGTTCCACTTTATTTTACTTATGCCAAACCGCAGGTTTAACTATCCGGCATAATTTATCCTGCTTTTTTTATCGGTCTCCAGGTTAATCGGAGCTACCTCATATTTTAAATTCCATTCTTTGATGTGTTCTAATATCGGCAGAAATGCCAGGCCCTTTTCAGACAACTTATACTCTACTCTTGGCGGCAGTTCCTTATAGGCTAGTCTTTCCAATAGTCCATCTTCTTCCAGCTCTTTGAGTTGTTCGGTTAATACTTTTCTGGAAATCAGGGGTATGATGGTATCGAGCTGACCAAAACGAACCGTACGGTTGCCGATGACGTTGATAATTATCGGCTTCCATTTATTTCCAACAGTGCCGATAGCCCTCGTAAACGGGCAATTCGAATTGCAAAATCTTTCGTCTTTCATATCATTTAAAAATTGTGGTTACCTGTTCGTAACCAGTATGTACGCCATTAGTTACAAATATAAACTATTGATAGTACCTTTGAGAAACAAATATAAAAAAAGAAACAATGAGTAGATTAAAAAATAAAGTGGCCCTGATCACTGGCGGTAACAGCGGTATCGGATTGGGTATTGCTGAAGCATTTAAAAACGAAGGTGCGAAAGGTGTTATCGTCGGCAGGAACGAGGAAACACTAGCGAGTGCCGCGGTAGTATTGGGCGATGATTTTATCGCTATTAATGGTGACGTAACCAATTTGGCCGACCTGGAAAGGGTGTTTGCGGCAGCCGCTGAAAAATTTGGTAAAATAGACGTGATCGTAGCTAACGCCGGTGGCGGCGCTGTAGGAACAGTAGCAACGACCAGCGAAGCCGACTTTGACCAGGCTATTGACCTGAACCTGAAAAGTGTTTACTTCACGGTGCAAAAGGCACTGCCCTATATGAATGATGGTGGCTCCATTATTTTGATCGGTTCAAATGCCGCACATCGGGCCTACGCCAATTTTACGCTGTATGGGGCTGCCAAAGCGGCGGTGATCTTTTTAGCCAAAGCCTTTTCAAGCGACCTGTTAGACCGCAAGATCAGGGCAAATGTCATCACGCCAGGTACCACAGATACCCCGGCATTTGACAAATTTGTTCCCGCAGAACAAATGGAAGCGGTAAAAAAACACTTTGCAGATCAAATGCCGATAGGCAGGATCGGGCAACCTTCCGACATTGCTAAAACTGCGGTCTTTCTGGCCTCTGATGATTCTTCTTTTATGTTGGGTGCCGAACTCCTGGTAGATGGAGGTATGACCTATTTATCCAAATAATTAAAAGTTATCAAAATGAGTAATTCAGCAAAAAAAGCAGCAAGCTATGCTATTATCGGCTTCGGCCAAATCGGTAAGGCCCTGGCCAGGGCATTCGCCCGCAAGGGTATCAAAGTATCCGTTGCCACCACTCGCGACCCGGGAAGCTTTGCAGCCGATGCGACCGCTATAGGCCGGGAGATCGATCCGACAATATTAGCGGAAGCCGTCAAGGCCGACGTTATCTTTTTGGCTGTGCGTTTCGAATCGCACCACGAAGTCGCAAAGGCGCTGCCCAACTGGGAAGGCAAAACCATTGTTGACGTTACCAATGCCTACGGCGTAGCTCCTGAGCAGTTGGGTGGACTGCCTTCTGCCCAATTCGTGGCGCAGGCCTTCACTGGTGGCAAACTGGTTAAAGGCTTCAATCATTTGATCGCCGCTATTCTTGACCAGGATCCGGCCGTACAGGGTGGCAGTAGAGTCGTGTTCCTGACGAGCGATGATGAGGCCGCCACCGCAGAGATCTCTGCGCTCGCCGAAAAACTCGGTTTCGCGCCGGTAAATCTGGGTGGGCTTTCGGAGGGCGGACTGCTGGTGCAGGCTCAAGGAAAGAACTGGGGTAAACTCATCTTTCAGGACCTGGTAAAGTTCAAATCTTAAATCATATTAACCATGAATATATTAACAAACAAAGTAGCCGTAATTACGGGTGCTTCCAAAGGAATTGGCGCAGCCATCGCCAAACACTTTGCGGCGGCAGGCGCAAAGGTGGTGGTTAATTATGCTTCCAGTAAAGAGGCCGCGGATCAAGTGGTGAAAGCCATCACCGATAAGGGCGGCACTGCCATTACTGTACAGGCCGATGTATCAAAAGAAGCAGATGTAAACAGGTTGTTTGAAGAAACCAATTCGGCATTCGGCGGCTTGGATATATTAGTCAATAACGCTGTTTATCAGGGATACGCTCCTATAGAATTGATTTCAGGAGAAACTTTTCATAATAGTTTCAATGTGAATGTGCTGGGCCCGATATTGACCATTCAGGCAGCGTTGAAATTATTTGGAGATAAAGGAGGCAATATTATTAATATCAGTTCGGGCGCCAGCAAAATGCCGCTTCCGGGTGCTTCTTTGTACTCGGCCACTAAAGCGGCATTAGATGCCATCACGATCGCTTTGTCGAAAGAACTGGGTGCACAAAACGTTCGCATCAATTCGATTTTGCCGGGCGCTACGGAAACCGAAGGTGCGACTGCAGCGGGGGTGACCGCCGGCAGCGACTACGAAAAAATGTTTATCGCCAATACGCCGCTTGGCCGCAGGGGCCGGCCCGAAGATATAGCCAAAGCTGCGGTATTTCTGGCTTCCGATGATGCCGCCTGGATAACGGGAGAACAAATTTCCGTGTCAGGTGGTATGTATGGTTTTTAAAAGGTGGTGCGACGGAGTTATTGTTAACCGTGACTCGCCAGCCAGATACTGATCGTTGCTTTCAAATCCCTGCTTCCAGAAGAAACAGGGATTTTGTTGCTTCTCTTCTTCATAGAGTTTAGGCCTGTTAGAATCATATTGGCTGATTTCAATAAGGAAGATCTGTCCAATTTCCTCTTTAGTCAAATCATTGAGTGCTTTCTTTTTTATTTTTTGAAGTGGCTTAAATAAATTATTTAAGATAACTCAGTTATACCATAATTTTCAACACAGAATTATACAGACGTTATGGTTTAATTCAATTCAACATAAAACATTTAATTTGACCTATTATTAAACAGTTGAATAATGATAGTGATTACAACATCATATCTAACTTTTCCAGTATTGCCTTATGTGGTTGGTTTTCTTCTAATCCCCAGATACAAAAGTAGTTTCGTCAACTCCTAAAATTTTTCCCGGTTTTTTTGCTAAGCCCACGTTTCAATAGGCTTTTGGCAGTGTTACTACCGATTGCGTCGAAAAGGGCTTAAATGGAATCATAAAAGGATTTATAGGATTTATCCTCAATGAAGCTTAATATCCGCCGCAGGGCAAAGAAGAGGCTGCCAGAAAGAGTTAAAAAACCCCTGTTCGTGCCAGGAACAGTAAATGAGATATGGTCCATGGATTTTATGAATGATGCGCTCTGGAATGGAAGGAAATTTAAGTTGCTGAACATCGCAGACGATTACAATAGAGAGATGCTTGCTATGGAGATAGATTATTCACTTCCGGCATTGCGAGTTATAAGAGCCTTGGATGACCTAAAACAATATAGGGAGCTTCCAAAAAAAATAAGAATGGATAATGGGCCTGAGTTCATCTCACATAAGCGGAATGAATGGGCAAAGGAAAACGATGTTGAACTGGTTTTATCCAGCCAGGAGAGCCAATACAGAACGCATATATAGAAAGATTGAATGCAAGTATCAGAAGAGAATTGTTAAATGCCTACATATTTCACTCCCTGGATGATGTAAGGCAGAAAGTAGAGGAATGGATGGTGGATTACAATTACCATCGACCACACCAGGCATTGAACTTCAAATCTCCAGTAGATTTATTGCAGGAAATTTGAGGACAAAATTATACTTTTGAATGGTCTGAAAAACAGGGAAGCTTACAATAGCCCGGGCTACTTGCTGGGGCAACTGACTATGCTTTGGCAACGAAAACAAAAAAAGGTACTAGACCCATTGGACTTAACTCAGATACAGTTTGTTTTGTTAGCAGCGTTAGGATGGCTTTCAAAGAGCAGCAACGCAGTTACCTAGGTTGATATTGCGAACCAGAGTAATGCTGATAGAATGATGGTTTCTAAAGTATTGCGTATGTTATAGGAAAAGGGCTTTTTAACAAGACAGGAACACGAAACAGACACAAGAGCAAAAATAATAAGACTGACAAAAAAAGGAGAAGCTGTTTTACAAAAAGCCATAATTGCCATAGAAAATGCAGACATAGATTTTTTTGCTATACATGACATTGGACTTAATGAATTTAATTCTACAATGACAAGCTTGATAAGCAAAAACAAGGATTGAGTAGGTCCGCGGTATTCCGCCTTCGATCTTTCTGTATTCATTTGTCAAACTTCGCTTTGAGCATAAGATTACGATCTAAAATCTTTGGTTTTTAAGATATAATATGTTGCCAGATCTATTGACGAAAATCGGCTGTAACCAGCCTGCCGCAGCAGGGTAACCAATTGCCCGCGATGATACGTTGAATGGTTAACAATATGAGCAAATGTTTGATAATAGGGCATTTGTCCGATATTGCCGTTCGGATAGATAAAACTAACTGATCGCATAAAATCCTCCTCCAGATGGCTGTTTATATAATGCTCCAATCCTATAGAAGCTGCTTTCCAGATGTCCATTAATTCGGTTTTGGTACCATTGAAATTGGCCGACAAGTAAACCGGATCTGGTGCCCCGGTCCAGAAGTCTATCCAGATCTTTTCCGCGCTGGCTATGTGCACAGCGGTTTGTCTGATACTGGAAAAGCTGCTGACATTAACCTGTTCCCATTGCTCATCAGTGATCTGGCTCAGCCAGTCCATTGCCTTTTCATCTGCCCAGCTATTATAAGCCGCCAGATCAGTAAAATATTGTTTCAACATAGTATTTGTGTTTAGGACCGCGCTAAAGTAGCAAGGAGTTCTGGTAATGTAGTAATGCCCCAGTGTTCAATGTATCTGCCGTCTTTTACCCTCACTATGTCCATTATCCCGATGCTAATCACGCGTCCGGTCGCAGGCGCTCCTAATAATTGTCCCGTATGCATACCGCTGATGGTTTTGCGGGTAGTGACCATATCGCCTTCGGCTATCTGGTCATGGATAATCACCTTCATGTCGGGTATGGCTGGACGCAATATTTCGTTAAAGAAATAAATCATTCCCTGCGGGCCGTTGTCCATTTCAGCCGGTGCTGATTGGTTAATAAAATCAGGGTCCATAAGGGTGTTAAAACTGTCTACATTTCCCTGTTCGATCACTTCCTTATTAAAGCGACGCACTACTGCTTTGTTGTTTTCGATCATCGTTTTCATATATTCATATATTGATGATACAAAGGTACCAGCCAGCTAAGGTTGCGTGTTAAGGCCGGACGTTCAGGAGTTATGGCACAACGTTCAATTGTTGCTGCTGGTAATCGCTTGGGGTATGACCGAAATGGTTCCGGAAAGCCTCAGAAAAACTGGAATGATTCTGATAACCAACTTTCAGATAAACACCCGACGGGCTTTCTCCTCCGGATCTCAATAATTCGGCAGCCATTTCCAGCTTTCGGTTAAGCAGCCATTTTTGAGGGGTGGTATGATAGATCTCGCTGAACCTTCTTTTAAAGGTGGAAGTGCTCATATGGCAAAGAAAAGCCAGTTCATCTACGGTGATCAGCTGACCGACATGACTTTCCACCACTTTTTTGATCTGCAATTGTTCCCGGTCCTTGGTAAGAATCTGAATAGCCCGGAACCGCTCAGGATCGAAATGTAAAAGATACAAGAGCAGCTCTTCCAGTTTGATGGATCTGACCGCTGCCGGTAGTTCGCTTTCCGTAGCCATCAACGCCTGCATAGACACGATAAATTGTTTGATAAAATTATCCTGCTTAAAAGTAAGGAAGGACTTTTTACCGCTTAAAGGAATTACGCTTTGCAGCAAATGGTCATACTTAATCAGGAACTTATTGAACAGTTCGTTGCTGAAATAAAATAGAATGCTGGTAAACTGCTGTCCGCCTGTTAATAGCTCGGATGTGAGTACATTCCCTGCCGATAATACCACCAGTTCACCCGCATTCACCACAGCTGTTGCATCCGGATAAACGACGGTCTTGGTGCCGCTGACCAGCAGGTTGATCATGTTCTGAGTTAAGACGATTCTGTTCTTAACGGAATCCTGTCCGGAGGTGTAGCAACGGATCACTACCTCATCTACACCCATAGTGGAGCCATTTAATATATCATCCGGTAGATAATAGGTGTTCATAATGTGACTGCCTTTTCATAACGTTCCCGGGAAGCTTTGATCTCGGGCATGTTGGCATTCGCCCAGTCGTATAAATGCATCAGCGGTGTTACGAGATTTTCACCCAGCCACGCTAAGGCATACTCTACTTTAGGCGGAATCTGTGCATACATCTTCCGCGTTAGCAGTCCGTCGGCTCCCGGCATTTTCAGCGTAACGGTCAGCATTTTTTGCGATATGCCAACGATCAGCTGGTGCAATTCGTTAAAGCGTAGCATACCAAGGTCAGATAACATGATGACCGTAAGCATCGACCATTTATCACCCACACGGTTCAAAACATCTTTTACCGGGCAGTTGTTACGGTCGTTCTCACACCTTATTGAAATTTCTTTCATATCCGCCTCATTTTCAACAACAGTTATTTACAAGTAAGTATCTGACTTTCAAGCCCCGTCTTGTTTTAGAATAATTCACTTATTAGCTTTGACTTACTGAACGTAAGTTAATCAACAAAAGTAATAAAAAGAATATCATGGATCTGAAATTGTCAGGAAAAAGAACGCTGGTCACCGGCTACAATGCAACGATTTGGCTGACATTGAGCGCAGTGCCCTTGAACAATTTATGCAGATAATAAACCGGGGAAAATTCCAGCCAGCTAAAAAACATCGTTGATTGTTTTAGTTCCTTACATATAGTTATCTTTACTATTTCTGTAATGAGCAAGAAAACCAATAATATTCCTGTAAATATACTGCCTGAAGACAGTTGCAGGGGGATCATGATGATGCGGGATTCATTTAACGGGTCGCCCAATTCCGAACAGGTCGAACGGTCTCACCGGGATGGTGGTTATACTTTCATCATCCAGGAAATAGGAAAAACCCTAATCGAAATCGATTTTCAAACACATCATATCCAGGCACCGGCTGTTATCTTTATTCACCCTCATCAAGTTCACAGGGTTATAGCGTTCGAAGATGCAATGATCTGTACGTGGATCATAACAGAAGAAAACATCCGGCAGGAGTACTTAAGCATGCTTGAAAGTCTTGCGCCGGTAAACGCGTTGCCGGTTATTCCGGAAGCACTTGCTGTACTCACAGAAACTGCAGCGTTATGTATCAAACTGTCTGAAAATAAAACTGAAGTACTTTATCATCCCATTTTGAAGGAAAGCGTTAATACGCTTATTGTATCGATCATTTCCCAATACCTTGCATTGTCTAAGCCGGCTGAAAATCATGCCCGGATGGAGGATCTCACTAGGGAATTTAAGACCGCATTGGAAAAACATTATAAGTCAACCAAAAATCCGTCTGAATACGCTGCTCAGTTAAGTTTATCCCCTTCATACTTAAATGAATGTGTGAAAGCTACTACCGGAAAGTCCGTTTCCTCTCATATTCAACAGCGTGTGGTGCTGGAAGCGAAACGCCTTCTGTACCATTCAGGAAAATCAATAAAAGAGATCGCCGGCGATCTTGGCTACTATGACTATTCCTATTTCACACGACTGTTTACTAAAGTGGCCGGCATGGCACCCATTGATTTTCGGGCGAAAAACCGCGAATAGTCCTACACTTACAGTATCGTGTCATTGCACTAACTCAACTTCCGGCGTTCCTTTGTGCTCATAAAATAATAGAGCATGGGGATGATACAAACACCGGAACTTTTACTTCATAAAAAAATTGCTATAGTGGGCGGCGGCCCCGGCGGCCTGACACTTGCAAGGCTTTTGCAGATCAAAGGCGTGGAGGTCAAAGTTTATGAGCGGGATCACAGCCAGGCAGCACGCGTACAAGGCGCAATTGTCGACCTGCATTTTGACTCCGGCCTGAAAGCCATGGACGCGACCGGGCTGATGGAGGCATTCAAAGACAATTACATGCAGGGTGCTGATAAATACCGCTTGCTTGATCCAAAAGGAAATATCTTGTTTGATGAAGGTAACCACGCCGGCAAACCACAATTTGGAGATCTGCAATTCAGGCCTGAAATAGACAGGGGTGCACTGAGGGATCTTTTGATCGACGGGTTGCTACCCGATACCGTAATATGGGACAGCCAGTTCCTGAGCATGAAGGAGGTTGACAATATTTGGGAATTGCAATTTAAGAACGGAACAACTGCTACTGCAGATATTGTTATCGGTTCAGATGGATACCGCTCCAGGATCCGGCCTTACCTTACTGACTTAAAAGCATCTTATTCAGGCGCGACAATTATCCAGGGCGAAATAGATCATCCGGAAACAGCCTGTCCCGAATTTTACAAATTAGTTGATCAGGCGAATTTGATGGCCATGGGAAACAGCGCGACCATAACTGCACAACCGCGGGGCGATGGCGGCTTGACTTTTTATGCTGCGTCATTGTACCCCGAAAACTGGGTTAAAGACAGCGGTATTGATTTTAGTAACCCTCAAGATGTGCACGAGTATCTGATCAATCGCTACGGAGATTGGAACCCTATATTTGCCAGCTTATTTAAAGCTTGCAACCATTTTGTTGCCCGGCCGCTGAACTATTTTCCTTTAGAGAACAGGTGGGGGACTAAATCAAACCTCACTCTTATTGGCGACGCCGCACATCTGATGCCGCCCAATGGTGAGGGCGTTAATTTGGCCATGCTTGACGCCTTAGATTTGTCAAATTGTTTGATCAATAAGGATTTTACACAACTTAGTGACGCCATGGCAGCTTATGAAAAGATCATGTTTGACAGGGCTGCGCCATTATGTAAAGAAACAATCGAAAGCATCAGCGACTTTGCTGCGCCGACGGAAGAATCGGTGCAGAATCTGATTAAAATGCTTGGCAAAACAGATTAGTTAATTTTCTGAATTATCTTAGCTTATATTCGGGAGGTAATGATCCCCATTATCAAATTTACTGAGACAGATAAGCTTAAAATTCGCTCAAAATCTATCGTTCTAATTAGGGTATTAATAACGAATTAAGTAATTGATATTTAATTTATTTGATCTATTTTATTGGTTTTGAGCCATTTTGTGGGGTTTGAAATAAACGGGCGAATCACCCGCCTGCCAAAGCGCATTAAAGCCCTCCAATCTGAGACTATCGCAAAATAAAAATTGACGAATATGAAAACACAGAATACCACTTTTGGAGTGATCTTCTAGGTAAGGGAGATATTGGTGGTTCCTCAATTAAAATGTTCTATTTACTGCGTGACCTTCTAAACCTAGCAGGTGTCACTTTAAATGTATGTTTAAAGAGACGGTTAAATGCGGCCTCTGATTGATAGCCGACTTGATTAGCTACAACACTTACATTGTCCTTGCTTGATAAAAGTATTTCTTTTGCCTTTTGCATACGCCAATTCTGGAGGTAACTAAGTGGAGTTTGCCCTACCAGCGATTTGAAGCTATTAAAAAAAGCGTTCTTGACATTCCCGCAGATTTAGAAAGTTCTTCCAGCGTCCAGTTTTTTTCAGGTGAATCTTGTAAGTTTTGCAAAGCAGAACATATCCTTTCATCCGTCAATGCAAGCAAAAACCCCTGCTTGATTTTACTCTGATCTATATAAGCGCGTAATGTATGAATGAAAAGCCCTTCAGATAAACGGCTTACTAAAATATCACTGCCAGGCTTTGGTTGATCAATTTCCAGGAGTATCTGATTGGTGGTAAGTTCGAGCCAGTCTTGATTTTGTTGATGAATTTCTTTTAAGTGGATTACGCCAGGTAATCCGTTTATGAGAGGGTGTTGATATTGATCATCGAATTCAAAGTGACCGCCCAGCATGACAGTTTTCAAATCTCCATCCAAAAAGTAAGGGCTTTTGCTGTCCCGAAAATTTATATAGGTTTTTAAGGGGATCTTGATACTATCAGCTTTATCAGATATGCAATGACTGCTTCCATTTGGTATCAGCACAAGGTCTCCCTTAGCTAATTGTATGTAAAAGTTTTCTTCTACTTTAAGGAAACACGCCCCTTCCAGCAGTTTCCAAAATTGCAAAAACCGACTTTTAGGCAACTCAATTCCCCAGGGAGCCGTTACTTCCAGTTTTCGGTAAACTACACCGCTAAGCTTAATTGATTCTAAAATTTTACTTAATGCATCCATGAAAATGTACGATTAAGCAAAATTAATGAATTAATCAGTCCATTATGTACATATTGTCTGGTTAATTTTGAATAATAATTAATAAGCAATGCATTCAACAAATAATGTTATGACCAACGACAAACTTCGAATCGTTTTTGAGAAGTACTTAGACGCATTCGCCAAGGCATCTCCTGCTGAGCAGGAACAACTCTTGAATTCAAGTGTAGCTGAAGATGTGGTATTTACAAATCCTGGCGTAGATGGCCGTGGACGAATTTCTCTTCTTGCTCATGCTACCGGCTTCCAAAAAAATTTCCAGGTGGTTATTTCCGGGTAAATTGGTTTAGGCAGCAGCACGGACAGCTACTTTCAGAATGGACACAATATGACCAGCAAGGCCACGCACTTTTTACAGCGCATAGTTACGGACGGCTCAACGAGGACGACCTCTTGATCCACCTAGCCGGATTTTGGGCGGCCGGGGCCGTTTAGACTAAGGTAGCATGATTGTATTGTACAAGGTAATGCAGTTCAGGCCGGACTGGATAAATTTAGCAAGATTGATATACTCATCAACAACACTGCAAATTTCAATGCCGGTTATTTTGGGGAACTTTCTATAGAAGGAATTGAAGACCAGTTAGCAACCAGTTTATTCGCACCAATTAGCCAGATTGTGAGAATAGCTGTAATCGAGTTTATTATAAATACTCCATTTTTCAGAACCAAAAACTGCGTAAACAGGTACCGGAAGTCCTAAATCACGGGGGTTTTCTTGTAAGATATTTGCAACAAATTATCGGGAAGTTCAGCAATCTTTGCTGTAGAACCTGACAATAATTGGCTATTGAAAAGAGAAGATGAAGCAGGAAGCCTCCTATTATGGAAATAAAAAAACCTATCCTATTAGCTAAAAATGGGGTTTTTATGTGATTTTCAGGCTTGAAAATCTTTGCTCCCTCTGCTGGGATCCCTTCGTCTGCGCTCAAGATAATTTCTCGCCCAGCCCTAAACACAAAAAACCCACAACTTTCGTCGTGGGTTTTGGCTCCCTCTGCTGGGCTCGAACCAGCGACCCTCTGATTAACAGTCAGATGCTCTAACCAGCTGAGCTAAGAAGGAGTGCTGGTTGTTCCTAAAACGAGGTTCTCTATACTCTGCAGCACAATCGCCCTTGTTCGTTTTGGGAATGCAATATTAGGGCTTTTAAATTATTTATGCAATATTTGCAGTGAAAAATTTTAAAAAAAATTAATACATATATATGAGCCTGATAATCATAGGTACTGTAGCTTTTGATGCTATTGAAACGCCCTTCGGAAAAACAGATAAAATTGTTGGTGGTGCTGCAACTTACGCAAGTTTAGCCGCTTCTTACTTTTATAATAAAGCAAAAATTGTAGCTGTAGTGGGGGATGACTTTCATCAATCAGACATCGACACCTTTACCAAACATGGCATTGATACCGAAGGACTACAGATTAAAGCAGGTGAAAAATCATTTTTCTGGTCAGGTAAATACCATAACGACATGAATAGCCGTGATACTTTAATTACGGAATTAAATGTATTGGAAAATTTCGACCCGATTATCCCGGAGAGCTATCAAGACTGCGAATACCTGATGCTGGGCAACCTAACTCCACAGGTGCAGCAAACGGTAATTAAACGCCTTAAAAACCGGCCAAAATTAATCGTAATGGACACGATGAACTTCTGGATGGATATTATGATGGATGATTTATTGGAAACCATTAAAATGGTGGATGTATTAACCATTAATGATGCCGAGGCACGTCAGTTATCGGGCGAATATTCATTGGTAAAAGCAGCGAAGAAAATCCTTGCTATGGGTCCAAAATATTTGATCATTAAAAAGGGTGAGCATGGCGCATTGTTATTCCATGAAGATCAGATATTCTCCGCTCCGGCTTTGCCATTGGCAGAAGTATTTGATCCAACTGGTGCCGGCGATACTTTCGCAGGAGGCTTTATCGGTTATTTGGCTAAAGTGGGTACAATCAACTTCAATAACATGAAAAATGCAATTATTTATGGTTCAGCATTGGCTTCTTTCTGTGTAGAGAAATTTGGAACAGAAAAGTTATTGAATTTAACCGATGAAGAAGTTGCAGCAAGGATTCAAGAATTTGTAAACTTAAGTGCTTTCACCATAGAAATATAATCAGTTAACAGTTTTCAATAGGCAGTTCCCAGTTTCATACTGCAGATAAATTAAGCCGTAGATTTTAAAGACTAATTTCTTATAAACTGCGGCTTTTTTATTGGGTAAATCTCTAAGCCGAACAATCCAGCTTAAACAAATTAATTTGGTTTAACGAGTACAGCTATCGGAACAAACTTTTCAAAAACAGCTTCGGTATGGGGTGCATCGGGCAGTTCGTCAGTCAAATCCTGCCCGGCCCAATGCTCATAATGCTTCCCGTTTTTCCACAACCTGCTATCAGTCATATCATAGATCAAGCCTTTGTATGCTACCCAGATCTGTGGCTTATCCTGTCCGTTCCGTAAAGCAAGTTGTTGTTTGGTATAGCCTGGTAAATCCATTTAAATTAATTTCGGGCTGAAGATAATCAAAAGGTTTTAACCGTATAAGAAATATAAGGGTATATAAGCTTATGTTCTTACATGGTTAACCAGCTATTATTTTTTAAGCAAAAGGTTACTGCAAAGTTTTCCGTCTGAGCAGAGTCGAAAACCTATATGTTGTGTATTTCAATTTATTGTTCCGGTTTGAAGCGCAAGGTCGCTACAAGACAACAAATTCACTCCCGTTTTCCGCTTTTACGCTTCGCTGCCTCGTACCCTCGTTGCTGCAGGGTATCGCTTCAACCGGGGCTAGCTGGCCAAAACAGCATTTCATTTTTGGGTTTTTTATAGTGCAGCCCCCCGTTCTTAAACCCGATCCGATAGCTCCTAATGTCCGCAGGTTAAAAAAGATGCTGCAAAACCTTGATAAATAATGTTTTGCAGCAATGTAATATTCACTTAAATTAGTGTTGACCAATATTACTGCTGTGAAAATAAGAAATTCAAATCCAATATCCTCTTTCGGAGGCATAAATTTTGTTTTTGACTACTTAAACAAATTAGAAATCGATAAACTTTGCCATGCCCATCTGCCCTGCGTTGCTGCCCAAAGCAAGTATTCCTGGAAGGATGTTTTCTACTCACTTAAATCTGTTTTTCTCTGTGGCGGCGATAGTGTTGAAGATCTTCATACCCACTTAAAAAGTCATTTTCTCGACAATCCTTATCTTAGACTGGCAAGCCCCGATACTGTTTTGAGAAGACTCTCCGGGCTTACCGAAGAAACAAAAACCTGTGTAACCAAGCGGGGTGTGGTTACACATCAATATTGTACCAACCAGACCCTTGAGAACTTTAATCTGGAAGTCCTCAAAAAAATCGGGGTTCTTGATTCCCAGGAACTTACCCTTGATTATGATAACACGATCATTTTCAATGAAAAACAGGACAGTAAAATGACCTACAAAAGGGATTATGGCTATCAGCCAGGTGTTTGTACCGTCAATGAGCAGTTTGTACTTTATATCGAAAATAGAAACGGAAATTCTGACGCAAAGTCATTTCAAAGGGATACGCTGGAAAGAATTTTTAATCTGCTTGAAACAAAGAAGGTAAAAAAGATTAAAAACTTTCGGGCAGATGCGGCATCCTACCAGTATGAGGTAGTTACTTTGCTGCAACAAAAGGTAGAACACTTTTACATAGGATGCAGAAACAGCTATGTCGAGAAATATTTTCCTCAAATTTGCAACTGGAAAGTGATGGAGGACAAAAATGGCCTGCTGGAAGTAGGGTACACGGACATCATTCCCTTTATAAACCAGGCCAGGGAACAAAATCAACAGCCACAGACATATCGACTGATTGCTAAACGAAGATTGAAAAAAGATGGCCAGGTAGATTTGATTACCCAGGATGCCTATGAATACAGGGGAATTCTAACCAACAACTTTGAAATGGATGTTGTTGACCTTGTCCATTTTTATAATCAGAGAGGGAGGATGGAGCGGCAATTTGATATCCTTAAAAATGATTTTGGATGGAATAACATGCCTTTCTCTACATTAAACAAAAACCTGGTTTTCCTTTATCTTACAGCGATCTGCAGAAACATATATAATAAAATCATTGATTATTTTTCACAAAAGGTAAAAACGCTGAAGCCATGTTTCAGACTAAAAAAGTTTCTTTTTAGATTCATTATCCGGCCAGCCAAATGGGTTAGGCAAGGCAGAAAGCTGAAATTAAGAATTTACTCAATAGATCATAGCTACCCATAGGGCCAGGATCACTAAAAGAAATAATAGCGCTAATATTGTTACCTGAAATACAGCCAGGAGGGGACCTCTATTTCATTTTTATGCCTAAAATAAAATTTAGATCCCAAATCTGTTCAGAAATGCCAATCAAAAATGAACTTCCGCCTGTAAATATAATTATCGTGGAATAAAATCAGGTGATATTCATTTTTAGAACTTAGTAATATTCAGATTAAGACAGACATGCGGATTTTAGGAGCTATCGGATGCAATGAATCCCGACGTTAAGTCGGGAGTAATGGAAAGCGGGGCTGAAAACCTCCAAGAACACAGAACGTTCGTTTCCTAATAAAAAATAAAATTATCTCCCTTATGCCTGACTTTTACCAGCCCTGCTTTTAAAAACTTCGTACAGGTAGATATTCATCAGCAACAGCCCCATTAAATAAAAATGATCTTCAAAAGGGATAGTACCCACTCGAAACCCAAGGTTTTGCTTATTATTATACATCACCACCGGAATAGCAGTTAAAAAACCATTTACAATATAGAAGGGGATAAGCGAAACCAAGTAAGCCCTGTAAAATTTGTACATAAACCTAAACTCCACATTTACATATTCTACATAAGCCAGCACTATAAATAAAAAGCCAAAATTAATTAGCGTGTACCACCTGTTGTAACCAAAAAATAAAATGGCCACGCAAAGCCCCAGAAACAGATTACTTAACGCAAGGCTATATTTTTGCAGATCATTTTTTGGGAAATAGATGTTCAAACATTCGTAAATAAAAATACAGGCATACGGAACAGTTAAAAAGAATAAGATCTCTTCCAAAGGTAGGCCCAGAAGATTTACACCTATGATGTAACCGGGATTAAACGACCATACATGGAGCTTGGTAAACAGGATATCCCAAATTAAAAATACAATGCCAGTAAGCAATATTGCAGGAAATACAAACTTCCATTTGCTAAAAAATGAACCTTTTTATCAAATGATAAAACCAATGGAAAAAAATTACGGCAATATTAATAAGTAGATAGATATAATTCATTCTAAAGGTGTTTTGTCAAAATTTTAACTTCAGCAGAACTGCATTTTTTACTGTCGATCATAAATTTAGCTACGTTTTTAACCAGTTCGCGATCAGCAAGACCGAAGTTTCCATTTTGATAATGTTTAACAATCTCTTTTTTATCCTGAGCCAAATCTTTACTGAAGCCGAGAAAGGAAGGCGTATAAAATTCAATCGAAAACCGCATAAAACGGATCTCCAGATTTTCCTTATCCATATCTATTGCTCTTTGCATCGTTTTTAGCGATCGGCTCACATACTTGATCTTATTATACGGATTCCAGGAGTGTTTGGCTTTGAGCGCTTCCAGGGTTCCTGTGTAGCCGGTAATTAGTGCTGTTTTGTTTGGCAGTTTATTTAGCCTGGTAAATAAAGAATCGGTTAGTTTGGAGTTTTCAACCGCCTTAACCATATTAATTTTTAATATTGCAATTTCCTGAGTGGATAACTGAGCGTAAGTAACATGGCTTGCTGCAAATAGCAGCAAAAATATAATGCGTAGTTTAATCATGAGATGGTGGCAAATGTAAGAAAAGCTAAGCGTATTTGCTCTCCCTGTCATCCTGAATACATTTCACCAAAACTACCGATCGAATCAAGCTCCCATAAAGACTACTTCTAACAAAAGAAAGATTCTTCACTGCGTTCAGAATGATAAGCACAGAATGACAAAAAACCAAAACAAAACGCAATAAAATTCCTTTATTTACACCATGGAGAAAAAACCCAAGGTTACCATTATAGGTGCCGGTTTTGCAGGCCTGGCTGCCGCAGCTTTATTGGCCAAAGATGGTTGTGATGTTAGTATTATTGAAAAGAACGAAATGGCTGGCGGCCGTGCCAGAACCTGGGAAAAAGACGGCTTTCTTTTCGATATGGGCCCGAGCTGGTATTGGATGCCTGATGTTTTCGAAAACTACTATCAGATCTTTGATAAAACAGCGTCCGATTTTTATGAACTGAAAAGGCTAAGTCCTTCTTACCGCATTTATTTTGGCAAAAATGATATTATTGATGTTCCAGCGACATTGGATGACCTATATGCTTTATTTGAAAAACTAGAGCCAGGCAGCAGCGGCAACCTAAAACATTTTCTCGATCAGGCAAAGTACAAGTACGATGTAGGCATGAAAGAATATGTTTTCAAGCCTTCGCACAGCATAATGGAATATTTCGATCCCCGTTTAGCTGTTAGCGGAATCAAACTACAGCTTTTGGGCAATATGCGCAAACACGTACATCAGTTGTTCAAAAACGAGCGTTTAAGGAAACTGTTAGAATTCCCCATTTTATTTTTAGGTGCCACACCACAGAACACGCCTGCGCTGTATAGTTTAATGAACTATGCGGATCTCGTTTTAGGTACTTGGTACCTTATGGGCGGCATGCACAAAATTGTGAATGCCATGCAGAAAATTGCAGAAGAGCAGGGGGTGAAATTCATTTTCGATACCGAGGTGGTTAAAATTGAAGTTAAGAACAACATTGCTGAAGAAGTGATTACAAATAAGGGGAATTTTAAAAGTGATTTTATAGTGGGCAATGCCGATTATCACCACATTGATCAACACCTTTTTGATGCGCCATACCAAAATTACACCGAAAAATACTGGGATACCAGAACCATGGCTCCTTCCTGCCTGTTGTTTTATATCGGCTTAAATAAGAAGCTCAACAATATATTACACCACAATCTTTTCTTCGACGAGAATTTTGATCAACATGCTGAAGAAATTTACACTGACCCGCAATGGCCAACAAAACCATTATTTTATGCCTGCTGTCCATCGGTTACCGATCCGGGTGTAGCGCCAGAGGGTTGCGAAAACCTTTTCTTTTTGGTTCCGCTTGCACCTGATTTAAAAGATAGCGAAAGCAAAAGGGAAGAATATTTTAATTTATTGATAAATCGTTTCAAAAATTTAACAGGAAACGACATTAGTGATAACATTCTGTTTAAACGAAGTTATGCCATGAACGATTTTATTGAAGATTACCATGCTTTTAAAGGAAATGCGTATGGATTAGCAAACACTTTGAAACAAACTGCTTTCTTAAAACCCAAAATGAAAAGTAAGGTAACAAATTTTTTATATACCGGACAGTTAACCGTTCCTGGCCCTGGCGTACCACCTGCAATCATCTCCGGACAAGTGGTAGCAAAAGAAATAAAAAAAGTTAAAAAAAGCTTGACAAATTTAAAATTTCCCTTATCTTTATAACCACAAAACAAAAACACTGCAAAAAAGCTTCAAAACACATAATCGTTCGGGGTTTGCATTTGTTTCGAAATAAGAGAGAAGGCGAATTGTTGAAAGAAAAAATAAGAATCAACTAACCAAATATATGATAAGCAAAAAGGCCTGGATTTTCCAGGCCTTTTGCTTTTTAGGCTGTTTTGGAAAATTTTGCTTAAAATCTAAGCGTCATCTCGACTCAAGAGCAGCGAAATGGAGAGATCTATCTCGAGATGGATTTAGCTTCGCTGAGTACTACGTGGTTCTCGATTACGTTACCGATGTAAAATGGGTACAGGTAACACTCCGCTCGAAATGAGGAGACATAAGAACAAACCAAAAAAGGCCCAGATAAAATCTGAGCCCCTAGTTTTTCGATGGATGTATCTTATACCAATTCTACACTGGCAATTTCTTTTGAGTAAGTTTTAAGGTATTTTTTTAAAATACCTCTTGCTACGTGGATACGGGTTTTCACTGTTCCAATTGGAATTTCTAACATATCCGCAATTTCATGGTATTTGTAACCTTCAAAATAGCGGATAAAAGGCACATAATATTCTTCCGGCAATTGCGAAAGGGCTTTGTCAATATCGCCCAGTACAAATTTACTTTCTGCCTGGTTTTTAGTCGCACTGTATGAAAGATTTGCAGAAGAAATATCTTCGCTTTGTGTAATTAGCGTATTGGTTTTTACCAAACGACGGTAGTTATTAATGAAAGTATTTTTCATAATGGTAAATAACCAGCCTTTCAGGTTAGTACCTTCTTTAAACTTATTGTAATAAGTGATTGCTTTAAGCATGGTGTCCTGAACCAAATCATTTGCGTCTTCTGCGTCTTTAGTAAAATTTAAAGCATAAGACCTAAGTGATACCGAGTGATGATTAACCAGATGATTGAATTCAAATTTTGTCATGATTTTTAGCTTTAGGTAGATTAAAACAAATTATTGCTTATTCTACTAAACCTAAACAAACTTAATACCAAAATTTTCTGGCACGGTGTTAAAAGTGCTTAACTACTTAATAGCCAGCCTTCGTCACAGAATATTTACTTCTCTTTCCAGAATGACTCCAAAAGTAGACTTCACACTGTCTATTATTTGTTCAGAAAAATTATACACTTCTGTACCAGTTGCGTGTCCATGGTTAACTAAAACCAAAGCCTGATTTTTCCATGTGCCTGTTTGACCAACCACTTTACCCTTCCAGCCACATTGTTCAATTAACCAGCCTGCTGCTAATTTAATTTTATCATCTGCTGTGGGGTAATGTACCACATCGGGGTACTTTGCCACAATATCGGCAAATTCATATTTTTCGATTACTGGATTTTTAAAGAAACTGCCAGCGTTACCAATAGTAGATGGATCGGGCAGTTTGCTCACACGGATGTGCGATACGGCAGAAGAAACATCAGCAATATTTGGATTTTCGATTCCCCTGTTCAGCAACTCCGTTTCAATTGCACCGTAAGAAGTATTAATTTTTGCTTCAGTTGACAAACGGAAAGTAACAGATGTAATAATATACTGCCCCCTTAATTCCCTTTTGAAAATACTTTCACGATAACCAAAACGGCAATCGGCATAGCCGAAGGTTTTCATTTTCCCGGTTTTAATTTCAAATGCCTTGCAGCTTTCGAAAACGTCTTTCAACTCTACCCCATACGCACCAATATTCTGTATGGGTGAAGCGCCAACCGTGCCGGGAATCAGGCTTAAATTCTCTACACCTGCAAAATGATGTTCAACACAATAGTTTACAAAATCATTCCAGACCTCACCTGCACCAGCAATTACCAAAACTTTATCATCAATAACTTCAGATTGAATACCCTTGATGCTGATTTTAATAACTAATCCGTTATAATCCTGAGTAAATAACACATTGCTACCTCCGCCAATCACTAAAAGCTTTTGAGATTTTATGATCTCGTTTTTAAATAAGCTAACCAGATCTGCCTCAGAGAATATCTCAGCGAAATAGCTGGCCTTAACATCTATACCAAATGAGTTATATGGTTTTAGAGAAATATTTTCCTGGATTTGAAGCATATTGATTTTGGGTTATGCTGCAAAAGTAGAATAAAAAATAATTAAGGAACGATTTTGGTAATCCCCTTATCAAAATTAAGGCTTAAAATCTCAGGCTTATCTCCTGCTATAGTTACCCCAGAAAGTTTCCAGCCAATAAACGCAGGTTTCGTTTTAGTAAATTCCAACAAGTGGTATCGCTCTTTAGTTAATCTGGCGCTGATCAAACCTACGCTATCCGACTCTGCCTGACTCAAATGCTCAATCTGACTTTCTAATTCAGCCAGGGTAACATCCAGCTCGTTTCCCTTTTTCAGGCTATCGGCATAAGCCTGGGGAGATATATTGTATAGACTATCCAATTTTGAACTATCAAAATTCAAATCCCGGTTACTGGTTTCGTATTTCGATTCTACAAGTGCAATGGCGCGGTCTTTATCAGTCTTTTTTTCACAAGAATATAAGGTCAAAGAGATAATTACAAGAAGAATGATCTGATAATAATTTTTCATATAGCTTAATTTAGCTCTTTAATACTGCTTTCCGCACAAACAACAAACCAAAAGCTTTCCCTTTTTCCTTCCCCCTACTTTTATGGTGGATTTTATGCGCTTTACGTACTGCCTGCAAATAAGCATTATTACTTTTAAAGGTTTTAAAACGACGGTGCACAAACCAATCGTGTACTACAAAATAAATCAGGCCATACAAAGTAATGCCTAAGCCCACAAAAAACAGGTAGCCAAAACTATCCCGATCGGTGTACATTAAATATAAGGACACTCCAGCAAATAACACCGCAAACAGATCGTTCCATTCGAAAAATGATTTTGCCTTTTGGTGATGGCTTTTATGCATAAACCACAGTGGTCCATGGAATAAATACTTGTGTATAAACCACGACAAACACTCCATAAAAATAATGGTAAATAATACGATAAGAATATTGATAAATACAGACAATTTTTCTAAATGATTGGTTTGTAAAGATATATAACAGCCAAATATGCAAAATTATGTCATAAAACTGTAAGCTTAACAATGTTTTTAAAAAACGTTTCATGACAAATCATTTTTTAGCACTATTTTTGACTAAAATATTAAAAAAGTCAGAAAGTAGAAAAGTAAAATGATTGTAGCCGATAAAAAGAGAGAGCAAATTATTGATGGTGCTATAAAACGCTTTATCCATTTTGGTATTGGTAAAACCACAATGAATGATATTGCCGAAGATCTATCTGTATCCAAACCATCTCTTTATTATTATTTTCCGGATAAAAAACATTTGATTGTGGGAGTAATTGAAAGAGTGTTTAACGATTTCTTTGAACTGATTAAAAAGAAATACAACCCTGATTTGCCGGTACAGGAAATTCTTTTTAATACCATTGATGTTCGGAACACCTTTTTCCAAAAATATTACATGCTCCGCATTACGGAGGGCATTCCGGATTTACTGAACGATGAGGTAATTAAAAGTAAACTGCACTCATTAAAAGAATCGGAAAAGGACTTTTTCGCAGAGATTTTTAGTCTGGCTAAATCAAAAGGAGAAATTGAGCATGATGATACAGCACATGTTGCCGAATTATACCTGGAAAGTTTAATGGGCCTTTGTACAATGTGTATTATGGAAACCGGCAAGGACCTTTTCCCTGATAAAAAAGCATTAAATAAAATGACTTTAAAACAAAAAAACCTGACTACCATCTTTATAAGAGGTTTAAGGTGTGTAGACTAAAAAGCGTGACGTTAGCATCAATAAACAGACCCGAATTAACTGGTTTGAAAAAACAGAGAAGAAACCCAAAAACAAAAAAACAATACATTATGCTTAGAATAAAAATGGTAAGATTAATGCTCATCGTCATTATTGGCTCGGTATTACCGCAGCTGGCAATTGCACAGCAGCAAATTACCTTAAAAGATGCGCTCACATTTGCGCTCCAAAACAACACAAAAGTGCGCAATGCCAGGTTGGATATTGAAGGCGGAAGGTACAAGGTAGAAGAAGTAAGGGCACAAGCCTTACCACAACTCACCGGAAATGTAGGTTTGACTTACAACCCTATTATTGGCCAGTTGGTTGCTAATATTGGTGGAGCAACACAGTCGTTTAAATTAGGGCAGAACTGGAATTCTACCGCAGGCGTTCAACTTTCGCAGCAATTATTTAACCAACAGGTTTTTACCGGCCTGCAGGCTGCACGTTCAAGCGAAGAATATTATGCACTTACTTCACAGTTAACAGAAGAACAAATTATCGAACTGGTGGCCAACAATTATTACCAGGTTTTGGTAAACAGGCAACAGCTTAACGTAATCGACACCAACATTAAAAATGTTAAAGTGGTTGAAAAAATTGTGGGTAACCAATATAAAAATGGTTTAGCCAGAAAAATCGATGTAGACCGGATTAGTGTAAACCTAACCAATTTAAATACACAGCGCGAGCAAACGCTTAATGCGATTACCCAATTGGAAAACCAGTTGAAATTTTCGATGGGAATGGCGGTTGCAACTCCAATTAGCCTTCCTGCTACCGAATTAACAGAAGTAACTACATTACCTATGTTTACAGATTCTATCGATCTCGCCAACAGAACTGAAGTTAAACTTTTAAATAACCAGGATAAACTTTTATCCCTGCAAAGAAAAGCTTATGTAGCCGAATACTATCCTAGTTTGTCTTTAACAGGCAATTATACCTATTCGAGCCAGAGCAATAGTTTCGATTTCCTTAAAACGAATGCTTCGGCTATCGGTTTTGGTTCGTCAGCAATTGGATTAACCTTAAAAGTACCAATTTTTAACGGTTTCTTAACCCGTTCTAAAATCCGCCAGGCTGATGTAGACATTAAAAAGGCTCAGGAAAGCAGAAAAGAGACCAACAATGCTTTAAACCTGGCTTATGAAAATGCAAAAATACAATTGCGCAATAATTTAAATACTATTAAAGCGCAGCGTAAAAATGCCGATTTAGCGCAAGAGATCTATAGAAGTACCCAAAATAACTACAATAACGGCTTAGCTTCGTTAACCGACCTTTTGGATACCGAAAATGCACTTACCTCGGCACAAAACAGCTATACACAGGCTTTATTAAATTATAAAATAGCCGAAATACAATTAATCAAATCAAACGGAAATATTAAATCGCTAGTACAATAGAAATGAAAAGAGTAATTACCATAATCATCGTAGTTGTTGTTGCCCTTGGTGCAATAGCTTATGTTTTAAGCAACAATAAAAAGAAGAACGAAGAAAAAACTGCTTTCATTGCTAAAGGTGGTGGTGCTGTTGCCGTTCGTGTTGCCCAAGTAGAAAGAAAAGCTGTAAATTTAGATTTCAGTGCAAACGGAAACTTTATTCCTAAACAAGAACTTAACTTCTTATCAGAAAATGCTGGTCGTGTTACGGCTATTTATGTAGATGAAGGTGACCGGGTAAGCAAAGGACAGGTTTTAGCCCGCGTTGACGCTGAAATCATCAATACAGACAGAGAAACTGCTGAAGCTAACTACCAGAATGCAGTGAGAGATGAGGCCAGATACCAAAGCTCATTCTCAACTGGTGGTGTTACGCAACAACAGTTAGACCAGGCTAAATTGGCTACAAGAAATGCAAAACTGCGTTTACAGGCTTCGCAAAGAAGATTAAGTGATGCGAACATTAAATCGCCTATCAATGGTATCGTAAACAAAAGATACATCGAAGTTGGTGCTTTTGTAAATACCCAAGGTACTCAATTGTTCGAGCTTGTTGATGTTTCTAAATTAAAATTAAAAGTAAACGTTAACGAATCGCAGGTTGCCAATCTTAAAATCGGTGACCAGATCGACATTAAATCTTCTGTTTTCCCAACTGATAATTTCTCCGGAAAGGTAACTTTCATCGCTGCTAAAGCTGATGGAACCTTAAACTTCCCTATTGAAATTGAAGTAGAGAACAGCCACAAAAACACTTTAAAAGCCGGTATGTACGGAACTGCCATATTTAAGTTTCCTAAACAAGCACCTAGCATCCTTATCCCACGTACATCATTTGTGGGTAGTGTAAGCAGCAATCAGGTTTTCGTATTGGACAAAGCCAACAATACTGCCAAAACCCGTAATGTTGTAGCTGGCCGTATTTTAGGAGATAATGTTGAGATTCTTGACGGCTTAAAAGAAGGTGAAACTGTAATTACCAGTGGACAGATTAACTTAACTGAAGGTACTGCCGTTAGTATCGTAAAGTAAGTTAACAGAATTTTTCGGCTTTTAAAAACGCGATATGCCAATCGCAAAACGCAATACGAATTAAAATGAAGATAACAGACATATCTATAAAAAGGCCTTCGCTGGTGATTGTGGTGTTTACCGCACTTACCTTGCTTGGGCTACTAAGTTACTTTTCGTTGGGTTATGAATTACTTCCAAAATTCTCTAACAACGTAGTATCTATTTCGACCATCTACCCTGGCGCTTCGCCAAATGAGGTTGAAAACACCGTAACCAAAAAGATTGAGGATGCGGTATCATCGATGGAAAACATTAAGAAAATCAATTCTGTATCGTTTGAGAGTTTATCAACTGTTACCATCACCTTAACTGATGCGGCAAACATCGATATTTCCTTAAATGACGCACAAAGAAAGGTAAACGCCATTCTTTCTGATCTGCCTGAGGATGTAAAAACGCCGTCGTTAAGTAAATTCTCTTTGGATGATTTACCGGTAATTACCATGTCGGCATCAGCCAATATGGATGATATTACCTTTTACGATTTAATCGATAAACGTATAGCTCCGGTAATTTCGAGGGTAAGTGGTATTGCACAGGTTAACCTTGTTGGTGGTTCAGAACGCGAAATTCAGGTTTCGTTAGATGCCAATAAACTCCAGGGCTACAACCTTTCGGTTCCTCAGGTGCAACAATTAATTTTGAGTTCTAACCTCGATTTCCCTACGGGAAGTGTTAAAACGCAGAATCAGGATGTATTAATCCGTTTATCGGGTAAATACAGAAGTATGGAAGAATTGAGAAACCTTGTTTTAACAACAACTAAAGATGGAGCACAGATCCGCTTAGGTGATGTAGCCGATGTTCAGGATTCGCAAAAAGAAACCGAGAAACTGGCACGTATCGATCGTAAAGCGTCTATCGCTATCCAGATCATTAAACAAAGTGATGCGAATGCAGTAGAGGTAAGTAAAGGTGTACACGCCATTATTGCCAAACTTAAAACTGAATATGCAGCCAATAAGCTTGATATCAGAATTGTTAACGACAGTTCAATCTTTACCTTAGAATCAGCCGATGCGGTAATCCACGATTTAATTCTTGCGGTTATCTTGGTGGCCTTCGTAATGCTTTTCTTCCTGCACAGCTTACGTAATGCGTTAATTGTAATGGTATCCATTCCGGTTTCGTTAATTGCCACCTTTATCGGAATCAGCTTGTTCGGCTTTACTTTAAACTTAATGTCGCTGTTGGGGCTATCACTCGTGGTAGGTATCCTGGTGGATGATGCGATTGTGGTACTGGAGAACATCCAGCGACACATGGAGATGGGTAAAAACAAGGTAAGGGCAGCATCTGATGCGACAAGAGAGATCGGTTTTACGGTTGTATCCATTACTTTCGTAATTGTGGTGGTGTTCTTCCCGATTGCGGTAAGTACCGGATTAGTATCTAACATCTTACGTCAGTTTTGTATTGTGGTAATTATTGCAACTTTACTTTCGTTGGTCGCTTCATTTACTATTGTACCATTGATCTTCTCTCGTTTCGGTAAATTGGAACATATTGAAGGTAAAAACATATTTGGCCGTTTCATTCTCTGGTTCGAAAAACAGTTAAAGAAATTTACCCTTTGGATTACCAGTATATTAACATGGTCGTTAAACCATAAAGCACTTACTTTAGTTGCCGTAGTGGTGATGTTCTTAAGTTCTTGCGGTTTATTGGTAGGCGGTTTTATTGGTTCTGAGTTCTTCCCTAAATCAGATAAAGGTGAGTTCTTGGTTCAGCTGGAGTTACCAAAAGATGCTTCTTTAGAGCAAACCAACTTCTTAACACAAAAAGCCGAGGCTTTCTTAGATAAACAACCAGAGATTACACAATTAATTACAACTGTAGGACAATCGACAGGTGATTTCGGTGGTACGCAGGCAACAGCCTATAAATCGGAGATCAACGTAAAACTTGTTGAGCGTGATGAACGTGAAGGTGTTTCTTCAGATATTTTTGCAACGAAAATGAGCCGTGCACTGGCAAAAGAATTAATTGGTGCAAAAGTAAAAACCGTTCCAATCAGTATTTTGGGTATTGCAGAAAATGCACCGATCCAGTTGGTGGTAATGGGTTCTGATTTGGATAGTGCTTTGAAATATGCCGAAGGTGCACAGAAAGTACTTGCTTCTATTCCTGGTGCTACAGAGATTAAATTATCGGTAGAAAAAGGAACGCCTGAAATTAACGTTCAGGTAGACCGTGATAAGATGTCGGCAGTTGGCTTAACGCTACAAACCGTAGGTTCTACCATGCAGACTGCTTTTGCGGGTAACACGGATGGCAAATACAGAAAAGGCGAATACGAATATGATATCAATATCCAGTATCAAAACTTTAACCGCCAGAACATTGACGACGTACGTAACCTGATTTTTGTAAATAATGATGGCAAACAGATTAAGTTATCGCAGTTTGCAACCATTACTGAAGGTTCAGGACCAAGTCAGCTGGAGCGTTTAAATAAATCGACTTCAGTATCAGTTAAGGCCCAATCAATCGGTAGACCAACAGGAACCGTGGTTGCAGAATTCCAGGCAAAACTGGAAGAGATGCAAAAAAATGGCAAACTCAAAGCGCCAATTGGCGTAAGTTATAGTTGGGCGGGTGATCAGGAGAACCAAAGCGAAGGTTTTGGTACCTTAGGTATCGCTTTATTGGCTTCGATCATTTTGGTTTACCTGATTATGGTTGCCCTCTACGATAGTTTTATCTATCCATTAGTGGTGATGTTTTCCCTTCCGCTAGCGGTAATCGGAGCCCTGTTGGCCCTGGCTTTAACCAATAATTCAATTGGTATCTTTACCATTTTGGGATTAATTATGTTAATGGGTCTCGTAGCGAAAAATGCGATTATCCTGGTCGATTTTACCAACCACTTAAAAGCTGAAGGTAAAGAAACCAAAGAAGCGCTTGTGTTGGCTAACCATGCACGTTTACGTCCAATCTTAATGACAACCATCGCCATGGTATTTGGTATGCTTCCAATTGCCCTGGCAAGCGGTGCAGGTGCCGAATGGAAAAATGGTTTGGCATGGGTTATTGTAGGTGGATTAACCAGTTCATTGTTCTTAACTTTAATTGTGGTACCTGTGGTGTACTTAATGTTCGACAGAATGTTAGAGCGCCTTGGCTTCAATAAAAAAGGAAAAACCATCGATGAGTTAATGGTTGAACCATACGACCATAAAGATGTAAACGAATACGACTTAGATCACGGACATTAATAAACATCCAGATTAACAATCAATTTAGCCCCGACCCCAAATCGGGGCTTTTTTGTGGAGTTTTAAAAATCAGGAGCCATGGTTTAGTGAAGATCATAAATCTTATTAATCTGACCCTCCTGAACCAAATGCACAATGTCATTAAGTTAAGGGAATAAATCTCAAAAGATGTCACCCTGAGCGTAGTCGAAGGGTATTTATTTACGATTAACCAACCTCAAAAAGTCTTCGACTACGCTCAGACTGACAATCGTGGTGCTTTAATGAATTGACCGAATGCGTTCTGCAGGTATAACAAAACTGATGAAAGTAACACTTTGAACACCATTGACTATTCTTCCAATGAGCAATTCCATTTTTTTGCCTTTTAATATCAACTATGAAAACTAGTTTTATCCGCAGCGAAAACACATCTAAAACACATGGTTTTAGCTGCGAATAATAGATTTTATTTTAATAAGATTGTTCTGGTATAGTCGGGAACCACTATTTTTTTAGACCAAAGAACTCAGAAACATGTAAAAGCATATTTAAATTACTTGCTTTTTCCATGCGCAGATAATTCTACAATGTTGTCAGCAAACAAATTATGTGCTCACATTGTATATTAGGGATTATGTTCAAAATCATTCTTAGCCTGTTCCTAATCTGTTCTACACTCCTTGTAAAAGCGCAACACCCTCCTGTTTTTGCAGCTATGCGTACTGATTCGAGCTTTATTAAACTCTATAATTTGGATATTACCTTAGTAAAATACAGCTATAAACCCAATGGTGTAAAATTTTTGGTAGTACACGATAATGAAGATACGGGCGTAAAGGCTGGTTTTGATTATATCCGATGGTACGGCGGTGAATTGATCGACAGTCAGTACGGAGCCGTTCGGGATTATTATTTCAGCTATATGGACGACCAGTACCGCATAGACCCTAATGCGATCTACACCGAAGTGGGGGTTAATACCAGGTTAAAGAAAAACCAGTTCAGCTCTAACGAAGTTGAAAAAGCCATATTAAATGCAGGAAAGCAAATTGTAGATTTTTACGATCCAAAAACAACGGGTTATTTTTTAACCCTCCATAACAATGCCGATGGTGGTTTTGGAATCTCGTCTTATTTACCAGGTTACGATTTAGCCAGCACCGCCGATTCCGTTTACATTAACTTCCAGATGGATGGTGACGATCTTATTTACGTAACCGAGCCAAGATTATTCAGCAGCTTAAAAAAGGCAAACGTGAATGTAATTCTTCAATCTAAATTTGCTTCCAATGATGGTTCCCTATCGGTTTATGCCATGCAAAATAATATCCCTTATATCAATGTAGAAGTGCAGCACGGGCATCTGGAAGAAAATTTCAGGTTGATCGAACTTGCTGTTGCTACACTGAAGGAACATGGATTGGTGAAGAAAGAATAGGTAATAGCCTATATTTATTTTCGTTAAATTTCGTTAAATTTGAATATGAGCGTATTTGTAAACACAAAAAATGAGCAGGAAGAAAAAGTCCTTATTGCCTTTTTGGATAGTTTAGACTATAAATATCAATCTGATATTAATGATGCACCAACAGAAGTTGAAGCAGCATTCTTAAATCAATATAATGAGGAAATAGATAAAGCAGATAAAGAAATAGAGTCTGGCGACTTTATTTCTCATGAAGATGTAGAACAACTTTTTGAAAAAAGGCGTAAGCTTATTTAATGGAAATTAAATGGAATAAACTTGCTGTAAAACAATTACTAGAAATTATTCAGTATTTAGAAGACAATGACCTTATTGATTACGCTGAAAAAATTGAAATAAAAATTTTATCAAAAATCAAGTCGCTTCCAAACCATCCAGATACATTCCAAAAAGACAGATTAAAGAAAAATAACGACGCCAGTTTTTTTGCTTTCGAAATTGACCGCTACAGAATATCCTTTAGAAAGACGAATAAAGAAATCAGAATTCTCAGGGTCAGACATTCTAGCAGAAGGCCCTTTACACGTTAAAAACATAGAATAACCGTAAATCCATATTGGCATTTAACAATGCAAATGAAATTATAATTTAGGTCCCCTTCATTAAATAAGGTTTAGCGTTAATATACCAAGCAGTCACTAAATTAAGTATTACTATGGCCAATTAGCCCCGGTTGAAGTGGTACCCTGTAGCAACGAGGTACGAGGAAGCGAAGCGTACAAGCGAAAAACGGGAAGAAATGTATTTTTTTTGTAGTGACCTTGCGCTCCAAATAACCGATAGTTTTTTAAGGAACAAAATCCTAATTTATCTCCTTTATTTTCGTAACCAGAAAAGTAATCAGCAGGCCAAAAACGGAAATGATTCCAAAAGAATAACGCAAGCTCGATAATTGCGAAACATAACCAATTAAGGGCGGTCCAAACAAAAAAGCAAAATATCCGATACTTGAAACCATGGTAATGGCTTTGCCAGCAGGCACTTTTTTGTTATTACCCGCTATGCTATATACCATCGGTACAATACTCGAAACGCCCAAGCCAATAAGCATAAAGCCAAAAATGGCAACAATCAGATTCGGGAATATTACGGCAAGTGCCATACCTATCGATATAATGGCACCACTGATCTGCAACAAGTTTTTCCGCCCAAATTTACCGATCAAGTATACGCCCAAAAACCTTCCGCTTGCCATCATAAACATAAACGATGCATAACCAATAATCGTCCTATTATGAGGTAACTTCACCACATCTTCAAAATAAATAGCGCTCCAATCGAACATTGTACCTTCCGTAGCCATACTACAAAATGCGATAACACCCAATAACACTAAAATACCTTGTGGCATGGTAAAAAACTTTGTCTTCTCAATTACGGTATCTGGTTTATTATAGTTCAGCAACTTTTTCCAATTAAGGGTTACATTGGTTAAAGATATTAGGGCAATAATCCAAAAATGGGTATACATGCCTAATTTTAAGTTAACCAAACCGAGCGCAATTAATGCACCAGTTAAATTACCGATACTCCAGGCGCCATGAAAAGAACTCATAATGGGTTTGCCGTAATAGTTTTCGCCGGCAACACCCTGTGTATTTAAGGCGATGTTACAAAGATTACCTGTTATGCCGAATAAAACCAAAAAAGCAGCCAGTTGCCAACCAGTAGTGGCTAGTGCTAAAAAAGTTAAGGCAATTGCATATAATGGCGCAGTTGCCCTGAGCATTTTTTTACTGCCGAAATGTGTGGTCAGTTTTGCAGAAAAAAACATGGTAATGATCTGTCCTGCAGGCAATGCAAAAAGAATAGAGCCTAGTTCTGCATCATTTAAACCCATTGAAGCTTTAAAAGTTGGAATCCTACTGGCCCAACTTGCAAAACAGACCCCTTGCATAAAGTAAAAGGCAGATATGGCTAAACGTACTTGTTTTGGAGAGCTTTGTGCTAATACAGGTTTATCTTCTTGTCTATTTAAAATTTCCTGTTCTTGCGTGCTTTCTTCCAAAGTGATGTCTTAAAATTATAGAACTGCAAAGTTCTTTAAATCTATTGGAAATACCGACAAGTTTTTAACATTTTATCAAAAATTTGTTGCTTATAGGGTTAAAATATTAGATTTTCCATTTTTCCAATTCATAAGCACTATCCCAGAACATCCATTCTAAACGGGTTGCCATTTCGAAAGCATCCAGCATTTTTTGTTGAGTTGCGGCATTGGCCTGTGCTGCCAGTTGATTTGTAATATCAATTGCTTTTTCAACTGCTGCAGCAAATTCGATTCCTGCATACATATCAATCCATCTCTTATAGGGATTTTGATCATTGGTCTGTTGAGCGAAAATATGATCGCCCACCGCTTTATAAATCCAAAAGCAGGGCAAAACAGCCGCTACTGCTATTTCTACATTGGCGTACGCAGCCTGACTAAGAATATAATTGGTGTACAAGAGTGTAGATGGAGTGGGTTGCACCTGGCTTGCTAAACCAAATTCTACAAAGTAACTTTCGTGCAAACTCCGCTCGGCAAATATAGCGCCTGTAGAAAATCCGGCAAAAGCCATTACCAAATCTGCATCTTGCATACGCCCGCTAATAGTGCTTAGCGTCCGCCCAAATTCTAAAAGGTAATAGGCATCCTGTACTAAATAGAAGATAAATTTTTCTTTCGGTAAGGTACCATTGCTCAGCTCCTTATTAAAGGGCATGGTTAAAATTTTATTATAAATGGGTTTAACCCGTTCCCAGGCATCGTCGCTCCACTTCATTGGATAATTAATCTTAAAGGTTCGAAAAAGTGGTTTAGCGGCCCATTACCTTCACCTGTTTTTACTTCGCTACCAGCTTTTAAGGCCTGGCTGATGTAGTTTTTTGCATTTTTAATTGCGGATAATAAATTGTTGCCTTTCGCCATTTCGGCAGCTATAGCCGATGAAAGTGTACAACCCGTTCCATGTAGATTTTTAGAAGCAATAAAGGCACTTTCTAAAACCACCGGAATTTCAGTACCAGAAATGAGCACATCGTAAATAATCGGCCCAGCCAAATGACCACCTTTAACTAAAACTGCTTTTGCGCCTTTTTCGATGATTTTCTTCCCTGCCGCAACCATATCATCGAGGTTATTGATTTTTTGTTCCGAAAGGATTATGGCCTCATCTATATTTGGTGTAACCAAACTAACGATAGGGAACAATTTTTCTACTAATTGGTTAACGGTATCGGGTTCGATTAAGCGGTGACCGCTGGTAGCGACCATTACCGGATCTAAAATAACAGGAACAGATTGCTGGTAAGCTTTTAGTTCTTTTTCAATCACCTGTACCACTTCGGCACGGTTAATCATTCCAATTTTAATGGCCACTGGTGCTATATCATCCAATACTGCCTGTAACTGATCTTTAATCATTGCAGCCGGAATACCATGCACTGAACGCACCCCTAGCGTATTCTGTGCAGTTACCGCTGTAATTACCGATGTACCAAAACAGCCCAGGGCCGAAAAGGTCTTCAAATCGGCCTGAATGCCAGCCCCACCCCCACTATCTGAGCCGGCAATTGTTAATACTTGAATGTAATTCATTGCTAAAGACTTCATTTTGTTGTACAACTTCAGGAGTCTTCAAATGCAGAAGGCATTTTATGCAATTATTGCAGACAAACTAATTTCCTACGCCGGCATGATCCGGATCAGGTCCATTTGAGGTTGATGGCTGGAGGATTTTAAGGCTGAAGGAAACTAACCCTCTACCTTTTTACTTCTGCCTTTAACCTCAAAAAGGGTATATTCTCAGCCAACTTATTTGAAGGCACCCCTAAAGTTTTATTTTGTAGCGCAATATAGGGCTTAGTTTTTATTCTTTGTTTATAGAAATGAATTATATATAAAAATCCCGATATAAATACCGGGATTAAAACATAATAATTAATAAAGGAATAGGTAAATTATATCTTATCGGGTTGATAAAACCGAACGGTACCATCTCCTTCATTTGAAACAATTAATAAACTTCTGCCATTCGGGCTATCTTTTGGTTTAACAAACATCAAACCTTCCGGTGCATCGCCGGTAGAGAATAACTGAACAAATTTTGGTGCTGCCGGATTGGTTACATCATAAATAGCAATTGCATCTGCACGTTCCATGCCAATAAAAGCTAAAGTTTGCCCGTTTACTTCAGCCACGGCGATCCCTTCAACCTCAACCCCTTTTTTATTTGCTCTTTTGGGGTCATATTTTCCGGCATCCGACACTTTTTGCGCCAGTTCTTTGCCTATATTGGCCACTAACTGACCAGTATTGGCATTAATAATGCTGAAACTGCGGGTGCTAAAAGAATACAGTTCATCATAATCACCATCGCCGTCCGTATCGCCATAATTTTTCGCAACGATAAGTTTACCCAAATTTTCATTTAACTTTAGTGTTGCCGCATTCGGGAATTTAACAGGATCTAGGATCAGTTTACTGCTGCCCACCTCTATTTCTTCGGATGTTTCTTTCGACCAATCACGTGTATCGCCCTCATTGGCTAAGGCCAGATAAGCATTACCGTTTGCGGTAAAATAAGATATGGCATCAGGCAGGTAAAAACCCTTAACCTGCCATGTTTTAAATTCTGGCTTATCATCTTTTACTGTAAAATCAACGGCATTTTCTGCAATACTGAAATCCCTAGTGCCCAATGGGATGATTTTGTTGATTTTGCCTGCAACGATATCAACTTCTGCTACGCCATTGTTTTCCTGTAAGGTAACGTAGGCTTTTTTAGAGTCTGCACTTACGGTGATGTACTCTGGTTCTATATCTTGGGCAAAACTTGCATTTGGGCCATAAATGCGAAATCCATTGGCAATTAGGCTTGATTTTTCTGATTCTAATCCAGCAAAATTAAACGTTTTAACTGCATAATTATCTTTGATATTGATAACCGAGATGCTTCCAACGGGATCAACAGTATAGCTTGCATTTGGCTCGCCTTCGTTTGCAGATAAAATATAATTTCCATCCGGACTGAAAGTTACCATATCTGGCATAGCACCTACGGTGATTTTTTTAACTTCTGATAAATCTGATGTTTTCAGCACCAAAACATCGCCATTACCTTGTTTATCAGCACCATCTAAAGCGATTGCCAATAAACCGTTATTTACTGCAACACTATTAATACCAGCGTTTGCTGTATAGGCTAAGGTTTGTAATTTGGTAACATTTGGATACTTGCTCATGTCTACCACATCAACTTTGGCACCACCATCATTGCTTACTACAAACAATTTTTTGGTTAAGGGATCGTAAGCAGAAATTTCTGAAGCGAATTCACCGCCTAAATCAATAAATGCAGTTTCTTTAAAGCTGTCTATTTTTTCTGGAACAACGGCTTCGACCGGAGGATCTACAATAGGATCATCATTTGAATCTTTTTTACAGGCAGCAAATGCCAGCGAAGCAATAAAAATTGCACCAAATAGTTTTTTACAGTTCATGGTTTGTTTAATATCTGAACCGCAAAAATAAAAGTGCAAAACGCTATTTTTCAGCCTGCGAATATTATCATTTGGTTAAGGAATTGTGAAGAAAGACTAGAGCGGAAGACTAAAGACCAAAGTTGAAAGACTAAAGTAGAAACCACCTTCATCTCGATTCGATAGTTATCAGTCCGATATGAAGAAAGTGGCTGAAACAAAAAAATCCCGATATAAATACCGGGATTAATGATATGTGCAATTTACCAACAAGATACTGAAAAAAGTTACCGTTGACAGACTCCAAAAAGCTCGTCATCTCGACCGAAGCAGCGCGAAGTGGAGAGATCTATCAAAACAGATTTCTCGACTCCGTTGCACCCGTTAACTATCGATCCGCTCGAAATGATGGTAATTCGGGGGGATTTTTACGCGTAGATTAATGCTGTCAATCATATTGATTGTTATACAATAAATTATCCCTCAGTATGAAGTTTAGATAATAATTAAATATGTATTGCTCTGTTATCAGTTGCAGCAAGTGCCGCTTCTTTTAGCGCTTCAGTATAAGTTGGATGTGCATGGCAGGTACGGGCGATATCTTCAGCAGATGCGCGGAATTCCATAGCAATAACCGCCTCAGCAATCATATCCGCAGCACGCGGACCAATCATATGTACACCCAAAACCTCATCAGTTTCAGCATCAGCCAGAACTTTAATGAAACCATCGGTATCCATACTTGCTTTCGCACGTCCGCTGGCTTTGAACGGAAACGAACCTGCTTTATATTTTGTTCCTTTTTCTTTTAACTGCTCTTCTGTTAAACCAACAGATGCAACTTCCGGCCAGGTGTAAACCACACCCGGAATTAGGTTGTAGTTAATATGTGGTTTTTGTCCGGCGATGGTTTCTGCAACATAAGTACCTTCATCTTCGGCTTTATGCGCCAACATGGCACCCGTAATTACATCGCCAATGGCGTAAACACCAGGAACCGAAGTTTCTAAATGTTCATTTACAGGGACTTTTTTACCTCTTTCTTCAACAGTGATACCGATTTTATCCAAACCTAAACCTTCTGTATAAGCCGTACGGCCAACCGCCACGATACAATAATCAGCGTCGAAATTTACGGCTTCACCCTTCGCGTTTTCTGCAGTAACGGTTACAGTTTTACCATTATTTGTAGCGCCGGTAACTTTATGATTCATAAAGAATTCCATGCCCAGGTTTTTCTTCAATACGCGTTGAAGTTCTTTACCTAAACTTGCATCCATTGTTGCAATGATGGATGGCAAAAACTCAATTACTGAAACTTTTGTACCTAAACGGGCATAAACAGAACCTAACTCCAAACCAATAACTCCGCCACCAATTACAACCATCGACTTTGGAACTTCTTTAATATTTAAAGCCTCTGTTGAAGTAATGATGCGTTTTTTATCAACTGGCAAAAATGGCAAGGCTGTAGGTTTAGAACCCGTAGCAATGATTACATTTTTAGCGGTTAAGGTTTCCGTAGAACCATCAGTTTTTGTGATTAAAACTGTGTTTTTATCTACAAATGAACCAACGCCTTCGTAAGAATCGATTTTATTTTTCTTGAACAAATAAGTAATACCAGCCGTATTTTGTGCAACAACATCGTCTTTACGGGCGATCATCTGCGGCATATTTACTTTAAGGCTTTTTAAATCGATACCGTGAGTAGTAAAAGTATGAGCAGCATTATGAAAATGCTCTGATGAATCTAACAAGGCTTTAGATGGGATACAACCAACGTTTAAGCAAGTACCTCCAAAAGTTTTATATTTTTCTATTACTGCAGTTTTTAAACCTAACTGAGCACAACGGATTGCGCCTACATAACCGCCCGGCCCTGAACCGATAACAACGACATCGTATTGCATAATTTCTTGAGAATTTTGATTAGCCAAATGTAGGGAAAAAAGGCGGAAAGCTGAAAGTCGATTAGGCTATAGAAATTGCTCTATTAGTCATTGGTTTATCAGTTATGACTTATAGCACCAGCTTATCGTTCTATATTAAGGCTCAACGGGATATTTTTTGAAGGTTCAAAATTCATAGGTTGCTGAGCGTACAAAACATTTTACTTTAAGACTATAATGTTTGATTAACCCAATGAACGAATGAACAATGGATAAGTCAAGGCCGAGCATTTGCCATTAATTAATTATAAATAGAAATTAAGCTATTAATGGTGTTAACTGATGGTAAGGGCATCAAACCATATTTAAATGAACTTATTAAACCGATTGCCCAAAAGTGAGTAAATTACTATCCGGATCGAGCATAGCAAATTCCTTTTGTCCCCATGGTTTTGTTTGCAAATGCCCATTCGGATGAATGCTTTGTTTAGTATCCTGCATCCATTTGTATAAACCCTCTATATCATCTGTACGGATATAAACTTGTCCGTAGTTTTCTTTCGGATCGAGTGTTTCGAATAAAAAAAGTGAATCTGAACATGATCTTTTTGCACCATAAGGTAATCCTTAAAATTATCTACCCCAATGTCTTTAAAGCCTAATTTATTCACATAAAAATCTCTGGTGATTTCTTTATCACGCATTGGAAGTTTCGGATTGATTTCTGTTAGCATATTTTTTTATTTCAAAAATGAGGAATTTTCTAAACAGCAGCACTTGATCGAAATCATGAAATTCAATAGTTAGCTCTAACCCTACTTAGGGTTTCGGGCGCTATTTTAAGATATGAAGCGATCATTTTAACTGGAAAAACCTGGACAATGAGCGGCTTTGCATTTTTAATATAATTATATTTTTGGACAGGGCTTAATGCATTGTCGAAAAGGTAAGTCCGGTGATTAGCCTGATCAAAAATTCTTCCCAGGTTTAAGAAAGACTGCGACCTTGCAATTAGCTCATGCAGGTTAATTAAACTCAATTCAATTACCTTTGCATCCTCAAATGCTTTAATCATAGTGCTTGATGGCATTTGCTTAATCAAACTCGGGTGATTAAACATCCATTCTTCGGGCAGGTGCAGATCGATGATTGTTTCAGTTTCATAGTCAGACTGAAATTGAACAAAAGATCCAGATAGGATGAAATAGACAGATTGGCAAATCTCACCTTGACGCAATAGCATATCATTTTTCTCAAATGATTTTCGCACTATCTTTTCTTCAAAAAGAAGCAGATCTTGAAATGAAAATGATCCGACACTGAATAAAATTTCCTGAGCTGACATCATATAAAATTCAATTATTTCGGCTGGTGAGGTATCAAAAACAACTTATTGATTAGCGGTTTTTCTAGTGATTAAATAGGCAACAATCAAATTTGGAATCCAGCATAACCAGGCAACAACCAGGTAGGCTTTTGAAAAATCACCATAAGCCATGGTCAAAATTGGTAACCAAATCCTTAATGTTACCGCAGCAAAACAAGCCGCATAACTATAAACCATCATTTTTTGATGTTTTTCAATTTCTCCGTGTTTAATGTATAAATAAGCTTTTAATGTGGTGTAAAACCAAACGATGCCTAAACAAATAAATCCTGTAGAAGAAACCCATCCACCTGTTGCAAAAAGCCTATATAAATACCTGCTAATGCGCTAAGCAGCACGGAAACCACATAAACCTTACCCAGTTTTCGGTGTAATGCCATTCGCCTGTTTCTCATTTTCGGACTAAACTGTGTCCAACCTATTAATAAAGCGATTCCCCCCAAAATGATATGCGTATAAAAACCAAGGTTCCAGAAAGTATTACTCAACAACTCAACCGACTTTGATTTTAACAATCCAAATTTTCTATCGATCAAAAAGTAAATCATTGGATAAAGTCCAATCAGCAATGCGAAGCTTGCAAATAAAATCCATAATCCTTTTTTTACCATATTAAGTTCTATTGCTTTATACTAAGCTAGATAATTTTCAAGAACTAAATCAATTCCTTTTGCAGCATAAATTCTTTGGCATTGGCAAAACTAAGGAACAGCTCATCAGCGATTTTCAGTTTTTGATGTGCACGCACATTATTTTGTATGGCGTAACAGGTAATACCGGCAGCTAAGGCCGATTTAACACCATTCAAGGTGTCTTCAAAAACGATGCATTCTTCTTTCGCTATCCCCAACCGCTCCACGCAGAGGTTATAACTTTCTGGATCGGGTTTTGATTTGCTTACATCGGTCCGGGTGATAAACAAGCTGAAATATTTGGCCAAACCATTGCGTTCAAAAACAGCTTCAACATCAATTTTAGGACTGGCTGTAACTACCGCAAGTGTAAGTCCCTTTTCGTAAGCAAACTGCACAAATTCTAAGGCATAAGGCATCAACTCAATATCGGTCGTTCTAAAACCATCAAAAGTTATCTTTTCTCTTCTGTCAATGAAGCTGGCTAAATCTTCATCAATTTTATAGCGGTCTATAATGGTTTTTGCATTTTTAGGCAAGGGATTCCAGCGTAATTTGTTAACCAATCCTTAAAATCCAGCGTAACTTCGTATTCACACAAAAACTTATTCCAACAATCGAAATGAAACTTCTCCGAATCAATTAATGTACCGTCTAAATCGAAAAGCAATGCTTTTATTTTACTCATTATAAATTTTTAACTGAAATTAGCTTATGGGATTATCTCAAAAAGGAAAAACTGCTGCACCTGCGATTTTCCAAAATTATTATCTACACAAAATATCAAAGAATGGTGTCCGTTTGCAAGTTTTGGACCGAAAGTTACCCCTTCAAAATTATCAATGTGCCTGCTTAAAGTATCAAAATCGAAAAGTAGTTTTTTGCTAAGCGGTTTAGGCGGATTTTTAAGGAACGATGCATTATCAATCTCATTTTTTGCGCCATTCAGATCAACCAGGTACAGTTTTAAAAAGTATGGTCATCGTGCCCCTTTGCCCAGGCCCTTTCCATAACCAAAAGTGTGTGATTGTTAATGGCTAGTATTTCCGAAATTCCATTCACATTCCAGTCATTGTCTACTGTGGGTTTAACAGGTAAAGCACCAAGATTATAGGCGTATTGTGCCACATTCTTTTTAGTCACCACATCGAACTTTAAAATCCGCGTTAAAGCCTTATCATAACCGAAAGAAGACTGTGGGCCATCCTGATATAAAGGCTCCTCTAAACTGGCATATAATGTTTTATATTGATCGGCATAGGTTAACCCTTCAAACAATGCATTTTTCCGTGGACCGCTCTCCGTTTTGGTAAAATAAAAACCTTTTGGCAGCGGAATGGTATCTAAAAATTTTCCGGTGGTAGAAATAAAAGTTAAACCGGGTTGAACAATGGTTGTATCGCCGTTTTTAAACAACCTTTCCCCTTCGCCGCTCCAGATCAATTGTTTGGTAACCGGATTATAACGAACGGACTCCCCATCTGGTTTTACACTTTTATCCGTACCATATTTGGGATATTGTTTTCCGTTTTCCTGTAATAGATAGGTAACTCCTGTAATCCGGATGGTATCGATTTTATTTTCCTTGAGATTAATCTGTGCAGTGTAAATCCTTGCCGGGCTAAATTGCGAGGGATCATCACTGATCAGGTAATACTGGTTTTGTGCTGCATCGTAATCAATTCCCGATAAACCACCTACTACAGAATTTTGGAAATTTAAGTTTAAAGGCATCACGTATTCATGCAGAAATTTAACCGACGAAATACTGGTTTCTACTTGCTTAACTGCAGCATATTTGGTTACCGAACAGGAGGAGAATACAACAGCAAAAAGCGCATAAACAAAGAAGAACTGGCGTATGGGTTTCAAATCGAAATGTTTAAGTTGCAAAAATATGTTTTTTTGATGCAACAATTTATAGTTTTTGCCACGGAGGCTGATGAGCACAGAATAATCTATTTTATGGTGTTAGATGTTACCATCTGACACACATCAATATAACGACAGAAACCTTACAATTAAGCATTTTTTCAAAATAAAAAAGTCGGATGATAACATTCGACTTCACGCTAAAACCAAATAATTATACTTAAAACAACTTACCAATTACTCGGTAAGTAATATTCGTTCCATCTACAATTTCTTCGTAATACACATCATCAGGCGAAACAAAATATTTTTCATTTTTAATGGTCACCTCTCTGCATCCTTCTGGCAACTGGTTAATAATATCACCGATATTATGCGTATCAACCGGACCATCAGTTGTATTTAAAACGCCATCTTTTCCAGCCACTACATATACCGTTTTACCATCGGCATTCTCTTTTTGAGTATAGTAAACACCTTTATATTCGTAATAGTCTACCCCATTAATGGTTACCTGATTGGCATCTGATGGTAAATTCGGAACTTCAGCACCTACAGGTGGCGTCACCACTTCGTATTGATCATTATTTTGTTGATAAAACAATCCACCAGAATAATAAAACTGCGTTGGACCATACCAGAATGGATAATAGCCATAAGGCAACACGCCAATCCTGAAACCTAAAAACGGCCTGTAGAAATTGTAATAACTGTAATATGGCCTGTAATAAGGTCTTCCGTAACCAAATCTGTAACCATAACCCGGCCTGCCATATCCCGGATGATAACCTGGTCGGTTATAACCATAACCTGGTCTACCAGAACGAATGCCCGAAGAAAAGCTACCTCTGCCCGGCGCTCGCATAGATGGCTGACGTGAAATAGAGCCACCACCTCTTGATGAGCCAATTGAGCCCGATCTGCCTCCGCCGAAAGAACCACCGCCGCCCCTACTTGGCCGCTGTGCAGAAACACTTTCGATACTCAAGGTTGCTATCATCGCTGCTGCAGCGAAAACAACCAATCCTTTATTTAATAACCTATTCATTTTTTTGTGTTTAATTCGATTATCAATATGACGGTTAAAATTCTTAAAAGATTATCCCTTAACAAGATTTAACTAAATTTTGATAAAGTGATGACGAATAAAGGGTTAACCTGTATAAAAATACGCAATAGAAAAGACACAATGCCTCATCCATTACTTATTTTCGATTACCTATCACTAAGGCTTGCACAACACACTTCTGCCCCCGGTCTTCCGACTTTCGGACTAATCCATTATCCATCACACCTCTTCCATTATACATCTTTAACAAACCTTTTACGAGCTATTTTTTCTTATCAATCGTTAATCAGCTATATTTAAATTTTATTCCTAAAAACCAGCTTGAATGAACCTTACCAGAATTTTCAGTCTTTTATTTTGTCTGTTTATTTCTAATGAATTAATGGCTCAACAAACCGATTCGGCTTACGTGAGAGAAAATTACACCAAAATAGAGCGCCTGATTCCCATGCGCGATGGAGTTAAGTTATTCACTTCCATTTATATACCCAAAAATCAATCCAAAAAATATCCGTTTTTAATCAATCGTACGCCTTATACTGTTGCCCCTTACGGCGAAGATAAATATAAGCTTAGCCTCGGCAATTTCCCAGCCATGATGCGCGAAGGATTTGTTTTTGTTTACCAGGATGTGCGTGGCCGCTGGATGAGCGAAGGCACCTTTGCCGATATCCGCCCTCAAGTGGTGGGAAAAAAGGGTAAAACGGCTATTGATGAGAGTACAGACACTTATGATACCATTGATTGGTTAATAAAAAATGTAAGGGGCAATAACGGAAAAGCCGGGATTTATGGTATTTCGTACCCGGGGTTTTACTCTACCACTTCATTGCCAAATGCGCACCCCGCTTTAAAAGCCGTATCGCCACAGGCACCGGTTACCGATTGGTATTTAGGTGATGATTTTCACCACCGCGGCACTTTATTTTTAATGGATGCATTCAGTTTTATGGGCAGTTTTGGCGTTCCCCGTCCTAAACCCATTACACCAGATCAAGGCCCCAAAGGTTTTCAGTTCCCTATCCAGGACAATTACCGTTTCTACTTAGAAGCCGGCTCAGTTAAAAATTTGAAAGACCGTTATTTTGCAGACAGCATTAAATTCTGGAACGATTTATTTAAACATCCAAATTTAGATACCTTCTGGAAATCGCGTTTAATTACCCCACATTTAACCAATGTAAAACCTGCGGTAATGGTAGTAGGTGGTTTTTTCGATGCTGAAGATGCTTATGGAACCTTTGCCACTTACAAAGCCATCGAGAAACAAAATCCTGGTGCTAATAATATCCTGGTAGCTGGTCCATGGTTTCATGGTGGCTGGGTACGCAGCGATGGCTCTTACCTTGGCGACATCAACTTTGGCAAAACCACCAGTATCGATTATCAGCAACAGTACGAACTGCCTTTCTTTAAACATTATTTAAAAGGCGAAGGCGATTTTAAACCTTCAGAAGCCAATATATTTGTAACTGGCAGTAATGAATGGAAAAAATTCAATACCTGAGCCACCACAAGACGTTGAAACCAAAAACCTGTATTTACAGCCAAACGGAAAATTAACTTTCGAAAAAGTTGGCAGAACCGATAGCTGGGACGAATATGTAAGTGATCCCAACAATCCCGTTCCTTATCAGGATGGTATCCAGGCCAAACGTACCCGCGAATATATGATCGACGATCAGCGCTTTGCCGCCCGTCGCCCGGATGTTAAAACTTATCAGACTGATGCCTTAACAGAAGATATCACCCTAACCGGACCAGTGCTGGCCAATCTTGTGGTTTCTACCACCGGAACAGATGCGGATTATGTGGTAAAACTGATCGATGTTTATCCCGAAGATGCACCAAACCCGGTACCGAATCCAAAAAACTTAATCATGGGTGGTTACGAGATGCTGGTACGTGGAGAGATCATGCGTGGCAAATACCGCAACAGTTTCGAAAAACCTGAAGCTTTTGTTCCTGGCGCCGTTACCAAAGTAAATTATCCCTTGCCAGATGTTGCGCATACCTTCAAAAAGGACATAAGATCATGATCCAGATTCAAAATTCATGGTTCCCTTTAGCTGATCGCAATCCGCAGAAATTTATGGATATTTACCAGGCAGAGCCACAGGATTTCCAAAAAGCAACACACAAAATTTATCACGATGTGCACAACACCTCGTTCATTACCGTTTCGGTGTTGAAATAAATCCATCTGCCCCGGTTCGTGTCGCCACGAACCGAAAGCGTCGGTCAACCAATAAACAAATGAAAAAATTATTTATCCTTTTCGCGCTTGTTTTCAGCATTCCAGCTTCACAGGCACAGATCCTTGGCAAAAATCAGGTGAACTCCCGGGCCGATAGCCTACGTGGAACCCTCACTCCATTACGTACCTGTTACGATATTAACTATTACCATTTAGACGTAAAAATCGATATCGATCAGAAATCAATCGCCGGAAGCAACGAATTTGCCTTTACCGCTACGCAAGATTTTAATAAATTACAGTTCGATCTTTTTGACAACCTCAAAGTAGAAAAAGTAGTATATAAGGGTACTGATTTACCTTTCACAAGGGATTATAATGCTGTTTTTGTAACCTTCCCCAAAGCAGTTAAAAAAGGAAGTAAAGATAAATTCACGGTTTTTTATTCGGGTAACCCTACGGTGGCCAAAACCCCACCCTGGGATGGTGGTTTTATCTTCAAAAAAGATGCTGCAGGTAATCCTTTTGTTTCTGTAGCCTGCCAGGGGCTGGGCGCAAGTGTTTGGTGGCCAAATAAAGATCACCAAAGTGATGAGGTAGACAGCATGTTGATCAGCATCAGCATACCTAAAACTCTGCAGGAAATATCAAACGGAAGATTGAGAAATACCGTCGATAAACCTGATGGTTATAAACAATACAACTGGTTTGTGAGCAACCCCATCAATAACTATGATGTAACTTTTTACATCGGCAAATATGCCCATTGGCAAGATAGTTACGATGGAGAAAATGGTAAACTCAGCATCGATTACTGGGCTTTACAAACCGACAGTGCCAAGGCCCGCCCGCATTGGGATTCCGATGTTAAACCCATGCTAAAATGTTTCGAATATTGGTTCGGTCCTTACCCATGGTACCAAGACGGTTACAAACTTGTTCAGGCACCACATTTAGGTATGGAACATCAAAGCGCCGTTGCTTATGGCAATCAATTTAAACCAGGTTATCTGGGTAAAGATTTAAGTGGCACCGGCCATGGCTTGAAATGGGATTTCATCACCATACACGAGAGCGGCCATGAATGGTTCGGGAATAGCATCACCTCAAAAGATATCGCCGATATGTGGATACACGAAGCTTTTACCAATTACTCGGAAGTATTGTTTACCGAATGTACCGAAAATAAAGCAGCTGCTGATGAATATGTAATCGGACTACAAAAAATTATCCGTAACGACATTCCTATCATCGGTCCTTATGGTGTTAATAAGGAAGGTTCAGGCGATATGTACCCAAAAGGAGCAAATATGATTAGCATTATCCGTCAGCTCGTTAATAACGACGAGAAATTCAGACAGATTCTCCGCGGATTAAACAAAACTTTTTATCATCAGACCGTAACTTCTGCCCAGATCGAAAATTACATCTCTAATCAGAGCGGTTTAAAATTGGGCAAGATTTTCGACCAGTATTTACGTTATACCAAAATACCGGTTCTGGAATATAAAATTGATAATGGCAACCTGTCGTACCGCTGGATAACCGATGTTAAAGATTTCGACATGCCTGTACGTGTAACTTTAAAAACCGGTGCTTACACTTTAATTAAACCGACAAACGATTGGAAAACCGTAAAGGTTGATGCCAGTATAAACACAGATAATTTTAAACAGGATCCGTTATTTTATGTTAACCTCAAAAAGGGTAATCTCCGCCCAGATTTACAAAGTTTCTCTGGGCCTATAGCTCGGCCGACTTCGTAAGTCAGCCAGCAACGATAATTTTCAACTTGTGCAACTTTTCTTAAAAACAACCGTCTTATAAGAAAAGCTCATTATTCATCTAAAAAAATAAAATCTATAACCATGAAAAAAGTATTTGCAATATTATTGGCATCATTAACACTTACCGCTGGCATTAACGCAATTGCAAAAGACGGCACCCTTATCCACGCTGCAAACAAAAAGAATGACGAACGTAATGTTAAAAATTTTAACGGTGTTGCTTCAGCAGGGCCAATCAACGTAATTGTAACCTTAGGTAATACCGAAAGTTGCCGTTTAGAAGGCGATGCAGAGGCAATTGCCTCAATCGTTACTGAAGTAAAAGGCAATGTTTTAATCATCCGCCCACAAACCAGCATCACCAGCTGGTCTAGAAAATACGAAGGCAAAAAAATTACAGCTTACGTAACAGCAAAAGAACTGGCCAGCTTAACCGTAAGTGGTGATGGTAACTTAACCGTTAACGGAAAGATCAGCACCGGTAGCCTGACCACCACCGTAAGCGGTTCTGGTAACATTAAAGCAGCAGCCGATGTAGATGATTATAGTGGTGTAATTAGCGGTTCAGGAGCCATAAACATCACTGGCGGTGCCGATCGCGCCAAAGTGGTCATCAGCAGTTCAGGTACATTTTCCGGTAAATCTTTTTCAACAAAAACATTAACCAGTACCATCAGCGGATCAGGAACTGTAAATATTGCAGTTAGCGAAAGCATCAGGGCTGTAATCAGCGGATCAGGAAGCGTTAATTATTCTGGCAATCCAACTATCGATAAAACTGTTATCGGTTCAGGTGGTGTAAGAAAAATGTAAAATCAGATTCATCATCATACAAGGAACGCCCCGGAGAATTCGGGGCGTTTTTTTGTGCACTTCATTCCTTCGCTATGGTTCGTGTCTTCAAAAACCATAAATTCTTTGTGTATAATCTATATATACAGAAAATGACCGTTAACAGCATTTGGCGGTCTTCAGCCCTGCTTTTCATTTCAAGTCCTCCAACGGCTGTGGGCTTTCCATTCCAATCAGGTTTAGGAACGGAGGTCTGTGCGTTGCAAACCCTAAAAATGAATTACTGCTCTGCCCACCTGGTCTTGGTTGAAGCGGTACCCTGCAACGACAGAGGCACGAGGATTGAAGCGTAAAAGCGTAAAACGGGAAGAAACTTATTGTTGTGCACAAACCCTGCGCTCCAAAAAAATATTTTCTTTGGCACACAAAAAACATATTGATCTGTTTTTGCTTCGAAACAATTATCTTCGTTTACCTATACCTTCTCCATGAAAAAATAGTAATAGCTGTTTTATTGATCAGTATGATCAACTTCGCCTATGCGCAGGAACAAACGCTCGATAAAAAATACCGACCGGTAGTTATCGGCTTTATCAACGCCGTTAAAAGTGGAAATGTAGAAAAGCTGAGCAGCAAAATTAAATATCCTTTAAACAGGACCTACCCTATTCCGCCTATTAAAAATAAACAGGAATTTATAAAGCGGTATAAAGAGGTTTTTGATGATAATTTAATCAAAAAGATTATTACTTCGAAGATTGAAACCGATTGGAATGACGTTGGCTGGCGCGGCATTATGTTGTTAAACGGCGAATTATGGCTTGATACGGATGGAAAATTAATTGCCGTTAATCACCAATCGAGGTTAGAAGCCAAAGAACAAGCCAGGTTAATTAATATTGATAAAAGCAGCCTTCACCCCTCAATTAGCAATTTTGCACAACCGGTTCTCGTTTTCGAAACGGCTCAGTACCGGATCAGGATTGATGACCTTGGTAATAACAATTACCGCTATGCCTCATGGCCAATAAAAAGTAAAATGAGCGATAAGCCCAAATTAATTCTAACTAATGGCAAATTTACACCTGATGGCAGCGGCGGAAATCATAATTACCAGTTTAAAAGTGGCGACAATTTATATACCTGTTTCATCATCGTAATGGGCGAAAAAAGTGCTCCTCCTGCACAATTGGTGATTAGTAAAGCTGGAAAAGAAATATTATCACAACCTGCGAAAAAAATCGCTCCTTAATTGCAATAGATGCTTACCGAAACACTAAAAAAACTTTTTAACCGGGATCTTACCAAGCTGAAATCCGAAATCGAATCTTACCAAAACGAGGCAAATCTTTGGCGAATAGATCGCGATATTGCAAATTCGGCCGGAAACCTGTGCCTGCACCTTATCGGTAACTTGAATACTTACATTGGTGCAACCTTAGGTGGCACCAACTATATCCGTAACCGCAAACTGGAATTTTCTTTAAAGGATATCCCGAAACAAGAGTTGATCAAAATGATTGAAGCAACCATTACCGTTGTTAGCGAAAGTTTGAATCAGGTAAGTAGCGAGCAGATGGATGGCGAGTATCCAATACTGGTATTTGAAGAAAAAACTTCTACTGAATTTTTCCTCGTTCACCTCACCACCCATTTAACTTATCACCTGGGGCAGATTAATTACCACAGAAGGCTGCTGGATGCTTAATTCAATCCGTCATTGCAAACAGAAGCGTAAGCATTAAGCAATCTTCTTTAATAAATTACATTAATGAAAATGCCCTTCACGATACAACATACCTTCGCCTTACAGGCAACCAAAATCTTAAAAAATGATGAATCTGTTATTGGTTTAGCCGTAGGTGGTTCCTGTCTTAGCAATGAAATCGACGAATTTTCAAACCTCGACCTGATCCTCATTACCAAAGAAAGAGTGTCAGCAGACCAATTAAAAATGCTCCAATATGCCAATCGCCTTGGCGAAATGATTTCTGCATTTACAGGCGAGCACGTTGGTGAACCCCGGGTATTAATCTGTCTTTTCGATAATCCACTTTTACATGTCGATATCAAATTTTTAACCCTAGATGAATTTGCTTCAAGAGTAGAAGATCCTGCATTATTGATTGATCGTGATCATCAATTACAACATATTCTTGATCAAACCGAAGCTCAATTCCCTCATCCGGATAACCAATGGATCGAAGATCGTTTCTGGACCTGGATGCATTATGCACTGTTAAAAATCGGCAGAGGCGAATACATGGAAGCGATGGATTTCTTTAGCTTTTTAAGGATGGTAGTATTTGGTCCATTACTCCATATTAAAAACAACAACCTACCACGAGGTGTGCGTAAAGTAGAATCGCAACTCCCTGCCGAAGATTTTAACTTACCTAAAGGTACCATTGCCGAATACAATAATGCCTCCTTAATTACTGCTTTAGAAAATGCAATTGAGGTTTATAAAAAACTAAGACTTGAACTGTTCGATAAAGACATTAAGTATAACCAGAAAGCAGAAAATGCTGTAATGAAGTATTTAGCCAAAATAAAAGACAACCACTAAGAATGATAAATTAGATCATATAATATTCTCCGTGCTTTCTGTATTTCCGTGGCAATTTTTAACCAACAAGTCAAAAAACAACAATCTGCGTTTATCTTTTTAATGTGCGGAAAAACTGTAATGCACAACTTCCACTGGCCACACATAAAAACAAAAAAGGAGGCTTAGCCTCCTTCAACATCTTTTAAAACTGAACCCCGATTAACCACATATTTTCGATGTAGTTAATTTTTTGGCTTGCCTTATCGTATTCATCCCAGCCCGTGGTGTGTACGTTGGTTAAATTGGTTGCCCCAAATTTGGTGGTATTCTGCAGGTAAACATTTTTCCAGACATAAAACTTAAGACCGATTTTAGCCGAAACGCCATAGCCAGAAATATTCCAGTGGTTGTTTCTGCCCAGGCCAAACAAACGTACATCAGAACGTGGCACCATAATTCCACCGCCTAAACCCGTTTCTAAAGTTAATGAAGTATTTCCACCTGGTGCTACCCAGATATCATCATAACGTTCGACCTCGATATTGGCATAGTTAAAACCATCAGTATGCTCATAAGTAAGCATGCTTTCTTTAACATTTACAAGCTGCCCATTATAATCGCCTGCCAGTGCACCAGTAGCCACATTTTCAGGCGTAATATTAGCTCCGATATGTCCGGTAATGGCAACAGTTTGTGGAATATCCATTACATATTTCATGTGGTCCCAGCCAATGGAAATACTATAATTATCTTTAATAAAATACCCTACACGGATATTATACTGTGGTACAGTGATTAATCCCGGGTTTAAATAGTCCCAGCTTAATTTTGATTGACGATCATGTGCAACTACATCTTTCATTGTAAAATCGTAGTTCGGTCCCTGAAACCTGATATCGCTTTTACCATACCAGGAACTGTTATATCCCCAGTGAAAAAAGAAATTGCCTTTACGCGAAAAATTTCTTTTATGCTCCGGATTAAACAAGCTTTTCGAAGTTGGCGTATGATCTGTGGTTGAGCTTTGAACCTCTTGTGCCTGCATCCGCTTGCCAAACAAGAGTGCTAAAAATAGAATGGTAATTTTTTTCACGCGGCAAATTGAGCAAAAAGACCAATCATTTACAACAGGTTTAACATTTCGCCAGAGTTGTTGGACAAAAAATGACTTTAAAACATTAAAACCTCGTGTAAATGGCCAACTGGATAATATTGTTAATCGTATTATTGCTTAGTCCATGAGAAGCCTGGTTCATATAACCAGCTTCAATATCAAACTTTTTCGAAAAACGGTATCCCAAAGCAAGATAGGCCCTGTTCTGATCAAACAGACTATTATTAAGTTCACTTTTGTTCTGAAGATTAAAAAAAATCTCATTCTGCAAAGCCACAAAAGCGCCATTGGTAAAAGCAGGCTGCGTTTTTTGTAGCGGTTGGATGAACCTGAAGAAATAACGGAACCTCTGCGAAAAAAGGTTATCGTTATTTAACCTTTCGATAAAACGCTGTTCCAACCTAAACCTGTGACTGGCAAATACCGAGCTAATTTTATGGTTGTAGATATACTGTTCAAAAATGCGGTGCTCATTTAAAGAATTATTATTCGAACCGATTAACCTTGGCTGTGTGGTTTGCCACAAATAGCCCAACGCAACATTGCTTTTATCATTAATAAAATATTGCAGCGCAGGCCTTACCAAAGTATTGCGCACATAACCCCAATCATCGGCAGAACGGATCTGAAGATCGAACTGTAATCCCCATTTATCATTAAATTTAGTATTGTTTAAAAACATAAACCAACCCGAATTCTGGTATTGGGTTTGCGCATGTAACTTTCCTGATGCCATGATGAGAAGCATCGCGGCAGATAATAATATTTTTTTCATAAAAAGATAAACCGGTTTTATCTGTGTGGCGCTAAATTAATAGAAAATGAACAAAGCAAATAATTTAACTTTAAATTAATCCTCAAGAAAGAGGCTACACGCTTATCTTTAAAGTTTAATTCAATTGAAAATCTTATGCGTTTTCTTTTAGGAATTTTGTTACTCGTGATTTCGACCGGAGCAAAAGCTCAGAACTTTACGGGTACCTGGGATTTTAAGTATCGTCCTTATCCTACGGCTTTACCAATTAATATGCAAATGAAGATTGGCAAAGCAACTGAAAAGATGCTTTATCCGGCCAACTTAAAAATTACAAATGGTGATTTTATATTTAGTTATGAGCTCTTGCTTGTTCAAAAAAATAGTACCCAGCTGGGCATTGGTCGAAATAAGTACCCGATTATTGAAACTCCTTTCAAAATTAAACAGTGGATGCCATACCTAAATGGCGTACTTACGCTTGGCAAATCCAAAACCGGACAAGCACAATTAAGTTTGGAGCGGATGTGGATCGATAATTTTGGACTTTTTATGCGGGGTTTAGATGAAGGCGATGAAATTTACGAAAGCTCAAAAGTAAATATGAGGGATCTTTTATATCGAGAAAAGATTACCTTAACAAAAACAAATTCAGTGCCCTGGACAGATCCTCATATTCCAAGGATAGTGGCTCCCACCGGAAAGAATAATATTTATTATGGAATTTACGATCCAATCACCACAAAAGATAGCATTGTTACCCTGGCCATACAGGATGAAGAGCTTATAGATGCAGACACCATAACACTGATTCAAAATGGCAGGATAATTTTAAACAAACATGCCATTGATGAGAAAAAATTTAGCTATGAACTTCATTTAGATACAGGAATGAATACGCTTGCACTTTTTGCAGATAATTATGGTCGCAAGCCACCAAATACTGGGAATTTAATTGTTAAAACTAGCGAAAACATGTATAGTTTTGATTTTTCAAACCGCTCAAACGCGTTTGCAACTTTTCTGGTGGCTAAATTTTACAGCGAATATTCAAAACCCCTGTTAGCAGATAATCAACGCTTAAGCAGTAAACCTGTAGATATGCAAAAGAAAAAAATTTCTACGGAAAAACCCATAGACAGAAGCACCGATGTTATTGCAAATATGCAAGCTGAAAACAAGCAAATAGAACTTGAAATTTGGGACGGCCAGGTAGAAGATGGAGATAGTGTATCTTTAAAACTTAATGACGAATGGGTTCATCAAAAAATTGCAGTTAAAAAAACATCCAAACGGTTTTATCTAACCTTGCAACCAGGCAAAAATACTTTACTGTTTCGGGCAGATAATTTAGGTAGTGTCCCACCAAATACAGCAGTGCTTTGTATTTACTATGGCGATAAAACACGGATAGTTTACCTGGACACCGATATGAAAAGAGATAATATGCTAAATATAGAATTTAGATCTAAAACGAATTAAACAATTGTAAAAGCTTATTATTTAAAATTCATTTAGTCTTAAACAATTAAAAATTTATCTTCGTTAAAGATTTGACCATTTTAAGAATCAGAAATTCTTAAAAAAAGTCGTAATTTTTAAACATTACAAAACGTAAAATCAAAAGAATAAGATGATTATCGAACCTAGAATGAGGGGCTTTATCTGTTTAACCGCACACCCTGATGGTTGCGCACAAAACGTAAGGAATCAAATTGAATATGTAAAATCAAAAGGAGCTATTGATGGTCCTAAAAAAGTATTGGTAATTGGCGCTTCAACCGGTTTCGGTTTAGCTTCACGTATTGCTGCCGCTTATGGATCTGGCGCTTCTACCATTGGCGTATTTTTTGAAAAAGCACCTTCTGAAGGCAAAACGGCTTCACCAGGCTGGTACAATAGTGCAGCTTTTGAAAAAGAAGCCCATGCCGCTGGTTTATATGCAAAAAGCATCAACGGCGATGCCTTCTCAAAAGAAATCAAAGAAAAAACCATCGAACTGATCAAAGCTGATCTTGGTCAGGTTGATTTAGTGATCTATAGCCTGGCTTCTCCGGTAAGGAAACATCCTGAGACAGAAGTATTGCACCGTTCTACTTTAAAACCTATCGGCGGTACTTATACTAACAAAACTGTTGATTTCCATACCGGTAACGTTTCTGAAATCTCCATCGAACCAGCGACCGAAGAAGATATTGCCAATACCGTTGCCGTAATGGGCGGCGAAGACTGGTTGATGTGGATTGATGCCCTTAAGGCTGAAAATTTACTGGCGGAAGGTGCAACCACGGTAGCGTATTCTTATATCGGACCAGCTTTAACCGAACCGGTTTACCGCAAAGGCACCATTGGAAGAGCTAAAGATGATTTAGAAGCAACCGCTTTCACAATCAGCGATAAATTAAAAGATATTGGTGGCAAAGCTTATGTATCGGTGAATAAAGCATTGGTTACCCAGGCCAGCTCGGCTATTCCGGTAATTCCTTTATATATTTCATTGTTGTACAAAGTAATGAAAGCGGAAGGTGTTCATGAAGGTACTATTGAGCAGATCCAACGTTTATATGCAGATCGCTTATATACTGGTAGTCCGGTTCCTACTGATGAAAAAGGAAGAATCAGGATTGACGATTGGGAAATGCGTGAAGATATCCAGGCTAAAGTTGCCGAACTCTGGAAAGAAGCCACTACAGAAACTTTACCAGCGATAGGTGATTTGCCAGGTTACAGATCTGACTTCTTAAGCTTATTCGGTTTCGAAATTGATAAAGTAGACTATCAAAAAGATGCACAGGAAGTAGTAGAAATTGAAGGTTTAGTAAATTAGATAACTAATTCATAAGAGATGCGTCATTCCCAACCTGATTGGGAATCTTAATGCAAGAAGCTTCAAGATTTCCACGTGCGTGGAAATGACGAATTTTAAAACATACTTACAAACGGCTGGCCCTATAGCCAGCCTTTTTTATATCCAAACGATATGAATTTCGATTTACAGCCCACACTAGAAAACGATTTAATTAAAGTAGTTCCGTTAAAAGAGTCTGATTTTGACGCGCTTTTTGCTGTAGCTTCCGATCCGTTAATCTGGGAACAGCACCCCAACAGAGACCGTTATAAGAGAGACGTTTTCGGAAATTTCTTTAAGGGCGCAATGGAATCGAAAGGCGCTTTTATTGTATATGAAAAAGAAACCAATAAAATTGCAGGCAGCTCCAGGTATTATGAGCTCGATGAGGAAGACAGTTCAGTTGCGATTGGCTATACCTTTATTGCACGCGAGTTTTGGGGCAAAGGACATAACAAGGCTTTAAAAACATTAATGCTTGATTATGCATTTCAATTTGTAGATAAAATAATATTGCACATCGGAGCAATGAATTTCCGTTCGCAAAAAGCATCAGAAAAGCTTGGAGCAATTAAGATTTCCGAAATCGAGGTTGCTTACTATGGTGAACCGGTAAAATGGAATTTCGTTTACCAAATTGATAGGGTTAACTGGGAAACAATACATTAAAATTTTAGCCACAGATTGCACAGATAAACGCAGATATTAATTTCTTATCTGTGCTCATCCTGTTTCATCCGTGGTTAGCTACATCATCGTCAACTATATGCGTTATCTCCCATTCGTTATGTTATCCTGAGCGGAGTCGAAGGATTTACACCTAAGTATCTATAATATCACACTCGAAAATTAATTCATTTAAAGTTTAGCCACAGACTTGTACAGATTAACACAGATGTTATTCACTTATCTGTGTTAGTCCTTTTCATCTGTGGTAAAATAATAGAGAAACAATTGCCACGGAGGTAAACCGTCCTGAGGTGCCATCATTTCGAGCGAAGTGCAACGCAGTCGAGAAATCTAAAAAATATCGATCTATCCGCTTTTTTCTGGCAAACATCTTGCCTTATATTATCCGTTATTACCATAATGACAAGAGCATAACCGAATAAAATCGTGTTTATCCTTAAGTATTGTTATCTTTGTATAATTCTCCATTCCACTCACCCTTCAAAACAAACAATTAAATAAAATATGGCTAAATCTCAGGCAACATACAGTAAAAAAGAGAACGAAAAAAAACGATTAAAAAAACAAAAAGACAAACAAGAGAAAAAAGAAGAGCGTCAGGCTAATGCCAAAAAAGGTTTAGCACTTGAAGATATGATGGCTTACGTTGATGAAAACGGAAACATCTCTTCTACTCCACCAGATCCGAAGAAAAAGAAAGTAATTAATACAGAAGATATTCAGATTGGTATTTCAAGACAAGAGGACATCATTGATGAAAATCCTGTTAAAAAAGGAACAGTTACTTTCTTCAACGACAGTAAAGGTTACGGTTTTATTAAAAACACTGAAACACAAGACAGTATTTTCGTTCACGCAAACGGTTTAATCACCCAGATTAAAGAAGGTGATAAAGTTACGTTTGAAGTAGAAATGGGCCAAAAAGGACCAACTGCTGTTAAAGTATCAAAGGTTTAATGACCTAAATCCAATTCTCTTTGCAGTTCCATATTGCAAAACATGATTAAAATTCTGCAGAAAACTCTGCTGCGCTAGGTTTTATAACCATATATAATTCCGTCTATTTAAGCATAAAACCTTGCGCATAATTTTATTCATCTTACTTATTTTCTGAACATCCTTTTTAGAAAATAAATAATCCAGATACATTTCTACCTTGTGCAGTGGCCCGAACAATTTAGATGGGTAACAAATATTATCTTATTCTATTTTTCTTCGGGATACTAATGCTTAATTTATCTTACTGTATGTAAATGACATAGGATTATTATGTAACGAAATTGTAGCTTTTACGAAGCAGCTATCGTTTATAAAAATAAAAAAGATATAATCCCGGTGTGGAATTTGCACAGCGTTTACATCATTACAGTACACACAAAGGAAATACAAATTATGAAACCTGCATAAGCAAACAAAAGCTAAATAAAAAAAGCTTATGCAAGCTTCATAACAATTAAAAACACTACAAATTATGAAAAAGTTAATAGCACTTGCACTGGTTGCATTTTTAGGTTTATCAACAGCGATGGCCCAACAAGTAGATTTACGTAGAAAAATTAATGTAAGCGGAACTGCAGAAACAGAAGTCACCCCCGATATTATCTACATCGGCATTTCACTTAAAGAGTATTTAAACGGAAAGAAAAAAGTAGACATTACTGAACTGGAAAAACAACTGTTTGCTGCCGTTCAAAAAGCAGGTATAGCAAAAGAAAATTTAACCATTAGCAATTTAAGCAGCTGGAACTATGAAACAGAGAAAAAGAAAAATCCCGATTTCTTGGCCAGCAAACAATATCGTTTAAAAGTGAGCGATCTGAACAAGTTCAATGCCATATTAGAAGCTATTGATGCCAAAGGAATTGCCAATACCAATATTGAAAGCTACGATTATTCTAAAATTGAGAGCTTGAAAAAAGATCTTAAAATTAAAGCTTTATTGGCGGCAAAAGAAAAAGCAGCTTATATGGTTGAGGCTTTAGGTGATAAATTAGGGGCTGTAATTGAAATACAGGATAGTGGAGACAATGTTATACAACCGGTTTACAGAAATTTTGCGATGAAAGCTGAAATGTCTGATGCGGCTGGCGCTCCAGAGATTGATTTCAAAAAGATTAAGCTGAATTTTACGGTAAATGCCATTTTTGAGATCAAATAAAATTTTTTAACGCTTAAATTAATGCTTTTAAAAACCTACCAGAACATTTTGGTAGGTTTTTTGTTACGTATAGGTCGAACACTAAAAATTAGATATTATGAAAAAATTCATCTACACGTTAGCCTTGTTTTTTGCTTTAGGCATTAGTTTTAATTCAGCTCAGGCAGCTGATAAACCTGCGAAAAACCCAACAGAATTAACTGCAGAACAGGCAGTGAAACTGGAAAAAATTAAAACCCGTGTTGAAGAAATCAGAGACATGGACAAATCGAACTTAACAAGAGCTGAACGTAAAGCTTTACGCAGCGAGTTAAGAGAGTTAAAAGGCCAGGCCCGTGCCGTTTCTGGAGGTGTTTACCTTTCAGTTGGTGCGATTATCATCATCATTTTATTATTGATCCTGATTTTATAATCATTATAAAAACTCATCTATCTATAAAAACAAAAAGCTTTGCAGCAGTGCAAAGCTTTTTTTATGAGGAATAATTTCTTACGAAGTTTAAAAGTGCTGTGTGCAGAAAACTTCGTAAGTCTTTTTAGGCATATAACGAAGTTACATCAACACAGCCCCTTGAAACTTCGTTAGTTTTCCCTAGTCAATAATATCAAACCCAGTATACTTCACTAAAGCTTCCGGAACTTTAATGCCGTTTTCCGTTTGGTAGTTTTCCAAAATCGAAGCCACAATACGCGGTAAAGCCAATGCACTTCCGTTTAAAGAGTGCGCCAGTTGTGCCTTGCCTTCTTTTCCTTTAAAACGTAGTTTCAAACGGTTACTCTGGTAAGTTTCGAAGTTTGATACAGAAGAAACTTCTAACCAACGCTCTTGTGCAGCACTCCAAACTTCCATATCGTAAGTCATGGCAGATGTAAAGCCCATATCGCCGCCACATAAACGCAGTACGCGGTAATGCAGACCCAGCTCCTGTAAAAGAGATTGAACATACAGGCTCATATCTTCCAGCGTTTCGTACGATTTATCCGGATGGGTGATTTGAACCACCTCAACCTTATCAAACTGGTGTAAACGGTTTAAACCACGTACATGAGCACCGTAAGAACCTGCTTCTCTCCTGAAACAAGGTGTATAAGCCGTATTTTTAATTGGGAGATCTTCTTCTTTAACAATTACATCACGGTATAAATTCGTTACCGGAACTTCAGCTGTTGGGATTAAATATAAATCATCAACAGTTGAATGATACATCTGTCCTTCTTTATCAGGTAACTGTCCGGTACCAAAACCTGAAGCCGCATTAACCAAATGAGGTACCTGCATTTCTTTATAACCCGCTGCAGTGGCATGATCTAAAAAGAAATTGATCAGTGCACGTTGTAATCTTGCTCCTTTTCCTTTATAAACCGGGAAACCGGCACCAGTAATTTTTACGCCCAACTCGAAATCTATGATATCGTATTTTGCCGCCAATTCCCAATGTGGCAAAGCCTTAGCTGGAAGTTGTGCAGGCTCACCATGAGTTAAAACAATCTCGTTGTCTTCTGCTGTAGAACCTTGTTTTACCAAATGGTACGGTAGGTTTGGCAACTGAACGATTAAATTGTGTTGAGCAACTTCCAACTCATTCAATTTATCGCTGAGATTCTTGATATTTTCTTTGTGAGAAGCAGTTTGTGCTTTAATCGCTTCCGCCTCCGCCTTTTTACCAGTACGCATTAAATCGCCAATTTGTTTGGCAGCTGCATTAGCTTCAGCAGAAATATTATCCAGGGAAGTTTGTGTAGAACGGCGGTCCTCATCAATTTTAATGATTTCGTCTACCAGTTCTGGTTGTTTAAAATTACGGATACTTAAACGTTCTAAAACTTTCTCTCTATTTTCACGGATATAGTTAACTTGCAGCATTATTTAATTTTTTAAGCAAAGATAGCAAGAGTTTGGAGTTTGGGGTAAGGAGTTTGGAAAAAACTGTAAACCGTTAACTGTAAACTGCAAACCGAAATATGGATGGCAAACTATTTCTCGTACCAACGCCCATAGGCAATTTGGAGGATATGACCTTTAGGGCAATCCGTATATTAAAAGAATGCGATCTGATTCTCGCTGAAGATACCCGTACCAGTGCCCCAATGCTGAAACATTTTGGCATCGATAAAAGAGTTTTTTCACACCACCAGCATAATGAACATAAAGCCACTTCAGAAATTATCAGGTTTTTAAACGAAGGACAAAAAATTGCTCTGATATCTGACGCCGGAACACCAGCCATTTCCGATCCGGGTTTTTTCCTGGTACGCGAGGCCATTAAAAATGATATTGCTGTAGAGTGTTTACCTGGCGCAACGGCTTTTGTACCTGCTTTGGTTAATTCGGGCTTACCAGCAGATGCATTTTGTTTCGAAGGTTTTTTACCGGTAAAAAAAGGCAGACAAACAAAGTTTAAAAAACTGGCCGAAGAAGACCGCACCATTATACTTTACGAAAGTCCGCACCGTTTATTAAAAACTTTAGAGGAATTTGCGCAGTATTTGGGCGCCGACAGGCAGGCATCGGTAAGCAGAGAACTGACCAAAATGTTCGAAGAAACTGTAAGAGGTACTTTGGCAGAAATAAAATCACATTTTGAAAACAATACTTTAAAAGGAGAATTTGTAATTTGCATAGCGGGGAAACCCAATGTTAAAAGCAAAAACAAATATGAAGATACTGAAGAGTAGCATTAAAAACGTAACAAACACAACAATTTAAAATTATTATGATTAGCATAGATAGATTTCTGAGTGACGAACAAGACCCAAAAGCGGTTGAAAAAGTTATTGGAAAATTAAATGACCTTTTAACCACAGGCGAAGAACTTTTATATTTAGCGGTACAGAAAAAACCTGCAGTAAACTTGTTACCAGACAGCATCGCGATTTCTAACAAGCGCATTTTTTATTGCGAACCTGGTAATTTGGGCTTAACGATGAATTTCAAGGATATTTCGTGGAAAAGCATTAAAGAGGTTTCATTTAAAGAAGAATTTTTGGTTCTAAATTTATCTGTGTGCCACAACATGGCGAAAATATCGTAACTGAATTTATTCCGAAAGTTCAGGCACGTAAATTACATCAGGCTGCAAACCAACAATTAGAAGAGTATAAGGAAATGTTGCGCCAGCAAAAACTGGAAGAAAACCGTGCAACGGCCTCTCCCATTAACTTAAATGCACAGCCTTTAGCCGAAATTCCTGCTTACGAACCAACTCCGGAACCTATAGAACCTGTTATCCAAATTGCTGAAGTTGTAGAAGAGCCGGAAGATGAAACCACTTTAAAATTACGCAAGCTTAAAACCTTGTACGATAAACACCTGATTACCCAGGAAGAATATGAAGCTAAAAAAGCAAATATTTTAGATAGTTTGTAATTCATACTGTCATGCTGAGGCACGAAGCATCCTTAATACAGTTGCACTGTACTTACATTAACAAAAAAAGGTCAGTTCTTTGTCGCTTAGAGATTCTTCCTGCGTAAGAATGACAAGTAATTTTATATGAAATCTAAACAAACTTACCTCCTCGCCCTCTTAAGTGCACTTATACTCTGGCTAGCATGGCCGCCAATGCCTTTTACTACACCTTTGCTGTTAATCGGTTTGGTACCTTTACTCATTGCGCTCGATTCCATTTCAGGTAATGCAGAAAAAAAACAAGGAAAAAAATTTTCCTGACTGCAGGTTTAACTTTTTTAGCCTGGAATACGGCATCAATTTATTGGGTATATAATGCGATAAGCGCTTATAATGGCCCGGCAGTGGCGTTACCTGTCTCCCTAATCCCTTATGGATTGGGCGCACTGTTAATGACCTTTGCTTTTTGGTTATACTACAGGTTGGGCAAATATGTAAATAAAAAGATCGCTTATCTTGGATTAATCGCATTTTATATTGCTTTAGAATATCTGCAGCAAACCTGGGATTTAGCCTTCCCCTGGATGACATTAGGGAATGGTTTAGCAGGAATGCACCAGCTAGCACAATGGTACGATTATACTGGCATTTACGGAGGTTCGCTGTGGATTTTAGCAAGCAATATTCTCGCTTTTGAAGCTTACAAAAAATTCAAATCCCAGACTGGTTATTTAAGATTTAGAACTGCAGGAATCTGGGCTTTGGTGGTGATTATACCCATCAGCGTTTCACTAACCAAATACTTTACAGCAGAACAAAAAGGCACCCCAAGTAATGTAGTGGTGGTTCAACCGAATATCGATCCCTACCAGAAACTGGAAAATATTCCACCAGCCGAACAAATCAGGATATTGACACACCTGTCAGACTCGATCGGGCAGCCCAATACAGAGTATTTTATCTGGCCGGAAACTGCCATTCCAAATTACGCAGATGAAGATAGAATCAGAAGCAATAATGATTTCATCAACCTACAAAGCTTTTTATCAAAGTATAAAAATGGAACATTGATCACTGGTATAGAAAGCATTAAAATTTATCAGGATAAAAAAACAATAACAGCTAAATTTGATAACCAGAAAGGCCTTTATTTCGACAATTTTAATACAGCGATGCAGGTAGAAAATTCTGCAAATGTTCAATTCTACCATAAATCCAAATTGGTTCCCGGGGTAGAAAAAATGCCTTTCCCAAAAGTATTTTCATTTTTAGACGATGTTTTTGCTCAATTAGGGGGAACTGTTGGCGGATGGGGCTGGCAAGATAAGCCAAGTGTGCTTTATGCCCAAAGCGGTATCGGAGTTGCTCCTGTGGTTTGTTACGAAAGTTTATGGGGCGACTGGATCGGTGAGCAGGTTAAAGAAGGTGCACAATTCATTGCTATTATTACAAATGATGGCTGGTGGGGAAATACCTCAGGAAAAGATCAGCATGAAATGTATGCCAAACTAAGAGCTATTGAAACCCATCGCGATGTAGCGCGTTCGGCCAATACCGGAATTTCGTGCTTCATCAATCAACGTGGGGATGTAATACAAAGCACTAAATGGTGGACCAGAACTGCGCTAAAAGCCAACATCAACCTGAACGACGAGATTACCTTTTATGTAAAAAGTGGAGATATTATTGCAAAATTCTTCAGTCTTACAGCCATTCTTTTAGCTTTGATCATTCCTTTTAGAAAATGGATCAGGAAACCAGGCCATGTTTAAAGAACAATACGATTTCATTTTATCATCCAGAGATATCCTGTTAAATTATATCAGGGGCATTTCAGAACAGGATTTCTTAACTAACAACAGTTCGTTTGGCAGAGGCTCCATCAGAAATTTGTTGGTTCATATCTGTCAAACCTATTGCGCGTGGATTGGCGAAAGAGCCTTAGGTATTGAACAGGAGTTTTTACCTTTCGAAAATTACCAGACCTTACAAGATTGCCAGACTTATTTTAGCCAGGCAGATGAATATATTGGCTTATTTATCGAAAAATTTAAAGGAAATGAGCTGCAGGAAATGGAGTTGCACAGAAATGAAGAGATTTTAAAGGTAAACCCATTGCAATTGTTTACCCATGTTGTTACCCACGAGTTTCATCACAAAGGGCAAATCATGTCGTTAAGCAGGCATTTAGGTTACGTACCTATTGATGCCGACATTATCAGATAAAAATTATGCAAAAAATAGAAAACTTCCGCTGGTCGATACTGCTCTTGTTATTAACTTTAAATTTTGGCTGTGATCAGATTTCAAAAAAAATTGTCCGTAACGAAATTAGTGAGTATGAGCATATCAGCATTATAAAAGACCATTTTACCTTGATGAAAGTAGAAAACAGTGGTGCATTTTTAAGTCTTGGCGATAATATGCCCTATATTTTCAGACTAATTATTTTAACAGGTTTACCGTTATTATTTTTGGGCTACGGGTTATATTTTCTTTTTGCCAAACGTAATTTACAAATGACTATGCAAATTGCTTTGTGTTTTCTGATTGGTGGCGGCATTGGCAATCTATATGACCGGATTGTACATGGATCAGTTACCGATTTTATGCACATAGATTTTTACCTCTTCCAAACAGGTGTTTTTAATTTTGCTGATATTTCGATTATGATAGGTGTTGGCATATTACTTTTTCAATCGTTAAGAAGCAAGATGGTTAAAGAAGAACCAATAGAAAAACTTGAATAATCACATTATTTCTTAACAAAGAATTGTCACCTTTAAACAAACATATTTTTATCTTTAGGTGTTAAACAATTTTAAAATAAAATCCAATCATGAAAAGAAATGCAACAGCCGTATGGCAAGGTTCTATTAAAGAAGGTAATGGTAACATCACTACACAAAGCACTACTTTAAATAATACTCAATATTCTTTTAATTCTCGCTTTGCAGAGGGTGTTGGTACAAATCCGGAGGAATTAATTGCTGCAGCACACGCAGGCTGTTTTACCATGAAACTATCTGCAAACTTAACTGAAGCAGGATTTACAGCAGATAAACTGGAAACTAAATGTGAAATTAACCTTGATCCATCAAAAGGAGAAATCGTTGAATCGCATTTAACTTTAACGGCTTCTGTACCTGATTTAACACAAGAAAAATTTAATGAGCTGGTAGCCGATGCGGAGAAAAACTGCCCGATCTCTAAATTATTGAATACAACCATTACAGTCGATGCAACTTTAGCTTAATTGTGATGGCGGACCGGTAATAGATCGTCATTTCGAGCGGAGTGCAACGCAGTCGAGAAATAGATCTCTCCATTCCGCTGCGCTTCAGTCGAGATGACGACCCGTCTACAAATTCACAGCTTAAACAATTAACCGTTAACCAATTAACAGTTCTCAATTGGCAATTTACAATTTAACAACCTCAGCAATTGATCAATCAAGCAACCTAAGCCATATATTTTCCAACTATCGGCATTCTTCTTCCCATACCGAAGGCTTTAGGCGATACCCTTAAAATAGGTGGTGTTTGGTAACGTTTAAACTCAGCGACATTTACCATCTTTAAAATACGCAACACCAATGTTTCATCAAAACCCTGCGCAATAATGGCTTTTGACCCCTGTTTCTTTTCGATGTGCTGGTATAATATTTTATCCAAGATTTCATATTCAGGCAACGAATCAGAATCTTTCTGATCAGGCCTCAATTCTGCTGAAGGTGGTTTAACAATAGTATTAACCGGTATAATTTCCCTCTCCTTATTAATGTACCTGGCCAGTTCAAAAACCTGCATTTTATATACATCCCCAATGACGCCAATCGCACCACACATATCTCCATACAAGGTACCATAACCTACTGCGCATTCGCTTTTATTAGAGGTATTCAATAAAATATAACCAAATTTATTGCTCATCGCCATGTTAATGATGCCACGGATACGGGCCTGGATATTTTCTTCGGTAAGATTAAAAGGCAAGCCCTTAAAAGCTGGTGCCAGTATATGATCAAATGCTTCTGCAACTTCTTTAATTGGCACAATTTCGTGCATACAACCAATATTGTTAACCAAATCTAAAGCATCCTGAACGGAATGGTCGGAAGAAAATTTAGAAGGCATTAAAACAGCCATTATATTCTCCGGCCCTAACGCACTACAGGCCAGGGCACAAACCACAGCAGAATCAATTCCGCCGGATAAGCCCAAAACTGCTTTACTAAAACCAGATTTCCTAAAATAATCTTTAATGCCTAAAATCAATGCATCGTGAATCTGCTCAATATCTGTTAATCTTTCCGATTTAGGGTACTTATTACGCACACTTTCAACCTCTTCTAAATCAAAAACCTGGAGATCTTCTTCAAAATACTTCATCTCTGCTTTCACAGCTCCATCAGCATCGAAAACCAAAGAACCACCATCAAAAATAATCTCAGTCTGTGCTCCCACCTGGTTTACATAAAATACTGGCAGGTTATACTTCTTTGCATTATCAGACAATACTTTAATACGTTCATCATCATGGGTATAAGAAAAAGGAGATGCTGCAATATTGATCATTACATCTGGCTGCTCCTTAATCAACTCATCCATTGGATTTGATACATATAATGGATTATCGTTGATATTCCACAGGTCTTCGCAAATGGTTAAGGCAATTTTTTTACCCTTAAAATCGATACAGTTAAATTGCGTGGCAGGTTCGAAATAGCGATATTCATCAAATACATCGTACGTTGGTAATAGTGCTTTTTTAACAACTGCCTTAACTTTTCCTGCTTCGATAAAATAGGCTGCGTTATACAGGTCTTTCCCCTGTAATATTTCATTTTTTATCGGCAAACCGACAATACAAGCAATATCTGTACAATGCCCGGCTATCTCCTGAGCAGCACTTTCGCACAGTGCGATAAACTCATCAAACTCCAAAAAATCTCTTGGGGGATATCCACAAATAGCTAATTCCGCAAACACAATCAGATCAGCTCCTTTATCTTTAGCCAATTGAATATTTTCGGTTATTTTTTTAGTGTTGGCCTCAAAGTTTCCGATATGGTAATTAAGTTGTGCTAGTGCTATTTTCATGGTTGTAGTATCAAGTGATGAGAAGTGAGTATCAAGACAATGTACACGATTAAAAGAATACGCCGAAGTTAAGCGCCAGGTAATGATTTTTAACATTTCTGGCTTTATCTGTTACAATATTAGTGAAACCGTTATTAAAAGTTAAACCGGCAACGATGCTGGTATTGCCCGAAATATCAAATTCGCCACCTCCACCAATAATTAATCCGACACGATAAAGTTTGATGTTATCAGACACATTTAAATTATCGCCAACAACCGATCCACCTGTAACCGCATCTTGTTTTGCACTAATGTTGATTGAATTAGACAACCCAAACTGGCCATACCAACGTTTCCCATCAGTCTTTACGGTTTTTAATTTAATGGTTAATGGCAGGTCTATGTATTGTAGTTTATATTTTAAATCGTAAGCTTTTGGTGCTGTACTGCTATTGGCTGCATAATAAGGTAAAACATTGGCTTCTGTACTTTTACCGTTAACAGAGGTGATGGTTAGTGCAGTTGAAAAACTATAATTTGGAGCAAAATTAAAATCACCAATTAATCCATAAGAAAAGCCCAAAGCTATTCCTTCTGTTTTTCCCTGCTCCGGTTTAATCCAGCCAAAAGTCGGGGTAGCAGTTAAACCTAGCCTAAAGCCGTAACTGGTTAAAGGAGAGTTTTGCGCCCATGCGCCAAAACTTAAAACAGACAAAATTAAAATGGTCGATATTCTTTTCATGCTATAGGTGTTTATATATATTTGTGATACATGATGTATAACGTAAAACACTGGCAAATTTATCTAATTTTTCTTTTTGCCATCACATTTATTTCCTGCAGACATAGCAACAGGCCCGATGTAAGTAATATACAGGTAAACATTAAAATTGAAAGATTTGATAAAGAGCTGTTTAACGGAAAAAACAAAAATGCGATTGATGTAAACAAACAACTAACTTCAAAGTATGGTGTGTTTTATGATGATTTTATCCATCGGATTTTAGACAGTAAATATTCCAACACCGAATCGCTGACCAATTTATACCACGATCAGGCCTATACCGATTTAAGCAAAGAAGTTGATAGCGTTTTCCCAAACTTAAAAGTTCAGGAAGAGGGATTAAACGAAACTTTTAAATACATTAAATATTATTACCCGAAAGCGAAGATTCCAAAATTTATTTCTTTTGCTTCGGGTTTTGCTTACCAAATGCCCGTAGGTGATAATTATCTGGGCATTGGTTTAGATATGTTTCTGGGTAAAGACAGCAAATTTTACAGGGCCATTGTGCAAAGTGTACCCTTATATCTTTCCCGAAGGTTTGCACCTGAATATATTGTGCCCCGTGTAGCCGAAACGTATGCCCACGAAGAACTTTTTGCTGAGCCTGATGATAATAGAACACTGTTATCTAAAATGATTTTCCAGGGAAAGATTTTATATTTTCTTGACCAGGTTTTGCCTGAAAATTTAGGCGATTCTACCAAAATCGGATATACGCAACAGCAATTAGACTGGGCACAAAATTTTGAAGGAGATATTTGGGCATATTTTTTAGAGAACAATTACCTGTATGAAACCGACTATCAAAAAATTCAGGTATTTTTATCAGAAGGGCCATTTACGCCAGGTTTAGGCGAAAATAGAGATTCGGCACCAAAATTGGGTGTATGGATGGGCTGGCAAATTGTTAAGAAATATATGAAAATTCATCCTGATGTTACTTTGCAACAATTAATGGCAGATAACGATGCGCAGAAAATTTTAAATCAATCGAAGTATAAACCTAAACAACAGCGATAGTTATCAGTTTGCAGTTTTTAGTCATCAGTTTTAAGGGCCAAAACAATTTAACAATACAACAATTAAGCAATAAAATTGATCAGTTGAACTTTTAAGTAATCATCCTAAATTAAATCTATGAAAGTTGGCATTGTATTATCGGGTGGAGGAATTAGGGGAATAGCTCATCTAGGCGTTTTAAAAGCCTTTAGCAATTTGGGCATTACCTTTAGTCACATTAGCGGAACAAGTGCAGGAGCGATAGCCGGAGCCTTTTTTGCTGCTGGTATAGATCCCGAAGAGGGATTAAATATTTTCCTCAAAACGAAGCTATGGCGCTTTGTACGCCCGGCAGTAGGTTCACTAGGCTTAATTAATATCGAAAATACCGCTTTAATTTTAAAGGAATATTTTCCGGAAGATTCAATTGAAAAGCTAAAAATACCACTAACCATTGCTGCTGTAAATTTTAGCGAAGGCCGGTTGGTTTATTTTACAAAAGGGCCGCTAATCAGAGCCATTCATGCCTCCAGTTGTATACCTGGCATTTTTAAACCCATTATGATTGATGGTCAGATGTATGTGGATGGCGGCATTTTAAATAATTTCCCGGTCGAACCTTTAATGGATGAGTGCGATTTCATTATAGGCTCGTCCTGTAACCACCTTAAACCAGTTGATAAAATTACAGGTATCACCAATTTAATGGGCCGTGCGGGCATCATGTCTATCAATCATGATATGGAAAGAAAGGCTAAATTCTGTAATGTGTTAATCGAACCAAAAGGTTTAGGCGCCATTAGTACATTCGACATGAAACGTGCAGAGGATATTTACTGGCTTGCACACGAGGAAGCCTTAATTACCATTAAAAATAGTCCAACAATCTCTGAATTAATTACAAAGTAACAGGTAATCAAAAAACCAAATTTCGTAAAAATGTAATATTAAAACTACATTATTATTTATTTTTTATACTTTTAAATATCATATAAAAAATACAATTATGAAATAAAAATATTACATTTCTTTTGGTGGTAACACAATAATATTTTACTTTAGGATTATACTTCACAAATGTGAGGTAAGCTAAACCTAAATGTCTACCTATGTTTTTCAACCAAATTATTCTTTTCCAAAGAAGAAGAATTCCTGTCTTCACTATTTTCTGACTTGTTTTTCAGCTAAAAATCAGATCATTATTTACCTAAAAAACCTAAACATGAAATTTTTTAAATTAAATAGAACCTTATTAACTGCCCTTGCGCTGTCTTCAGTATTATACGCTTGTAAAAAGAAAGACCTGCAGAAACTGCAGATTTAGAGAAACCAGAAATAGCTGCTGTTAATCCGCTTGGTAACATTCAGATCTGTACAGAAAGATCTTTAGATGGTACTATCCCAAGAGGCGCCGTTCTAAAGTCAACAAAATGGACTCCGGGAACTACGATTAAAGTGAGCTTAAACGGAAGTACAGCAGCTATCAGAGCTAAAGTAATCCAATACGCGAAGGCATGGGAACAATACGCCAACATCAAATTCAACTTTGTAACAAACGATAATACAGCCAAAATCAGGGTAAGTTTTGTTAGTGGAGATGGATCCTGGTCTTACATCGGAAAATCAACTCCCAGCACAGGTGCTACCATGAACTATGGCTGGTTAACTGCAAGCACAGCAGATTCTGAATATAGTCGCGTAGTTATCCACGAATTCGGTCACGCTTTAGGATTGATCCATGAGCACCAACACCCATTAGTAGCTATACCTTGGGATAAACCTGCTGTTTATGCCTATTATGCTGCAGCACCAAATTATTGGAGTCAGGCAGATGTAGACAATAACTTATTTGCAAAATACAGTACTACACAAACCAATTATAGTGCATATGATAAAAATTCGATCATGCACTATTCGGTTCCAAACGAATTAACTATCGGTGATTTCGAGGTGGGATGGAATGCTGTATTATCAGCCACCGATAAATCATTTATCGCCTCGGTATATCCATTTTAGAAAATAATTATTACACATAGTGGTATAACTGGCCACTATGTGTATTTTACTGCTATAAAATAAAAACAGATATGCTGGTCGCTTGGCGGATTTCCTTCTTCAAACAGTTTTTAGTCTGCTCAATCCTGATCCTATTCTGTAAAGTTGTATCAGCACAAGACAACCCTCACAAGTGGAGCGTAAAACCTTATATCGGTCTCCAGCAATCTAAATTCGATTGGTCTATTGCCGGCAATGCGGCCGGAACCAGTCCGAATGTACTATCAGAACTGATCTGGAAAAATCTTAAAGGGCCTGGTTTTGGGTTAGACATCAAATACAGTATTACCGGGCGGTTCAGTGTTAAAGCCACCAACCAATACAGCAGCATAACTAAGGGCGAGGCAGAGGATACCGATTATACAGATGATAACAGGCAAAATGCTTTTTATTTCGATCTGCTCAACGCAAATAAAGGTTACTTATATGATGCCGGTTTACAGCTCAGTTACCAACTGCTAAAATTTGGCGATTTTAACATCAATCCAATTGCCGGACTTTCATACCATCAACAAAAATTTCATCTGTTAGAAAGTGCAAATAACCCCGACAGCAAAGGCTTAAACTCTACATACGAAGCAAGATATAAAGGCTTCGATTTTGGAGCAGAACTCGTTCTTAAAATGCAGAAATTCAGCATAAGTGCTAAAGTATTAGGCGGTTTTTATACTTATTCAGCAAAAGCCAACTGGAATTTAATTCCTGATTTTGCAAAACCTGTAAGCTTTACACATAAGGCAAATTCCTTTTCATTAAGTGGCGATATCAATCTTGCTGTACCGGTAAGCGAAAGTTTACGGGTAGAAGTTGACTATGAGATCAATAATATCAACACTTACTCTGGCGTAGATAAAGCTTATTTTAATAGCCGGGCAACAGAGGAAACTCAATTTAATGGTGCTAATTTTAGAAAAAATGCAATATTATTAGGATTAAATTTCAGCTTTTAATTTTTTAAGGCCACCAAACGTTCGCCTTCCAATACCGGAATTGTTTTGCACAGATTTAGCTGCAAACAGAACACAACATCTTCCTCTATATTCAACTGAGCCAGGCGATGGCTATGCGATGATTTGTGAAGATACTTTCTCAGATCTGCTTTAGCCAAAGAATATAAATCTTCTGCAGCTACACTGGAATCATCAAAATGTTCGAAATTTTGACGGAGATTGGTTACCACCGCACCAGCAAAAAGAGTATCCTCTAAATTGAACTGATCTTTCCAACCGGCACAAAGCAAAAGCACATTTTTATCCTGGCTTTTTAAATAGTTACAAAGAGAATCTAAATTTAGGAAAGATCCAATTACAACCTGACAGGCCCTTTTCTGTGCCAGATGCAAAGCTTTTGTACCATTGGTAGTGGTTAAAACAACCGTTTTCCCGTTTACTTTTTCGTGAGTATAAGAGAATGGCGAATTGCCGAAATCATAGCCTGCAACTACCTCTCCATTTCGTTCTGCTGCCAATAAAAATCCGCTATTGCGATAGCTTAAACAATCTTCCACCTGAGCCACTGGAATAATCGCTTCAGCACCATTATCTATCCCATAAGTAATAGAGGAGGTCGCTCTCAAAATATCGATAACCACTACAATGCTTTGTTCGATATCATATAGATCGATCAAGGCTGGCGTTAAACAAACTTCTATTTTTTTGACATGCGATGAGATATGAGTCTTGAGATATGAGATATGAGATTTTAGCGGCCAAACCGTCTCAAATCTCATATCTATTGTCTCAAATCCTATTTATAAAAAGGAAACTTAACCACTTTAGCTTTAATTGGCGTATTGCGGATTAAAATAAAAACTTCAGTTCCTTCTTTAGTGAAATCTTTTGCAATGTAGCCCATACCGATTGCTTTTTGTAAAGAAGGCGCCTGGGTACCAGAAGTTACTTTACCGATGATATTTCCTTCAGCATCAGCAATTTCATAATCATGGCGCGGGATGCCACGGTCGATCATTTCGAAACCAACCAATTTCTTTTGAATACCAGCTTCTTTTTGCGCCAATAATGCCTCCGAATTGGTAAAAGATTTAGAAAATTTAGTAATCCAACCTAAACCAGCTTCAATTGGTGAAGTAGTATCATCAATATCATTTCCGTATAAACAGAAACCCATTTCCAAACGCAAAGTATCACGGGCACCTAAGCCAATTGGCTTAATATTATACGGTGCACCCGCATTAAAAATAGCATCCCAAATTTGATCAGCATATTGGTTTTCGAAATAAATCTCGAAGCCACCAGCTCCCGTATAGCCAGTTGCAGAAATAACCACATTATCAACACCAGCAAAAGTACCTTTTACAAAAGTATAATACTCCATTGAAGCCAAATCAACATCTGTTAAGCTTTGTAAAGCATCAGCCGCTTTTGGTCCTTGAATGGCCAAAAGAGAGGTTTGATCAGAAATATTGTGCATCTCAACATCTTTCGAATTGAATTGTTGAATCCAGTTCCAGTCTTTTTCAATGTTTGATGCATTTACCACCAACATATAGCTTTTATCATCTATTTTGTAAACCAAAAGATCATCTACAATCCCGCCATCTTGATTTGGCAGGCAAGAGTACTGAACTTTTCCATCATATAATTTAGAAGCATCGTTACTGGTTACGCGTTGAATAAGATCCAAAGCGTTTTCACCTTTAAGAATAAATTCGCCCATGTGGCTTACATCAAAAACACCTACACCATTTCGAACAGTTGCATGTTCAGCATTAATACCTTCGTAAGTAACAGGCATATTGTAACCTGCAAATGGAACCATTTTAGCGCCTAAAGCGATGTGTTTTTCTGTTAATGCGGTGTTTTTCATCCGTAAATTCTATTTTTATGATAATGAAGCCAGTATAGCTGATATTCTTTGAATTATGACAGCTTTATTCGTTAATCTTCTTGGGGTGCAAAAGTACTAAGAAAAAGACAAAATTCTGAGCTTAATTTTAAGGAGTTTTTGGACTGAAACCACTTTAACTAAGTCATTATTGTCCGGCGGAATCTTCATTTTGAGCGTAGCCGGGAAATCTATAAGTTGCATTAGATTTCACTTCGCTCCAGTCGAAAGGATGAACGGAATATAGAATTCGTCTTTTTTAGCTTCTATCTGACTACATTTTAGAGTTGACAACTTTCACTCTTGATACCTATTAAAGTCGTCAAATCTGAAATCCACCTATGCACTCACCAATTCTTCGTAAATCTTCAGCATTTTACTGGAGATTAAATGCACACCATGGTCGTTTTCGACAGTCTTACGAGCGTTCTCTCCTATTTCTACCCAACGTTTCGGGTTAATGATACACTGTAAAATCGACCGGTAAAATTCATCCGCAGAATCAGCAATTAAAATATCATGTCCGTGCCTGCAATTAATTCCCTCTGCGGCAGTAGTGGTGGCAATAATGCATTTTTTCATGGCCATGCCTTCAATAATTTTCACCCGCATTCCGGTGCCGGAAATTAAAGGAACAATCATAATTGCTTTAGAATTCATAAACTCTACCGCATCAAAAACTTCTCCCTCTACAATCAGATTTTCTGAATCGTATTCGAAGAAGTGTTTCTGCATATTTTTCCCTGCGATATAAAAACGAAGGTCTTTATTCAGTTTTTCAATATCGGGCCAGATATCATCTAAAAACCATTCTAAGCCTTCCTGATTTGGCCTCCAGTCCATTGCACCTAAATGAAACAGTGTAGGAAAACTGGTTTTACTTTTATCTACTTTATATTTTTCTAAATCGATGGCAACCGGAAAAACCGACATCGGAATTTCGCAGCCAAACATTAATATACTCTGCCGATCGGGTTCACTAATGGCAAAAATATGGTGGAAACGGTTAATCTGATCGGTTTCATAGGCTTTAAGCCGCTGGGCTAAAAAAGCTAAATACTTGCGCCGGATGAGAAACTTTTCTGAATGAGAAAGACGTTCCCAAAGGGTAAATTCGATATTGTGCGCCCGATAGATGAGCTTGGCATTACTGTTTGCCTTCACCACATCCAGATAAGGAACAACAAAAAGCCCCTCAAATTGAATAATATCGAATACATTTTCCCGTAAGAGATTTTCTAACTGTCGCGCAGCATCTTCGCTATAATAACGGGAAACATTGTACGATTCGTTCGTAAAAATATTAAAAAATGCCGACCATACATTTACATCGGTATCTAAATCACAGGTATGATATTTAATCTGTTCAAAAACAGGATCGTAGATATCTTCGATATCAATCCTTCCTTTTATCGGATTAAGGCTAAACAAAGTGATATCTGCACCAAGCTGCAGCAAACCTTTTATGGTATTATACACCACAATAGGGTAACCACTATTTGGCGGAAAGGGAATCCGCTTGGTAATCAACAGAATTTTCACAATGCTGTGAAATTACGAAATTTCAGGCGTTTTTTGAAAACAGATCCAACTGGGGATCGCTTACATTAAAAGTTTTACGGTGAAAGGGTGATAATCCGATTTCGATCACGGCTTTACGGTGTGCTATTGTGGGATAGCCTTTATTCTGCATCCAGTTATAATGTGGATAATCGATATGTAAATTTGTCATGTATTCATCTCGGTGCGTCTTTGCCAGTATAGAAGCCGCCGCAATGTTTAAATATTTACCATCACCCTTAACAATACAACTATGCGGAATCTGCGGATAGGTTTTGAAACGATTGCCATCAATCACCAGATATTGGGGCTGGGTATGTAATTGTTCAATCGCCCTGTGCATGGCCAAAAAAGAGGCATTTAAAATATTAATGCGATCGATTTCTTCATGATCACAAGAAGCTACAGCCCAGGCCAAAGCCTCTTGTTCAATAATTGGCCTTAACAGCGCTCTTTGCTCATGCGATAACTGTTTAGAATCATTTAATCCATCTAACACAAAACCTTTTGGTAAAATAACCGCAGCAGCAAAAACAGGACCTGCGAGGCAACCTCTTCCAGCTTCATCACATCCAGCCTCTAATAATTCTTCCTGATAACAGTTTAATAACATATTGCAAATTTAAAGAATAACGTACGATTATTGAAAAATGGTTTATAAAGATGTAATTTAGTTTTAAACACAGCAAGCTTCAGTCATGTTAAAAATCTTAAATACCTTCTGTTTCTTTTTAATTTGTAGTTCATTGTTTGCACAAATAAAAGAATTAGAAAATTTATCGATTGAAGAGCAGGATTCGTTAATGGAGAAGAACTCCCATTGCATGCATAGAGATAAATATAGTACTGCGCAAAGGAAACTATTTTACCCCTTTAATAGAACAGAATTTGTATCCTTAATATCTTTTCAAGATACGATATCAGAATTTTCAAGCCATTTGCCTGTAAAAAAAGGTATTTTGGATAGCAAGATGGTTAAAGAAGAAATTAGGCTTTCTAAAGCAGATATTGATAAACTCACAGATCTATTTTTTAATTATGGCTATATATCCCAAAAATATGGAGTAATTATAGATAGAATGGCCTGCTATGATCCTCATAATGCCATATTATTCTTTAACGAAAAAAGAAAGGTAATCGCTTATGTTGAGATCTGCTTCGATTGCCTTGGCATGAAGTTCAGTTCAAAAAAAATAAACACAGGTGAAAATTGTACAGAAAAATTTAGCATGCTTAAAGATTTCTTTATCTCAAAGGGAATCAAATTTGTTTCAATAGACCATACAGATGACTTATGAGAATATACAACGAAACCCTTACACTCCGAGTGGCCGAACGGTTAATGCATATAGAAGACGTGACAGAAAAAGAGATGTTCGGTGGACTTATTTTTATGGTGAACGGTAAAATGTGCATTGGTGTTTCTAAGAACAGCATCATGGTGAGGATTGACCCAGCCACTTTAGAAAAGCTATCGCATAAAGATGGCTGGGAACAAATGGTGATGGGCGGCATACTGATGAAGGGTTATATTTCGGTTTCAGAAGATGTTTTAAGCCGGAATGATGAGCTTGATTTCTGGGTTACCCTTGCCCTGGCCTTCAATCCTTTTGCAAAAGCATCAAAAAAGAAATAATCACATACACAATCTATTGTCCTGCTCCACATTCAAAAACTAGCAAGAGCCATATTTTTTGATTAATTTTATGTTAACTAATCAAATATTATGAAAAAACGGGCTGCTGTAGCAGTATTTCTGCTAGGTATTTCATTTACGGTTTTAGCTCAGGTTAAAAGAACTGCAACACAAACATCAACGGCGAAAGAAACAAACACTCAGCAATCAAGAGTACAGGCACCTGAGGGGCATTACTGTGATTATTGCAAAGTAAATTATCCGGAATCTCACTTTCCTTGCATCATGAAATCTATTAAGGGTAAACTGGATGTGACAACTGGTGAGGTAAGTTTTGTTGCAGGGCAACCTATTGGCGGCATTGTAGTTAAAGGCGGTAAAAACCCGGGGGCAATACCATTACACTTGTGACCAACCAAAATGGAGAAATGGAATTTAATAATACCAGCATGGGGAGTTATAAATTTACCATTTCAGTACCTTCCACTAATCCCAAATCGAGGGTGGCAGGATCGCCAATTGGAGGAATAATTGTTAAAGGCGGTAAAAATCCCGGTGGAAGTTTAATTACGTTAATGACAAACGAAAATGGAGAAATAGAACTGAATGACCTTCCTGCAGGGTTATATAAATTCACAACACTGGGTGCTTCGGAAACTGAAAAAACTAATCCTATGTATAAATCGGGTTATTCAGAAAAGACCAACCCCTTATCTAAAAACTAAATTCGTTAAATTTACACTACATTCCATTTTTGGCACTATTATGGAATCTTTCGGGTTTGTGCATCTTTAAATTGTTACACATTTAAAACACACATTATGAAACGTTTAAATTTAATATTGAGCCTTACATTTCTTTCGATAGGATTTCATTCTTTTGCCCAAACCAATAAAGAAACTACAGTAAAAATTGTAGCAGATAAAAATTATACTTTTGTTGCCAACTCAGCCTTGCCAATGTCGAACAATGATGTTAACAGAGTATTAGCAATGATGCCAGGCGGCCAGGGAGGCTCTTCAATAAACCTAACGGGATCGCAATACGATGTAAAGGTTACTAAAGACAGTATTGTTGCATATCTTCCTTATTTTGGAAGGTCTTTTTCTGCTCCGATGGATCCGACACAAGGTGGTATTAAATTTACCTCAAAAAAATTCTCCTACACCGAATCGAAAAATAAAAAAGGAACCTATATTATCCAGATTGATACTAAGGATGTAACAAGAGAAAATTATCGGTTTACTATTAATATTTCGACCAATGGTTATGCTTCGCTAACTGCTAGCAGCATGAATAAACAACCTATCATTTTTAATGGTTATTTAGACGAGCCGAAGAAACAGGATTAGGTACTTGTCATCCTGAGGGATAATATTTATTGTATAAAAATCAATATGAATCCCTTGAGAAATCGTCATTCCCAACTTGATTGGGAACCACGGAGTGCTCATGAATGCCCTTGAAACAAGGGAATACTTATGAATAATCTTAAAACGCTTGCATTAAGATTCCCGCATGCGCGAGAATGACGACCGAAATAGTGGATTCTGTCAATGGTAGCCTGTCGAAGGGCCTACTTAAATTCGTATTAAAGCATTTCGACAAGCTCAATGTGACATATCGATAATTAAATTATTTCTTAATCAACTCGATCTGAAATATATGGGGCCATTTCTTGCCGGCTACAAAAAGCCTTTTGCCTGCCTTATCGTAAGCAATTCCGTTTAATACATTATTGGCCTTTTCATCTTCGGTTTTAAAGTAATCAGCTGGTAATAATCCAGATAAATCAATCTTGCTTTCAACGGCCCCCGTTTCCGGGTTGATGATCATGATTTCATTGGTTGTATACACGTTTGCATAAATTTTACCATCAATAATTTCAAGTTCATTCAGATTTTGAATCGGGCCCTTATTATCAAAAACATCAATCGAACCAATTTTCTGATAGGTATCCTTATTCAGAAAAAAGATCGTGTTTGAACCATCGGTATTCAATACTTTCTCTCCATCAAAAGCCAGGCCCCAGCCTTCTCTGCCTGTAGTGTAAGAAAACTCGGATAGTTTTTTGAAGGTAGCTTTATCATAAACAAAGCCTACTTTTTCGCGATAAGTTAGCTGAATAATCTTGTTTCCAATCACGGTTATGCCTTCGCCAAAATACTGCTTATCTAAATCTGTTTTCTGAAGAATTTTCCCGGTTGATGGATCTACTTTACGCAAGCTGGAATGACCATAATCGCCGGCACTTTCGTAGAAGAAACCGTCATGGTATTCTAAACCTTCTACATACGAAGAGGTATCGTGGGGCAGGCTCTTAATCACTTTATAAGTATATTCAGTGGGTGCCTGAGCCGCCAGCACATTAATATTTGAAGTTAGATCTTCTGATTTTCCCGCATCAAATATTTTGGCAGTTAGCAGGTGATTACCCAATTTTAAACCCGCTGTTTTAAGTTTGATGGCTGAAGTATCAGTTTTTGAAGCTACTTTAACGGTATCGATCAAATAAACTACCGAATCTACTTTTTGCTCGGATCCAAACTGTACCTTCACATCAAATTCATTTCCAGATGGTACATTAAGACCGGTTAAAGGAGAAATAAAGCTACGGTAAGTTGTGGTAGAGTGGTCTTTACAAGAACTCACGAATGCAAGTGCAATTCCAATAAATAAGAAATTTTTAATAGGGTTAATCTTCAGGCCAAAACGCATCTTCTATATGGTTTAATTTATAATTTTTATTTTTTGTAAAGGTAATCGCAATAATATCAAAACGGATATCATTTTGATGATTCATGATGTCAATATAGGCATTAGCGGCCAATTCCATCTGAATTTGTTTCGCTTTGTGTACAAATTCTTCTGGTTCGCCAAAAGCAACCGAACTCCGCGATTTAACCTCTACAAAAACCATAATGCCATTTTTATAAACAATTAAATCTACCTCTGCCTTACCATGCGTCCAGTTTTCATCCAAAACCTCATAACCCTGATCTTCGAGATATTGTTTGGCAATTTTTTCGCCTTCTTTACCTAAATCATTATGGAGCGCCATATCTAATTATTGAATGATCGAATTTTTCATTGGACAATCGTCATACTGGAAAAACCGTCATTTCGAGCGGAGTGCAACGCAGTCGAGAACCCGAAGGCTCTGCGAAGCAAAATCTGTTTAGATAGATCTCTCCATTTCGCTAAGCTTCAGTCGAGATGACGAAATCTCTACAGGACTCCAGTCATTTGTAATTTACTTAACAATAACTGAGCCCAGAAACTTAGAAATTTCTCTCTCTACACCTTTAATCACTCCATAACGTTGCATTAAAATCATCTGGTTATCCTCGTTCTTTTCTTCTTTAATTTCTTTCAACAGATTCATCAATATTTTTTTCGACTTTACGTTTTTTAAGGTGAAAAATGCCTCCTAAAATAGTCGCTTTTAAATTCATCGATTCATCTTTAACATAGATCAGATGTTTATTTAACCAGTTTTCACTTAAAGCGTACTCGGAAGTAGAAAGTGTAATCGCAAGATCGGCAATATCCCGATCTTCATGCTTAACAAAATGGTTCGATGTAGGTAATCTGCCATTGTCGATTTCTGATTTATAATAATCGATAATTCTTTTGCAAAGTGGATCATCAAATTCTACATCGCTCAGGTTTTGCATGATGAATGAACCGATGTACATATCATCAATTTTATCCCAGTTTACAAATTCGTGCCCGAAAGCTAACAACAAGCGCACAATTTCTTTTTCCTGGTGCTCATCCTCTTCTACGGGCTGCTCGTAACCCTTTGGGCCCGCACTGTCATCCCATAAATCATCAGGCGGGCCAAGTGGCTCAGGTGCACCGGGAGAATATGTTTTTGGACTTGATGAAGGGGTTGCACGCTGGTTGTTATCAAAGCTTTTTTTGAGCTTGGCCGAGCGCATTTTATTTAATTCACTCAGTAAGATATGTTCATCAATTTCAAGTAAACTGCTACACTCACGGATAAAAACAGATGCTTTAATCGGGTCAGGGATTTTGGCAATACTTTCTACAATATCACGGATAATACCTGCTCTTTTGATCGGATCGTTGCCCGCATCTTTAAGCAGCACATTCGCCTTGTATAAAATAAAATCTTTTCTATTCTCCTCAAGATAGGTTTTAAATGCCCCGGCGCCCACATGATGCATATAAGAATCAGGGTCATGGCCATCGGGGAAGGAAACGATTTTTACGTTCAGCCCTTCTTCCAGGATCATATCCAAGCCACGCAGAGAGGCTTTAATACCCGCAGCATCACCATCAAACAAAATGGTAATGTTCTGGGTAAAACGCCCGATCAGTTTAATCTGCTCTACCGTTAACGAAGTACCTGATGAGGCCACTACGTTTTCTATACCGGCCTGATGCACCGAAAGTACATCGGCATAACCTTCGGCCAGGTAACAGTTATCGAGATCGCGGATGGCTTTTTTGGCGTGGAACAAGCCATAAAGCACATTCGATTTGTGGTAAATTTCGCTTTCAGGCGAGTTTACATATTTGGGAACATTTTTATCGGTTTTAAGTGTTCTACCTCCAAAACCGATTATCCTACCGGTAAAGTTGTGGATGGGAAACATGACCCGACCGCGAAAGCGATCGTAAATTTTACCATTATCGTTTTTGATCGATAATCCGGTGGCTTCTAAAAACTCTAATTTATGACCTGCATTGGTTGCGCTTTGCGTCATCGCATCCCACACGTCAGGAGAATAACCAACCTCGAATTTTTTCAAGATATCTTCCCTGAAACCACGCTCTTTAAAATAGCTCAGGCCTATCCCCCTGCCCTCATCTGTTTCCCAAAGCTGTTTTACGAAAAACGCAGCAGCATATTGTGAAACAACGTAAAGGCTTTCTTTTGCGCTTTGTGCTTCAGCATCCTGCGGACTGAGCTCGGTTTCCTCAACTTCAATATTGTATTTATTGGCTAAAAATTTGAGCGCTTCCGGATATGAATATTTTTCATGATCCATAATAAAGCGCACTGAATCGCCCCCTTTACCACAACCAAAGCATTTATATATGCCCTTAGTTACAGATACGTGAAATGATGGTGTTTTTTCGCCATGGAAAGGGCAATTACCAATTAAACTGGTTCCGCGTTTTTTAAGTGCACAAAATCCCCAACTACCTCCTCAATGCGGGCGGTATCCATTATCTTATCTATCGTTTCGCGGTTTATCATACCCCAAACCCCTTAAGGGGCTTTTACCTTTCTTTTAATGTAAAAAATATTTTCTTCGGTTCGCAATGAAGAATCGGCTTGTTTAAACACAAAGATAACAGAGAAAAAATACAAAGAACGCAGAGAAAATTTCTTTGTGTTCTTTGCGAAATGCTTTGCGGGCTCTGCGGTTTAAACCCCTATTATTTAACCAAAGGCAATAACTGATCAGCCACCAATTTATTACCGGTTTCGTTCAGGTGTACTCTATCAACTGTTAAAATGCCTTTTTCTTTATCTTCAGAATTATTTTTCGCTTCGTATTCTGCGAAAATCTTTCTTAAATCGCATACCGGAAGGTTGTTTTTTACAGCCAACTCTCTGATTCCGGCAGCATATTTATTTAAATCGGCATCTAACTCATTGGTACCATCTTTTTTCTCGCCAACAACTGATGGGGTAACCAATACCACTTTGCTACCTACGCCCTGTATTTTATTGATCAAAGCCTGATAAAACTTTAAATATTTATCATAATCGGTTCCGGTATGGGAAGATTGTTTATGCCACACATCATTAATACCCACATAAATCACTACTAAATCAGGTTTCTTGTTCAAAACATCATCTTCTAAACGCAGATAAAGATCATAAACTTTATTGCCGCCTATACCAGCACCAATTACATCGTATTTTGTAGAATCTAGTGATTTTTTGATCAGGGTTACATATCCGTTTTTAGAAACACCCTGTTGGGTAATCGAATCACCGAAAAAGATAATCCGTTTTGGTTTAAATGTCATTGAGGTTAATGCAATTAAGCAAAAGCTTAGTAAAATACTCGTTTTTATTACTGTTTTCATCGTGTATAATTGGTTAGGTTATTTTTTATCGGTCTTTTTAAAATCCAGGTCCTGAAAATCGAAACTGAAATCGGTTAATGGAGAAATGGCTTCTATTTTAAAACCATCGGCCAGAGCATTGTTATCTAAACTGAAATTAACAAAGGCATCAGCATCCAAACTTCTGTCGTACCATTTTGCAATAAAGGTATTTCCCTTATAGTAAGTCATATCGCCCTTCAGTTTTGGCGCATTTTTGGCCTGAAAATGCATTTTACCGTTCACTTCACTAATGGTTACTTCGCCAAACCACGAATCGCGGAAAGTGCCATAGTAATTTTTAGCATCAGGTTTCGAAGTTGATAATTTTTGTTGAGCAGCAATATCATTCCAAACTTTGGCGACCATTTCATCAGCCTGTTTTTCGTTTCTTAACCTGTTATCGTTGTAGGTTTTAATCCTGTCCTGACCTTTGATTCCCAAATAACCATCTTTGATCGAATTGGTAATGGAGTTAAAAGCAGCTCCGGATTGCTGGTTTGTTAACACGATAATACCCAGTTTCAGTTCAGGCAGAATGGTAACCTGTGTTACAATACCTGATAAACCACCAGTATGTGTAGCCTGAAAATTACCATTAACGTTACTCAAAAACCAGCCTAAACCGTAAGTGCTAAAAGCAGCCGGATTACCACCTGCGATAATGGTTTGCGGGGTCCAGAGTTCTCTCGCCACAGCAGGGCTGAATAACCTTTTATCAAGGGTCTCTCCATATTTACCACCGTTGATCATCGCCATTACCCATTTGCTCATATCGGTAACATTTGAGTAAATCCCTCCTGCTGCATTGGCGATTTCGCCAAAGCTTAAGCCTACGGGAAGCAGTTTACCTTCGTAAGGTGCGTGTCCGTCAATTACATTCGATTTATCTTTTAAGCGGTACCATGAAGCTGCCGTTTTAGTCATCCCCAAAGGTTTAATAATTCTTCCTTCAATAAAATCTTCGTAAGTAGTTCCAGAAACCCTTGCTACCACTTCTCCGGCAACAATGTACATCAGGTTATCGTAATCGTATTTGGTACGGAAAGAGGAAACCGGTTTTAAGTACCGTAAATTGTGAATGAGCTGCTTTTTATCCACAGTTGATGAATCGGGCCAGATCATTAAATCGCCTGCGCCTAAACCTAAACCACTGCGGTGTGTAAGCAAATCGCGGACGGTAAACTCACTGGTTACGTAGGCATCGTACATTTTAAACTCAGGAATTATATCGGTCACTTTTGTATCCCAGGTAATTTTCTTTTCATCAACCAGCATACCTAAAGCGGCCGCTGTGAAAGCCTTTGTATTTGATGCAACACCAAAAAGGGTATTCTCATCAACCTTTTTATTGGTCCTGATGGAGCTTACCCCGTAACCTTTTAAATGAATAATTTTACCATCTTTGATTACAGAAACTGCAATTCCGGGAACATTAAAGGTATTTAACGTTTTTTCGACCACACTATCGATCTGTTTTGAAGAAAGCACCTGTGCCTGCACATGGATACCCAAAAACAGCAATAAAGCAATGGATATTTTGAATTTTACAGAAGAAAAAAGTTGCATATTAATCGGTTTAAATAATCGTTTAAAGATAATAAATCTTTTAGGCGATAGTTGAATCCTTATTTGCCCTTTTCGAGTTTGTAATCTTTATGTACAATTAAAAAACTTGCCCGTTCTTCTTTTTTGAAAGGATAATCCCAGTTACCCTGATAGGTAATTTTGGTTGGTAATTTATCTTCTCCGAAATAACCCATTTCTATATTCATCTGTACATCAAAATCAAACAACATATTGCTGTATTTCATGTCGACATAACGGCCAAGAATATTAAAATTCCGTTTATCAAAAATGGTAACCAGTTCTTTGATCATGATGCCATCTTTTGTCCAGCTGCTCAAATCAGGTTTAACTGAAACCTTGAAACGATAAACCGGGATAGAATCGAGATAAGTACCACTAGTGAAGCCATAATCATAATACTGGCGCATATTGGCCGAAAATATTTCGGTTTTACTACCGATAAAGGGCACTTTTACGGGTCTGCCTGGATTAAAAATCAAGGTTTTCAATTTGTCTTTATAACTTTCGTTTGTTCCACCCTTTCCATCAGGTTTTGGCGCATTCGGTACAAAATCAGTGTTATAAGCATTCATAAAAATGTAATCGAACATTTCTACGGTATATAACTGGTACTTTCCGTTTTTCTTATAAATTTTTCCGGTATCCTGTTTTACCAGGTATTCCATTTTATAAGGACCGCTATTGTTGTGACGGATTTTGCGGTAAATTTTTCCATCAACTTTGTTCTTTTTATCATAGCTGTAAATCCTGTTTTCGGCAATAAAAGTATAACGTTTCATATCCCTAAACGACTGATAAAAGGAAGTATCATACATCACCTTTCTGATAAATGTTTCTACATTTAACTTTTCGGCCTTAATATTTACAGCCGAATCGAGTACAATGGTTTTAATGGTGTCTGGATTAAAACGGTTGATTTCCTGCGCAAAACCTTTATAGAATAGAGATGTTAACAGTAAAAACAGAAAGACTTTTTTCATGCAAGTAAGATATGTAAAATGGAAAATGTGGGATGGAAAATGTAAAACGGATGATTGAAGATAGATAATGGAACTTGACTCCCCCATCACCCATCTTACCTATTTACATCTTCCATTCTAATTCCCTAATTGTTTTAAAGCAATATAAGCCATTAACCCGGTTGATATTTTCAAGGCGTCTTCATCCACATCAAACCTTGGTGTATGTACTGAATATTGTGTATCTTTTGTTGCATTCCCAGTACCTAAACGATAAAAACAGGCATCTGTTACCTGTGAGTAGAAAGAAAAATCTTCGGCGGCCATCCAGATATCTAAATCAACCACATTTTCTTTTCCTAAAAAATCTTCGGCAAAGGCCCTCGCGTTTGCCGTTAATTTCTTCGTTAATTAAAAATGGATATCCTCTATGAATATCGAAATCGCAGCTTCCGCCCATGCTTTCGGCAATGCCTTCGGCCATTTTTTTCATGCGTTTGTGCGCTTCATCTCTCCATTCTTCATCCAAAGTTCTGAACGTTCCTTCAATTTTTACTTCATTCGGAATAATGTTGGTTGCACCGTTGGCAATTACTTTACCAAAAGACAGCACTGATGGGATACGTGGATCAGCATTGCGGCTCACCACCTGTTGCAAAGCAATTATGATATGTGAAGCGATTACAACCGGATCGATATTTTGGTGTGGTTGTGCGCCATGACCACCTTTCCCGGTTACGGTAACATAAAGTTCATCTGTCGAAGCCATGTAAATACCAGAACGGAAACCCACTTTACCGGCATCAATCAATGGCATTACATGCTGACCAACAATATGATGTGGTTTTGGATTTTCGAGTACACCTTCTTTGATCATGATACTTGCTCCACCTGGTAAAAGTTCTTCAGCAGGCTGAAAAATCAGTTTAATGGTCCCGCCGAAATTATCTTTCATTTGATTTAGGATATAAGCTGTGCCCAAAAGTGAAGAGGTATGTACATCATGTCCGCACGCATGCATTACCCCATGATTTTTAGAACGGTAAGGTTTATCATTAGCTTCATGGATAGGTAAAGCATCCATATCGGCACGTAGTGCAATAACTTTGTCAGAAGACAGGTTTCCCTTAATTAAACCTACCACACCTGTATTGGCACAATCGGTATATTCGATGCCCCATTTTTTTAATTTATCCTTAATGAACAATGAGGTTTCGAATTCTTTGAACGATAATTCGGGATTGGCATGGATATGTTGACGATAACCTACTACATCGTTAAAAATGTGAGCGGCCAGTTCCTGTACTTTATTTTTGATCATTGGTTGTTGTGGTATCTAAAGTTGGTGCATTTATTTTTTCCCTAAAAATAAACAGTGTAGGGAAAGTTGGTCTGAGTTCGTTGATAAGGCGCTGTGCCTCTAAGCGGCTTCTGAAATCGCCCACCCGAACGTAATAGTTAGGTTCTTTATAGGTGAGGTAAGTATTTAACTGGGGATATAGCCCTTTAAAACGTGCCTGCTGGTTAAAAACCTCGCGCCGGTCTGATCCATAAAAAATCTGTACGCGGTAACCATAGCCTGAAACAATCGGTTTGCCAGGCTTTACCTCCCCTGAAGTTTTATAAACTTCTAAACGTTTAGCAATTAAACTATCGATTAAAGGATCTTTTATAACTGTTACTTCTCCTTTTTGTGCAAAAACAGTTATGGTAAGAAATAAACAAAATATAAAAGTTATTGTAGTTTTCATGAGCAAAATAATTGGCATTTGATGAGGAGATGTATCGTCTCACTTCTTCTTAACAACAAGAATGCCGAAATCGTTGCAAAAATCGGCATTCTTTATGGGTTAAGCAAATAGTTATCGTTTGGGAGAAAATCTAAAAGATTTTAGGGCTTATGAATGACAGAAAAATTTAAGAAGATAACCTCTTAGCAATGTCGTCATTTCGAGCGAAGTGCAGCGCAGTCGAGAAATCTTTTAAAAAATAGGTAATAGGTTAATAATAATTCAAAGATTTCTCCATTCCGCTGCCGTAAAAATCGGCACGCTTCAGTCGAAATGACTATTGATCACGATGATCGTGCAAATCAAAAAACCCAGATTCCTTTACGAAACCTGGGTTTTTAGCATTATTTCCAACAAGATATTCTTAATTCGCTTTCTTTTGCTCTAAGGTAAATTCGTAAACTGTCGGGTCGTATTTCATCATTGCGCCTGTAGCAATATCAACAATAAAACCAGGAATGAATAATAGATTTACCACAGATACGGCATTAAAAGTAGTTACGGGCTGGAAAGTTTTGGTTTCGTAACCATCAAGTTTTAAAGAGATGGTCTGTCCGGTAAATCCTTTTTTAAGGGTACTGCCATAGGTGTTACCCCTGCTTTAACCCCATCTACCTCAATGGTAGCGGCTGGAGGATTGGAATTGATTTGAACGGTTTGTTTTGTGCCCGTAAAAATAGTGGCGCAGCCAGATAGCAGCAATGTCGCTGAAACAGCGGCAATGTTAAAAATTCTTTTCATTTGTGTGTGTTTTTGTGTGTTTCCTACTCTTATGGCCTTTCGGTTACGCCCTGTTTTTTATGGTTTCCAGACTCCATTTTTAAGTTTATTCGTCAGTAAGAAATTGCCTACCAATTACAAATTGACTGTCACTAAATATAGTGCTTAATTGGAGAATTAAAAATTTAGTTTTTTAAAAAAACCCCGACAAAAAATGTCGGGGTTTAATAAGCTATTATATGTATTGATTATAAATTCGCGCCGTGGCAGTTTTTGTATTTTTTACCGCTACCGCAAGGGCAAGGTTCATTTCTGCCAACTGTTGCTTCTTTGCGGATTGGCTGTTGTGGAACAGCTTCACGTGTGTCGCCAAACTCAATGCCTGGCTCTTCTCTGCCAAACTCCTGTTTAGTGGTTTGCAACTTTGGTTGTTTTATCGGAGCTGGTGCTTCTCTCACCTGGTCTGGCTCTTGCTGAACCGGGATACCGCCTTTATATAAGAAACTCACTACTTCTTTATTTACTGCATTAAGCATGTTTTTAAATAAGTTGAAAGCTTCCATTTTATAAATTACCAATGGATCTTTTTGTTCGTAAACCGCATTTTGTACCGATTGCTTCAAATCGTCCATTTCGCGCAAATGCTCTTTCCAGCTATCATCGATTAAAGCTAAAACAATGGTTTTTTCAAATGACCGAACCACCTCTTTCCCTTTATTGTCGATTGCTTTCTTCAAGTCAACAGCAACCTGGATACCACGGATACCATCTGTAAACGGCACCACAATCTGTTCGATATGCTCTCCGCGCTCTTCGTAAACCTGGGTTAACACCGGTAACGATTGTTGAATAATGGCTTCCGATTTACGTGCATAAAATGCTTCTGCTTCTTCAAATAACTTCTCAGTTAACTGAGGGATATTGGTTGAAGAGAATTCTTTTTCGGTAATGACCGTATCTAAAGAGAAGTTTTTGATTACTTCCAGTTTGAAACCATCATAATTTGCTTCTTGTTTATATTCGCTTACGATATCTTCAGCAACATCGAAAACCATATTGTTCATATCCACATCCAAACGTTCGCCAAATAAAGCGTTTTTACGTTTAGCATAAATTACGGTACGTTGTGAGTTCATCACATCATCGTACTCCAATAAACGTTTACGGATACCAAAGTTATTTTCTTCTACTTTTTTCTGAGCACGCTCGATAGATTTGGTGATCATAGAGTGTTGGATCACCTCACCATCTTCGATACCCATGCGCACCATGATGCCAGAAATACGTTCTGAACCAAATAAACGCATTAAGTTATCTTCCAATGAAACGAAGAACTGTGATGAACCCGGATCGCCCTGACGACCTGCACGACCGCGTAGCTGCCTGTCTACACGACGGGATTCGTGACGCTCGGTACCTACAATAGCTAAACCGCCAGCTTCTTTAACGCCCGCGCCCAATTTAATATCCGTACCACGACCAGCCATGTTGGTTGCAATGGTTACCGTTCCTGCCTGACCAGCTTCGGCAACGATATCGGCCTCTTTCTGGTGCATTTTCGCATTTAATACATTATGTTTAATTCCGCGGAGTTTAAGCATACGGCTTAATAACTCTGAAATCTCTACAGAAGTGGTACCTACCAATACCGGACGACCAGCTTTTGGCTCCAATTGTCCTGTTTGAGGGTTAACCGCAGGGATTAACGCACCTTTAGCATCCAATTTAGGAACTGGTCTGCCAGTTTGGTCGAATTTAACAACCGGCTTGCCATCCTTCTGTTTTACATTACCTTCTTTATCTATTTCATATTCGGTTTCATAATGAGAATATGGGAAAACCAGATATTGTATCTCTTCAGCAACGGCATTATATTTTTCGCGAACGGTACGGTAAACATAATCCTGCTCATCAATCCTCGAAATATTTCTGTTGGTCGGGATTTCTACCACATCCAATTTATAGATCGACCAAAACTCACCAGCTTCTGTAGTTGCAGTACCCGTCATACCGCAAAGTTTGTGGTACATACGGAAATAGTTCTGCAAGGTTACGGTTGCATACGTTTGGGTAGCATCTTCAACCTTCACATTTTCTTTAGCCTCAATTGCCTGGTGTAAACCATCAGAGTAACGGCGACCATCCATAATACGACCTGTTTGCTCATCAACAATTTTGATTTTTCCTTCGTCGATGATGTACTCTACATCAATTTCGAATAAAGTATATGCTTTTAATAATTGGTTTACTGAGTGGATACGTTCTGCTTTTACCGAATAATCGCGCATTAAAGCATCTTTTTGAACCACTTTTTCTTCTAAAGGCAGATCAGATTTTTCTAATTCGGCAACCTCAGTACCTACATCAGGCAATACAAAGAAATGTGGATCTTCGCCCGATTGGGTAATCAGTTCGATACCTTTTTCAGTTAACTCAACCTGGTTGTTTTTCTCATCAATATAGAAATACAGTTCAGAATCTACCTTAGGCATATTCTTAGATTGATCTGCCATATAGTGGTTTTCGGTTTTCAACAACAAACCACGAACACCACTTTCACTTAAAAACTTAATTAAAGCCTTATTTTTTGGCAAACCACGGTAAGCACGCAATAAGGCTAAACCACCTTCGCCTTCTTCCGTTCCGCTGTTACCTGCGTTGATTAATTTTTTAGCCTCATTTAATGCCTGGGTTACATAAGCCTTTTGTGCATTAACTAAACGCTCAATGCGTGGTTTCAATTCATAAAACTCGTGTTCATCTCCGCGTGGAATCGGACCAGAAATAATTAAAGGGGTACGGGCATCATCAATCAAAACTGAATCGACCTCATCCACCATGGCAAAATGCAGCTTGCGCTGTACCAACTGATCTGGTGTTTGCGACATATTGTCACGCAGGTAGTCAAAACCGAACTCGTTATTGGTTCCGTAAGTAATATCTGCGGCATAAGCTTTTCTTCTTTCTTCTGAGTTTGGCTCATGTTTATCAATACAATCAACACTTAAACCATGAAATTCAAATAAAGGACCATTCCACTCACTATCACGACGGGCCAGGTAATCATTCACCGTTACAATGTGTACACCCTGTCCGGCCAATGCATTTAAATAAGCCGGCAATGTACTTACGAGGGTTTTACCCTCACCCGTAGCCATCTCAGCAATTTTACCACTGTGCAATACAATACCACCAATTAACTGTACATCGTAATGTACCATATTCCAGGCTACTTCAGTTCCTGCAGCATCCCACTTATTGGCCCATTGTGCCTTATCGCCAACAATTTTAACATTGTTTTTTCTTGCAGCATAATCTCTATCAAATTGTGTTGCAGTAACCTCTAAATAATCGTTTTCGCTTAAACGGCGTGAAGTTTCTTTAATTACAGCAAATGCCTCCGGAAGGATTTCCAAAAGCACTTTTTCCAATTCTGTATCGCGGTCTTTACCTAAGGCATCAACCTGATCGTAAATAGCCGTTTTTTCGTGAAGATCTAAACTTTCACTTTCTGCATCAGCTTTTAAAGCGGCAATTTTTCCATCAATCTCGGTTAAGAAATCAGAAATCCTGCTTTTAAATTCTATGGTTTTACCACGTAATTCATCGTTGCTTAATACAGACAGCTTACTGTAGTGCTCGTTAATTTTGACAACCAATGGTTGAATAGCCTTTATATCTCTTTCTGATTTACTTCCGAAAATCTTCGCTAAAAATCCTAACATTATATTTTAAATCGTATTTATTATTAAAAAAATGGTGTGTTACAACAACCAAGCCATTGTCTTCCTTAAGTCAGTTTGGCAGTTATTGGTATAAATGGGGGCTTAAATCTTGTAAAAAGATCTTTTGAGGAAAGGATAACTAGGGGCTGTTATTCTTTGGTTTTTTCCTGATTGTTAAATCGGCAATAATTTGATTTACGCTTACATATTTTGCAACTTTTACCGGAGCCTGCGTTCCAATTAAAGCCAGCCTGGTGTAGGATAATAAATAAGGGTTACGGTCTTCGTTAAGCTGGACCGAGCTTTTACCCGTAGCGTTTACACCTATATTGTGCTCATTACAATATTCATTTAATATCCTTAGCCCTTCAACGCGTTCGGCTTTTGCCAAATGTGTTAAGCTAAAGAATACAAGTGATATGGTAACGAAGTGTTTCATTAATAGCGGCAAAGCTAGTTTTAATCTTTTATAAAAAGAAATTACAGTTTAGCAAAAAGCGTACCTCAATCTTCCTGTCATTCAGAGCGCAGTGAAGAATCCTGCATCGAGGAATATCATAACCTTAACCAATACACTAAAATCATTGCCTACATTCGTAATGCTTCCAACACAATAGAGATCCTTCATTGCATTCAGGATGACAACTGAATGTTATTTAAACACTACTTCAGTAGCGCCATAGCCAAATTTTTCTTTCCTGGCATCCATGTACGTTTTTACATGTGGATTTTTACTGATCAGTTTATGGATTTTATCTCTTAAAGTACCATTCCCCGAACCGTGTATAAAAATGATCTTATCGAAATGATGCACCACCGCAGCATCCATCGCATTTTGGAAGTGATTGATCTGTATCTGCAACATCTCGTCTGCTTCCAGGAAATGATGATCGTCCCTTAGTTTTTCGATGTGCAGATCGATTTCTTTTTGGGGTGCCTCAACTGTTCGTTTTTCATCTGCAGTTTTAAAGAAACTTTCTTTTAATTTCTGTGGATCGATGGATACCGGAACGAGATCATCCAGACGGATGAACCAACCTTTATTCCTCAACTGAGGCAATTCCTTTTGTTCGATACTAAAATCTTTTGCCCTAAACTTCTTACGGATTACCAATGGATTGATAGGTTTCACATCAGCTTTGCTAAATACCAAAACCTGAAAGTTAAATTCCGGCCAAAGATCAAGATCAGCCAATGATGCGGAATAAACTAAAGTGGAGCCATAAGATTCGATTATCCCATGAAAAGCACCTGCATATTTTTCTTTACGCTCGGTGGTTAGGCTGACCAATAAAATATTTGACGAATGGTTCTGCAGGTGAAAATGCACCACATTACCGGCCTTATCATCTGTAGCAACGGCAACATAAATGCCATTTTCGATTTTATTAATGCTTGGAATATTTACCTGGATGGGTTTTGGCGCATCCAATTCTTCGGCAACCAAACCATGACCATGTACAGAAGTTAAATTACTTACCGAAACAGGAATTTCGAAACCATCTTCATCGGTAACGCCCAAAGTTTGCGTATCGATAATTTTAGTTACATAACCCTCACGTTTTTCATCAACAAAACGCACAAAATCTCCCAGTTTAAATTTCATTTCTATTATTTTTTAGGCACAAAGTACACAAAGATTTTTAAGCTGTTTGCGTTAAAATGTCGTGCATGAAGCTATTTACTCCTTTAGTCTTTCAGCTTTTTGGCAGGGGTTTTCGATCTAATTCGCTGGTACAATCAAGAAATGTACTATTACACATCATATCTTCGGACTCCAGACTTTCGACTTCTGACTCAATTAATGCCTTGTATCGTTTCCGTGATAAATACTCAGGTAACTTTCATATCTCGAAACCGCAATTTCACCTTCGTTTACAGCTTCAATAACAGCACAGCCAGGTTCGTTAATATGCCTGCAATTATTAAAGCGGCAATCGTGCGAAGTTTTAAAGATTTCTCTAAAAAAATGACCTAGTTCTTCTTTTTCAATGTCGATTACACCCAGTTCCCTGATACCTGGTGAATCTACAATAAAACCTCCCTGCGGCAGTTCGAACATTTCGGCAAACGTAGTGGTATGTTGACCCTTATCACTCCAGTCTGAAACTTCACCAGTTCTTAAATCCCGATCGGGCATTAAAGCATTGATCAAACTTGATTTTCCTACTCCCGAGTGACCCGATATTAAGGTAATTTTATCTGTAATCAATTCCTGAATAACCGGAATGTTAATGCCTTTTAAAGCTGAAACTTCGTAACAGGCATAGCCGATATTTTCGTAGATATCTTTAAACTCCTGAAGAATTTCTAATCCCTCTTTACTAAACAGATCCAGTTTATTAAACACCAGTACAGCTGGAACATCATAAGCTTCGGCAGTAACCAAAAAACGGTCGATAAAACCCAACGAGGTACGAGGTGAGGCCAGTGTAACCACCAGCATGGCCCATATCCAGATTAGCGGCCAGTATCTGCGCCTGTTTGCTCAGGTTAATCGATTTGCGGATGATGTAGTTTTTACGCGGCAGCATTTCGTTTATCAAACCCTGATCGCTATCCTTTTCCAGATCAAATTTCACCCTGTCCCCAACCGCAATCGGGTTGGTAGTTTTAAGTCCTTTAATCCTGAATTTACCTACAATCCGGCAATCGTAGCGTTCGCCATTATCGGCCAAAACACTATACCAGCTCCCTGTAGATTTAATAACTAATCCCTGCATATTTGCGGTAAAGGTATGAATATGATTTCATTGGTAGAAGTGGCCTTGCCGGATAAAAGTTTGCGTAGACGCAAAAGAACAAGCACTTTTAACTATATTCTTTGTTATCTACCAAATATCTTACATAAATACAACGCTTTAAAAGGCAAAAAACCTAAATTTGCGACAACAAAATCAAAAATATAATGAGTTTCAGAATAGAACACGATACCATGGGCGAGGTGCAGGTACCAGCCGACAAATACTGGGGTGCACAAACCGAACGCTCACGCAATAACTTTAAAATCGGTCCGGAAGGTTCGATGCCAAAAGAAATTATTCATGCTTTTGGATACCTGAAAAAAGCAGCAGCGCTTGCCAATACAGAACTTGGTGTATTATCTGCAGAAAAAGCTGATTTGATTGCTAAAGCTTGTGATGAAATTATTGCTGGCCAATTGGATGATCAATTTCCATTGGTAATCTGGCAAACGGGTTCGGGTACCCAAAGTAACATGAATGGCAATGAGGTGATTGCAAACCGTGCTCATGTAATAAACGGCGGCTCATTAGCTGACGATAAAAAAGTACTTCACCCTAATGATGATGTGAATAAATCACAATCATCAAACGATACTTATCCAACTGCAATGCACATTGCAGCCTATAAACTTACGGTGGAAAATACCATTCCAGGTTTAGAAAAACTAAGAAATACCTTAGCCCAAAAAGTGGAAGAATTTAGTACGATTGTAAAAACCGGCCGTACACACTTTATGGATGCGACCCCACTTACTTTAGGGCAGGAATTTTCCGGTTATGTACAACAGATTGATAACAGTATCCGGACAATTAAAAATGCATTGGTTATGGTTGCAGAACTGGCTTTGGGAGGAACTGCTGTGGGTACAGGCTTAAATACGCCAAAAGGATACGATGTTTTAGTGGCTAAAAAAATTGCAGATTTAACCGGCTTGCCTTTTGTTACGGCTCCAAACAAATTTGAAGCGCTGGCTGCACATGATGCCATGGTCGAACTTTCTGGCGCATTAAAACGTACTGCAGTTGCTTTAATGAAGATAGCGAACGATGTAAGAATGTTAAGCTCCGGCCCACGTTGTGGCATTGGCGAAATTGTGATTCCAGATAATGAACCGGGATCATCTATTATGCCAGGAAAAGTTAATCCTACTCAACCAGAGGCTTTAACCATGGTTTGTGCGCAGGTAATTGGTAACGATGTTGCGGTTTCAGTGGGTGGTATGAATGGCCACTTCGAACTTAATGTATTTAAACCTTTAATTGCAGCCAATGTATTACAATCGGCACGTTTAATTGGCGATGCATGCGTTTCTTTTACTGATAAGTGTGCTGAAGGAATCACCGCTAATTTACCTGAAATTGAAAAACACCTACAAAATTCTTTAATGTTGGTTACGGCTTTGAATCCACATGTGGGTTACGAAAATGCAGCTAAAATTGCAAAGAAAGCCCATAAAGAAAATAAAACTTTAAAAGCAGCAGCTGTAGAATTGGGATTATTAACCAGTGAGCAGTTTGACGAGTGGGTACGCCCTGAAGATATGGTTGGAAGTTTAAAATAAGCTCATTACATAACGGTCGTGATGCTGAATTATTTCATGATCTTTTCAGTACTTAAGATGCTGAAACGAGTTCAGCATGATGTTCCGATTTTACAATATGGTTAATAAAAAAACACAGGTAATATGAACTCAATACTTTCTAACCTTTTAAGCTTAATATCCATTATTTCGCCTTGTATTGTATTTGGAACCTGCTGCTATTTTTTAGTAAAAAAATCTTCAGTTGAGGCCATTTTAATGACCATTGGCTCAGGAATTGGTCTGCTCATTACCCTGTTTTACAGCTTTTTGATGCCATTACTAATTTCATCTCAAAATTTAGCTTATACAGAAGTTTCAAAATATTATGCTGTTGTAGGTATTATCAGTTTTATAGCCAGCCTTTGTTTTGCAGCGGGTCTTTTAATTCTGGTTATCAACACTGTTAAAAAACAGGCAGTAGTCCAGAATCAATTCCCTAAAGGCACCGATTATAACCATGAGTAAACCGCAATTAGGATTAAGACTTTGTTACATTTTTCTTTTTACATTATCTGTTTTACAGCTGGCATGTAGTCCGCGGCCCAACATACAGGGTAAAGGCGAAGATTTTATGCAAGGTGTTTGGAATGAAGATTCAGTCGCTTTTAGTAATAAATTAAGCAATTACACACAACATCATTTCAAGTTTACCTGCGATTCGGTTTACATGGATATGATTACCCACAGTAAAGTGAATTTATATGAAGATTCATGTTATCATAACGGTATCTGGAAAGAATATGCAAAGGGTGTTTATGTAGTAAGAGGCGATACGCTGTTTGTTGGCGCTACTTTTACACATGCCAATTACAAACAAAAAATATCTGGCTGTTACCGCATCGGCAGATATGAAAAAAATTTCCTGATCAAAAAGCGATCGGCAGATACCCTCTCCTTAGAGAGTTTAAGCGACCAGCGCGAAATTAAATTAATCCTCAAACAAAGAATTACCTGCATACCAAAAGAATTATAAAAATGATTTTAACATCAATAAAAAAGAAATTAACCACGGCGTTAGCTATCGGTTTATTAGCATATCTCCCTATTCAGGCAAATGCTTGGGGTACGATCGGCCATCGTGTGGTTGGTGAAATTGCTGATAGTTATTTAAAGGCAAAAACACGCAAGGCTATTCAAAGTATTTTAGGTTACGAAACTTTGGCCATGTCGGCCAATTGGGGCGATTTCATTAAATCAGATTCTACTTATAATTATATGTATAACTGGCATTTTGTTAATCTTCCGGCAGGATTGAACAAAGATGGCGTTTACAACTTTCTTGAAACAGAAAAATCGCCTAACCTTTACAACAAAATACCTGATCTAATTGCTGTATTAAAGAAAACAAGCAGCACCCCAGCCGAAAAGAAATTGGCTTTACGCATGTTGGTGCATCTGGCGGGCGATTTATGCCAGCCGATGCATGTTGCCCGTAAAGATGATTTGGGTGGTAATCGCATTTCGGTCTTATGGTTTAACGAGAAATCGAATATCCACCGGGTTTGGGATGAACAGCTGATTGAGTACCAACAGTTAAGCTATACCGAATATGCAAAAGCCATTAACCATGCTTCAGCTGTGCAGCTTTACAACTGGCAGAACACCAGCCTGAAAGATTGCATTTATGAATCGTACGGTATCTGTAACAAAATTTACGCAAACACGAAACCAGATGCTAAATTGAGCTACCGTTACAATTTTGACTGGGTGGATACCCTTAACGAGCAATTATTAAAAGGTGGCGTGCGTTTAGCTAAAATATTAAACGGCATTTACGGATAACATTTCTGATATTTCCAGTGCCTCAACGCTAAACAGCATTTGGGCATTTTTTTGTAATACTGTAGCAATTCAACTACGGGATCCGTTTTATCAGTAACAAACCAAAACCAATTATAAACTGATGAAAAAATTACTATTTATCTTCACACTTTGCCTGGCATTTGCCTGTAAAAAGAAAGAAAACGTTAACATTGACGACATTACAAGGTATAACTGGCCTTTGCAATCGGCAACTGTGAATCCTGCTTTAACGGTAAACGGAAAACCGAGCAGTAATTTTATGACACTTTCTGGTCCTGATGCCTGTTTAAGCAATAATTATGCATTAAACTTTTCACCAGGCGGATCTTATGCTTTTACCTCTACAGGTTCCTTGTGCGACATGATTTCCTTTCAGAATGCAAAATGGACGAAAAACGGAAATGAAATCACATTAAATACCGGGTTTGGAAACTCAGAAACTGTAAATTTAAACGGCAATTATATCACCCAAAAATATACTTTTGATAAGGAAGGAAAACCTTATACCGTTACTTATATATTTGCAGCAAAATCTAAATAACATTGAAAATTTTAATGGTTTGTCTGGGTAACATCTGTCGTTCGCCATTGGCTGAAGGCATTATGCGCCATCTGGCAGATGAACAAAACTTAAATTGGGAAGTCGCTTCGGCAGGAACAGGCAATTGGCATATCGGCAAGGCACCTGACCATAGAAGTATTTCTGCGGCTAAGGCTTTGGGTTACGATATCAGCAAACAGCGGGCACAGCAGTTTAACCATTCGATGTTTGATTATTATGACCTGATTTTGGTAATGGACAAGAACAATCTAGCTGATATTAAAACCCTGGCCAAAACCGATAAAGAGCGAAAAAAGATTAAACTTTTTCTTGATAACGATGAAGTTACAGACCCATATTGGGATAATGCCCTGTTTAGCCCTGTTTGCAGGCAGGTTGAAGAAAGATGTAGGGAAATTATCAAACAACTTTCTTAAATTTATAGCTTAATATCCATCACTAACCAAGTCAAAAAAATGAAAAAGTACATCTCATTATGTCTATTAATTGCATCCGTTTTTTTATTGCAGAGCTATACCACAGCGAAGAAACCGGCAAAAGTTTTAGTTTTTTCCAAAACCAAAGGTTTTAGGCACAACTCTATTGAAACCGGAAAAGAAGTGATCCAAAAATTAGGTACCGAACATCATTTTGAAGTAGACACCACCGAGAATGCCGATCTGTTTACAGAAGACAACCTTAAAAAATATGCTACTGTTATTTTCTTAAACACTACAGGCGATGTATTGGACAATAAACAACAGGTTGCTTTCGAAAGATATATACAGGCCGGCGGAGGCTATGTGGGTATCCATGCGGCAACAGATACTGAATACGACTGGCCTTGGTATGGTAAATTGGCCGGCGCTTATTTTATAAGTCACCCAGCTGTTCAGGAAGCCAGATTCATCATTAAGGATAAAAAACATCCAGCTACTAAATTCCTTACCGATTCGATATGGATGAGAAAAGATGAGCTGTATAATTTTAAAAATATTAACCCGGATATTAAAGTGCTGATTACCTTAGATGAGAAATCTTATACCGGCGGTAAAAACGGCGATTTCCATCCTTTTAGCTGGTACCACAATTTTGATGGCGGAAGAGCTTTCTACACCTGTATGGGCCATACTAAAGAAGGCTGGGCTGACGATAAGTTCCAGAATCATTTATGGGGAGGCATTGAATACGCGATAGGTGGACAAAAGAAACTAGATTACAGTAAAGCACATTCAAAATTCTAAAAATTGGGTTGAGCTTGTTGAAATAATGACCAGCAAGCTCAATCTATCTGTTATGCTTAATAAACAATATTTTAAGATTTATTCTTTTTCAGGTTGACCAAATAAATATAATTCAGCATACAGAAAGAAGCTACAGCCCCGAAAGTATGCCATAAAAAATGCGTGCCGATACTCAATATATCCCACTTATCTGCAATTCGAAAAGTTAAAGCAAATATGAAAGCAATCAGGAGCAAACCCTACCCATTTGCCATTTTTCCAGTCTGTTTTAATTAAGTAGCCAAACACAGGAAATAAAACCAGCGCAGCCATAAAAGCATAATTAATATTGATAAAAATCTGAAAATCGCCATTGCTAAAGAGCCTTCTTACATAAAATTGAAAAAAGGCATATACCGCTACAATTAAAACGGCAAAGTACCATTTGGTTAGTTTAGAAAGAAAGTAGACACCAGCCGAAAGGCACAAAAGCATAATTGGCATCCAATCCATCATAATAAAGATCGGCCAGCGCCTTAAGCCGTGATAAGTGGTGCCTCCAATCCCACCAATATAGAGCAGCACCAGCGCAATACTTAAAAAAGTATGTTGTTTAAAATTACTCCATAGTTTAATGGTCCAATACACCGCTATAGCCAAAAAAAAACAACTTGTTATGGTATTAAAAGGCTCTGGAAATAACTGGCTTAGATTGGTTTCGGTGTAGATTGTACCACCGTCTGGAGGGTTCTGGTTAAAAGCGCTCATGCTTAAATAACGTAAGTAGAAATTAATTGTTTCATGGATCTATGTAACGATCAAGATGTAAAAATAATTTCATGTTTACATTTCCAACAGGTTAAATATTGATTAACGCTTACCTTACCAATGGTAATTATTTGTACTTTAGTTTTATCTAAGCTATACAATTATGAAACCATTATTGATTCTTTTTTACTTCTTTCGACAGCTATTTATGCTCAAACACCGCCTCAACCTTATGGTGCAGTACCATCAAAAAGGCAATTGGCCTGGCACGATATTGAAGTTTACGGTTTGATCCATTTTACTCCCACCACTTTCGAAAATAAAGAATGGGGCTTTGGTGATGCTGACCCTAAAATTTTTAACCCGACAAATTTTAATGCCGACCAGATTATTAAAGCCGCTAAAGCAGGTGGTTTGAAAGGGATTATATTAGTAGCCAAACACCATGATGGCTTTGCCTTATGGCCAACTAAAACTACGGAATACAATATCAGTAAAAGCCCGTTCAGAGGGGGAAAAGGAAATTTAGTTAAAGAAGTAGAACAGGCTGTACGTAAAAACGGTTTAAAGTTTGGGGTTTATTGCTCGCCATGGGACAGGAATAATGCACTATATGGTACAGACAAATACCTGGCTATTTATCAGGCACAGTTAAAAGAACTTTACAGCAATTTTGGGGAACTTTTTATGAGCTGGCACGATGGTGCTAACGGTGGCGATGGCTATTATGGTGGAGCAAAAGAAAAACGTTCTATAGACAACACCACCTATTATGATTGGAACAACACCTGGGCAATTACACGTAAAATGCAACCCATGGCGAATATTTTTAGCGACATTGGTTTAGATATCCGTTGGGTAGGCAATGAAGATGGACATGCTGCACCAACCTCTTGGGCAACCTTTACTCCGATGGCCCCGGATGGCAAAAGTGTAGCAGTGCCCGGGCAGGCAAATTACCCGCAAAGCCCTGAAGGGATTAGAAATGGTAAATTCTGGATGCCGGCAGAATGCGATGTTCCTCTGAGAAAAGGATGGTTCTATCATGCCAGCGAAAAACCCAAAACACCTGAAACGTTATTCGATCTGTATTTAAAAAGCGTGGGACGTGGCGCAGGTTTAGATTTGGGTTTAGCACCCGATACCCGTGGACAGCTTCATGATGATGATATAGCTGCACTCAAAACCTTTGGGGATATGGTTAAACATACTTTTGAGAATAACCTGGCCAAAGATGCATCTATTAAAGCGAGCAATAGCAGAGGCAACAAATATGATGTTGCTACACTTCTTGACGGTAAAAAAGGGAGTTATTGGGCTACTCAGGACGATGTCCATCAGGCAAGTTTAGAACTTGATTTGAAAACTGCTAAAACCTTTGATATCATCAGCCTGCAAGAATACATTCCTTTAGGTCAGCGCATAGAGGCTTATACGATTGAAATATTTGAAAACAATGCCTGGAAAAACGTTTACGATGGCACGAGCATAGGCGCTAAAAGGTTAATTAAACTCAATACTCCGGTTACAACTGATAAGGTGAAAATCAACTTTATTAAGTCGCCCGTATGCATTACTTTAAGCGAAATTGGGCTGTACAGAAAATCAGCTTAGTTACCATTTATACTCACTAGAACCTGCTTCGCTCCGAATATTATTAACTTCATTCGTAAGCTGTTCTATTTCATAACGGTATTTCGATGATTCTTCGAGATATTCTTTACGTAAAAGTGAAGAGATTTTGATGGCCAGATTGGTTATTTTGCCATCAAAATCTCTTCGATAGCTTTCTTTTTCTTCCAAATTGAGTTTATGCATTTCGGCAACAATCTGTTTGTTTTTCTGCCAAAGCCGTATACCGTATTGTTCAATTGTTTTTACTTTTTCTGCTTTAGATAAATCGTAAGGAATAGAATAAACCTTATTAAAATCAAATGAATTCTGCTCAAATTGGAACTGTAATTTGTAGAATTTTCTATTTTGATAGTTAGGGGCAAAAATCAAAATAATAGCAGAAAATATCAGCACAACAATGCATGTTAAACCGTATTGCCAATTGGTGGTTATTTTCCATCTCCAAAGTTTTTCATTAAAAAGTATATAACATATTACAAATCCAGAAATTAGCCCACCAATATGAGCGCTATTATCTACTTTGCCGTTTATACCATTTAAGAGCATAATAGCCGTAACCAGAATGGTACTGATCAATAAGGACTTATTGGCATTTTTCTCAAAAGCTTTACTTAGGATTAAAGCCATAAAAGCACCGAAAACACCCATAATAGCACCTGATGCGCCAGCCATAAAACCATATTTATGAAAGATGAGACTCACCAAACCACCGCATATTCCGCTAAGTAAATAGGTAATCAAAAATTTAGCCGAACCGAGTTTATGCTCAACCATTAAACCGATATATACCAAAGCATACATGTTAAAAAACAGATGAGACAAACCTAAATGAACAAATTGATGGGTAATTAACCGCCAGTATTGCCCTTCCAATACCAGTTCGCGGTTATTTGCTCCAATGTTTAAGTAGGCATTGGTAATTACCTCAGGAATAAGAGAATTTTGAGCCCTCAGTTTAAGCACAGCAGCAACAAACAGCAGCGTAAAGCCATAATAAAGTACATTTAAAATTACCAGAACTGGGGTAACTAAATATCCCTTTTGAGGAAAAAAAGATATAAAATATTTTTAATTTTATTCTTGGCAGTTAATGGCGCTTTGTCAAAATAAGTATCATCCTGAGTAGCAATTAAAGCATGGAACGTAGCTAAACTTTCATCCCAGATATTTTGCAAATGGTACTGGACATATTCAAATTCATGGAAAAATTTTTCAAGATTTAAATCGTTTTTCCCGTAATCGTTAAACCACATCTGGATACCTACGCACTCACTCTTTACTACAGAGAAATTCCCATGGATACGGATAGATACTTCTTCACTATACGATTGAAAAGATATTGGCGTGTAAGCAATTAGCCCGCTTTCTGAGATATGGCTAAGGCTCCACCCTAAATTTTCGATGGCCTGCCGGGCAATGATCAGGTATTTATCTGCCGGAAAATCGGCCAAAGGAATATACTTTTCAATTTTAGGCGAGTAACCCCAACTGATTGACATAGCGCTTTTAGATTTTTTTCGCTACTAAGATAATATAAGGTGATAGATTTTTGCTTTCGAACGGGATAATCTTCGTAAATATTTTTCCGCTTAGCCAAACTGCTTTCTTAAATAGACGAACACCAGCCGATTTCTGGCTTTCATTTTCAAGCCAAACGCTGAATCGACCAAAATAACCCGATTTTACCTCTTTAAGGCCAGACTGCTCACAAATTGATTTCAACAGTGCCGGGTCCATGCTATCGATATTGTGTTTGTCGTAATTTTCCTTATCAAAATTCTTTTGGAACCAGCCGTTAACCGCCTTAAAATTTGGCAGTGTGATAAACAAAGTACCACCCGGTTTTACAAAAGCAATATGGCGGTTAATAATGTCGGCCGTATCATTAAAATGTTCGATTAAACCGCAGCTTAGTACAAGATCATACTGTTTTTCAGGCGTATAATTAAACAGGTCGGTTTCTATAATATGGATATCCTTCTCAGTTAAACCGTTCTTCTCCAAGAGCTCATTTACCACAGGTGGGTGAACAAAATAATCTAAAAGTGTAACATCAAGTTTGAAATATTTTTTCAGGAACACGGCATAATAACCCGGAAAACCACCCAGCTCGATGGCCGTTTTAACATGATCTTTCCGGATAACATCTCCAAGTTGGGTATGAAATAAATAGTTTGAAGGTAACTGAACCGCAAGTCCTTTTTTACTTTCCCAATAATTTACCCAAAAAGCCCTGTCGGTTAATAAATTTGCCATGTATTAAATAATTCCAATCCCAAAGAAACGGAAAAAATTGGTTAATTGGTTAAAAATTGAATGGCCTATATTGCTGGATTGTTATTTTTTTTATTGCTAATTTAGCAAACAGGCCTATATGTTTTATGTCGGTTGCCAACAATATTAACAATCCAACAATAAAACAATCGTTTTAAGATTCCCCCTACTTCAGGTCTTTCAAAATCTCAGCTACTGCTTTTTCCAGTTGAGGATCTTTATTTGCCAGGCGGTCTTCAAAAGTATTTTTAACGAAGATATCTGGTTTAACACCTTCCTTTTCAATATTCTTGCCATCCATAGTATAACAACCCCATGATGGTAAACGGTAAGAAGAACCATCAACCAAACCTTTGGCAGAGGTAAAAATAATCCAGCGATAAGTTTCCGTACCAATAATTTTTCCCAGTTTTAGTTGTTTAAAACCTGCGGCCGTCATTTCGGCATCACTTAAAGATTGTTCGTTAATGAGGAGTACAATCGGTTTTGCGGCAGGGCCAAAATTACTTTGAGGCGCCAGCTTACCGCCACGGTATTTCCACTGGAGGTAAGGACGCTGAGAAAGGAATTTCAACACATCATCATGCACGTTTCCGCCAGTATTGTACCGTAGATCAAGAATAATGGCTTCCTTATTTTCTTCTTGTGCAACCATATCCAAAAGGAAAGTTTCCAGCTCGCCACTACCCATATTCTTCATATAAGAATAAGCTATGCGATTGTTACTCCACTTGTCTACATTTTTATGGTTCTGGCTAATCCACTCATCGTAAAGGTTTCCGCGCAAAGTGCCAGAACTTTCAGGATGTACATTTACATAAACATCTTTTCCATTGCGTTTAAATGTTAACGTCATTTCCCGATCCAATGATGGCTTACTGAAATAATAATCGCGGTCTATTTTTTCATCTACTTTAACGCCGTTCACTTCTGTTAAAATATCCCCAGCTAAAATATTTGTTCCGGTACGGGCAGCATTACTTTTAGCGGCAATACGTTCTACCTTTAAAGGGTTTTCGTTATCGAAGATGATCCCTGTTTCATTGGTAATATAATTAAGGTTTTTGCGTTCCTCTGCACCTGCACTATTAAAACCCATGTGCGAAGAATTCAGCTCGCCTAGCATATCATTCAATAAAATTCTCAAATCACTCCGGTTATTCACATAAGGCAAATAAGCGGCATAACGTGTTCTCATTTTATCCCAATCTACACCGTGGAATTTTTCATCGTAGAAATTTTCATCCAACCCCACCCAGGTTTCGTAAAACATCTGGTTAAATTCTGCATTTAGGTTTCTTGTAAATTTATAACCATGTTCTACCCGATCAAGTTTATTTCCCTCTAATGAATACTTGTTGATTGCTCCACGTGATAAAACGAAGAATTTATCACCCGATGAGATAATCGAATAATTGTCGCCATCAGCAACTTTTTCGGTTTTATTGGCTTCGAAAGGTTCGATAGTCGTACGGTAAAGTCCTGGCGCACCTCCTTCATGGTTAGATGAATAAAACACATAGGTTTTATCGCCCTTGGCAAAAACATCAGTTCCATACTGACCTCCAAAAGAAGGACCGACCAATTCTATCCGGTCTAAAATATCCTGTGTGTTAATGGTAATTACCTCCGCTGGTTTTGGAGTAGGCTTAACATCCGTTTTCTTTTTAGTTGTGTCTGCTTTTGCTTTTTTATCATTTTTAGGCGCAGTAATAGCAGGTTTAACATCTGTTGGTGCTGGCTTGGTTTCTTTAAACAGATCGTCGAATTTATCAGAACGATAAGGCTCATCGTAATTATTTAAGGCCATGCGGTAAATATGTGCATTCTGCATACCGGTTGGGTAAGAAGGTTTGGTACGTGCACTGGTAAAGAAAATATACTTTCCATCCGGCGACCATGCCGGTCCGGTTTCGGTAACGCCGGTATTGGTTAAGTTAATGGTTTTATTATTTTTAATGTGATGCACCATAATATCCTGTTCAAAATTCCGATAGACCGTGAAAAGCACATATTCATCATTTGGCGAAAAACCTGGCGTTGAGCTTTGTATGGCCCAAAACTCGTCAGTCACTATAGTTTTAGCATCGAAAGTTTTAAGATCCATGAGCTTAAGCTCGTTCCTGCCACTTAAATACACTGCCATGGTTTTGGTTTTGTTCAAGGTGATATCGCGTACGTTTGCTTTATCTTTTGTAAGCTGTTTAACAGCACCTTTTCCATCACCCGTAATGGTAAACCAGTTCTGATAACCATTAGTGGTTTGACTAAATAAAATTGTTTTATTGTCGGCCAGCCATTTACACTCCAAAGCACGTTCGCCGCTATTGGTAATTTTCCGGATAAACTTTCCATCAGCATCACTTACAAACACGTCACCTCGCGAAATAAAAGCCATCTTTTTTCCATCAGTAGAAACATCAAATGCCGAAATATTTCCGCGGACATCGTACTCCTGCTCTTTACTCAATACCTGATTCCGTGAGGTATTAATATTGATTTTCTCAGCTTTCTTCGAAGCTACGTCATAGGTATACAATTGATAGTCTTTCTCAAACACGACTGTAGTTCCATTGGCCGAAACAAAAGGTCGTTTAATGGAAGTATCAAAGCTGGTTAAACCAGTTTTTTTACCATTGATAAAAGTATAAAGGTTGTATTCATCGTTTCCTTCGTCCGATACAAAAAAGATATTGCCTTTTTGATCAATACTCGTCCAGAAATCTTTCCCAATGTAATCGGTATAACGTTTGTAACCTTTTGTTTTTGGGTTATATGATTGGATATCCGGATTATAAGCTCCTTTGTAATGTTTACGGTTGGTGAAACGATAGCTCTCCCAGGTATCATTAAAAAACAGTTCTCCCGTTGGCGATTCGGCAATATGGTGCGTGGTATTGAAATAATTATCAAATAACCGAACAGCAGTACCACCATTGACGCTTACTTTATAACTCGAAAAGGAGTTGTATCGGCCAGACGTAAAATAAATTGTTTTCGAATCCCAGCTCCAGTTATCTACTTCATCACTGGCATCGTTAAAAGTTAACTGTTTAATATCACCTCCTGTTAAAGGCATTACATAAATATCATAATTGCCAAACTGATTGGAAGAAAAGGCAAGCCACTTACCGTCGGGAGATATTTTCGGGTTAATTTCTTCTCCCTGCATAGCTGTAATACGCGATGCTACACCTCCTTTTACCGGAACTTTCCAAATGTCTCCGTCGTAACTGAATACTATTGCTTGCGCATCGGGCGTTAAAGCAGGGTACGCCGCAAAGTAGGTCTGACCTTGGACAAATGAATAAATAGGCAGTAAAAATGCGAGTGTCGCAAGCGATTTTAGCAGGGATTTGATCATGATTTATTTGTTTGGCTTAGGATGCCTGAAGTCGTCATGTTTAAATAATCATTAAGTTCAAATATGATTACCTAAACATCAAAGGCTCCATCCTACAATTAAAAGCAATAAAAATATTAGGATGAAATTACGCAACAGATTTTATATTCGTAAACAATAAAATGTATTTTTGATTGATTTGAAAGTAGTACACCTAAATACCTACGATGGAAATGGCGGAGCAGGACGAGCCTGTTTGCGTTTAAGTGATGCCCTAAAGGCAAGTGGAATCGATTCGAAAGTATTGGTTTACTATAAATTTGGCCAAAACCCAAACATTGATACCTTTAGCAAATCGCCCCTGCAGAAAGCAAAAGCCGTTTACAATATCTTATCCGAAAGGTATTATGCAAAATGGCTGAGCAAATCAGTAAAAACGCCATTTAGTTTGCAATGGTTTGGCCGTTCGGTCATTAACCATCCCGACGTTAAAAATGCTGATATTATCCATTTGCATTGGGTAAACCACGGTTTTCTTAATCCTAAATTTTTAGCCCAGCTTGATGAACTGGAAAAACCGATTGTGTGGACTTTTCATGATAGCAATGCTTTTACCGGCGGATGCCATGTGCGTTATGGCTGCGAAAACTTTCATCACCAATGTGGCAATTGCCCGATTTTAAAAATCAGCGGGAAGAACGATATCTCGCATAAAACCTGGTTACGCAAACAAAAAGCCTATACTGAATTAAATTTTCATATTGTGGCGCCGAGTAAATGGATGGCGGCATCAGTAAAGTTCAGCAGTTTATTGGGCACCAGGAAAGCTACTGTAATTCCAAACACTATTGAAACAAAAATTTTCAAACCTTATGTTAAATCAGAGGCCAAGAAAATCCTAAAGATCAATCCGCATAAATTTGTTTTGATGAGCGGTTTTATGCCTTCAAAAAACGACAAACATAAAGGAACCCCCTATTTGATCGAAGCTTTAGAAATTCTTTCGCGCAGGGCAGGTATACAAAAAGATAATATTGAACTGGTTATTTTCGGGAATAAGGAAAATGCCGAAATGCCAGAATTCCCTTTCAAAACCACATTTTTGGGTACCATTAATAAAGATGACCATTTAGCGAAATGTTATTCTGCAGCTGATGCTTTTATTACACCTTCTCTTGAAGATAATCTACCCAATACCGTAATGGAAAGCCTGGCCTGCGCTACCCCTGTTGTTGCCTTTACCACAGGAGGGATTCCGGATATGGTAAAACACATGCATAATGGTTACCTGGCTGAGTATCAAAATGCCGAAGATCTGGCAAACGGCATCGAGTGGTTGTACCACCGCCCAAATAAAGAAGATATCCAAAAAGCAGCCAGGTTGAGTATTTTAACCGATTTCTCTGAAGAAGTTATTGCCACAGAACACATCCATCTTTACGAAACACTGATTGATTTACAGCCAAAATAACTCAATATCTTAATAATTTACAGTTCTATTTAAAAATTCGGTTGGCAAAATTTTATTTTCTTTTATACAAATAAAATTTTGGTCAATCTTTATTAAATTTATAGCGACTGAAACTGTTTAATGGAAAGCATCGCAAATTATTCTGAAAGTATTAAGGCATTAAAATCGGCTATTTTATCGAGCCGGTATAAAGCCGCTACTTTAGTAAATAAAGAACTTTTGCTGCTCTATTTTACAGTGGGCAAATTCATTTCGGAAAAGGTAGAAAAAGAGAAATGGGGCGCCAAAGTGATAGATAATCTTTCTAATGATTTACAGTTAGAGTTACCAGGCTTAAGAGGATTTTCAGGCACAAATATTAAACGGATGAGGTTCTTTTTCGAATCATGGAGAGAACAAATCTTAATTAGTCCGTCACTGACGGACCAATTACAAATAATTGATATTGAGTACATTGAATTTAGACCGTTAGTGACGGACCAATTGGAAAAGACATTTTTCAACATCAGTTTTACCCACCACATTGAAATTCTACAGAATTCACAATCGGTTGAAGAAAAGATATATTATATCCAAAAGGCAGCTATCGAATTTTGGAGTGTTGGTACCTTAAAGCACCAACTCAAAAATAAATCATTCAGTAACTCCGGCAGTTTACCGAATAACTTTTTAAAAACGATTTCTAACGAAGAGATAAGGAACAAAGCGCTACAATCTTTCAAAGATGAATACCTGTTGGATTTTATTAATATAGAAGATACTGACGAGCAAGATGAACGGGTTTTAGAAAGTGGAATAGTACAGAATATTAAAAAGTTTTTAATGTCGCTAGGAACCGATTTTGCCTTTATTAGCAATCAATATAGGTTAATTCTTGAAGATGAAGAATATTTCTTAGACCTTTTGTTTTTTAACCGCCGTTTACAATGTTTGGTTGTTTTCGAACTAAAAACCGGAAAATTCAAACCTGAGTATTTGGGCAAAATGAATTTCTATTTATCTGCTCTTGATGAATATGTTAAACAGCCACACGAGCAGCCATCAATCGGCATCATACTTTGCAAAGAAAAGAAAAACAAAATTGTAGAATTTTCATTCCGCGATTTTAACAAAGCAATGGGTGTTTCTACCTACAAAACCAGTGCAACATTACCTAAAGCATTTAAAGGTTTAATCCCAGATGCTGAAACCTTAAAAAAACTAATGGATTAACCCATGTCCAAATTAACAATCATCACCATTGTATATAATAACGTTCGCGATATCGAACGTACCATTCAATCTATCCTTAAACAGACCTATAAAAAAATCGAATATATTGTAATAGACGGCGCATCAACTGATGGTACGCTGCAGGTTGTTGAGCGTTACAAAGATCAGATTTCGAAAATCGTATCAGAACCCGACAAAGGCATTTATGATGCTATGAACAAAGGTTTAGCCCTGGCAACAGGCGATTATGTTTTGTTTATGAATTCTGGCGATGAGATTTATGACGAGCAAACAGTAGAAGATGTTTTTGCCTCTGCTCCCGGTGCCGATATTTACTACGGGGAAACGGAAATGTACAATGATAAATGGGAAAATCTTGGCCGCAGAAGGCATGAAGCACCCGAGGAATTTGATTGGACCAGCTTTAAATACGGCATGAACATTAGCCACCAGGCCATTTACATCCGCCGCAGCATTATTACTCCTTACGATTTAACCTATAAATATAGCTCAGATATCGACTGGATTATCAAAGCAGCAAAAAAGGCATCTAATATCGTTAATGTTCACCGGTACGTAGCTAAATACCTGGTTGGTGGCATGAGCAAGAAAAAACACCGCGAGAGCTTAAAAGAGCGGTTTAAAATCTTCAACAAATATTATGGCCTAGTACCGAATATCTTTAATCATATTATCATTGCAGGTAATTTAGCCTTATATTTTGTTAAACACCGTAGGACAAATGATTAGCTTATGAATGAAGAAATTAACGAGCTACTCTCTATCTATGAACAGGAAAAAAAATTAATCGAGTCTATAATTGAAGAAGACCGGATTGACAATGATTATAAAGCAATTCGTATAAATTCTAAAAATCTAAATAGGATACAACGCCAGATTGCATTGATTAAATCATTAATTGATCCATATATACAAGAAAAAGAACAATTAAAAAGAACAATCGATTTTTTCGTTAAAAAAAGTGAGCTGGAAGAATCTAATGAGTACAGAACTCACATGCTTGCTCAGATTGACCAGAAATTAGACCAACTAAATAGTTATAAACCGGGTTATTTTAACGATGGACAAGAGTTTGATGATGCTATATTTGATTTGGTAGAACAGAAGATTGAAGGATTTATTTTCAACTTGAAAAAAGAAAATAAATTGGCCCTATTGTTTAAACGCAAGGATAAAGAAATTTTGTTATCAGTTACCAATATTAAAAAGCTTAAAAAACAGCACATCTTAGATAAAAACTCCAGGACTATACTTAAATCAATCGGTTTTAAAGAAGAAAAGCACCTTGATTCACTAGTTTTTACTTATAGTTTGGATAATTTTAAAAATGCTATTTTTATCAAAACTATTGTTAGCAGAGTAGTTTTTGATGCATTCTATTTTCAAGAACTCGACAAGGAAACAACAATTGAGATTTTCTAGTAATCTCAAATTTCTGAAACAATAATTTTCCTCAACTGTCTTTAATACATCACCTATTAAAAATATTAAAGATTATGGGACAATTAAGTAACCGCACTATTGCTGTACTTTCAGAAAGCGGATTTGAAGAAGTAGAATTAACCGAACCAGTTAAAAGGTTAAAAGAAGAAGGAGCTACCGTTCACATTATCTCCTCAAAAAGTGGAAAAATAAAAGCCTGGGATCAAGACCACTGGTCGATAGAAGTTGATGTAGATAAAACCATTGCAGAAGCAAATGCTGATGATTACAACGGATTACTTTTACCAGGTGGCGTAATCAATCCAGATCAATTACGTGTTAACAAAGACGCCCTGGCTTTTGTAAAAACATTCTTTGCCGATGGTAAACCAGTTGCCGCCATTTGCCATGGTCCACAAACTTTGATTAATACAGATGTAGTGCAGGGCAGAAAATTAACTTCAGTAAAAATATTTCGCAGGACCTTATCAATGCCGGCGCGATATGGTCAGACGAAGAAGTAGTGGTTGATCAAGGTTTGGTAACGAGCCGTACACCAAAGGATTTACCTGCTTTTAACGATAAAATTGTAGAGGAATTTGCCGAAGGTGTTCACGAAGGGCAGCATGCCTAAAAACTTTGGACGCTCTTTCTAGATTCACTCAAAAACGGTTGGCAATTTGCCAGCCGTTTTTCTTTTTAGAGCTATTTTTTGTGTCATCAGATGTTACCATCTGACGGATAAATTTATTTTGATTTTTTCAGTGTCTGATAGTAACATCCAACACCACTTATAGCTTTACCTGCCTGATGATATTTTTTATATTCAGTTCAATAATATCCGTCATGGTTTTACAGCGCAAATAATTCTTATCCTTAAAATAATCGCTCATGCCCTGTTTTAGCAAAGCAATGTTTTCCGGTGTGGTGAGTTCTTCTTTGTTCGAAACATCGCGGAGATCAGTTAATCGATGACGCTCACTCCTTACCCGGTGCACAATAGACGAGCGTTCTTCCTGTTGGTACTGTAATACGGTTTTCTCTGTCAATTGCTCCATGCTCATTTTTACATAAGGCAAATTTTCTTTAAAAAACTGTGGAAGGTAAACCTTTAAATTTCCTTCATAAAACTGTTGATCAAAATCTATTGCCCTGATGCGGAACTGGATATCATCAAAATCGGGGGTAATCTGTACCACGAAGTTATAAGCACGCATATCGCCTAAAAGCATAATTAAACAGCGTTCGTTAAACTTAACAAACTCTTTTGCAATACGGGTAGGATTAAACTCAGGCGTATACAATTGTCCTTTGGTAAAAACATCTCCTGGAATTCCTGCGATGTGCTCTTCTACCAAAGTATCACCATCAACCAGGTAATTTACCTGATTTGGCGAAAGGATTTCTTCCATTTCCAGGCCATAAATGCGCGAAGCATCAGCTTTTTTAATATAGAAATAATCGTACACATCATTTAAACGGTTTACGATACGGATGCGGAAGGGATGTGTATTTCCAAAGGTGCAATATTCAATTTTATCGATGTATTTATGCTCTACAATCCGTAGGTTACCCGATGCTTTTAAGTTGGCATAAATTTCTTTTAAGCCATCATGCAATCTTTCAATTAAATCCTGCGCATAAATTGGCCCTTCCCAAAGCGAATCTTTACCAAATTTATCCATTAAAGGAAAAGCTTCGTTAAATTGCATCAGGTCTTTATAACCGATGGGCAATTTGGCTTCGCGTTGGTAAGTGCGCAAATATTTCTGCAAAGCAGGTGTAACCGGAAAAATCGGCTTCTTTTTTGAAATTTTTACATCGTTGTTTTCCATGTATTTGCAATGTACTATTTTAAAAAATTAACCGCAAAGGACACCAAGTTTTACGCAAAGTATGCAAAGTTCTATATCGTAATGTGCCCTTTGCGCCAATTTCTTAGTGCACTTTGGGGTTAAGACCTAGGATAGCTAAATGGCAAAGCACTTAAATACCTGCTGATTTTCCTATAAGGATAATTACCAGCCCCGTGATCGGCGAACTGTACAATAATGGTATTCGTTTTTGGATCAATATACAGTCTTTGCCCCAGCATACCCTCAGCAGTATAATCTCCCTTATCCCCTTCCTGCGGAATCCACCAAAGGTAATGATGAGCTGATTTTTGCCAGCCTTTTGCCGATGCTGGTTTTTCAGCACCAATATTTATAGATTGATTTACCCAATCTTCCGGCACAACCTGCTTCCCATGATATTTGCCCTTAGTTAAATACAAACGCCCGATTTTAGCAAAATCAATAGCGGTTACCTGGAAACGGCTGGCAGTATTGGTTAAACCGTCTACCTGATCTAATCCCCAGGTGGCGTTATATTGCGTACCGATCTGCTTCCACACATTGGCTTCAAAATACTGCGCAACCGATTTACCCGTTGCCTTCTTTAAAACCCAGCCCAATAAAATCGGATCGATACTTTTATACAACCAAACCTTACCTGGCTTATTTACCAGTTTAACTTTCATCAACTGCGCCTTCATATTATCAGTATAATAATATTTGGCTTCGTCCGAGAAAAATGCCTTTACAATCCCACCTAAAGCATCCTGAAATTCAAGCCCTGATTTCATATCCAGGAGGTCTTTTAAAGTAATTTGGGCAAAGGCAGGGTTGGATTTTAATTCAGGAATGTATTTTGTTACTTTATCATCTAAGCTTTTAATACTGTGATCTGCCAATGCCTGACCGATAGCAATAGAAATCATACTCTTAGCTCCCGAAAATATACTCGTTAAGGTACTATCGCTATAACCCTTATCATATCGCTCATATAAAACACTATCATTCCTGATGACGATAAAAACATTGACCTGTCCATTTTTTAAATAGTCTTTTAACGGAATAGAATGGTTATTTCCATCTAATACATGAAGCGTATCCAGATCGTTGCGTTGTCTTGGAGGTCTGATAAAATGAAAAGCCGAATCACTTTTACGCGAAACTTCCTGTGGAAAAATTTTATAAGTTTCGGCGCCGGGTGTTCTATACCTTAACACCCTTCTGAGGTATGGTTTCCAGAGCAGGAGCGCAAAAAGCAATAAAAAGAAGGAATATATCAGGGTTAATAATGTCTTTTTAAATGTTTTCATTTGTAGTTTAAAAATGATATCTAAATAAATTAATTAGATGTTAAAATTGTTTATTATTTTGTATTTGATTAAAAATCCTCAGTCAATTATTTTTTCACTTTCAGACCATAATTAAAGCTATGAGCTATCTAAAATATAATTGTGATGAAAATTCCCTTTTAATTCATAAAGGTGCTACTCAATTCAAAAAAAGCGAAGTCAAAACAGACCAAGAAACCTATATTATACCTAAAGAATATAAATCAGCTAAAATAAATGATTTTCTATCTAAGCACGAATTAATTGGATTTAATGGGGAACTTAAATTTAAAAGTTATTAGATGATAACAACATACCTTATTTATACATTGGTCAGGGGGCATATGGCATAGAAAAATCAAAAACGTTATTAGATCACTCCGAATCCAAACGCCCAGATTTTTTATTGAACATTAAAGACCTTGGTACGATTCTCTTTGATGTTAAATGTAGAGCTAAAATGAACTGTGCCAATAACAAAGAAGCTTTTTTGCTTTGTTTATTTCTGAAATTAACGCCTTGCTCGAATTACAAAAATCTGTGCAAATGCAGGTTTGGATCGCATTTATAGAAAGAGATGAAAATGAAGATCTTAAAGATTGCTTCCATTTTATATCAATATCTAACCTTTATAAATTTCTCGAAGAGATTCAAAAAGACAATTCTTTCCAACAAATAAAAGTTTTGAGAATCCCCAATCAATTTTTGAAAAAAATAGGCAAAAAAATATCTTTTAGCGTCAGCCACGTTGATTTTTCTCCGAAGATAATCCAAAAATCTATCCAAATACATTTAGAACTGATGGAAAATTTAAAAAATCAAATCATAATGTTTATACGAAACAATAAATGCTACAAGTCTAATATTGGACGTGAAATTATCAAAAACACTATGAAAACCTACTACAGTAAAGAGGTAGACGCATGTACTAATACCCTTATTAATGACAAGGTTATTTTACATTCAAAATATAAGCATTTAAGCCTGTTTTAACATTTCATTTTTGCTAAATATAAGTTCCGTTTTGGGCTTGTATTTCCATCTTTTATGACTCCACAACCAATAGGCGGGTTCTTCGTTAATCATCTGCTCCAGAAAGCGGGTATGCAATTCAGTGATTTCAAATTCAGCCGTGTCTGCCGGGTTTAAACACAATGGAATACAATCTACACTGTAAAAACCACGTTTAAGCACATTCATTTTGAAATAGAATATCGGTTGACCAGTACGTTTCGCAATTTTCTCAATCCCCAATTGTACCGAACTGGGCTGGTGCATAAAAGTAGTCCAGTAATGTGATTCATCTTTCGAAGGTGCCTGATCATTACCAAAACTGAAGATACTCGGTGTACCTTTACTGGCCTGCAATGCCCGCATGGTCTGCCGCATGGCAATAAGTTTATTCCCGAACCTGCTCCTCACTTTTTAAACCAGTTATCGAATACGGGGTTGGTTAAAGGTTTGTAAATAGGATAATGATCAGCCTGAAAATTGAGTCCGATACCCAGCGTGCCCCACTCCCAGTTACCGTAATGTGCCGAACAGATCAATACGCTTTCGCCACGATCTAAGTAGGCCTGAACATGGGCCTTATTTTTAAAAATGAAACGCTTTTCTATTTCTTCCATTGAGATACTGTTCATTTTTACAACCTCAAATATCAGCGAAGCCAGGTAGCGGTAAAAACGTTTTTCAATAAGAACAATTTCACTTAATGGTTGATCAGGAAGGGCATTTAACAGATTTTCCCTCACCACTTTCCGACGGTAGCCGAAAACAAAATAAAGCACTAGATAAGCCCCATCGGCCAGCATGTATAAAACTGATATTGGAAACAGAGATAATACGCCTAAAAAAATATTCCCAAATGGGAAATCCCCTTTTAATCATACCAGAATTAGTTGAATTGCTAAATTAAAAAGCAACGCAAAGAATTATGCCACAAAAATGTTAGATTTTAAGTTAGGGATACAGAAAGTAATTTAAACCATGGCGTCCATCGCATTCTGATTCCTTGCCACCACTTTCTGAATTTTCTGCTCAGGTTTATATTTCCACCTCCGGTGACTCCACAACCAATAAGCCGGCGCTTCTTTGATCATGTCTTCCAAAAAGTGAGTATGCATTTCAGTGATTTCAAATTCGACAGTTTCAGCGGGATTTAAACAAATCGGCACACAGTCTACTTCATAATAGCCCCTTTTTAAATGATTGATTTTTAGGTAAAAAACAGGACGATTGGTTTTTTTGCAATTTTTTCTACACCCAATTGTATCGATGATTCCTGGTTTAAAAACATAGTCCAGTAGTTCGATTCGTCCTTAGAAGGCGCCTGATCACTTCCAAAAGTAAACATGGTCGCCTCATTTTTACTCGCCTGTATCGCCCTTAAAGTTTGGCGCATAGCCACCATGTGGTTACCGAATTTACCTCTCATGTTCAGGAACCAATTATCAAAGGCATCGCTGCTCAAAGGTTTATAAATGGGGTAATGCTCGCCAGAGAAATTTAAACCAATCGCCATACAAACCCATTCGTAATTGCCATAATGCGATGAGCAAAAGATTACGCTTTCGTTATTTTTAAGGTAAGCTTCAACCAGATCGACATTTTTGAATTTTACCCTTTTACTAAGCTCTTTTTTGGAGATGCTTTTCATTTTAATCACTTCGATAAAAAGTGAAGCCAAAAATTTATAGAACCGTTTTTCTATCGCACAAATTTCAGTAGTGGTTTTCTCTGGAAAAGCATTAAGCAAGTTTTCTTTAACCACTTTTCTACGGTAGCCAAAAACATAAAAAATTAATACATAGAAAGCATCTGCCAATCTATATAAAATGAATAGCGGCAAAAGAGAGAGCATATTTAATAAAAATATACCCACCTTGGATAATCTTTTATTAATCATGATTGAGACGATTTGTTTGTTTGGTAAAATGCAAAATTAAAGTCTGCACCAAAACGAATTGCCATCAAATTGTTAATTTTTTATTCCTATAAGTTTTATGAAAAACTACTGACAAAAAAGCATTAAGCTGATTAATAATAACACTAAGGAATAATCACTTACCTCAAACTACTTCCGAGTTTATGTATTTCATTTACCCACTTTATTCTCTGTTTTTGTGTAGATTTTTTAATGATTCCTACGTAGGTGATTTTAACCGGACTTATCCCACAAAACTGAAGTATACTTTTCTTTAACTGGTTAACGCTTGGCCGACCAAAAAACAGGCGGTAATACCATGCGGGCTGGTCTAAAGTAGTAATGATCCGGGCTGTTTTCTCACTAAAAAGTTTATCCCACCAAACACTGTTTTCGCGGTACCTAAAGGCGATGCCGGGTAGAAACAAGCGGTCGATAAATCCTTTCATCAAGGCGGGCATGCCGCCCCACCAAACAGGATGAACCCAGACCAAATGATCAGCAGCTTTTATTTTTTCTAAACTCGCTAATAAATCAGGCTCCAATTCCATGCGCTGCTGGTAACCGAAAGCAAGGTTAGGATTAAAAATTAAATCGCCAATGTGGATTAATGAAACCGTGGCACCCGCTTCCACCGCCCCTTTATAATAAGCTTCTGCCAGGGCAAAATTGATGCTTTTTTTATCCGGATGCCCGTTTAGGATTAAAATATTTTTCATGTTGCTATTATTTACAACACAAAATTAACCCCGATCTTTTGCTCAACAGGCAGACAAATGTCCTTAAATAATTTCTTTGCGGAGCCGGCTTAAGTGCCTCGGGGTAATGGCCAGAAACGACGCCAGATATTTTACAGGTATTTTTTTAATATAGTCGGGATAATTTTTGAGAAGCTCCAGATAGCGCTGTTTAGCCGCATCTTTCTGGTACATAAAAATCCGCTTTTCTAAATGCAGGTATTGCTGCTCAGCTATAGTTTTTAGCAACTTTAATCCATTTATACTGGATGCAGCTAAATCATCAATCACTTCTTTTTTGATAATCAGCAAATCTACAACATTCATTGCCTGGATATTCTCTACGGTTGGGTTTCCGGTAATCAGAGAGGAATAAGCCGTCATAAACTGACTGGGAAAAGTAAGGCAATAAGTATATTCTTCTGCACTGGCCGAAGTATAATAAGAACGCAGAATACCCGATTTTATGAAAGCTATTTCCTTACATATCTTACCCTCCGTGGTGAAGAATTCTCCTTTTTTTAATGCCCTTGGTGTAGCATTAGCTGTAAAAACATCAATTTCTGCCGGAGAAAGAATATTAAAGGATTGAAGGTAAGTTTGCATGATAAAAATTTTGCACGGGCAAGATAAGCAAAACTTAAGGAACCTATTGCCACATCCTTAACGAACCTAAACCTTATTGGAGCGGTATCACCCGATTCTTCATCGGGTATTTAGCGGAAAGAAGGACTGACAATAAAAAATGTAATGTAACTGCTTTCCTCATCATTTTTATCACTAACTAAACACAAACTAATCCTGGGAGAACTGTTATTATTTCATCATTATTACTTAAGAGTTGACACCTTTCGGGGCCTGTTTAAAATTAAAGTCGTCAACTCTGATCAAACCTTTTAAACACAAAAAGCCCCGATTTACATCGGGGCTTTATTAATCTGTATTTTTAAGCCCCTTTTAGGGGATTTATTGGTCTAAGCGAATTGCTTTCCTTTAACTTTACGTTCTTGCTCAGTTAAGAAAATTTTACGTAAACGCATGCTTTGCGGTGTAACCTCGATATACTCATCAGCCTGGATATATTCCATCGCTTCTTCTAAAGAGAATTTAATTGCCGGAGCAATACGGGTGTTATCATCAGTACCAGAAGCACGCATGTTGGTTAATGCTTTACCTTTTACCACGTTTACTACTAAATCGTTATCACGAATGTGCTCACCCATAATCTGACCTTCGTAAACATCAGTTCCCGGATCGATGAAGAAACGGCCTCTATCTTGTAACTTATCGATTGAATAAGCTGTAGTTTGACCCTTTTCCATTGAAACTAATACACCATTTAAACGACCAGGGATTGTACCCTTCCAAGGCTCGTAAGCTTTGAAACGGTGAGCCATAATTGCCTCACCTGCTGTAGCAGTTAAAACGTTATTACGTAAACCAATGATACCACGCGCAGGGATTTCGAACTCCAAGTGTTGTAAATCGCCTTTTGGCTCCATAATTAATAACTCGCCTTTACGCTGAGTTACCAATTCGATTACTTTACCAGAAACTTCTCCCGGAACATCAACAATTAAAGTTTCAATCGGCTCATGTTTTTTACCATCAATTTCTTTAATGATAACCTGAGGCTGACCTACCTGAATCTCATAACCTTCACGACGCATCGTTTCAATTAATACCGATAAATGGAGAATACCACGGCCATAAACCAACCAAGCATCAGGAGAAGCTGTTTCAACAACTTTTAAAGCTAAGTTTTTTTCCATCTCTTTGTACAAACGTTCTTTAATACGTTGAGAAGTTACTAATTTACCTTCTTTACCAAAAAACGGAGAGTTATTGATGGTAAATAACATGTTCATCGTTGGCTCATCAATGCTGATTACCGGTAATTGTTCTGGTGCTTCAAAATCAGCGATAGTATCACCAATATCAAAACCATCAATACCTACAACTGCACAAATATCACCAGAGCTTACTTCAGTAGCTTTAACCTTACCTAAACCTTCGAAAGTATAAAGTTCTTTTACTCTTGATTTAACAACTTTGCCATCGCGTTTAATTAAAGTAACCGGTTGGTTTTCTTTAATAGTACCGCGGTGTACACGGCCAATTGCGATACGACCTACGAAAGATGAATAATCTAACGAAGTGATCTGCATCTGTAAAGTACCGTCGTTAATTGGTGCAGGTGGAATGTTAGCCACAACCGCATCTAGTAAAGCGAAAATATCAGTAGTTGGTACTTTCCAGTCTGTACTCATCCATCCTTGTTTAGATGAACCGTAAATAACAGGAAAATCCAATTGCTCTTCAGTTGCTTCAAGGTTAAAGAACAATTCGAAAATCTGCTCATAAACCTCTTCCGGGCGACAGTTTTCTTTATCCACTTTGTTTACAACCACAATCGGTTTTAAACCAAGGGCTAAAGCTTTTTGTGTTACGAAACGTGTTTGAGGCATTGCACCTTCAAAAGCATCGCAAAGTAAAAGTACACCATCGGCCATTTTCAAAACACGCTCTACCTCACCGCCAAAATCCGCGTGACCAGGTGTATCGATAATGTTAATTTTTACATCTTTGTATTGAACTGATACGTTTTTAGACACGATTGTGATACCACGCTCACGCTCTAAATCGTTGTTATCCAATATCAACTCTCCTGTTTGTTCGTTGTCACGAAAAATAGAACAAGAGTGTAAAATCTTATCAACCAAAGTGGTTTTACCGTGGTCAACGTGTGCTATAATAGCTATATTTCTAATCTTTTGCATAAAATGCGCCTCAAATTTGGCGCAAAGATAGTGTTTAGAAATGGATTTTCTACTATATCGCTCACTATTTAATACGATGATAATGTTGCAATTATCTCACTTTTAAATAGAAAGGCAGAGCAATTCTTTTTTCAATCCATTACAGGTTCGAACCAAATGTTTTAAAAAACATAATCTTTAAATTAGCCGCGGTAAATTAAAACACCTGCCAATTTATAATTACAGATGAAAATTGAAACGCATACCATAAACAACATCAATATTGCAGAAGTCATTTCGGAAGAAATTATTATTAATGACGCAGCAGATGGCTTAGACTTATTGGGGAATCTATATTACCAGGGTTTTGATAAAATCATCATCCACAAACAAAATATCACCCCCGATTTCTTCGACCTGAAAAACGTAATAGCAGGAGAAATTCTTCAAAAATTTTCAAATTACCGGGTAAGCCTCGCAATTATTGGCGATTTTAGCTCATATCAAAGCAAAAGTATCAAAGATTTTATTTACGAAAGCAATAAGGGCGAACATATTAATTTTTTAGGTTCGACAGCTGAAGCCTTGACAAAGCTAGCTGGATGAAGTTTATTATGTGCTTAACCAATCCTCGTAAGAAATTACACCTAACTCTGGCCTTGCCTTTCCTTCTAAAATAGCAATAAATTCTAATGCATGCCCATCAGGATCATTAAAATAAATAGCCAGGGCAGGCATCCAGGCGAAAACCATTGGCTTGTGATTTCCATTGTTAAGAAAATTATAAGGCTGAAGATTTTTAGATTCAAGAAATTGAACTGATTTGTTCAGCACATCATTCACATCGCAACGAAAAGCAAAATGCCTGATGTCGATTTCTGCCTTTGGTTTCTCCCAAATTCCCAACATGGCTTCCTGCGGTTTTCCGATCCAGAAAAAGGCAATTTTGCGTTCTTCTTCATAGTGGCATTGTGTTAAACCTAAAACATTGCGGTAAAAATCGATTGATCTTTCTAAATCCTCTACATAAATGTGCGTTTCAAATAATCCTTTTATCATGCTGTCAAGGTAGGGATAACTTATAGCCGTGAAAAATCATGTTTTTCAATATCAGTATCAATAAAATCGATAGGCAAATTATTCTGTAGATTGGGTTACCAGGAATGCTACTCTTGTATTAATTGCAGAAAGGAGATTGGAATGAACAAAAGGAGTTTAAAATATACAGGTAGATTTTTAATTGTTTTTATCGCATTGATTGGGATTTACTTCTTCACTGCATTTTGCTGCTCGCGTATTACCATAAATGCCAATCCAACAAATGCTAAAGAAGTTGCCATATATATTATGACCAATGGCGTGCACACTGATATTGTGGTTCCGGCTGTTAGCGCCGAAATGAACTGGACAAAAGAAATCAATTATCAAAATACTTTAGAAGCCGATAGCAGTTACCGATACCTGGCCATGGGCTGGGGTGATAAAAAATTCTACCTGGAAACACCCGAATTTTCAGATCTTAAACTAAGCAATGGCCTACGGGCAATATCCGGACTAAGCACATCGGCCATGCACACCACCTATTACAAAAACATACGGGAAGATGCCAGCTGCAAAAAAATTATGATTAGCCATGCCCAATACAAACAACTTATTGGCTATATCTTAAATAGTTTCAAAAAAGATGCAGCAGGCCATTTGATCAATGTGAAATCAAACATCCATTATGATATTGGCGATGCGTTTTATGAAGCCAAAGGAAGTTATAGCATATTTAAAACCTGCAATACCTGGGCCAATACGGCTCTTAAATCGTGTGATCAAAGAAGCTGCTTATGGACAATATTTGATACGGGTATTTTTTTGAAGTATAAATAGCCATGCGAACGATCGTCATTCCCAACTCGATTGGGAATCTTAAAGCGCTTGTATTACGATTCCCGCATGCGCGGGAATGACGACCATACTAATCAATTCTATCACTAAACCTCAAATGCCCAATCTAAAAAGGCTGGCATTACACTTTCCCATGTTGGAACATCGTGTTTACCACCAACTCTTTCATAATAAAAAATATTATCAGGCCGTTTGTAGCCTTTATTCAGGAGTATTTTAACAACGTCAATGGTATCGTCTATAGAATCGATAATCATATTTTTATTCCGGTCTGCCTTTTCGTCTTCTGTACCGGTCATCAACCAGAATTTCATATCCGGCTTAGTAAAAGTATTCTCCAATTGCTGATGTATAATACGGTCGGCATCGGTATACCCTTCATTCAAATCTTTTTTCTCCACCAAAATGCTCCTGAAAAAACACCAATAACATCGAAAGCAGAAGAATTATTCCAGGCAATATCAAAAGCAGATAAACCGCCAAGAGAAAATCCTGCAAAACCCACTTTACCGGTAATCGGCATCGCAATTTTCTTTTTAACAAAAGGCAGAAGTTCTTTAATCACAAAATCGGTATAAAGGTTAGCTTTTGCACCGCGACCTTTAAAATCAGGCATAACTGCAATACCATATTCCATTAAACGATCTTCTGATGCTTTAATGGCCACAACAATTAACCTATGGTTTCTTTTGGAATGATGGGCATCTTCCAAAATCGTGCTAAAATCCATTTTAGCCACATCTTGCCCATCATTTAATAAAAGAAGCTCTATTTTCTCATTCCCTAAAATACCTTCAGGTGTATAAATATCTATTTCTACCTCACGCTTTAAATAAGCTGAGGGTATTTTAAAGCTACTGGTATTAACTTTTACCGATAAAATTGTGGTGTACTTCATAATCAAAATCCCCTATCACACGGCTATCGCCTCAGAATTAGGGTGCAAAGGTACAAATCTCCATAAACTATTAATTATCATAGGTCAATTTTTACAATCCCCTCTTAATTTGATTCATTTTACTGCTTAAACTATTCTTATTGTAGATTTTAATTTATACCTTAAATTATTCAATTTTTATTATGGTTAAAGAAGAACATAAGAAATGGTACAGCCCGAATTTAAGTGGCGAAATCGACATGCTCATCTTTGGTCACGGTGGCACCCCTATCCTACTGTTCCCAACGAGTATGGGTCGATATTTTGAAAATAAGGATTTTAAATTGATAGATTCTGTTGAGGGATTTATTAATGAAGGAAAAATTAAGATTTACTGTCCTGATGGCGTTGACAAATTGAGTTGGTACAACAAAAGCATCCATCCGGCAGACCGGGTTAAGAACCACATCTGGTACGACAAATACCTGCTTGAAGAAGTTGCCCCTTTGGCCCGCCAGGAAACAGGGCACAGTAAAATTATTACTGCTGGTTGCAGTTTCGGAGGCTATCATGCAGCAAATTTCGCTTTCAGGCATCCCTGGTTGGTAAGCCACATGTTCAGCATGAGTGGAGCTTTTGATATCTCTGGTCAATTAGACGGCTTTTACAACGATGATGTTTATTTCAACAACCCGGTTGATTATCTGCTGAACAACAGTAATCCTGAGCTGCATTATATGAAAATTGTGCTGGGTACAACCGACCGCGATATGTGCAGGCAGGACAATGAACGTTTATCGGAAATTCTTAGTAAAAAAGGAATCGATCATTGGCTGGATATCAGGCAAAATGCTGACCATGACTGGCCGATCTGGAGAGAGATGTTTCCGAATTATATTGCACAGTTATAGTTTAGTCCAAAGTCGGCAGTCTTAAGTCCCGAGTCGATTTTGGATATAATCATCAAACAATTAACCGATTAACCAGTTAAGCAATTAACCATAATGCTTAAACAATTAAACTTAAAATATATCAATGAAAAAAATAGGGATTTTATTCGGACAGGAGCGTTCTTTTCCTGAAGCCGTAATCGAAAGGATCAATCAAAAAGCAGAAAAAGGCATCACCGCCGAAGCTGTTAAAATCGACAAAATATTTCAGAATATACCCCTTGGCTATTCGGTTATCATCGATCGCATTTCGCAGGATGTGCCTTTTTATCGTGCATCTTTAAAAAATGCAGCCATTACCGGAACTGCAGTAATCAACAACCCATTTTGGTGGAGTGCAGACGAGAAGTTTTTCAACAATGCCCTGGCCGAACAAATCGGTGTTCCCGTGCCCAAAACAGCCTTAATCCCATCACGTGAGCATCCTACAGGTACCACAGGAGAATCGTTTTCGAACCTCACGATGCCTTTAGATTGGGATGCCATTTTTGAGTACACTGGTTTTCCGGCCTATATGAAACCTTACGATGGTGGTGGCTGGAGAGATGTTTATAAACTTCATGATAAAGAAGATTTTTTGATAAACACAGCGGCACCCAACAACTGGTAATGCTTTTGCAGGAAGAAATCATTTTCGAAGAATATTTCAGGTGTTATTGCATCGGTGGTAAACATGTACGCATTATGCAATACGATCCCCGCAACCCGCATCATTTACGCTATGCAACAGAAGGTAAATCACCTGATCCGAAATTGCTTAAAACAGTTGAGGAATACACCTTAAAATTATGCAAATACCTGGGGTATGATTTCAATACAGTTGAATTTGCGGTGCGTGATGGAGTGCCTATTGCAATCGATTTCTGTAACCCTGCCCCCGATGCAGATATTAAAAGTGTTGGTCAGGAGAATTTTGACTGGGTTGTAGAAACCACAGCCAATTATGCCATAGAAAGGGCTAAAGCACAAAAAGACGGACAAGATAATTTAACCTGGGGCGAATACATTAAAGCCTCTGTTGGTGGTAAACCACTAATAGCTAAAGCTGAATCAAATGTGGCTAAAACAGTTACGCCTAAGAAAATTACGGCTACAGAAAAGGCTAAAACTGCAACACCAGAGAAGGCGCCCGCAAAGCCTAAAAAGGCAGCAGCAAAAAAATAATTGGGATTTAAATTCTAATCAATATTAACATGAATGAGTTTACGCTGGGCATAGAAGAAGAGTACATGGTAATTGATCCCGTTACCAGAGAGCTTACTTCTCATGACCAAAAAATTGTAGAAGCTGCACAAAAGATTCACAAAGACCAGGTTAAAGCAGAAATGCACCAGGCAGTAGTAGAAGTTGGAACTGGTATTTGTAAAACAACCACAGAAGCACGTAAAGAAATTTCTCAACTGCGCTACACCGTATCGCAACTTGCCGGAGAACAGGGTTTGAGAATTGGTGCAGCTGGTACCCACCCCTTTTCGCATTGGGAAAAACAATTGATTACCGAACATCCCCGCTACAACGAAATCGTTAACGAGTTGCAGGAGGCCGCCCGCTCTAACCTTATTTTTGGGCTGCATGTACATGTAGGCTTTCAATCGCGCGAGCTGGCCATTCATATTGCCAATCAGGTAAGGTATTTTTTACCGCACGTTTTTGCTCTATCAACCAATTCGCCATTCTGGGAATCAAGAAATACAGGTTACAAATCTTTCAGGACTAAAATATTCGATAAATTCCCACGTACAGGCATCCCTGATATTTTTAACAGCATTGAAGATTACGACAATTATGTAAAACTGCTCATCAAAACCAATTGCATGGATAATGCAAAGAAAATTTGGTGGGACATCCGCGTACATCCATTTTTTGACACCGTAGAGTTCAGAATATGCGATTGCCCAATGCTAATTGATGAAACGATGGCTTTTACGGCATTATTTCAGGCATTATGTGCTAAATTGTATAAACTGCGTTTGCAGAATATGGAGTTTATCAGTTATTCAAGAGCATTGATCAACGAAAACAAATGGCGGGCTGCACGTTATGGGATTGATGGCAATTTGATAGATTTTGGTAAAGAAATGGAAGTTAACTGCCGGAACCTTGTTTTAGAATTACTGGATTTTGTAGATGACGTAGTAGATGATTTGGGCTGCCGCGAAGACATTATTTATGTGCATAAAATCCTGGAGCATGGTACCGGAGCAGACAGACAGTTGGCTGTTTACCAGCAAACTGGTAACTTTGAGGCCGTGGTAGATTACATTACCACTCAAACACTTATAGGTGCAAAGTAATTAAAATGGATAAAAGAAGCTTAAAGGTAGCAGTTATTGACATGAATAACGGCGCACCTAATCAGGGTATGCGGGGAATTCAGGAAATTTTATCCCGTTTCAGAATTGAAAACAATATTGATTTAAGCTTTGATATTTTTGACTTAAGGCAGAAAGGAGAAATGCCCGGCATTGGTTACGATGCATATATTTCTAGCGGCGGACCAGGGAGTCCGATTGAAAGTAAAGGCGAACAATGGGAAAATGATTTCTTTAATCTCTTAGATCAGATAGAAGCTTTTAACTATAGAAACGAAAGAAAAAAATATGCTTTTTAATCTGCCATTCCTTTCAATTGGCTTGCAGAAAGTATGAATTGGGTAACGTAACTGAAAGACGGTCTAATGCTTTTGGTATTTTCCCGATTACCTTAACTGAATACGGAGAAAAAGATGAAATTTTTAACGGCATCACCAATCCTTTCTTTTCGGTCGACAGCAGAGATTGGCAGGTGATTGAACCAGATTTTGCAGCTTTTGAGCGAAAAGGTGCCAAATTATTGGCCATCGAAAAAGAACGCAAACATGTCAATTTAGAACGCTGTATGATGTCGATCCGCTTTTCAGATGAAATTATCGGTACACAATTTCATCCTGAGGCCGATCCGGCGGGCATGAAAATGTACTTGCTTCAGGAAGAAAAGAAAAAGCAATTGTTGATATGCACGGGGAGCAAAAATACCTGGATATGTTAAACAGTTTAGACGATCCTGCAAGGATTGTGCTTACGCAAAGTGTTATTTTACCTAATTTTTTACAAAAAGCAATTAGGCATTTGCAAAAACAGTCGTCATTGCGAACTGAAGAGGTAGATTGAGCGAATGAGTGAAGCAATCTTTCTCGCATATATTCGTCATTTCGACTGGAGCGCAGCGGAATGGAGAAATCTATTAAAAAGTATATGATAATCGCCGATAGATTTCTCCACTACGGTCGAAAGGACGATCACTCTTTGTAATGACGGATTCGGCAACAGAAATAAAACACAAAAACCTATGATACCTGCCCAACGCCAAAAATACAACCAGCAGTTTACCGAAGAGAAGTATCAAAACTTCCTTACCGAATTGGAAAATGGCTATCCCTCAATCCCTTTCCGGGTTGCAGAAACACCTATTTTTGTTCCGAAAGCCTTAAAAGAGAAATTAATTGCAGCAGGAGAAGAAATTATAAAGCTGATTAAGCAGCCCAATTTTAAAGCGCTAACTCAAAAGGCAATCCCTTCAGACTGGAATGTACCTAATGAAAATGAGCAGCCACACTTTTTAACCTTTGATTTCGGTATTTGTAAAGATAAAAATGGAGAACTCACTCCTATGTTGATCGAAATGCAGGGTTTCCCCTCGTTATATGGTTTTCAGCATCACTTGGCAAAAACTTTTAAAACGAATTTCGATATAGATCCTTCCGTAAATTATTTTTTAACCGGCTTTAACGAAGAAAAATACATTAAACTACTTAAAGAAGTTATTATTGGCTCCCACCAGCCAGAAGAAGTGGCCCTGATGGATGTAGATGCGCCTAATCAAAAAACAGCCATTGATTTTTTTGTAACCCAAAAAATGCTGGGTATTAAAATTTTGGCACTGGAAAACATTAAAAAAGCAGGCAAATTCCTCTTTTACGAAGAAAATGGCAAAAAGATCCAGTTGAAAAGAATTTATAACCGTCTGATATTCGACGAAGTGGCAAATAACACCGGGATCTTTAAAAACAGTTTCGATCCACGTGAAGAAATCGATGTGGAGTGGGTAACGCACCCCAACTGGTTCTATCGCATCAGCAAGTACACCATGCCATTTCTAAAAAGCGAATTTGTGCCTGAAACACGTTTTTTAAATGAGGTAAAAACGATTCCTGGTGATTTAGAAAACTATGTACTTAAGCCATTATTTTCTTTCGCAGGCATGGGTGTTATTATTGACGTAAGCAAAGCGGACATTACCAATATTAAAGATCCTGAAAACTGGATTCTGCAGCGGAAAGTAAACTATGAACCAGCCGTACAGGCGCCGGATGGTGGGGTAAAGGCCGAAATCAGGATGATGTATTTATGGCCTGACAATGGTGAGCCTCAGCTTTGTATTAATCTGGCAAGGTTAAGCAAAGGAAAAATGATTGGTGTCCGTTACAATGCCGACTTTGATTGGGTTGGCGGTACTGTAGGTTTTATGGAATAGTTCCCCTTTCTAACCGCAAAGAGCGAGAAGGGAAGGCGCAAAGAACGCAAAGATCATTTTATTTAACCATCGAGCCTACGGAGAAAAGGCACAGAGGATCACAGAGAATGATCTTTCTTAAGCCAAGGTTCGTATCTCCACGAACATAAATAATTATTAACTCAATAATCATTCAGGCACAGAGACACGGATGGCACGAAAAACTATGCTAAATAATCCCAGTATAAAGATTTGCCAAAGAAAAAAGGATAGTACCAAGCTATACGATCCCTCCGTGTTTTCTGTGACTCCGCGGCAAAATATCTCAAAACCCGCTCTGTGAACTCCGTGTAAAAATCGGTTATCTTTGTGATAAAAAACGTATTCTACTTAGCGTTTCTTTGCGAAATGCTTTGCGTATTTTGCGGTTAATTATGGATAGCAATCCGATATATTTACATTCACCTGAACACCAAAACACTAAAAGCCCTTATATTTGTACTATGGATATTCAAACGATTTTAGTCTTTTTACTTTTTGCGGTAGCATTGGTATATGTTGGCCGTTTGGTGTTTAAATCTTTACAGGCAAAAAAAGACGGATGTGGCGGTAATTGCAAATGTGGTGTAGATTTTTCCGATATTAAGCCCGTAAAAAATAACATTCCACCTTTATGATTCATCAGTTTCAAAAAATACTTACAGGAAAAAATAGAGATCACTGATGAACAGTTCGAAAGCATATCTTCTGTTTTGAAGATTAAAAAATTCGAGAAAAACGAAATAGTTCAATATACCGGCGATAATTTCAAACACGGATATTTTGTAGGCAAAGGATTGTTACGTGCCTATTCAATTGATGCAAAAGGTAAAGAACACATTCTTCAGTTCGCACCAGAAAACTGGTTGGTTTCCGACCGTAATAACATGAATAACGAACCCTCGATATTTTTTATTGATGCCATAGAAGCAACCGAAGCGGTGTTAATGCCCAACAATTTTATGGAAGAAGCGGCCAGGCAAGTACCATGCTTACAGCCGATGCAAATTAAGCTACTTAATAATTCGATCCGCTTTATGCAGAAAAGAATAAATATGTTATTGAGCGCAACGGCGGAAGAAAGATACCTCGATTTTATTAAACTTTACCCTAACCTTACGCTCCGCGTACCACAATGGATGATTGCATCTTATCTGGGTATTACACCCGAATCGCTAAGCCGCGTAAGAAAAGAACTTGCTAACAAACATTTCAGACCTTAGCTTTAATTAGTGAATGACTGAATTTTGAATGAGTGATTGGTATCGTCAAATCTAACCTTTCAACGTTTCAACCTTCTCGCATTCCATAATTCTCTCATTCCATCAACCTATCCTTCTCTCATTCAATTATTTCCCTTTCTTACCATACATCAATATGTAGTAAAACCCTGCGCTGTACTTTTGTGTTGTAAATATTAAACATCTCAAAAACAAAAGATATGGCAACTACAAAATGGACATTAGATCCAACCCACAGCGAGTTACAATTTAAAGTAAAACACTTAATGATTACTACAGTAACAGGTAGTTTAAAATCTTTCTCCGCAGAATTATTGTCTGATGGTGATGAATTTGAAAATGCAGAGATTTCTTTCAAAGGTGATATCGGTTCACTTGATACCGGAAATACTGACCGCGATAACCATTTAAAAGGTGGTGATTTTTTCGATGCTGAAAAATTTGCGCACATCGAATTTAAATCCAATTCAGTAGAAAAAGATGGGGGCGATTATATCGTTAAAGGTGATTTAACGATTAAAAGCGAAACTAAACCGGTAAAATTAACCGCAGAATTTGGTGGCATTGCTACCGATCCCTGGGGAAATACCAAAGCAGGTTTTACCTTAAGCGGAAAAATTAACCGCTCTGAATTCGGTTTAACATGGAATGCTGCGCTGGAAACTGGTGGCGTAATGGTAAGTGAAGAAGTTCGCATTTTAGGCGAATTACAGTTTGTGAAACAAGCATAGAGCAAAGGGAATTTAAGCATGGGGTTTTTACTCCATGCCCTATGCACCATGCCTTATTTAACTTGAAGGTAATGGAAACAAAACAAATAGAAAAAGTACTAAAAGCTCCGGCGCCGCACATGGTTGGCGATGGGTTTAGGGTACACAATTTTTTTCCAGGCGGATATCAAATCAATATGAGTCCTTTTTTCTTAATGGATTATGGCTCAAAGATCGAATTTTCTGCAAGGAAAGAACCACGGGGCGTTGGTATTCACCCCCATCGTGGCTTCGAAACAGTAACGATTGCCTATCATGGTGCGGTTGCACATCATGACAGTTCTGGAAACAGTGGAGTGATTTATCCGGGAGATGTACAATGGATGACTGCAGCGAGCGGTGTATTACATAAAGAATATCATGAAACCAACTACAGCTTAGCCGGAGGTCCCTTTCAAATGATTCAGCTTTGGGTTAATCTACCTGCAAAGGATAAAATGGGTAAACCCGGCTATCAGGCCATTAAACAGGCCGATATGGCTCTTTTTGAACTTCCGGAGAATGGAGGAAAAATTGAAATTATAGCAGGTAATTATAAAGGCATAAAGGGCAATGCAAACACTTTTAGCCCCATAGAAATGTATAATGCCCGACTAAATAAAGGTGGCGAAGTTACCTTTAACTTTCCTCAAAATTTTAATACCGGATTTATGGTGATTGAAGGCTCGATTAAAATAAACGGATCGGAAACCGCAATAGCAGATAATTTTGTCCACTTCAGTAACAAAGGTACAGAGATTAAGATCGAAGCTTTAGAAAACAGTGTAATTTTAGTTTTAAGCGGAGAACCAATCGACGAGCCGGTTGCTCAGTATGGCCCCTTTTTAATGAATACTGAAGCCGAAATCCATCAGGCCATTGAAGATTATAACCAAGGCAGGTTTGGCTACTTAGAAGAGTAAACGGAAAATCATGCTGATCCGATAGTTATCGGATTGGTTTCAGCATCCATCATACTGAATAGATAAAATTAGCCGGCATTTTTGTAATTGTCGGCTTTTTTCGACTTTATATTACAACAGAGTCCAATCATTGCGTTATGATAAGCTACATTCCTCCACAAGCACAGAACTGTTCATTTCCAAAAAGCCTCTTATCCAATTGGCCCGGGAAGTTATATGGCGCTAATTAAATTATTTTCTGCGAAAATGGTTTTAGGAGCGCAAGGACTGTGCATGAACATCGTTTGTTCCTTTGCTATGCTTGTACGCTTCGGCCGTCGTACCTCCAAGCCTGCAGGGTACCGCTCGCCAAGGGCTAAATTGGTTGGGCCACCGGTAAGGAAAACCCCTCATAGCAGCAAGAACAGGAATCATCTAAACCCGATAGTACGAATGCCGATTTTTCTATCGGCAGTAGGGATAGCGGGGCTGCAGTCCTCCATAAAGCACAGAAGTGTTCATTTACAAAAAACCTTTTATCCATTTGGCGCGGGAAGTTATATGGCGCTAATTAAATTGTTTTCTGTAAAAATAGTTTTAGGAGCGCAAGTACCGTGCAAGAAACATCGTTTATTCCTTTGCTATGCTTGTACGCTTCGGCCGTCGTACCTCCAAGCCTGCAGGGTACCGCTCGCCAAGGGCTAAATTGGTTGGGCCTCCGGTAAGGAAAACCCCTCATAGCAGCAAGAACAGGAGTTATCTAAACCCGATAGTACGAATGCCGATTTTTCTATCGGCAGTAGGGATAGCGGGGCTGCAGTCCTCTATAAAGCACAGAAGGTATTCATTTCCAAAAAACCTTTTATCCATTTGGCGCGGGAAGTTATATGGCGCTAATTAAATTGTTTTCTGTAAAAATGATTTTAGGAGCGCAAGTACCGTGCAAGAAACATCGTTTATTCCTTTGCTATGCTTGTACGCTTCGGCCGTCGTACCTCCAAGCCTGCAGGATACCGCTCGCCAAGGGCTAAATTAGTTAGGGCTTCTGTCAACGAAAACTCTTCAAAGTGGCCATACCCGGAATAATTAAAATCCTAAATCTATTAATGATAAAGAGGATCCAAAAATTCATTCTTCAATCAATAAAATAGTATCTTAGAGTAGAACTAACGATCTAATTTCACGGCGCTTTAATTTAAAATCATTCATTCAATCTTCATATTCGTTAGTGACATTTGATCAATAAATCAGAAAAGAAAAATGTCCGGAAAACAAATATTTCAGACTGAAACTAAAAGGCGCTGGCACGCATTTACATGGGTAAGCCGTACGTTTTTTTTAGTCTTCATTGTCGCAATCATCTGCGTAGCCTACACACTGTCTTCAGTACAGTCGCCCAGTTTGCCTTTTATAAACACGAATGCACCATTAACACAAAAACAGTTAGAGAAGTTAAAAAAATCGCAACGGTATAAAGATTTCACTATAGAAAAATCTAAGCTGCAAAAGATCAAAAAAGATCGTGAACACCGCATTTTAACTCATCGTGGCAATAACAAGCGCATCAACATGGCCTTTTACGTAAGTTGGGCAGCAAGTAAAGAATCGTCAATATCAGATTTAAAACGCAACATCAGCCATTTGGATATGGTGGCTACAGAATCGTTCTTTTTAAATGGTGATTCAATTGTAGATAAGGCAGATACTGCGGCCTTAAAAGTAATACACGCTGGCAAAAAATCGGCTCTTGCAGTGGTTTCAAATTATAATAAAGACCATTGGGATGGTGCAGCAGTAAGAAGGTTATTAAATGATCAACCCGCTCAGCAAAAATTGATCTACGATCTGATAGCGATCACCAAAAAGTATGGTTATAGTGGAATCAACATAGATTTTGAAGAACTCAACCTTCAAAACAACGATAGCTTTAACGCTTTTATGAAGAATCTATATACTCAGTTTCACGCAAAAAAACTGATTGTTTCTCAGGATATTTCACCCGAAAATGACGATTATAAGCCAGAAATCCTTCAAAAATATAATGATTACCTCGTATTAATGGCTTATGATCAGCATACCGAACAAAGTAACGCAGGCGATATTTCCCATCAGGAATGGGTAGAAGAAAAGCTTGATGACATTTGCAATAAAGTTGATGCCAGCAAAGTAATCCTTGCCTTAGCTTGTTACGGTTATGATTGGCCAAAAAATAGCATTGGACAACCCGTTACTTACGAGCAGGCTATGACAATAGCGGTTAATTATAAAAGCAAAATAAACTACAATCCTGCTTCTGCCAATTTAAACTACACTTACAACGATGGCAGTGGAATTAAACATGAAGTTTACTTTACTGATGCGGCCACTTATTTTAACTTAATCCGCAAAGCGGATGACTGGGATATTGCTGGTATAGCCTTATGGCGTTTAGGCTCGGAAGATAAACGCTTATGGTCATTTATTTCTGATGATCTTAGCCTGGATACACTAAAGAAAAAGCCCTTCGATTTACGCAAAATTGCTTCGTTAAATATGGGCGGAATCTCCTATTTAGGTGATGGCGAAATACTGGATCTCATTTCCACTCCTACACCAGGCAGCGTAAAATTCACTTTAAATAAAGAAAATTTCTCCATTGCCGATCAAAAGTATACCAGACTTCCAGAACAATACGTAATTAAAAGGTTTGGAGAAGCCGACAAAAAAATTGCTTTAACTTTTGATGACGGCCCCGATCCTGTTTATACCCCACAGGTGTTGAATATTTTGAAACAGGAAAAAGTACCTGGCTGTTTCTTTGTGGTTGGCATTATGGCTGAAAAGAACATGGAATTGTTAAGGCAGGAATATAATGATGGTTACGAAATTGGAAACCATACCTTTTTTCATCCAGATATGTCTGCTATTGGCCCAAAGCGGGTAAAATTTGAACTGAATGCAACCCGTAGGTTAATTGAAGCCGTTACCGGACATAGCACAATCCTATTCCGTGCGCCATTTAATGCCGATGCCGAACCACAAAACATTTCTGAAATTTTACCCGTTGCACAAAGCCGCAAAGAGAATTACATCAATATCGGTGAATATATCGATCCCGAAGATTGGCAGCCGGGTAAAACTGCCGATCAGATTTTTAACGAGGTGGTAAAACAGCAAGACAACGGCAATATCCTTTTACTGCATGATGCCGGCGGAAACCGTGAAGCTACCGTTGCAGCCTTACCCCGCATTATAAAATTCTTTAAAGCAAAGGGCTATACTTTCACCACGGTAGGCGATTTAATGGGCAAAAAGAGATCAGAACTCATGCCTGCAGTAAAATCTACCGCAAACAGTGGCTTTTCAGGCTCTGGTGATTACTTTTTCATCAATTTCTTTTACTACGGAAACATGATTTTAAACATTATATTTTCTGTTGCAATTGTACTTGCGATCTTAAGGACCATATTTATCGCTTATTTAGCCATCAGACAGCGAAAAAGAGCAAAACGCAATGTGAGTAAATTAATACAGCATCCTGCAGAAAAGGTAAGCATTATCATTCCGGCTTACAATGAAGAAGTTACTGCAGTTCAAACCATTAATAGTCTTTTAAAAACCACCTACCCTGATTTTGAATTAATTTTTGTTGATGATGGTTCAAAAGATAAAACCTTTGATATCATTAATAAACACTTTGGCAATCACCCTTTGGTAAAGGTTTTCCGTAAAGAAAATGGAGGCAAGGCATCTGCATTAAATTATGGTATATCAAAAGCTGCTTCTGAATTTGTAGTCTGTATAGATGCCGATACGCAACTAAAAGAAGATGCGGTTACCGAACTGATGCGCTATTTCTATAACGATAAAATAGCAGCCGTAGCCGGAACTGTGAAAGTTGGAAATACCAACAACATCATTACTAAATGGCAATCGATCGAATACATCACAGCTCAAAATATGGATAGAAGAGCCTTCGATTTATTAAATACAATTACTGTTGTGCCTGGGGCAATAGGTGCCTTTAGAAAAAATGTGATTCTTGAAGTCGGTGGTTTTACTATTGATACCCTTGCTGAAGATTGTGATCTAACCATGCGCATTTTAAGGGCAGGTTACAAAGTTAAAAACTGTGATAGTGCAATTGCCTATACAGAAGCACCAGAGACAGTAAATATGCTGCTAAAACAACGTTTCCGCTGGAGTTTTGGGGTAATGCAAAGTTTTTGGAAAAACAGAAAAACATTGCTTAACAAGAAGTATAGCTATTTTGGAATGGTAGGGATGCCAAATATCCTGATCTATCAGATTATTTTGCCATTATTTTCTCCACTTGCCGATCTTTTTATGCTTATTTCTTTAATCAGCGGTCTCTTCTCTCTAAGCGCCATTAATAATTTAACGCTAACCGGATTTTCAGGAATTTTAAGTCTTCATAATGGTTTTGGCCAGGTACTCTTCTATTACATTATCTTCATCTTTGTTGATATGATCTTTGCTGCAATTGCTTTCCGGATGGAGAAAGAAAAGTACACCAATTTACTTTACATTTTCCCTCAGCGTTTTTTCTGGAGACAATTAATGTATGTTGTACTCTTCCGTTCTTTCAGGAAAGCAATAAAAGGCGAACTGGAAACCTGGGGTACAATAAAAAGAACAGGAAATGTTAAGGAGCAGATAGCCTAGTACAATCCGGTCCTTTAAAAGAAGTCAGGTTTTAATAGCCAATGTGTTATAAAAAACTTGACTTCCTTGGCTAACCATCTCATCCATAATAATAACATCATTATTAATGGAAAGATATTTAACCAAACTCCTGTACTCTCTAAAAACAGAAGTTTTTACTTTTCGATTAAGCAAACCGCATAAGAAACAACGCCCTCTTCTCTACCGATAAAGCCCATTTGCTCGTTGGTGGTTGCCTTTATTGAAATATCTTCGGTAGAAATTCCAATGGCATCAGCAATGTTTTGTTGCATGGCCGGAATATGTGGATTAATTTTTGGCGCTTCTAAACAAAGCATGGCATCAATATTCCCAATATGCCATCCTTTTTCAGCCAGTAATTTAACGGTTTCTTTCAGCAGGATTAAGCTACTAATGCCTTTCCATCTGTCATCTGTATTTTTAAAATGAAAACCGATATCACGTAAATTGGCGGCCCCTAAAAGTGCGTCGCAAATGGCATGAAGTAAAACATCAGCATCCGAATGTCCAAAAGCACCCTTGTGATGATCTAATGTAACACCACCAACAACAAAAGGATGCTGATCTTTTAATTGATGCACATCAAATCCGAAACCTACTCTAATTTTCATGTTTATTTGCTTTAATCTTTTTTATCTTTTGCTTTTACTTTCGCCAAAGTTAAACAATAGACCAAAACGTAAGGTATTTGCAAGTGGACTAGTCTGTGCATTTGCAATTAAATAAGAGAAATCGATATTAAATACGTTGTATTTTAGGCCAAGGCCCAAGGTAAAATAGCGACTATCGCCTTTCATTGGGCTCTGATAGTTGTAGCCTGCCCTAACCGCAAATTGTTGATTGTACCAATATTCAAGACCTGTTGAGATTCCAACTTCCTTGAGTTCTTCGCTAAAACCACCTGGTGCGTCACTAAATGAACCAAAAATTCCGGCGGGTACCGAACGGTTCGGATCTTTTCCGCTTACAATGTTATTGTTCGAATCGTATATAGGTTGAGTTGGTACCAGCAATTTGTTAAAATCAAGCGCAAAGGTTAAAGTGCTGAAATCGTCTACAGTAAATGTCGATGCACCTCCGATTTTAAAATTTGTAGGTAAAAGAAGTTCTCTCCCCCATCAGAATAGCTCATTTTTGTTCCGATATTGGAAATATTAGCACCAGCCGAAAGAATAGCCTGTTTACCAAATAATGTTGTGGTTGTTTTGTACAAACCTGAAACATCAACTGCTACTGCATTTCCACTGCGTACCTGTCCTGAAGATGAAAACTGACCGGAAGCTAAATTTGAATAAATATATCTTAATGACGTTCCCAGTGAAAACTCTTTACCAAAATTACGGGCAAAAGAAACATCAAAAGCCAATTCATTAGGATTGGAGATCCCAAGATCCTGTTGGTTAATGTCTGTAAGCTGGATGGAGCCTAGAGAAAAATACCTTAAAGATGCGCCAATGGTATTGCGGTCGTCCAATTTATAAAAACCACTTAAATAAGCAAGATTAATATCAGGCACAAGGCTTTTTAACCATGGGCTATATGACACTGAAAAACCATAAGGTTTGTCTAAAAAAGCAAGTTTAGAAGCATTAATACTGGCCGAATTTACATCTCCCGCAACAGCCACACCGGCATCGCCCATTGCGCCTGCACGGGCATCGGGTGTAATAAGCAGAAATGGAACTGCTGTTACAATGTTGTTTGCCTCGCTACCATTCGTTTGGGTATTGCCTATGGTTACCTGGGCATTTGTTTTACCAAACACCAAGGCCATTGAGAGTGCAGAAAAAGCAAGTTTACTGATGTACTTGAAATTCATCCTTTAAAGGTACGTAATTTTAGATCTTGGTATTTAGCAATAACTGGAGAATACATCAGTAACGTAAAACCAAAACTTATATTTCACCAAATTACGAATTCTATGATTATTTACTAATTAAACCTACGATTTTTACATATGGGTGTTACTGCAAAACTGTAAGGACAAAGTTATTAACCATTTAATAAAACAATTTAATCCATATTTTTCCAGATTTTATATCTTTATGTATTGATTTACCCGATTTAATCGTGACTAAGCAATACACCAAATGGATAATTTATTGATCATCATTATCAAAATATTAGTGTATTATACTAACTTCCCGATTATTATAACCTTAATCGAACCTCGTGTAAATAGGCTAATTTTCTCTCCAGTTTTACTCAAATTATAAAGTTGTAAATTTCACATGTAAACATATTTTATTTGCTACTAAAACAATCTACAATTTTAGTTTAAAAATTTTATCTCGCTTATTTATAATTATTTAGCAAGAATTTCGTTTAAAAGAAAAGCAGACGCCATATTAAAAAAATGATACGTTAAGGCTCAAAAATATAATCAATATTTTATTCTCATATTATTTATATATTCATTTATAATTGTTTAATTTTATGGCTTGAATCCCTACAAGGACGATATTCCACCATGTACTATATGAAAAAACTATTACTATATTCTTTTACTTGTTTATCATTAGCCGCCTTGCTTTCGGGTTGCAGTTCAAAAAGCGGGAGTTCTAGCAAAACAGGCATTCCTTATGCCGATAGGAAAAGCAAAAACAACCAGTCTGGTGCTTTTGCGGTGGCTACCCAATATAAAAGGGCACCAGGGCCTGGCTTAATTCCAATTGAAGGCGGAGTTTTAGTTGTGGGTGGTAGTGCTATCGAAGTACCGGGAGTTGAGCCAAGTATTTACAACTATAAAAGACAGGTTACCGTTCCATCATTTTATATGGATGAAACAGAAGTCTCAAATACCGATTGGCTGGAATATTTACACTGGATCAGATATAACTTCCCTGAAGACCGCGAATTTTATTACAATGAACTTCCTGATACATTGGTTTGGCGCCAGGCTTTATCATACAACGAACCTTATGTAGATAACTATTTAAGACACCCTGCTTACCGTGATTACCCTGTAGTAGGTGTTTCATGGGAGCAAGCTTCCCGCTATTGCGAATGGAGAACATCCAGGGCAAACGAGTTTATCTTACGCGAAAAAGGAATCTTAACTGATTATAGAACATTAGCTGGGAACGGAAGAGGGAATACTGCTACTATGGCAGCTACACCTAGGCCTGATAAGCCATATAACGATGCAGCATACCAAAACGGCCAATATAATGACATAGGTAAAAATGCACCTATTGATTATAATACCAAATCCGGCGCAGCAACATCAACTGCAGGAGGAACAACAGCAACAACCGGAGGCAGAAACAATCAACCTAGAAGAACTGCTACATTAGAAGATGGTGTAATCATGCAACCTTACCGTTTACCAACAGAAGCCGAATGGGAATATGCAGCTTTAGGTTTAATTGGTAACACCGAATATGAAAACATTAACCAGAATAAAATCTATCCCTGGAATGGTTTAGGCGTGAGTTCAGCCAAAAAGAAAACCAGAGGTATGATTCAGGCCAACTTTAAAAGAGCACCTGGAGATTACATGGGGGTTGGCGGTTCATTGAATGATAAGGGAGATTTAACTGTTCCGGTGATTCAGTACGCACCAAACGATTTTGGTTTATATAACATGGCCGGTAATGTTAATGAATGGGTTAACGATGTTTACAGAACAGCTACATTTACTGATGCTGATGCATTTAACCCTTATCGCGGTAACTATTTCACAAACAAGAAATTAGAAGACTCACAAAGTGGAAAAATTGCATTAGATAAATATGGTAATCCGATTAAGGAAAACGCTTATGCTGGAAGAAAACAAACCTGGGCTGAAAAACAGGCACAGGCGAAGCGTTCTGATTCGATTTCTAAATCAACTGATCCACAATCGCCAGTAGCATCTGGCACTTATCAAGCCGATCAAAGAGGGTATCGCGATAGACAAAACACTTTACTAAATGAAGAAGGTGTAACGCTTGTAAACGATAAATCCAGAGTTTATAAAGGTGGCTCCTGGAATGACATGGCTTATTGGTTAAACCCGGCAACACGTCGTTTTATGCAACAAGATGAATCATCTGCTGAAGTGGGTTTCCGTTGCGCAATGACCATGCTTGGTGCTCCAGAAATTAGTACCGCAGGCAAAAGAAGTTTTAAAAACCCTCCACAAAAGCCTTACCGGGTAAGTAGAGGTAAATAATAAAAAAGTCCCGACATGAAATCGGGACTTTTTTTGTGGTTTTATATTTTGTTAGATAATTTAAGTTTGAAGGATTCAAAGAAAAATCGTCACCTCGACTAAAACGCAGTGGAATGGAGAGATCTATCTAGAAAGATTTAGCTTCACTGAGCACTACGTGGTTCTCGACTGCGTTGCACTCCGCTCGAAATGACGACCCTATGGAATGGATAGACTCAGTGATTAGAAACAAAACCTTAATGTCCTCAACTCCTTAATGGTTAAAAAAGCAACTACCTAAACTGAACCAAAATCTGGCTCTTCTCTACTTTATCTCCCTGTTTAATCAATATCTTTTTAACCACCCCATCCGTTGATGATTTTAAAATATTTTCCATTTTCATCGCTTCCAGCACCAAAAGGTTATCGCCTTTCCTTACTTCAGCGTTTTCTTCAATTAAAACCTTTAATACCAAACCAGGCATAGGTGCTTTAATTTCTAAAATTTTATTCGCCGCTAAATTATCCAGACCAAGTTGTTTTAATAAAACATCAAACTGATCTTCGATATTGATCTGATAAATATTGCCATTTACTTTTATTTTACAGATTTTTTCAGCTCTATTTATTTCAACAAGTTCTGTACTAAAAGACCTGTTTTGGTATAACACATGCATATTGTTATGTCCAAGCGTACTTAGATCGAGTTGAACCTGCTCTCCATTTACTAAAAAAGCTGAATCCTTATTCTCAACCTCAAATAAAAACTGATCGTTTACCTTTATTTTATACATAGCTTATTGAGTTAAAGCATACTGAACTAAATTAGCGCCCATTTTAAGTGCTTTTGTCCTCGTTTCCTGAGTATCTTCAGGATAAGTACCAAAATCTTCCCAACCGTTGCCCAAATCGCACTCGTAGGTGTAATAACAAACTACTCTTCCCTTGTAAATCAAAGCAAATCCCTGCGGACGTTTATTATCATGCTCGTGGATTTTTGGCAAGCCTCCAGGAAACTTAAACTTCTGATTATAGATTGCGTGGTTCGCTGGCAATTCAACAAAACTAAGCTCTGGAAATACTTTTTTCATTTGTGGCCTGATAAATTTATCTAAACCATAGTTATCGTCTATATGAAGAAATCCTCCGCCGGTAAGGTATTGCCTTAAATTTTTAATTTCCTGATCACTAAAAACGACGTTTCCATGGCCAGTCATATAAATAAAGGGAAAATTGAAAATCTCTTTTGAGCCTACTTCTACTATGCTTTCGTCAGCATAAAAATTAGTCTTCAGATTGGCATTGCAGTATGCAATTAAATTAGGTAAAGCTGTTCTGTCTGCATACCAATCGCCACCACCGCTGTATTTTAATTTGGCCATGCGGTAAGTAGGTGGAATGAAAGCGAAAAGCATAAAGCTTAAAACCGAAAGACCAAAGGAGAAAAATAAAAGCCTCGCCTTTTTTGAAAACTGAAAACTGGGAATTGAAAACTTCAAGCTTCCTAACGGTTAAGGTAATTGATTTCAAAACAAACAGATAAAGCAGCAGTTTCTGTGCGTAATCTGTTATCACCTAAAGTTAATACTTTAAAACCTTTGTTCAAAGCTAAATTAACTTCATCCGGCGTGAAATCTCCTTCGGGACCAATAAGAACTAAATATTTTTGATATGGAGCTACAAGTTTGGAAATATATTGTTTTTCTCCGTTATCGATACAATGTGCAATTAATTTATTGCCTTCAAATGGTTCTTTTAAAAAAGCATCAAAAGCAATGGCGTCATTTAATTTGGGGTGATAAGCTTTAATGGACTGTTTTACGGCAGAAGTGATTACTTTATTAAGACGGTCTTCTTTAACCACCCTACGTTCCGATCGATCGGTAATTATTGGAGTAATCTCATCAATGCCCAATTCTGTAGCTTTTTCTAAAAACCATTCGATACGGTCGATATTTTTAGTCGGTGCAACAGCAATGTGTAAGTAATGATTTCTTTTATGAAACTCCGTTTCTATTTTTAAAATGGTTAAAGAAACCTTTTTTGGATTATCGGAAGTGATTTCAGCAGTGTAAAAGCCACCTTTACCATCAACTAAATTAACAATTGAGCCGGTAGTAAGCCGAAGCACCCTAACGCAATGTTTGCTCTCTTCTTCGTTTAGTGTGTAAGTATTTTGGGTTATATCTGGTGTATAAAAAATATGCATAGTTGAAATTAATGATTATCAACCATATCTGCTTTATTGATTACCAATTCTAATTTAATGGTTTCTATGTTCTGTTCTGTCTTTTTAAGGATGGTAAACAGGTAACCATAAGATTCGTTGCTTTCGCCTACCTCGGGAATACGTTCAAAAACATGAGAAACCAATCCTCCAACCGTATCAAAATCTTCATCCTCCGGCAAATCATGAGGCAGATGTTCATTCACATCATATACTGTAGCAAAAGCATTTACGATAAACTCATTATCAGAAACCTTTTCTACCAGTGGTTTTTCTTCATCGTATTCATCCTGTATTTCTCCTACAAGCTCTTCTACAATGTCTTCTAAGGTAACCATACCCGCTGTACCACCAAACTCATCTAATACAATGGCAATCTGTATGCGATTACTTTGCAGTTCGCTCATCAGATCATTAATCTTTTTAGTTTCGGTAACGAAATATGGTTTTCTGATGATATCATTTAATGTCCAATGCTGGTTGCCTGCAGCAACTAGTGGTAAAATGTCTTTAGCATGAATAATCCCTACAATTTTATCCATGATCTCATCATAAACAGGTAAACGCGAATAACCTTCCTTAATAATGGTATCAATTACTTCCTCTTTAGGAGAAGTAAGCTCAATACCGGAAATTTTGGTTCTCGGCACCATGATATTCTTAACCACGCGCTCGTTAAAATCGAATACGTTTTTAATCAGTTCATGTTCATTATTGTCTAGTGCACCACTTTCCTTTCCCTGATCAAGCAGATATTGTAACTCTTCAGTACTGTGGATAGATTCATGCCCAGCAGAGGTATCAATACCAAATGGCTTAAGAATAATGGCTGCAAGACTATTTAGTGTCCAGATAAATGGCTTAAACACTACATAGAATAATTGAAGTGGGATGGAAACGAAAAGCGTTGTAGCTACAGGTCTTTGGATAGCGAACGATTTCGGAGCAAGCTCACCAAATACAATGTGCATAATGGTAATGAGCGAAAAAGCAACGATTGTAGATGCAGTATGGATTGAAGCATCGCTTAACCCCCATTGTAAGCTATCAAAAAGATTTTTAAAGATGGTATGCATAACGCCTTCACCTACCCAGCCAAGGCCAAGAGATGCAAGCGTTATACCTAGCTGTGTGGCGGCCAAATATCCGTCAAGGTTGTGAATAATGCCTTTGGCCATTTTGCCAACACGGCTGCCTGTTTTTGCCTTAATCTCGATTTGTGATGCGCGAACCTTTACAATTGCAAACTCTGCAGCAACAAAAAAACCATTAAGCAACACCAAAAATAATGCAAAGAATAATCGCCAGCCAACGGAACCTGTATCAGGTTCTTGTAAAGCAGCCAAAACTACGTTTGTGGGCAGGATTGCACTTAACTCAAAATTTAAAAACAAACATACCGTGGGTAAATCCATTAAGCCAATTCTCTAAATGTTGTGTTATAAAGTTCTATGCTTTCTTTTATTACTTTATGCGCATAGCGAACACCAAGTAAATGTTCGATAGTTACATTTTTATCTTCTAATGCTTTATAATCCTGAAAGAAACGAACAATCTCTTTCATTTGGTGTGGAGGTAACTCATCTAAATCGTTGATATAGTTTACCGACATATCGTGAGCAGCTACAGCAATGATTTTATCATCCTGTTCTCCATTATCAACCATATGCATCACACCAACTACTTTAGCTTCAATCAATGTCATTGGATAAACATCTACTGAACAAAGTACCAAAATATCTAATGGATCTTTATCATCACAATAAGTTTGTGGAATAAAACCATAGTTTGCCGGATACATTACTGACGAAAAAAGAACCCTATCCAATTTAATCAGACCTGATTCTTTATCTATTTCGTATTTTGCTTTTGAACCTTTTGGAATTTCAATAATTGCATTTACAACCTCTGGAAGGTTTGAACCAGGAGATACGCTATGCCACGCGTGATGATCGTCTTTTGCCATTTTTAATTTAAATCTGTTTTATCCTCTTCAGGGCTACTCACTACTTTACCTTTTACAAAGGTAATTAATAATGGGATAGTTGTAATAAGGATAAAGCCAATAATAATATATAATAAATAATCGTTTATTTCTTTTTCAAATCTTCTGCCTAAAAAATAACCCAGCAAAGTTAAGGAACAGATCCAAAGTACTCCACCCAGGATATTATATAAAGCAAATTTTTTAAAGTCTAGTTTTACAACGCCTGCAAAAATCGGTGCAAAAGTTCTAACAATAGGTACAAATCTGCCCATTATTAATGCAAAGGCACCTTGTTTATGATAATACTCCTTTGCAGCTTTTAAATATCTCTTCTTAAAAAAGAAACTGTCTTTTCTGGTGTATAATACCGGGCCAGTTTTGCGCCCGAACCAATAGCCGGTAAAATTCCCGGAAATGGCCGCTACACATAAACCAGCTAAGAGAACCGCAATGTTCACATCAAGCTTGCCTGTTGCCACAAACATTCCCGCTAAAAACAATAAATAATCTCCGGGAAGAAAAAAACCAAAAAACAGGCCTGTTTCTGCATAGATAACAAATACGACTAGATAGAATCCGCCCTCCCTCAATAATTTTTCGGGGTCAAGTAGTTGATGCAGGTTATTCCAAAAATCGTGCATATTCAATTATTCGTAAAACTACAAATAATTATTAAACAACAGCATACCTATATCAGGTTTAAAATAATTGCAGGATAAATACCCAAAATAAGTGTGATTACTACTGATACCAACAATACAACTTTATATTGTAAAGGAGTAGAAAGCTCTGTTTCTGCTCCATCTTTAAACCAAATAGCCACAATTACTTTAAAATAATAATAAAAGCCTACCAGTGCGTTTAAAATAGCAAATGCAACCAGCAAAGTTTTATACTGGGTCATTACATTAAGGAACATCAGGTACTTTCCAATAAAACCCGCAGTTAATGGAATACCGGCTAAAGATAGCATGGCAATAGTAAGTGATAAAGCTACTAAAGGATTTTTCTTACCTAAACCATTAAAACTTTCGAAGCTATCGCTACCTGTTTTTTGTTTCACTAATATTAATACCGCAAAAGCGATAATTGATGCAAAGGTATAAGCCGCTGCATAAACCAACACATTGTTTCCAGAACTTTTGGTTAAAACAATTAATGAAAACAACAGGTAACCCGCGTGTGAGATACTGGAATAGGCCAGCATCCTTTTGAAGTTTTTTTGGAACAAGGCCGTTACGTTACCGATAAATAAGGTCAAACAAACGATAACCAATAGCGGGGCAACCCAAAAATCGTGAAGTGGGGCAAGTGAACCCGCAAATAATCTTAAAAAAGCAGCAAAACCAGCAGTTTTAACCACTGTACTCATAAAAGTAGTGATCAATGTTGGCGAACCTTCGTATACATCTGGTGTCCAGAAGTGAAAAGGCGCGGCACCAACTTTAAAGCAAAGACCAATCATCATCAAGATAACACCTGGATAAAATATCGGCGAAACCGAGGTGGTATGGTCAACCAGGTAAGCCTGGATCTTATCTAAATCGAATGAGCCTGTTGCACCATAAATCAAGGTAATACCGAACAACAAAAATCCTGTTGAAAAAGCACCCATTAAGAAATATTTTAAAGAAGCTTCATTAGAGGCAAAATCCTTTTTACGGATACCTGCCAAAATGTACAAACTCACCGACATGATTTCTAAGCCTACAAACAACATGGCCATATTTTTATACGACACCATCATGATCATTCCGGCAAGTGCGAAAAGAATGAGGGTATAATATTCAGCTATATTATCGCTTTTAGAATGGAAATAGTTCTGTGTTAATAAGAAGATTAAAAGTGTACCCACAATGCAAACACCTGAGAATGCGAGGGCAAAATTATCAGTCTGCATCATTCCGAAATGAACGGCATTGCCGTTCCATGCGCAGAAAGTAAATCCTAATGCAGTAAGTAAGCCAACAACGGTAAGTGGTAGTAATGCTTTATTTGCTTTAAACAAACCTGCATAAAGCACTATAAAAGCTGTTATACTAATGGTTATAATAATATTCATTGCTTAATTTACTGTGTTTAATTTTTGATTTACCTGTTCTAATAAATGTTGTACAGATGCCTCTGTTAAGTGCAAAATTGGTTTCGGATAAACTCCCAAAACAATAATTAATGCACATATAATATAAAGAACCAATTTTTCAGTTCCTTTAATATCAGTGAAAGTGATGGTTAAACTGTTGGTTTCGCCAAGCATTACATTCTGGTACATGCGCAACATATATACGGCACCAAAGATGATGGTTAAACCGGCGATTGCAGCTGCCCAGATGCCATAATTGTAAACACCCATCAGTAATAAAAATTCCCCAATAAATCCGTTTGTTCCCGGTAAAGCTACGGTACCTAAAACAATGATCAGAAAAGTAAGCGCCAGCTGTGGTGCTACTTTTGCTATCCCACCCAACTCTTCAATTTTATTGGTTTTAACACGAGAAAAGATGATATCTAAAACAAAAAATAAACCAACCACATTAATACCGTGGCTTAACATCTGTACCATCGCACCTTGCATACCTTGCTGGTTGAAAGCGAAGATACCAGCCGATATTAATCCAACGTGAGCGATGGATGAATAGGCGACTAAACGTTTAGCATCCTTTTGTGTAAAAGCAATCAGCGAAGCATAAACAATACCAATTATCGATAAAATAATAGCCACTTGGCCCCAATCGTGAATGCCTGCTGGTACAATTGGCAATAACCACCTGATGACACCATAAATACCCATTTTTAACATGATACCTGATAACAACATCGTTCCCTGTGCTGGCGCTGCTGTATAGGTATCGGGCTGCCAGGTGTGGAAAGGGAAAATCGGCATCTTAATGGCAAAAGCGATAAAGAAAGCCCAGAAAATCCATCCCTGTTGTGCACTATCTAAGTTTAAAGCATAAAATGCATGAATATCAAAATTGTGTGCCGGGTTTTGAAGATATAGATAGATAATACCCATCAACATAAATAGTGAACCTGCAATGGTGTACACAAAAAATTTCATATTGATGCGGATGCGGTCTTTCCCTCCCCAAACGGCACAAATAAAATAAATCGGGATTAATGCGGCTTCCCATCCAATATAAAACAGGAAAGCATCCAATGCTGTAAATACCAGTAATAAGCCACATTGCATGAACAAAATCAATGCATAAAATGCAGCAGGATTTTTATATTCATGGTTATAGCTCGATAAGATGATAACCGGTACCAGTAAGTTGGTAAGCAATACCACCAACAGGCTAATGCCATCAATGCCCGCATGGAAATTAATACCCAAATCAGCAATCCATGGCAGGTTAACCTCAAACTGGGTACTTGCATTTGGAATGAAATTACAGGCGATAACCAAAGCCAGCACCAAAGAAGCCACCGAAAATACGGTAGAAACGATTTTAGCCGACTTACCAGCAAGTGCAGTGATCATTGCACCTACAAGCGGAAGAAATATAAGTAGTAAAAGTTGTTCCATTATTTAATTTTGAACCCTTTTTATATGTAATAAAATGTATATGCAAGCAATGCGATGATACCAAATACCATCATAAATATATAGAAACCTACGTTTCCACTCTGTAACAAACGTACACCTTTACTGGCTTCGTTGGTGCTCCATCCTAATCCGTTCACAATTCCATCAATCAATTTATTATCGACAATCCTATAGAAGAATTTCGATAATGCATCCAAAGGTTTTGTGATGATGAAATCATAAATTTCATCAAGGTAGAATTTATGATATGATAATTTTGCCAATGGTGAACGCGGTGCTTCATCAGCAACAGGAACGCGTGCTCCCTTTACATACCTGGTGTAAGCATATAATAAAGCTATAACAGCCGCTGCTACCGAAACACCCATTAACGAATATTCAGTTGAGTGACTTAATTCCAACTCATGCTGTGCAACACCTGCTCCTGATAACCAATGTGCCAACCACTCGTTACCACCAAAAACGTGAGGCCAGTTGATTACTCCACCAATTGCTGCAAGAACAGCTAAAATGATTAAAGGGAAAGTCATCGCTGTAGGAGATTCGTGTACATGGCTTTCTTCATGGTGTGTTCCACGATATTTACCAGAGAAAGTTAAAAACATCATTCTGAACATGTAAAATGCGGTCAAGAATGCAGTCAATACCCCCACTCCCCATAAAATTGGACTAGCCTGGAAAGCATGTGCTAAAATTTCATCCTTAGAGAAGAAACCAGAGAACGGTGGTAAACCTGAAATAGCAATGGTCCCGATCAACATGGTTAAAAAAGTAACCGGAAGTCTTTTTCTCAATCCGCCCATCTGGCGCATATCTTGCTCATGATGCATGGCATGTATAACCGACCCTGCTCCCAGGAACAATAATGCTTTAAAGAATGCGTGAGTTAATACATGGAAAAATGAACCTGTATAAGCACCAACGCCAAGCCCTAAAAACATATATCCCAGTTGAGACACGGTGGAGTAAGCCAATACTTTTTTGATATCTGTTTGTGTTAAGGCAATAATTGCAGCTACTAAAGCAGTCGCTGCACCTACAATGGCAATAATGTGCTGGGTAAGTGGTGCCAAATCAAACAATACGCTAGAACGCGCAATCATATAAATACCAGCGGTAACCATGGTTGCTGCGTGGATTAAAGCTGAAACTGGTGTTGGTCCGGCCATCGCATCAGGTAACCAGGTAAACAATGGTAATTGTGCCGATTTACCGCAGGCACCGATAAACAATAAAATGGTGATTAAAACCAAAGTATCATTACCTGGCAACATATTAGCTGCCTGAGGGAAAACTTTAGCAAATTCTACACTGCCAAAAGTGTTGAAAATTAAGAATATACCTAATAAAAAACCTAAATCACCGATGCGGTTCATCACGAAAGCTTTTTTGCTGCCGATGCATAAGCATTATTGGTATACCAGAATCCGATTAACAGGTATGAGCATAAACCAACGCCTTCCCAACCGATAAACATCACGATATAGTTTGAACCCAATACCAATAAAAGCATGAAGAACACAAACAGATTTAGGTAAGCGAAAAACTTACCAAAACCAGCATCATCGTGCATATAGCTGGTAGAATACAGGTGGATCAGGAAACCGATCCCGGTAATGATCAAAAGCATGATTGAGCTTAAAGGATCAACCAGGAAAGATAAAGGAATGTGCAATGCACCTGCAGTAATCCAATCGAATAAAAATACTTCGTGAGCTTTTTGTGTATCGCCTTGTAAACTAAAGAAAATAACTACGCTGATGATAAAGGATGCCAGGATTACTCCGCTTCCAATGATGCCAACTAGTCCTTTAGATAAAGAGTTTCTGCCTAGTCCGTTAATTACAAATCCTAAAAAAGGAAGTAAAGGAACCAACCAAATCAATTGTTCTATTGTCATTCTTATTATATATTTACCACTTAAGGCGATTTAAAACATTAATATCTATCGATTTCGTATTGCGGTAAACCATTACGATAATAGCTAAACCAACTGCAACCTCTGCTGCTGCCAAAGCCATAATGAAGAATACGAAAACCTGTCCTGATGGATCGTTACTGTGAACCGAAAACGCAGTTAAAAGTAAGTTAACTGCATTAAGCATCAGCTCAACCGACATAAAGATTACGATGGCATTTCTGCGGGTAAGTACACCGATTACGCCGATAGAGAAAATAATGGCACTTAAATAGATGTAGTGATTTAGCGGAACGCCCTGAAGTTGTGATGTTAAATTTTCCATTATGCTTCTACCTCATCTCTTTTAGATAATAAAACGGCTCCAACCATTGCTGCCAACAGTAATAGAGATGATAATTCGAATGGTAATAAAAATGGGCCAAAAAGCTCCTTACCTAAATTTTCTACCAATCCCAATCCCGGGTTTTTCAAGATCAACGGGCTTGTAATACTAGCTGATTTTAAAGAACCGATTAAGGTTATCACCAAACAGCCTCCGGCAATTACGCCTACGATTTTGATCAATGGAGATTTACTTGGTTCGGTTTCTTTGTTCAGGTTAAGCAACATCAGTACAAAAAGGAAGAGTACCATTATTGCGCCCATGTAAACAATAAAGTTTACCACCGCTAAAAACTGTGCGTTTAACAACACATAGTGAACAGTGAAGGTAAAAAAGGTAAGGATTAAGTACAATACACTGTGGATCGGATTTTTTGCAAAAATCACCAGCAGCGAAAAGATGATACTTAATGTGGCTACGAAATAGAATACTTGTGTACTCATTAATTAATTGTTTATTTATTTGTTTTCTGTACCATCATTATCGTGGTACTGTTATCCCATTTTATTGGGGGTGCAATTTTATTATGCTTTCTTCATCCTGAATTTATTTCAGGATCTGGTTTGATAGATACTGAACGAGTTCAGCATGATGATTCTATCTAATTATTTTTTCATTTCCAATGGAGCCTCTACCAACTTGTCTTTCCCGTAAATGAAATCCTTACGTAAATAGTCAGCAGGTACAATCGGCCCATCTAAATAAATCGCCTCTTTAGGGCAAGCTTCTTCACATAATCCACAGAAAATGCAGCGTAACATATTGATTTCGTAAGTTGCTGCATATTTTTCTTCGCGATATAAATCTTTCTCTTCCGGCTTGCGCTCTGCAGCGATCATAGTAATGGCTTCAGCAGGACAAGATAAAGCACATAAACCACATGCAGTACAGCGTTCTTTACCATTCTCATCGCGTTTTAGCGAGTGCATCCCTCTGAAGTTGGTCGAGAATTCGCGTTCCACTTCAGGATATCTTATTGTAGCCTCTTTTTTAAATAAGTGACTGATGGTAATGCCCATACCCTTGGCAATTGCCGGCAGGTACATTCGCTCCATAAAGCTCAACGGCTTTTGTTCCAGTACTTTTTTCTTATTACTTAATGATTCCATAATTAAAACTTCTCAATAATAGCAATCACAACACCTGTTATTATAATATTGGCAATCGCCAAAGGTATTAAACCTTTCCAACCTAAATTCATCAATTGATCATAACGGAAACGAGGGATTGTCCAACGTACCCACATAAAGAAAAAGATGAACATTACAATTTTTCCGAAGAAAACAGCCGTACCAATAAGTGGAGCCCAGGTTGGACCTAAATGTGCAGCAACGTAATCCATTCCAGGATAGTTATAACCGCCCCAATATAAGGCTGCCATTACTGCCGATGATACGAACATGTTGATATATTCTGCAAAAAGGTAAAAACCTAATTTCATTGATGAATATTCGGTATGATAACCACCGATCAACTCGGTTTCACATTCAGGTAGGTCGAAAGGTGCACGGTTGGTTTCTGCAAAAGAGCAAACCATAAAGATTAAAAATCCAAGCGGCTGATACCAAACATTCCAGTTTAATCCATGCTGTTGACCAACAATTTCTTTTAAGCTTAAGGTATTTGTCATTAAAAGCAAAGCGATAATCGATAATCCCATTGCAATTTCATAACTGATGTTTTGCGAAGCTGCGCGGATAGCACTCAACAAAGAATATTTGTTATTTGAGGCCCACCCACCAATCATTACACCATAAACACCTAAAGATACCACACCGAAAATGTATAAAACACCAACATTGATATCTGAAACCTGTAAGGAAATAGTTTTGCCAGCGATTAAAACAGGGCTACCCCATGGAATAACGGCTGTACCGATACAGGCACAAAGCAAAGCTAAACCCGGACCGGCGATAAATAAAAACCTGCTTGATGTTGTCGGAATAATTTCCTCTTTCATAAACATTTTGATACCATCGGCCAAAGGCTGTAAAATACCAAAGGGACCAGCTCTATCCGGTCCTAAACGATCTTGTAAATACGCAGCAACCTTACGTTCTGCATAAGTAGAATACATGGCAATAACTAAACTGATGCCGAAAATTACAGCTACCAGGATAAATTTTTCTATAACAAAAGCGCTATCCATTAGTATTTAACTGTTTTATGTAATTCAATTTCATTTGCAGCCTGTAAAGCCTCATTTGGCTGAATTACGTGCAAAGGTTTTAATGTTTCGTAGTGGTTTGATGCAATTACCGAAGTATCATCAATATGAGTTGGGTGTTCGATCACCCAATCAGCAGTTGCTTTTTTATCAAAGCGGCAAGTATTACAGATAAACTCTTCTACTTCACCAAACTGGTCTTTACGGGCCGTAACACGTAAAACATCTGCTCCCTTGTACCAAAGGGTTACTTTACCATTGCATTTTTCGTGATCGCAATCCCGGTGTGCATCAACTGGTTTGGTAAACCAAACACGGTTTTTAAAACGGAAAGTTTTATCGGTTAAAGCCCCAACAGGACAAACATCAATTACGTTTCCTGAGAAATCGTTATCAACAGCTTGTTGGATATAAGTAGAAATTTCAGAATGATCGCCACGGTTTAGGATACCATGAACACGTTTATTAGTAATCTGATCTGCAGTAAAAACACAACGGTAACACAAGATACAACGGTTCATGTGCAACTGGATCTTATCGCCTATATCGATACGTTCAAAAGTACGGCGTTCAAACTCATAACGTGTTTTTTGCAAACCGTGTTCATAACCTAAATTCTGAAGATCACATTCACCTGCCTGATCACAAACAGGGCAGTCTAAGGGATGGTTAATCAACAAAATTTCCACAACTCCAGCACGTGCTTCCAAAACTTCTGGAGAAGTAATATTAAGCACTTCCATTCCGTCCATTACCGTTGTACGGCAAGAAGCCACCAACTTTGGCATAGGGCGAGGATCTTTTTCCGAACCTTTAGTCACCTTTACAATACAGGTACGGCATTTACCGCCACTGCCTTGCAACTTAGAATAATAGCACATTGCTGGCGGAACAATATCTCCTCCGATCTGCCTTGCAGCATTCAGAATGGTTGTTCCGTTATCAACCTCTACTGTTATCCCATCTATCGTAACCTTAACTTTTTCACTCATGGTTAATGATATTCTTTTTATTTCTTTATCTCGCCCTGGTTCGTGTCTCTACGAACCAATTTTATATTATTTCCCTTTCGGGATCTTATAACCAATTTCTTTTCTTGGCTTTTCTTTCTGTTCTAGTAACTCATCAAAATACCTGAATATGACTTCAATATTTTTATCTTGATTATCTACCTTCTTTTTTATTTTTTCTACTTCTAATCTTATTTCTGTATTGCTTAAAACCATCGTTCTAAGCTGTACAAAAACATCAATAATTTTAATACTTACTTCTACCGCCTGTTTACTTTTTAAAACGTTCGATAGTTGCAAAATACCATGCTCGCTAAATGCAAACGGAAGATACTTTGAGTGTTGTCCGTGTCTTAAGGTCGCAAATTGCGACCTTAAGACTTCATTTTCTTCTTTTGTTAATTCGAACATAAAATGTTCAGGGAACCTTTCTATGTTTCTTCGAACCTGTTCTTTTAATCGCTTAGTATCAACACCAAAGAGTTCTGCCAAATCAGAATCTAACATCACCTTAACTCCTCTAAAAAGATATATTTTATTAACTATTACTTCGTTGGGGATGATCGCTGGTGATATTTCTTCTTTCATTTACATATTCATTGCCTTAAGTTCCTTTTCTAAGATCGCAAATTGCGGCTTTAGAATTTTAGTATCACAAACCGTAATACCTAAATATTTATTTCTCTTCCGCTACCGGAGCTTTTTCAATCGGTGTTGCATAATTAGCAATACCGTAATTTTGACTCTGGCTTTTAACCGGTTCTTTAATGTGCCATTCAAATTCATCTCTGAAGTGACGGATTGCACTGGCTACCGGCCAGGCTGCTGCATCACCCAACGGACAAATGGTATTACCCTCAATTTTGCGTTGGATATCCCACAATAAATCAACATCTTCCATGCTGCCATGACCATGTTCGATTTTATGCAGCACTTTTTCCATCCACCCGGTACCCTCGCGACAAGGTGAACACTGTCCACAACTTTCGTGGTGATAAAAACGCGCAAAATTCCAGGTATTTCTAACAATACACTGATCTTCGTCAAAAGCAATAAAACCACCCGATCCCATCATGGTACCAGTAGCAAAGCCACCTTCTGATAATGATTCGTAACTCATTAAACGGGGCTCGCCATTAGCGTATTTTAAGGTTAAATTAGCAGGTAAAATAGGCACAGATGATCCACCTGCAACTGTTGCCTTTAAACGTTTACCATTAGCGATACCACCACAATATTCATCAGAATAGATAAATTCTTCTACCGGCAAACCCAATTCGATTTCGTAAACGCCTGGTTTTACTAGATTACCTGATGCGGATATTAATTTTGTACCTGTACTTCTACCGATGCCAATTTTTGCATATTCATCGCCACCATCATTGATAATCGGAACAACAGCAGCAATCGATTCAACATTGTTCACCACTGTAGGGCAACCATACAAACCAGCAATCGCCGGGAATGGTGGTTTAATACGTGGGTTACCCCTTTTACCTTCAAGTGATTCTAACAATGCGGTTTCTTCACCACATATATAAGCACCACCACCTGGCTGAACATATAATTCTAAATCGTAACCAGTACCTAAAATGTTTTTACCCAACCATCCGGCGGCTTTAGCTTCAGCAATGGCTTTTTCTAAAATACGGATCTGAGGCATCATTTCGCCACGTACGTAGATATAAGAAACCTTTGCACCTAAAGCGAAACTCGAAACAATCATTCCCTCAATTAAAGCATGGGGAATGTAAGTCATTAAATAACGGTCTTTAAAAGTCCCTGGCTCAGACTCATCAGCATTACACACCAAATAACGTGCAACACCCTCAGGTTTGGCCAAAAAACTCCATTTCATCCCCGTTGGGAAACCCGCACCTCCGCGACCGCGTAAGCCTGATTTTTTAACCTCTTCAACAATCTCTTCAGGTGTTAAAGTTTTCAGGGCTTTTTCCACAGCACGATACCCGCCTTTTTGGCGATAGACTTCAAGAGTATTGATGCCTGGTACGTTTATATGCTCTAGTAACAGTTTTCGAGACATTTTAATTAGTCTATAGTCCGTAGTCCACAGTCCTTAGTCTTAAGTCAAAACGACTCACGACTTAAGACTCCCGACTTAGGACTTATTTTTCAAATCTTCAATCAATTTATCTACACTTGCTTCAGTCAGGTTTTCGTAGAAAGTATATTCCGGGCTAATTTGCAACACCGGACCGAAACCACAGGCAGCTAAGCATTCAACTCCTCTAAAGCTGAATAAACCATCGGCAGTAACTTCACCCTCTTTAATGCCCAACTTATTTTCCAGGTGGCTTAATATTTTTTCGGCACCAACCAGGCAACAAGGGCCAGTACGGCAAACCTCTAAGGCATACTTACCCTGTGGTTTTAAAAAGTACATCGTATAAAATGTTGCCACTTCATAAACTTCAATCGGCTGAATATTTAAATATTCGGCCACCTTATCCATTGCTGGTGTACTTACCCAAAGGTATTCGGCCTGTACCAAATGTAATAATGGTAGCAAAGCTGATTTGTGTTTGCCTTCAGGGTAACGGCTTTTTACTTCATCAAATTTGGCCAGCAATTCTGATGAAAACACTACAGGTGTTTGTTCTTCTACTTTAAGCATCTAATTCTCCTGCAATAATATTCATACTACTCATGTTGATAATGGCATCAGACAATAACATGCCCTCGCTCATTGGTGCAAACATCTGGTAGTTTATAAAACTTGGTCTGCGGAAGTGCAAACGGTACGGTGTACGGCCTCCATCATTGATCAGATAGAATCCTAATTCTCCATTTCCGCCTTCTACAGCGTGATAAACTTCTGCTTTTGGTGCATCAATCTCACCCATCACAATTTTGAAGTGATAGATTAATGCTTCCATATTGTTGTAAACTTCTTGTTTTGGAGGAAGGTAAAATTCAGGGACATCGGCATGGAAAATGCCTTTTGGCTCTGTTTTTAACTTCACAACTGCCTGTTCGATAATGCGGACACTTTGCCACATTTCTTCGTTACGCACTAAATACCTGTCGTAAATATCACCGCTAGTACCTACCGGAACTTCGAAATCGAAATCCTGATAAGAAGAATATGGGTCACTTATGCGAACATCGTAATCTACACCTGTGGCACGTAAAAGTGGGCCAGTCCAACTATATTCTAACGCTTTTTCCTGGGTAACCTCTGCAACACCTGCCGTTCTGTCAATAAAAATACGGTTACGTGTTAACAGATTTTCGAACTCTTTTAATGCTTTAGGGAACTCTTTTAAAAACTTATCGATTTTAGCAAAGGCGATATCATTGAAATCTCTTTCGAAACCACCAATACGTCCAATATTTGTAGTTAAACGCGCACCACATACTTCTTCAAAGATTTCGTAAATGTGTTCGCGAAACTGAAAAAGGTATAAGAAAGTGGTGGTAGCTCCGGTATCCTGACCAATAATCGTGTTGCAGATAATGTGATCGGCAATACGCGAAAGCTCCATAATGATTACCCGAAGATAATCTACACGTTTCGGCATTTGAATATTTAACAACTTCTCAACCGTCATGTGCCAGCCCATATTATTAATAGGAGAAGAGCAATAGTTTAAACGGTCGGTAAGTGGAGTAATCTGGTAAAAAGGGCGATGCTCGGCAATCTTTTCGAAAGCACGGTGGATGTACCCAATAGTAGAAACGCCGCTCACAATGCGTTCGCCATCTAATTGCAGAACGTTTTGAAAAACGCCGTGGGTTGCAGGGTGTGTTGGACCTAAGTTTAAGGTTACCAGCTCACTTTGCGGGTCGTTATCTGTAAATACCGGATGGTTATGATTCATATCCCCTAAATCCCCTGGAGGGGACTTCCTTTCAATGTTTATAATATTTAATTTTATCTTCTACCCAATTTCTCCTTTAGAGGACAAGTGGTTACCTTCCAAAAAATTCGTCTTTTTTATCCACTCTGTTCGGATCTTCCAATGGATATTGTTTCAGCATCGGATGAACACCCAAATCATCCATATTTAAAATACGGCGTAAATCAGGGTGACCTTCAAATTTAACTCCAAACAGATCATAAGTTTCACGCTCCATCCAGTTCGCACCTTTCCAAACCGTTGTTGCAGTTGGGATAGTTGGATTTTGCTCTGAAATGAAAACCTTAATCCTGATCCTAACTTTCTCTACCATGTTATGCAGATGATAAACAACAGCGATACCATGATCTTTACCAGGGTAATGAACTGCTGTAATATCCGTTAGAAAATTGAATTTTAATTCTTCTTTAAGATGTGAAAGCACATTTACAATAACATCTTTATAAGTTACAAAAGTTAATAACCCATAAGGTTCAGAAACAGCAGTAACTTTTTCGCCAAACTTTTCAGTCAGTTTAACGTTTATGTTGTTATTTAGCGTCGTTTCTTCCATTATTTAATGCCGTATTGACCTAAAAGTTCTTTGTAATAATCAGAATTTCTTCTTCTGCCTGATTCATTCTTCACTAAATCCTGGATACGTTGGAAACCATCTAAAATGGCTTCTGGCCTAGGCGGACATCCCGGAACGTAAACATCGACCGGAATTACTTCATCAATACCTTGCAGTACCGAATAGGTATCAAAAATACCACCACTACTTGCGCAGGCACCAACCGCCATTACCCAACGTGGCTCTGCCATTTGGATATAAACCTGTTTTAATACCGGGGCCATTTTTTTGCAATGGTACCCATAACCATTAAAACATCAGCCTGACGGGGAGAAAAGCTTAAGCGTTCAGCACCAAAACGACCTAAATCATAATGAGAACCCATGGTTGCCATAAACTCGATTCCACAACAAGAAGTTGCGAAAGGTAAAGGCCATAATGAATTTGAGCGGGCCAAACCAATCACTTTATCAATAGAAGTAGCAAAAAAGCCAGATCCTTCTATTCCTGGAGGCGCATCAACTATATTAATTTCACTCATGTTTATAAACAAAAAATGCTCATCCCTTTGCAGAATGAGCAACAAATTTACAATATTTTACAGGCAAACAAGCGAGCTTTACTCGATTTAGAACCTTTCTAAATAACTAAAACCCGATAGAGTTAGTGTAAGTGATACACATTCAGTTTTCAATTGGTATTTTTCGATTATCAGTTTATAAAACTAGTGGCATTAAAGCCAATTGTGAACTGTAAACTGAATTAGTTCCAGTCTAAAACTTTTTCTTGATTACGTAGATGAAACCCAGCAATAATGTGCCCATGAAAATGAACATTTCAATCATTCCATCCATACGTAATGCACGGAAATTAACTGCCCATGGATACATAAAGATAACCTCCACATCGAAAAGTACAAATAAGATGGCTACTACAAAATATTTGATAGAGAAAGGCTGGCGGGCATTACCTACTGATTTTATACCCGCTTCAAAAGTTTCTAACTTATCACTCGTTTTGCGTTTTGGACCTAAAAAGTGGGTAGCAACCAATGTAGTTACTACGAAACCTAAAGCAACAATTACTTGAAATATAATTGGTAAAAAATCTATAGCCGAACTTTGCGCTTGCATAATTATTATTTTGTGATTGCAAAAGTAAAAGAAAAAGGCAGAGTAACCAAACTCTGCCTTTTCTAAATTATTTAACTTTTTAATTATTTGCCTTTACCTTTTGGAGCTGGAGCAGCTAATTCTTTTAACTTAGCTGCTGCAAAAGTTCCAGTAGGATATACAGCTACACTTTTATTAAAATATTCTTTAGCTTTTTCCTTGTCTTTGTAGTAATAATAACCACCAATAGTATCATAAGCTTCAGAAAGTTTCTTAGCGTTTGCTGTAGCTAATTCAGGTTTTTCAGTTATCTTTTTGATATACTCCTCATAAAACGGAAGCATCAAACCCTTAGGCTCTTTCTCATCATCCAACAAACTGTTAATACGAGCTCTTGTTAAATATGCGTCGTAAGTTTCAGGAGCTAGTTGTGTCACTTTAGCAATTGACGAATCAGCCCTTACTAAGATATCTTTTGAAGGATTTTGTTTAGCTGTTAATTTTGCAGCATAATCAAAATAATTTGCCATTGCATTATAATAATAGTTATATAAAGCTCCTTTTCCGTTAGGATTAGCTTTTATAGCTTTCTCATAAATCTCAGATGATTTAGCATATTTTTTAGCATCGTAAAAACTTTTAGCAACTTCAGCCAATGCATCGGCATTTGTAGAATCTTTTTCTACAGCTTTAGTGATATTAATTAATGCTAAACTATCTTGACCAGCTTTTAACTGAGCTTTACCTAAATATAAATAATCGAAAGCAAGGATTTTGTTAGGGTCTTTCTCTTTAGCGAAGAAATCATTCATGCTGGTAAGTGCAGCAGGATAGTTTTTATTCTCATAAGCAGCCCAACCTTTCATCCTGGATACGATAGCACTCTTAGGATCGTTAGCTGGTGCTTGTATAGTTGATGCTACCTGCTCCAAAGTTGGAAAATCCTTTGCGTAAAATAAGAATTGAGCATAACGCAACTGAGACTCCAAAGATTTATCTGTTAAGTCCATGTACTTTTTGTAATTCTCAATGGCTTTTTTTGCTTTTTCTTTATCTGTACCAAAACTACTCCATTGTAAATATAACTCACCTAACTCGCGGTAAGCCGGACCGTAGTTTGCATCAGCAGCAATTACATCCTGTAATTCTTTCTCGCCTTCAGGAAAAGCCCTTGATTCTTTGTACATTTTACCAATCTGCGTTTTAGCTCTTCTGTTGTTAGGATCAACATCACCAACACGCATATATGGACCCAATGCTTCAGAGTTTTTTCTGCAAAGCATAAGCATCGCCTTGTGCTAAGAAAACTTCAGCATCCTTATCTTTAGAATCTAACTCATCTGCTTTGGTAATATTTGCTAAAGCATTGGTAAAATCCGGTTTTGATACATCATCACTCGGTTTATCCTGTGCTAAATAGGCTTTACCGATATACAAATAAGTTTTGTAGTCTTTAGGTGCCAAAGCTACTGCCTTGTCAAAATTAGTCTTAGCAGAACTTGGGTTATTAGATAACATATCTGCCTCACCTAAACCGATTAAGTTTAAGTTGTTTTTCGGATCAGCAGTAACACCCTTGGTAAATACGGCCCTGGCAGAGTCGATATAACCGGTTTTTAGGTAAACCAAACCAAGATTGTAATAATTATTACCATCTGAAGCTTTTGAACTCACCAATGATTTAAGCATTGATGATGCTTTTTGATACTGCTCCGCGTCGATGGCTTTTTTCGCGTCATTTAAATCTTGAGCAAAAACTGCAGAACCCATCAACACTAAACCTACATTTAAGGTTATTGCTTTCTTTAAAATTTTCATCGGATATCCTGTTTTTTATTTAATAAAAATGAAGTGTCTCTTTAGATTTACTTCGTGGTTCAATTTATAATTTTTAATTTAATTTCCTTTGGTCAGGTTAATTTGCCTTGGCATTAATTTATGTGGGCCAAGTCCAGATTTAAGTACAATCAATTGTCCCCTCTGACTTCTTAACCATGTTGCAAATCCTGTGCCTAAACCATCTCTTCCTTCGCAATCTATAATATTTATATTTCTTAAGAAAGGATAAACGCCATTGATTAAGTTATCCTGAGTTGGTTTATAGAACTGATCGTCTCCTACTTTCCCTTTTATATTCTTTACACCCAACACTTTTATCTTTGAAAGAGATTCACTCACCCCTGTATCTTTGCCCGTGATCCAATTCACGCCTAAAATACCAATAAAATTTTTATCTTCTGCAATAAGTTTAATTACTTCTTTGCTAGAATTTTTTGAGTAAACACCTGTAGCTGGAAACTGGCCAATATGGGCCAACTCTTTAAAATACTGAAAGGTACTAGAATAGGCGTTATCAAAGACCAGTTTTTTATCTGATTTCTTCCCCTGTAAGATATCAATCACCTCTTTAACGTTAATTGTACTATCGATATTGCTTTGATTTGTAATTAAAGCGATGCCATCAATAGCGAAACGTGAAGAGTTAATTTTAATATTACGCTGATTATAATACTTTTCTTCTGCCTTGGTTAATAATCTTGGTAAAATAATTACCCTTACGCTATCATTCAAGAAAGCAGGTAATAATTCTTCTTCAGGTTTAACTGTCGCCTCAAATTTTGCATCCGGGTAGTCTAAACCAAAAATATTGATCTGATCCTGAACAATCGGTCCAACACTTTCATCAACCAATATTTTTAAGGTACCGCTTGTTCTGGTTTCTTTAACTGCATCCGTCTTGTTTTTACGCTTGCAGGATACGATTAATGCCAGTACACAAAATATTAAAAGGAAATTTTTCATTTAATTGATTAATCGCGCCTACCCAGGCTTAAAAGTCTTACAAAAGCATAAATAATTAAGAAGATACCAATTGCAATGCGGCCCCACTGCGGGATAGTGCTTAAACGAAGTGCAATAGGCTCATAAAATATGAATGCGAAACCCAATACCACATAAAAAACAAACATGATAAGGCCTAAAATGAGCAAAAACCGCTGTTTAGGCGATTTTTGCTTAAAAATATCAAAATTTAACATCTACTATTAGTTCAATGTAAAGTTAACGTTGATGTTGTATTTTACCCTTACCGGCTTACCATTCTGGATACCTGGGTTCCAACGTGGGCTCGCTTTTAATACACGGATGGCTTCTTCATCAGTTCCGCTACCCAAACCACGGGTAACTGTGATATCTGTTAATTTACCATCTTTTTCCACAACGAAAGATAAAAACACTTTACCCTGAACGTTGTTCTCCTGTGCCATTGGCGGATATTTTATTGCCTTACCTAAGTAGCCATAAAATTTAGCAATACCTCCGGGGAATTCTGGTTGTTTCTCAATACTAACAAAGTCATAAACTTTATTATCATCAACTGCAACTGCAGCTTCTCTTTTTGGTCCTTCACCTACTGGTTCAGCGATAACAATATCAGCAGTTGGATCACCTTTGATATCTCTCTGACCTGGATCAGCTTCCTTCAATTTTTCAACTGTAGGTGGTTCATCACGAACCTCGATATCGGGTTTTACAATCGGAGGTGGCATTTTCACCTGATCTACCTTTGGTGGCGGTGGCTCTACCGGTGGCGGTGGAGGTGTTTCCGGATTTACCGGTGGTGGTGGAGCTAAAATTACTTCCTGTGCTTTTACCTGATCTTCCTGTTGATCCATTGAACCTTTAATAAGGCTGTAGATTTTTGGAGAGAAAAATAATACAAGGAAGATAATAGATCCAATAATTAAGGCTTTGGTGGTATTTGCACCATTACTTTTACGCAATTGGTACGCACCATAGTTTTTGTTTTTATCTGCAAAAACCACTTCAAGCCATTCTTTTCTGAATATATCTAACTTCGACATAAAATTGGTTTTACTGATTATAAAATTCCTTTTTCTTTCATGAACTGTTTCTCATTGTCAAGGATGTTATCATCGTCGATTTGACGAACCTTAACTTTAAGAATTTCCAACTCATCCATTATATCTACAAAGTTTTGGAATGTAGAACCTGATGTTGGTTTTACCAGTACAACAAAGTCTCCGGCAACGCCTGAGGCATCAGCTGCTTTTCTATTTTTAACAATAGCATCTTCGATTTGTGAACCAGATTCGATAGTTGGGGCGCTTTCGCCAGCTACTCCCATGTACCATGCTACTTTATTGCTTTTACCTAACAAAATAGTCATTGTTTTACTTGCCTTCAGTTCCAATCTGTTCTCTGGTAACTTTTCGTTTTTATCTGGCTTTGCAATATCCATCGCTTGTGGCGTAGAGATTACTGTTGTTAAGATAAAGAATGTTACCAAAAGAAACATTAGATCCACCATCGGAGTCATATCAACCCTTGGGGTGGCTTTCTTCCCGCCTGTGTTTAATTCTGCCATTTCTTATTTCTTTTTAGCTTCAGAGTTGGTAACCAATAAAAACTTGTTTACACTTTGTTTCTGAAGTACATCAATAATCTTTTTAACTACCGGATATTCTTCTTTGGCGTCGCCTTTAATACTGATACGCATATCCTGATTGTTGATCTCTTTTGTAGCTTTACGCGCATTTAAAACCCAGGAATTTAACTGATTGTCAGTCGAATCCGATGGAATACCCGGTTGAACCCCAGGCTTCATACGGTCGCCGCTATTCATGGCGATAAGCGACTTTAAGCTCTGGATTGGCACACCGAAACTTCCTATGTTCGAGAAACGTTGAACTTCGGCCGGACTGAACGATATTTTGTACTGTTCGCCCATTAGCTCCAATGTTTTCGCTCTTACTTTCGTACCTGCTACTTCAAAGAAAACTTTCCCCTGCCCAATGGTTAATATCGCATTGTTTTCTACGGGTACCTTAAACTCATACGTTGAGGAAGGTGTAGAAACGGCTAGTGGTTCTGGTTGCCTTGCTGTAGCAGTTAAGATGAAGAAAGTAAGTAACAATGATGCCACATCACACATGGCAGTCATATCTGTTACTGTACTTGTTCTTTTAACTTTAATTCTAGGCATAATATTTTTTACTAGTTTTTAATAATGATGATCTTTTTTCCGGTTTTCCATAAAGCCGGTAAAAATTTTTTCAAAATTCTTATTTATGCGAACTAGCGTATGTTTGAACGATGCTGAAACCAGCCTCATCGATTGCGTAAGTTAACTTGTCAATTTTAGAAGTTAATACGTTATACATGATAATTGCCACAGTAGAAACCAAGATACCTGTTGCAGTATTGATCAATGCCTCAGAGATACCTACCGCTAATGCCGACTGATCTGGTGCTCCAGAGTTTGCTAAACCGGCGAATGCACGGATCATACCTGTTACTGTACCCAATAAACCTACCAATGTACCGATTGATACCAAAGTTGCAATTACAGTTAAGTTTTGCTCTAACATTGGCATTTCTAAAGCTGTAGCTTCTTCTACTTCTTTTTGGATAGCAACAATTGATTGCTCAACATCCATATTAGTATCAGCTTCAACTTCACTGTATTTTTTCAAACCAGATTTAATTACGTTAGCAACTGAACCTTGTTGTTTATCACACTCAGCTTTTGCAGCTTCGATGTTACCTGCGCTTAATAAACCTTGTACTTTGCGAATGAAAGTATCTAAGCTAGATTTTCCACTTGCTTTACCAATAACGATGAAACGTTCGATAGAGAATACAATTACTACTAATAGTAATCCAACTAAGATCGCTACGATAGGACCTCCTTTGTAAGCTGTTCCAAGATAGTTACCAGGTAATGGTAATTTCTCTCTGTCACCATCGATAAAGTTACTTCCTTCTCCGAATACGAATCTCCAAACACAGAATCCAATGATAATACAAATTGGAATAACGAATGTTGCAAATACATTTGAAGCACTAGAAGAGCTCTCTTTTTTAACAGTTGTTGGTTTTGGTGCGTTTGCCATTTTTTTTGAAATTTTAGTTTTAGTTCTTGTTTTTAATTTTTAGCTGTTTTTTTCTTTTGTACAACACTCAACGTTTCATATCCGAAATTGTTGCGAAAAACAAATTTATAAATTGATTTTAAATTACAAATTAATAAATCAATAAGCAATTAAATCGTTACTTAGAATTTTGTTTCGGTAATTCACCATAGGTGTATAACAAAAAAATTGCCCCAGCCGAGGCAATTCTTTCACAATAAAAACTAAAAAAAAATCGATTTGCAAATTTTTCGTTCAAAAAATGCATTTTAAAGCACATTTAACATAATTTTAACGCTTCGTGTCTGCTTTTTGGTACTTTTGTCAGTTCAAACTGCTTAAAATTTTCTGAGAAGGCATCTGCCAGTTGATAAGCATTTAAAAAATATTCTTCCTGATTATCCCATGTTTTAGAAGGGTCTAAAATATCATAGGGCACACCCGGACAAATTAAGGGCATCATTAATTTAAACACATGATGTTTTTTATAATGGTGGTGATTTAAATCCCCGTTTAATGCTGCTTTGATCATTGCCCGTGTATAACTTAATTTCATCCTTTTACCAACACCATAAGCTCCCCCACTCCATCCTGTGTTTACCAGCCAAACTTGTACCTGGTGTTTTTTCATTTTCTCGCCGAGTAATGCGGCGTATTTTGAAGGATGCAATGGAAGAAAAGCTTTTCCAAAGCAAGCAGAAAATGTTAACTGGGGCTCAGTAACGCCAGCTTCTGTTCCGGCAACTTTAGCGGTATAACCACTCATAAAATGGAACATGGCCTGCTCTACGTTTAATTTGGATATTGGAGGCAATACGCCAAACGCATCAGCGGTAAGAAAAAAATATTTTTTGGTACCGCGGCAACAGAGGGCAGAATAGCATTATCAATATAATCTATGGGATAAGCTACACGCGTATTTTCTGTTTTATCAATATTGGAATAATCAACATCTTTTGTTCCCGGGAAGAAGTTGATGTTTTCTAATAATGAGCCAAATTTAATCGCTTTAAATATCTGAGGCTCTTTTTCTTCTGTTAAATCAACACATTTTGCATAACAGCCGCCCTCGAAGTTGAATACGGAATCGTTACCCCAGCCATGCTCATCATCTCCAATTAAACCGCGCTCAGGATCGGCTGACAAAGTAGTTTTGCCCGTTCCAGATAAGCCGAAGAAGATAGCGGTATCTCCATCTTTGCCAACATTAGCCGAACAGTGCATAGAAAGTGTATTCTTATATACCGGAAGAATGAAATTCAGTACAGAGAAAATTCCTTTTTGATTTCACCTGTATAACCGGTTCCCCCGATCAAAATCATTTTTTTAGTAAAATTGATGATGGAAAAATTTTCCTGACGGGTTCCATCAACAGCAGGATCTGCCTGAAATCCCGGAGCGGCAATAATGGTCCACTCCGGACTGCTTATTAAAGCATCTTCATCAGGACGGATAAATAAATTGTGAGCAAAAAGATTCTGATACGCTGTTTCAGTAATTACGCGGATGGATATTGCATAATCCGGATCAGCACATGCCGAAGCATCACGTACATAGATTTTCTTATCGCCAAGGTAATTGGTAAGCTTATTGAATAACTGGTCGAATTTCTCAGGACAGATTTTAATGTTTACATCACCCCACCAAACCTCTTCTTCTGTTATGTCGTCGCACACGATAAACCTGTCTTTAGGCGAACGTCCGGTAAATTTACCGGTATCAATGGCCAGTGCTCCCGATGCCGCCAGTATACCTTCTTTATTTAATAATGCATCATCAATTAACTCTTTTGGAGATAACTGGTAATTTACAGCAATGTTCCCGCCTAGATTTAAATAGCTTAAATCTGGCGCTTGCAGTTTCTTTTTGCTCATAACAATAAGTTAGTTAGTGGAGCAAAGGTAAAGACTTATATTGCACAAAAACGAGTTTTAAAACATAATTTTTTACATATTGTAGCAAATACACTATGATTTAAATATCTGATATTTAATTAATTAAATCATATTTTTAAATATAAAAAAATCAAAAATATACACTAAGTAAAATATGGTAAATGGTTTTAGTGTTTAAATCTTCTGAGTCCAGACTGACTTATATGGGATTGAGTATAAGTTATGCTTCTTAGATAAAAAACATCAATTTCACCCCGCCTTGGAAAAAGGAGGGGAATAATTAAACGCCGGAAAGGCAACGCACTTCAATAGTAGCACCAGCCCGCATTAAATAAACCTGATAAAAGCGGCAGCTCCCGATCTCACCCACAACAAAACAGCACCACCATCGGGACTATAGCGGTTAGCAGGGCTGCACTGCCCAAAAAGCTACTGCAGCATCTTTTCTAAAAAAATTATTGATCAACCACCCCGCCCTGCGGTCACCCCTCCAAAGAAGGGGAATAATATGGCTATTTCATTTACTTAAACGTTTTAATAGAAATTTCGAAATAAAATTGAAAAAACATTTGCATTTTAAGAAAATAATCTCCTACTTTACGGTGTACAAAGTACACGAAGACAAGATGAATTTTAACACTTCAATTATTACAACGATTATTATTACCACCGGTATAAACCAGCGGGGCTAATTTGTTGTAAATTGAAAAAACATAAAACACAGAGAGCGTCCCGATGAAAGTCGGGACGCTTTTTTTAAACCATGCTGAATGAAACCTGTACAGACGAGCATTTTAAAACACAGATCGGTGCGGCAACAAACAGTTAAACCCAATATAAACTAATGAAAGTACTCAAATTCGGCGGCACATCCGTAGGTTCGGCCGAGAACATTAAAACCCTCTTGCGCCTGGTTGGCGAAGAAAAACAGAAGAATAGCCTGGTAGTTGTATTATCGGCAATGAGTGGTGTAACCAATCTGCTTACCGATATGGCCGAAATGGCTGAGCGTGGTGAAGATTATGATGCCCATTTAAAAGAAATTGAGGCCAAACACTTTGCGGTAATCCGTTCGCTTTTACCTGCAGCAGCACAAAACCCTGTGTTTACGCGCTTAAAAATCTTTTTTAACGAACTGGAAGATCTGCTACAGGCAGTGACCAACCTGCGTGAGCTTAGCTTACAGACCAAGGATCAGATTTTAAGCTATGGCGAACGTTGTTCTACTTTTATGATCAGCCACATTGCTTCGCAAACTTTTGGAGGCGCGCTTTATGTAAACGGGTCGGAACTGATTAAAACCGATAGCAACTTCGGTCAGGCCAAAGTTGATACCGAGTTGACTGAAATGCTGATCAACAATTTTTACCAGGAAAATAAGGATAAGGTACTTTTTGTTACTGGTTTTATAGCGAGCAATGCAGCAGGAAGGGTAACGACTTTAGGCCGTGGTGGCTCTGATTATACTGCAGCGGTATGGGGTGCAGCCTTAAATGCAGCCGAAATAGAAATCTGGACGGATGTGAACGGTATGATGACCGCTGATCCGAGGATCGTTAAAAAGCTTTCTCTTTGCCAGAGCTGAGCTATACTGAAGCCATGGAACTGAGTTATTTTGGTGCAAAAGTGATTTATCCGCCAACGATGATCCCTGCTTTTATGAAGAAAATCCCCATTGTGATCAAAAATACTTTCGAACCGGATTTTGCAGGCACCTATATTAAAAGTGATGTAAAAGCATCTAATTTACCCATAAAAGGAATTTCTTCTATTGATCAGATCAGCATTATCAACCTAACCGGAAGTGGCATGGTGGGTAAGGCAGGCTTTAGCGGAAGATTATTCTCACTACTTTCGCGCGAACAGATCAATGTGGTATTGATTACACAATCTTCATCAGAGCATAGTATTACCTTCGCAGTTAAACCAACTGATGCTTCGCAGGCCATTTCATTAATCAAAAAAGAATTTGAGTTGGAACTGGATGCAAAAAAACTGGAACTACCAGAAGTTGAAAGTAACCTTTCAGTTTTGGCCATCGTGGGTGAAAACATGAAACGTACACCGGGTATGAGCGGACGTTTGTTCAATGCATTGGGCCGTAATGGTATCAATGTAAGAGCTATTGCACAGGGCTCATCTGAATATAATATCTCTGTGATCATCAGCAAAGATGATCTATCTAAAGCGGTTAATGCGGTACATGACGCCTTTTTTACCGACCTGAAAAGAACGCTTAACGTGTTCTGCCTCGGCACAGGGAACATTGGTAAAACCTTATTTAATCAACTGAAAGAGCAAATGCCTTTCCTGGCAGCTAATAATGATCTACAGGTTAAGGTTGCAGGCATTAGCAATACGCGACAAATGATCTTCAGCGCAGATGGTTTACCACTCGAAAATTGGGAAACCGAACTAGCTGCTAATGGTGAAAAAGCTGATTTAGCTGGTTTTGTAGCCAAAATGAAAGCTTTAAACTTACCCAACTGTGTTTTTGTGGATAATACGGCAGCGGAATCACCAATAGAATTTTATCAGGGTATATTCGAAAGCAGCATTTCAGTAGTAACCTGCAATAAAAAAGGAAACTCTGCTGGTTATGCGCAGTATAAATCATTCAAAGATACCGCCCGTAAATTTGGTGTTGATTTTTATTATGAAACCAATGTTGGTGCTGGTTTACCTATTATACGCACGCTGAAAGAATTAATGATGAGCGGCGATAAAGTTGCCAGGATTGAGGCTATTTTATCAGGAACCATTTCATACATCTTCAATAATTTTAAGGGTGAAGCCGGTTTTTACGAAACGGTAAAAGAAGCACAGGAACTGGGTTATACGGAACCAGATCCACGTGATGACCTGAACGGAAAAGATTTTATGCGTAAGATGTTGATCCTGGCACGCGATGCAGGTTATCCATTGGAAGCCAGCGATGTGAAAATCGATAATATTTTACCTGAGGCCTGTTTAAATGCAAGCTCTGTAGAGGATTTCTATTCAGAACTGCAAACGAACGCTGCTTATTTCGAAAATCTAAAGAATACTGCAGCAAATGAGGGAAAGGTTTTACGCTATATCGGTAAACTGGAAGATGGCAATGTAGAAATCAGCCTGCAGATGGTGGATGACACTCATCCTTTTTATATGCTATCGGGAAGTGATAATATTATCTCTTTCACTACAGACCGGTATAAAACCCGCCCGTTGGTGGTAAAAGGTCCTGGTGCTGGTGCTGAAGTTACTGCCGCCGGTGTTTTTGCCGATATCATTAACGTAGGTACTTTAAACAATTAATACCATGAATCCGGTTTTAGCACATAAAAATGAAATCCTAAGCCTGGTTGATCAGGCAATGATTGATTTTGAAAATATCACGGAAAAAGCATGGAACGATAAACCGCAACCCTCAAAATGGTCTAAAAAAGAATTATTAGGTCATTTGATCGATAATGCATCGAATAATATCCGTCGATTAATTATTGGCCAGTATGAGCAGTGTGTTAAAATCGTTTATCATCAGGATGAATGGGTGCTTTATCAAAATTATCAGGGAACTGATATTAGTGAGGTTAAAACACTTTGGAAATTATTGAACTATCAGATTTGCCGGGTAATTGAAAACATTCCGGAAGAAAAGCTTCAGAATAACTGTGATACCGGAAAAGGAAAAACAGAACTGCATACACTTTCTTATTTTATTGAAGATTATGTGTTGCATTTAAAATATCATTTAAAGCAAATAACGGCATAATAGCTATGTTAGGAATCGAGAATTTAGGTGCATTTATATTAGCTGCTATTATAGTGGTTATTACGCCCGGTGTAGATACCATAATGGTTTTAACAAGAAGTATTTCTAAAGGAAAAAATTCAGGTTTATACTCTGCTCTAGGTGTCAGTTTGGGCTTGCTTGTACATACTTGTGCAGCTACATTTGGCCTTTCTCAAATTTTATCGAAATCAGCCATTGCTTTTAGCATAGTTAAATACCTGGGCGCAGCCTATCTCATTTACCTGGGCTACCGGTCTTTTGCCAGTAAAGGTGAACACGTTGAGATAAAGCCCGTTGAAAGTAAAGTAACCGGAATGAAACAAATGTTTTTTACGGCGCTTTTGAGTGATATTTTAAATCCTAAAATAGCCCTCTTCTTCCTTGCCTTTTTACCCCAGTTTATCAACAGTGAGGAAATTAATAATCCGATTCCTTATTTTTTACTCGGCCTGATTATGTTCTTCATAACCTTAATCTGGTGCTCATTTTTAGCATTAACAGGAAGCAACGTAGCTAAGCACTTTAACCGAAATAAAAATATCGAGATCTGGATGAACAAAACTTCAGGTGTAGTATTTATTCTATTGGGGCTAAAAATAGCCTTAACCAAAAAATAACATTTAAGTTTTACCAAACAGCCAATAAAGCAATCAGTATTAAAAGATGCAAAAGAATATAAATGATAATGAGCTAGTTCCAGCAGATTTAGAAGTTGGAACTTCTATCCGGGTATTTGCACCCGCAACTGTAGCAAACGTTGTTTGTGGTTTCGACGTATTGGGTTTCGCCGTAAATGAACCGGGTGACGAAGTGGAAATGCGTTTTACCGATACACCAGGAGTAGTGATCAAAAGAATTACCGGCGATGACGGTCGTTTACCATTGGATGCTGCTAAAAATACGGTAAGTGCCAGTGTGCAACATTATTTAAAACACATCGATCGTTTGGATGTGGGCGTAGAAATTGAACTCCACAAAAAAATGCCTATCGGCAGTGGATTGGGCTCTAGCTCGGCCAGTACGGTTGCAGGTTTATTTGCCATTAACAAATTAATGGGCGATTTATTAACGGCCAAAGAACTTGTTCCTTTTGCCATGAAAGGTGAAGAACTGGCTTGTGGCTATGGCCACGCCGATAATGTTGCACCTGCTTTGTTGGGCGGTTTTGTACTGGTAAGAAGTTACGAACCATTAGACGTGATTTCTTTGCCAACACCAGCCGGAATGTACGCCGCAATTGTTTATCCGGAAGTTGACGTACCAACAAAAGATGCACGCCAAATGATCCGTAGTAAGGTTGCCCTAAAGGATGCAGTTACCCAATGGGGAAACGTAGCTGGTTTGGTAAGTGGATTGTTCATGAATGATTTCGACTTAATTGGAAGAAGCATGAAAGATGTGCTGGTAGAACCTACCCGCTCGATCCTGATCCCTGGTTTTGAAGAAATGAGAAAACTGGCAATGGAAAATGGTGCAATTGGTTTCGGAATTTCAGGTTCTGGTCCTTCTGTTTTCGCATTGACCAAAGATAAAGAAACAGCCAGAAAAATAACTAAATCGCAACAGCAACACTTGCATAAAATAAATATTAATAGCAAAGCTTTTGTTTCTCCGGTTAACGCGGAAGGGCCAAGAGTAATTTCTTAAGGCTGGAAGGTAGAGGGTTTAAGGGTGGAGGGCTAAGCATCCAAAACCTTCCAACCCTCAACCTTTCAACCCTCCAACCTCATTAAAAATGAAACTATACTCAACCAACAATAAAGATTTACGTGTTTCTTTTAAAGAAGCCGTTTTTAACAGTATGCCTCAGGATAAAGGCTTATACATGCCGGTAGAAATCCCGCAGCTTGATGCCGGTTTCATCGAAAATATCGAGAAATATTCTTTACCGGAAATTGCTTACAAAGTAGCTTCATCACTATTAAGAGATGAAATTCCAGACGAAGATTTAAAGGCTTTAATTGATGATGCCATTAATTTTGAAGCTCCTGCTGTAAAATTGGATGATAAAACCTTTGTACTCGAACTATTCCATGGTCCATCTTTAGCTTTTAAAGATTTTGGCGCCCGTTTTATGAGCCGTGTGATGGCTTATTTCTTAAAAGATGGCGAACAGCTGCTAGATGTATTAGTTGCGACTTCGGGTGATACCGGCGGAGCAGTAGCTTTAGGTTTCTTAGGTGTTCCGAATACCAGGGTAACCATCCTTTATCCCGAAGGAAAAGTGAGTCCGATACAGGAGTTACAGTTAACCACAAACGGTGAAAACATTAGGGCCGTTGAGGTAAAAGGAACGTTTGATGATTGCCAGGCTTTGGTAAAGCAAGCTTTTGCTGATGATGAACTGAATGCGAAATTCAGGTTGACTTCTGCTAACTCCATCAATATTTCACGGTTAATTCCTCAAACCTTTTATTATTTCAACACTTATGCCCAATTGAAAAAACAAGGCTTTAGCGATGTTGTATTTTCGGTTCCCAGCGGAAATTTCGGAAATATCGGTGCCGGCTTGCTGGCTTACAAATTAGGATTGCCGGTTAAACAGTTTATCGCCGCTACCAATGTAAATGACACTGTTCCACGCTTTTTAGAAAGTGGTTTTTACGAAACCAAACCATCAACACAAACCTATTCGAATGCGATGGATGTTGGTGCACCAAGCAATTGGGTCCGCATTATGGATCTGTTTGATCAGGATGTAGAAGCGGTTAAAAAAGTGGTTACAGCTTATCGCTTTACTGACGAAGAAACATTGGGAGGCATTAAAGAACTTGACAAGAAACTAAATTATGTTGCCTGTCCGCATACAGCGATTGCGTATTTGGCAATTGAAAAATACAGAAACGAAAAACCTTCTGATGAAAGTGCAGCCGTTTTCTTATCTACCGCACATGCCTGTAAATTCCCGGATATTTTCCCGGCGGATATTGCAGCTAAAATCGAAATCCCAGAGCAGGTAAAAGCTTTGGAAAGTAAACCTAAACATGCAGATCAGTTAGGCGTGGATTTTGAAGGATTTAAAAGTTATTTGCTTAAAGGGTAGTAATTAGATTGATCGTCATTTCGAGCGGAGTGCAACGAAGCCGAGAACCATGGAGTGCCCAGTGAAGCTAAATCTGTCTAGAGATAGATCTCGCTGTTCCGCTGCGCTACAGTCGAGATGACGATTTATAAAAGTGCAAATCCATCCCAACTTCTGACCTATCTCTAAAGTTAGTCGGGATTTGTAATCCTTAAACAAAAAGTCAAACAACACAAAGGTCCGGACTATAAATCCGGACCAACTTGAAAATATTTATTTAATTAACAGAAGCGAAAGCTGTAGAAGTAATGCTAACATTATTAAATGTCGCACTCCCCGCAGTGGTGGTAATCGCTTGTCCATTAAATCTAAAAGTGCGTGAACCTGGGGCTGCAGTATAAATAATAATAGTATAGGTGCCGGCCGTCAACGGACCATACGAACCTCCACTTGGGCCAAAATAAGCACTAACAGGAGTAGGTCCGTACAGGTAAATAGATCCGTTATCACCAGTTCCATTACTTAAATTTAAACCAATGCTAAAAAATTTACTGGCATTACTTTCAGCCTTAATATTTTGCAAAGGTAACACAGCCAGTACTGTACAAAACAGGAATAATTGAATAAGCTTTTTCATAAGAATTGTTTTTAATTGTAGATTTATATTTGGTTAATTATATAAAAATAAAAATTTAAGCGTTACGTAGGATCGTTTTATTTATAAAAATAAAAAAGGTCGGAACATTACTCCGACCTGAATCAACTATAAAACTAAAATAACTACTTTGTATTTCTGGATTTTAAACTGTTTACTTCTGCCCTTAATTGTTCTATTTGCTCTTGTTGCTCTTTTATACTGGCGACCAAAAGCGGGACTAAACTTTCGTAGTCTACCTTAGTAATGGTCGCATTTTTAAAGGCGTTTTTGCCAGATACATAACTTTTAGCTTGGACTGAAACGATCTCAGGAATAGTTGTTTTAGCTTCAGCACCTACAAAACCATACTGTGATTTGGCTGATAACTTTAGTTTTTCCGCCCAGGCTTTATCGTAATTAAAACTTACCGGCTGGAGCTTAGTTACCTGACTCAGGGCATTTTCTACAGGCTTAACATTATTTTGCACAACTTCCTGTGCACTGATTTTTAAAGAAGCAGCGATTAATAACACTGCAAATGAAATTGCTCGTTTCATATATATTATTTTAAAATTTGAAATAGACTATCTGTTCTACAGGATTTGCAGAAAATTAAACACAAAAATATGTTTAAATGGAGGGTGGTGGAGTTAAAACTTCAGGGAAGTATGCCAATTGAAGAGAACAATCAGGAACAATCACCTTTTTTGAAGTTTGAAGCGGAAAATACATTTTCCCATGAAACATGGTTTCCTGTATTGCATATTCGGTTTCTATTTTCTTTTCTTCTTTCTCTGTTGCATCATCACTTGTAGATAGAACCTCAACGTTATCGGTAGAATAGCTTAAATACGAAACCACACGACTCACTTTTAAGACAAAAGTTAGTGCAATGCAGGCAATCAATATATATTTAAGGCCATCTAATTTCATTGTTACAAATATAATTGCTACAATATTAAAACAACAAAATTAAGGTTAAAGTTCTGTAAGAATTTGAAATATTGGGCAGATGCTATGCGCAAGTTTATGAAAGCAAGGAGCTTTTCCAATAATGGTTTGGATCAGACCTCGCAGTTTTTTGAAACCTGCGAGGTCTTTTTACTAAAAAATAGCTTTAGCAATCTTTTTAGTTTGTTCAGGGCGGCCCATGGTATAAAAGTGTAATACAGGGGCGCCAAAATCGATCAGTTCTTTACATTGTTTGATCATCGCTTCTGTACCAATTTCTTTAGCCTCGTTATTGTTTTTAGCGTGAGATAGCGCATCCGTCAATTCATCAGGTAAATCTATGTGAAAAATCTTCGGTAATACATTTAACTGCGATAAGGTACTTATAGGTTTCAAACCTGGTATAATTGGAATATTGATATCGTTTTCCCTGCATTTCTTTACAAAATCGAAATACTTCTGGTTGTCGAAGAACATCTGTGTTACGATAAACTCTGCTCCCGCTTCAACTTTCTTTTTCAGATATTTGAAATCGGTATTCATGTTAGGTGCTTCGAAGTGTTTTTCAGGATAACCAGCTACGCCGATACAGAAATCGCTTTTAAAGGTTTCTACATCTTCGTGGAGAAATTTACCATCGTTATGGTTCTTGATGTGCTCGATTAAATCTGTAGCATAACAATGTCCACCAGGAGTTGGTACAAAATTCCCATCTGCCTTACGTGCATCTCCACGCAAAGCCAAAACATTATCGATCCCTAAAAACTGTAGGTCGATCAATGCATTTTCGGTTTCTTCTTTGGTAAATCCACCGCAAATGAGATGCGGAACGGCGTCAACTTTATATTTATGAATAATGGCTGCACAGATGGCAATGGTACCAGGGCGCTTGCGGTAAGATACTTTTTGCAGCAAGCCATTTTCCTGTTCTTTATAAATGTAGTCTTCGCGGAGCGAGGTTACATCAATAAAAGGGGGATTGAACTCCAATAGTGGCTCTATGGCATCATAAATCCATTGGATACTTTGCCCTTTAATAGGCGGTAATAGCTCAAAAGAAAATAAGGTTTTACCCTTCGCGTTTTTTATATGGTCTGTAATCTTCATACCCCAACCCCTTAAGGGGCCTTAAATTTTAATTTGTATGTAATTCCCTCCCCTTAAGGGGCCGGGGGTTAATATGCTAAATTCGGACTTAACCACCGCTCCACTTCTTCAACCGGCATATTTTTCCTGATGGCGTAATCTTCAATCTGGTCTTTTGTAATTTTTCCCAATCCAAAATACCTCGAATCGGGATGCGCGAAATAAAACCCACTTACCGCCGCTGTTGGATACATGGCATAACTTTCTGTTAAGTGCAATCCTATTTTATTCTCCGCATCAAGCAATTGGAATAAAGTACCTTTTTCAGTGTGTTCCGGACAAGCAGGATAACCTGGTGCCGGACGGATACCGGCATATTCTTCCTTGATCAGTTCCTGATTACTCAGATTTTCATCCTGTGCATAACCCCAATATTCTTTACGTACACGTTCGTGCATGCGCTCGGCAAAGGCTTCCGCCAAACGATCGGCCAGTGCTTTGGCCATGATGCTGTTATAATCATCGTAATTAGATTCAAACTCATTCACCAGTTCATCAATCCCGATACCAGCAGTTACGGCAAAACCACCAAAATAATCCTGAATACCACTTTCTTTCGGTGCAATAAAATCAGATAACGCATAATAAGGCTGTCCATCTACTTTTTCGGCCTGCTGGCGGAGGGTGTGAATCGTAATTAGTCTTGAGTCTTCAGTCTTGAGTCCAGAGTCGACAGGCAGACTTGCGCCTTCGGACTCCGGACTCCGGACTTCTAAAACAATATCGTCTCCCACCGCATTTGCCGGCCAGAAACCAATTACAGCTCTTGCTGTTAGCAGTTTTTCGTCGAGAATACGTTTTAATAAAGTCTGTGCATCATCAAAAAGTTTCTTTGCTTCGTCGCCTACATTTTTATCGTCAAAAATTTTCGGGTAACTTCCACGGAGCTCCCAGGTATGGAAAAACGGCGTCCAATCAATATAGGGAACCAGTTCCTCTAATGGGTAATTATCGAAAACCCTGGTACCTGTAAATTCGGGAACAGGTAGGTTGGGTTGAAAATCGATCTTAAATTTATTTTCGCGAGCTTCTTCCAACGTTTTAAAACGTTTATCAGAACGCTTATTTAAATGCGCTTCGCGGGCTTTGTCATATTCAGTCCTAATGCCTGCGATATAGTCATCTCTCGTTTCAGGATTCATCAAGGTACTGCAAACGGTAACACTTCTGGAAGCATCTAATACGTGAATAGCAGGACCTGAATAATTCGGCGCTACTTTTACGGCTGCATGGATCCTGGAAGTTGTTGCGCCACCTATTATTAATGGAATGGTAAAACCTTCGCGTTCCATTTCTTTTGCAAAGTGAACCATTTCATCCAGAGACGGTGTAATTAAACCACTTAAACCAATAATATCAGCATTTATTTCTTTGGCTTTTTTGATGATTTCCTGTGCCGGAACCATCACGCCCATGTCTACAATTTCGAAGTTATTGCAAGCCAATACTACGCCCACAATATTTTTACCAATATCGTGCACATCGCCTTTTACAGTGGCCATTAACACTCTTCCTGCCGACGAATTCTGATCCTGGTCAGGATTATCCAGTTTCTCCTGCTCAATAAACGGTAACAGATAGGCTACCGCTTTTTTCATTACCCTAGCCGATTTTACCACCTGGGGTAAGAACATTTTTCCGGCACCAAAAAGGTCCCCGACAATGTTCATTCCATCCATTAATGGTCCTTCAATTACCTGAATCGGGCGGGCATATTTTTGTCTGGCCTCTTCCACATCATCATCCAGGTATTCCACAATTCCCTTTACTAAAGAATGAGATAATCTTTCTTCAACAGAACCTTTTCTCCACTCTTCATCTTTAACCACCTCTTTACCTTTTGATTTTACGGTATCGGCATATTCTACTAAACGTTCTGTCGCATCTTCCCTTCGGTTCAAGAGTACGTCTTCTACCCTCTCTAATAGTTCTGGCGGAATTTCCTGATAAACCTCCAGCATCCCCGCGTTAACGATACCCATGTCTAAACCTGCCTGAATGGCGTGATAAAGAAATGCGGAGTGCATCGCTTCACGAACAGTATTATTTCCCCTGAAAGAGAATGAGATGTTCGAAACCCCACCACTCACTTTGGCATAAGGCAGGTTTTCTTTGATCCAACGGGTGGCATTTATAAAATCGACGGCATAATTATTATGCTCTTCCAATCCGGTTGCAACGGTTAAGATATTTGGATCAAAAATAATATCCTCTGGCGGGAAACCAATTTCGTTTACCAATATATCATAACTCCTTTTACAGATTTCCTTTCTACGCTCGTAATTATCGGCCTGCCCCTGCTCATCAAAAGCCATTACCACAACAGCAGCACCATATTGCATAATTTTGCGGGCACTTTCGCGGAATTTATCTTCCCCTTCTTTTAAGGAAATCGAGTTTACAATTCCTTTTCCCTGCAAACATTTTAAGCCATTTTCGATAACCGACCATTTCGATGAATCGACCATGATAGGCAATTTGGCAATATCGGGTTCAGAGGCAATGAGGTTTAAAAATTTGGTCATTGCTGCTTCCGAATCCAACATCCCCTCATCCATGTTCACATCAATTACCTGTGCACCGCCTTCAACCTGTTGCAAAGCAACGGCTAATGCAGCTTCATAATCGCCACCCAAAATCAGTTTGGAGAATTTTGGAGATCCGGTAATATTGGTTCTTTCACCAATATTGACAAAAATACTATCCGGAGTGATGGTTACAGGTTCCAATCCGCTTAAACGCATATAAGGCTCGAGCACCGGAATTTTGCGGGGTTCAGCTTTTCTGGCATTTTTGGCAATGCAACCAATATGTTCCGGCGTAGTACCACAACAACCGCCCACAATATTCACAAAGCCAGAGGCAATAAAATCGTCAACCAAATGTGCGGTTTCGTGTGGTTGCTCATCATAAGCACCAAACTCATTTGGTAATCCTGCATTTGGATAGGCCGAAACGTAACAACCTGCTTTTGCAGCAAGCTCCTCAATATGCGGACGCATTTCTTTTGCACCTAAAGCACAGTTAAAACCGATACTTAATGGTTTTGCGTGCATTACAGAGTTCAGAAAAGCTTCGGCAGTTTGCCCCGAAAGTGTTCTGCCGGAAGCATCGGTAATAGTACCAGAAATCATGATCTCCAGTTTACGGCCAATTACCTCTTCGTATTTTTTTATGGCTACAATAGCCACTTTAGCATTTAAAGTATCGAAAATAGTTTCGATTAATAATACATCAGAACCACCATCTACCAAACCCCGTACCTGCTCATAATAAGCAGCTTCCAGTTCATCAAAATAAACCGCCCTAAAACCAGGATCGTTTACATTCGGCGACATGGAAAGGGTACGGTTAGTTGGGCCAATAGCACCAGCCACAAAACACTTGCGACCGGGGTTTGCAGCCATAAATTCATTTACAGCTTCTTTTGCCACCCGTGCCCCTTCGAAACTCATTTCGTAAGAAAGGTCTTCCATCTGGTAATCGGCCATCGAAATGCGCTGGGTACTGAACGTATTGGTTTCGATGATATCGGCACCGGCCGCCAGGTATTCCAGGTGTATTGTTTTTATAATATCCGGACGTGTGATGTTGAGCAAATCGTTGTTGCCTTTTACATCACAGGGATGGTTTTTAAATCGCTCCCCTCTAAAATCTTCTTCGGTTAAGGTATATCGCTGAATCATGGTACCCATTGCACCATCAATCACCAAAATACGTTTCTCTAATTCTTCTCTTATACCCATTTGTTGTGTAAAATGTGGGATGGAAAATGGAAAATGGCAAGACACATCATACATCCTCCATTATACATTATTACATCCTAAAAGGCTTATCTAAAAAGTTGGTACGTGAATCGTAATCCTAAACTTATCTGTTTCCGCTATTTGCAGAATAGAATTTAGCACCTTGTAGGTTACAGGTTGCTAAGACTTCGTTGGGTCTAATCCCTCCGTCTTTCTTAATAAGCATACAAAAATGCAACAAAGCAACATCAATTCCAAAATTTATCGCCTTGCAACCAAATAAAATTACAAAGGCCACGCAAAACTGCGCAGCCTTAAGAATATTGTTCTGTTTTTAAAATCAGCAGACTACCTTTTTTCCATATTTTTTATTATACAAAATTACTATATACGCCAACCAAATTCCACCTACGGAACTTACAATATAGATATTTTCGGTTATAAAAGATTTAGTTATCGCCTGTATACAAGCGCCAATTAAGATGAAGCTAACAACTGCGACAAACTTATTCATTACTTTCTGCTTCCGAAAATGCGTAATAAGAAAAGGAAGATATTTAAGAAATCTAAGTATAAGGACAGCGCAGCTACAATAGCCATTTTTTTAGATTCAATCTGAAGAACCTGTTCGCCGCTAGCTTCGATCCCTTCGCCAATTCTTTTTATTTTTTGCACATCGTAAGCCGTTAATGCCGTAAATATGGCAATACCAATGAATGCCATAAACAAACTGAACTGTTCGCTTTGAACAAACATATTTATTACACTGGCAATCACTAAACCAATTACGCCAACCATTAAAATTGGCCCAAATTTACTTAGATCGATATTGGTTGTATAACCCATAAATGCCATAATTCCAAATATTCCGGCAGCTCCAGCAAAACAACTCACCACTGAGCCTGAAGTATAAGTTAACAAGATAAAACTTAAACTCACTCCAGTTAATACTGAATAAAGTACAAAAACGCCAATTAATGCTGGCAATGATAATCTGCTTAAACCGAATCCCATTAATAAAACCAATCCGAGTGGTGCAAACATCGCTACATAACCGAAAATCGACATGCTCACTTTTCCAGTTGAGGGATTAATATTTAAAAGGTATTGCATCAATTGCTCATTAGTACCAAATAAATACGCTGCCACTGTCGATAAACTTAACGCCACAAACATCCATAAGAAAACGTTGGCAAAGAATTTTTTAGAAACAGATCGTTCCTGAACGAAAACACTGTTGTCCTGATATTGATAATTTTGTTGTTCCATTTAATTTTTTGTGTATTTATTAGTTTTTATTTGAAATAAAGTCCGATTATCATTAATGCTAAAGCTATGAATAACCCAACAAACCATTTTATCATGTCTGTTTTTGTATTTGCCAAATCTTCTTTTGAGGCTAAATGTGCAGTTTTATCTACAACTGTTTTATCAACTTTAGACTCAATATAACTTGTTAAATTTTCGGCAACATCCTTATCTAGCTTTTCGCTTAAAGGTGCATATAACTGAGTTACTGAAATATTCATAATTATTAATGATTAAGCTTTGCCTTGTTAATCTCTTTCTTTAAATTATCTCGTAAGATAAAGATAATATTTTAGTTCAATCTTTTTGTCAACAGTTCTTCAACTTTTTTAAAGAATTGTAACGGTTTTAATGTACGCCATGGCAGATTATCAAATGCACCGCCAAAGTTAATGTAATAATCGATGCTATTATCGCGAAATTCGCTGATCACATGCTCCTGAAAATTTACCCCAACAATCCAGCCATCTTCTACTTCCTGAAACCATTCTTCGTAATAACTATCATCTGAAGCGTGAAAATTAAGTACATTTTCTCCTATCAGGATAAACTTATTAATGCCTTCGTCCATCATCAGCTCTAAAATATCGCGCTTCATCAGCATAATATCGTTGTTAATGGCATCGTTCCACTCGCCGATAAATTCGATAATGGCATAACTTCTGTCGTAGTCGGCATATAATACCTTCATGTACAGTGTATTCGAACCAAACTCATCCCATTGCGGATGCAATAAAAAGTTATAAATCTGCTTATCGAAGTAAAGTTCTGAATATTCGGTATTATAAAATGGCGAACGCTCATCTTCTGCCGAAATATAATCATCTCTCCACTGGTAATAAGGCTCAATTTCGTGCATATTTTCTAATTATTGAATGAGCGAGTTTTGAATGAGGGAATGATTAATGCTACTCTTACATGCTATCAATCACTAATTCTTTCATTCACTCAATCCATCCTTCTATCATTTCTTAGTGTCCTGCTTCCACGGCTCTACGTACACTTCCATAACGGTTCAGCAATTCGGCCGCCTCATCATAACCGATATTCAGTTCATCGGCAACCATTTGTGTACCTCTATCGACCAGTTTATGGTTAGTTAACTGCATATCGACCATTTTATTGCCAACTACACGTCCCAGCTGAACCATAACAGTAGTGCTTAACATATTTAATACCATTTTCTGCGCCGTACCGGATTTCATGCGGGTGGAGCCGGTAATAAATTCAGGGCCAACCACCACTTCAACCGGAAAATCCGATTCTGCAGCAATAGGTCCGCCTGCATTACAAACAATGCAGCCGGTTAAAATGCCATACTTACGTGCGGTGTTTAATCCACCGATTACATACGGCGTAGTACCTGACGCCGCCAGGCCAACTAAACAATCTTTCTCATTAATCCCAAATTCCTGAAGATCTTTCCAGGCTTGTCCGGCGTCATCTTCAGCAAATTCTACTGCTCTTCTAATGGCAGTATCTCCGCCAGCAATAATCCCTACAACCCAATCAAAAGGAACACCATAAGTAGGCGGGCACTCTGAAGCATCTACCACACCTAAACGACCACTTGTACCTGCACCGATGTAAAATAGACGACCACCTTTTTTCATCCTTTCGGCAACGGCCGATGTTAATTTTTCGATCTGAGGCAAAGATTTCTCGACTGCAAAAGCTACAGTTTTATCTTCGTTATTAATGCCCTGCAAAACTTCCAACACCGACATCTGATCAATGTGGTTATAGTTAGATTCTTGCTCGGTAACTCTGTTCATAAATATAATTTTGATAAAATTCGGTAAATTCTTTTTAAATTCTACGCTAAAAAATCAAAAATATCGCTCACTAATTTCAATCATTCTATTCATTGCGTTAATTAATGTTAAATATTATAAACAAAAGACATGAAAATGCAGTTAAAAAATATATCAACTCGCTAATTTTCATAAATTTGCAATAACGCCAATGAAAAAATACCCGTAACAACATACTGATTGCTGTAAGCTATTCTGTTATTTTAATAGCAGGTATGTTTTTGGGTATAAAATTCATTAAAGATCAAGGCTTTGGCGTTAAAAGAAGTCCTCAACTAGCCAATAACAGCGACGAAAAATTAAACGAAATCTTACACATCATTAACGGCAATTATGTTGATGATATCAATACCGATTCGCTTCAAAATTTACCTATCGATAGTGTTTTACACCAACTCGATCCACATAGTGTTTACTTGCCACCAACTGATGCGCAAGATATGACCGATAACCTGGAAGGAAATTTTGAAGGTGTAGGCATAGAATATTACATGCTTAATGATACCATGATGGTTACCGGTGTGGTTAAAGATGGACCAGCATACCAGGCGGGAATTAAATTGGGTGATAAGATACTGAGTATTGATACCGCAGTAGTAAGTGGCCGAAACCTACCAAAAGATCAACTTACAGGTCGTTTTAAAGGCAAATCCGGTACGGGCGTGAGTGTAGTGCTTTTACACCCGGGAGCGCCACAAAGTAACCGCATCATGGTTACCCGTGGTAAGGTAAACGTAAGCAGTATTGATGCGGCCTACATGATTAACAACGAAACTGGTTATGTTCGGATAAGTAAGTTTGGCGCCAATACGGATAACGATTTTTCTGCTGCAGCCAATAATCTTAAAGCAAAGGGCATGAAAAAACTGATTCTTGACCTTCGCGATAATGGAGGTGGTTATTTTACAGCGGCGACGGGCCTCGCCGATCAGTTTTTGGGCGAGAACAAACTCATTGTGTATACACAAGGCAAGCATGAGCCACGCACCGATTATTTTTCTACTGGTACCGGGTCTTTTCAAAATGGGAAGTTGGCTGTGCTGATTAATGAAAATACTGCTTCAGCAAGTGAAATTGTAGCAGGAGCCATCCAGGATTTAGGACGTGGGATTATTGTTGGCCGCCGCTCTTTTGGCAAAGGCCTGGTACAAGAGCAATTTGCTTTTGGCGATGGCTCTGCATTGAACTTAACCATTGCAAGATATTATACGCCATCCGGTCGGAGTATCCAAAAATCATACAAAAAAGGTTATGATGCTTATAAACATGAATTAGACGAACGGATGACGGATGGAGAGCTCACAGGAGACCGTACCTCTTTCCAGGATTCTATTGAGAAAACTGAAGGTGTAAATATTCAGCCTAACAAAAAAGTTAAACGAATTGGCGGGATCCAGCCAGATATATTTGTGAAATTAGATACAAATGGCTATAATAAGTTTTACAGTAATCTGGTAAGCAAGAAAATACTTTCTGACTACGTGTTTAATGTACTCACCAATAAGTACAGTGCCAGTTTTGTAGAACAGAATATCAATATCTTCACCATAAACGATAACGACTTTAAGGACTTCATCGGATTTCTTCAACGCAAAAACATAGCAATAGATCGTTTTCAACTGTACAATTCGAAAAATGTGATTTTAAATGACCTTAAAGCTTTGCTTTGTCGCTATTATCTGGGCGATGTTGGTTATTATAAGGCCGCAAACCAGACAGACAATGCGGTAAGACAAGCACTTCTTAACCTTCAATAGCCATATTTTATACTTTATTGAGGCTAAATCAAGCAGCTAAATAAATTTTAAATTTCGAAAAATCAGTATAAAACAACATAATATTTCAATTCAAAAACATTAACTAATACTATATTTTGTTTTGATTAATTTTGTATTCAAATCATATCATATTATGGAGGCGAGGTTAGCAGCAAAAGATCAACGAGTATTGGACAACCTTTTAGAAAAGGTTAAGGAGCAAACCGATTTATTTTTAGGTTATCCGGTATCTAAAGATTTTGATTACCAGTCACTTTCTGATTTTTTAAAATACCCGATGAACAACCTGGGCGATCCTTTCGTTACTTCTACCTATGGCGTTGGCTCCCGGGAGCTGGAAAAAGAAGTAGTCCGGTTTTTGCCGAACTTTTTCGCGCACCAGCTGATAATTGGTGGGGTTACGTTACGAATGGTGGCTCAGAGGGTAATCTCTATGGCTTGTACCTTGCCCGCGAGTTACACCCAAAGGGAATGGTCTATTATTCTGAAGCTACACATTATAGCGTGCAAAAGAACCTGCATTTACTCAATATGTCAAACATCGTTATCCGCACGCAAGACAACGGAGAAATCGATTACGAAGACCTTGAGCACACCATTAGAATGAACCGCCACATGCCTGTTATTATTATGGCCAATATTGGCACTACCATGACCGAGGCACGTGATGATGTGGCCAAAATTAAAGCCATCTTAAAAAAACTGGCTATCCAACACTATTATATCCACGCTGATGCGGCACTTTCTGGTACCTACAGCGCACTGATTGAACCAAGGCCAGCATTCGATTTTGAAGATGGTGCCGACAGCATTGCCATTAGCGGCCATAAGTTTTTCGGCTCGCCCATGCCTTGTGGGGTCGTGGTGGCCAAAAAATCGAACCGTGATCGGATTGCCCGTTCGGTTGCTTACATCGGAAGTGTTGACACCACTATTACGGGATCCAGAAATGGACATAGCCCTCTATTTTTATGGCATACCATTAAACGTTTGGGCATAGCGGGTTTAAAGAGCAGAGCCATACACAGCCTAGCAACTGCAGCTTATACTGAACAAAAACTTAAAGCGCTAGGTATTGCTGCATGGCGAAATGCGAATGCCATTACTGTAAACTTTCCTACACCATCTGCCAGCATCTGCAAAAAATGGCAGCTAGCAGCAGAGCAGGGAAATTCGCATATCATCTGCATGCCAAATGTTACGCAAATGCATATCGACCTCTTGATTACCGACCTTAAAGCCGAAATGGTATTGCAGGATTGATGATCTACAAACATTTCGATAACCTCTGATGTTTAAAACGATATTAGTGATATTCATATTAAAGAGGTTTAAATGAAAATAATAATTGTTGGTGCAACAGGCACACTTGGCAGAAAGGTGGCTGAAGGTTTTGCACCAAAATACGAGGTCATCCGTGTAGGAAATACTAAAGGCGATGTCCAGGTAGATATTACCAGTGAAACATCGGTTAAAAATATGTTCGAGCAAATCGGGGCTTTCGATGCCCTGATCAGTACGAGCGGTAAAGGTCCCTTTGCGCCTGTAAATCAGATGACGGGTGAAGTATTTAAGGGTGGCTTGCTGGATAAACTGTTGGGTCAGGTTAACCTGGTGCTTATCGGTCAGCATTACATTAATAAAGGCGGTTCATTTACACTAACTTCTGGAATATTGGCAGAAAATCCTGTTGCTGCGGGATCAGCACTGAGCACCATAAACGGAGGTTTAAATGCATTTGTTATGGCTGCTGCTCCAGAACTTGAAAATGGAGTTCGTATCAACGCTATTAGTCCTAACGTAGTTGAAGATTCTCCTGCTTATTTCGATTCTTTTCCCGGGGAAATTCCGGTTGCCATGGAGAAAGTGGTTAAAGCTTATGAGAAAAGTGTGCTGGGCATTGTATCGGGCCAGGTAATAAAGGTTTATTAATTATGTTCGGTATTTGAAAAAATCCAGGACGTCGTTTTTCAATAAAAGCTTATTGTAAAATTTTGCTTATTCAAAACCCAAAGTTTTATATAGTCTATATAACAAACTCAAGCATGATAGAAACAGAACGCCTCATTTTAAAACCATTAACGCACGATCAACTTTTAAAATATATTAAAGATGATCATTCTTTAGAACAAGAGTTTGGCCTTCTACCAACCAAGAAAAACATTTCTCCTTCGCTTCAAGAGGCTTTGGAACAAACGATTTTACCTAATGTTTTTGATAAGGATAAAGATTATCTATACCATACTTTATGGACCATCATATCCAAACCCGATCATAGAATTGTAGGCGATATTTGTTTTATTGGCGAGCCAGATCCAAATGGCGAAATCGAAATCGGTTACGGTACTTACGAAGAATTTCGAGGTCGGGGATTTATGACAGAGGCTGTCGGCAGAATCATCAAATGGGCAAAGAAACAACCTAAAGTGAAATCGGTTTATGCCGCCACTACAAAAGACAATGTGGCCTCTTACTCTATTTTAGAAAAAAACAACTTTATCCGTATTGGAGAAGTAGATGATATGTTAAACTGGAAGATTAAGTTGAAATAAGTTTTACCAACTCGGATTATAAATATGTCTGAATAAGAAACCTACGCAGTTACCGTCATCCTGACCTGTAGCGAAGCGGAAAGCTACGAAGTAAACCGAGCCTTGAGCGAGCTCACCGAAGGTAAGTTATTTCAGGATCTATCCAACAAGGTTATTTTTATATGAAAGATGCTGACCACGAAGTAGCTATTAGGCCTTTAAAATCATAAATACTACTAATAAAACAAGTTCAGCAGGACGACTACCCTCTAGTCTTAGCGTCTCGCTAGATATTGATGATTTTATCACAGCATAAATTTCGTTACGAGCCACCTTGATGCACCTTTGAAATGCGCTACAGCACAATCTCAAACAAACTTAAGCTGATTCCCTCATAGTGTTTTGGTAGCCCTTCGGTTTTTTCCATAGTTACTACCCCAACATAATCAAAACCACAACCCGTATAATAATCGAGCAGTTTTTCGTTATCCGCCCAGGTATCCATTCTGATAAATTTAATGTCGTTCTTTTTTGCGTAATCTTTAGCCCATTTGATGATTTCTTTCACAAAAAAATAACCTCTAAATTCAGGATGGGTTACAATTCTATGGATATATATCGCATCATGATCTCGTTCTCCCCAGATCAACGGATCGTTAAACGTAACAGCAAAAACACAGGCAAAAACGCCATCTACTAGGATTTTATACTGACGGCTTTCATCAATCTCGGTTTGTACCATTTCTCTGCTAAAGCCCTGCCAGTGTTTATTAAATACTTTCTTTTGATGGGCAATGGCCATATCGTAAAAATCGAAAATGGTATTGATGTCAGCTGACTGGCTATTTTGTACTTGTAATTGCATGAAGCAAAGGTAGGGGTATTTTCTGACCACTGATAAGGAGGATCGTCCTTTCGAATGGAGTACAGCGAAATGAAGAAATCTTTAAATTATGTTATTGGACAGTTCAAAGATTTCTCCACTACGGTCGAAATGACGGTCGATTAAAATAAAACAGGGCTGTTATGGAATGCAGCCCTGTTTTTAATAGATTGGTTTTTTAGGCATATCGACCTTACGCCCTCCACCTTTAAACCTTCAACCTTACCTTATTTCTGTCTGAAATAAATCTGGATCGGTGCACCGGAAAAATCGAAGTTTTCTCTTAATTTATTCTCGATGAAACGTTTATACGGATCTTTAATGTACTGTGGCAAGTTGCAGAAAAAGGCAAACATTGGCGAAGTAGCATTAATCTGCGTGATGTATTTAATCTTAATGTGTTTTCCTTTTAATGCCGGTGGCGGGAATTTTTCAATCAGCGGCAACATGACATCATTTAATTTAGATGTAGGAATTTTCTTGCTACGGTTTTTATAAACTTCTAAAGCCGCTTCTATTGCTTTAAAGATACGCTGCTTGTTTAATACGGAGGTGAAAATGATCGGCACATCGGTAAACGGACGGATACGCTCATGAATCTGCTCTTCGAAAGCTTTCATGGTTTGGGTATTTTTTTCAATTAAATCCCATTTGTTTACCAGAATTACAATACCTTTTTTGTTCTTCTCGGCCAGGTGGAAAATATTGATATCCTGACTTTCAATTCCTTCTACGGCGTCGATCATTAATACCACCACGTCAGCTTCTTCTAAAGCTTTGATGGTACGCATTACGGAATAAAACTCCAGATTTTCTTTAACCTTTGTTTTTTTCCGTAATCCTGCAGTATCGATCAGCATGAACTCATGACCGAATTGATTATAATGGATTTTAATTGAATCGCGGGTTGTACCTGCATTTGCAGTAACGATATTACGCTCTTTACCAATTAATGCATTAACCAAAGAAGATTTACCCACATTCGGGCGACCAGCAATGGTAATTTTAGGCAGTTGGTTTTCTTCTTCCGGAATATCTTCGAAATTTTTAACTACCTCATCCAACAACTCTCCTGTTCCGGAACCAGTCATTGATGACAGAGGATATACTTCTCCTAATCCAAAACCATAAAAAGTATGGATTTCGTTATATAAAGCGGTATTATCTACCTTATTTGCACAAACATAAACGGGCTTATTACTTCTACGCAATACCTGGGCAATATCATCATCTAAATCGGTAATGCCTGTTGTTACATCCACCATAAAGATTAAAACACTGGCCTCTTCGATTGCAATCATTACCTGCTCGCGGATGGCAGCTTCGTAAACATCTTCTGAGTTGGCTACATAACCACCGGTATCGATTACGGTAAATTGTCTGTCGGTCCACTCACCTACTCCATAATGCCTGTCGCGGGTTACACCGCTGATATCATCTACAATTGCCTTACGGCTTTCGGTTAATCTATTAAAAAGGGTGCTCTTACCTACGTTTGGCCTGCCTACGATGGCTATAATATTACTCATGGTGTTCTTTTGATAGTTAATGGCTTATAATTAATGGTCGTGGTGTTCAGGCAAGCTGCTCAAACTATTTGGCTATCAGCCATTGACTATCAACTACTAACCGATTCATTTCGGGCTGCAAAGGTACAGTTAATTATCGTAACCGAAGCTTTTTAAATAATTCTTTTTACTTCTCCAGTCGGGAATTACTTTTACAAACATTTCCAGAAAAACCTTACTGTCTAAAAATTTCTCAATCTCTAACCGTGCTTCAGTACCTACCTTTTTCAGCATGCTTCCACCAGTACCAATTAAAATGTTCTTCTGCGAATCGCGTTCTACGATAATTTCTGCCGTAATCCTGATCATGGCGCCTTTGCCATTTTTCATTTTCTCTTCTTTAAAACTCTTTACAATAACTTCGGTACTGTAAGGAATTTCTTTCTGGTAATTAAGGAAGATTTTTTCGCGGATAATCTCCGAAACAAAGAAACGCTCAGAGCGGTCGGTCAAATCTTCTTTATCGTAATATGGTGGGTGTTCCGGCAACATTTCGAGTACACGATCCAACAACCCATCTACATTATGTTTATGTAAAGCTGAAATTGCGTAAATAGCAACCGGATTTAACTTTTCCTGCCAGTAAGCAATCTTCTCATCAACCTGTTCCTGTAGTGCTTTATCAATTTTATTAATCAGTACAATTGTTGGAATATCCCGGTTCAGGATTTTCTCCAGCACATCCTCTTCATCGTGCGCTTCATTGATATCGGTTACAAACAAAAGTACATCTGCATCAGTTAAAGATCCGTTAACAAAGCTCATCATGCTCTCTTGTAAACTGTATTTTGGCTTAATTATACCCGGAGTATCAGAAAAAACGATCTGATATTCTTCTTCATTTACGATCCCTAAAATGCGGTGTCTTGTGGTTTGTGCCTTAGGAGTAATAATGCTAAGTCGCTCGCCTACAAGCACATTCATGAGGGTGGATTTACCTACATTTGGTTTACCTATTATACTAACAAAACCTGCTTTATGCGCCATTAAAATATTTTTTAAAAAAATTTGCAGCACAAAGAAACGAATTATATCTTTGCATTCCAATTCGGAAACAGAGTTAAGGATTTAATTCAAAGAAAAAAACGAGTTGTATAGCGTGCGGGGTGGAGCAGTTGGTAGCTCGTCGGGCTCATAACCCGAAGGTCGCACGTTCGAGTCGTGTCCCCGCTACCAAGAAGTTGGGAGTTTCTCCAAACTAAAGACTCCAAAGTCAAAACTCAGATTAATGGCCCGTTCGTCTAGGGGTGAGGACGCCAGATTTTCATTCTGGAAACAGGGGTTCGATTCCCCTACGGGCTACAAGTATTAAAATCAAAACCTTTAAAAAGCTGTAAATCTATGATTTACAGCTTTTTAAGTTTTATAGGCATATCAAAAAGTACGCTAATTCTCCCGTGTCAATGAGTATCTGTTCTGATAAGTACCTATAACGCAATAAAGTCCTGTTAAATAAGGTATAATGCACCATAGAAATTGCTATGGAAGTTTGGATTAGTTGGCCACAATAAATTTGGATGACAGTTGCAGCCCCGAGCCCTTAACAACCAGTATATATAACCCTGGCGAAAGATTAAAGTAAACACGCTTGAATACTTCGGATGGTTGATAATCTACAACATGCTTGCGGCCACTCATATCATAACAATCTACTCCCTCAATAGCAAACGTTAAGGGCACATTAATATTTATATATTGACTACATGGATTAGGAAACAGCAATAAAGCATCAGACCGCAATTCATCTGTTTTGCCGTAACACTCAACGATGCCAATTGACATAGAAGCGGAGTAATCAATTTTGTCAATTGAATTAATATTGTGCCAGGCACCATCATAGACATACATTGTCGACGGACCTGTTTTACCACGATTTGCAGAATGATATACTGCGAACCCATTATGGTTATCATCCATTAATTGGTAGCCAATATAGAAGCCCGAGGTTAACTTTAGAACAGAATCAAGCAAAATATAATTGACCGACCCAGCCTTTAATTCTTTCAAAAAAATGTTCTTTGTATAAATCTCCTGCCCGGGCAGGCTTCCCCGCCCCATATCTTTATTTTTATATTGGAAGTTTGATTAAAAGTTCCTAACCGCGCAATATTTAAGTAAAAACCTGGCAAAAGCAAGTAGCCTGGCGTGGTGAATTTCTCGGCAAACATAACAGAAGCATTTCCCAATAAGTAATCAGAAGGCCTTTCGGTCAGGCTGTAAGCTGTCTTCTCCTTAACTCTGATATGAGACACCGTATCACATTGTTCAGCATTAAACCCATAAGGATCGTAGCCATCCATAAAACTTGCCCCAAGGTGTACAGGATCAAGCAATTCGATCAGCTTATTTCCTATTTTTGCCCTGGAAGTATAAGAAACACTTAACTTATTAAAATAATCGCTACCTTGTGAACTGCAGGAAGAATAGCCACCCGTTAAATTACCCACCAACCTATGCTGTTGGTTGTATAGCGGAGCTCCGGAAGAACCGGGCTCAGTAGTACCAATATTCCATTTAACAACCTGCCATGAAGAATTGGCTTTATAATCCGAATTGAACGTTGCCGAATTAAGCCGATTATAAGTTATAGCAATCTGTTTATACCTGCCACCAGGATGATGAATGCAAACACCAGCTTCGGGTTGAACCTCCCTTACATCCCAACCGGCGTAATAAGGATGAAAAGAGGCTGGAGGCACTTCATTAAGTTTGAGCAGGGAAAAGTCAAGTTTATCAGCTGCAGCCACAAGTTTAGCACCAGAAATGGTCTGGTCGTCGCTGATCGATGTTTGTTCGCAATCATACTCATAATTAAATATAAACACAGATTCTTCTGCATGGCTTTCATCGAAAATAGTATGAAAAGATGTTAGAAGATATGGTTGCTTATCTTTTGATGTATTACCGATAAGTGTACCCGAGCTTAGATTACCATCGGTAATAATTTTACATACAGCCCTTTTGTCGGTTAACCAATTAATGCCATTTTCACAATTTATATTTTGATCGCAATAAGCCTCGGTACTTGCAGAAACTTTTTTGGTTCCTGTTTTAAAAATACCGGTTCTATCTAAATATACTTTGGATAATTGAATACCCCCATAATCAGTTACACCATTAGGTATATTCAATTCCAGCATTATTGTATCTCCGGAAACGGGAGCCAATGAGATGTGACTGCTTACATTGTTTTTTTGATTATACTTTCTGAACTGCCTTAAACCATTGTTATATACGAACAGCGTTACGTCTTTTGATAGTTTCAGGGAATTAAAAGTCAGGTAAATAGAATATGCATTAACGCCATGGATGCCTAAGCGCCAAATTCTGCCATGTGTTGTTTGATCCCAATGTCCTGAATTTGCAGGATTAAGGTTAACATTTACCCTTTCCGCAAACTGATAAGATTTTACACCTGAAGAACTTTGTAATGCGTTATTGCTCAACAACTCTGCTCTTCCTTTGCTACTGCCGCTTAAAGTTTCGTAATTTTCTAAGGGCTTAATTCCGGCAGCAAGGCTCATGGGGATGGCATCATTATAAGTTTGCGCAACCGCACAATAACTACACAAAAGTATTGACAGCAGTACTAAAAAACAATTGCAGATAAGCTTCATAAACATATTAAGATAAAAATCCGCCACATACACTGTCATGAATAAAAATTTGCTTTTTCTTAAATCTTATTATGGAAATATCATGGGCATGAAACAATAATACTTCATGCCCATGAAGGTGATATCCGGCATTTTGTTGCTTACTGCAATAAGCTGTGCTACCAGCTAAAACTGGTGAAAGGTAGTAATACTTTTAGCAGGAAGCGTATACGTAAATGCATTACCCGAAACAGCAACTGATCCTATTGAAGACATGTTTTCATTACTAGATGTACGATGAATATTCAGCGAACCAACGCCACTAACGTTAGCAACCGAAAAAGACTGGCTTACTGCGGAAGTGCCTGTATTAACAGCCACGATGACCAATCCACCTCCCCGGTAGGCTGTTAAATAAACATTAGGGGTAGGATTATAGGTACAGGCTATTCTTTGTTTTCCTGGCCTTATCCATTTGGCAAACTGGCCGCCGGTGTAGCCGGCTTTGTAAATTGTACCACTTTGATTAACCAGGTTAACGCTTGCATCATTGTCATTAACCCACCAAAAGTAGTACGCACTAAATTGATTGTTCATACAATCATTAATGTTTTTAGCTAAAACTAAACAGTTATCCATATTGTCACGGCTATTTTCAACATAGTATTCTGTCATCCAAATGCGTTTTCCTTTATTAAGCGCATTTTGGTGCACATAATTACCACCACCATAAAGATGCCCGGAAACATAAGAAATTTTAACGACAGCGGCTGCATCGTTCAGTGTTGGGTCAGTATAGGTATCGTTAAAATTAATAGCATCAGCACAAACAATGGGTTTGCCAATATTTGATCCGCCAGCTTTAATAATATCACGTATCTGGTTTCCATCCAAATTTCCATCTTCCGAAGAGCCATCAGGCTCATTTTTTATAGATACAAAATCACAGTTTATGGCTGAAGCAGCGCTACCCAGCCAATTGCAGAAATTAATGTACTGGTTAGATGGAATGGTATTGCCTGATCGGTAAGCAGCAGGTATTTTCCAGGGGCAGCCTAATACTTTAGCGCCCCGGACATGTGCCGCAGCGGCATTGTTCGTTTCATCTGCCCACGCATTATTCTGGTCGAAACGAACCCTTAACAAAGAAAAACCCAGTGTATTATAAAGTGCATCATTTTTGGCTGTAGTAAGCGTACCACACCACGCACTGGAAAAGCCCAACCCATCAATGGTTTGATAATAGGTATTGCCATCAATAGATGCCAATCCTTTTAACTGTGGTTCAATATTTTCTTCAATTTGCTCTTTTTCTTTTGAACAGCCGAGTAGTAAAAATACCGTAATAGCGATAACACAAATTTTAAATTTCATAATGGTTTGATTAAGGTTTTTAAAGATAGATAGTCACTAATTTTGATTTTTTTTATAAAGGGTACTTACTTGAATGCTCCTCCTTTCTTTTAGTCTCCGGAATTTTGTTGAATACCATATATACTGACAGATATTTCTGCCTGGTTACCATTTGCAAATAGGTATGTGAATAGCCGTAATCATTCATAACCCTTTTTATTTACAACCATAACCTATTAATTAACATACAAAAATCATACATTTTATAATACTATAACTAAAAATAAAAAATACATATTTGATCGATGTAAAACTGAATACATTTAAACTTAAATCACACGTTTTTAGCCAGTACAAGTAGTTAAGGATATTAAAATTGGCATATTAGTGGAATTTAGAGCATTTACAACCCAAATTAACTATTTGATTAGCAGTTCAAATGTATTGGCTTATAATTTTAGTGTAGGGCAATTTTCATTAAATTAGCAGTTCAAATGTTCAATAACGATAACTTCAATTCTTCGCGCTCAAACAAATTATAACATCTATAAGTTAACTGCATTTATCTTATTAATTATACAAAAGACAATTCCCTACACGTACCAGCTTGTTTAATGCCATTATAACTAAAGCTAACACCAGAAACACTTTGCAGGAGATGCGAAACCGAAATTATTTCCGATGAGATTAAAATTGAGGATCAATTTGGATAGGCAAGTTCTTTTCTTTATTTCCCTTTTACAAGAGCAATAAAAAATCAGCCTCAGCAAAAATAATTCACTAAAAATCAAGCAGATAATTTAAATATCTAATAAAAGTTTGTGAAGCCTTTTGAAAAGCAAAAATATTATATACCTTTGCACTCCTTCAAACAAAGAAAATTTGAAGCTATAGAGTGCGGGGTGGAGCAGTTGGTAGCTCGTCGGGCTCATAACCCGAAGGTCGCACGTTCGAGTCGTGTCCCCGCTACCAAGAAGTTGGGAGTTGAGAGTTCTAAGTTCGGAGTAACTCCAAACTAAAGACTCCAAAGTCAAAACTCAGATTAATGGCCCGTTCGTCTAGGGGTGAGGACGCCAGATTTTCATTCTGGAAACAGGGGTTCGATTCCCCTACGGGCTACGAAAGCCGCTTCTACTTGAAGCGGCTTTTTTTGTCCATTCCATTCTGGAAACAGGGTATGAAATCCGCAGAATCCGCCAAAAGTCAATATCAAATCCGATGATCGACAATCACATGTGTTTTACCAGTAATGGCATTGGTATAAAGATCTAAATCCATACCCGCTAAAACCTCTAAATTTCTCACTTTGTAACCAAACACCTCATTTATCTCCTGAAGCTTTAACTCAATATAGGCTGCTTTATCGTTATTGGCTACATCAGCTATCAGCATAAATTTTATTGCGGTATGCCCTTCATAAGGTGTGATCTGTATCTGAAACCGTTCAACATCTGTTAAAACTGCATTAAAATCATCCAGTTCATAGTTACACTCGTTAAACATAAAAGAATTGGAAGATCTCCCTTTTAATTCCAAATAAGGTTGGCCGTCAACTTCAACCCATTTACCGATATCGCCAGTATTATACCTAAAGATTGGGAAACGCTTACGGAATAGATTACTCACCAGGAGGGAACCATAGCCATCGGCATCCTGATCGTATGGCTCCACTACCAGCCCGTGAATTACCCTGAACAATGATGGCGAACGGCTATAATCGCACCAGGCCCATATCCCGGTTTCTGCAGAACCGTATAATGAATAGATCTGCCGGGTTCCGAAAACATCCTCAAAAAGTTTGATATGTGAGGGCGGCAAAAACTCGCCGCCAAACAAAAGATTTGTGATGGATAAATTAAGCTGATGTGTTTTAAGGTATTGCGCAAAAAGGAATAATTTTGAGGGTGTACCTAATAATAAATTGGGCCTGAAATTCAGCGCCATCTGGTAGGCGTCTTCGTAAGGTAAGCCGGCACTGGCTACCAATGTGGTTGCGTTGCAACGTTCCAAAAGATCGTCCATAATGGCAGCAGTGCGGTACATATCCATATAACCAAACATATTGAGGGCGATGGTTTTTGGGGTAAATACTCCAGCTTGTTTTAATGCGGAGGCCAGTATTGCACGCTGTTCGAGATTTTCTGCAATATCAACCGGAAAAACCAGCGGTTTTTGAGTAGATCCGCCAGAACGCACCAGATAAACACCTTCTTTCTGGCTATGCAGATCAAAATAATCATTTAAAAGATTAATCAATTCCTTTTTACCTATTAAGGGAGCGCTTCGATAATCTTCATGATCAAGATAATAGAACCTGAAAAGATCAGATTGCCTAACAATCTGATAATATTGATTAAGGAGAGGATCGATCATTTTTAAAATTTATCTTTTGATGAGCAGATAGCCAATATATTTCGGCAATAAACTTCGGTAATGCCATAAAAAACGTGCTCTTTGGGTATTGGATGGTAAATTTTGTAAGGCGTGTTTATACCAGCGTTCACCGATCATGCCCATCAGCAGGCGGTCGTGCTTATCTTTACTGTTTACATACCTTGAAATTACCGGCGGCAATTCGATCTGTTTAAAATGGCTATATTTTTTCCTCGAAAGGCTCCCGGAGACCTCGTTAACATAAAGATAACCACCAGTTTGCAGGGCTATTTTACCTGGCACCGAGTTCAGTATTCCTTTTAGTACCCGGTACCAAAAATCGACACCTTCATTTAGCTGCGCTTCTGCCCGGTATCGGTTAGAGGCGATCCATTTACTTTTTACGATTACGTTGCTGCCAACCCCCATTATAAAATGCGGATCGCTAACTGCCGTCAAAGGATTTTTAATCAGATATAGATCTGCATCAAGCGGTTCCAGGTACTTTTTTAATGGCTTCAGGTCAGGATATATCTCATTACCTGGCATAAAAGTGATATTAAGCACCATAAAATCGAGCTGATGCACTCTAAATGCATGTGTTGCTATTTCCAGCAGCTGTGGATGATATTCGTCATCAGCATCTAAAAAACTAACTAATTCACAATGAGTAGCAGCAAAACCGATATTCCGTGCATTACCCGGGCCTTTATTTTCCGCGAGTTCAATTACCAGTATCTTGCAATTGCCAAAGGCGGAAATATGATTACGCAAAAAATCATGGACAATAATAAGGCTATTATCTGTACTTAAGTCGTCGACAATAATCAACTCATCCGGCAGTTTACTTTGCCGGATGAGTGAATTTAACGTTTGACTAACATAATCAGCTTTATTAAACAGGGGTATAACGATGGCATGTGTCATGTTTTATGATGTCGACATCATTGCGGGAAAAATAACTCCCCTGCCCTGGTGAACATTAACCACACTTTCTGCCGAACCGCGGAACAAACCAGGGCCAAAAGACTGGTTATTGTAACACAGCAACATGCCTACTAAATTGATCAGGCTTTTCTCCGGACCACTGCCGTATTTAAACCAGCGTTGGGGTACATATTGCTGTATCATGTATTCTGGCCATTGTTTAGCTATAATATCAGACCAAACAATGGCTTCACATTCACTTTTTACATACATATCAATGCCACGCCCACCACTATTCCGCTTTAATACCCAGTTTAATGAAGAATTGCTTACTTCTATCCTTTTTTCGGGGGTATGTAAGGCATAAGTAGGTATTAAAAAGGAGCGTAAAAAGAGGTATTCTTCTTCAGAAAAGTGATCCCTCATAATCTCTTCATTATACAGAACAGCAAGTATACGCTTATCATGTACCAAGATTAGTGTACGCACATCGTTAAAATAATTTCCCCTGGTGACGATCAACTTCAATACTTCAGGATCAAAATAGCGCAGTTCTTCCCGGTCCATTTCCAAGATAAACTGGTTAACGGCTTTGTCTTGCAACATCAATTCACCATTTTGACAGCTTACCTGAGCAGGGCTTGCAGAAACATAATTCAAGCCCTGTTTACTGAATTCATTTAACAGGTAAAATACCTCTGTACCCTTTTCTTTCTCATGCACCAACACGATAGGTTCATTACTGTTGAAACGGCTAAAAATGGCATTTATAAAGTCACGCTGATGAGGAACAGCCTCCAGTAAAGGCAACCTGCTGTCTTCAGAAATCACGTTAAGGTAATAACTCAACATCCACCCGTTAATAGGGTACCTTGCTCCTATTTCGCAGATTTTAATGCTACCATCTTCAGCCTGTAAAAAATCGGGGCGGTACATGCCTACTTCATAAGGCTGTGCATTTGCGATGTTTAAAATATCGTTCAAGCGCTCATCAAAGTTATAAATGGCACGTATCCGTTCATCGGAAAAATAAGCATTTACAACGCTGGTTAATGCTTTGTTCAAAACCTGGCACAGTTTCTCCATCCGTACAATTTCGTTACGGTTTACAGCAACGGGGACCGGAGAAAATGAATCGGCACCATTACAGGGTATTTCGCCCAAGTGTTTCATCAGTAATTCATTCAGTGTTTCCCTGCTACAGATCGTGTGTTCTTCTACAAGCTCGCCTGTCATAATTTATGCCATTTCTTCTTCAGACATTACAGGTTCCAGACTAGCGCTAATGGTTTCCATAACTACAGCTTTTTTACTCAAATAATCGGCAACGATTTCGCGTAAGTCATAATCAGCCAAATTTACATCCATTGCCTTAAGATAATAATTGATGGCGTTAACAGCATAAAAGAAATGGTTTTTCTCAGTTGGTCCACAGTGTACGGTTATCCAGGCTAAAGTATGTTTTAGGGTATCTTTATCAAAGCCAAAATCATCTTCCAGCCAACGCGTAAACTTCGGTAATATAAATTCCACTTCTCCATGAGTATAAATTTCATGTACCAGTGTAGTTAAAAGGCCGATCAATAAATCTTTATTACGCAATGAGTTCTGGTCTTTCCAATATTTAAAAGCACGGGCACTTGGATCAAGGTATTGCCTCAACAACCATCCATCATCGCCGCAGGTATTTGTGGCCATGGTGTAGAACAAATCAGAATGTAATACTTTACCAACAACAGCCAGGTCTTCATCAACAATCCTGTTCAGACTTGCTACCGATCTGAAAAGCTGCGCTTCATCTGGTACAGGTATGTTTTTATGGATCAGCATGGTCATGCGGTTACTCAATCCGGCAACAGTAACCGCACTATTATTGGTTTGGCTCCAGCTATGAAAAAAAGGTTTGAGGTGATCCCTATCATGCAGAATTGCTGTAAGTTTCACAAAACTTTCTTCAATTGTTGTAAAATGTTCAGCTTGTTGAGGGAAATAGGCCAGGAGTTGGTGCTTCAATGGAGATTCTTCCATCCCTTCGAGCACAGGAATAATAATTGACAGTAAATTTTTCACAATTGTTTGGTTTAAGGTTTATTAAAAATGTAAGTTAATACAGATAAAAATATTCTTATTTTGTTTTAAACATTAAAGACTAAACGAGAAATTAGCTTGTTATTACTACATCAAATTATCAGATCTAATCAATAATATCGAAAAGCAAAACACAATTCAAATAATTGATAAACAAATAAATACAGCTAAATATTAAAATTAAGAAATAATAATCGGAATAACTGATGGAAGAGCGTGTTGCATTTTGATTAGCGTTTTTAAAGTTTGAGGCGATTGAGATGTATTTGGTTTATACATAGATACGGATTTTATTTTTAATAAAAAATAGACAAAATAAATATCTTTAAAAATTACACAATAAACATTTATTAACCACAACAAAGTAATATATATAATACATAACACCACTTTGTTTGTCCATATGATTTAAAGGTGATGCCCCATTTACATCCCACCTGATGAAATTCTAAGCAATAAAAACTTATGCCATGTTAAGTATCAAGGTAATTTAGCTAACAATAAAAAGCCTAAATGATAATATTTTTCTTAGTATTGATAGAATTAACTGGGATCCAAATCAGAAATCTAAATAAATGTTAATGATTTGGAAGATTAGAGATTACTTTATTCAAAAAAATGCTGTTACAACTCAGTTTTTATATAAATTAGTATAACTAAACGACGATGGATAAGTGAAGTCTATACCCATTACTGCCGAAAAGGAATTATTAATTGGATTAAAGCGCGGGGATAAGGTCGCCTTTAAACAGTTATATCAGTTATATTCGGGTAGACTCGCCAGTAAATTGATTTATCTGTTAAAATCAGAAGACTTAGCCCAGGATATCTTACAAGATGTATTTTTAAAGATCTGGATCAACCGTGAAATGATTGATACCGAACTAAGTTTTGTTGCATTTCTATATAAGATTGCTACAAATCTGTCAAAAAATGCGATTCGAAAAAACGTTTATGATCAGATTATGCGCCATGAAGTTGGCCAGGAAGAGGTTTATCATCCTATGGAAGAGGATGATGAGGCAGAACAAGCAAAGGTCATTCTAGATCAGGCCATGGATCAGCTAACAGACAGGCAACGTGAAGTATACACTTTACATAAACTGGAAGGACTCAGTTATCAGGAAATTAGCGAAAAACTGAATATCAGTCTTTCAGCTATTAATCATCACATTCAAAAAGCCAACAAACAATTAAAGGCAATACTAAAATCGAGGTCGTTTGAGTTATTTATTCTCCTGCTACCCACCATATTAAAAAAATAATTCAATTAGAGGTGCTATTTTTTCTTTTTCATGTGTATTCTATTTAAAAGGGATGATTTTTCTCTAGTTTACCATGAGCAAACCAAACAGAATTAAGTTTTTATTTGATCAGTACCTAAATAATGCCATCACAAAGGATGAATTGGCAGAACTTAATCAACACCTTCAGGATGATGAGCGCCAGTCACAGCTTGACGAGGTAATTAATGGCTATTTTAATTCAACATTTCACTCAGCTCACCCAAAATCTAAAGCCATTGGCGATCTAGCATGGAATGAAATAGCTCAGGCAATAGAAAAAGTTCAGCCTAAGCAGCGGAAATTGTTTTCTTCTCTACAATATATTGCAACCGCAGCCGCCGTCCTGATTTTTTTATTTACAACATTTTTTATCTACAAATTTATTGACCATAAAGATTCTCTTCGGAAAGATATTGCGCATGATATACTTCCAGGTACTCATCGGGCAACGTTACAGGCCGCTAATGGTAAAATCTATCAGTTAGAGGGCAGTAAACAGGAGATTATTACTGATGAAAATACGATCCGCTACAAAGATGGCGCATTGCTTGAAAAAGAAGATCAAATTCAGAATTTTACTTTATCTACTCCAAAAGGCGGGCAATACAGAATCACTTTAGCTGATGGTACCAAAGTATGGCTTAACGCTGCCTCGTCGATATCTTATCCAAGTGCATTTGCAGGAAAAGAAAGAAGAGTTGTTGTTATGGGCGAGGCCTACTTCGAAGTTGCCCATAATGCTCAAAAACCTTTCATTGTGAGTACCCAAGTGCAGGAAATAAAAGTTTTGGGAACAGCCTTTAATGTTAATGCCTATCAAAATGAAGGAGTAACGGTTACCACACTTGTCCATGGTCGCGTGCAACTCAACGGTGCTTATATTTCAAAAGCAGCGTTTTTGAATCCTGGAGAACAATCAGTATTGAACCAAAATGCTTTCCAGATTACACCCGTTGATGCAAGTTTTTACACGGCCTGGAAAGATGGAGAATTTATTTTTAAAGCTACTCCGCTTACAGAGGTACTTCGCCAGATAGAGCGTTGGTACAACCTGGATATAGATTACAGTGGCATACCTGATGATATCCAGATTCACGCCTCTATACAGCGGAACAGGCCATTATCTGCCGTACTTACTGCACTTGAAAAAATCACTAATCTAAAATTTGATGTCCAAGGAAGGAGGATGAAACTGATGAGATAAATTATACTCAACAGGCTGACCAAGGGTAAGGAGAAAACTAATCCATCCCAACAGCCTTAAAACCTAAAACCAATCAACAAACCATAACCAACAAACTAATCAGATTATGAACGACTTCCTTTTTCGTAAGGAGCATAGCCGGCGCATGCCCGGTAATGAAATGGATGGCAGTATCGTCAAGACCCATTCGCCGTTTTCTTTTCAATGGATCATCATTTTATTTTTCGTGTTCGCTATTGCATTATCAAACCAGGCATATGCACAAACCGTAACGCTTGATCTTAAAGATGCCTCTATTATACGTGCAACAGCAGAAATAAGCAAACAAACCAAGTATGACTTTACCTATAACGATCTCATTTTAAAAAAGCAAAACCGGTTACCATAAAACTCGTTAAAGAACCACTAAACAGTGCCTTGAAAAAGCTGCTTTCGGGTCAGGCGCTTGATTTTGAAATTAAAGACCGGATTATCATCATTACAGAAAAAAAGTTAGTCAGGCTAACAATACATTTAAGGAACTTACAGGTCCGGTAAACGGAACCGTGGTTAATGAGAATGGCAAACCCATTGAAGGGGCCTCGATAAAGGTGAAAGGGACCAGTTTCTATACTAAGACTGATCAGAACGGAAAATTTGTAATACCGGGCCAATACGCCAATGAAATGCTCGAAATCAGGCATTTAGGCTTCTCCCCTATTGAGATTTCTGCGGTACGGGCGCGGGTAGTTTCACTTAAAATGACTTCATCTGATCTGGAAGATATTATGGTAAATACAGGTTATCAGCAAATTGATAGCCGGCAGCTAACCAGTGCCATTACCAGCAAAAAGATGGAAGAACTTCTTACACCCGGTGTGAATACCATTGATAAATTATTGGAGGGCAGAATACCCGGACTTGTTTTTATGCAGAATTCAGGACAGGTAGGCGCAGCACCTAAGCTTAGAATCCGTGGAACATCCACTATTTTAGGTAACCGCGAACCACTTTGGGTACTAGACGGAATTGTACTTCAAGACCCTGTAAATATTGATCCAAAATCAATTAATGACCTGGATTTTGTGAATTTACTCGGAAATGCCATTGCAGGATTAAACCCTGAAGACATTGATCAGATTGATGTACTTAAAGATGCTTCTGCCACAGCTTTATATGGCGCCAAAGCAGGTAATGGCGTAATTGTAATTACCACAAAAAAGGCAAGCCTGGTAAACCGACTATTTCTTATTCAGCTAATACTACATTCAACAGACGCCCACGTTATTCAGACCAGAACATGAACATGATGAATTCTGAGGAACGAATGGATGTTTCAAAGGAAATGGTAGAAAGAAGAATGCAATACAACAATGTAACCCAGTTTTCAGGCTATGAAGATGCCCTTCAACAATATTATAAAGGAACCATCAATTATAACGAATTTAAACGCCAGAGCGATTATTATGCCAATATCAATACAGATTGGTTAGGTTTGATTACTCAAGATTCTTACTCCCAGAATCATACCTTAACCTTATCCGGAGGTTCTAACCGTATTAAGTTTTATTCTTCTTTAGGTTATTTGAATGAAAATGGAACCATTAGAGGGGAATACAATAAGCGGTATTCATCAGTGGTGAATGTAACAGCAGATTATGATCAGTTTCTGGCGCAAGTAAGCTTTACAGGTAACTATTCTTCGAGGAATTATTCACCAGCTGATCTGGGTATTATGAACTATGCCTATAACACCAGCAGGACATTGCCTGCTTATAATCCGGATGGTAGCTATTTTTATTACCCGGTTACCACCCCAGCTGGTCAGATTTTTAATTACAATATCCTAAGGGACAAAGACTACAGCGCTGATCATACCGATTTGCTTGCAAGTAATTTAAAGGCCTTAATAAGATTAAAAATCACTCCGAAGTTTAACCTGGAAGGTACCTTTGCCTATGCCATAAGTAATAATGACAGGCAACTATATTATACAAAAGATTCTTACTATATCAGTAAGCTTCGGGCTGACTATAGCTTAAGGAGTGATTTAGCTCCGGTAGGAGGTGAATGGACAAAAAATGAAGTTCGTAATAACAACTATACAGGCCGTTTACAGGCAAATTATGCAACCACATTTGGTTTAGAAAAAAGACATTCCCTTACCATTTCAGGAGGCACGGAGATAAAATCAAATGAATACAGCGGCTTTGACATCACAAGAAGAGGATATTTCCCTGAAATGGGTGGCTACTTTGATATTGTACCTACTACTTACACAGGCTATTATAACCAATGGATGTCTACCAAGCCTGCTTTAGGCTCATTCAATCGTCAGCTTACTAACGAGTTTGCCTGGTATGGTACAACGGGGTATTCTTACCGTGATAAATATATTTTCAATTTTCATATTCGTGGTGAACAATCCAACCTATTTGGAACACGTTCAAATAATAAATTGCTACCTATTTATGCCTTCTCCGGTAGGTGGAACATGAGAGAAGATGTTGCCAGAAATGCTTCGTGGGTAAATGATCTTGCTTTAAAAGCATCCTGGGGATGGCAGGGAAATATGCTTCCAGGGCAGTCGCCATATATGATAATTAGACAAAATGCTTCTACTGATCCTTACTATAATGCTCAATTTGCGAATATTTCTAATTATCCAAATCCAGATTTAAGATGGGAGCGTACTTCATCCTCAAATATTGCCTTGGATTTTACTTTGTTTGGTAATAAAGTAACTGGATCCGTGGGTTATTTCTATAAAAAGAACTCAAGACGCATTTCTTAATAAAACAGTATCAGAAATCAATGGGGTTCAATCTTACGTAATCAATAGCGGAACAATAGAAAACAAAGGAGTCGAGGTAGCTTTAAGCGTTACCGCCATTAATAATGTGGGTATGGATAAGTCTAAACGCGGTTTTGTTTGGCGTTTCGATCCACAATTGGGTCAGGTGTTGAATAAAATTATTAACCAGGCCATCAATAATAGGAATAACGTTCTTATTGACAATATCGATTATTCCAATTACCTGAGCGGTAATATTCAGCTTGCAGGCAAACCTATTAATACCTTTTATTCTTACAAATTTAAAGGCTTAAGTCCTGTTGATGGCTCTCCAATTTTTTATGGTTTAGAGAATGAAAGTTCGGTGGCATACCAACAACGCTATTTAAATATGGATAGACAAGACGTTTACCTCGAGATCATGAGTGAATCTGGTCGTCGTGAACCCTTTATCCAGGGTGGCTTATCCAATTACTTTGGATATAGAAATTTTGGATTATCGTTTAACCTCTCTTATTCTTTAGGAAACAAAATCAGACTGATGAAAATTGCTTCAGGTTATGCCACTACCAGTGCCTATCCGCAACAGAATCTGCGTAAAGAATTTGTAGATCGTTGGCGCAGACCGGGTGATGAAGCTTACACCAATATTCCAGGACTACAGGTTTCAAACAATGTGATTAATGCCTGGTGGCAAAACTATCCGGCAAGCAGTCTTCAACTGGGTGGAAGTGCTTATGAGATGTACGATAATTCTGATGTGAGATTGGTTAGCGGAGATTACTTAAAATTGCAATCAGCATCTTTCCGATATACTTTTTCAGAAGCTGTAATACGTAAATTAAAATTAAGTTCGGCATCTGTTAGCCTTACCGGAACAAATTTATTCACCCTCAGCAATAAAATGTTAAAGGGACAAGATCCAACTCAATCGGGTTCTACGCCAAACATCAATCTATCAGTTAGACCAACCTATTCAGCTAGTATTAATGTTTCATTTTAAAGAAAACAAACTATGAAATATCTTTTAACCCTTTTAGCTTGCCTTTTGCTGCTGAGCTCCTGCAGCAAGTTTTTGGAAGAATATTCTACAGATCAAAAATACCTGGAAACCACCGACGACCTGAATAAGGTGATGATTGGTGAGGCCTTTATGAATAATGTATATAGTTTATCGATCTATAATCCGGCAACCATGGGAAGCATCTCTTCAGAGACTGACCTTTCTACACCATGGCTCCATGTGATGGATGATGACAGTGAAGCATTTGTGCTTGGCGCTGCTGACAGAGATCAGGCTACTCCGCTTTACATGCTTTCTGGATTTCACAACTGGGGACAAAATCCTACAGTCAACATTTTGGGCTTCTCCTGGACTGATGTGATGTGGAAAAAAATTTACAAACGCATTGGTGCCATCAATGCATTAATTTTTCAGGCTTCAGAAATTGCAGCAAAAAACCAGGCAGATGCAAACCTGCAGCATTTACGTGGTGAAGCCTATTTTCTTCGGGCCTATTATTATTTCTTACTGCAAAATATTTATGGTTCTCCTTACCGTAAAGCAACCGCTTCAACAGATGAAGGTGTACCGTTGAAGATTTCGGAAAAAGTAGAAGATATCTATTTCAAAAGAAACAATAACGAAACCGTTTATAAACAAATTGAGGCAGATCTTAATCAAGCCGCAGACTACCTTCAAGGCTATAATCCCACTAATAAAATTAGGGTAGGTATTGCGGCTGTTAAATGTTTGCAAAGCCGGATATATCTATTTACCGAACAATATGATAAAGTATTACAGGTGACTAACGGATATGAAAATATGGGTTACAGCATTATTGATTTAAAGCGTTATGTAGCTAACAGTAATTTTACTTACCGCAGCTCTACAGAAACCATATTTACCATGGGGACAAATGCTGTGCCGGCAGTTTTCCTTAATGATTCATTGTCATCTTATGCTCCTGTCAACCGTCTTGCTTCTGGTTTTAAGGCTTCTGATGATCTGATACAGAATTTTAGTACTAATGATCTGCGCTTAAATGCCTTTTTTATGCTATCGGCAAAAAGCAAAGCTTTTCTTCCGGCTAAATGGCGTACCTGGCGAACTTATAATGACCCCGAGCAGGTATCTTGTATTTTTTCTTTCCGTTTGCCAGAAATGCTGCTCAACCGCGCAGAAGCGCAAGCTATCCTTGGTGCTGATGGTGAAGCCTGGAGTGAAATTCAGAAATTGCAGGCGATGCGCTTTAGCAATAATTCAGGCAGTCAGCAACCGGCATCCAATCTGACCCTGGTTGAGTTTATCCGGAATGAACGTAGACGAGAGTTGTGTTTTGAAGGCCATCGCTGGTTCGACCTGAGGAGGTATGCGGTGAATTCTAAATATCCACTGGGTACAGATTTTAAGATCAAACACCCTACTTACAATTATGATGCGCAAAGTAATAGTTATACCCGCGCCGGATATTATGTGTTAAATTCTATTGCTCAAGATCAAGCCAGCTGGCAGGTACCCATCCCTAATTATGCCATAGAATTTAATAGGGGATCATTAACTAACCCCATTCGCAGTGTACGTAATATTCAACCTTAACCTGATCAAGATGAAAAATATCTTATTCATTATAGCAGCATGCTACACGCTTGCGCTGGTTTCCTGCAGAAAAGAGCCTTTTACCGAATTTCCTGATTATGATAAAAATTGGTTGGCCATGGAGGATAACCCCAATGACCCAACAATTCATGCCAATTTTCAATTTTATAAAGAAACAGGGATCCCGGTATTTGTTAATGACACCATTGGTACTCAAAAGCGTGTAGACGTTTTCGGTAAAACTTATACCCATTATGAAATTTTATCATTAAGCTATTCGCTGGGCGGTATACCAAGTGGTCCGCCACCTGCGGTACAGTCGTTCACCTATTGTAATAAAGCAGATGTTCCGGCAGCGTTGACCTTCTTACGGAATGAAATTATGCCTATAATAGGGAAAATACATGTTCCGAGCATTCTTTTAGTTGAAAATATGAATACAAATGCCTTTGGAACATATGCTTACAAAGGTTTCAATACCGTTGCTATTGCACAAATTTCCAAAATTTCAACGATGAGCCAAGCCACAAAAGTGACCTATAAAGCTGCCATTTTGAGGGCCATCCTCACGAATGCCGTATTAGATAGTAAATATGCCGATATCCTGGATAAATTTTATGGAGTATCGCGGAAGTTTGTACCCACCCGAGACGCTTATGGACTATCTACTTTTTATTTAACCAGCACCTATGTTACTGGCCTACCGTCGGGTACTCCGCTCACTTTACAGGCCATTGGCTTTCTTGGGGCAGATACCAGGATATCGAACTCCTCACCCATTTCTACCTGGCTTGACGTATCAATGTACATTGAGGCTGCCATGGCAAACACTGATGCGGAATTCAAACAAAAATATACTGCATATCCTAATATTCTGATCAAATACGCTTACATCCGGCAAATTCTGACTGGTATCGGCATCAAACAATCTTAATAAATACTTCATCAAAAACAATTACAAACTAATAATGAAAAAAACACTATTTTTTTCCATGATGCTGACCATATCGGCATCCACGTGGGCACAAACTGCGATTATCAAAGGAAAGTTTCATAAACTTTTACCAAATGGCAAAGAAACTCAGGAGGTCTTATTTTCCAAACCCGAAGAAGGTGAAATCCAGGTCATTTTACCGATGGTAAAAAGTAGACAAGATCAAATCTTCCGTGGAGAGGTGAAGAAAGAAGATCTTAATGCAATCCGATATGTAGGTCTATATGACGAACAATATGCGATATATCTGAAAGCCGGTGACGAGTTGAATATAGATGCCGGTGATGGACAAATCGTTTATTCGGGCACAGTCAACAAAGAAAACCAGGTATTTGCCGATTGGTATAAAATGATTAAGCCATTAAGAACTTACGGTTACACCAAAGATGGCTATCGGTTACCTTCTGCCGGTTATCTTAAAGTTATCGACTCATTGAAAGCACCCGTTCAGCAATTTATTAAAAACATCAATACCGGAAATGCGGCTTTTGATAAACAAGCTAAATATTTCTTAACCTATAGCTACAAATATGACGTGATTATTCCTACCGCTTCTGGTTTAAACATTGGAAAGCAAGCGGAATACCCTGAGAGCCTTGTAAAATTTTATAATGATGAGAAATGGGCAGATGGTAATATCTGGACACTTCCTATGGGTTATCATTATATGCTTTACCATGCCTTTGTAAAACATATTATTTATGATGGTAAACAAGGAATGGCTGTAGATATGCTCATCCCAGAGATAACAGACAAAGAACTTAAAGCAAAACTTATCCTGGCACAGGCTGAAAGAGGGGCAACGGCAAACCTGGTTAAATTTCTGGAGCGCAATGAACCTTATATGGTAACGAAGCAGCAAAAGGAGAAGATAAAAATATTACTAAATCATGCACGTTTGCAAGAACCTGGCGGCGAATCGATCGATTTTGCTTATCCTGATGCGAACGGGAAGATCCACCGTTTAACCGACAATCTGGGCAAAGTGGTATTGCTTGATCTGTGGGCCACCTGGTGTGTTCCATGTTTGAAAGAACAGCCGGCATTAGAAGAATTGGAAAAATCATTTGAAGGCAAAAACATTGTCTTTATCAGCCTTTCTATTGATACAGATCAAGCGAAATGGCAAAAAATGGTAGATGAGAAAAAATTATCTGGACTTCAACTGTTTACCAACAATAAAGGATCAATGATTGGCGATTATGAGGTAACAGAAATACCAAGATTCATCCTGATTGACCAAAATGGAAAAATGGTAAATTTCCAGGCACCCCGTCCGTCTGACCCTAAATTGAAAGCGCTAATCGAATCAACTTTAAATAATAACCAAACGTCTAAATCGAAATGAAAAAACTAATTATATGTTTAACAGTTTGTTTAAGCATCCTGAGCTGGCGGCCTGCCCGGGCTCAGGGCATCAATTTTCAAACCATCACAATGCAGGAAGCCATGAATATAGCTGGTAATCCTGCAAATCCCAAACTTATCTTGATGGATTGTTATACTACCTGGTGCATTCCCTGTGTGGAGATGGCTTCTTACGAATTTCCAAAAAAAATTGCCGGAGATTATTTCAACCCCAAATTTGTATCTGTAAAATTTGATATGGAAAAAGGTGAAGGAAAAGAACTTGCAAAAAAATATAATGTAAAGGCTTACCCTACTTTCCTGATATTGAATGCTCAGGGCCAAGAAATTAATCGCGTGGTTGGTAAATCAACCGCACAGGAATTTATTGAAAAGGTAAAAGTTGCACTTGACCCAAAAAATACGCTTCCAGGACTAAAAACCGCTTATGACGCTGATAAACAAATGCGTACGGGTTTGCCTTATGCCCTCGCACTCTATCAGAATTCAAAGGACCCTACACCTGTACTAGATGAATTATTTGAAAATGCCCAAGACTTTGAACGGTTTAGCAAAGATTATTTGGAACTTGCCTTAGGGACAACCAAATTTGGAAGTCCATTTTTCAAAAAGTTGATGATGGAAAAAGGCAGTATCGACCAGGCTTTAGGGACAGAAGTTACCAATCAGATTCTTTTTGATAAAGTACGTAAAGACATGTATGGCATTGCTACCGAAACTGGTGCAAAGTACAATGTATTTTATACTCCTCAGGAAGTAGAAGATGTAGCCTATATCATTGGCTTACTCAAATTACCCCAGAATGATGCTCAAAACCACATGTGCCGCATCGCCCTTTTTGTGGTAAATAAAGACTTGGATGGTATGACCCGATATTTCAATCGTCATATAGCAAATTTACCAACCACATCGCCTTATAAAGGCATTTTGGAGGGGATTTTAATGACAAATGCAGCTAAAGCTAGTCCTGAGCAAAAGGCAGCCATTAAAGCTTATTTTGAAAATAAGAATAAATCTTTAATTAAAGAGGCCAAATCTTATCAGGAAAAAATAGACAGGACAAAATAACCTGCCAGAATGATCTTAACTTGTCCGGCTGAAGAAATCACCGGCCGGACATTACTCAAACATCAATGAATGTATTAAAAATCAGAAAAGAATTGCAGTTAATTGTATTGCTATCTGGCCTATTGCTCACAGCATTCTCTGCAAGTGCACAGGATTTTACCAACGATCAAAAGATCTTAGCTGATTACCAAAAAAGTGTAGATTCTTTACTAACCAAAACAAAATCAGTAACTGCAACCGCGGCCTTGGCGGTATTAAAAGCACCTTCTATTACTTTAGAAATTAATTTAGCAAAGGATACCAAAAAGGCTTTAAGCCCAAATGCATTGTACGAGTTTGCCAAAAAATCTATCCTGATTGTTGGCTGTTCTTATCTTTGCCCGAAATGTTCAAATACGCATTTGAGCGAATCAACAGGTTATGTAATTGATGCTAAAGGAATTGTGGTAACAAACTATCACGTAGTAAATACCTATGCAGATATGCATGATGGTTTCAAACCTGTTGCATTTACGGTGCGTTTGGCAAATGGTCACGTTTATGCAGTTAAATCCATATTAACAGCATCTAAAAAAATGATTTGGCCATTTTACAACTGGAAACCAATGGAGATATGCTGCCTGCCCTTCCTCTTGCAAAATCTGCAAATGTTGGTGATCAGGTTTTTGTACTCGGACATCCAAAGGGAATGCATTATTTTTTCAGCCAGGGTAACGTAACTAACAGATACATGGAGGAAGCTGGACCAGATGATGCCCGTTTTTTCAGGGAAATGATGACCATCTCTGCAGATTATGCAACCGGATCTAGCGGTGGCCCTGTATTGGATCTTTACGGACGTGTTGTGGGAACGGTTTCAAACACCAAAATGTACACACATAGTGAAATGAATCCGAGTGTGCAAATGGTAGTGAAGAATACAGTACCTGTAGAATCATTATGGAAACTGATTCGTTCGGAATCAAATCAATAATTTATTTAAAATGCTGATTAATATTAACAGCGATTTCAGATGCCCACGACTAAAAACCGCGGGCATTTTTAATTTCTAAAAATGGAAGTGATTCCATACATTATATGCTGTATTTTAGAATGGCTCAAAAACCCCTAAACTTGTCTGTTATGAGTGCCTTGTTTTCAGCTACCTTGCTTAGCTTTGTTTAGCAAAATTTAAATTCTAAACCAATGGAAGCTTATCAAAAAGCCGGACACGAGCAGATAAATGGCATTAAGATGTACTACGAAATTTACGGTGATGGAGAAATCCCCCTGGTGCTGATCCATGGCGGCGGCTCCACCATTCAATCAACATTCGGCAGATTTATTCCTTATCTGGCCAAATGCGGCAAGGTAGTAGCAGTTGAACTTCAGGCCCATGGAAGAACCAGCGACCGGGACCAGCCAGAATCTTTTGAGCAGGACGCAAAAGATGTGACCACTTTATTAAATCAACTCCAAATAGCAAAGGCCAATTTTTTAGGCTTTAGTAATGGTGGCACTACCACGCTGCATATTGCTGCCCATTATCCCGATGTAGTAAATAAAATCATCGTGATTTCTGCAAATTACCAACGGGAAGGTTTAACTGATGGCTTTTATAATGGCTTTGGAGATGCCACTATCGACCACATGCCTGAACCACTAAAAACAGCTTTCCTAGCCGTAAATCCAGATCAAAAGGCACTGCAAACCATGTTTGAGAAAGACAAACAACGCATGCTCGATTTTGTCGACCTCAGCGATGATGATCTGAGGGGAATTACCTCCGATACACTTTTAATGGTGGCAGATAAGGATGTGATCAAGCCAGAACATGTGGTTAAAATGTCGAGATTGATTGCAAATGCGCAGCTGGTTATTTTACCGGGTATGCATGGCGCTATGATCGGTGAAAACCTGAATCCGGATGTAAGCGACAAAACGATAGCGATTACGGCGCATTTGGTAGAGACTTTTTTGAATCAATAATACCACAGGGATAACCTATAGTTGATCCGGTTAAAAATTACCCTCTCCTGATTTAGGATTTAATATCTTTGCCAGATGGAACATATATTGGATAATCCCATTTATTATGCTTTAACTTCTGGCCATAAACACTTGGCGAAAGGTGTAGAAACGGTAAAATATTATAACGAAGATATCACTGCTTTTGCTGGCTTAAAGAATAATTCGCAGGAGGATTTAAATACGCTTTATCAGATCAGTCCTCCTGAAAGCCTGTTTGTTTTTTTCGTAAAAACACCGGTCGAAATTCCGGATCAGTGGAAATTATTGACGCATATTAATATGTTCCAGTTTATTTTTAGAGACACAAAAATTCCTGACTCAGATGGAGCCGGACTTACAGACCTTGATCTTGAACATGTTGCCGAGATGATTGATCTCGTGGAATTGACCAAACCAGGACCTTTCCTGTCTAAAACCATAGAATTGAGCAATTATACCGGCATATTCCTGGATGGAAAACTGGCTTCAATGGCTGGTCACCGCTTTTTCCCCAGCCCCTACCGTGAAGTGAGTGCAGTTTGTACCCATCCTGATCATTTAGGGAAGGGCTATTCCTTTAAGATTCTTCAGGAACAGATCAGGCGTATATTGCTCCGCAACGAAATTCCTTTTCTGCATGTACGCAACGATAATGAAGGCGCGATCAAACTGTACCAGAAACTGGGTTTTGAAATCAGAACAGATTTGATCGCCTATGTGATCAAAAAAGAATCTTAAACAAACAAGAGAATGTTTCTAAATAGAAAACCACTTAGAAATTAACATTTTTATACTTTAGTTTTGTCCAAACTAATACATACATGTCTAAAACAAAACTTACCATTAACAATAACGGCTCTGTTAAAATTGAGGGCGATTTCGAAATTGTAGATAGAAACGGAAACGTTTATGGCTTACAGGGCAGAGAAGTACTTTCGATCTGCCGTTGCGGTTTATCTAAAAATAAACCTTTTTGCGATGGTGCACACAATGGCCATTTTGAGCATGAGGCCATTGCATTCGATCTTCCTCCTAAAAAAGTTTAATAAAACGCATTTAAAAGCATCAATCTTCCAGGGTTGGTGCTTTTTGTTTCAGGTACAACGAAGAAAATTAATTACCAATATGCGATGGAGACCTCCCATAAGCCTTTTTAAATGCAAAAGAGAAATGCGATAAATCTTTAAAACCAACCTCAAGATAAACATCCGACGATTTCCAGCCCTTCTCAGTAATCAGATAATAGGCATCATTTAAACGCTTTTTCTGCAGCCAGCGATTGGGCGAAAGATTAAAAATCTTTTCAAAGTCTCTTTTAAATGTGGCTAAACTTCTTCCCGTTAAATAAGCAAAGCGACTAATATCAACGTTGAATTTGTAATTGGCATTCATGTATGCTTCCAGGTCAATTTTCCCAGGTTCAGAGAAATCAAAAAGCACATCTTTCAGCATCGGATTGGTCTGCAATAAGATCATGACCACTTCCTTAACCTTTAAGTCAACTAAAGCCTTGTTAAACCCATTATTTCCGTCCAAATACGGCCATATCGAATCGATATAATTCTTCAGCAAGCTATTAGGCTCGAGTGCTAGACCTTTAAGATCATGATTAGGCTTTTCTATATGCAAATCATATTCATTGCTAATGCTGTGCAAAATCTCCTGATCAATATTGATGCTGATGGATTTAAATTCCCCGTCTGCAGGTGGATATTTAGTATACCTGGCCAGTTGATTACGCCTGAAAAATCTAAAATTGCCATCAGAAAATACAAATTTCTCTCCACCGATAAAAATCTCAGAAGTACCTGCAATAACTAATCCTACAGAATGATTGGGGATAAACTGTTCGCCCTCGCTACTTTTATGCGCATAACAGGAATACAGGATATCTGGACGTCTGGCTTGATTTGACATGTTAGATCAAATTTAAGGTTTTATAGTGAGACAATCGTCATCCCCATGCAGACGGGAATCTTAATGCTAATCAAACCTGGTAATAGCATTAAGATTCCCAATCAAGTTGGGAATGACGTACCGCCAAATATGGATGGATATTTAATAGATTTCCAGACTGCATTGCACTCCGCTCGAAATGACAATACAACCAATTATTTCTTTATAAAAGATTTACCCAAGTCAGTGGCTAAAAAATTCTCTGCTTCATCATGATCTGTTGATAAACTTACCTCCATCCATTTTTCCATTTCTGCAGTTCTGGCAGCATCGGCATGTTTAAGCATCCCAATAGCTTCGCTTCCAAATACTAAATGTATCGGGGGCTCAGGATTTTCTACAAGATCAAGCATTGCTCTGGCTGCCTTCTCCGGATCGCCCATCGGCACAAAATTACCGCTCTGAAAAAAATCAGCTCGTTTCCCTACAGTATTTTCGTACCCTGCAATATGTGGTGCATAAGACATTGAAGCGCCTGCCCAATCGGTACGGAAACCACCAGGCTCTACACTGGTTACATAAATCCCCAATTCAATTACTTCTTTCGCCAGTGCTTCACTAAAGCCACTAAGTCCAAATTTTGCTGCCTGATAAATACTCACTCCGGCATTCCCCACACGCCCACCTATTGAGCTGATCTGAAGAATTCTGCCCGAACGTTGTTTGCGCATAAATGGTAATACTGCTCTTGTAATCTCTATCGGTGCATATAAATTTGTTTCGAACTGACTGCGAACCTGATCTTCGGTAAAAGCTTCTGCAGCGCCTACAATACCAAAGCCAGCATTGTTGACTAAAACATCTATTTTACCAAAATGCGCAATGGTAGATTCAACCGCCAAGTGAACCTGATCGTAATCGGTAATATCTAATGTAATTGGCAGAATCTGATCGGCATATTTTTCTACAAAGCCTTTTAAAGCATCGGTATTTCTTGCTGTTGCGGCAACCAAATCGCCTTTTGCCAGTACCTGTGCAGTTAGGTCACGTCCCAATCCACGGGAACTACCGGTTATAAACCAAACTTTTTTCATTTTTTCCTATTATTTAATAAATCAAAGGTAGGTTGAACAGCAAAGGAAAGCTTTGTTAAAAGGCTCAATTTTCTTTGTTAAAAAGCTCATAGAATTTTATTGGAACCTTTTTAGGAGATATGATGTTAAATAAAGGTAATCAGTTAAATTTATCATGGCAAAGGCAAAGAAAAAAACAAAAAGGAAAAAGATAAAAAGAAAAGCAAGAAAAAGAATAAGCTGGGCGTTAAAAATTCGTTGGTAAATAACATTAATGCCCGAAAGAAAAAAGGCAAATCAAGATCAAAGAAGAAATCAAAAATTAGCAAAAAGGCCTACAAAAAAATGCAAAAAGGCTGGAAAAAATAATTAGTATTTTAGGTCATGTATAGAAACAACCATTTAGGGCTCGCTATCCAAAAGACACTAATATCCTAAAGGATAGTGCTATCCTCAATGAAAGCTTATAACTTTGTATTATGGGGCCAAGAAAAGAATACCATAATAAAGAAACTTGTACTGCAAGTTTAAACGCAGTAAAAGACGCTCTCTACGTATTAAACGGTAAGTGGAAGCTACCCTTGATTATTTCCTTGCAAGATGGACCGCGGCGATTTAATGAAATCCAAAAATCACTTGGAGAAATTACGCCCAAAATATTATCGAAAGAACTTAAAGATCTGGAATTAAATGAATTTGTAACCCGAAAAGTATTTTCAACCACTCCGGTTACCGTAACTTACGAACTTACCCCATATAGTGCATCACTTGAGAGGGTAATTGATGAATTAAGGGATTGGGGGTTAAAACATCGCGAACGGTTAGTAAAGAATAGAAAAAATGAATTAGCAGCAACAGAAATAACAGCTGTTCTTTAGAGGTTAAATTTAACCTCCCGGCCATGCATTTTACCCCAAAAAAGCAAAAAATTGATAATGATAAAATTCGGCTATCTTTGCATAAAATAAAATCCATGGCGGTATTACATAAAAAAGAAGAAAAAATTCAGGCAGTGCTGGGTAGGTTGCCTAAAAAATATACGGACGAACAATTTGTAGAGATGTTTATCAGACTTTACTCTAAGGATTGGGGCAAAATTAAATCAGCTTACATTAAACAATCTCAGGATAAAGAACCTGGAACCATTATTAATATGCCTAAACCAGAGGTATATTTAAGACAGATCCTGGCAAACTATCTCCAACAAGACCATGCTCAGAAATCTGTTGAGGTTAAAGAAGAACCTGTTGTTGAAGCTCCAGTTACTGAAGTTAAAAAAGCGAAGGCTCCAGGTAAGAAGAAAGAAGTAGTAGCTGAAGAAGTACCTGCAGAGGTTAAAAAAGCAAAAGCACCCGCTAAAAGGAAAGCTGAAGAAACTCCTGTAGAAGTTAAAAAAACCAAAGCGCCTGTAAAGAAAAAAGCAGAAGCGATTGAAGAAACTCCAGTAGCTGAAAAAAAGCAAAAGCACCTGCTAAAAAGCCAACAGCAAAAAAATAAAAAATATTTTACATCAAATATAATAAATCACCTTTTTGGTTGTTTATATATATGAGAGCGTTAATTTAGATGACGGGGATAGGTCGGTATGATTTATCCCCGTTCTTTTTTAGCCGTTTTTTGCCCTTGCGGACATATCTTTGTTAATTATATATTTGTTTTTTTAATACATCCATTAAGGCGGTCGTCATGCTGAATTTATTTCAGCATCTTTTTCAACTAATAAAAGGCATTTATTTCAAAAAAAAATAATTGTGCAAACATTGTCTTTTCCGCTCTTTGCCGCGGGGGCATGGTACTTTGGAGCGCCAAAGTACCCAAAGCGCTTTGTCAATCCAGCAATGGGCCATTTACACAGCCCTACACGCATCAAAAAAACAGCGGCACTTCGTTTTGTGTTCATAATTATTTAAAGTTTTAAATTAGTGTTTATGAACACAAAACCACTGCGTTTAGGTTTGGCAGTAGTATCTGTTCTTTTTTACAACTGTTTTTTTGATTTCTCCGGCCCTTGGGATTGACGGCGTTCTTCGGTAAAACCTGTAATTTATTAAAGCAAGCTACCAAAACGTATAAAAACCCAAACCAAAAGATGTGTCCCCACAATAGGGCCTGCACTGGAATGAAGACTGTTCTCTAAATCAGTCAATAATAGTGCAAAGAAGAATCTTTTCAGCTCATATCATAACTCATTTTTACCCATCTTCAAGTTTTACATCCAATTGTAAACTTTATTTTTTTAATTGGCATATCGGGAAAAGTCGATATACCTTTGTGTCATGGATCAGGTAGAAATATTTAAAGCCCTTTCGAACAAAACACGTTTACAGATTTTAGGTTGGCTAAAAGAGCCCGAGTTAAACTTTCCGGAACAGCCAAATGCCGATTTTGAAAACGTTGGTGTTTGCGTTGGGCAGATCCAGATTAAAAGTGGTTTATCACAAAGTACCATCTCCGAATACCTGTCTATTTTACAGCGTGCTGATTTAATCAGCTCTACCCGCCTGGGCCAATGGACTTATTACAAACGCAATAAAAAAGGCTTAAAAAAATTAAGCGAAATCATCAATACCGAATTATAATTTAGAAATATATGAACACAGATAGTTTATTCAGGCCCTTTAGCCTTAAAACATTAAATACAAAAAACAGGATTGTAATGGCACCAATGACGAGATCTTTCTCTCCAGGCGGAGTGCCAACACCCGAAGTTGCAGCCTATTATGCAAAAAGAGCCGCTGGCGAAGTAGGCTTAATTTTGTCAGAAGGTACTGTAATTAACCGCCCATCTTCTTCCGCAGATCCAAACATTCCACATTTTTATGGTACCGAAGCTTTGGCGGGATGGCAGCAGGTAATTAATGACGTTCACCAGGCCGGCGGGCAAATGGGCCCACAGATCTGGCACCAGGGAATTATGGAAAACCACGCATCAGGCTGGTTACCAGATACACCTTTCGAAGGTCCATCAAGTTTTAACAAACCTGGTTTCGAAAACGGTGTACCTATGACAGATGCAGCAATTGCTGATACCATTGCTGCTTTTGGTCAGGCGGCGGCTGATGCCAAAGCTTTGGGTTTCGATACGGTTGAAATACATGGTGCACACCAATATCTGATCGATCAGTTTTTTTGGGATGGTACAAATAACCGCACCGATATTTATGGAGGCAAAACCTTAGCCGAGCGTACCCGTTTTGCTGTTGAAGTAATTACAGAGGTACGGAAAAGGGTTGGTGAAGATTTCGCCTTAATTATCCGTTTATCACAATTCAAACCTGCTGCCTATGATTTCAAATTGGCTAAAAACGAGCAGGAAATGGAACAATGGTTAGCACCATTGGCCGAAGCCGGAATTGATATTTTTCATTGTTCGCAACGTCGTTTCTGGGAGCCTGAGTTTGAAGGTTCTGATTTGAACTTTGCAGGTTGGGCGAAAAAAGTAACCGGAAAAGCAACTATTTCAGTAGGTTCTGTTGGCTTGGATGGCGATTTCTTTGGTGCTTTCGCAGGTCAAAGTTCACAACCTAGCTCATTAGACGAACTGGTACGTAGAATGGACCGGGGCGACTTCGATTTAGTAGCCGTTGGTCGACCGCTTTTAGCAGATCCAAACTGGGTAGAAAAAATTAAACATAACCGCATGGAAGAATTGAAAGGCTTTAGCAAAGAGGCTTTAATGCAGTTAGTATAAATAAATATCCTTATTTTTCTTTTTAATTTAAAAGCATCTCTTTTGAGATGCTTTTTTGTTGGTGATATCAGATGTTACCATCTGACATCAGAATTTTTGCCACGGAAAACGCAGAAATCACGGAGTTAGTTGCATTTTCGGCTAATCCATCATTACGAGCAGCCTTTTTCAGCAACGAAAGAGAAATTTCGTAAGTTATATGATAAATGAATAGATTTTTTCTCTATGTTTATTAAAGCAGTACCTGCAATGCTTCGGTTGCTCCAGCCCCGCCCTTCGCTTAATCCCGACTGAAAAAGTCGGAATAACGCTGGCGGTCGGGTTTATTTGACCTCTGACAGTAGCAATACCGGGTCCAACTAAACCCGATTAAAGCGGGATGCCAATTCCTTCAAATTGGCAGAAGCGGAGCGGGACTACAATAACCCAAAAGCTTCTGTAATTGCTTTCCAAAACAAAACAGGTCTTCTTCTTGATAATTAGGTTTCGTCATCTCGACTGAAATGCAGTGAAATGGAGAGATCTATCTTTCTGTGGAGTTAGATGTTACCATCTGACACGTATGCAATCATTATTCATTTCTTTCGGAATCCACATTTCCAAATACCGTTCTTATAGGTTTCCAGACTCCGTTGCACTCACTCGAAATAATGTGACGAATAGAATTTCAATTTAAATCCCAGCCTTTTTCCTTAAATTCACCTCTTTAAAATTGATCTCCAGATGTCGAACATTAAACTCATTGTCGAAGAAAGGCCCGCAAATATTGGCAATTTTATGGTTGGCAGACTTTTGCCTTTCAGAGAGAAACGCATGGTTGGTCCTTTCTCTTTTATCGACCACATGGGGCCGGCAGCGATGAGCGATCACGAAAATCTTGATGTTCCGCCGCATCCGCATATTGGACTTTCTACCCTAACTTTTTTGTTCGAAGGAGAAATTACCCATAAAGACAGTCTTGGCTCTGATGTGGTAATCAAACCCGGGCAGGTAAACTGGATGACATCAGGCAGCGGCATTGTACATTCAGAAAGAACTCCTGAATACCTTCGTCATACCGATAAAATGCTCCATGGCTTACAGATCTGGGTGGCTTTGCCAAAAGCGCTGGAACAAATGGACCCGGAATTTTTTCACGTAGATAGTGCCGATATCCCTTCATGGGAGCAAGATGGCGTTGCCATTAAATTAATCGCCGGAGAAGCTTTCGGACGAAAATCACCCGTACCCATCTACAGTCCGCTGTATTTTCTAGAGTTGAAAAGCACAAATCGTAATAAAGTAAATATTGGCGATTATCTTTTCGGAGAGAGTGCCTTGTATATTTTAGAAGGAGCAATAGAAAGTGACGGCCATATTTTCGAACCCCGCCAGATTTTAATTGCTAACGATGCCAAACTCTGCGAATTCACCATGCACGCCAATACTACGGTTTACATTTTTGGCGGCGAGCCTTTCCCTGAAGAGCGCTTCATTTACTGGAATTTTGTGGCCTCGGATAGAGAACTCATCGAAAAAGCAAAGCAAAAATGGTTAGAACAAAGCTTTAAGCCTGTTCCCGGAGAAACAGGTTTTGTACCTTTACCCGACCCGATTAAAAATATTAAACATTAATTTTTCTTAAATAAGTTCATATTTACCGAAACTGCTACACCTGTTGAGGATAGTTTTGAATTGCCATAACCAATGTCGGTTAATGGGATTTTCATGAAAGGTTTAGCACTAATACTTAAATTATTGTTTATTTTATGTTGAAATTCTACCCCAACATTGGCAATACCTAAATAATGTTGGTTCTCGTTTCTTACTTCGAAATTTTGAGGACCTTGATACGTACCATTGTAAGAGTAGGTATACTGTTCCTTTAACATGATATAACTCGAAAGCCCGGTACTCACTGAAACTGAATTTCTGCTATTTCCAAAAACCTTATAATTTACGTTTAAAGGAATGTCGATTACATCGCAATTGGCATGGATTTTTGATGGGGCCACATTAAAAACGTAACTGGTGTTGGGCTTGTATAAACTAAAATCTGAATCGTAAATTTTCTTGGCGTAAGACGCTCCGGTGCTCACACTCAATTTTTTAGTAATCATATAAGTAGCCTCTACTCCAAAGCCACCACTTAAATTGCTTGTCCCGGATTTCTGAACACTGGTTAAATCAGGTGCAGCTAAAATACTCAATACAAATCTCGATTTTTGTTTCACAACCGGCGGTTTTATGCGTTCAGGCTTACCAACGGCAACGTTAACCGTCATTTTCTGATCTTTAAATGCGATAGGATTATTTGCTGAGTTTAATGTTGGTTGATATATCAGGTTAGCCAATGTATTGGCATTATTGATTCCGTTCTCAATCAGTTTTTGCTCAATTTCTGTATTATTTTTTTGTTGCTGTTTTCCACGTTCTCCTGTATTCCTTTGCTTTATAGCGAACAAATTTGAATCTGCATTTACATCAGGAACGATTTGCTTAGCAGGTACGTCAGTTAATGCACCGGTATCATATTGTGCTTTAGTTTGGTTTTGATCCTCCTTATCGGTTTTTACCACCGCATTAACATCTGTTTTATGGTTTGATGGTTTTACCAATAAAAATACGATCAATAATATTGCTGCGATTCCAGCTGCAGCGGTAAGCCAAAATAAGGGCACAATCCTCCTTTTTGGTGTTGGATGCAATCTCTCCTCCAGATTATCCCAATCTAAATCATTAAAAGGCAGGTCGGGGTTTCCCAATCCATCTTTAAATAATTTATCTATATCTTTTCCCTCTTTCATTGCATATTTGTGTTTAACCTTATCTGTAAAAGGTTTTTATCTACGCCCGAACTCCTCACCTGGTAAGTTTTCGCATCAGTAGCTTTTAACATTTCCTGTAATTTCTGCCTGGCCTTAAACAGGTTCGATTTTGATGTACCTATCGATATCCCAAGCATTTCAGCAATTTCTTCATGCGTATATCCGTCAATGGCAAAGAGGTTAAAAACGGTACGGTAACCCGGGCTCAGCTTTTGTACCATTGCCAATAAATCGTGATAAGCTAACTTATCATATACAGAACTTACCTGTGCAATATTTTCATGATCAAGAATATCTACATGATCAGCAAATTTTAGATTGGCCCGGTAATAATCGATAGCGGTATTGGTTATAATCCGTCCAAGCCAGGGCATAAACGCCTTAGAATTTTCATATTTGGCTATATTTTTAAAGGCTTTAAAAAATCCATCGTTCAGTATCCCTGCAGCATCCAACCTGTCGTGTGCGTAACGTAAACATATACCCATAGCAAAGCTATAGAAATGTTTGTATAGCGCTTTTTGACTATCTCTTTCATTTCTAATGCAGCCCTGAATATACTTTTGTATAATTTCTTCACTATCGCGGGTAGCGGTCACAAGTTCTCCTTTCAACACACATTACGGCAAGGGATAACAAAAGGTTGCCTTAAAAATTTATTTTTAAAAAATATTTTATTTCGTTCGTTTTTGGTCGAAAATATCCATTCTACAAGCAACCATTTACAACTTGGGGGCGTAATAGCAGCATATCAATTTTTATTAAAGTTAAAACTAAAACAAAAATCTTATGCTAATCTACTTAAAAAAGAATCTATTGGCGCTAGTATGTATAGCCATGGTATTTATAGCCTGCAAAAAAATAGTTCAGAAGACCCTACACCCATCGGTAATAACAAAAAAGGTATCCAATTGGCAACAAACGCCAAATTCGGATCAGTATTAACCGATAAAGACGGCAAAACCTTATACTTTTTCGCAAATGATGCTGCAGGTGCACCAACCTGTACAGATGGTTGCGAAACCACCTGGCCACTTTATTATTCTGCAGATGCCAGTACAGATTTAAACCTGAACAAAGCCGAAGTTGGTGAAGTTACCCGTGCCGATGGCCGTAAACAGAGTACTTATCGCGGTTATCCACTTTATTATTTTGCCGGCGATGCTGCAAAAGGTGATATTAAGGGGGATGGTGTTGGTGGAATATGGTTTGTAGCCAAGCCCGATTATTCTTTAATGCTGGCTAATGCACAATTAACGGGAAACAGTATCAATTACACCAGTACTTATGCTGTAGGCGATGGCAAAACCATTTACTTAACTGACAGCAAAGGACGTACTTTGTATGCTTTTGCGCCAGACAAAAATGGTGTAAACACATACACCAAGAGTGTAACACAAGAAGGTATTTGGCCAGTGTATGAATCTGAAGTGCTTAACGTACCTTCTGCGGTAACAAAAACGGATGTTGGTGTAATTACTGTAGCCACAATTAACAAAAAACAGTTAACCTATAAAGGATGGCCATTATACTACTGGATCTCAGATGTAAAAAGAGGAGACAACCTGGGCATAGTAATCGGAAGAGGGCCAGGTTTAACTTGGCCGGTATTACAACTAAATGCTACTGTTGCCCCGGCACAATAAAAATATTTGGGTTAGGCGGGTTAGGACGGTCGGCTGTGTTTTCGCAGCCGGCCTTTTTTATACAGTTAATAAAGCCTGCTTAATTTTCTCAGCAGCCTCAGCCAATTCTTCATGGGTAGGCTTTAATTTTTCTTTGCTAAAGTTCATATCGCTTACACTATTCATCGGTATTAAATGGATATGTGCGTGCGGAACTTCCAATCCGATTACCGAAACACCTACCTTTTTACAAGGGAAAGCAATTTTTACACCTTTGGCTACAATCTTAGCGAACATCCACAAACCAACATATAAATCCTCATCCATATCGAAGATATAGTCGGTTTCAATCTTAGGGATCACCAATACATGCCCTGCAGTTAACGGCTGAACATCTAAAAAGGCTAAATATTCTACGGTTTCGGCTACAACATGTGCAGGGATTTCGCCTGCAACGATTTTTGAAAAGACAGTCATTTGAGGTATAGGGTTTAGGGGGTGAGGTTTAGGGTTAAGCATTTGGCGATAGGCCCTTAATAAACGCCGACTGCCAAACGCTATTCGCTTATCTCGAAATTTCGAGCACTTCAAACTGCATTTTACCTGCAGGTACTTCAATTTCGGCAAACTCACCTACCGATTTACCTAATAAACCTTGCGCAATCGGCGATTTAACAGAAATTTTTCCGGTTTTTAAATCAGCTTCACTTTCTGCTACCAACTGGTAAGTCATGGTTGCACCGTTTTTAACATTTTTTATTTTTACAATGGATAATGCTAATACTTTCGATAAGTCTAATTTAGACTCATCAATTAAACGTGCATTTGCCAGCGTATTTTTTAATTTCGCTATTTTTGCTTCATGCAAACCTTGCGCTTCTTTAGCAGCATCGTATTCTGCATTCTCCGATAAATCACCTTTATCCCTTGCTTCTGCAATTGCTTTAGATATTAGCTGACGACCGGTGGTTGTTAAATAATGAACTTCCTCTTTTAATTTATCTAACCCCTCTTGGGTGTAGTATGTTACCTCTGTCATTGCTCTATTAATTTTATTCAAACGCTATAAAAAACAAACAAGACTATATAGTTGGTTTGCTACATAGTCTTGCTTCAATTATAACGAAGATAAAATCTGGAAATTACAAAAGCAAATAAAAGATTAAGATTTAACGGATTTTTAGATTTCAGGATCTTTTTTTACATCAATCGGCTTATAGGAGAGGTAAGACCCACCAGAAATGTAACATTCAATCATACACTCATTCAAAAATCTATCATTCTCTCACTCAATCATTTTCTAATTCAATCATTAGTTTTAATTTAGCTTAAATTATTCTTAAAAAATGAAAAAGTTATTTCCTATCGCCCTGCTCCTCAGTTTGGGCGTTTATATGGCTTCGGCCCAGGAGCTTTATATGCCCCGGAATATCAAAGCGGCATACGCCAAGGGTACACGCTCAATGAATGGAAAACCTGGTCCAAATTATTGGCAAAACCACGGTAAATACAATATGGATATTAAGGTAGATGCCGAAACCAAAGTGGTGAGTGGTAAAGAAGAAATTTTGTACAGTAACAACAGTTCCGATACCTTAAAAAACCTGGCCATCCGCTTTGTAAACAACCTGCATAAACCAACTTCACCAAGAAGTGGAGCCGTAAGTGAAGACTTTTTGAGTACGGGTTTAAATATTATCGCTTTATCGGTAGATGGCGAAACTTATAAAGTGGATAGCAAAAGCTGGGGAACAGTAGGTAATGTACCGCTAAAGAAACCTTTATTACCAAAATCGAAAATTACAGTTAAAATAGAGTGGGATTACCCATTATCAAAAGAAAGTGGACGCGAGGGGCAGATTGATCCCAACTCGTTTTTTGTAGCTTACAGCTATCCCCGCATTTCGGTTTATGATGATTATAATGGCTGGGACCGCATTCCGCATACGGATAGAGCCGAGTTTTATAACGATTTTAACGATTACGAATTTTCGATCAAAGCGCCTAAAAATTATGTGGTATATGCCACAGGCGATTTCCTTAACCCGGATGAGGTATTGCAACCTGAAATTTCTGCGCGTTTAAAGAAATCATATACCGGTGATGAAGTAATCCACATTGCTACCGAGCAGGAAATGAAGGGTGGTAAAGTAACCCAGCAAAAAGACTGGAATACCTGGAAGTTCGCGGTAAACCACATTACCGATGTTACTTTTGCACTCAGCAACCACTATGTTTGGGATGGCGCTAGTGTAATTGTAGATAAAAAGACCAACCGCAGATCGAGCGCTCAGGCGGCATATAATCCAATCACCGGAAAAGACTTTGTTAACTCGGTTAAATACAATCTCAATGCTTTAGACTGGTTCTCGAATAATTGGCCGGGTATCCCCTATCCTTATGTAAAAACCATTGCTTTTCAGGGTTTTGCCGATATGGAATACCCAATGATGGTAAACGATTCGCAGTTTGGAGATCCTGTTTTTGCACAGTTGGTTCAAGACCACGAAGTGGCACATACTTACTTTCCTTTTTACATGGGCATTAACGAAACCCGTTATGCTTATATGGATGAAGGTTGGGCCACTACATTCGAATATTTAATTGGTATTGCCGAGCATGGCAAACAAGCTGCTGATGATTTTTACAAGAAATTTAGAGTTGATCAATACATTAACGATAAATCTACTGAAGAAGATCAACCGGTAATTTCAATGTCCGATCAGGTTTCAGGAGCTGGTTATGGGAACAACGCTTATGGAAAAGCGTCTTTATCATATTTGGCTTTAAAAGATATGCTTGGAGATGACTTATTCAAGAAAGCACTACATACTTATATGAGCAACTGGAATGGCAAGCATCCAATTCCATGGGATTATTTTAATTCGATGAATGCAGGTTCCGGTCAGAATTTAAACTGGTTTTTCCAAAACTGGTTCTTTACCAACAACTATCTTGATTTAGCGATCGCCAAATTAACACCTGCAAAAGGAAAATCTACGTTAGCTGTTAAAAATGTTGGAGGTTTTGCAATTCCTTTTGATGTGGTAGTCACTTATGCTGATGGAAAAGTTGAGACCATACACCAAACACCAGCGGTTTGGAAAGCAAATCAAAAAGAAGTTAATATCACGATTAATACCACTAAAAAAATAACGTCAATCAGTTTGGATAACGGCATTTATGTAGATGCTACACCAGGGGATAACATTTATGAGGTAAAATAATTCAGGTCAAAGTTGGCAATTTTCAGTTGGCAGTTAGATATAAGCTGCCAACTGAAATTGTTGACTGAGAACTGAAAACTAATAACTGAGAGCTGGCTCGTGTTTAACCGGAAAATTTAGTGAATTGGCAATAAAACACATTTTATTGGCTTCGTGATGCAGAGATGCTGCAAGTTCGTAATGTGCCTTATCAGCTATTAAAACCTGGGGGTGAAGGGTAACTTCTCTAAATCTTCCGCTTCCATCAGCCAATTCTTCCATTGTACCTACTGCCTCATCTTTATAATCGATCACTACGATTTCGTTTTTAGAGCATAAATGTAAATACCAGAGCATGTGACAGCTGGAAATCGAGGCCAATAAGAGGTCTTCAGGGTTATATTTAGATTTATCGCCCAAAAAGGCAGAATCTGATGATCCCGAAATATCCGCCTTGCCTTTTACTGAAATAATATAATCGCGATCGTACGAACGGTAATCCATTGTGCCCGAGCCTTTATTGCCCGTCCAGGTAACTGTGGTTGAATATAAGTGATCTTTCGGCATGATAAAATTGGTTAGATTGTATTGCCAATTTAAGAAAATAAAATTACTTTTTTGAAACCATCGGGTTTTATCGCTTAGATGTACCAATGGCTAAAAAGATAAATAATTAATTTTGAAAATGAGGGTTCGGCAGTGCTTCGGTCCCGAAAGTCCTGCTATCTCTCCAAGTCCTCGCTGCGCTGTGGGCTTTCCGTTCTATCAGGTTTAGCTAACAAAGGCTTACCCAGCCCATACGCAAAAGAACTTCAGGAAGTCTTTAGGTAACCTTAAAGATTTTCGACCCCAGTAAGGTATTTATCTTTCTGTAAAATTATGAGCTGATTTCGTGTCCTTTTGAAATCAAGAATGATTTAAGCAGATCATATGTACTTTCGTCTGCTTCAATATTAATTCCCATATTGTTTTCCATATACAAACATTCAAAACATATATTAAGTGCGGAAACAACTTCACGATCTTTATTGTAAAATACGATAGCATCCCTGTAAATAGGCGCACACATCCATGCAGGCATATTCGCAACGTCGATTTCCAAAATTCGAATCAATGTGATTCCCTCAGCATCAGCACATTGAAATGAACTAATTTTTCTTGAAGAAGGATTTATTTTTTTATCCGGACCAGTAATACGTTGATCATGCCAGGATATTGTATCAGAATTTCTATTCGTTTCAAAGTAATAAGTATTTAGCTGAAAGGAATAGGTTTCAACATATTCGAAATCGATACTTTTAATATAATCTCTTGAATTAATAGCTTGATTTGCCATACAGAGACTAAATCTTACGCAGTTTATCCGCTAAAACTTCCGAAATCTTACGATACGAATCAAACGTCCAGCCACCCACATGTGGCGTTAAAATCACTTTTTCGTTATTTTTTAATTCATCATACCAGGGCTGTTCACCCAAAGCAGGAAATTTCTCAGTTTGTAAAACATCTAAACCTGCGCCCAAAATCTTGCCGCTTTTTATGGCATTTAGCACCGCAGGTGTATTTACAATTTCGCCGCGGGCCGTATTGATAAAGAAAATCGGCTTTTTAAAATGAAAAAAATATTCTTCATCCATCATTTGCTTCGTTTCGGCCGTTAATGGAATATGTAAGCTCAGCACATCACTGTATTTTACAATTTCTTCCATACTCACCTCACGGGCAAAAGCATCGCTAAAACCTGTTTTATATTTATCATAAGCCATTACATCCACTTCGAAACCAGCCAGTTTTTTCGCAAAACTCTGTCCCATAAAACCATAACCAATAATGCCAACCTTTTTGCCTTTCAGTTCGTAACCGCGGTTCCCTTCACGGTCCCAAACACCATTTCTGATTTCCATATCCGCCCTGCGGAAGTTATTCATCAAAGATAAAAGCAAGCCGGTGGCATGTTCACCAACAGCATCACAATTGCCTTCGGGTGCATTAATCAGCTCTATATTTCTTTCAAAGGCGATTTTCTCATCAATATTATCCAAACCAGCCCCTGCCCTGGCTACAAACTTTAAATTTGGAGCGGCAGCAAAAATTTCGGCATCTATCCTAAATTTCGTCCTTACGGCAATACCAGTATAGTCTTTTATTTTATCTAAAGTTTGTTGACGCGTAATCTGCGGTTCATCATCAACCTGGTAACCCATCGCAGTTGCCTGTTCTTTAAATACAGGATGCAGGTCATCAACAATTAATATCCTTTTCATAATAAGCAAAAGTAACATTTTACAGATTGATCAATTGTAATATTCTATCATTGCTGCTGGCAAAACTGAAAACTGCTATTTACGAACTGCAAACTGTAAATTAGCCCACAAAAATATTACTATAAAATGGCTGTAATAAAATAGTTACGGCCCATTTATTAAACTTACTTGCCGTTACTTTGTCTCCCTTTATAAAAACACACGAAATTTAATTTTTAATGAAACTATTTCAATACAGAACAATACAGATTATCCTATTACTGCTCACCTTTTCATTTAGTCTTTTTGCACAAACAGGCGGAAAAGCAAAAATTACCGGAGTACTCAAAGATGCCAAAACACAAGAAACCATTCCTTTTGCAACGGCAGTCTTAATCAATAAAGCCACAGCAAAAAATGCCAAAATAATTCAAACAGATGTGAATGGTGCATTTGTAATGACAGAAATCCCTACAGGGACTTTTACCTTTAAAATCAGCTTCGTTGGTTACCAAACCATGGTTAGGGACAATGTAACGATTACCGCAAGTACGGGTACCTTAAATTTTGGCGACATTAAAATGAATGCGGCAAAAGGTAATGTATTAAGCGAAATTACCGTGACCGGCCAGAAACAGGGTATGCAAATGGGCATTGATAAAAAGATTTTCGCAGTAGATCAGAGTGTAATCAGCGAAGGGGGTTCTGCTGGCGATTTATTGCAGAATATCCCTTCCGTTTCTACCGATATGGATGGCAATGTGAGTTTACGCGGCTCTGCGGGTGTTAAAGTATTAATTGACGGAAAGCCATCTTTAATTGCCGGTGGTAATGTAGCACAGATTCTTCAATCCATTCCTGCCAGTTCCATCGAAAGTGTTGAAGTAATTACCAATCCATCAGCAAAATACGATGCTGAAGGCCAATCAGGTATCATTAACATTGTACTTAAGAAAAATACAAAACTTGGATTTAATGGTTCACTTGCTTTAACAGCAGGTAACCGTGATAATTATAATGCCAATACCAACTTAAGTTTTCAAAACAGTAAAGTAAACATTTATGGAAACTATGGCTACCGTTATGGAAACCGCGTGGGTGGTGGTTTTCAGGATATTTTTTATAAGCCAGATACACTTGTAACACGATTTGCCAATCAGAATACCGTTTCAAAATCATTAGATAAAGGACATAATGCCAAAGCGGGTATTGACTATTATTTAGCACCTAAAAGTGTAATCAGCTTATCTGGCGGTTTCAATTCAAGGGAAAATGAACGCAATGACTTGCTTAATATCAGACAGTTGAACATCAATCAATCTCCTGTTTTGTTAAGTACCAGAACCAACAATACTGATGGTTATGGCAGTAGTTATGATGCTAATTTGGATTATGTGCAGAAGTTTAAGAAACCGAAAGAGGAGTTAACTTTTAACTTCGGTTACTCGTATGGCACCAATAATAACGATCAATATTACAGCACCAATACTACTAACCGCAATGGTGTACCCATTGACGAAACCTTAAGTTTACAGCGTGTATTTAATACAGGTAATAACACCAACTATAATATTCAGACAGATTATGCCCTGCCAGTAGGTAAAGCGGGTAAAATTGAAGTAGGTTACCGCAGCCAGATCCGCTTAGGGAAAAATGATCAATATGCAGATTCGATCCTAACCAACAGCACTATCTACATCAGCAACAACAAGTTGATTAATGGTTTTGATAGTAAAGATCAGGTGCATGCCCTGTATTTCAATTACCAGAACCAGATTAAAGATTTTGGTTATCAAATAGGTTTAAGGGGAGAAGATGCACGTTTAGATACACATTTAGAAGGTTATACGAATAATGTATTAACCACTGCCGAAGGAAACATTCATTACAAAAGGATATACCCAAGCGTATTCTTAACACAGAAACTAAAGGGCGATAACCAGATTCAACTGAGTTATACCCGTCGTGTAAACCGACCACGTCCATGGGATACCAATCCATTTTTGGATGTTTCTGACCCCTTAAACTACAGAGGCGGTAACCCTAATTTATTACCTGAGGATGTACACTCTTTTGAGTTGGGTTATAGCAAGTACTGGAAAAAAGTAACCTTAACTTCAAGCTTGTATTTCCGTCAGACCAATGATGTAATCCAACGCGTAAGAAGTACACCAGTTAATGGGATTATTACCTCAACCCCTCAAAATTTAACAAACCAGATTAATAGCGGTTTAGAATTAATTGGCCGCTTTGACCTGATTAAAGCTTTAAACTTTACCACAAACGTAAACTTGTACCAGGCAAAGTTTGCTGGTGATGCACGATTTGACATTCCATCAAGCAGTGGCTTTAGCTGGAACGCCAACCTGACCGGAAATTTAACGGTAGTTAAGAGTTTATCTTTACAGGTGCGCGGCGACTATAGGGCACCAGAAGTGATGGCACAGGGAAAACGTAATGCGATGTATGGGATTGACGGGGGAGCCAAATACGATTTCCCTAACAAAAAAGCATCTTTAAGTTTCAATGTCAGAGATGTCTTTAATACCAGAAGATGGAGCATGACCACCGAAGACAGAGCCACAATTGTTGATTTTGAACGCCAGTTTCAAGGAACAATGGGGAATTTAACTTTCTCTTACCGCTTTGGAAAAACCACATTTACCGGTACTAATAAAAAGAAAAAGAAGATCAGGACAACCGTCCTGATGAAGGATCATTCTAATTTAACCAAGGGTGCTTAGAAAAAAATCTAAGCACCTTTTTTTGTTCTACATTTTCTCCTTCCTTAAAAACCATAGTAAGTTATTATCTTGCACCATGGAAGAAACTAACCCCTGGAAAACGCTGGAAAGTGAGGTAAAATACGATAATAACTGGATTCGTTTAACCGAACACCAGGTCATTAATCCATCTGGTGGGCAAGGAATTTATGGTACCGTTCATTTTAAGAATTTGGCCATCGGAATTCTTCCTTTGGATGAAAAATACAATACCTGGCTGGTTGGCCAATATCGGTACGCCCTAAATGCCTACAGCTGGGAAATTCCCGAAGGCGGAGGACCATTCCATGAAGCGCCATTAGAAAGTGCAAGAAGAGAATTACTGGAAGAAACGGGTATGAGTGCCAGAAACTGGAAAGAGATACAAAGAATGCACTTATCCAATTCTGTGAGCGATGAACTGAGCATAATCTATGTTGCTACTGGTTTAATTCAAGGTATCGCTATGCCAGAAGAAACGGAACAACTTGTGGTAAAAAAATTGTCCTTTAATGACGCTTATCAAATGGTACAAAATGGAGAAATTACTGATTCGATGAGCGTAGCCGCAATCTTAAAAGCCAAACTGATGATAATGAATGGCGAATTGTAACCGGGGGAACCACCAAATGTTCCTAACGGAACATAAAAATATTATATACTTTTTCTACCGGGCATATGTCCCGATGGGACATTGCATTGATTAAATATTAAAATTATTTATATTAAATTGCTGAAACAAACCCTAAATATTAATCACCCAAAAAACTAATGGTGTCACAGAGGGATGTCGGCTTATTATTTTTTTTAACAGTGGGTTCTTATAAAAATTCTCCTAACACCTAAAAATATTGCATCAGCACTTGTCCTATAGAGCCATTTGTTTTAAATTGCTAGTGCAATCCCTAAATATTAAATCATCCTAAAATTAATAATGTCCAGTATGGACATTTCCTCGGTAGAAATTGCAGACGGCAATTTTCGTTCCGTAGGAACGTTTGATTATGATTTAAATTTAGAAGGCTATGCCAAATACCTATACCCAATTACACATTCAGTTTGTTTTTGCAGTTAAATTTCGTGCTTCATTAATTCATCTGGAATGGAAATAAAGGCTATTAAAATATCTCACAGGAATATTTCAGGCAAATAACCATAAAATGATACAGACTAATTGTATGCCCGATCATATTCACATTTTTATTGGTATGCGGCCACATCAGTCTATTTCTAGCCTGATTCAAAATGTAAAGACAGAAAGTTCTAAATGGATTAATGACCAGCGATTTTGTAAAACAAAATTTGCCTGGCAAGAAGGTTATGGTGCATTTTCATATTCGAAAAGCCATATTCAACAGGTCATCCAATACATTCAAAATCAGGAACAGCACCATAAAAAGGAGAACTTTTTACAGGAGTACACCCGTTTCTTAAAAACGTTTGAGATTGAATACGAAGAAAGATACATCTTCAAAGAACCAGAATAATTTATTATTATCTTTGCCCTCTATTAAATCAACCAGATGAGCAAGCTTTTCGGCTATATTTTAAGCCCTGTTTTTTATATTTTCTTTGGTTTAACCCTTTGTATATTCCACCCTATACAATGGCTTTGTTTTAAGCTTTTTGGCTATAAAGCGCATAAAGTTTCGGTAGATATCCTTAACTTTTTCCTAACCTACTGCCAGGTCTTTTTATTCAATTCAATCAGTTTTAAAAATGAATACGATTTACCAACAGATAGACCAATTATATTTGCCGCGAACCACCAGAGCATGTACGATATCCCTTCGTTAATTTGGTTTTTAAGAAAACACAGTGCAAAATTCATCTCTAAAATTGAGCTTACCAAAGGCATTCCGTCAATATCCATTAACCTGCGTTTAGGTGGCGGTGCAAACATCAACAGGAAAGACAACAAACAGGCCATCTCTGAAATCATCAAGCTTGGCCGCAGAATGAAAGAGAATAACTGGAGTACTGTTATTTTCCCGGAGGGAACCCGGGCAAAAGATGGTCAGTTAAAAACTTTCCAATTTGGCGGTATTGCTACCATATTAAAAGTTGTACCTAATGCTTTAGTGGTTCCGGTGGCCATAGAAAATTCGTGGAAAATTGTCCGCTTTGGTATGTTTCCGTTAACCACAGGAAATGCCTTAAAATGGACGGTTTTAAAGCCAATAGAACCTGGCGCAAAAACTGCAAATGATATTACTTTGGAAGTAGAAAACGAGATCAGGAAAGTTCTAGGTCAGCCGATGCCGCAGCCTGCTAGTTTGTAATTTTATTAATCACCTTAAGTATTCTTCGACTCCGCTACCATAGATAGAATTCCATAGAACGGTCGTCATCTCGACTATAGCGCAGCGAAATGGAGAGATCTATCTAAACAGATTCTCGTAAAATATTCGTTGTTTCTGTGAAATTCGTCGCAACACAGTGGTTAACCGGTTAAGCGCTAGACGCCTAAAGCCAATCGCTCTAAATATTTTTGTTCCCAATCACCCTGAAAAATTCATCGCGGTAAGTATCTCCAACCGGGATAATTTTTTGGTTAATGGTAATGCGGCTACGCTCAATACTTTCAATCTTATCAACCGCCACAATATAAGATTTATGCACCCGGATAAACTGACTTTGAGGCAAAGCTTCTTCCATCTTCTTCATGCTCTGAAGCGTAATTACACGTTCGTCCTTTGTAAATATCGAAATGTAATCTTTTAAGCCTTCTATGAATAAAATATCGTGCAGATAGATTTTTTGAATCTTATGTTCCGTTTTTACAAAAATATAATCCTGAACCGGGTTTGGTGCACCTGAAAATGGTGCTGGCGTAATAATCGGCTGGGCCACACTGGCAGGCGTTTCAACCGGCTTTACCTGATTGTGAACTTTTTCTACCGCTTTATAAAAACGGTCGAATGCAATTGGCTTTAACAGGTAATCAGAAACATTCAGGTCGTAACTTTCTAAAGCGTACTGCGGGTAAGCGGTAGTTAATATGTAGTGGCATTTATTGCCGGCAATTTTTAAAAACTGGATTCCGGTTAACTCAGGCATCTGAATATCTAAAAACACAAGATCAATCCCTCCGCCCTGAACAATCTGCAAAGCTTCAATAGGGTTTTCGCATCTTTTAACCATAGTTAAAAAAGGTACTTTAGATATATAATCCTGTAAAATATCAAGCGCTAGAGGCTCATCATCAACAACAATACAGTTTAAGTTCATTTTAGGTTATTATTTAATTAATGATTTATTATCCGGTTTATGGTTAGTTATCGGATTATATGTCAATCATCAGTTCACAGGTATAATGAGTAGCCGAATTTACAACATTTAATTTATATCTATCAGGATAAACCAATTGTAACCGCCGTTCTACATTGGTTAAACCAACTCCTCCCTGTGCATCTTTATTCTGCTGGTTCTTTTTATTCACTACACTAAAATGCAAAATTTTCTGATTGGCAATGATATTGATTTTAACTGGTTCTGCAGGATCAGTTACTACGCCATGCTTAAATGCATTTTCTACAAACGAAATCAACATTAGAGGAACAATTTTTTGATTATCAATTTCGCCGTTTAAGGTAAGCTCTATATAGGCCCCATCTTTAAACCTAATTTTTTGCAGTTCGATATAACTGGTTAAATAATCTACCTCCTTACTTAACGCTACGGTTGGCGTGTTGCTTTCGTAAATCATGTAGCGCATAATTTCTGAGAGCTTCATAATGGCATCGGCTGTTTTATCTGATTTCTGATAAGCCAGCGAATAGATATTGTTAAGCGAATTAAAAAGAAAATGAGGGTTTAACTGCGATTTTAAAAACTGAAGTTCCATTTCGCGACGCTCACTTTCTAAATTACGCTGAATCCTTTCGCTTCCAAACCAATCAATAGTAAACTTGATAATACAGCTACTGATCATAAAAAAGCCGCCAACAAAAGCTTTACCTGCAAAATATTCATTCACATTATATTCTGCCTTTCCACCTCTCACCATCATCATATCTGATGGATATAAAACTGCAACAACTGTCTTAATTAAGGCAAAAACTGCAATCATCAGAAAAAAAGCAAAAACATAAAGCCAATACTTTTTTCTTCTCTTAATGAGTTCAGGAATTAAAAAAATGTAGTTGATGTAGAAAAGTGAAACATTTAGGATTCCAAATACACCAAATGAGATGAACTCCCGCTTCAGCGTTATTCCAGAGCCAGTTGTTATCACGATAACAACTGCACCTATTAATATAGTTGCCCAGAAAATACTGTGCAATATTAAAGCTCCCTTACCTTCTTTCATTACAAATTGTTTTACCAGAAATAACAGCTGCCCATATATATTTTAGAACCGCTTTTTTCATGCATCCAAAATAAATAAAGTTTTATCGATTTACTTACACAATCTACCAACGGGCTTTTTTTCTACCAACGGCCCAATAGGCAAATTTTATCGACAAACGCCAAAAATGTCTGTTGATCTAGAATCTTGAACACTTGGTATAATAGATTTTAGCAGGTTATTTTTCTTGAGTTTCTTTGAATCATCAAAACGAAAACAAAATGAAAACATCATCAGTAATCAACTTAAAAAATCAAACAGTAATTACTGATGGTCTTTTCTCAACCTCTCAAATAAAACTATCGATCATGAAAAAGTTAGCAAACACATCGCCATTTTTACTTTTATTATTACCTGTATTTATGATGATTATTTTAACGCTTACCGTTAACACCAATCAGAATGATGCAGAAATAGCTGTAAAAACAACAAAACCATCTGGTTCTGTTGTGAAACAGGCAACTGCCATTTTCAAATAGGAATAATGGGTAATTACGCTATCGAAACCGTAGGTCTAAACTTTAACTTCGGCAACCAGGCCATAGTAAAAGATTTATCCTTACAAGTCCCGAAAGGGAGCATATATGGTTTTTTAGGCCCGAATGGGGCTGGCAAAACAACCACTATAAAAATCCTGCTGAACCTGCTGAAGTCGCCATCCGATCAGGTTTTTATATTTGGCAAGGAAATAAACAATAATCGTATAGCGATTCTTAAACGCATAGGTGCTTTAGTAGAACAACCAGCCATTTATGGTCACTTAACAGGAAAAGAAAATCTGGTTAACCGTTGTATCTTGTTAGGCATTAAAAAATCAAAAGCTGATGAAATGCTGTCGCTTGTGGGCCTGGCAGAAGCAGCAAATAAAAAAGCCAACAAATATTCGTTAGGCATGAAACAAAGGCTTGGCATTGCGCAGGCACTAATTTCAGATCCGGAATTACTTCTATTGGATGAGCCTACCAATGGCTTAGATCCAAATGGGATTATCGAGATTCGGAACCTTATGATCGATTTAGCCACAAAACACCAAAAAACAATATTGGTTTCAAGCCACTTATTGGCAGAAATAGAAAGAACAGCAACCCATGTTGGCATTATAAATAAAGGCCAATTATTATTTCAGGGTACGATTGGAGAACTTCATTTATTGAGCAAACCCATGCTCGAAATCCAGGTTGACAATATTGAAAATGCAAGCGCCTTATTAGTAAAACAGGGATATGAAATCGTATCAAAAACCGATAAGATAATTACTATACCATTTGCTTCTTCGCAAAAAAGTGGAGAACTAAATACATTACTGATCCAAAATGGTTTTACGGTGAGCAGTCTTTATCAGCAACGAAAAGATCTCGAAAATTTATTCCTGGATATTACTAAAACCAATTAATATGCACGCTCTTTATATTTCATTAGTATCAGAATTCTACAAATCCAGAAAAACCCTGGCCTTTTGGGCAGCTATATTGTTACCCGTTATTATTTGCGGGTTAATCAGTTTTGGTTTTTATTCAGACGCGGAGAAAATCATCGCCAACCATTATCCTGCAATGCTCTTATGGGCACATTACAGTGGCGCAGCACTCGGTGTAATGGGATTCTTAATAATGCCCTTCAATGTCATATTTATGGCCTTTTCGGTCAATAACATCGAACACAAGAACGACACCTGGAAAATGTTATTTGCCCAACCCTTAAATAAATTTTCAATTTATACTGCAAAATACCTGTATGCTATATTGTTAATATTCATCTGCCTGCTCTTATTTGCTACACTTACCTATGCCTTTGGCCATTTATTACAGATATTGGTTCCTAAGTTTAATTTTAATCAATATAACCCACTAAATATTCTGATTAACTCCTACGTTAAATTATTTTTAGCTTCTCTAGGCATTTTATCCCTGCAGTTTATATTAAGTTTATTATGGAGCGATTTCCTTAAACCCATGGGCATTGGCTTTGTTGGCACCATCATGGGCATTATTACGGCAAACGTAGGCTGGAAATACGCTTACCTTATTCCCTATTCTTTGCCAACGCTGGCTTTAAGAATAACGAAAGTAAAAAAAGGTGCTGATCCGTTAGCTTTCCCTGTTTTTACGCAAGAAATATGGACAAGTTTGATTTATGCTTCGGTTCTTTTCATCATTGGTTATTTTATCGTAACCAAAAAGAGCATAAAGTAATCTCCCTTAAATCACCAACAGAATTCAAGAATAAATTAATTACACAAATAAAACATACCTACAAAGAAAAGCCTGCTAATTTGACTTTAGTATCAAATAGCAGGCTTTGTTGTTTAGACTGAGAGGTTATATGTATCTTTTACTCTTATAGAGATAATATTTTTTCTTTGAATGCCCAGACAATTAATTGATAAGAATTTTTAAGATCGAGCTTTCTTACCATATTTCTTCGGTGGGTATTAACCGTGTGCTCGCTAATAAAAAGCATTGACCCAATTTCTTTACTATTGTAGCCCATTGATAACAGGTGTACAATTTCAACTTCCCTTTCGCTAATCGAACTATGATTTTCCTGCAATAGGATATTATTTATCATTTTGAGAGAATTTAGTGGTGAATGTTACTAATAATCAAAGCTTTATTAAAAAACAGACTTATTTTGACATAAGTCCAAAATGTTTGTTTTCATGGGATAGACAGTATTTATTTTACAATCGCAAAATATTTAGTTGTAATTGCATACCAAAAATAGTGGTAGGGCGCAATTTGATGTTAATGCAAAACACCCTAAATTGGAGGGTATTTTTACGGTATTTTGGATTGTTAAATTCAATTATGTATGTCAAAATATGATAAGGACATTTTCACTTTCAAATTCCTTAAAATGATTATTTAGGCACTAGGCTGTATGTATTCACCCGATAAGAATTCCGGTATCTCTATTTTTAAAAAAAGAGTTCTCAGCTTTGCGAACTATTTTTTTATCAATGTAATTTTTATAAGTTAAGACTTTACTAATTATATAGACTTAAATCAATTGTTTAGCGCCAAATAAACAAAAATGCATAATTTAGTTTCTTAATTTATCAATCAAATAATGTTCGAAAAAGACGCTAAAAACAGTACAACAAATACAATACCTGTAGGTATTGCCAGCCAAATGACGGCAGCTTTCCGCAAAAGCCAAAACGCAGAAAAAGGTACTTTTACCGAAGCAGCCTGGTTTCCTGCAGAACAAATTACTTCATTAACAAAAAAATTAGAAGAATTTGGAGGGGATGGCGTTAGAATATATTTTGGAAGGTATACTGATGATATCATTGATCAGATCAACAAACTTGAATATGGTGATAAAATCCCTGCTAATTATGCTGAAATGAACACATTACTTCTTGTGGTAACCAAAATAATTGATGGCAAGCCCCGAGTAGATTATTTTATAGATAATGACGATATCTATGGAGGACCTGTTCCGGCACCTACTGATCCTTATAACAGATCCTCACTATGTCCGCAAGTTTGTGATGACAAAAGCCCATTAATGTATGATTAAATAGATGACAGCGAAAACCGCCACGCATTTTGATATATTAAATAGCTTAAAATTTATTCTCCCAACCAGCAGTTCATATGCAGAACTGCTGTGCCTTATTTGTGCAATATACTTTTTAGCCAAGGACAAATCAACATTTTGGCTAATAACGATATGCTATATGGCCATAGTAATGTTGACCGAAATAGTTGGAAGGTATTTTGCTATAACCTATCATACGAATTTATGTGTTTACAATATTTATACAATATTTGAGGTTTCTTTCATCACTTATGGCTTTTTTACTTTTATAAAACAATACGCAAATATAAAGTACTGGTTAACTGCAGCGTATGTAGCAACAATCATAATATATACAATATTTACTCTTATGTATGGTATAAACATTTACAATGCTTTTACAATAAGTATAGCTTCTGTGGTTTTTGTAATCTATGGCCTATTATATTTTTATTTGTTGCTCAAAGACGAAAATTATATTGATTTAAAGTTTCACCCTGCATTTTGGTGGGTCGGCGGAACATTAATATTCTATTTTGGAAGTACACTTGCCAATTTTTTTGATGATATTATTCAGCAAAAATTCTTAGGAAAATATAACACCCGGGTAATAATCTATACAACACTAAATCTTTTTTATATGGCTTTTGGGCCTATTCATTTATATGCAGAGCTCGTCAACGGAAAACATGTCCCTAATAATACTGGCATCATTTGTTTTTCTTTTGATGCCAATATTTCTACTACTTTATATCCGATTATACAACCGGCACAAAAAGAACCATTTTCTGGAAAAGCAGAATATGCAGCAAAAATTTGAGTCTGAAATGCTTCAAGCCAGGGTTGAAGTACAAGATCAAACGATGCAAAGTATAGCTACAGAATTACATGATAATGTTGGCCAGTTGCTCAGTCTTACCACACTCACCTTAAACTCTGTAAATTTAAACGATAAGGAAAAAGCCATAAAAAAATTGATAATTCATTAACACTTGTTAATAAATCCATTAAAGAATTGAGGGAGCTGGCCAAGCTTTTACATGGAGAGCAACTGGTAGAAAATGGTATTGGCCATGCGATAGATCAGGAAATTAACTGGCTTAATAAGGCAGGAACGTATGAACTAAAAGTTAATAACCAATTGGTAGATCTGAGGATCACATCTCCTGATAAGGACCTGATCATTCTTCGTTTATTGCAGGAAATCATCAATAATATTATAAAACATGCTCAGGCAGAACGTATACAGATCGATTCTTATCTTGAGCATAATACTTTACATTTAAGGGTGGCCGAGAATGGTATAGGCTTTGACCCGGATATCGTTAAAACTAAAAAATCGGGAATGGGGCTTAATTCTATTTATAAAAGAATTGAGATGATCAATGGAAAATTAGCACTAAATTCGGCTCCTGGCGAAGGCACATCTATTTCAATTGAAATCCCCTACCCCTAATTATGCAGAACCAAAGTATCTCTATTGCAATTGTTGATGATCACACCCTTTTCCGCTCCGGACTAGCTAGTTTATTAGCAGAATTTGAAGATATAGAAGTCATGTTCGAAGCCATTAACGGAATCGATCTTCAAACTAAAATTAATCAGCACCCTGAAGTTCAGCTTATTTTAATGGATATTAACATGCCAGTAATGGATGGTTTTGCTGCCACCAAATGGGTTAAAGCCAACCATCCTAATATTCATATACTTGCACTAAGCATGCTTGAAGATGAAAAAGCAATAATTGGAATGCTCAAAGCTGGTGCCGGAGGTTATATGCTGAAAGAATCTACACCATCTGATTTATTAACGGCCATTAAAGTAACTGTAGACAAAGGGTTCTATGTAAATGAGCTTGTATCGGGCAGGCTTTTGGTGGCTTTAAAAGACAATAGTATTAAACCAACATTTTCTGAAAGAGAGCTTACGTTTCTGCAACATTGCAGTACTGAGCTTACCTATAAGGAAATTGCTGACCTCATGAATGTTAGCCCCCGCACAGTTGACAACTATAGAGAATCTCTTTTTGCCAAACTAAATATTAAGTCGCGCACCGGATTAGTGGTATATGGCATCAAAAACAACCTGATTATCATCTAGCCTAAAAATCACATAAATATCTGATTAACAATTAAATAAATGATAAAATTTTACAATTTTTTCGCAAATAAAATTCCTTAAGTAGAAGAAAACTCGTACTGCATTTATTTTTCAAATAATTATTAAATAAAATTTGGATAACTAACTAATTAGTTTTAACTTTAGTTAAGGCAAAGCAATTTGCTATCATCCTTATTATTATTAACTATTATGGAAATTAAAGATTTAACCAAAGCCGAAGAGCAGATTATGCAGGTTTTATGGCAATTGGAGAAGGCATTCGTTAAAGAGGTTATTGATCAGCTCCCCCTCCTAAACCGGCGTACAATACCGTATCAACCATTATTAGAATTTTAGAAACCAAAGGCTTTATTGGTCACGAAGCCTTCGGTAAGGCTCATCAGTATTATCCTTTAATCAGCAGAGAAGAGTACAAGCGCCATGCAACAGAAAAACTGTTAGGCAATTACTTCGAAAATTCGGTGGAGAGTATGTTTTCTTTCTTCGTTAAAGAAGAAAAACTGGACTTAAGTGATGTTGATGAAATTTTAAAAATGATTAACAAAATTAAACACAAGCCAAAATGAGTTTTGCCCACTACCTATTACAGGTGAACTTATACTTAATTGTTTTTTTCGGCTTTTACAAATTACTGTTAGATAAGGAGACCTATTTCACTTTAAACCGTATTTATTTAGTGTCTGCAGGCGTTTTATCCCTATGTATACCATTTATCCGTTTAGAATGGCTTACGGAACAGAAAGCGGCGCAAAAGGTCTATACTTCAGTTAATTGGGAAGCTGTATTAGCACAAGCAACAATTGTAACAGAACGTAATACTGGTTTTAACTGGGCAAATGCATTCGTTTATATTTATTGCGCAGGGACTTTGTTCTTCTTAGGTAGATTGGTATTTAATTTATTAACAGTTAAAAAACTCATTACTATAAATAAGGCTGGCACAGCTTTCTCTTTTTGGCAAAAAAGTAATTGACCAGGAATTGCCACAAATGGATGTAATTGATATTCATGAAGAAGCACATATCAAACAATGGCACAGCGTAGATATTATATTTTTCGAAATTATAGGGATTATTACCTGGTTAAACCCGGTGATTTATCTTTACAAGAAAGCCATTAAAAATATCCACGAATTTTTAGCTGATGAACTTGCCGCCGAATTTCAAGGTGATAAAGCTGAATATGCCATGCTGTTATTAAGTAAGTCGTTTGGGATTTCACCAAATGCTTTAACAAATGGTTTCTTAAAAAAATCATTGATCAAAAAAGAATTTTCATGCTTCATAAGGAACGATCTAAAAAGATAGCGATTGTGAAGTATGGAATCTTTATTCCGCTATTTGCCCTTCTCATTGTATTTTCATCTGCTACTGTTCGTAAAAATGAGAAATTGTTGTCCATTACCGATCAAATCCCGATGGATAAGCCGATTGAACTGGTTGAAAACATGGTTACAGCCCCCGAGAAGGTAAGTATAGCGCCTAAAATTTCGGTTGATGGCAAAACAGATCTAAACTGGAAAGGATTTTATAAGTTTCTAGGCCAAAATATCAAATATCCAACGACAGCCAATAGCAATCAGATTCAGGGAAATACCCAGATAAGGTTTAATTTAAAAGGCGGAAGGGTCACCAATGTTACATCAAATGTAGAACTAGGTGCTGGCTGTGACGAAGAAGTAATGAAAGCAATATTATCTTATAAAGGGTTTAAAACTGTAGCTGATGGCAAATATGCTTTAACCGTAAGTTTTAGAATTCCAGAATCTTCAAAAGGTTTTAAAAATAAGTTGTTACCTAAATCGGGTGAATATGTAAACCTGAACAAGATTAATATCATATCTGATTTTCCTAAAACTACTGAATCTGGAATCAGCAACATTAAAGCTGAAAATACTGACAAAATATATGACTTCGTTTCGATCGAGAAACAACCAGAATTTCCAGGCGGTATAACCAAGTTTTATAATTACCTGGGTGGCCGCATTAAGTATCCAAAGGAGGCTCAGGACAATAATGTTCAGGGTAGAGTTTTCCTCAGTTTTGTAGTTGAAAAGGATGGTTCATTAACAGATGTTCAAATTACAAGGGGTTTAGGCAGTGGTACCGACGAAGAAGCAATGAGAGTTATAAAAGAATCGCCAAAGTGGAACCCAGGCATCCAGAATGGTTTAGCTGTAAGAGTTAAATACAATATTAACGTGAATTTCAAACTCAGCGACCCTATACCTACAAAAGAGACTAAAACAAGTAGCATTCCCGGCGACCGGATCAGATTAAGGGAGGATACAAATCTTGACGCGCTAATCATTGTAGATGGCGTTAAATTATCAGACAACAGCCAGTTGAATACAATAAACCCAAACAGCATCGAATCAGTAGAAGTGTTGAAAGATCAAACTGCAATGAATCTATATGGGCCAAAAGCCAGGGGTGGTGTAATTTTAGTTACCAGCAAAGGTGCAAAAAGCAATATTTTCAGGCCACTTAACTCAAATGAGCTTTCGATAGATAAGAACACTAATTTTTTCGAGCTCAGAAGAAAATTCTAATCAAATTCAATATGAAAAACGTAATCATATTTAGCATGCTGATGGGCATTAGTTTAGCCGGTTTTGCTCAAAAGACAGATAGTACCAGAACGCCTAAAATTGCGCTCCGTGGAGCATCGACATTAGCCACTGAACCTTTAATTGTAATAGATGGCAACAAACAGTACATAAGGGGTACTGCATCACTTAGCGATGTTGATCCCAATAATATTGAAGCTGTAAGCATTTTAAAAGATAGTTTAGCAACAGCGCGGTATGGTGCTGATGGTTTTGCAGGTGTAATAGAAGTTAAAACCAAAAATGGTTCTCTGAGTAATAATCATGAACTTAAAACGACTCCAGTAAAAATTGATGAATCTAATTTAAAAGGAAAAGTATCCGGATTTAGCTTACGCCCATTAATACAGAATATAGATACACCCAGAGAAGTAAGATACTTATTGAACAGAGATTTTGACCCGAAGGCAAAACCGCTATATGTTGTTGATGGGAAGGAAGTTTCAGAAATAAAAAACCTGGATCAGAAATCTATTGAATCAATAGAAGTGCTAAAGGATCCGTCTGCTGTAACTTTACATGGTAATAAGGGCAAAAATGGAGTGGTAATTATTACTACTAAAAAACCAAAAGGAACTCCTAAGAAAACTAAATAATCAACATTTTAACAAACGACAATGGGACAGCTAATCTTTTTAGCTCTGACGGGCATCGCCATCTGTTTAATTTAGCAAAGGTGCAAAACAGTTCCAGCAAAGTTTATGATTTTGTCTCCGTTCAAAAGCAACCAGCATATCCGGGTGGAATTGAAAAATTCTATACTGTTTATTAGCCATGAGATTAATACCCTGAAGCGGCCAGGAAAAATAAAATTCAGGGCAAAGTTTTAAATTTGTCAAACCTCCCCAAACACAAAACCCCAGCAAAATTGCCGGGGTTTTATGTTTTCTCTCCTGTCTCGGAAGACTAAATTTATAAAAATTTTAATGTATATGCAAATATTACAAAATAAAATTTCCAAATACGCAAAAATTTAATATGCAAACATAGGATTATTACCACTTTCGCAAACTTTTGTTTCGAGGTGATTTTATTGTACACACTTTCGGTTTCCAAACCTGAAGTTTCGAATGTTTTCATAACAACAGGGAAATGTTAAATATGTATAGTTTTAATCAGCAATTTGCTGATAAACTACTAGCAATATTCATTGGCATATTTTAAACTAATAAGATAAGGAACATTTTAATACTGTGATAGCCACGAATTGGTAAAATAAAAAGCCCCCATAATATGGAGGCTTAAGAACCCGGCGATTAAACCAGGTACACAGTATATTTTTAAACCGTTTCTTCTGAAACGAATTTTGCCGAAGCGAAATCGCGGTTCATACGAGCGATGTTCTCTAAAGAAATTCCTTTAGGGCACTCGGCTTCGCAAGCACCAGTATTGGTACAGTTACCAAAACCTTCAGCATCCATTTGCGCAACCATGCTCTGCACCCTACGGTAACGCTCTGGCTGACCTTGAGGTAACAATGCCAACTGAGAGATCTTAGCTGATACGAATAACATTGCTGAAGCATTTTTACAAGTTGCCACACAAGCACCACAACCAATACAAGCTGCAGCTTCGAAAGCAGCATCTGCCTGCATTTTAGGAATTGGCAGGTTGTTCGCATCTTGCGCATTACCTGTGTTTACCGAAATAAAGCCACCAGCAGCAATAACCCTGTCAAATGCAGAACGATCTACAGTTAAATCTTTTACTACCGGAAAAGCCGCTGCTCTCCAGGGCTCAACAACGATAGTATCGCCATCTTTGAAAGAACGCATGTGCAACTGGCAGGTAGTCACCAGGTCTTTTGGTCCGTGCGGACGGCCGTTAATGAACATCGAACACATTCCGCAGATACCCTCACGGCAATCGTGATCAAATACAACCGGCTCTTCACCTTTGTTAATTAATTGTTCGTTTAATACATCGAACATCTCTAAGAAAGACATATCCGGTGAAATATCGGCCAATTTATAATCTACCAAAGCACCTTTGGTTTTGTTATTTTTTTGACGCCAAACTTTTAGCGTTAAGTTCATATTTCCTGTACTCATTGTATCTCAGATTTGAGATTTGAGACATTAGATATGAGAACCAAGATTTCCATCTCATGTCTCACATCTCACATCTCTTATCTATTTATAACTTCTTTGTGCTACTTTAATATTTTCAAACTTCAATTCTTCTTTGTGAAGTTCGAAGTTTACACCTTCTTTAAATTCCCAGGCAGCTACGTAAGCATAGTTCTCATCATCACGTAAGGCTTCACCTTCTTCTGTCTGATACTCTTCACGGAAGTGACCACCACAACTTTCGTTACGGTTTAAAGCATCAATGCACATCAACTCGCCCAGTTCGATAAAATCAGCCACACGGCCTGCTTTTTCGAGTTCTGTATTTAACTCATCAGCTGTTCCAGGTACACGAACATCGCTCCAGAATTCAGCTCGTAATGCTCTGATTTCCTGAATTGCTTCATTTAAACCTTTTTCGTTACGGGCCATACCACATTTCTCCCACATGATGTGGCCTAAACGTTTGTGGAAATGATCTACCGACTTGGTTCCTTTAATATTGATCAGCGTATTTAAAATACCAACTGCTCTCTCTTCAGCCTCCACAAAAGCAGGGTGATCAGTAGGAATTGCCTTTACAGAAATCTCTTTTGATAAATAAGCTCCAATGGTGTATGGAAGAACGAAATAACCATCAGCCAAACCCTGCATCAAAGCAGATGCACCTAAACAGTTAGCACCATGATCTGAGAAGTTAGCCTCACCTGTACAATATAAACCAGGTACAGATGTCATTAAGTTATAATCAACCCATAAACCGCCCATAGTATAGTGAACTGCAGGATAAATACGCATTGGGGTTTCGTAAGGATTTTCACCGGTAATCTGTGCATACATATCGAACAGGTTACCATATTTTTCCTTAATTACCGCAGTGCCTAAGCGCATGCAAGTTTCTTTGTCTGGATTGTGGTTACCTGCTTTAGCAGCTTCGATTTTTCCGTAGCGTTCTGTATTTGCTTTAAAATCTAAATATACGGCCAATTTAGAAGCACCTACTCCATAACCGGCATCGCAACGCTCTTTAGCCGCACGGGAAGCCACATCACGTGGAACCAGGTTACCAAAAGCAGGATAACGACGCTCTAAATAATAATCTCTTTCATCTTCAGGAATTTCTGAAGCTTTACGGTTATCATCTTTCTTTTTAGGTACCCAGATACGTCCATCGTTACGTAATGATTCAGACATCAGGGTTAATTTAGATTGGTGATCGCCAGAAACCGGGATACAGGTCGGGTGGATCTGCGTGTAACAAGGATTTGCAAAGTAAGCACCTTGTTTGTGCGCTTTCCAGGCAGCTGTAACATTACTTCCCATGGCATTGGTAGAAAGATAGAATACGTTTCCGTAACCACCTGTTCCTAATACTACCGCATGACCAAAGTGACGTTCGATTTCTCCGGTAATTAAATTACGGGCAATAATACCGCGTGCTTTGCCATCAATTTTAACCACCTCAAGCATTTCATGGCGGGTATACATTTCTACTTTACCCATACCAATCTGGCGTTCTAAAGCAGAATATGCACCTAATAATAACTGCTGACCAGTTTGACCTGCAGCATAGAACGTACGCTGAACCTGTGTACCACCGAATGAACGGTTATCTAACAAGCCACCATACTCACGTGCCAAAGGCACACCTTGTGCTACACACTGATCTATAATGTTGGCACTTACTTCAGCCAAACGATGCACATTGGCTTCGCGGGCACGGTAATCGCCACCTTTAATCGTATCGTAAAATAGGCGATAAACACTATCACCATCATTCTGATAGTTTTTTGCTGCATTAATACCACCTTGAGCGGCGATTGAGTGTGCTCTACGTGGTGAATCCTGGAAACAGAAACACTTTACTTTGTAACCCATCTCGGCCAAAGTAGCGGCTGCCGAAGCACCTGCTAAACCCGAACCTACAATAATTACCTCAATAGTTCTTTTGTTCGATGGGTTTACCAAAGGCACAGAAGACTTATATTTTGTCCATTTGCTGGTTAATTCGCCTTCTGGAATATTTGAATTAATATCTGACATATCTTTTGTGCTAAAAATTATTGAATAAGACCGAAATAAACTGCAATCGGCATGGCAGCGAAAAGGATCGAAATAATAATCGAATACCAAACGCCAACTCCTTTAATTATACCATTATATTTTGAGTGGTTCCATCCTAATGTTTGGAATGCCGAAGCAAAACCATGCAATAAGTGGTAGCATAAAGAAAACATAGCCAAAATATACACGGCAACCCTTACCGGATCCTGAAATTTTTCTTTCATTACCGCATAAAGATCTTCATGTCCGTTGGCATCAACCGTTGGGATGCCTGTAAAACGGGAAACTACCCAAAAATCTTTCAGGTGGACCACCAAAAAAATCAGCAAAAGCGTACCTAGCAGGCCCATAGAACGGCTGTACCATTTACTGTTTGCCTGACCATCGTTTACCGCATACTTAACCGGACGTGCTTTCTGATTTTGCAATGTTAAACGTAAAGCCTGAAAAATGTGTGCAAGCAAGCCAATAAATAACACAATCTCGCCAGCCCGGATAATCCAGTTGGTGGCCATAAAATGTGCGCCTACGTTAAATGTCAAACCACCGTCGCTAATAAAAATTAAAGCATTAATACCGCAGTGTACAATTAAAAAAAGTATCAGGAACAAACCTGTAATACCCATGATGAATTTCTTCCCTATTGATGAAGAAAATGCATTTCCGAAACCACTCATTTGATTAGGATTTATATCTAAATTTCTTGCAAAAGTATCTAATTATGAGTTTAATTTATAAACGATTATGACAAAACAGCGATAAATCATTTATTTAGAAACATTCTAAAGCATATTCGGAATTAATCGAAAGAATATGTGATTATTTAAGGTTTCGATTCTTAGTATTGGTTAAATGTGCGGCATGACCTAACGTTTTTAACCATTAAGGAATAAGAGCATTAAGTTTGTGTACCAAGATTGTTAAAGTTATCTATCTGGTAAAATACTGAAATAATTCATTTACTATAGGTACAGTGCTTTAGTAATATTTTCTGTAAAAAAATTAATCAATAATCCCTGCGGAGCATTAAGAAGTTTCATATAGGTTTGGAGTTGTGCATGATGAACAGGTAGAATATTCGATATCGCTTTTATTTCTATTACAACACAATTATTAACAAATAGATCCGGCCGTAAATCTAAATCCATTTCCAATTCATCATATACTACCGAAAGCACAAATTGTTGAGCAACAGTATATCTGTTTTTTTCCAACTCATATTTTAAGCAGCGTTCGTATATACTTTCCAATAAACCTGGACCTAAGATTTTATGAACTTTAATTGCGAATCCTGTTATCTCATAGGATAACTGCGTAACCTCTTTTTTAGTCATTCCCTATTTAATTTAGTTGATACATGCTTTCCACGTTAAAATTTAAGCATGTATGATTAGGGGATGAATAAAATAAATTGATATTAAGAACTTATTCTAACACTAAAATAACAAATATCCTCTTAACTACCTTAATTTCTTAATGGTAAAAAAATTAGATAACAAGAAGACTTGACGTTCAAAAAATAATGGCATAAAAAAAGTCCCGATTTGCATCGGGACTTTTTACGATTTATGTGTTCGAGTTTTCTTAAGCTACTTTAACATTTACCGCGTTTAGGCCTTTTCTACCTTCTTCTACATCGTAGTTTACGGTATCATTCTCGCGAATGTTATCGATCAAGCCTGAAGCATGAACAAAAATTTCGGCATCGCCATTAGATGGAGTGATAAATCCGAAACCTTTAGTTTCATTAAAAAATTTTACTGTTCCTTGTTGCATTATATTGTATTTTAATTTGAACCAAAGATAGGGTTAAATACCTATAAATCAATTTTTTATTTTTTTTACTGTATAATATAGACTAAATACATTGACTATTTGCCTTTTAAGCCCTATTATCGGCCCAATTTAATCCATTAACTTTTAATTTATCACCCTGTTTTGTTCACAAAATATGTTCAAAACAGGCTTTGCCGCATCACTTTTCTGCGTGAAAAAACATAAATAAAAAAGGACTACTTTCTCCCAACTATTCATATTGATGAATAACATCGAAAATTTATAACCAAAAGTCAACCCGGAGCAAGCTAAGCTTAAATTTAACTATAAACTAAACTTTCGCACCGCTCATCATTTACCGTCAGGTTTTCTGTAATTTTTACAACTAACGTTTCATGGTTCTTAGCACTATAGCTCAGGATTAGCAAATCACCAACGATTTCGTGTAAAATTAAATCCGGACTTGTATAGGTGATCGAGACTATGTGCGCTGCTTTATTTAACAGATCAGAATCATAAATATGTAATTCGGCGCAATCAAAAAGGACTGGATGATCTTCCAGGTCATTTAAAACAGGTATCTTATGTTCTAACGCCGCAATACTGTTCATTACTGAATACTGAAGTTTTTGATTTAACGTGTTTGCCTTTTCATTCGCTTGTTGCATCTGAGAAAAGGTATGCAGGTGTTGATCTAGGCTATATATTTTGGAGCTTTTTTGAAATTCTTTGTAAGTATCGTGAAATATCCGTCTTTCAAAATCCGTTCTGCACATGAAATTGAAATATTGTTTTATGCTGAGGTTAATGTTAGCTAAAGCCATAATATTCGGTTTTTGTTGCTGATTCAAATATGGAACAATAAAAAAATAATTTATAGAGTATCGGTAAAGGTTGATTATCAATCTGTAAATAGCGAAACTAAATCTTGATTATGAAAAACGGATGAATATTGGTTTGCGTATAAGAAAGGGAGGTAGCTGGCAAAGATTTAAGGTATTTTAACAAATAGACCTGTAGATAAGTAAATTTAAAAAAGGCCTTCGACTATGCTAACAAGAACAGGCTCCAATAAAATGGTAGTCATCTCGACTGTAGCGCAACGAAATGGAGAGATCTATTTAGTTGGATTATCGGAATGATAATTCGTTGATCGAATCTCACTCCAAGATCCTTCACTGCATTCATGATGACAAAATAATCTGTTTATCCTCAGCAAAAAATATATGGTGCAATGGTCTGTGGGACACAGCCCATGGATCACCTCAATTCATTTTTTAAAACAGTTTAATTTACATCAGGTTATTACTATACAAAACATTTATAACCAAAATAATTACCGATATGGAAACGAGAAACAACCATGGTTTGATCCAGGCTTTATTGGATTGCGCTTTAGCATGCGAACATTGTGCATCATCTTGTTTAAAAGAGGAAGATATCAACATGATGATCGATTGTATTAAACTCGACAGGGACTGTGCGGATATCTGTACCCAGGCGGCCAGGTTACTACAGAGGGATTCGGTTATTGCCCACCAGTATTTGTTGCTTTGCGAGGAAATATGCAGGCTTTGTGCGGAGGAATGTGGCAAACATGATCATGAACACTGCAGACAATGTGCGGTGGCTTGCGAAGAATGTGCAGAAGCCTGCCATGCTAACTACGAACCTATAAAACAAGACTAAACAAAAAGGCTTCCCAAGTTAAAAACCCGGGAAGCCTTTTAAACTATTTATTACAATTAATTATTGTGCAGGGAAGCTGTAGTTATATGAACCTTGCTCACCAACACCAGAAATACTAACCATATTGTTTCTGCCTAATGGCAATGCTTTTTGAACATCAGCCACAGAATTTACCGGTTGTCCATTTACTTTGGTGATAATTAAACCTTTTTCTACCCCAATATTATCGAAAGCTTTTCCAGTTGTAACTGATGTTACAACTACACCACTGTTAATGCCATATTTCGATTTTTGCGCTTGAGTAGCAGGAGCGAAAGTTGCACCTAATTTACTTACTTCGGCACCTTTACCTGCATTATTATTTGCAGTTAAACCTACACTGGCTTCGCCTTTAAGGGTAACAGTATAGTCTTTCAAGGCACCATCACGCAATACTGTTAATTTAACTTTATCACCAGGGTTTAAACGGCCAACTCTTTCCTGAAGATCAGGTGAATCATTGATTACCACACCATCAACTTTTTTGATGACGTCGCCTGATTTGATACCCGCTGCAGCAGCACCGCCACCAGCAACTACATCATTCACATATAAACCACTGATTTCGTTTGTTTTAATACCTTCTGGTTTTTCTTCACCACTTAGTGGCACGAAGTTAACACCGATATAACCACGTTTAACCGAACCATATTTCATAAAATCGTCAACAATTTTACGGGCCAGGTTAACTGGAATTGCAAATCCATAGCCTTGGTTATAACCGCTTTGTGATGCAATTGCTGAGTTAATGCCTACCAATTCACCATTTGCATTTACAAGGGCACCACCGCTGTTACCAGGGTTAATGGCGGCATCTGTTTGAATAAATGATTCGATACTGGTATTTGCCGGACGATCTGGTCTTTTACCAGTGCGTTGGTATTCGCGGTATTCTTCTTCAGTAATCTCATTGCCTTGTTGCTCGCGACCGATAATACCGATGCTACGGTTTTTAGCGCTTACAATACCCGCAGTTACTGTAGTATTTAAATCTAAAGGGAAACCGACAGCTAATACCCACTCTCCTACCTGCACATTATCAGAGTTACCCATTTTTACCACAGGTAAATTAGTTGCATTTACTTTAATTAAAGCTAAATCTGTATTCGGATCACGACCGATTACTTTTGCCTCAACCTTACGTCTATCTGTTAACACCACTTCAACTTTCTCCGCATTTTCTACTACGTGGTTGTTGGTAACGATATAACCATCCTGACTGATAATTACACCAGAACCTGATGCTGCCCTTGGCTGACGTTGCATCTGGCGGCCACCGCCACCGAAGAAATCTTCCATCATATCAAATGGAGAGGAGTTTCTGCCTCCGCCACTCTGCGCAGCATAGGTTGTTTTAATATGGACTACACCCGGCGCCACTGCTGCTGCCGCCTGAGTAAAATCTGCAGTACCCGCTGATGATACTTTCAGTGGATTATTGGCGAAATACAAATTCTGTTTTTCAGTAATGGTACTGCCAGTTTGGTTACGCTCAAATAGTTTGTAACCTCCAATTGCTGCTGCCCCACCTATAAAAGCAGCTAACACGGTAATTCCTAATATTTTTTTCATCTGTTTGTAAATTGTTTTTTAATGGTCATGAAGCTATTATAAGCATACTTACTTTTAAAATTGGTTAGCTTTTAATGGTTTCATCTGTTAATTATGTTTTTAAAGCCATGATTTATAATAAGCCGTTTGCTAGCTAATTGTTTAGCCTATCATACTTCATTTGTTAAATGTTATTGTTTGCGGGAGCATTTTTTCATTTTGATTTAAGCAGGATGCTCCAGCAGTTTTTATCTGCTCAAATTTTCTTTAGTAAGTTTATTCAAATTTAATACCATATAAACGATATTTGTATCCTCAAAGCACTTAGTTTTGTGTTAAAAAATGTTAAATTAAAAAACACAATCCACTTATTACCTTTTTCAACTCAAATATTGCATTAAAAAATGAAGCTTTAATGAAAATTAATTTTTATAAATATCAGGGCGCAGGCAACGATTTCATTTTGATAGATCACACCACAAGTCCGTTAAAAAATATTGACAATCAACTAGTTGAGCAATTGTGCCACAGAAGATTTGGCATTGGTGCCGACGGATTAATGTTCATTACAAAGCATGAGGATTACGATTTTGAGATGCATTATTTTAATGCCGATGGCAAGTTAGGTAGTATGTGCGGAAATGGTGGCAGGTGTATCGTGGCTTTTGCCAAACAACTCGGCATTATTGATCGCGAAACCAACTTTTTGGCAGTAGATGGTCCGCACTATGCCAGAATTTCAGAAAATGGAGAATGGGTTGATTTACAAATGATTGATGTTGATGCCATTACCAAAGATGGAGAAGCCTATGTATTGAATACTGGTTCGCCACATTACGTTTCTCTGCAAAGTGATTTAAAAGATTTTAATGTTTTTACCGAAGGAAAAAGTATTCGTTATAATGCAACTTATGCAGAAAAAGGTATAAATGTAAACTTTGTTGAAGATAAAAGTGATCATTTATTTGTGCGCACTTACGAACGCGGTGTTGAAGATGAAACTTATGCTTGTGGCACAGGGGTAACGGCAGTTGCCATGGCTATGGCAAAACATAAAAACCAAACCGGCCATATTAAAACTGATATTAAGGTTTTGGGCGGTGATATTAAAATAGAATTCGACTACGACGGGAAAGCATTTACCAATGTATTTTTGTGTGGCCCGGCCAAATTGGTTTTTGAAGGAGAAGTAGACTAGTTTTGTTTATAAACCTCGCATGTTTTTGAGACCCGCGAGGTTGAGTCGTGATCCAAATATCTCGTGTAAAACATACACCACCAACGCGTTTTGTTTGTTAAAACAAACACGGTTAATTGTCTAAAAACTGCCTCACAATAAGTAATTTTAACACCATTTAACATCTGTCTCAAGATATTTACACATTCATTTCTGACTAAAAACAACGCTCAAAAAGCTAAAAAACAACGTTTTAACCCAAAAAAACTGCATTTTAAAATCAAAAATAAATCAATCGATTGATTAAATGACAGAATTTGGACAGATTTATTTTTTGTTAGGCTCTATTTTTGGACAATTATTTGCGAAAATCGAAATCCTAAATTTTGACGACGCTCTTAATTCCGGAAATTCAAATTTATACACACACAGAAATAGTCCATGAGAAAAGTAACAACTCTCTTTTTTAGCATGAGCATGGGTATGCTCCTGGCATCCTGCGGAAACAACGATGCTGCTAAAAAGCCGCAGCTGCAGCAGCAGCTGGTCCACAAGCTTACCCGGTTTTTACCGTAAATACACAAAACACCACTTTAGATTCTGATTATCCGGCAACGATTGAAGGGATCCAAAATATCGACATCCGCCCAAAGGTTGACGGCTTTATCGAAAAGATTTTTGTAGATGAGGGTGCCGTGGTTAAAAAGGGTCAGTTACTTTTCACCATTAATGCGCCACAATACGAACAACAAGTACGTACAGCAAGAGCGGCGATCAGTAGTGCCGAAGCCGATGTTAATGCAGCCCAGTTAACAGTAAATAAAACCAGGCCTTTGGTAGAAAAAGACATTATCAGCAAGTACGACCTTGATGCTGCTCAATTAACACTCCAAAGCAGAAAAGCAGCATTGGCACAGGCAAAAGCCGAATTGGTAAATGCACAGGTTAACTTAGGTTATACTTCAGTTAAAAGCCCTGTTGATGGTGTGGTTGGCAGTATTCCTTTCAGAAATGGAAGTCTGGTAAGCAGTACCAGTACACAGCCATTAACAACAGTTTCTAACACTTCAAAGGTTTATGCTTACTTCTCTTTAAATGAGAAACAGCTTTTAGATTTTTCTAAAACCTATAAAGGAAATACTTTGGCGCAGCAGATGAAAAACATCCCGGCGGTAAGTTTGGTACTGGCCGATGGAACAATTTATGCACAAAATGGTAAAATCGAATCCATCAACGGACAGATTAACACCAGCACAGGTTCTGCAAGTTTAAGAGCAACCTTCCCCAACCCAACTTCTTTATTAAAAAATGGAGCAAGTGCTTCTGTAAGGATTCCTCAGCATATTGACAATGCAATTTTAATTCCCCAAAAATCTACCATCGATTTACAGGGAAAAAAATTCGTTTATGTTCTGGGCGATTCTGCTAAAACCATTAGTACCGAAATCGAGATTATGGATTTGGCCAAAGGTAAGTTTTATGTCGTAACGAAAGGGCTTAAAGCTGGAGATAAAGTTGTTTTGGAAGGTTTTCAATCATTAAAAGACGGAACGAAAATTAAACCTGAAGAAAAAAATGCTGATTCAGTTTATGCTGATATCAAGAAATAACAATATCATGTTGCCAATCACACTATTGCAGTGTAATCAATATTAATTATGTTTAAGAAATTTATAGAAAGACCGGTTTTATCAACGGTTATATCCATCATCATCGTTATACTCGGTGTTTTAGGTTTAGCTACGTTGCCGGTTTCACAATATCCGGAAATTGCCCCGCCAACGGTGCAGGTTTCTACTTCATACCAGGGTGCCAATGCCGACGTGGTGATGAATAGCGTTGTTGTTCCGCTGGAAGAGCAAATAAACGGTGTGGAAGACATGACCTACATGACTTCTACCGCCAGTAATGATGGTACCGCGACCATTACCGTAAACTTTAAGCTGGGAACCAACCCCGATCTTGCAGCCGTAAACGTACAGAACAGGGTTGCACGTGCGACCAGTTTATTACCTGCAGAGGTTACCAAATCGGGGGTAATTACAGCTAAAAGACAGGCGAGTAACGTATTGATCTTTGGTTTATATAGCGACGACCCTTCTTATGATCAGAAATTTTTACAGAACTATGCAAACATTAACATCATCCCTCAGATTAAACGTATCAATGGTGTTGGTGATGCGAGTGCATTCGGAACGTTGGATTATACCATGCGGATCTGGCTAAAACCTGATGTGATGGCAACCTACGGACTGGTTCCTAACGATATTAACGTTGCCCTGGCCGATCAGAATGTGGAGGCCGCTCCGGGTCAGTTCGGAGAGCTTGGCGATCAGGCATTTCAATATACCTTAAAATATACGGGTAGGTTAAAAGATGAGGCCCAGTTTGGCAACATTATTATCCGCACTACCGATAACGGTCAGATTCTCCGTTTAAAAGATATTGCAAGGATAGAATTAGGTGCACAGAGTTATGCCAGTTCGGTTAAATTTAACGGAAAACAGGCTTTGGGTATCGCCATTAACCAAACAGCAGGTTCAAATGCAAAAGAGGTAATCGAAAATTCCATCAAAACCCTTGATGAAGCTCAAAAATCTTTTCCAAAAGGGGTGCATTACTCAACTTTGGTTAACGTAAACGACTTTTTGGATGCATCGATAGAAAAAGTGCTTCACACCTTGATCGAAGCATTTATTTTGGTGTTCCTTGTAGTGTTTATCTTCTTACAGGATTTCCGATCAACCTTAATTCCGGCGATTAGTGTACCGGTAGCGATTATCGGAACATTCTTTTTCCTGAGTTTATTTGGATTTACCATCAACTTACTAACCTTATTTGCCCTCGTGCTTGCCATTGGTATTGTGGTGGATGATGCGATTGTAGTAGTAGAGGCCGTACACGCCAAGCTGGATGAAGGTTATACCGATGCCAGAAAAGCAACGATAGACGCGATGGACGACATTAGTGGAGCGATTATTTCGATCACTCTGGTAATGGCTGCCGTATTTATCCCGGTGAGTTTTATCTCCGGATCTTCTGGTGTATTTTACAAACAATTTGGTTTAACACTGGCCATTTCCATTATCTTATCGGCCATTAACGCCTTAACATTAAGTCCGGCATTATGTGCTTTATTCTTAAAACCGCACAAAGAAGAACACAAAAAGTCTAAAAACTTTTTAAACCGTTTTTACGATGCTTTTAATACTTCGTTCGATGCCGTAACTGGAAAATATAAAAAATCAGTAGGCTTCCTGTCCAGAAAAAATGGATTGTTGGATTGGCTATTGCCTTCTTTGCAATAGTATTGGTTTGGACAATGAATACCACGCCGAAAGGTTTCGTACCAAATGAGGATTTGGGAACCATCATGAGCGATATCTCATTACCAGCAGGAACTTCGCAAGAGGAAACCAATATTGTAATTGCAAAGATTGATAGTATTGCACACAAAATACCTGAAATTAAAAACACTTTAAGGGTGGTGGGCCGTAGTATGATTAGTGGTTCGGGCAGTTCGTATGGTATGGTAATTTCGCGATTAACCCCATGGGATGAACGTAAAGGCCGGGATGTAAAAACCATAATTGGCGAACTGTTTGCAAAAACAGCAGGTATTAAAGGTGCCAAGATTATTTTCTTTGCTCCGCCAACTATCCAGGGTTTTGGTACCAGTGGCGGTTTTGAGTTCCAGTTGCAGGATAAAACTGGTGGAGATATTAAAAAATTCAACGAAGTTGGAAATGGATTTTTAGCAGCTTTGAGTAAACGTCCTGAGATCCAATATGCTTCTACCTCTTTTAACCCAAATTTCCCTCAGTACCAGATTGATGTAAATGTGGCAAAGGTTAAACAGGCCGGCCTGAATGTTAGTGATGTTTTAGGTGTAATGCAGGGTTATTATGGCGGTGTTTATGCTTCAAACTTTAACAAATTTGGTAAACAGTTTAGGGTAATGTTCCAGGCAGATGCGCAGTACCGTGCAAACGAACAAACTTTAACCCGTATTTTTGTTAGAAATTCTGCAGGGCAAATGGCTCCGGTATCAGAGTTTATTACTTTGACCAAAGTGTATGGACCACAGGCCATTTCACGTTTCAACTTGTTTACTTCAATTTCGGTAACCGGTAACCCAAATGCAGGTTATAGCTCAGGTGATGCTTTAAAGGCTGTTCAGGAAGAGGCTGCTAAAAATCTTCCGGCAGGATATGGCTATGAATTTTCTGGTTTATCACGTGAGGAGATGGCCGGCGGAAGTCAAACGGTCTTCATTTTCTTACTTTGCGTAATTTTTGTTTATTTCTTGCTCGCCGCACAATACGAAAGTTATATTTTACCATTAGCTGTTTTATTCTCTTTACCGGTTGGTTTAGCAGGTGTATTCGTTTTTGATAAAATTTTCGGGGTAGATAATAACATTTACACGCAGATTACCCTGATCATGCTTGTGGGACTACTCGCCAAAAACGCCATTTTGATTGTTGAATATGCGGTAGATAGAAGAAGAAAAGGAATGAGCATAGCCAACGCCGCAATTGATGGTGCAACAGCACGTTTACGTCCTATTTTGATGACTTCATTTGCCTTTATCTTAGGATTATTGCCACTGATGCTATCATCAGGTGTGGGTGCCGCGGGTAATACCTCAATTGGTACAGGTGCTGTTGGCGGTATGTTGATCGGAACAATTTTCGGAGTTTTCGTAATTCCGGCTCTGTTTATCATATTCCAGTCCTTACAGGAGCGCATCAGTAATAAATCGCCTTTTAACGAAGGTATTGACCATGAACAAACGCCAGAGGAATATGAATTGGCTACTGCGAACAGCAAACATTAATATTAAGAAAATGAATTTTAAATATAAGCATTCCATTTTAACCGGTTTAGCCATTGTTACCCTGAGTGCCTGCGTAACTAAAAAATACGAACGCCCTCAGGTAACTAGTGAGGGTTTATACCGGGATAATAGCACAACAGATACCACTACGATGGCTGATCTGCAGTGGAAAACATTATTTTCGGATACCACGTTACAATCGCTGATCCAACAAGGGATAAATGAAAATTTGGACCTGAAACAGGCCATTGAGCGTATTAAAATTGCCGAAGCAACACTCATACAGAGTCGTGGAGCATTATTGCCAAGCTTACAGGCGGATGTAAATGTAACGGATAATAAACAATCGCAGGCCTCCTTAAACTTTCCTCCCGGGATTAACATTAATTTAGAAACCCAAACCTATAAAGCGCAACTTAGCACCAGTTGGGAAGCCGATATATGGGGGAAATTAACGAGTGCAAAACGTGGCGCTTATGCAACTTTATTACAAAGTGATGCAGCGAAAAGAGCTGTCCAAACGCAATTAATTGCCACAATTGCCAACAATTATTATACTTTATTAGCGCTCGACAAACAATTGTCCATTACAGAGGAAACCATTAAGGTACGCTCAAAAGATGTGGAAACTATGCGTGAGTTGAAGCAGGGAGCGGTGGTTAATGGCGCAGCAGTTGTACAGAGTGAAGCCAATTTATATGCAGCCCAGGTAACCTTACCTGATTTAAAAAGAAGCATTAAAGAAGCTGAAAATGCACTGAGTGTTTTGGTTGCCAAAGCGCCAAATGCAATTAACCGTACGACTTTAGATCAGCAGACCCCTTATGCGAATTTACAGACCGGTGTTTCTGCACAATTGTTAAAAAACCGTCCGGATGTGATTGCCGCTGAATTTGGTTTCAGATCGGCTTTTGAAAACACAAACGTAGCAAAAGCTTATTTTTATCCAGCTTTAACCATCACCGCAGCGGGTGGATTATCAAGCTTACAATTACAGGATTTCTTCAGCAAATCTATCTTCTACAATTTAGTGGGAGGTTTAACGCAGCCAATTTTTGCAAGGGGAGCAAACAAAGCCCGCCTAAAAACAGCTGAAGCCAATCAACAGATTGCTTTTTACAACTTTCAACAAACACTGTTAACTGGCGGACAGGAAGTATCAAATGCATTATATGCTTACCAAACGGCTGCAGAAAAAGAGGAAACAAGGGCAAAACAAATCGCCTCATTAACCAAAGCAGTAGATTTTACCAAAGAATTATTGCGCTATAGCTCTGCAACAAACTACACTGACGTGTTAACTTCAGAACAAAGTTTGTTAACAGCTCAATTAAGTGGGATTAATGATCGATTACAAAAATTACAGTCCGTAGTAAATCTATACCGTGCATTAGGCGGTGGCTGGAAATAAATCATATTAACATACATTAAGGTAAGGCATTCTGAATTCAGGATGCCTTTTTTCATTCCATTCCACGGCCTGTGTCTCTACAAGTCATTGCGTTGCTTTTTGCCAAGGAGGCAGGGATAACACGGAGGATTTTTAGTCTGTCATCCTGAGCATAGCGAAAGATCTTTAAAATGAGATGCGCTCTTGCAAATCGTTAAAAACGCATAATTATTAAGAGGCTACCTCATAAATAATAGAATTGCCATCCTGAGGGTTAATTAATTGTTTAAAATCAATATGAGTGACGTATAATTGTCTTCTCTTGTCCCAGGGCTCGGTCTTGCCTCGGCTCGCCGACTCCGAAGGGCTCTTTCTTTTTGGCATTAAGAAGAAACAAAAACTGCCGGCTTAAAATTTTTCTTTCGAAGCTAGTTGGTTGGCTTAAGCAGTGCAACCCTAAAAATTTGTTAGGCCGGATTTAAGTAGAACGGAGATATTGTACTATGGCCTAGCTGGGCGGAAATAATAAAGTAATTAAAGGGTAGCTTATCAAATGACCTGTTTTAAATGTTTTACAAGGCATTTAGATACTTCGTCAAGCTTAGTACAGGCTAAGCTCAACGTGACAAATTCGATTAAATTCCAATTTATAATACAGCCTCCAGCGAAAAGTCGAGATGACGACTATTCTATTGGAGTCTTTCGATGTTAACACAACAAAAGATCTATAAAACCAGATTAATACGATAGATTCCCAATGCCATGTTTTCTGTGTCTGCCTCGGTGAGCTCGATGGTAAAAAACCAAGGCAACTCATTTTCAGAAAAATAATGTAGGTTTGTGAACTAAAACCCTAGCCACTAAACTTTTATTTGTATTTTGGCTGTACCAAACATTTTTATGCGTCTCTCAAAACTGCTGGCCCTATTTATGGGCTTATTTTTCATTAATAATGTTTACGCTCAAACTTACGTGGTTACCAGTAATGCCGATAGCGGCACTGGAACATTAAGGGAGGGATTAACACAAGCGGCTATAGCTAATAGAATCACTACTTTTACCATCAATTTTAATTTACCCGGCAATCCAAGCGATAATGCGAACCGCACCATTAGATTACGTTCGGCATTGCCTGTGGTTTCTTCAAATGTAGTAATTGATGGCACCTCACAGGCAGCATGGCCCGCTCTAGGTGTCTCCGGAGCAAAAGTAATATTGGAACCAGAATACCCTAATTCTACATTTTCAGGATTGATCATCGGCCAGTCGTCAACCACTCAAACCCAAACAACAGGGGTTGAAGTTTATGGTTTGTATATCAGGAATTTTGCTGCCATCAATAATTTACAAAATGTAAATATGGCTCAGGGCTCGGGAATTGTAATCGATTATCGTGCAAATAATATTACTATCGGTGCTCCAAATAAAGGAAATGTTATTGGAGGTAACATTAATGGTATTATTGTTCAGAACAGCTATTATTTTACCACAATCACCGCCACAAAAATTAAGATCCAATCGAACTTAATTGGGGTGATATATGATGGAATAACCCCAAACACGAATGTTTATGGTATCTCTGCCAATTTATACGATAGTGCTTTAGATGTTGGGGGTGATAATACCGGCGAAGGCAACGTAATTGCTGCAAACCGGATTAATTTAGATATCACCCGATCTTCGTACTCCACTAACGCAAGGTTTGATATCAACGTGATCAATAATAAAATCGGGGTAGATTATACTGGTAAAAAAGACTTCCATGAATTACCGATATTTCTTTCTTCTTCCGCTTTAGAAATTGCAGGGTTAAAAGTTAATGCAGTAAATACGGCACTTTATGTGCGCAACAATATTATCGGAGGGAACAGAACTACAGGCGTTTCGGTAACCAATTCAGACTTTATTTTAACAGGCAATGCTATCGGAACAGATGCCGCAGGAACTGTAGTAATGGGCAATGGCATCGGTATTAAAATAGAAACGGGTGCAGGTGGAACCATCGGTGGCGCAACACCTGCCGAAGCAAACATAATTGCCAATAACAGCTTTGGGGTTGAAACTGTATCTTCAAAACCTGTAAAAATTACAAGGAATAGTTTCTTTTGTAACAGGACGTTTGGAATCGGAAAAACCTTAACTATTCTTCAGCCTTATATTCAGATCCTTAAGAAAAGGAATGACTACGTTTCTGGCAGGGCTACTCCCAATTCTGAAGTAGAACTGTTTTATACTGTAAACTGTCAGGGTATCTGCGAGGGTAAAACCCATATTGCCACAGTACAGGCTGGTAGTGACGGTCGTTGGGAATATAACGGAACCCTTACCGGAATGGTTACCGCAACCGCCAGTTTATTAAATGCCACTACTTCTCCATTTTCAACTGCCGAGCTTTTGGCAAATGAAGCCATAGTTGAACCCGTAACCTGTAATGCTAATGGATCAATCACTATCCCGGAGCCACGTGAAGGTTTTACTTTTACCTGGGTAAAGATAGAAACTGATGGCAGCCGGGTACCTAAAGGAAATACACAAAGTATCACTAATTTAGAGGTTGGAACTTATGAAGTAACTGTTGACGATGGCTGTAAAGCGTTTCCTTCGGTGTTTATCATTAAAGATCAAAAATTAACCAAGCCCAATATTCAGCCAGTATTTCCAATATGCGGACAAACCTCTTTTACATTTAATGCAGAAGTTTTAAGGGGAAAAGGTGTGTTAAAATATGAATGGATAAATACCGCAACAAATGCTGTGGTAAGCAGAAGCAACCCCGCTAGTTTGCCAGAAGGCACTTACCTCGTTAAAGTATCGGATGAAGCAAACTGCTCGCTGGATTCAGATCCGATTACGGTTAAAAGAAAACCAAAAATTATCATCACCAGTACTACATCACCTAAACACGCAACTTGTGGCAGCCAAAATGGTGCAATAAAGGATTTAAAATTTACCGACTTCACTGGAACAATTACTTATAAATGGTATAAACCAGATCTTCTTACCGGCGCTTTAGGTGATGTAATTGCGACTACCGCCGACCTCGAAAATGTTGAAGGTGGTAATTATACCATTGTAGTAACCGATCAGGGTGAATGTGGATCTACTTCTGCTTCTTATTTTATCATTACTGATAATACCATCCAGATCAGCGATGCTTCGATCAGAAAAAATGAAACCTGTAACAGCAGCAATGGCGCCATAGGTGGAATCTCACTGACTGATGCTGATGGTTACGAATGGATCGGACCTGATGGGATTACCATTAAAAAAGGTACTTACTCCGCAGGAACTTCTTTATTAATTGAAAACCTAAAAGCTGGTTCTTACAGGCTTTGGGCAAGCAACAGCAAGTCAACCTGCCCACGGGTTCCACGAGATTTTGTAGTAACCGCAACACCACTTCCGGTTTATAACTTTTCGCACCGCGAATCGCCAACAACCTGTGGATTAATTAATGGAACCATTGATCTGGATTTTAGCTCAGCCCTTCCTTATCGGTATGAATGGAAAGACCAGGCAGGCAACATTGTTTTAAGCACAAAAACAACCACTTCCATTTCCCTTAAAAATTTACCTGGTGGCACTTATACCATGTACGCCTACGATATTAATAACTGTAGCCCGGTTATTATGGGGCCTTACACCATAGAGGTAACTCCGCTGCTTACCATTGTACCTAAAACCGGAACAACGGTAAAAGATGGCTGTACCCTGCAAAGAGGTTCGGTTACCGGCGTTGAGGTAATTGGCGGTGTACCGGGTTATACTTTTAGATGGTTAAACGAGACTGGCGAAGCTGTTCAGTTTACACAAGATTTAACCAAAATTGGTGCCGGAACATATCGATTGGAAGTTAAAGACAAAACAACCTGCGGTTACGCCATCAGCGAGCCGTTTACCATTGTTGATGAGCCATTTAAAATCCTCACTCCTGTTATTAATGATCTCCGTGTTTGTTATGTTTCTGATATTGTGCTGCCTGTAATCGCTCCGGAAGAAGGCACCTATCAGTTATTCGAAAAACTTGATGATACCAAGCCATTTTTAGAAAGTACCATAGGTGTATTTAAATTTAAAGTGGCGAAAACGGCCGATTATTATGTACGGAGAAAACTTGGAGCCTGTACCAGTGAGTTTATCAAAGTGCATGTAGAAGTAACGCACGATAACCTGGAAATTACCAACACCATGACACCAAATGGCGATGGCATGAACGACGTTTGGCAGGTTCGCGGATTACCCGATTTTAAAGGGATCAACATCAAAGTTTATACCCGCGGCGGTCAGCTGGTGTACGAATCTATCGGCAATTACAACAAGCCATTTGATGGCCGCTTCAGGGATAAGGAATTACCAGCGGGGGTTTATTATTATGTTATTGATCTCCGGGCCGAATGCAAACCACTAGGCGGCAGTATTACACTTTTACGTTAAAACTGCCTGCTTGGGCAGGCTACCTGATAACGGTTGTTTAATAAAATACCCAATACAATTTCGTGGGTCCCGTTATTTACCGAGCGTAACCCTGAAGTATTTACATCATACGAATAACTCAGGTTTACCAGCGAGGCTACATTAAACCCTGCCAGAAGCGAGAAAGAATCATTGTTTCTGAAACTGGTTCCTACCCAGAATTTATCTTTATAGGCAAATTTCAGGTTGGCATCAAACGCAGCAGGAGCATTAGCCCAATAGGTAATCAATGCCGATGGAATCATGGCAATATCTTCATCCAGGAATATTTTGTAACCAGCAGTACCATAAAAAGTAGCTGCCTGATAAGCATCAATCTTGATTTTATTGCCTACAACACTGCTTTTATTACCAATAAGCTGTTTCGCCGAAACACCTGCAAAAAACCTGGGACTATACAACCAAACACCAGCGCCAACATCAGGCCTGATTTTATTGTTGTAATCGGCAGAAAATAACGGATCGCCCGATTCATCAGCAACAATTCCACGTACATCAACATTGATCGATTTAAACCCTGCAGATAAACCCAGCGATAAATTGATTTCATTAGTAAGGCCAAGGTGATAAGCATAAGTTACGTCCGCATTGGTCTGCCTGATTAAACCCGCCTTATCTGTCATTGCGACAAGACCAATGCCATGGTGAGGCTCAGCAGCCGTATAGTTGTTTACAAAACTCCTGCTCATCGGGTTTTCGCCATTGCCCGCAAATGAATTTACGTTGCTACGCACAAAATCTTCACCTATGGCTGTACTTAAAGAAAGGTATTGCGTACTTGGTGAGCCTTCCAAACCGCTCCATTGTTTTCGCAGACCGATTTTTAAATCAGTATAGTTGTCAATACCCGATAATGCAGGGTTCAACAGGATATTGTTAAAAATATATTGGGTACTTCTTGGAATTTCCTGTCCATAGCCAGAAAAAAACAGACAAGTGAACACAGAGAGCGTGTAAAAAAACTTCATTTAAGCTGCGATGATGCGTTAACCGACTGATAATAATAAACCTACCAATCTAAGAGCTAAGATAATAAGTTGCCGGCAATTATTACGTATTAATATTTGCATGAAAAGCCGGATATTTTAGCAACTCGATTAATATTCGTGAATTAAACTATTGCATCACAGTTGGTTTTTCATTGCAGGTTAAAAAGCCCTATATTTTTTATCCCAAAAACGGCCAATTCTTTTGATGTAATCTCAAAATATTGTAAGTTTAAAGTTTTTTAAGCGGCTTAGCTTACAAAAATTTTATATCCATCAATGTTACGTGTCGATAGTTCTAAAGCCTGTAAAGTAGTGTACTCTTTGTGCAAACATGAGTACCTTGGCTATTTAATTGAACCTCACGTAGTTCAGCTTAATCCCCAGGGCGATTTTTCTTTTACCTACCAACGGATTTTTACCCACACGGCAGAAGAGTTTAATGCCTGTTTAAGTGAGATCGATTATAAGCTGATCAAAATTTTGGATGATATTGAGCAGGATTCGCTGATTAAAAAGTATTATAAAAAATTAATCAGGCCTACTGAATTCTTTACCAAAATCTTCGACGATAAATTCTATGAGAATGTTCGTCCGAAAATTGAAAAGAAACTTGCTGAAGCTTTAGAAATCTTAAAGGTCAAAAATGAGCTTTATGTAATGGATAAAGATGGCTGGCTGGTAGAACGCAAAATCGAACTTGCCGGCGAACCTGCATCCATCCTTTTCCATTTCCGCAGGAATGAAACTGAAACCCGTTATTTCCCGACCATCAAGTACCAGAACCTGCGCATCGAATTCATGTTTAAAGAAGCGCAGATCATTAGCAACAAACCTGCCTGGTTATTGCTGAACGATGTGTTATACTTTTTTGATCAGGATATTGAAGGCAAGAAATTACAACCTTTTTTAAATAAACGCTTTATTGCCATACCCAAAACAACTGAAGCTACTTATTTCGAAAAATTTGTTGCACCATTAATAGAGAAACACCATGTGTATGCCGAAGGTTTCGAGATTAGAACCGAACAATTTGAGGCTATACCGGTAATCAAGGTTTTATATGTAGATGGTGGTCTTTCGCAAATTCAGTTGTACTTTAAATATGGTGAATATACCTTCCCTGTCGAAAACGCACATAAAGTAACTGTGCGTTTAGAAAAAACGGCCGATAACTATATTTTCCACCGCATCAAACGTTCAGCTGAATGGGAGAAAAAACAGTTTAATCTATTGTTATCCTTAGGACTTAAAAAAACGAGTTCATTATTCAGTAACCTTGAAGTAGCTTCAGCGGATGAAAACCCAAGTTACGGCGCAATAAATTGGGTAAATGAGCATATCGAAATCTTGGAGGCATCAGGTTTTGAAATTGAACAGGCCACCGGGCAGAAAAAATTTGTATTAGGTGCCAGCAAAATCGATCTTGAAGTTAAAGAAGGAAACGATTGGTTCGATATCCATGCCGTGGTTTGGTTTGGAAAATATCAGATCCCTTTCTTATCCTTAAAACAACATATTTTACATAAAAAGCGCGAATTTTTATTACCTGATGGTGAAGTGGCCATTATTCCCGATAAATGGTTTACTCAATACGGTAGTCTGTTTAGTTTGGCAGAAACCGGACAAACGCTCAAATTAAAGAAACATCATATCGGTTTAATCAACGATCTGGCAGAAGATAGCCTGGCTAATGTTACCCTCGAGCGTAAACTTCAGCGTCTTTCGGATTTTGAAGATATAGCCGATACGCAGATGCCAGTTCACTTTAAAGGAACTTTACGCGATTATCAGAAAGCAGGCTACAACTGGTTCAGCTTTTTACGCGAGTATAATTTTGGCGGCTGTTTAGCTGATGATATGGGTTTGGGTAAAACCATCCAGACTTTGGCTATGCTTCAAAAAGTTAAAGAAGACGATCAACTGTTGGGCACACAAACTACATCGCTGATCATTATGCCAACCTCTTTAATTTACAACTGGTTAACAGAGGCAAGAAAATTTACACCAAAGCTTAAAATATTAGCACATACAGGTACAAATCGCAATAAAGATGTAGCCAATTTTGCCAATTACGATATTATCATTACCACCTACGGTGTAACCAGGAGTTGATATAGATGAGTTGAAAAATTTCTATTTCAACTACATCATTCTTGATGAAAGTCAAAACATTAAAAACCCGGCATCAAAATCGTTTAAAGCCGTTAGAAGCTTAAAATCGAAACACAAACTGATTCTGAGCGGTACACCTGTAGAAAATTCAGTAAGTGATTTGTGGTCGCAGTTAACTTTTTTAAATCCTGGTTTATTAGGTACGCAGGCATTTTTCTACGAAGAATATGTGCAGGCGATAGAAAAGAAAAAGGACGAAGAAAAAGCGCGTAAACTCCAATCCATCATCAAACCTTTTGTACTCCGCAGAACGAAAGAACAAGTGGCTGCAGAGTTACCGCCAAAAACGGAGCAGGTAATTTATTGCGACATGAGCGAAGACCAGGCGGCATATTACGAAAAAACCAAATCGGCCTATCGCAACGATCTATTGCAGAGTATGGATGATGGAACTTTTGCACAAAAGCAGGTGCAGCTTTTACAGGGATTAACCGCTTTACGTCAGTTGGCCAACCACCCTGTTATGATCGATGGAGAGTATATCTCCGATTCAGGCAAATTTGAAAACGTAATCCACACTTTAGATAACGTGCTTAAGGGCGGACACAAGGTTTTGGTTTTTTCTCAGTTCGTAAAACACCTGGATATCTTCAAAAAACACTTTGAGGCCGAAAATATTCCTTTTGCGTATTTGGATGGATCAACCCGTAACCGTGGTGAGATCGTTTCTGAATTTCAGCAGAATACCGACTTAAAGGTTTTCCTGATCTCGATAAAAGCCGGTGGCGTAGGTTTAAACCTCACACAGGCCGATTATGTTTTTATTCTAGATCCATGGTGGAACCCTGCTGTAGAGCAACAGGCCATCGATAGGACACACCGTATTGGCCAGGACAAAAAGGTTTTTATCTATAAATTCATCGCAAAAGATACCGTTGAGGAGAAAATCCTGGCTTTACAGAACCGTAAAAAATCTTTAGCAAATTCATTGATCACCACAGAAGAAAGTTTCTTTAAATCTTTGAGTAAAGAGGATATCAGGGATATATTGAATTAAGCTTTAATAAGATAGATTGTCATCCTGAATGCAATGAAGGATCTTTATTGAATAGGTGCAGATCCTGTATTTCATAGCTTATAGATTCTTCATTGTATTCAGAATGACTGATTACCAATTTAGATTTCTCCATTCCGTTGCACTCCGCCCGAAATAACGATAAATCTTATCGAAAAAACAATTTAAAATTCTTTTCAAACTCATTCCCTCCTTACTTGTTATACAGTAGTACATAAATTCTACCATCATGACAAATCAAGATTTTAATACTGCAGTAAATAATGTTAAAGAAGCATGGAAATATCCAGAGTTATTCGAAAATGTTTCAAAATCCGAGCGTTGGTTATCAGGCGCAGCAGGGACATATTTACTTTTTAAAGGCATTACCAGCATTTTTTCGCATCCTGTAATTGGATTAACTGGTGCTGCAATTGGTGCAGGATTACTGTACCGTGGCATTACGGGCTATTGCCCAATGCGTGATTTAGCAGAACAACGCAGAGAAGATGTTGCCCCTGACGAAGTAATTATAAGTGAAACCTATGTTGTTGACGATTTAGGGTAAAATTTTAAATACTAAATTTCCATTTGTTAATAAACTGGTTAACTTTAACAAGTTAAACCACAATCATGAACAAGTACACACTATTATTCATTCCTGCACTTTTTGCAGGGCGAGCTATGGCGCAAGATAAGAAACCAGATCCTGCCAATGACCCTAAAGCAACGGAGGTTTGGGAGCCAGTCCCTAAAATTGTTACACCAGGTAAACTGCCTCAAGATGCACCATCTGATGCTATCATTCTTTTTAATGGTAGAAATTTAGATGCATGGCACTCTGTTAAAGACCCATCTAAACCGGCTGCGTGGACAATTGACGATGGGTTTTTTACCGTAAAAAAAGGAACAGGAAACATCGAAACAAATAAAAAGTTTACAGATTACCAACTGCATCTGGAATGGAAAATCCCTGAAAACATTTCCGGCGAAGGTCAGGCGCGTGGAAATAGCGGAGTGTTTTTAGCTTCAACTGGTGGTGGTGATGATGGTTATGAAATCCAGATTTTAGATGTTTATAACAACAAAACCTATGTGAACGGACAAACAGGTAGCGTTTATAAACAAGCGGTTCCTCTAGCTAATGCCAACAAAAAACCTGGTGAATGGCAATATTATGATATCATTTGGAATGCGCCACGTTTTAATGAAGATGGAACAGTACAAAAACCAGCAAGTGTTACTTTATTTTTAAATGGAGTACTTTTACAGAACGGATTTGTATTAAAAGGTGCAACGAGATACATCGGTGCTCCTGAATATAAAAAGCATGGCCCTTCCTCAATCAAATTACAAGATCACGGAGACCCAAGCCCTGCCATTAGCTACAGAAACATCTGGGTAAGAGAACTATAATTAGATGCTCCTTGCTTGTACAGAGGGTTAATTAGAATAGCGATTTTATCGCTTACCACATTAAAAATGTGAAGTACATACATCCCCGTTACAAACTGATACGATAGCGAATTATAATTTCAACAAAACAACAATAAGAACCTGCAGGCCAAAAGCTTGCAGGTTTTGTTTTATAGAAGAATTTGACGGATAATTGTAAACAGATTATTTAAGGATTAGGCAATTAACCGGGAATATTAACGCAGGCATAGTTTCCTAGCCCCGATTGAAGTGAGCACGCATCCCGGTTCTTCACCAATCAATAGGCACTGAAAATAGCACCGGGAGAAGTAAAACGTAAAGCGGGAAGAAACCTAAATAGCTGTAGGAAGCTGCGCTTCAAATAAAATGACAAACTAAAAGCGTCTAGGTATTAATGAACCTCTAGCATTTCCATATACAACTCCCTGCTGATCATTTCTGCACCCAAACTCACCAAATGGTCATTTGGCAACTGACAGTCAATCAAATCAATATTCATTTTGCTTAAAAAAATAAGGGCAGCTTTTGAAGCATTACTGACATGACTAAACATACTTTCACCACAAAACACGCGGTTAACTTTAAGTCCATATAAACCACCAACCAATTGATTTTCCAGCCAAACTTCTACACTGTGGGCATAACCCTGCTGATGAAGATGGATGTAAGCCTGTTGCATCTCGTTTGTAATCCAGGTTCCATCCTGCCCCTTTCTTTCCGTGGTTGCACAATTCCGGATCACTTCGGCAAAAGCCTGGTTAAAAGTAATGTCAAAAACCTCGTGTTTTAAAATTTTCTGCATGCTTTTACTGATTTTGATTTTATCAGGATAAATCACACAACGCTCGTGTGGCGAATACCAAAGGATTGGTTCGCCTTCGCTAAACCACGGAAATATCCCGTTAGAATAGGCAACCAGCAATCTTTCCATACTTAGATCTCCACCAATGGCCAGCAAACCATCCTCTTCTGCCAAAGCTGGATCAGGGAAACCAGGGTGATTATCTAAGAGTTGAAAAAACATAGGCGAAAATAAGAAAGAAAACAAAGATTAAACCCTGACGTTCTAAATAAGTCATATTGTAAAAACAGTCCATGATGAGCACAAAAGATAATTTCTTAAAAGTAAAACATCTTTACAATCGGGCCGGCTTCGGTATTTCTTATACCGACTTACAAAAATTAAGCAAAAAAAACTTGATAAAGTAGTAGATAACTTGCTTAAAGATTCCCAAAAAGACGATCCCATCAATTTAGTAAATGATTTTGAATCAAAACGGCAGCTTTTGGTACAGGCAGGTTTATATGCTAAAAAAGACCTGACGGATGATGAAAAGAAAATGCGTCAGCAGATTATACGCGAGCAAAACGATGTGAGCCGCGACCTGAATATTGCCTTCATTACCAAGATGATTAATACGGATGCTCCGTTGAGGGAAAAGATGACGCTCTTTTGGCATGGTCATTTTGCGTGCCGCAGCAACAATCCCTATTTTGCACAACAACTAAACAACATTCAAAGAGCAAATGCCTTAGGAAGCTTTAAAACCTTATTGATTGAAGTTTCTAAATCGCCTGCAATGTTGCAATACCTCAATAACCAGCAGAATAAAAAAGGTAAGCCTAATGAGAATTTTGCCCGCGAACTTATGGAGCTTTTTACATTAGGAAGGGGAAATTATACCGAGCAGGACATTAAAGAATCTGCCCGCTCATTTACCGGCTGGATGTATGATAAAGATGGTTCGTTTATTTTTAGAAATAACCAGCACGATACCGGTACAAAAACCTTTTTCGGTAAAATCGGGAATTTTGAAGGCGAAAACATCATTGATATTATTCTTGAAAAACCAGAAACCGCACAATTTATTGCCTGGAAAGTATATAAGTTCTTTGTTAATGACAACCCAAATGAGGAACATGTTAAAGAACTAGCCACACATTTTTACAATTCGAAATACGACATTGCTTCGATGATGAAAAAAATGTTTACTTCTGATTGGTTTTATAGCCCGGAAAATGTAGGCACAAAAATTAAATCGCCAGCCGAATTTTTAGTGGGTTTAAGTCGGGAGTTTTATGTTACTTATAACAAACCACAGGTTTTAATACAGCTACAAAGCAGTTTGGGGCAATATTTATTTAACCCGCCCAATGTTGCAGGCTGGCCAGGCGGACAAAGCTGGATCGATAGCTCATCGTTAATGTTAAGGATGCGGATTCCTTCACTTGTGTTAAATGACGGAGAAATCGATTTTAGCGGCAAGGCAGATCCCGAAGATGAGGCCGTAATTGCACTAAGCAGGGTAGCAACCACCAATGCCAACGCCAATACAAAACCAAAATCATACGTTAACGCAAATGCCGATTGGCCTAAATTTTTAGGCACCTTGCCGAAAGGATTAACGCCATTAGCGCTCACCGAGTTTTTATTACAACCAAAATTAAACGATAAAATCACGGCCATGGTAAGTGATAATAAAGGACTGCGGAGTACTGCGGTTGAGATTACGAGTATGCCGGAGTATCAGTTGTGCTAGATGAATTGGTTGATGGCTCATTGTTCATATCGGTTTCGCTAAACACCCAGGCCATCAACTATAAAACTATGAACCATCAGCCAATGAACAAGTGAACTAAAACACCAACAAGATGAACAGAAGAAATTTTTTAAGAAATACAGGATTTGTTGCAGCAGGTACGCTATTCGTTCCGGCTTTTATGAAACCACTTGAGGCCATGGCACTTGATGAATTGAGCCTCTATAAAAACCTGGTTGTGGTGCAGCTTTCCGGCGGAAATGACGGCTTAAATACAGTCGTTCCATTTGGAAATGACATTTATTATCAAAAAAGAAGTAGTATCGCCATTAAGCCTGAAGAAGTGATCAAATTGAACGATATGCAGGGCTTAAACCCAAATATGGCTGCGCTGCAGGAAATACATGATCAAGGCTGGATGACCATCATTAACGATGTTGGCTACCCTAACCCAGACCGGTCGCACTTCCGTTCGATGGATATCTGGCAAACCGGTAGTGATAGTAATCAATTTTTATCCACCGGATGGATTGGCCGCTATTTGGACAGCAATTGTCAAACCTGTAAATTCCCTTATACCGCGATAGAAGTTGATGACTCACTTTCTCTGGCCATGAAAGGGCAAACCAAAAAAGGAATTGCATTAAAAGATCCTGCAGCCTTATTCCGTAATACGAACGACCCGTTCTTTAAGGCCATGCTGCAAAATGATAAAGAGCATTTGGATGAAGATAATTTGGGCTACTTGTACAAAACCATGATCGAAACCTCGTCATCAGCCAATTATATACAGAATACTTCCAAAGTTTATCAGTCTAAATCAACATATCCTAACTCGGGTTTTGCCAACCAGTTAAAGACAGTTTCGAAATTTATTTCCTCGGGATTAAAAACAAGGGTTTATTATGTTTCGTTAAGCGGTTTCGATACCCACGTAAACCAGGTCGGTCAGCAGGGAAATCTGCTCAAGCAATACAGCGAGGGTATGGCCGCTTTCTTAAAAGACTTAAAAACCAATAATAAATTAGACGATACTTTGGTAATTACCTTCTCCGAGTTCGGCCGCAGAGTAGAACAAAATGCCAGTAACGGAACCGACCATGGAACAGCAAACAATATGTTTGTTTTTGGCGGAAAATTGAAGAAACAAGGAATATTTAATGCAGCTCCTAACTTGGGTGATTTAGATACCGGAGATTTAAAATACCAATTGGATTTCAGGCAGGTTTATGGTACCATTTTAGATAAATGGCTGGATGTAAATAATGCTGATATTCTGAATAAGAAGTTTAATACGCTGGATTTTATATAGGTATTGGCAAGCTGCTTTATAAATATCAGATTTGCCAAGACTGAGGGTTAATTTATTGAACGAAAATTAATTACAGCTTTTTTTACGAATCGTTCTCTGCGAGAGATCGTCATTCCCAACTTGATTGGGAATCGTAATGCAAGCGCTTTAAGATTCCCGGCTGCGCGGGAATGACGGCCGTATAAAGGAGTCTGTCAATGGTAAGCCTATCGAAAAACTTTTAAAAGCGTTTCTACAAGCTCAACATGACAGATTAAATCAGCTTATTTGTTTGTTAGCTCCAGTTCATCTAAAGTTCCTTTAGTTTCCTGAAGTTCCTTTAATTCAGCTTTCTTCTTTTTAATTTCGGCATCAATATCTTCAGCGTTGTATTTTGGCAAGGCTATGGTTTTGCCATTTATGGTAATACTCGATGCAAGTAATTCAAGTTCCAGATCAAAATCTGAAAGCCTGGCATTTTCTACAGGATATTTAACATTTTTCCACTTTTCCTGATTGTTTTCTTTCGCCTCTCTGAGCATCACATTACCATTCTTGCTGTCACCCGGGCTTAAGGTGCCAACCTCTTCCGCATCACCCCAAATCTGGGATGCAATTACTTTTTTAGTCGATATTTCCCTAACCTCAACCTTAATGGCCACTCCTCCTGTTAATGCTTGTTTTCCTGTAAAAGCATATTCAATATCCAATTCCGGAACTTTTTCTCCAAAAAAGTCATCTTCTGTTAACGTCAGGCTGGTTACTTTAAAGATATCCAGTTTCTGTTTATTAACGACCAACTCCTTTTTCTGGATTTCGAGTGTATCAATTTCTCCTGATACTTTTGCGATTTCTTTTTTATTGTGTGCCTGCAAAAGATCTTCGGCGAGATTTACCACTGACGAGTAGCTTAAACCATCAATCATTTCCAATGAAATTTTATCGAAAGATTTCCCCTTGTATTTTTCAGGTTCATTCCATTTTAACCGCATCGATTCTAAGGCGATCACCCTAAGGGCTTTCTCTAGATTTACCTGTTCTTCCTTATTCAGGTTTTTTACGATTTTAGCTTTAGAAGTTTCGAATTCTTTTTCAGATTTCGCGTTAAACTTTTCGCCACAGCCCGTTAAGGCTGCCACAATAAATGCAAAAAATACAATAGTGACCGATAATTTGTTCATAGGGTTAATTTTAGATGAGATGGAACATTAAAAAATTTAAACGTTTATAATGATGCTATAGTTTTATTTTCTTTTTAACACGTATACTGGCCGGTTAGTATCATTATCAATTTGCTCCGTGTAGACGCTTAATAATTCATATCCATAGTTTTTCATTTTGTTAACACAGTCAATTGCAGAATTAAATTCGAGTTTATTGCCATCATCATCACGGATGTACAGCTCGCTATAATCTCCCTTTTTTTGACCGTATTCAAATATAATCCATTGTTTATTGGCTAACAGACTTTTTTCGGCACGGACCTGGATATAATCTACATGAATATCGGTTAGCTTCCTTCCATTTACATTTTGAGCTTTGGCATCAGATAGCCCAAAGCAAGCAGCGAGTGCCGCTATAAAAATTAATTTTTTCATGTTGTGTTTCTTTTGTGTGTGATTCCAAATTACGGAGAATCGATTAAGAATGCATCATTTGATCTGTAACAAAAAGCAAATTCTTAAATCTTAACCTAAACAAACACAATGAACTTTTTAGGCAATATCATCTGGATTATTTTTGGCGGCATCTTTATTTTTTTCGAATACATTATCGGAGGTTTGATCCTTTGCCTAACCATTGTAGGTATTCCTTTTGGCATCCAATGTTTTAAATTCGCCATTGTTGGTCTTGCGCCTTTTGGCGTTAAAATAACCGATACCTCATCAAACACAGGCTGCCTATCTACCATCATGAATTTGATCTGGATTTGCTGCGGCGGTTTTTGGATTGCCCTAACCCATTTATTTTTCGGAATTCTGCTTTGCATTACCATCGTAGGTATTCCTTTCGGTCGCCAGCATTTTAAGCTGATGAATTTAGCATTTACACCGTTCGGAAAATCAATTTCTTAATCTGAACATATATATATAGTTCCGCCATTTCGACCGTAGCGGAGAAATCTGTAAACATTTTTTTGAAAAGCAGGGTTCTGTGTCTATCGGATCCGACAGTCCTGCCATCCGCTTTACCGCTCTGCGTTCGGTGCTCGCTCCTGTCAGGTTTATTAAACTGTGGCCTGCCCCATTAGCAAAAACTTTGTACTTAGCCCCGATTGGATGGATGCCCACGATACATCATCGGGGCAGGAAGAAAAGCGGGACACTTGAACCCGATGAGCACAACTCTTGCGCTCCAAAAACTATTGGATGAGCCCTATTGATTTTGAATGCTCAATTGCCTCTTCACTCCTATTAAATAAACATGCCCCAACCCCCTTATCTTCTACTTTTTTAAGCAACACTTTGGTTTCAGCCTCTTTTTCTGGCCTGATATTACGAATATAAACTGCTTCAATATTTTTCGGGTATTTCTCTACGATGGAACTATAAATTTCAGGATCCTGTTGCGAATTATCTCCAAAAAATACAAACTTCTGATTGGGAAAGGCATCCAGGATCCGCATTACTCTTAATAATTTCCCTTCATGTCCGGTTTTGCCGGTTTTAATCAGATCTTTCCATCTTTTCAGCGTATTTAAAAGAAAAGCACCATCCGGCAATTTGTTAAACTTAAAGGTTTCGACCAGGTAATCATACAAATTCCATTCGCTGCTGCTCACATAAAAAAAGGATTAGGTTGTGCTGCATCCGTATGAGATAAAGCCAATTGTTGATAATGACTGGCTGCATTAGGAAAGGTTTTACGGGTATGTGGATTTTTGATAAAAAGTTCTCTCAATCGCCTCCCAATGGTTGCCGAATGCGAAACCATTACGGTATCATCCACATCAGAAATGAAAGCATACTGGGTAATATGCGGCACATAAATCTTGCCTTCGCCAGCACTTAAAACGGACCCATTCTGATCAATTGCTTCTACTTCAACATCGTGCCAGCCCGCGGGGATATCCTGTTCAGCCTTCCATTCGAATTTAAAAAAGCCATCGCTCTCGGTTCTGTTGTAGATGACCTGATCAAAAAAGCGCAAACGAACCTCCACAAAAGCGTAGGGTTTTAAAATAAAAAGCTTTAACAGATGAGCGATATTGACAAAGATATTGTTGCTGTAAACCTGCTGCGTTTTCGCCTTCCGTTTAAAAACATGACCATAAACAACCAAATTATGCGCGTGACCATAACCATGATATACTTTTACACTAACAGATTTATTCATCGTTATTAAAACAGAGTTTATTAAAAGTTGTTTGTGAAGTAAACATAAGGCATCCACCATGAAATTACTCTTCATCATCAATCCGGGCTCAGGCAGTCACGATATAAACTTAAAGGAAGTAATTTCTGCACATTTCGAGGTAAAAAACACTGAAATCGATCTATTCGAACTGCCAAAAGACTGCTCTTTAGATAAAATAAAAGCAAAAATAAACGACTCAAAAGCCGACCGTGTAGTGGCTGTTGGCGGCGACGGGACATTAAAACTTGTAGCGGAATGTTTATTGAATACCGAAACCCCCATTGGGATTATCCCTGCAGGCTCAGCGAATGGGATGGCGAAGGAACTGGGCATTCCTACTGATATTGAATTGGCTTTAGCGCTTTTAGAGGAAGGCCGGTTAAAGAAAATACATGTGGTTAAACTGAACGATGAAATCTGCATCCATTTATCCGACCTGGGTTTTAATGCCTATTTGGTAAAGAAATTCGATACCATGCCCGAACGTGGCATGTGGGGCTATGCAAAAGCCACCTGGCATGCCTTGTGGAATCACCGCCGCATGGAAGTACAACTGAAGCTTAAAGATGAAACCGTTAACTCTAAAGCTGCGATGGTGGCCATTGCTAATGCCACCATGTATGGCTCCGGACTAAAGATCAATCCTGATGGAAAATTAGATGATGAACTTTTTGAAGTGATTTTGGTAAAGGATTACTCTTACCTCGAAATATTAAAAATATGGATTACCAAATTGCCTTTTAATCCCAAGAAAATAGAAGTGTTTCAAACGGCTGAGGTAAAAATTGTTTCTAAACACCAGGCGCATTTTCAGGTAGATGGAGAATATATTGGCAGGGTAAATACTGTTGAAGCAAAAATTCTTCCGGCAGCCATAACGGTGGTTTTACCTCAGGTATCAGAAGGATGAGCGATGAATTTTAATTGTAAAATACAACCTGAAAAATTCGGCAATAAAACAGATCCGGAATAAAATATCAAACCAACGCTCCCCAAGGTTTAACATTTCTGGCAAATAAGTGATAAAACCTATAGAAAATACCCATACCACCAAACGAAAAGGAAACTGGATATAATAGGTGATAAAGCCGAATTTTTTAAATAGGATTAAACCGATCGCAGAAATAAAAAGCGACACAAATAAAGGCAACAGTAAAACCACCTTGGCCTGCGAGAGTACCTGGTCTGGAATTTCATTTAAATGTGTTAAGATCTGCCAGAATTGTTTAGCCAATAATGCAATGCTAATGATATCCAATAAGGCAAAAAATCGGGTACTGTTTTTCATTAATTTATTTTACTTGCAATATTGAGCCAAATAATCATCAGCTTTTTTACTGCCCATATATTTAACAAAGATGAAATCTTCGCAGGCTCCCTGTTTATCACCCTGCTTAATTTTTTTAAGGCCATTTTTATCCTGTCATCGAGATACTCATCATCAATGCCCAATTGATTTTTAATGGCAATGATCTGAGCTTCTTGTCCTGGTTTTGCCTGATCGATGTTTTTATAAAAATTAATGACCGAATTGGTTAAAGCTTCTTCTGCCTGATAGCTTCGGATGGACTCCTGCATTTCTTCGCTCGATTTTCCTTCACAGTTATAACCTGAAAGTACAAAATTAACCGGAGCAACAATCGAAACAGTGGTATCGTAACCCGCAGGAACCTGCCATTTTCCACTGCTTAAACGCACCAGCCGAAGGGCTTCTTCATCCAGGTCAGACAGTATGCCTTTGCTCACTTTTGAAAAATAAACCTGGCCTTGTGTATTAAGCTTAAAACTCACATTTACCATTCCCTGGATACAATTATCTTTAGAAAACCTGGGATAAACCGTATTCTCTCTTAAAAAATTGACAAAACCATTTTTCCCAGATTTAAACTGAACCTGGCCCATCGCCAGTGAACAGCAAAAAAGTAAACAAACGGTGAACAGGTTTTTCATTGTACTAATTTACGGTTTTAACCGCAGAGAATACAAAGTTTTTCGCAGAGGAAAAAAGAGTTTTAGCCACGGAAGCATAGAAACACGGATAGATTGCCGATAATTTAATCACATAGAAAATGAGGAGTTTAATTTAAATAGTAAGGTCGTCATTCCCGCATTATTGCATTACGATTATTCATCAGTTTTTCTCTTTTCAAAGGAATTCATAAACACTTCGTGGTTCCCAATCAATTTGGGAATAATGATCGCAAAAAATCTCTCTGAGGCCTCAGTGCCTTCCCTCTGTTCTCTCTGTAGTTAAGTTTGTAACATCGTATTTGGCCACAGAGGCACCGAAAGCACAGAAAAAGCTTTGCCCCTTTGCGCATTCCTTATTTTCTTTGCAGTTAAGAAAAAGTAACCTTCAAAATTAAATCCGGATCGGGGCAATTGGCTAAATACTTTTCCCTTTCACTAAACTTACAAACGCCAGGATAATCGCCTTTTAGTCCACCCATATCTTTGATCAATTGAAAATGAAGATGCGGTGGCCATGATCCATTTTCTTCTTTTACACCCAGTTCTGCAATTTTTGTTCCTGCAGGGATAAATTTACCTTCCTCCAGTCCATTTAAAGAAGCCAAACTTAAATGCCCGTATAAGACATTAAAATTCAAGCCATCTATATCGTAGGTTAGAATGATGGTAGCACCGTAATCGCCAAGGTTATCGTTATAAGCAAAACTTTGCACAGTTGCATCGTAAAAATTGTAGATCGGTGTTCCGGCCGGTCCCCAAATATCCACACCTAAATGTAACCTGCGGGGTTCTTCTTCAGTATCAAAATGTGCACTTCTCGAATAAATGGTGCGGTGTTCGTTGTATCCGCCAATTCCGTAGCGGGCATTGTTTTTAGCCAGCTTTTCATCTACCCAATCGGAGAACAGATCGGTATCGTCCAAAATTTCATCTGTTAATTCCGTATTGGCAGCTGTAAAATCCAAAGGCAGAAGCCGATCTTGTTTTACATCAAAATCAACAACTTTTCGGATCAATGCGGCATTTGACTGAATAACCTGCTCGAAAGTTCGCATTTGCAATTATTTAAAGATATACATGAAATTATAAATGTAGTGCGATAAAGCTCCGCCTATTACAAAAAGATGCCATAATTCATGACTGTGCATCCATCTGGACAACTGTTTATCCATCGCGTAATAATAAGTTCCGCCGATATAAAAAACACCTCCAAGCAGTAACCATAAAATTGCACCGATGGGCAAAGTCCCAAGCATTTCTGTAGCAGCGGTACAATTAAACAGCCCATTAAGATATAAATGGATAACGATATGGCCGTACTTTTTAACCGATTGAATATTTTGAGCAGGCAGCCTGCAACGGCAATAATCCATACAATAGCGAACAAGCTCCAACGCAGCCAGCCATCAAAAACCAATAAGGCCGTTGGCGTATAAGAACCAGCAATCATTAAATAAATGCAGCAATGATCAAATTTCTGCCAAAAGCGGACGCCATAATCTGTAGCAGGATAACCATGGTACATGGCGCTTACCCCAAAAAGAATAAAGGTTCCGATGCTGTAAATCCAGGCAGCCGTAAATTCAATCGAGGTATGGCACTTCCGGAGCAATATATATCCAGCCGGAATTGCAATTAATGCCGGGATAAAATGTGTGAAGAAATTGACGGGTTCCCTTAGCTTCCTCACAAAAAACTATTCGCTGTCTTCGTCTTTTTGTCTTGGTTCCTTTGCAATCTTATCGAAAAGATGATCCATACGTTCTACATATTCGTTGGTATCATCTACAAAGAAAGTAAGTTCTGGCACCACCCTTACCTGATGACGGATACGGCTGCCCAGTTTATACCTGATCTCACCTGCATGCGCATTAACGGTATTGATAGAAAGTGTGGTATTATTGGTATTAAAAAAGCTCAGGTAGACCTTGGCTACGGCCAGATCTGGCGAAACCCTCACACGCGTAATGGTTACCAATGTATTAGGCAAAAATGCAGCACCTTCACGCTGAAAAACCTGTGCCAACTCCTCTTGTAATACTCCTGCAAATTTCTGCTGACGTTTACTTTCCATAATGTTATAATTATCAATTACCAATAATCAATTATCAGACCATACAAGGTAGATAATATTAAACTGATAAGGTTTAAAATTATCAATAACCAATACTCAATTATCAGACCATAGCTAGTCGATAATATCGAATGGAAAAAGATAATAAAAATTCAAAAAAATATTAAACTGAAGTTGATTGTATTCCTCCAGCATTTTGTAAAAATACTTATATTTAATTAATGAGCAACGGAACAAACTTTAATCTTGAAGAAAGAACTTTTCTATTCGCTCAATCTGTTAGGTCATATTGCAAAAAGGTTACGCACAGTATCATTAATATTCAAGACATTAAGCAGGTTGTCCGATCTTCTGGTTCTGTTTCGGCAAATTACATCGAAGCCAATGAATCTTTAAGTAAGGCCGATTTTATTTACCGAAAAGAAGCAAAAGAAACCAGGCTTTGGCTTAACCTGATCGATATTGAAGATAAAAAGAGCTGGAACCTACAAAATTACTTTTAGTGAGTGAAGCAAATCAATTGATGTTGATATTTGATGCGATAATTAAAAAATCACAATGATTAAGGTTTAATTTTAATAACCAAGTTCCAAAGATTCAATAACCAATCATCAAATCACAATATCCAATTAGCAATGATCAAATTACAATTGAAAAGACATTTTTTTGGCTATTTATTTACTCATCTTTCTAAGCTCATCGCTACGGTTTGATCATTGAAAATTGGTTATTAATCGAGAAATTATTCTTTCTTTGCTATCAATACAACAAATTACTATCATACGGGTATCTCGCTACGTGCGCAGCTTTTACCTTATCGTACAATAATGTTTTAAACTCTTCAAGGTTCTCTTTTTCTGTAGCTGAAATAAACAGTACAGGCACTTTATCGTGGCTCATCCAGCTTTTTTTGAAGTCTTCTAAAGTAAGCTTTCCATCATCCTCTTCATTGTCGACCTCTGGCGAAACATAGGCGTCTATTTTATTAAAAACTAAAATCATGTCTTTATCAATGGCACCAATATCTTTCAATGTTTCGTTAACTGTGTTGATCTGATCTTCGAAGTTGGGGTGCGAAACATCCACCACGTGGATTAATAAGTCCGCCTCACGCACCTCATCTAAAGTAGACTTAAAACATTCTACCAAATGGTGAGGCAGTTTGCGGATAAACCCAACGGTATCAGAAAGCAGGAATGGTAAATTTTCGATCACTACTTTACGTACAGTCGTATCTAAGGTTGCAAACAACTTGTTCTCTGCAAATACTTCCGATTTCGAAAGCATGTTCATAATGGTCGATTTACCCACGTTAGTATAACCAACCAGGGCCACCCGAATCAGCTGACCACGGTTTTTACGCTGCGTTTCATTCTGACGGTCGATATTTCTTAAACGTTCTTTTAACAGAGAGATTTTATTTAGAATAATACGTCTGTCACTTTCAATCTGGGTTTCACCCGGTCCACGCATCCCGATACCACCTTTCTGCCGTTCTAAGTGGGTCCACATGCCTGTTAAACGTGGTAAAACGTATTGTAATTGTGCCAGTTCTACCTGTGTTTTTGCCTGCGCAGTTTGGGCCCTGTTGGCAAAAATATCAAGAATTAAATTACTTCTATCCAGCACTTTCACACCAAGTTCACGGTCGATATTACGCAGTTGCGACGGCGATAGTTCGTCATCAAAAACAACCACATCAATTTCTTCTGATTTTACGTAAGCTTTAATTTCTTCCAGCTTACCTGTACCCACAAATGTAGCACGCTCTGGTTTTAACATTTTTTGAGTAAAAATCTTTTCCACTTTCCCGCCAGCTGTATCAACCAAAAAGGCCAGCTCATCTAAATATTCTTTTGTTTGGGCTTCTTTTTCGCCAGGAGTAACTACTCCGACTAAAATTGCCCGTTCCTGCACAACAGCAGTATCGTATGTTTTTTGTTTTCCCATGTAATTAAAGCAAATATACGAATTTGCCAACGTGTAAATCCACTAACAAACCATGCTGATGCAATAAATGTTTTTAGTTCCCTTTTGAGAATAGGATTGTCACAGCTTCCATAGCAGCACGACCAAATCACAACACCTGGTGCGCTCAGGCGACTGGAGATAGTCTAAAATATTATTTTTAAGGAAATCAGGGTTCTGTGCACTTCGGTTGCAAAAGTCCTGCTATCGCTTCAAATCCTCGCTCGTACCTCGCTGTGGGTTTTCCGCTTTATCAGGTTTATTTTAATAAAAGACTGAAGTCCTTAGTTTATGGAAGCTTGAAACAAACCTCGCAGGTTTTAAAAATCTGCGAGGTTTATAAACAGCTATATCTGCCCCACAAATTCTTTAATAGCAGTTCCCGGACTATCTGTTTTCATGAAATTCTCACCGATCAAAAACCCGTTAAAACCTGCGACTTTTAAATCCTTAATCGTTTGCGGATTGCTAATAGCACTTTCTGAGATCTTTAAAAACTCATCCGGGATTTTGTTCACCAGATCAAAAGAAGTCTGGATGTCAACCGTAAAGTCGCCGAGGTTTCTGTTGTTTACACCGATAGCATCCAGGTTCGGGCAGATGCTCCTTTCAAGTTCCTCAAGGTTATGCACTTCTAAAAGCACATTTAAGCCTAAATCTTTTGCAAATTTCCCGAAATCGTTGATCTGCTGAGGGGTTAAAATCGAAGCAATCAACAAGATGATATCAGCACCCCAGGCTTTTGCTTCCAAAATCTGGTATTCATCGATCATAAAATCTTTTCTTAAGATCGGAATATTATTTACCGCCCTAGCAGCCAGAATATCGTCTGTTTTACCACCAAAGAAATCTTCATCCGTTAATACTGAAAGTGCAGATGCGCCTGCTGCATTGTAGGCCTGTGTAACTTCGGCAACATCGGCTGTTCCGTTAATCAAACCTTTTGAAGGCGAGCGACGCTTAAATTCAGCAATAATCCCTGTTCGATCTTCAGCCAATAAAAACTCTTTAAAAGAATAAGGTGTTCGCTTAAAATGCACCGAATTTTCTAAATCTGTTTCTGAAACCAAAGCTTTCGCAGCGGCAATTTCTTCTTTTTTACGTAATACGATTTTATCTAGTATGTTCATTTTACTAATCCGTCATGCTGAACTTGTTTCAGCATCTAATAATTAACTAATTCCAGTAAGATCCTGAATCAAGTTCAGGATGACGACCGGATGAATAAAGCGCTAGGGAGTAGACGTCAACCAATTCTCCATCATCTGTTTCCCATACTCCGTCAACACACTTTCTGGGTGAAACTGTACCCCGCGAACATCTAATGTTTCATGTCTTAACGCCATGATCTCATTTTTATGATCTCTTGCAGTTATTTTTAAACAAGAAGGGAAGTTCTCTTTACTCACCACCCAACTGTGGTAGCGACCAACATTAATGGTTTGCGGGCATTCCCAGAACAATGGTTCATTCCCATCTACAACCGTTACGGGTGTGGCAATTCCATGCATCGGTCTGCCCAGGTTTAATAAGGTACCACCAAAAACTTCGGCAATGGCCTGTTGGCCTAAACATACGCCAAAAATACTTTTAGTTGGTGCATAAGTCTTAATCACATCAAGTAATAGCCCCGCTTCTTCAGGAATACCCGGGCCTGGTGAAAGTAATATTTTATCATACTTTTCTACATCAGCCAAATCGAATTTATCGTTTCTCCAAACTACCGCTTCATATCCTACTTCATTAATTAAATGCACCAGATTGTAGGTAAAACTATCGTAGTTATCGATAACCAAGACCACTCCCTTGCCCCCTGAAGGGGAGTATTATTTATATTTTTTTCCATTGAATTTTTCACCTTATATACATCATTCATCTCACCTCATCCATTTTACATCTTCACTAAATTCCCTCTGCCATCTGTACCGCTTTACGCAATGCAGCAATTTTATTATTTACTTCCTGCATTTCGGTTTCCGGTACCGAATCGGCCACTATACCTGCTCCAGCACGGTAATGCAGTTCGTTATTTTTGCTCATAAAAGTCCTGATCATGATAGCATGGTTGAAATCATCATTAAAACCCATAAAACCAATGGCGCCGGCATAAAAATTCCTGCCAAGTTTTTCGTTTTCATCAATCAGCTGCATGGCTTTGTATTTTGGCGCACCACTTAAAGTACCTGCCGGATAGGTATCGGCAACCACTTTAAAAGCACTTACATTTTCCTGCAGGTGTCCACTCACCTTACTTACCAAATGGATCAGGTGCGAATAGTATTGTACTTCTTTAAACGATTTCACCTCTACACGGTTACAGTGTCGGCTTAAATCGTTTCTAGCCAAATCAACCAGCATGACGTGTTCAGCACTTTCTTTCGGATCCTGTTCCAGTTTACGGGCCTGTTCTGCATCTTCAATATCGTTTCCACTTCTCTTAAATGTTCCAGCGATTGGAAAAATGTTTGCCGAATTATTTTTGATCGTAATCTGTGCCTCTGGTGAAGAGCCGAACAACTTAAAATTCCCGTAATCAAAATAAAACAGGTAAGGCGAAGGATTGATGGAACGCAAACAACGGTACACGTTAAATTCATCTCCGGAAAACGCCTGTTTAAATGCTCTTGAAGGAACGATCTGGAAAACATCTCCCCGGTAAATGTGCTTTTGTAATTTTGTCACCAAATCCATAAAACCCTGATCGGTTAAATTCGAACTTTCCTCACCACGAAGCTGGAACTTATATTCAGGATAATTTTTATTCTGGATCAGGTATTCCATCTTTTCCAGTCCACCCTCTTCTTCGCCTTCGAAAGTATTTTTGAACAGCGTAATTTCGTTTTTGAAGTGATCGATAGCAATGATATAACGGTATAAGTGGTACTGCATCTCCGGAATCTCCTCCCTTCGGGGGTTTCGGAAGTAAACTTGATATCTTCAAAATGCTGTACGGCGTTCCAGGTAAAATAACCGAATAATCCGCTCGAGATAAACTTGATTTCAGGCAATTCGGTTTCTTTGAATTTATCCTTAAAATCGGCGATTTCATCAATCAGGTTTTTACTTTCAGTAATTTCTACTGCCCCATCCGGAAAATAGGTTTCCAACCGTGATCCCTTTAGGATAATTCCGGCAACAGGATCGGCACAAACAAAACTCATTGAGTTTTCTCTACTGTGGTAATCTGAACTTTCCAATAAGATGCTGTTCGGGTACACATCACGTAAGCGTAAATAAATGCTCACTGGCGTAGTGGTATCAGCAAGCATTTTTTTGTAAGTCGTATTTATTTTATACATGATAAAGGTAAAATGGTGTAAGGCTTATGGTTTGCATTCTCGTAATTTTTTTTTAACAATAAAAAGCCCGGCGTGTGGTTCTACGCCGGGCTTTAATGGTTCTTTAATAAGGTTTAGGTTGATAAACTATATTTTGTTCATACGCAGCCAGCGCAATTCGTTCGAATTACTTTGCCAAAGCCATGTATGTATATTGTTGATCATGAGCCACAAAAATATAAAGAATTTTGAAAAACCGAAATATTTATGAAAATAATTGAGCGAACGGTTAATTTTCTTGAGAGAATAATACTTTTGAGTATTGTAATTTATTAACCTCGAAGTGTGCTAAGGGAGGCACATAGTACGCAAAGGTTTCCTCTTCACCTTTTAATAAACGATCGTCATCTCGACTGAAGCGAAGCGAAATGGAGAGATCTATCTCGAGAAAGATTTCTCGGCTGCGTTGCACTTCGCTCGAAATGACGGTTCGGGGAGCTTCACCACCAATGACGATTCAGCAGCCCTCATTTGTGTGCTTTTCCGTAAAAACCGAGTAAACTAAAAATCCCACTCTGTTAAAGTGGGATTTATATCAATTGCAAACATTATCCTCTTAAGAAACTCCAAAAAACGATCTTCCGGGAACTGCCTTAACCATTAATAGAATAGCTACAATAATTAAAATCAACGCCAGTCCGAAGAAAATAGCTATAGTGCGGTGCTTTGCTACAGCTTCTGCTACCTTTTTCGATTTGGCGTTACCTACCGTAATCAAGATGATGGCAATAATCATCATCGAAGTGTGTTCAGCCTTGAAATAACGACCAATAGCATCGCTCATTGGCAATTTTGTTAATGGACTTAAGAAAAAAGCACCAAACCTATCAGGAATTGAATGTGTGCACTAATCAGCGTAAATACATTCAGTTTGCGGTTACCTTCTGTATACGTTTTATTACCAAACCAGCCCGATAAAGCATTGATTACAGCAATAACCAATAAAATTAATACGATGTAGCGCCATCCGGAGTGCGCAGATTTTAAGATGTTGTACATTTTTATCAAATATGTTTAGTCAAAAATAGTCATTAATTGTAAAAAATAGGATATTCAACAGATTGAACGCTTATTTATATTAGTTTTAAACAAATTAAACCTAAACTTATTATGAAGAAAATTTTACTTGCCCTTGGGCTGGTATTTTCTGCTACCTTTCTGTTTGCACAGCAAACCTCCTTCCCTGTTAACGGCTCTTTTGATACCAGACCTGGGATGTTTGCCTTCACCAATGCAACGATAGTGGTAAATGCCAACCAAACCTTAACCAATGCTACCCTTTTAATTAAAGGACAAACTATTCAGGCTATTGGAGCTGGCTTAGCCGTGCCTAAAGGTTATGTGGTGATCGATTTAAAAGGAAAATTTATTTATCCATCGCTGGTTGATGCCTTTAGCAGCTACGGACTTAACGAAGCCCCTGTGCAACAACGCGGTTTCGGTGGTCAGCGCCAATCTATTTTTGTTTCTACCAAAAAAGGTGCTTATGGATGGAATGAAGCCATCAGACCTGAAACTTACGTAAAAAGCATCTTCTCAACTGACAGTAAAAAAGCGGATGAATTGCGTAAAGTTGGTTTCGGGAGTGTAAATGTGATTAACCGCGATGGCATTGCACGTGGTGTTTCTGCAGCGGTAACCTTAAATGAAGGTACCGATAACAGTGTATTTTTAAAAGACCAGACCACAGCAAACTATTCATTTAACAAAGGAAGTTCATCAAACGATTACCCTACTTCGTTAATGGGTTCCATTGCTTTATTGCGTCAAACCTATTACGATGCACAATGGTATGGCAAACAAAAAGATGAATATAATATCTCGCTGGATGAATTTGGGAAGCAACAAACTATACCGCAGATTTTTGAAGTGGATGGCTGGCAGAATATCCTGCGTGCCGATAAAATCGGAAAAGAATTTGGCAAGAAATACATCATTAAATCTGCTGGCGATGAATACCAGCGCATTAATGAAGTTAAATCTACCGGAGCAAGTTTAATCATTCCGTTAACTTTCCCTAAAGCTTACGATGTGGAAGATCCGGCAGAAGCCAGAAATATAACCTTATCACAAATGAAAGGCTGGGAACTGGCGCCAACCAATCCTGCGGCATTGGAAAAAGCGGGAATTAAATTTGCCTTAACAGCATTTGGCTTAGAAAACAGTCGCGATTTTTGGGCGAACATTCGCACAGCGATAGAAAATGGCTTAACTGAAAAACAAGCCTTACAATCGGTTACTGAAATCCCTGCCTCACTTTTGGGCATCAGCGATAAAGTTGGTTCCCTGGAAAAAGGAAAAGTTGCTAACTTTTTGATCTCATCTGATAACCTGTTCAAAAACGGAAACATCATTTTCGAAAACTGGGTACAGGGCAAGCGTTTTGTGGTAAACAAAATGGATGTAAGCGATGTACGCGGCGCTTACAATTTAAATATTGATGGCGTTGGCGCTTTAACGTTAAAAATTACAGGCACTGGTGGCGGATCTACCGCAGTAATCGAAAGAGTTGGTGTAGATAGCGTAAAAACTACGGCCACTTTTACCAGAAATGGCGATTGGGTAAGCATCAATTTTAACTTAAAGAAAAATCCTAAAGGCGATATCCGTTTAAGCGGTTACATTACTTCTGCGAATCCGGTTACGATTAAAGGCGAATCGGCATTGGCAGATGGCACTACAGGTAAATTTACCGCAACTTATAAAGAAGCAGCGAAAGAAACACCTAAAAAGAGGAGCCTAAGGCTACTTTGGCCATGGGACCTGTAATTTATCCTTTCTCTGCTTTTGGAAATACTGAATTGCCTAAACAGGAAACCGTGCTGATTAAAAACGGTACCGTTTGGACGAATGAAAAAGATGGCATCCTTCAAAATGCGGATGTACTTTTAGAAAATGGAAAAATTAAAGCGATTGGTAAAAACCTTTCGGCCAGCGGCGCAAAAGTAATCGATGCTACAGGGAAACATGTTACTGCGGGCATTATCGACGAGCACTCGCACATTGCCGGCTCCGGAGGAATCAATGAAGGTGCACAATCGGTTTCTGCCGAAGTACGTGTTGCCGACATCATCAATTCAGAAGACGTAAACATTTACCGTCAGTTGGCTGGCGGGGTAACCACTTCTCATATTTTACACGGTTCGGCAAACCCGATTGGTGGCCAATCGCAATTGATTAAATTACGTTGGGGTAAATCGCCTGAGGAACTGAAATTTGCAGGTGCCGATGGTTTTATCAAATTTGCGCTTGGCGAAAATGTTAAACAGAGTAATTTTGGTACCGGTGCCCGTTTCCCGGTTACGCGTATGGGTGTTGAGCAAACTTTTGTGGATGAATTTACCCGAGCAAAAGAATATGAAAAAGCAATATCGGTAAAAGGAAACAGTGTACGTAAAGACCTTGAACTGGATGCCATTGTAGAAATTTTAAACAACAAACGTTTCATTACCTGCCACTCTTATGTGCAAAGTGAAATTAACATGTTAATTCATGTGGCCGATAGTTTAGGCTTCAAAATCAACACCTTTACGCACATTTTAGAAGGGTACAAAGTGGCCGATAAAATGAAAGCGCATGGTATTGCAGGCTCTACCTTCTCGGATTGGTGGGCTTATAAAAACGAAGTGGCCGAGGCTATTCCTTACAACGGAAAAATTATGCACAATGTTGGTGTAACCACTGCTTTCAATTCTGATGATGCAGAAATGGCCCGTCACTTAAACCAGGAAGCAGGCAAATCAGTTTTATATGGTAATGTTCCTGAAGAAGATGCCCTAAAATTCGTAACGCTTAATCCGGCAAGGATGCTGCATATTGATGACAAAGTGGGTAGCTTAAAAGCAGGTAAAGATGCCGATGTGGTAATCTGGACAGCCAACCCGCTTTCTATTTATGCCAGGGCTGAAAAAACCTTTGTGGATGGCATTGCTTACTGGGATCTTGATAAAGATATGCAGGTAATTAAAACACAACAGGCAGAAAAAGCGCGTCTGATCCAAAAGATGTTAGAGAGCAAAAGTAAAGGTGGCCGTACCCAACGCCCCTTGGGCGATGCACCACGCCTGTACAATTGCGAAACTTTAGAAAACTATTCAGCAGAATTAACCGAGAAAGAACATGCACACTAACAGATATCTACTCAGCCTGGCTTTATCGGCAACAAGCCTGATGTGTTTTGCACAGGCAAACATTTCGCCAGCTAAAAAACAAAGTAAAACCATCGCCATTACCGGTGCAACCATACATGTTGGCAATGGAACGGTGATTGAAAACGGAACCATCCTTTTTGGGAACGGAAAAATTATTTCGGTTACGGCCAACGGGCAGGTACCACAAGATGATGTAATGCGTATTGTGGCTACAGGCAAACACATTTATCCTGGCTTTATTGCAGCCACCACCAATTTGGGTTTAACAGAAATTGAAGCGGTAAAAGCAACCCTGGATTTCCAGGAAATAGGCGATTTTAATTCGCACATCCGATCTATCGTTGCATATAATACCGATTCGAAGGTTCCGGCCACCTTGCGTAGTAATGGTGTGTTAATGGCACAGCCAACGCCACAGGGCGGAACGGTTTCGGGCAGTTCATCAGTGGTTCAGCTTGATGCCTGGAACTGGGAAGATGCAGCCCTTAAAACGGACGATGCCATGCATGTTACCTGGCCGGTTACACCTCGTTTTAGAGGCGGCTTTGGAGGCTTCGGACGTCCGCAACTGTCGCCAGAAATCATAGCAGAAAGAACACAGGCCGCCATTGCGCAGTTAACGTCGTTTTTTTCAGAAGCAAAAGCCTACTCCGAAATGGGCAAACCAGAAGTAATTAATACCCGTTTCGAGGCGATGAAAAAAGTATTTGTTGGTAACGAGAAATTATTTATCGCAGCCGAAAGCCAGAAAGATATTGTTGCAGCAGTTAATTTTGCCAAAAAATTCGGCATTACGCCTGTAATTACGGGTGCAGATGAAGCTTACCTGATCATCGATTTCCTGAAAGACAACAACATTACTTTGGTGGTGAAACAACCACATGCTTTGCCGAACAACAATGATGATGATGTAAACATGCCTTACAAAAATGCTGCAATACTGGCCAACGCGGGCTTAAACGTAGTATTGAGTATTGATGGTTACTGGCAACAGCGCAACCTGCCTTTTATGGCGGGTACGGTTACAGCCTGGGGTTTAGACAAAGAAAAAGCTTTATCAACCATTACCTTAAATGCAGCTAAAGCCATGGGCATTGATAAAACCACCGGTAGTATTGAGATTGGCAAAGATGCTACTTTCTTTATCTCCACTGGCGATGCATTGGATATGCGCACGAATAAAGTGGAGCAGGCATTTATTCAAGGTCGTGATATCAATCTCGATAATCTACACAAACAATTGGATAAGAAGTTCAGTGATAAATATATAGCTGAAAAGAAGTAAGTTAACATCGTTACAGAAACGGCCAATATTGATTTATTGGCCGTTTTTTATTTGTATCTCACCAACCGAAAGATTAATAAATCAGAAATCTTTAATTTAACATCAATTCAGAAATTGAATAATTTATAAACCATTTCATAATATAAAATCATCATCAGCTTAACACTACAATAACACCTTTGCGGTCAGATAACAAATCAAAAAACTGATCATGATTAAAAATTTACTAATTGCAGTGATGCTGTTTTTATGCTATTCCACTAATTCGGTAATGGCACAAACCACACAGGCATCAATTTCCGGAATCGTAACGGATGAACAAAAGAAACCTATTCCTGGCGTCTCCATTCAAATTAAAAACAATTCTACTGGTTTTACCACCAGAACATCAACCAATTCCCAGGGCGAGTATACCTTTAAAGAGCTTCCTTTGGGTGGACCTTACACGGTTAAAGCCATTTACATCGGTTACGCCGAACAAAACAGAACAGGCTACATGTTAAACCAGGGCGATGCCGTAAGGGTGGCCATTAACATGCAGGAAACTGCTCAAAACCTCGATGGTGTAGAGGTTAACGGATCTTCGTTAAGAAACAAAGTGCAACAGTTTGGTGCATCTACCGAGATTTCATCAAAAACGATGAACTTATTGCCAGTAAACGGCCGTAATTTCTCAAGCTTAACAGATTTATCCCCACTATCGGGAGCAAGTGGTATTTCGGGCCAGCTGGGCTCTTCTACCAACTTTACTATTGATGGTATGACGGCAAAAAATCCTACTTCAGCAGGAAGTACAACAAGCCGTAGCGGTGCACCATATTCCATCTCTATCGAAAGTGTTCGGGAATTTAAAGTAGTTACCAATCAATATGATGTAAGTTTAGGCCGTGCCGGTGGCGGTACAATCAGCGCCGTAACCAAATCAGGTACAAACCAGGTTACAGGTAGTGCATTCGCATATAACAGAGCTGATTTTTTAGCAAGCACCTACGACATTAGAGGGAATAAAAGAGTAAACGATTTCTCTACGTACCAGTACGGATTTAGTCTAGGCGGACCAATTATTAAGGATAAATTACATTATTTTGCTGCCTGGGATCATCAGAGAGATTCGCGACCTTTAATTATTGCCGATATCAACTCTTCAGCAGATGAGGCCCGTTTTAATGTGACCAATGCTACATTAAATAACTTTTTAGCGGTTGCCAGAAACAAATATGGTGTAGCCAATACTCCTCAATTTGGTTCTTTTGATAAAAAAAGAGGAACGGATGCAGGCTTTTTACGTTTAGATTGGCAGATTGATGAGAAGAACTTATTAACTGTACGTGATAACTATACCAACGATAGAAACCCACTTGGACTTGCAGATAATACGGCTATAAATTTTTACGAAAGCTACGGAAATGATAAAAATGTTGACAATAGCTTGTTAGCTACTTTGCGTTCTACCATAAGCAGTAAAGTAACTAACGAATTAAAAGTACAGCATTTATATACCTATCAGGCCAGTACTCAAAATGATGAACTAGCCTATGCCATACCAAGAGCAGTTGTAAATAATGTTCCTTCTACTTTATCAAACGGCAGTAATGTGACTACTGCCATCCAGATCGGCGGTCACCGTTTCGGACAAGAAGGTTTTACCAATAACGTTTTTCAGTTGGTTGATAATATTTATTATAATACTGATAAAATTAAATACACCTTTGGTATCGATATCATGTACACCCATGCAAAATCATTGTATGGCAGTGAGGTAAACGGAAGGTTTGAATTTACTAACTCTGGTACTACAGCAGCTGGAAACGTACAAAGTTCAGTACAAAATTTTAATAATTTAATCCCTAACCGTTACTATAGGGAAGTGCCATTGGTAGCTGATCCTACTGTGACCGGTAAATTATTGAACTCAGCCATTTATGGCCAAATGCAAACCAAACTAGGTAAAGGTTTAGATTTTACGGGAGGTTTGCGTTTAGATTATAGCAAATACCCAACATCGCCACTTAACCAACAGTTATATGATGCGATTGGTGTGAGAACAGATCATGAATTAAAACAGTTTTTAATTCAGCCACGTATCCAGTTGGACTGGGATATTAACGAAAAACATACTGATTACGTTCGTTTAGGAGCAGGTATTTTCGGATCAGACGTAAACAACTACGTAACCATTAACAACCTTACTTTTGATGGAAAACATTTTGGAACAGTTGATATAACTTCTGGTATCCCAACACCAGATTTTGCAGGCTATAGAAACGGTACTGCTACAGCACCTGCACTACCGGGTTCACAAGTAGCAACTATAAACACTTATGCTGATGATGCAAAATTACCAGTGGTTTATAAAGCCAACTTATCGTACAACAAATTAATTAATGACAAAATACGTATCGGCATTACCGGTTATGCCACATTGGCCCGCAATAACTACATGTATGTAGACAGAAACATGGCGGCCAATCCATACTTTACTTTAGCAAATGAGGGGAATAGGGGTGTATTTGTGCCTTCAATTCCATCAAATGGAGCCGCTGATTGGAAAACAGGCCGATTAACAACCAACACCTTTGGTAGAGTATTAGAATTAAACAGCAAAGGCAAGGTAAACCAGTTTGCCATTGTTGTTGATGGTACCTGGAAATACTTTAAGGATGGAGAAATTACTGCAAGTTATACCTGGAATGATGCCAAAGACAATACCTCGTACAACGGTAACGTAGCCAATTCTGCAACTTTATCTTTGCCAGTAGTTGATGACCCAAGGAATTTAAGCAAAATGACTTATTCTAATGGTCAGTTCCGTAATAAGGTAATTATTTATGGTACATTACCATCATTCCATGGCATTAAAGCAGGTGTGCGCTATTCAGCTATTGGCGGCACCAGATATAGCTTGCTTTCGGGCAGCAATACCAACGGCGATTTCGTAGCGACAAACGATCTGGCTTTCATTTTCGACAGAAATAACCCAAGTACACCTGCAAATGTTCGCAATGGTTTACAGGCATTATTGGATAATCCACTTGCAAGCCAAAGTTTAAAAGATTATATCCTAAAATACGAAGGTACATTTGCAGAACGTAATGGTGGTATTAATGGCTTTTACGGTACGATTGATTTAAGATTGGCTTACCAGATTAAATTCGGACCTGGTAAAAAACAAAGTGTTGAAATTTCCGGCGATTTGTTTAACGTAGCCAACTTATTTAAGAAAACCTGGGGTACTTCAGAAACCTTGGGCACACAGGCTATTTACGGTTTGGGAATTCCAGCTGTAAAAGACGCTGCAGGTAATGAAATAACTCCTGCAGTACCCAACTACGACACGACTAAGCGTCAATTCAATTACCGGATCAATAATAGCGGTTTAGTAACACCATCTGGTAATCCTTGGCAGGCACAAATCGGTTTGCGTTATGGATTTTAAACAAATTTCAGCTAAGTATCTTAGCTTAAAGTCATAAAAAAAGGGAATGGATTTTTATCCGTTCCCTTTTTTTATGTTTGTAATTAAAACAACAAAACTTTAATGGGATTATTATTAGACTACCTGAAAAACCACAAGTGGATTGTGGTTCTGGCGTTATTGCTTGCAGGTTTCAATATTGGCTTTTCACTTTTAGATCCATATATTACCGGAAGAATTTTAGACCGTTTCATCAATCAAAAAGACAAATTAACCTATGCCCAGTATCTTTGGGGCTCATTGGGTTTAATTGGTTTGGCCATTGGTGCAGCCATGGTTTCACGAATAGCTAAGAATTTTCAGGATTACTTTACGAGTGTAATCGTACAAAAAGTAGGTGCCAAAATGTATGCCGATGGCTTACAGCATTCTTTGAAACTACCTTACCAGGTTTTTGAAGATCAGCGAAGTGGTGAAACACTCGGAATTTTACAGAAGGTACGCTTAGACTCAGAAAAATTCATCACCGCATTTATCAGCATCTTATTTGTAAGCTTAATCGGGATGATCTTCGTAATCGTTTATTCTGTTTCTATAAGTTATAAGGTTACTCTGGTTTATTTTACAGCCATTCCAATTATCAGCTTTGTCAGTTGGTTTTTAAGTCGCAAAATTAAAACCATTCAACGTTCTATTGTTGGTGAAACAACCGCTTTGGCTGGCTCTACCACAGAATCATTAAGAAACATTGAACTGGTAAAAAAGTCTGGGGCTGGCCAATCAGGAAATTGAAAGATTAAACAAGACCACCTATAAAATTTTAGGTCTCGAACTCAAAAAAGTAAAGTATGTTCGGAGTATGAGTTTTGTTCAGGGCACCACGGTCAACCTGGTCCGGAGTACCATGATTTTGGTTTTGCTATTGCTTATTTTTGATAATTCCATCACCGCGGGGCAGTATTTAACTTTCCTTTTTTATTCCTTTTTCCTTTTCGGGCCATTGCAGGAACTCGGAAATGTAATTTTAGCCTGGCGTGAAGCGGAAGTTTCTTTAGGAAACTTTAAAAAGATACTGAGTACACCAATTGATAAGAAACCTGAAAACCCGATTTCCATTCAAAAAATTAAAGATTTAACCTTTAACAAAGTTGGCTTTAAACATCAAACTGCCAACCGTAATGCCCTGGAAAACATTTCTTTCAAAACCCATAATGGGCAAACGATTGCCTTTGTTGGTCCTTCAGGTTCTGGAAAAACAACTTTAGTAAAACTATTAGTGGGCTTATATCCGGCAAAAGAGGGTGAGATTTTATACAATGGCATTTCCAGCAACGCAATTGATTTAGATGCCTTGCGCGAAAAAATCGGTTTTGTTACACAAGATACACAGCTGTTTTCGGGAACGATAAGAGAAAACCTGTTATTTGTAAACCCTAAAGCTACAGATGAGGAATGTTATAAGGTATTAAACCAGGCTGCTTGTCAAACTTTATTGGCAAGGGCTGATAAAGGTCTGGATTCGCTGATTGGTGAAGGTGGCGTAAAGGTTTCGGGAGGAGAAAAGCAACGTTTATCAATCGCCAGAGCGCTGCTCCGTCAGCCAGATATTTTGGTTTTTGATGAGGCAACTTCTTCGCTCGATTCGATTACGGAAGAAGAGATTACCAAAACCATTCGTTCGGTTTCAGATTTAACCGATCACATTACCATTTTGATTGCGCACCGTTTATCAACGATAAAACATGCCGATAAAATTTATGTTTTAGAGAAAGGCCACATTATTGAGCAAGGAAAACATGAAGAACTAATTGCACAAAATGGCTTATATCAGGCCATGTGGCGCCAACAAATTGGCGAAAGAGTTGTTGAAGCTTAAGTAATTAAAATCTATTTAAATGTCATTAGTAGAAATCAACAGCAACCAGGTGGCCCTGTTCGTGATTATACCAGCCATCTTATGGCTGGCTTTAATCTTAATAGCCATTTATCATATCTCCAGAAATAGCTCAATGAGCTTCAGCGTAAAGGTATTGTGGTTCATCATTATCTTGCTGGCTCCCTTTCTGGGTTCGATTATTTACCTCATGTGGGGCAAGAATAAGAAGTTTTAATTTTCGCCACCAAGAAACAAAGGCACAATAAATTGTTAAATTATAGAGTTGTCAACTTTCTGGCAAACTGCTTATTTAAAGTTGACAACTCACGGTTTTTTGGAAAGCAATTCCAGCAGTTCTTCGGTTTGGTTCTATCCCGCTGTTCCTCCTGCCGATACCATTGATAAAAACAATATGCTTTACCGGCATCCGTGCCATCGGGTTTAGGTGGCCAGGGCAAATGTATAACTGAGTTTTTTTTCTGCTGTGAATTTTGCATGAGGGATTAAGGGGGAAATCGCAAAAAGATATCACCCTGAGCGTAGTCGAAGGGCATTTATTTGCAATTTATCAATCTCAAGAAGTCTTCGACTATGTCAGACTGACAATTTCAGAGTTGTCAACTTTCTGGCAAACTGGTTATTGAAGTTTACAACTCTTTTAGGTAAATGTATAACTGACTTTTTTAACTGCTGTGAATTTTGCATGAGGAATTAAGGGAGAAATTGCAAAAAGATGTTACCCTGAGCGTAGTCGAAGGGCATTTATTTGCAATTTATTAATTTCAAGAAGTCTTCGACTACGCTCAGACTGACAACCTCAGTAGCTTAACTTAATGACGTTGCACTGGCGCAGTTTGGTACATGCCCTAATTATTTGCAAAAAAATAGAACTTATCGGTAATTAAACATGAATTTCAGAGTTGTCAACTTTCTGGCAAACTGGCTATTAAAGTTGACAACTCTTTTAGGTAAATGTATAACTGACTTTTTTACGGTTATGGGTTTTGCATTAGGGATAGCAGTGGAAATCCTTTTTTGATCTTTCTTCAAAAAAGATTGCAACGGATAGCCCGCCCCTTGCGCAGCTTGGGGCATGCCCAAATTATTGGCAAAAATAGAGCTTATCGGTAATTAAACATGAATTTCAGAGTTGTCAACTTTCTGGCAAACTGGCTATTAAAGTTGACAACTCTACAAGGGAATCCTCATCCTGAATTTATTTAGCATGAAAATCCTTCGAAATGTTTTTAGGCAGCAACTAAACAACTTTACTCGTTTGTTCATTAATATCCTGCAAACTCAGCCTGGTTAACGGCCTTGTTTTTAACCAGGTAATAAATGCGATCCCAATGGTCATACTTCCACCAAAAACGACTGCTGGAATAGTTCGCATTAATTTAGCGGTCAAACCAGATTCAAAAGCGCCAATTTCATTTGACGAACCTATAAACATGCTATTTACAGCCGATACCCTTCCACGCATCTCATCAGGCGTAAGCAATTGCATGATGGTTTGACGGATGATCACACTCACGCTGTCGAATGATCCTTCCAGAAACAAGAAAAACAGCGTTAAATAGAAACTCTTAGATAGCCCGTAGCAAATAATACTTAAACCAAATCCGGTAACCGCTATAAGCAGGTTTCGCCAGGGCTTGCCCATTGGCGAAAAACGTGTCATTGCCAACATGGTAATTACGGAGCCTGTTGAGGCCGCAGCACGCATAAAGCCTAATCCCTCTGCTCCCACTTTTAAAATATCATTGGCAAAAACAGGCAGAAGGGCTACAGCCCCCCGAAAAACACCGAAAACAGGTCCAGGCTCATCGCCCAAACCATCATTTTTGTTTTAAATACAAATTGTATCCCCTCTGTTAAGCTTTGCCCAATACTCATTTTAGGAAGGAATTTAGGCGGATGCACTTTTAGAAAAAAGATGCAGATTAATGAAATGAATATAAATGAAATAATCACAACATAGGTTACGGTAATTCCAAGAAAACCATAAATTAAACCTCCTGCTGCAGGACCTAATATTGACGCCAATTGCCAGCTTGAACTACTCCATGTACTTGCATTTGGATATATCTCTTTCGGCACAATAGAAGCCTGTAAGGAGAAGTTTGCGGGGCCGAAAAAACCTCTTGCAAGACCAATACAAAAGACCATACCATATAGAATTTTTACAATCCAATCGTTAGATAGATAAGGCTTCATGTAAATGCTTGTTACGACCAGCATAGTTACCGAGCATAAAAATACAGTTGAGAATATTTTAAGCAATAGTGCTCTTTTTTCACTTTTATCTGCAATATATCCACCATAGAGTGCAATTGCTATCGCTGGAATGGCTTCGCAAAGTCCAATTAATCCTAATGCAAGAGGATCCTTGGTTAAATGATAAATATAGATACCAAGTACAATAGCTTGCATTTGATAAGCAAAAGTAAAAAAATCTCAGCCCGATGTAAGAACGAAATTCTTTATACCGCAAGGCAGCGAATGGGTCTTGTTTAACGATTACGGAATTTGAATCTGACACAGGAAAAATTTTATCTGCAAAACTACGTGATGCACAATAAGATCAGAGTATCTTTTTTCAATTAATTCCCAGTATTTAACATTTTAGTTATATTTCTAAAGAAGCGTTGTAGTAAAGAACTCTCTTCCGTAACAATCTCTACATCAGCCTGCATACCGTTTTTTAGCACTATTTTCAGATTAGGGTCTTTATTTTCGAAAGTTTCAAAACTAACTTTAGCTATAAAAACGCTGTCTCGGTAAGCAACATCGGAGATATAAGAAAGTCGGCCTCTAATCATCCCATATTGTTCAAAAGGAAAGCTCCTTAACTTTACCAAAGCAAGTTCTCCCTCGCGTATTTTACCCATGTTGTATTGCGGTATCTGAATCTCTCCAAAAAACTAGCATTACCGGGATTTACAATAAAAATTTCCTGACCAGTAGTGACATTTTGATTCTGTTGCACAATGCCTGCAAAGCTGAGCTTACCTGCTAACGGAGCTAGTAATACATGTTGTAAAATCCAATTATCACTTTCCGTAATACATTGATTTAAAGCTTGCACAAATTTGGCTTGCTCTTCAGAAATGGTATGTTTAATATCTAATAGCTCCTTTTCTTTTGCGGCATAGCTACTAGCGTTATTTAATATGGCTGTTTCGGTTTGTTGAAGTGGATATTTAGCTGACAAAAATTTGTTTTCTTGTTGATTAAATTCACTTCTCGAAATTACCTTATTTTTGAACAATTTTTGATAGGCTCTGTACTCTTGCTCTTGATTAGCATATTCGAGTTTCTGAACTTCTTCCTGCTTAAGAATTTGATTTTTCAAAGCAGTAATATCCTTTAAATCACGTGTTAAAAAAGCCAGCTTATTTACATAATAACCATTTTGTTGGGTAGATTGATACTGAAGGTACTGCTGATAAAAACTTTGATAACTACTTTGAAGTTCCCCTAAACTTAAGTTGGCAGGGAGTGTCAGAACTTGGTTAAAATCCTTTAAAATACTGGCCTGAAAATCCTTAAGCTGCTTGTTTAGTTGTAGTACATTTTCGGGATTCGCCGTACTTTCGAAATAAGCTAAAGATTGATTCGTGGTAACCATTTGTCCATCCTCTACCAGAAGTGCTGTTAATTTCCCACTTTGTTTAGCCAGAACAGCTTTCGGAGCATTTAATGAATTTACCTTTAAGGTTGTTTTTACCACATCAGGGTAATCTATTAGTGCTGAAAGTAGAATGATACCTGCCAGTATAGTAAAAACCAATGTAATACCCCAGCGTAGAATCCATGCAGGAACAGCAGTAATAATTTCGTTCACTTCTTCGCTATTTTGATATATCGTTTCCTGTTCAAGTGGCATGTTTTATCAATATATTAACTAGCTTCCTAATTCCAGCTGATTTTTAACCAAGTTATAATATTCTCCCTTACTTTTTGTAAGTTCTGCATGACTCCCCTGCTCAACAATAATCCCTTTATCAAGTACCACAATATTATCGGCGTTTTTAACCGTACTGAGTCTGTGGGCGACCACTACAACCGTCCTTCCTTTAAAAAAATCTTTCAAATTTTCCATAATAACCTTTTCATTATTGGCATCAAGCGCGTTGGTCGCTTCATCAAAAAAGATATATTCAGGATTTTTATAAACTGCCCTGGCAATTAATATTCGCTGCTTCTGCCCCTGGCTAATTCCATTTCCTTCAGCACCGATTTTAGTATGTAAACCTAAAGGCAGACTTTCGATTAAATCGCCTATATTGGCTATTTTAATAGCATGTTGTAATTTTGTAGTATCAGGATATTCATCTCCAACTGCAATATTTTTAACAATGCTATCCGAAAATATAAAACCATCTTGCATTACAATACCGCATTGTCCGCGCCAATACCGATACCCAATCTGATCTATATGGGTTTGCCCTACTTTTATTTCTCCTTTTTGCGGCACATAAAACCGCAGCAATAATTTTAAAATGGTGGTTTTACCACTCCCACTCATACCTACAATAGCCGTGGTTTTTCCTTCTGGAATTGCTAGATCTATTCCCTTTAAAACGGGTTCATTACCTGCACCTGGATAAGTAAAACTTAAATTTTGGATAGAGATACTTTTATTTACTGGTAAATCTTTCAAAAATATTTTATCAATGGGCTCTTCATCATTTAGTTGGTGTATCTCGTTTAAACGCTCTAAACTTATTTTGGCGTCTTGTAGTGATTGGATAAAACCCAACAGCTGCTCTATTGGACTATTTACTTGGCCTACTATATATTGAACAGCCATCATCCCCCTAAGGTTAAGTCGCCATCTATCACCGATTTTGCAACCAAAAATGTAATGAGGATATTTTTACCTTCATTAATAAAAAAAGCACCGGTTTGCTGTATTTGTCCTAATGATAAACTTTTTACGCCAAACCTAAATAAACCCGCTTGTACATGCTCCCACTCCCATCGCTTTTGTTGTTCACAATTATTCAATTTAATTTCCTGCATTCCACCTATAAGTTGCACGATGGCAGTTTGATTTTTAGAAGATAATTCAAATGTCTTAAAATCAAGATCTCGCCTTTTTTTGAGGAAAGCAATTACCCAAAGTGAATAAAGTACGCTACTTAATAAAAAAATAAGAAAAATATTTAGGTTGTAGTATGCAAGCACTCCTGCAAATACCAAGAGGTTAAACAATGAGAAAACGATACTTAACGTAGAACCAGTTAAAAAACTTTGTATCCTACCCTGATCGCTCATGCGTTGCATAATATCACCAGTCATCTTACTATCGAAAAAACTCATGGGAAGTTTCATCAGCTTAATCAAAAAATCGGTCAGAATAGAAATACTTATGCGCGTACTAATGTGCAACAAAATCCATGAGCGAATAAAATCTACACTCATCCTACCCAAAAATAACATTGTTTGTGCTATAAGAATAATGTAGATAAAATTTAAGTTTCGGGTGTTGATCCCAATATCTACAATCGATTGGGTAAGGAAAGGAACAATTAACTGAAGCAAGCTACCAACAGCTAGCCCCACAAATAACTGTGCTATTAATTGTTTGTACTGGTATAAGTAGCGCAGTAAATAGCCCCAATTTAAACCCAAGCCTTTATCTCCTTCCAGTGTATATAAATCAGGGGTTGGTGAAAGTATTAATACAATTCCTTGGCTTTTACCATTACTATTTGTACTTAACCAACCTCTTGTAAACTCCTCATAACTATATTTGATCAAGCCTTTGGCTGGATCGGCAACGTAAAAACTATTACCTTTTATTCTATACAGAATTACGAAGTGGTTTTGGTTCCAGTGTATAATTAAGGGAAATTCAGCAGCTGATAATTGGATTAATGTAAGCTTACTACCAGTCGTCCTAAAGCCAATTTTCTCCGCAGCTTCGCTAATGCCTAACAACGAAACCCCCTCCTTATTAATACCCGAAATTTCCCTTAACCTTTGTAAACTGAAATTTTTCCCATAGTATTTGGCTACCATACGCAGGCAGGTAGGCCCACAGTCCATTTGATCGGCTTGCTTGTAAAAGGGGAAGGTTTTCAATGTTGGTTTTCTATGGTTTAAGTGTTGTAAAAGTGTATATTCTTTCTTTTAGCTTCCTGATCTTAGAAAGTCGTGTACACCATATTTATTATTATCCAAAATCATAAAATTTCAAGAGCTGATCTTTTGTTTCATTAAATTTGAAATTTTAACAGTGTATCAAATGGCCATTGTAATTTGTAAATGTTGTTGATTAATGAAATGTGCCTATTCATGTAACAATTTAGCTTTCTGATCAGTAAATACAAATAGTACTTGAAAGCATCAGGTAAAAAACCTCACAATAGGTTAAAAAAAATACTCAAACATCTGAATTGACCAACCCACCCATTAACTTTAGAATAAACATATTACATTAAATATTTTAAGTAAGCTTGCCGAATTTTTTCCAAACGTTGCTCAGTTCCATTAAACATATTTTGAACTAAACCAGGCTGTTCATTGTGTATGGTGGTAATATCTGAATAACCAAAATCTTTCTGTCGTGAGATAAAAGGATAAAGTATCATTTTATGGCTTGTTAGATTAGCTAAAACCAAATCCGCTACATCATCATCCTTAAACTTATAATTGAGTATTTTTTTAAAAATGTTCTTATAAAGGACAATAAATTGGGTAGATAAGAATGTATTTAGCCAATATCTGTTTTCTGTTAATGGCACTACTTCTCCATATCCTGCAATACCCCCGGAAAGAATGGCAGCACCCTGTTCGTGTGATGCTATAATATTCTGCATCAGGTATTCGGCATTATAATATTCCGTAAATTCATGATCGTCTTCACACATAATAATTACATCATCATCATTTTCTAGCGCCAGTTTAATCATTTTTAAAATGCTGTTCCAAAGCCCAACCGCGCCGATTTCGTGTTTACAGGCTTCCAAAACAGTAACATCAAACTCCGGTCTGTTTTTAAATTGCTTTAAAATATGGGCTAATCTATCAGTCCTTTCCTGCATATTGATAACATATGTGGCTATTGAAAATCCATCATATTCTGTGTTACTTTTCATAGTTATTTAGCGACATTATAAAAATTGGCTACCTTCACCAGTTCCTCCAGTTTACTGTTTACACCCTTAAAAAGCCGCTCTACCCGCGCTGTCCCATTATTCTTTAATGTTACATCAGAATAGCCAAATTCTTTTTGTACTGAAACAAAAGGAGCGATTACGAACTTATTTTCTGTAAGTGACGATATTTTTAAGATCCGCAACATCATTAGCGGTAAATGACGATTCCAATATTTTTTTAAAAAACTGTTTAAAGATTATCGTAAACTGTAATCCCGTAAAAGAATCAATCCAAAATAGATTTTCAGAAACCTGCAAGGCGTCTTTAAACCAGCTTATCCCCCCAACAATATATCCGCTTGTTTTTCTTGAGCTTCTTTTATAAGATTTGACAGTTTTTGTGGATTATAATTTTTCGTAAATCTATGATCATCCTCGCATATCAAAATATAATCATCTTCTTTTATAGATACATTTTCAATGATTTGGACGATAGTTTGCCACAATCCCAAAGCGCCATTCTTGTTTTCAATTGCCTTTATAAAGTTGATCTTAAACTGGTTTTTCTTTGAAAATTGATTAATAGAATGAACTCTACGACTGGTTCTCTTTTCTAAATTGATAATGTAGGTCTTGATATTTTCTTGCATTAACTCTTCTTCTATAATATTAAATTATCTTTTTTCGTGAATACTGGATACAACTCTTAACTTGTCCATCTACTTTTTCCGTCTCTCATTTTTTTTATTGCAGATTCTATTTGCTCATTTTTATGCTCATCATCTTCAGATCTATGCAAGTCCAATTCTGAAATTGCATCGTCAATTCGGCCCAGTTTAAACAATAAGTCTGATTTAGTCCAGAAACTGTAGGGATCTTCAGGTATATCTTTACTATTATACCATTTAAGAGCTTCATTGAGAATCATTTTATCATCACAGCCATTAATAATACTTTGTGTTGCATTTTCAATAAACCGATAGGTAAATTTTCGTTTATACAACTGGTGAGTGATAATTTTGGCTAAATTGGTCCAATCTTTTGTCCAACTGTAATAACTAAATTTTGAATAGTCCATTATTGTTGATGAAAATCTGGGGTAATCATGATCAAGTCTTTTCTTTAATGCTGCCCAATTAACCTTCTTCTGGATTTCTCCGCTATAAATCACCATCATTGCAGCAGGTCTATACTCGGTTTTCCCATTTACTCTTAAAAACTTTATGGCTATTTCACTGAAAACAATCCTTGATACAATTTCAGCACATCTATTTATGCCAATAACTTGATCTACCTGATCAGGATAATTAGTTAATATCCTGAAACCTATATCACTACTCTTATTTGTTGCTCTAGCGATAAATTCTATATTTTTTTGGTGAGTAATTTTTTTGAGTCTTTAAATAATTATTTATATAGTCTGGCACCTTTACATAATCATTTACCCGCTCGCTTGCGTTAACTAGTTTCAACAAAAAAAGTTCACCTCTATTCCCCTTATTAAACTCTTTAACAAAAGTTAAATACTGCGTTTGAGGATTTAAACCCATTTTCAGTTCATCGATAAAAACGTCCGCCCTCATATAACCAATCACTTTATGAACCAAAACGCCATCGGGACTTAAAATAGCATACGTTGGATACCCCTGAATATTTAATTCTTTAATAATGTTTAAGGCATCAGGATATCGATCTCTAATTTCAATAACATCATTTGCAGAGGTATCGCAACGGTAACTGCTACTTATAAAATTCTTATTTAAATATTCTGCTACACTATCTTGCGTAAATATTTCAGCCTCCATCCGTCTGCATGGAACGCACCAGCTTGTATTAAAATCTAAAAAAATAAATTTGTTTTCCTGCTTGGCTTTTTTTTAATCTCTTCCCATTTAAGTTTTTGTTGAAAATTTATTGCGCTATGTTTTTGTTGTGCACAAACTGATAAACTTGTCATGGATAAAAAGAATAAGATAAAAAGTGCCTTTTTCATAATTTTTTTTATTACTTTTTAGAAGATTTAAAAGAGGTATTTTTTTAAATGGATGAAATGGGATCAAAGCATGCTTTGATCCCAAATAATATTATGAGCGGCATACCCAACCATTACAAACTATTGTAGCTCCACTAGGCACCCAGCTTGGCTCTCCGCATGAATAGCAGGCTTGGTAGTTACAGCATTTATAGTATCCCCCTGCTCCGCTTCCTGATCCATTATCATCTCCCCCATTACTTTCCTCAACTGTGACCTTGTTAACACTTCACCTTTATCAAAGGCATTTGGTTTTAAACTTAATTTTTTCATTGTTTAATGTTTAATTTTGTGATTTAAGATTTTGTTACCCTTTCACGCAAGGGTAACTTAAGCGATACCGGTGTACGCCAGTATTCGTTCTGGGGCAGTTTCGTTGCAACCGTGCTGCCCCTTTTTGTACAAAAGAACTATCACTTTACATATCCAGAAACAAGTTCAAGATGATATTAAGCAATTAAATATTTTATATCCTCTAAGCGATATGGTACTGGTAATTTATATCCATTTACCAAAATAGTTGGTGTAAAAGAGATTTCGGCCATTTCACACCAGTCTTTTTGTTTTTGTATTACCACATCTATTTCATGATCAAAATGAACGGGGTATTTTTTAGCCCAATGTTCGTATTTTTTTACGGTTTGCGTATACCAATCACTAAGTGCACGCTCTACTAAAGCGGTATCGTTCAATTTAGTTAAGGCACTGATATGCCGTGCTACTTTGGTTTTTTCATCATTATCATGATCGGCTGTAGTGAAAATAATTTTCAACTGTAGATCGTCTCTTGTTTTAAGCCATTCTTCTAGGATTTCATGTGTATTACCACATGGCCCACAAAATGGGTTACTTACCATAGTAATTATCGTTTGAGCTTGAGGATTACCTAAAACTACAGGCATTAAATCATTATTTACCGCATAACGAGGTTGGTTTAAAAGTGCTTGGTTAAATAATTCATTGTTATATTTGAAATTTTTAAGCTGTTGGGAAAGCAATTTAAACTGGGATGTTTTTAAAAATAATGGTTTCAATAAAGACCAAATTATAATAGGTAAAAAGAAACAGATTAATAATGTGAATAAGAAACTTGGAGATATATAGGCTGCAAAGCTAAAAGACCAAAGACCAAAGTTTAAGGCAATAAGATTTTCAAACAGCAGCAATACTTGCACTATACAACACAATACACACCAGTTTTTGTGTTTATACTGGTAAGCGATAGAATAAAAGGTATATGGTAAAGCCAATGCACTTAGCCAACCAATCAAGGCAAAACTAACAGGTTTGAGTAATAGACAAAGGAAAGAACCTGTAAAATAAAAGAATCCGACCTCGCTCCAGCTTAGCCATTTAGTAATTTTTGCAGCATTTGATTTTAAAATGGCATTACAGTTATTTTTATTGCCTAGGCTACATAAGTTTTGTACAAGGGGATTATTAGCGTCAATACTATGCGTCAACAAAAGTATGCTCACAGCAATGCCAGTAAGTTTCGATAATAATACTAAACCATAACCCAAAGTTATCGATTGAAAGTTTACTGCCATTAAAATGCTTATAGTGATTATTAACACTAAAATTGGCAATTTGGCTGTACTAAAGATTTCGAGCAAACGTTTATTTTTATAACCAGGTTCTGTACTATTTTCGTTGGCTTCCGCCCTTAAAACACTGCCACTCCATTTTTTCAGAAATTCATCTTCTGGCATGGATGCATTTAAATGCTTTTCGTCGCTATAGTTTATTTGGCCTTGGTTAATGCTATTAATTAAAATAAAACTACCTCCATTAGGCATTAATTGTGCAATGAAAGGTATTTCATAATCTTTATAATTTTCTTTAGGAATTCTCCTCGCTTCATTTGCAATATACCAATCAGTAAGGCAATCGGATAGCGCCATTAAACTTGGGTAATCAGGATGATTTCCTAAACACTCTTTTATTGTGGTTTCAGTGACACTTACATTTAATTTTTCTACCAAAAGCTTTGTAACTGCTTCAATATTGTTTAATTTATTTTTAAATAAAAACATACATATTTATTTTTAATTATACAATCTAAAAACAATTAAACTTACTTTTTTAATTTTTATTCCAACCCCCCAAAATATTATGTAAACCCTCTAAAATCAACAAAACATAAAACTGTTAATCGAATAATTTCAAACAATCATACAAACACATTCGATCTATTTTAAAAAAAAATTAAAAAATAAAATACTAATAGACAACCACTTACAAAGTAAATTTTGAAATTAAAAGATTTTTTCATTTATAATCAAAATTTACTACTAAAAAGTTCGTTATTGTTTTAACTGTTAACGCAACACTACTCAATATTTTGAAAACATTCTCATGTATAATAATAGATGATGAGCCTATTGCCTTAAAATTATTGGCAGGTTGCATTAGCAAAATGACATATCTAAATCTAATTAAAACATACATCAATACAGAAGTAGCCCTACAAGATATTATCACTCTAGAGAATAATATAGATTTTGCATTTATAGATGTGAAAATTTCAGGATTAGATAGGTTGGCACTAGCCACCCAAATTGCTCATAAAGTTGAAAATATTGTGTTGGTAAGTGCAAATTTACAACATGCAATAGATGGTTATAATATTAATGCCAAACACTTTTTGTACAAACCTTTTGACTTCACATCTTTTGAAAAAACTGTTAATGCTGTAATTGATAATATAGCAAAAGAAAATCCCTATATTATGGTAAAATTAAGTTGCACTCAAATTCGACGAATTTATGTTGACGAGATAATAGCAGTTGAAGGTAATGGAAATTATATTAATATATATACAACCGATGCGGTACTAACTCCTTATTATAAATTGGTGGATATGGAATTTAACTTAAAAGCTTTTTTGTTTATAAAGCGTGTCAACAAATCTTATATCATATCAACGAAGTATATTGAAAAAATAGACGGTTTTTTAATATCTCTTAAAAACGGGCTAAATGTATCAGTTGGTGAAAGTTATCGATCTAATTTTAAAAAAGCAAGACTAAACTACTTTGAGAATGAAGCCAAATAAGCTTACAGCATTCATCATAAACATGAAAGCCCGATGAGTATGTTACTCATCGGGCTTTTTTACCAAAAGAATTTAGTAACCCGGGTTTTGTTCGAGAGCGTTATTTTTGTTTACTTCATCGCGGCTAAATGGCCTGAAATAAAGTTTATCGTTCCAACTCCTATTTTCCTGTGCATTTTCTACAACTGGAGTGTAGGTATAATCGTAAACGGTATTATCGTAATGGTAAGGGGCCGACATGGTTTTGCCAGATTTAAATTTGCCGATAACCTTAATATAAGTGGTTTTTCTGCCCAATGTTTCGCTAGCGATTAACCACCTGCGGGTATCATGATAACGTTGTTCTTCGTAAGCCATTTCGATACGGCGTTCGTGACGGTAAACCTCTCTAAGTCCATCCTGATCTGTAGCGGTTACCGCTGGCATACCTGCTCTGAAACGGATTTTGTTTAACCACTCTGTTGCTTTACTTAATTCACCAAGCTCAATACTGGCCTCAATAAAATTAAACACTGCTTCGGTATACCTGAAGAATGGCCACGGTACATTCTGCGACATAGAAGCATCAACAATAGTTGGATCCGGATCGATAAATTTATGATAATAGTATCCGGTCCAACTGCCATTCCAGTTTTCGATAGAACTCGCACGTGTATCTAAGCCTTTAAAGTCGATTCGGGAACCATTATCCATTAAGTCGTATACTCCAGTTTGGATCTGGCTGGCAGGGTCCACGTTACCCGAAGCTTTATCGCGTGGTTTCCAACCTGCACCATCGTACAAAACGGTAGCATAAAAACGAGGGTCTCTGTCCTGATAAGGATTAGCTTTTTGTGTGGTATTTGTCCAGCTAAATTTACTGCCATCTTTCATCTCATAATCATCAACCAGCAAGCCGATAGGTGTATTTCCAGCCCAGTTATGGTAACCATTCGGCCCATTTTGCTGCGCATGTTTAATATTATTCTGGATGATAAAATAACGTGCAAAAATGAGTTCTGATGCCGCAGTAGCATCTATACCCGGTGCCTTACTTGCTCCGCCCATGGCAATGCTTTTATAATTTAACTGGCCATCTGTTACCGAAGCGGGCGCAGAAAGATTTAACTTATAACCTGTACCTAAATCCATAACTGCTTTAGCAGCAGTTTGAGCCAAACGGTAACGGTCTGGCTGGCTGCCACTGGCATAACTTAAAAAATCTAATTTTTGAGCAGCAATACCCGTAACTTTAGAAGTAAGTTTCGCCCTGTCATGCAAATCGCTCGCAGCGTATATCAACACTCTTGATTTTAAGGCCAATGCCGCATTTGAAGTAGTACGCCCTTTATCTAACGTTTTGCCTGTTAACAACCTGCTGGCTTCATCGCAATCTTTAACAATAAAATTTACACACTCTTCGTACGTATTTCTTTTTACGTTATAGTTATCATCTAGCACATAAATTTTTGTGATAAGGGGTACAGCGCCATAGTAACGCAATAACTGCTGATAATAGTAAGCCCTTAAAAAATAAGCTTCGCCCAATAACTGATCTTTTAACGTTTGGCTGGTTAGTGAATTATCTCCACTAGTAATTTTTTCGATGGTAATATTACAGGCCCTGATGCGGTTGTACATTTGCTTATACGCCCAGGTATCGTCTACCCAACCTAATGTAGAAGGGTTAATGGTAGCATTATTAACCAGGTCTATACCACGGGTTGGGTGTGTAAACAAGGCTTCATCTGAAACAGAAGCTAACATTTGTTCAGAGAAACCTCCATTACCCAATCCGTTATAGATATCATTAACGAAGGCCTGTGCAGTTGCCGGATCTTTCCATACTGATTCTGCCGGCACCTGGCCGGGCGATTCTACATCTAAAAAATCTTTTTTACAGGATGCTGCAAAAATGGTGGTAAAAATTAATATATAGAGCTTTATATTTTTATTTATTGCTTTCATATTCTTGATTGTAACGGTTAAACTTGATTACACTTTAAAAAGCGGCTTTAATACCAAAATTGATTACCCTGGCCTGTGGATAATATTGGCCACTTGAATTGGTTGATTCGGGATCCCAGATCTTGATTTTATCCAATGTAGCCAGGTTTAATCCGTTCGCATAAACCCTTACACTGTTCAGCCCCACTTTTTCTACCAGGGTATTTGGCAAGGTATAGCCTAACTCTACATTTTTAAGCCTGATGTAATTATTGCTCCGCAACCAATAAGTATTGTTTAATGCATTATTGCTATCAGTATAATAGGTAGCTCCACGGTTAGATAAACGCGGATTTACCGAGCTTGGGTTATCAATGCTCCAACGGTTTAGGTATGACCACTCCAGGAAATTACCAATATCGCCAGATTCGGTTATACCTACAATCTGCATCCCGCCGGTTGCCCCCTGAACGAGTACCGATAAATCGAACCCTTTATATTGCAGGTTTAAATTGAAACCTCCGGTAAAGGTTGGTGTTCCATTTTTATCCAGGCGGATTTTATCATCGGCATTGATTTTGCCATCACCATTAATATCCTTAAACTTCATATCACCAGGGCGTAAGGTGCTGGTTAGCGCACCATAATTTAATGTATTGGCATTAATTTCTGCCTGATCTTTAAAAACGCCATCATAATCGTATACCAACCACGAATTGGTTATGCGGCCAGTTGAATACTGCCATTCAGGAGCACCGGGGGTTTCATCCCAAAAAATGATTTTATTTTTCGCATACCCCCCGTTTACACTCACTCCAAAGTTTAAATCACCTACCTTGTCATTGTAGCTCAATTTAAATTCAAAACCTTTGTTGTTTACTTTCCCTAAGTTAACAGGCGGTAAACGATCGGTAATACCCGAGCTTTCAGGCACAGAGCTACCTCTGCTAATTAGAATGTTTGTACGCTTATTATAGAAATAATCTAATTCAAGTGATAATTTGTTATTTAGAAAGGATGCATCCAAGCCTACGTTGGTATTATTGGCTACTTCCCATCCAAAGTTGAAATTAGGTACTTTCCCTTCTGTTAGCGTTTTAGTAACAAGATCATTAAAGGTATATGTTCCGAAATTCATTAAGCTGAGGTACTGATATTCTTGCAGCACATCTCCAAAATAAGCTTCAGCACCCATCTGACCATACGATGCCCTCAGTTTTAAATTGTTGACGAACTTAACATTTTCCTTGAAAAAAGGCTCTTCTGATAAACGCCAGCCGACCGATACGCCTGGGAAGAAACCGAAACGCCTATCGGTTGGAAAAATGTAAGAACCATCTACCCGCCACAAAAATTCGGCAAGGTATTTTTCCTTATAGTTATATCCTGCCCTTCCAAAATAACTTAAACGTGCCCGTTTGAAAAGACGATTAGGATTATTAGGATCATCTAAATTACCTAATGATTGTTCGCGTTCATCACCAGCCAATAATTCCTGAACAGATTGTGAAATAAAATATCTTCTGAAAGCGGCAAAACCATCATTATCAACCGTTTCCCGGGTTACCCCAGCCATCAGACCAATATTATGATCACCAATTTTTTTATCATAATTAATCATTCCGGTAAGGTTGATGGCCAATTGCCCGCCAGCAGTTTCCCTTAGCCTTGGATCGGTATATTGCGACCGTACCGTACCCGTTAATACTGGCGTTACACCATCGGCCTGAAAGGTTTTTTTATCCCAATCGTAAAGTGTCCAGGGCAATTGCCAGTTTTTCTGTCTGCCAGAATATTTATCAATCGCAGCAGTTCCCGTTACTTTTAATCCTTCAACACCAGGAATCTTAATTTCTACCTTACCTGTGGTTTGAAAGTAATCTCTGACATCTTTATTAGTTCCCGTTAAATCTGTAGTAGATACTACCGGGTTATAACCATATTCAATATCCTTTCCAGGCTTGCCATCTGGCCATATCGCAATTTCATTTGGGCGTCCCCTCATTAAAAACCTGAAGATATCACTAGCTCCAACTGTTGGGAAATTACGGTCTTCTTCTCTGGCCGATACCCCTAAAGTTGTGGTAATATATTTACTCAGTTTTGCTTCGAGGTTAAATCGCATATCGTACTGCTTGTACCCTGTTGCAGAATTTTTATAATATCCATCCTGATCCAGATAGCCCAAAGAAACCAGGTACTTTACATTTTCACTGCCCCCGTTGATCTGAACATTATGCCTTTGCTGAGGCGACCAATTCTGAAAAGTCGTTTTAAACCAGTCGGTATTAGGGTATCTTAGCGGATCTGAACCATCGCCAAACTTCCTGATTTCATCAGCCTTATAAGCGGCATTAATTGTTTTTCCGGTTGTAGAAGTATAAGAGCCAGTAGATTTAAAACTGTTCCATGCCGCCGACCATTCATTTGGATTAATATCGGAACCAAAGATATTCAGTTCATTCAGAATTTCGGCATATTGTACGGAATTAGCCATTTTCGGTATACGTGTAGGCTGTTGTAAACCATAACTAAAGTCGTATGAAAATTGTGGCTTTCCTGATTTACCCAATTTGGTGGTAATTAAAATTACCCCGTTAGCCGCTTGCGAACCGTAAATGGCAGCAGATGCATCCTTTAATACCGATACACTTTCAATATCGTTTGGATTTAACCTTTCGATACCACCAGCACGGTTGGGGATACCATCAATTACAATCAATGCATTGTTATTTCCAAGCGAGTTTGTTCCACGGATTCTGATGGTAGAGCCATCGTAGCCTGGCTCTCCACTCCCCTGTAAGGCCGTTACACCTGGTAAGCGCCCGGCTAATGAATTGGTTAAGTTTACCGATGAGGATTTAGCGAGTTCAGTACCTTTAACAGATGCTACGGCACCTGATACAACGGCTTTCTTTTGTGTACCATAACCCACTACAACCACTTCTGAAAGATTTTGGTTATTCTCTGATAACCGTACATTAATACTGGTTTGGTTCTTTACCTGAACCTCCTGATCTACGTAACCTACGTAGGTAAATACGAGTGTTGCATCTTCAGGCACCTTAATACTAAAATTTCCGGAGCCGTCGGTTACCGTAGTTGTTGTGCCTCCCTTCAACTTCACGCTTACGCCTGGAATCGGGCCTTTGGCATCTGTAACTTTACCCTTCACAATAATATCCTGGAGGGGCATTTTGTAAAAATCAAAAGGTTCCTTTTCATGCAATGATGTTTCGGCAGACATGCTGGCAAGTGGAGAAAAGACGAGACAACCACCGCAAACAAGAAACATGCTACCTCTGGCAAAAGTCCTCAATAGATTTTTTTTCATAGTTTTTCAATTTATTTTGGTTAGATATTGATTGTAATACAATTTAATATTCATAAGTAATCATGAACTGTCGATATTTGCATTATTATACCTTGATCTATTGAGTTAATTATCTAAATCAATCTCCCTGTAGGACTGTTGTTTGATAAATGATCAATAAATCACGTAAACCATTATGAATCCCCCTATCTGATATCATAACTAATTATACTAAATAAAACTACTGAATAAGGCAAACTCTGACTTAGACTTGTCAACTTAACAGTTCATAATTGGTTACACGCAAGATAGGAATATTGCGAATTTAAAAAAGGGGGTAAAATAATAATTGTGAGGGGCTGAATCGTAAAAAAACATTACAAAACTACGCGAAGTAGGACAAATAATACAACACCAAATATTATTGCAAAAAGCAGGGAAAAGACGTTGAAATGGAAAGAGAAAATTTAAATGGTATTGGATGCTTACTTTCTTTTGTAATTTAAACAGAATTTAGATTTATATGGTAACTAATTTTCCAGTTTTCGTATCAAGATTTTTTCTATAAATGTGAGCACCTTGTATGAATATCGAATTGATACAATTACAGGCATATATGGATTAATAGGCACTTATTTTCCGTAAAAATGATCATAATCAAGGATATAGTAAAATTTATGAAATCTTATCAAAAGAAATACCTCTCTCCAGCCTTTGTAAATGTGCCTTTAGAATCGCATTTTCAGGTTTTTCTAACTGCGGATCTACCGAAAAAAGTTCAATAACGGTATTTCGTGCTTCAGATAAAATTACCTGATCTTTAGCCAGATCTGCAAGTTTTAGATCCAGCACACCACTTTGCTGTGTACCGGTAATATCTCCAGGACCACGAAGCTGAAGGTCTATTTCCGATATTTCGAACCCGTTGTTGGTCCGCACCATCGTTTCTAAACGGATTTTGCCCTCTTTACTGAGTTTATTACCACTCATTAAGATACAGAAAGACTGCTCTGCCCCACGACCTACCCTGCCACGCAACTGGTGAAGCTGTGAAAGACCAAACCGTTCGGCATTTTCAATCACCATTACAGAAGCATTAGGTACGTTAACGCCTACTTCAATTACGGTTGTAGCCACCATAATCTGACTTTTTCCATCAATAAACTGCTGCATTTCGAACTGCTTATCTGCATTTGGCATTTGTCCATGCACAATACTAATCTGGTAATCGGGTCGGGGAAATTGGTAGCTCAGCTGCTCAATTCCAGCTTCGAGATGTAAAAGGTCTAACTTCTCGCTTTCCTTAATCAAAGGATAAACAATATAAACCTGCCTTCCTTTGGCAATTTCCTGCTTCATAAAACCAAACATTCTAAGTCGTTGGCCTTCAAAAAGGTGCCTTGTTTCGATTGGTTTTCTGCCTGCAGGTAATTCATCAATAATAGAAACATCAAGATCACCATATAGGGTCATTGCCAAAGTACGCGGAATTGGCGTAGCAGTCATTACAAGGATATGGGGAGGGATAATATTTTTCCGCCAAAGCTTAGCACGTTGTTCCACCCCAAAACGGTGTTGTTCATCGATTACAACCAATCCTAAATTTTTAAACTGAACCTTATCTTCAATCAATGCATGCGTTCCAATCAAAATATCGATTTCTCCATTCTCCAATTGATTGTGCAAAACAGTACGTTCCTTCTTTTTAGTATTTCCGGTAAGAATGGAAACACGCACCAGGTCTTGGGTTACAAGCTCTGTGATAGAGGCATAGTGCTGACGCGCTAAAATTTCGGTCGGAGCCATCATACAAGCCTGATAGCCGTTATCATTTGCCAGAAGCATGCTCATCAATGCAACAGCCGTTTTACCACTCCCTACGTCGCCCTGAACAAGCCTGTTCATTTGTACACCGCGTTGTGTATCAATCCTGATTTCCTTAACTACACGTTTTTGAGCATTAGTTAACTCAAATGGCAAAAATTCCTTATAAAAACGGTTCACCTTTTCACCAACCTTATCGAAGGTTGCACCTTTAAATTTTAATTGACGCAAGTGTTTATTATGCAGAAGTTGCAGCTGAATAAAAAACAGCTCTTCAAACTTTAGCCGCCTTTCAGCAGCGCTTAAATCCTTTTGATTTTTAGGAAAATGAATATTCAGCAATGCAATCCTCTTATCCGGCAACTGATATTTATCGATGATGTACTGCGGAAGGTTTTCAGGTACCTGCGGAATAACCTGATCCAATAAACCCGCAATCAGGCGCTGCAAGCCTTTTGAATCGAGATTAAATTTTTTAAGCTTTTCTGAGGAGTTATAAACAGGCTGCAGGGTTAAATTCCCTCGTCCCACCTGTTTGCGCTGATACAGCTCCATTTCAGGGTGTGAGATGCTGAATGTTCCGTTAAAGATGCTTGGTTTCCCAAAGGCCACGTAAGCTGTCCCCACAGTAATGTGATCGTCAACCCATTTTAAGCTCTGGAACCAAACCAATTCCATAATTCCGGTTTCATCTTTAAAAACAGCAATAATACGTTTCGCCCTTTTATCACCTATTACTTTTTTGCTGATTACACGCCCGATAATCTGGATATACTGCGAATCGGGATTAATCTGGTTGATCTTAAAATATTTTGTACGGTCTATATACCTGAAGGGATAGTGTGCAAGCATATCCCGATAAGTGAATAAGCCGAGATCCTTCTTCAAAACATCGGCACGGCTTGTACCAACGCCTTTCAAAAACTCAACAGGTGTATCTAATACCGAATTAAACAAAATATTCTACTGTTTCTTATAAACAACACTTTTTAGCAAAGCCGCATTAAAAATAACGATCGATAGCAGCAAAAGCAAATAAGCAAAAAGTTGGTGCAGATCTATTTTCTCATTAAAGTAGAAAAATACCACAGTAAAAGCAACAATTGGATTGAGATAAATTAAAATACCCGGAGCAGAAGAGGGTATTGCCATCAAGGCATAGGAATTTAAAAAAAATTGGAAAATGCTGAATACAATGGCGATCAAAAATATATGCAACCAAAAGAAGGTTTCGGTAGAAAAAGGAGCAGCATTGAGAAAATACAATGGAAGCATCATTAATCCGGATAAAACCAATTGAATGCCTAAAAAATTAAATTTATCTACATCTTTAATTAATTTTAGCACAATAACATATATAGCATAAAAGGATAATAGCCCACATAACTTCGTGTAAGGAGCCTGCTGCCAACAGAAATTTAGATCATTTTTACTACTTGCTTTCTGAATAAAAGAGTGGTTCCCCAAACAACAATAATGGAAACAAATATTCTGTAGTACTAAATTCTTATGGTTGAAAACCTTTTATATTACGCAAAGGTATAGACATTGTTCCCCAGATAATTGTAAGGAACAATGCCCGATATAAAACATTCCTCTTGTTTTCTACAAAAATTAGCCCGCAACCGCGATTACAGAGATTTCTACATTAACATTTTTAGGTAACACCGAAACCTGAACTGTTTCCCGAGCTGGAAAATCAGCAGTAAAATACTGTCCATAAACCTCATTTACCTGAGCAAAGGTTCCCATATCGGTTAAGAAAATAGTAGACTTTACTACATTCTCAAAAGTTAAACCTGCTTCAAGCAAAACTGCTTTAAGGTTCCGCATCACCTGGTGCGTCTCTTCTTCAATATTACCTATATTTAATTCTCCGTTTTCTGGATTAATGGCAACCTGGCCAGATACGAATAAAAAATTTCCAGCTTGTACAGCTTGGCTATATGGTCCAATTGGAGCTGGAGCATTTGTTGTTTTAATAATTTGTTTCATAAAAATTTGGGGTTATTTAGCAAGCCATTGAATAAGCTTATAGATAATACCTGCAAGAAAAATCAAGATGGCCAATGCATTAATGAAATGCATAATTCTCAGATTGATATTATTTGGCCTGTTTGGATCCTTTTTTCTAAAGAAGTACATAATACAAACTTAGCTAAAAAGCTTAACACAGAAAATTAAAAGGCATAAAAAAAGTCCTGACTTTCATCAGGACTTTCTTAAATCTTATATTGAAATACTAGTTTCTAGCAGTTTCAACACGACGGTTTTGGATACGACCTTCTTCAGTATCGTTAGAAGCAATTGGATTAGCTTCGCCATTACCTTTAGTAGCAACTTGACTAGCGTTAACGCCAGAGTTTACTAAGTAAGTTTTAACAGAGTTAGCTCTGTCTTTAGATAATTTCAAGTTATATGCAGCAGTACCTTCGCTTGAAGCGTAACCGTTTACAGTTACTTTACCACCGTTTTCACGTAACACTGAAGATAATTTATCTAAAGTAGGGTAAGACTCAGTTTTTAAAACTGAAGAATTGAAATCGAAACCGATTTTTTCGAAACCAGTTACATTCGAAGCAACAGAATCAACTGGAGCAACTTTTGGAAGAGGACAACCTGAACCATCAACAGCAGTACCAGCAGGAGTTCCTGGGCATTTATCGAATTGATCAGAAACACCGTCACCGTCAGTATCTTTTTTCAAATCTTCAACAGATTTCTCAACAGCAGAAACACGGTTTTTTAATGCTTCAACTTCTTGACGTAAAGTTGGATCTTTTAACTCATCATACATAGTAGCTAATGGGTTAGTCCACTCTAAACTTGGTTTAGCAGAAGAACCTAAAGAGAATTCTAAACCAGCATAACCGTATGAGAATTTATCTTTAGTTGTACCTTTTGCATAAACTCCGTCCAAGTTATCAGCATCAACAAAGTTCATAGTGTAACCTAAGTTAAAGTTAACACGCTCAGAAACTTTGAATTTAACACCAGCACCAACTGGAATGTAGAAACCTTTTACGTAATCTTTAGCATCATGTCTGTCATCAGCAGGACCTACAGCACTACCTTTCCAGTCGATAGTTTGACCAGAACCAGTAGTAATTTTTGGAGCATAAGCCATATAACCAGCACCGGCAGTTAAAAAGAAACCTACTGAATTCTCACGACGTAAGAAATCGATAGAACCTACGTTTACAACACCACGTAAATCTACAGCATATTGCAATTGAGTTTCGAAGTCTTTTACAGCTGGGTTAGAAATACCTTCGTTAGTACCTGAAAGTTTACCACGGGTTCCGTTTAATTCTAATCCGAAAGAGTGACCTAATTGTTTACGGATATTTAAACCGTAACCTAAATTAGCATCCCATTTGTTAAAGTCATTAGAACCGCCGATAGCAACAACTGGCATTAAAACACCACCGTGTACACCAATAGACCAAGTTCTGTACTGTCCTCTACCACCAAATACCTTGACAGCAGAAGAGGTTGCAGGAGCATCCTGAGCGACAGCAAGAGAAGCAACTCCTGTTAATGCCACTAAAGAAAGCGCAACACTTTTCTTTAAAGTAGAATAATTCATAATCTTTTTTCTTTTTTAAGGGTTAAACAATTTAATTGATTAATTTTTCAGTAAAGGCAAAATTAATCAAAATTTTAAATTTTCAAACTTTTATACAAACTCCGTTCCAAACTTTACAGTAGTTAATCATTTTATTACATTTGGCCATTACCAATATAAAATACCATTTTCATGAAATACCCTACCATTAATCAGTCATTATTTGTTTTAAATAGAAAAAACTTCACTAACAACCTAAAAAGCAATTCACTAGCTATATTTAACTCAAGTGATGAATCCCCTAGAAGCGGTGACCAGAGTTTTGTTTTTAAGCAAAATCCTGATTTATTTTATTTATCAGGAATTGATCAGGAACAAACAATTTTACTATTATATCCTGATTGTCCTAATCCTTTGTACAGAGAAGTCCTGTTTTTAAGACAGACGAACGACTACATCAAAGTTTGGGAGGGATATAAGTATACCAAAGAGCAGGCAAAAGCTGCTTCCGGCATTCAGTCCGTATATTGGTTAGAAGATTTTGATAACATTTTACATAGTATCGTTAACTATGCTGAGCATATTTATTTAAATACAAACGAAAATGATCGGTACGCCCATGAAGTTCCTTATCGCGATATCCGTTTCATTGAGAAAATGAAATCAAAATATCCATTGCATCATTATGAACGCTCGGCACCAATTATGCGGAATTTACGTGCAGTTAAATCGGATGTGGAGATCGAATTAACTAAAAAGGCATGCGCAATAACCCGCGATGCTTTTATCAGGGTATTAAAATTTACCAAACCCAGTGTTAAAGAATATGAAATTGAAGCAGAAATTATACACGAATTTATCCGTCAGGGAGGGACAGGCCATGCCTACACACCTATTATTGCCTCCGGCCATAATGCAAACATACTACACTATAATGATAATAACCAGGTTTGTAAAGATGGGGAGGTAATACTTTTCGATTTTGGAGCAGAATACGCCAATTATAATGCAGATATGAGTAGAGCTATTCCTGTTAACGGCAGGTTTACGCAAAGACAAAAGGAAGTATACAACGCAGTGCTGTACGTAATGAAAGCGTCGATTAAATTAATTAGCGAAGGGACAATATGGAATACTTACCACGAACAAGTTGGCGAAATTATGACAGAGCAACTCATTAATCTTGGGCTGATATCTACAACAGATGTAAAGAACCAAACCGCAGCGTGGCTGGCTTATAAAAAATATTTTATGCACGGCACTTCGCATCACTTAGGTATAGACGTACACGACTTTGCAGGAAGATATACTCCATTTGCAAATGGGAACATCCTTACTGTAGAGCCGGGCATTTATATTCCGGAGGAAGGCTTGGGCATCCGTTTAGAAAACAATATCCTCATCACAGCGAATGGAAATATAGATTTAATGGCCGATATCCCACTAGAAGCTGAAGAAATTGAGGAGATTATGAATAGTTAATTCCGGTTGGCAAGTTGGCAGTATTCAATTTGCAGTTTACAGTTAGACTTAGCAATAAGCAATCTCAACAGTTAACTATTGCCAAACTCATCCGCAAAACGATAAATATTAAAATCATCTTGTTTTAAGGCTGTCTGAACTTTTTCTCGCAGCCTTTTTTTATCAATATGCTGCATTTTTTGATGCTGCATAAGTTTCCATGCTTTTTCTGCAAATAGAAAGGCTTTTCGGTTATCATCAAAAACCTCGGGTTTGATAATCCATTTACACAATTCTTCTATACCTACATTTTTATCAGCAACAGTTTTTAAGATTGGAATAACCTTTACGCCTTGATGAACGATTTTTTTTAGATTATTGGCAAAGGTATCTGCTCCTTCTCTATCAGCCTTATTAATCACAAAACAATCGGCAATTTCCATCAACCCGGATTTGATATTCTGAACTTCATCTCCGGATTCTGGCACCAATACAACAATAGTTTTATCCGCCAGTCCTGCAATTTCTACTTCAGATTGCCCAACCCCAACCGTTTCAACAATAATCAGATCAAAATTAGCTGCTTTTAAAACATCAACCATTTCGATTGTTTTTGCCGAAATACCGCCCAAAGCACCACGTGTAGCCAAAGATCGGATAAAAACATTTGGATTATTAAACTGACCAGCCATACGGATACGATCGCCCAACAAAGAGCCAAAATTAAATGGAGAGGTTGGATCTATCGCCAATACAGCAACGCGTTTCTCCCCGGCAACTAAATGATCGGTTACCGCATTTACCAAAGTACTTTTGCCAGCACCAGGAGGCCCGGTAATACCCAAAACGGGAACATTATTCTTACTATCTAAATCTCTTAAAATCGAATCTGCCGGTTTAATATCATTTTCAACAAGCGTTAATGTTCTTGCCAAAACTTTATAATTACCCTTCTTTACTTCGCTTAAAATGGATAGATGCGTATTCATCAATAAAACTATCTTTGTACAAATTAACAAAAAATATCAGCTACAAAGCGCCCCACAATGAAAGTTACCGGTTTTACATTTTTAAGAAATGCTATTGTTAACGACTACCCTGCAAAAGAGGCGATACTTTCTGTGCTGCCATTGTGCGACGATTTTATTGTTGCATTGGGAAACTCTACAGACGCAACTTCTGAAATGATTAAGAGCATTGATCCTAAAATCAGAACAATTGATACCATTTGGGATGAAAGTATACGTGAAGGGGGGCGTGTTTTTGCTGATGAAACCAATAAGGCGCTGGCAGAAATAAATGAAAATACAGATTGGATGATCTATATCCAGGGCGATGAAGCCATTCATGAAGATTATCTTCCACTGATTAAAAAGAAATGGAAGACGAACTTAACAATAGCAATGTTGAGGCCTTACTCTTAAAATACAAACATTTTTATGCCTCTTATGATTATCTGGCCGAATCCCGGCGTTGGTACAGAAGAGAAGTCAGGATTATCAAAAACCTTCCGGGAGTTCACTCTTACAGAGATGCCCAAGGCTTCAGGATTAACGACAGGAAACTTAAGGTTAAGCTAATTGATGCTTATATTTATCATTATGGCTGGGTGAAACCGCCAAAAGGATTACAAGGTAAGGTGCGGAATTTTAATCAGTTTTATCAAACAGACGAGTGGATTGAAGAAAATTATCCGATGCAAGACAGCCATGATATGCATAATGCCGATCGTTTGGTTCATTTTAAAGGTACCCATCCCAAAGTAATGCAGGCAAGAATTGCTGCAGCAAACTGGAAATTTGAAAAAGATTTAACGAAAGAAAACTCAAAAATGAATTTCCGCAGAAGGGTTTTGCAAAAAATTGAAGATCTAACCGGATTACGTTTATTTGAATACCGAAACTATAAAATCGTAAAGTAGGCCTCAATTTAAATCTGCCTATATTTGTATCATCAAATTACATCATTAATGAAAAAGCCCAATATCTTAGTGACCTTCGATTCAATGAAAGATGCCAATTGCGGTTATTTTTCCTTCGGGAAGGGGCTGGGCGATGCATTGATCCAGGAAAACAAAGGAAATTTTAAGCTCAAATTTTATCTTTTTAAACACACCCAATATCTTTTTAATGGCTTGGTTGATATCATTTATCTATCCCGGTTAGACCGGTTATTCTTTAAGGGGAAAAATGATTTCGATGTTGTTCATCTTTTCTGATCAAACCTGCAGATTAAGGCCAGGCAAGGTAAATGCAAAAAAAATAATGACTGTTCACGACATGAACAAGGTGCATTTAAAATTTAGCAAACCATACAGAATTCAGGTATATCTAAAAAAACTAGGCAAGCTCATTTCACAGTGTGATAAAATTGTATGTATATCGCAGTTTGTTGCAAATGATGTGAAACACTATTTCCCTGAATCAGCAAATAAAATTAGTGTAATTTATAACGGGGCCGATAAATTAGTTTCGGATGAAAATCATCAGCCAGCCTTTAAACCTGGAAAAAAATTTCTATTTACCATTGGTTTGCTTTCAGTACAAAAAGGCTTTCACCTATTACCTGCATTGTTAAAAGATAATAATTTCGAACTGGTAATTTCGGGCAGGGAAACACCTCACAAACAGCGAATTTTAGAGGAAGCAGAAAAACATAACTGTTTAGATCGGGTTCATATTACCGGGCCAATCTCTGATGAAGACAAAGCCTGGTACTATAAAAACTGTGATGCTTTCTTATTTCCTTCAGTTGCCGAAGGTTTTGGTCTTCCTGTAATCGAGGCCATGCATTTTGGAAAACCCGTGTTTCTGTCTAAATTCACTTCACTTCCCGAGGTTGGCGGCGATATTGCGTATTACTTCGACAATTTTGAACGCGAACACATGCAGGAGGTATTTAATAAAGGTATGAGTGATTTCACCCAAAATAATCGCTATAAACAAGCTGTTGCCCAGGCAGAAAAATTTTCATGGGAAATTGCTGCCAACCAGTATCTGAATTTATATCAGGAAGTGCTTGATCAATAATTTTCAATATCAGAAGTATTGCATACTACGATTTTATTCTTTCTTTCAATAATTACGGTTAAATATTGATGTGCAATCCTTAATAATACACCCGCACGTCGAACAGCATGTTTTTTTTTAAAAATTAAAAAATTGTAATTTAAATAGAGTAAGATTCCCACCATCTTATTCATTATATGAAAAACCGTACATTTGTTTGAATTTTATTGTTTTTTTTGACTAGGTCATTTCCTAGTTTCCATTACATATACAATACTTAATGAAAACTTATTTTCGTTTATTATCATTTGCCAAACCTATTGAAAAGTTTGCTATACCTTATCTTATAACAACATTATTTGGGATTTTTTTTAATACTTTCCTATTTACACTGCTTGGGCCTTTAATGCAGGCGCTGTTTTTAGGAAAATGTGATGATCCGACTAAAATTGCGGAAAGCAAAAGTTCATGGGATTTATTGGGTCGCTTTAACAACTACATCGATGGTATTATTGCTGACGATAAAATTCTGGCGCTAAAAGTAATTTGTGTCATTATTATTGCAACAGTATTTCTTGCTAACTTTTTTCGCTATTTCTCTCAGCGTTTTATGGAAGATTTACGTGTGCATACGTTACTTAACATACGTAAAACGGTTTTTAATAACGTAATGAATTTGCATGTTGGCTACTTTAATAACGAACGCAAAGGCGATATTATATCAAAAGTAGCGTCTGATGTGCAGGTAGTTCAATTTACAGTTACCAACACACTACAGGTTGTTTTTAAGGAACCGTTACAGTTACTATTTTTTATTGGGGTGTTAGTTTCCATATCTGCCAAGTTAACTTTATTTTCTTTATTAGTTATTCCTGTTTCAGGCTTTATCATTAGTAAAATTGTAAAGAGATTAAAACAGCAGGCCACACAATCGCATGAATCCTTCGCAAAAATGATTGGTTTTTTAGATGAGTCGTTAAGCGGCATAAAGATTATTAAAGCTTTTAACGCAACAGAACGTGCAAAGGAAAGATTTGACACCGAAAATAAGTTTTACTCATTTTTAAACAGAAAGATGGCCAGAAGGCAACAGCTGGCATCTCCAGTTTCACAAACTTTAGGTGTTTTAGTTGTTGTATTTATTCTTTTATATGGTGGTACGTTAATATTAAGTGGAAAAGGTGATTTGGAAGCTGCAGAATTTGTAGTTTATTTGGCTACTTTTTCTCAGGTATTGCAACCCGTAAAAGCGATCGCCGATTCCTTTAGTGGTATTCACTCAGGTATTGCTGCCGGCGAACGTGTTTTAGATCTTATTGATACCAAACCTGCGCTAGTAAATAAAAGTAATGCAGAAGTATTAGCTAATTTCAGTAATGCACTAACCTTCGAAAATGTTTCATTCTTTTATGGCGATAAACAAGTATTAAATAACATTAATATTAATATAGAAAAAGGGCAAACAGTAGCATTGGTTGGTCCATCGGGTGGAGGAAAGAGTACATTAATGGATTTAATCCCTCGTTTCCATGATCCAAAATCAGGAACGATCAAAATTGATGATCAAGATTACAGGGAGCTTACTGTTGAAAGCATCAGGGCACAAATGGGAACTGTTAATCAGGAATCATTTCTATTTAACGATACTATTTTTAATAACATTGCATTTGCCAAACCAGAGGCCACAATGAAAGAAGTTATTGCCGCAGCAAAAATTGCAAACGCGCACGATTTTATCGAAAACACGGAGAATGGTTATCAATCTTTTGTTGGTGATAGAGGAAATAAATTATCAGGCGGGCAAAAGCAACGGGTTTGTATAGCGAGGGCTGTATTGGCTAATCCGCCTATCATGTTGTTAGACGAGGCCACTTCAGCCTTAGATACAGAATCTGAAAAATTAGTTCAGGATGCTTTAAATAACCTGATGAAAAACCGTACCTCAATTGTAATTGCACACCGTTTAAGTACGATACAACATGCCGATAAAATTGTGGTGATAGATAAAGGTAGCATTGTAGAAACCGGAAGCCATAATGAGTTAATGAATAAAAATGGTTTATATAGGCGTTTAATTGACATGCAGGCCTTTAACGACTAAACATTTAGATGAAGAAAGTACTATTTTTTATGCCTGATAATCCGCTAAAAAAAATGCGGGCAACAGAACCAGGGCTTTAAGCATGCTAAGTTACTTTAAATCAAGGAATTTTGAAATTGATTTTGTTAGCGAGTATTTTACCGGACGTTGGAACGAAACAGATATTAAAGCTTTTGAGCAATCAGACCTGGCTAATAATACTTATGTAATTAAAAAAAAGCCTTCCAAGAAAAATATACTCTATTATCTCCTTTTTTATAAACTACCAAATTTTTTCTATCAGAATAAAGCCTGGTTTTTTCCGCTTCAATTCCCAGAATTGGTGACCTTAAGGTTTAAGAGGGCGTTCAAAAAAATTTTAAAAAACAACGATTACGATTATATCTTTATTAACTATGCCAGCTGGGCTACATTGGTAGAGCACAATCCTTTAACAGGAAAAGCAATAACAGTAATTGATACACATGATTTTACAACGGCCCAATATCAAATAAAAAATGATATAGGTCAATCTTTTAAAGAAGAAATCAGAAGAATTTCATTATTTGATATTGCTTTAGCCATTTCTGTTGAAGAACAGTATGTTTTTAGTCAGTTTTGTAAAACCAAAGTTGTTTTAGCACCAATGATGCTTGATCAACCAGAAAATTTTCATACCGTTAAAGAAAAATCATTTGACCTGATTTATGTGGCAAGCGATAATATACATAATCAAAAAGCTGCCAGTTGGTTTTTTAGCCATGTATACCCATTATTACCAACCAGTGTGCAGATATGTATCATTGGACAAATAAACGAGCATCTTTCTATAAAGGCTCCTAATATTGTTTCAGTAAACTTTGCTGAAGATTTATCAACCTATTATCAAAATGCCAAAGTAGCCCTATGCCCTATGCTAACGGGCACAGGAACCAAAATAAAGGTAGTAGAGGCACTATCTTATGGCTTGCCGATAGTTTGCAATACCAGAGGGATTGATGGGCTGATAAACAAAACAGATAATGGTTGTTTGGTTAGTGATGACCATATTGAATTTGGGCATAATATCATGAAACTACTAACAGACGAAGCGGAATATAAAAAACAGGCAGAAAATGCGTTGAATGCTTTTAACATGAATTACGAAAAGGAACGATGTTATGAACATCTCGACACTGTTTTTCAAATAGTTTAAATCTCATTATATTATGAAAAAGGTTGCCGTTATTATACCTATTTATAAAGAAATAACCTATTTAGAGGATATATCCCTACAACAGTGTTTCAAAGTCCTTGCCAAGTCCCATCCAATTTTTTGTATAAAACCTACAGCTTTAAATTTAAACACCAAGTATCCGTTTAATAAATTCATCAGCTTTAATGATGTATACTTTAAAGATATTGCAGGTTATAACAAATTGATGTTATCAGGAGAATTTTATGAAGCATTTTTAAACTATGAATACATCCTGATCTATCAATTAGATGCTTTTGTTTTTAAAGATGATCTAACCATTTGGTGCGAAAAAAATATAGATTATGTTGGAGCCCCATGGCTCAGACATAAATATCCCGATATGATCAAAGCAGTAAAAAATAGTGTTTTGAGCTATATACATCGAAAATTCGATATTAAGGGAAAAAATACTCATGCTCCGACTGACATCCAGCGGGAGTATAAAGTAGGAAACGGAGGTTTATCATTACGCAGAACACAGAAATTTCATACTTTAACCGAACGCTTTCAGGAAAAAATAAAAGAATATTCCTTGAATCCGGCAGCCAACTTTAATGAAGATGTTTTTTGGAGCATAGAAGTAAATAGAAAGAAAAAAACTTGAAGATACCATCCTATAAGGAAGCAGTATACTTTGCGTTTGAAGTACCTGTAGATCGGGCTTTTGAGCTCACTAATCATACACTGCCCTTTGGGTGCCATGCATGGAACAAAAACCTCGATGTCTGGAGGCGGATATTTAAAGACTTTGGATATTCGATTTGATCTATTTACAATCAACAAATCAAACATACGCTACGCTAACATTAACCATTTATGCAAAATCCCAACAGCGAAAACAAACTTAAGGCCATTGCGCTTTACCTGCCACAGTTTCATCCCTTTAAAGAAAATGATGAATGGTGGGGTAAGGGATTTACTGAATGGACAAATGTTACTAAGTCAAAACCAAAATTCAAAGGCCATTATCAGCCACATCTGCCAACAGATCTAGGTTATTACGACCTTAGGTTATTGGATACCATGATTGAACAAGCTTTTCTTGCCAAAACATACGGAGTTTATGGTTTCTGTTTTTATCATTATTGGTTTAATGGCAAACTTTTGATGGAAAAACCGTTAGAGCAAATGTTAACATCCCAAAAACCTGATTTCCCATTTTGTTTATGCTGGGCAAATGAAAACTGGACCAGGCGCTGGGATGGTATGGAGTCCGATGTTTTGATTAAACAGAACTATGACCTGAAAGATGATCTTGACCATATTCAATACCTAATGCCATTTTTTAAAGATGAGAGGTATATTAAAATAGATGGGAAGCCTATATACCTCATGTATAGATCAGAACTTCACCCAAATATCAATGAGGCGGTAAAAATATGGCGGGACGAGGCAAAAAAAGCAGGGTTTGAAGATCTCTATCTAATCAGGGTAGAGAATTTCAAGCATGATTTTGACCCAAAATATCATGATTTTGATGCCAGTATGGAGTTTGCGCCAGATTTTTCTATCCCATTACAGAAATACAGCAAGAAAGAGCCTGTCAGTCATTTCTTAAGAAAATTACTGCATAAAGCTGCTATTAAAGCAAGTGGGTTGTTAGCCAATAAAGTGTTCGACTATGAAGAGATAGTGGATAAGATGACTAAAAAAGCTCCAAAATCCTATAAATATTTCCGATCTGTTTTTCCGAGTTGGGATAACTCTGCCCGACGAGCTAAGGATGCAACAATTTTTGTTAACTCAAGTCCAGAAAAATTTCAAGAATGGGTTACAAAAACAGCCAGGTATACCAATAAACATTTTAGTGGGGAAGAACGCTTACTTTTTGTAAATGCATGGAACGAATGGGCAGAAGGTTGCCATTTGGAGCCCGACCAAGAATATGGACATCGCTATTTACAGGCTTTAAAAAACGGACTTGAATCAAAATAATTCAAAAACCATAAGATGTAAAAAGACCAGTAATCCGATTAGAGATAAATTTAATTTATACTATCCAATATATCTTCTAAAATTGATACTTGTTTTTTTACCTCATAGAGTGAAGCTTGCCGTTTTATTTCATCGATATTAAACCTTTCGGGATGGTCTTTTACTTCCATCATAGCTTCTGCCAAATCCTTTGTTCTCCAAGTATCGATAACTATACCTGTATCTTCTTTTACAAACTCTCTAATCCCTCCAGAATCAAACCCTACAATCGGTTTACCTAATGCAGCAGCCTCTAACATTACCAATGGGAAAGAATCCTCTCTTGAGAGTAACAGAAACGCATCAGCGGAATTAAGATAATTATAATATTCTTCACTCTGTGCGCCAAGGAATTTAACCCGGTCAGGAAACTTATTTTCTACCGCTCTTTTCGCATAATAATATATACCAGTGTCCTCTTCACCCCCAATCCAGATAATCTTGATATTTTCAGGAAGTTGAGGCAGCAATGAAACTAAGAAATCAACTCCTTTTATTAGTGTTGTTTTACCAGAAATTGCCCAAACAAAATCCTCTTCACTAAAACCTGTATCTGCTTTTACCTCAAAGGCAGCCTTAGTATATATTATTTTACTCAGATCGATAAAACCATATAACAGTTTTACATCAGGCCGTCCCATATCACTAATTTTATTGCATACCGCCTCAGAGCAGCCAATTAATGCCGTTGATGTAGTAACAATGGTCTCTAAATCCTTGTAACCGATAAAATCGTACGCAAAGGGAAGTTCGTGTGCATGGGTAATAATTTTAATCCCTAATTTCTTTGCTATTGGATAAACCTCAGGGATTACAATAGTATTTACATACCAGAAATCAACTTTGTATTTCTTAGTGATATAATTTAATTGGTATTCTAACGCGTCAATTTTAGCTTTTTTTAAGACTGATCTCAGCAGTCTTAAAGACCTTTTAGGATTTTCTCTATAAGGCAGAAAATGCTGAATTTCACTTGGCAGCGTATCGATTAATACGCCTTTACCTTTGGTAAACAATAGTGGTAGAAATTTTTCCCGGTTTAAATTCATTAAAGAATACCAAAGTAACATTTCGGAACCAGTTCTACCCAAATTGTGGCTTATAAACAATATTTTCTTCATCTGATCCTGTAATTACAAAAAGTAAATTCTATCTAAATTGGCTGCAAATTAAAGAATAAATAATGTATTAACTTTTATTTAATTGCATTTACAATACGTATTTAGTTTGTTGGTATATTTGGAATTAATCGCTTTTAGCAGACAAAGTATATGCATTAAATATATGACAAAACCATAAAACTTCAAAAGCGGGAAAGTCTAAAATGCTAGAAGCTCTAAAACCGGTAAACAATAATGGGACATCCAAAGATAACTGTTTTTATGGCCGCCTATAATCAGGCAGATTTTATCCAGCAATCCATAAATAGTGTATTAACCCAAAGTTTTTCTGATTTCGAATTGATTATTGTAAATGATGGCTCTATCGATAATACAACTACCATAGTTGAATCTTTTAATGATAATAGGATCAGATTAGTACATAATGATGGTAACAAAGGCTTGATTTATACCAGAAACCGTTTATTAACTCTTGCGCAGGGCGAATATATTGCCATATTAGATGGCGATGATATTGCTTATCAAGATCGGCTTAAACTTCAGTATAACTTTCTTTTGGCTAACCCAGAAGTTGTACTATGCGGGGGCCACGCTGCCATTATAAATGAACATGGTAATAAAACAGGAGACAAGCTGAGGGTACCGGTAAACAATACTGTTGATTTATTTATGTTATTTGGCAATCCTTTCGTAAATTCTACAACCATGTTCAAAACAAGTGTTTTTACTGAGTTGAATGGCTATCAGAATTATACCATATCAGAAGATTTTGATTTATTTATAAGAATGGCCGAAAAGTATAAAGTGGCCAACCTTGATGAAACCCTTGTCGACTACCGTGTCCACAGCAACAATACCTCTACGCTAAATACGAATACAAGGCTAGCAAATGAAAGAAAGATCATTAGCCATATGCAAAAGCGCATCGGTCTACCCTATGATGAAAGACGGTTAAACCTGCATGTCGAATTATTTAATTGGACACCGGTTAAAGAGCATTTAAATGACTATTCATTTTTGTTCAACGAATTTAAATTAGCCAATAACATTTCAAAGAGATATGATCCGAAGATTTTTAACCAATTCTTGTTCAATAAGTGGATGGATATCTTAAAATTCGATCAAATTAATTCACTTAGCCTAAAATGGTATTTTAAAAATGAAATATTTGAAAGCGATTACTTCAGTTTTAAAAAATTTAGAAGAGCTTTTAAAAACAGCATCAAACAGCTTTTAAATTAAACTATTACTGTCCGACAGTCCATTTCATTTTTGTTTTGATGATCAGTGCCGATAGCAGATAACTAATTGAATAGGCTATTATAAACCTAAGGATTAACAATGCAGTATTTTCCCAGACATTATAATGCTGAACATCTAATTTCAAGGGCTGAAAAATCAATGGCAATACCCTTTCTATAACAATACTGTGCACTAAATATATTCCAAAAGTGGTTTCTCGGGGTTTAAGACGATCAAGTATTTTAATATTTCCTATTTTTAATAGAACACCAAATCCCACAAATGAATAAATGATATTGGATATCCTGAGTGTATTATAAGCATCTTTACTACCTAGTTTAATCAGATATACAGATTCCCATATTCCTAGTGCGAAGGTCAGAACCAGAAGAAGAACCCATATTGTCCATCGTGTATCTTTCACAAAGGTCATTACGGCAGTATAATATTTGTTCAAGTATACCCCAAGCCACAGGTAAAAAACAAAACCGAATAAGGCAGAAGTATGTGTAGTTTCGAACCAGTTGAAGTACAGATTAACACTATATACAAGTGAAATAATTCCAAAAAATATCCCCAACCAGTATTTATAGAGATATTTTTTGAATATCAATAATAGTGTGATACAGATTAAAAAATTAAGGATAAACCAGTAAGGACTAAAAAATAATATCCTGTAAACAAAGTCAGAAATATAGGCACTGAAATCGCTAAACATTAAATCTCGATCACTTCCTTTAATATGGGCTACCCATCTATCTAACATGGTGATTGCAATGAAGACAAACATCCAAAAAAGCCAGGGTCTTACGGTATTCTTAAACCTGTTCTTTAAATATTGGCCTGCGGAGTATTCTTGAAATTTATGGTTGATTAGAAAACCACCTATCAGGAAAAAAGCTACGGTAGAAAACTTAAAAAACTGTATTACTCCAGCTTCTGTTATGGTAGCGCCCAGTGTATTGTACATTGGCGCCTGAACAATGTGGCTGTGCTCAAACACAATACCCATCATCGAGATACAACGAATGGTGTTAACAAAATCAAAATTTTTTTCTCAGGTGCTGCTTGTTTCTCTAATTCAATATTCATTAAATTATTTTGGTAGTTGAATTGGTAAATATCTACAAAAAAAGAGCCTCAATAATATATTGAGGCTCTTTTAACATTTATGTATGTAAAATATTACACGGTCACCTATTGAGGAATAAAACCAATATTTCCCTCAAGTATCCAACCATCTCTTCCCCATCCAAGTTCGCCGAAGCTTGTAGTGTAAAGATGTGGTACCTTATCATTTCTATATCTATAAATAGGAAGGTCATTAGTTTCCTGGGCAGAATTTACATAACCAACTATTCCTTCATATGATCCAATGTGCGCTTCGTTCCAGCTTAAAGTAAATAAGTGTTTTCCATTATTAAGATAAATGCGGTATAATGGAACGGTACCAGGTTTAGCATTGGTAGTATAAACTTTGCCTATAGAACCTTCTACGACCCAATTTCTTACACCGCCTACTTCTCCTGGGTTAGTTAGCAATAATCTATCATCATTTTTGGTATTGAAGCATCTATAAAGCTTAGCTACTGGATAACCATCAACTAAATGTCCTTGGTTATTGGTCAGATATTGAATGATATAATTTTTAACAGCCAAAGCTTTTGACTGATCAGGGATTAAATCATAAATAGGCATTAAACCATCAGGAGCAATGTCTATCAATACCGAATTTTCTAATGTACAGCTATTTTGCCAAGCTGAAATATTAACTGTCGGTATTGGGTTTGGATTAGATGCATTACCGATACTAACGTCGCCTATTAAGTTTTTAGTTGGATCACCTCCGTTAGTTACATAATGTAATTTTTGAGCAAAATTCTCAGAAACATCATTAGCATCATAAGTATATCCTGTATTTAAATTAAAAATCTTTTTTACATGGAGGTCAATACCTGCCGAACTTGCTGTAGTTTTATCAGATTTAGAAGTTTCTGACTGATAGATAACGTCTAATTTTCCGCCAAGCGTAATATCAGCTAACACGTGTGTTCCATATCTGTTTACAATGGCCTCGGGTGTTTGACTTTGGATATAAGATAAAAATTCGGGATCTAAATAAGATTGAAGTACATCATTTAGTGCATTTAACTTGATTCTTTTTTGCTGGATTTTTAAATTATAACTGCTATAAATATATTTAGACGAAAAGATATCGGTGCTATTGTAACTGCCGGTTACAGTAGCTTTAAATAATGACATCCCTAGAAACTCATAACCGAATGTACTGCTAAGATGTGTAGTTAATTTTTTCAAATAAGATGTAGCATCACTTCCTGCATCTAACCTTCCTTCTGTTCTTGTTGAAAAGTCCCATATAACTCTGGTTGATTGATCGGCCTGTAATCTATCTACATCAACAACAGGTCGTGTGGCTGCACTAGCATTTCCAAACTCTCCCAATACATTATAACCATAACCTAACAAATCATTTTTTCCATCTCTACCAAAACCTGCAAGATTATTGTGCTTATTAATTAATCCCTTTTCTTCTGCGAGATCATTTTTTTTACAGTTGCTAAATAAAGCTGTAAGAGTACACAGCAAGCAAATAATTTTTAATTTGTAATTGTTTTTCATCAGTATTTATCTATTATTTTTTTCAAAACTACCGACAAGAAAAATTAATTATGACAAGGCAGGGTTATCAATATGATAATAAATTGTAATAGAATTAAACAGACAAATTGATAAAATACAGCATATAAAATATCCTGATTTATAACTAAGAGAATTTACGTTGTTATTTCCCTAAAATGAAAAGCTTGTTAAACATCCGAATGAAACTTATCAATAAAAAATCTAGCGTTGGTTGCTTTTGATTTTAAGAAAAAATAATAATGATGATAAAAAAAGGGGCCCAACTAATTATTGAGACCCTTTTAACATTAATGTAAAATATTTCAGTATTAAATTCTTTTTTTAAGACTAGTTAATTAGGAAATGCATAAAATGGTTGTCCATTATATCTCCAGCCCGCATAAGAAGTGTTCCTGTTTGTGGTATAAAGATGTCCACCTGTTGAGCTATAAAATTCGTAAACGGGCACTGTACCTGTGGTTGGTGTCTTATATACATAGCAAAGTATTCCGTCATAATTATACCCACCAAACCCTGGATATCTGTTTGTTGTTAATACACGATTATCAATACTAGGATTATAGAATTGATATAAAGGAACCGTCCCAGCATACTGTGTGGTATAAACTTTAAAAGGCTCTGCATTGTGATAATAATTACCCCAATACTGCTCCATATTTGGGCCTAAATTATAAGCATGTCTATTAGTTACTGAATTATAATATTCGTAAAAGGTTGTAGGCAACAACGAAGCCTGGTTCGCTGTGAGATACTGTATGATGTAATTCTTCACCGCTAACGCTTTTGCCTGATCTGGAATAAAATCGTAGATAGGTAATAAGCCATTGCTTGGAATATCTATCAGTACCGAATTTTCTAATGTACAGCTATTTTGCCAAGCTGAGATATTTATTGTTGGAGTTGGGTTCGGATTAGATGAATTCCCAATAACGATATCGCCTATTAAGCTTCTAGTGGGATCTCCACCATTAGTGATATAATGCAGTTTTTGGGCAGAATTCTCTAAAACATAGTTAGTATCATAAGTATATCCTGTATTTAGATTGAAAATCTTTTTCACATGGATATCTACTCCGGCAGAACTTGCTGTGATTCTATCAGACTTTGAAGTTTCTGATTGATAGATAACATCCAATTTTCCTCCCAATATAATATCAGCTAGGATATGCGTACCATACCTGTTCACAATCGCCTCTGGCGTCTGGTTTTGAACAAAAGAAAGGAACTGCGAATCTAAGTAAGACAGAAGTACATCCCTTTGTGCATTCAATTTAACCCTCTTTTGCTGAATTATTAAATTATAGCTACTATAAATGTTTTTTGATGAAAAACTATCGGTATTATTATAAGTTCCAGTTATAGTGGTTCTGAATAATGACATCCCCAAGAAGTCGGCACCAAAAGTATTACTAAAACGTGTAGTTAATTTATTCAAATAGGAAACGGCGTCGCTCCCAGCTTCTAATTTCCCGTCTGTTCTAGTTGAACCATCATATACTATTGTATTGGACTGGTCGGCCTGCAATCTATCCACATCAATAATAGGTAATGTAGCTGCACTCGCATTCGCAAACTCTCCCAGCACATTATATCCATAGCCCAATAAATCGTTCTTTCCATCTCTTCCAGCTGCAAGTGTATTGTGATTATTGGTTAATGATTTTTCCTCTGCAAGTTCACTTTTCTTGCAACTACTAAATGCAGCCGCAATTACGCACAGCATGCAAAGAATTTTTAATTTGTAATTGTTTTTCATCAGTATTTATTTGTTTTTTTTCACAAAACTACCGACAAGAAAAATTAATTATGACAATGTGGGGTTATCAATATTAATAATTAATTATAAAACAATACAGAATTAAACATACAAACCGAAAAGCACTATGCTAGAATATAAAAACTAATGCCTTAACTTCAACCTATTTTCGATCATTCCTGTTGAATCTTTATCAATGAGCGCTAGTGGCATCTTATCTAAATTTAGCCTTGAAATACTTGCACTTTTTTTTGGCTGCAATTGTATTTTACCGTCAATTGCAGCAATAGCTGCTTTTAAACATGCTTCTTCAGTATCTCCTAATGTTGGGTTGTTTGGCATCGTAACATTCAAATCAGGTTCCATACCATTAAAGTAATCAGACCATCCTTTTGCATTTTTAATGAGGAAGCTACTCAGGTAAACACTATACTGATCGATATTAATTCCAAAGAAACCAACCGGTTTTCCATATGTGTTTTCGCCTATTAACTTCAAGTTGAAATAAGGTTTAAGGCAACTGATCAATAATTCGCTGGCTGAAGCCGTCTGACCAGATACTATAATGTACACATCTTGTATTGACTCCAGACTTCCCTTTTTATTGAATTTATATGTATTGCCACTTTCTGTATAATCGACATCGGCCAGTGTTGCTAAGCGTCCATTATACATAACGGTTTTTCCGTTTTCATCCAGATAGGGCTGATGACGCAGAATTGTTGCCTTACCACTTTGAAGTATCTGATTAAATTGCTCTGAATACATTATTTTGCCATTTAATGCACTGGAAACGATTAAATTCGCAACATACTCTGCTGTTTCAACATAGCCGCCGCCATTAGAACGTAAATCTAAAATCAGATATTTTGGTTTATCTGTAGCTATTTCATCAAAAAGCTGATCTAATTTAGATTTAGTATTGCTTAAAGATGGGAATGAACCTAAGGCCATATAAGCAATTACCTTGTCGTCTAAACGAATAAGGCGCTTAGCCAAAACAGCTTCTCCGTTGATTACCCCGGCCCGATTCCCTCCACCAGTAGTTCTTCCTACCTGGAGGGAGGAGTACTTAGGCAAGTTATTGTAAGTTGAAAACTCAAATGGCTTACCCGTTACCTGATTAAGTTTAAATTGGGAAATATCGAAAAGTTCATTTCTAAATGCACTTATTTCAGATTGGACATTGCCGTATTTTTCTCTTGGCTTAAAAGTGTTGTAACCGGGTAACACATCGTTCCATAAATAAACCTGTTTCGCATACAAAAAATAGAATCAAGCGTAAATTCAGTTCGTGTACCTGTAGTTGGTGAAACAACCTCTTCCTCATTTATGCCAATCGGCTTATCTTTTTTACAGCTAGTGTAAGCCACTATTAAAAATAAAAAGATAATACCTTTTATGCGCTTACAATCATATATACGACCTGTATTATATATTTTCAATCTTTAAAGTTTAAATTTAATTAAAAAACAATCCTTTTGGTTATTATTTGTTTTTTCAACAATTTAAAACCTACACAAATAAACTAATTTTATTTACTACTTTTGACAATTCCTTATTATCATTATTTACATTATTAAATATACAGCACGTAAATATTAAAAATACATAGCCGTCAACGTTTTCTTAATATGTTAGATATAGGGGTTACCTTAAGAAGGTACAGAGATAAGTATAGTTATACACAGCAATACGCTGCTGATGTAATCGGAATAAGCAGGGTGGCTTATCGAAAGTGGGAAAACAATGAAGTCGATTTTTCACTCTCGCAACTGGGCAAAATTGCCGAACTCTATGAAATCTCCATTCAGGACATCATCATTCAATCAGCCTTTAAGAAGGCCAAGATAATTTCCCAAAAACACCAAGAGCACCAATATTTTGATGTATAGTTTGATATCATCAGCTGATCAGTAAGCTATAACCTGATAGCCTCTATCGAATTATCTTTTGTAAGTATCTTACAAATACATTCCAGATTGAAATCAGGATAAGCCTCCACAAATTTTTTATACTTATTAGGTTTAAACTGCAAATCATGATATTTAACCTCGTAAGCCAGGCCCTTTTTTATTTGTTCTTCTACCACAAAATCTACTTCATTACCATCCGCAGTGCGCCAAAAATGCAAACTATCTGAATCATGCAACTGCCTTAGCCTGCAGTAAACATAATTCTCAAGCAATTCGCCTTTATCTGCCCTATCGTTTAACTTCGAAAAATTATTTAACAATGCATTGCGCAAACCATTATCATTAAAATAAATCTTTGGCATTTTGGTTAATTCCTTCCTCACATTACCATAGAAGGGAGAAAGCAATTGTACTATAAAAGTTTTCTGCATTAAATAAATATAATTTTCTACGGTAGAACTGGCCAGTTGCAAGGTATTTCCCAATTCATGGTGGTTTACTAAACTTCCAGTCTGATCAGCTAATAACCTGGCCAGTTGAAAAAACTTAAGTTCTTCCTTAATACCTGCTTCTAAGACATCTTTTTTCATATAGCTGTTTATAAGCTCTTTAAGCATTTCTTGCTTTTCCTGTTCCGTATCTGCTAAAACAACAGCAGGATAACCACCGTAAACCAAATATTCATCGAACAGCGCGTTTATACGGTTACGCTGGAGCCCCTGGTAAGTAACTCTTTTTTCAGTTGTTCCCACTCAGCGATTAAATCATCCTCACCTTTAAAGTGCAAAAATTCATCGAATGCCAAAGGAAAAAATTCAAACACCTTTTTTCTTCCCGCCAAGCTATCTTTAAAACTCTTATCAATGTAAAACGCACTGCTACCCGTAGCGATGATTTTCAACTTTGGTGAATACTTATCGTATAAAAGTTTTAAAAAATTACTGGGCTCTTTTGCATACTGAACTTCATCGATAATGACATATAATCGCTTATCTGCAGGAAGATCGGCCGGCAATAAGGTATAATTGAATATATTTTCGGGATGGTGATTTACGGCCTCTAAAATGACAGGATCTTCGAAGGTTAAAAAATACACTAGCTCGTTATCCTTTTGCAATTGCTCTGCCAGCTGCTTAACAAGTGTGGTTTTGCCGATCTGCCTTGGCCCTATAATAATGGTGTGCTGAGGTTTATTAAGGTGATTTTTTAAAGATTTTAATGCGGTTGATCTTTCCATATCGATAATTAACAAATACAAATATCGATATTTTCAAGATAAAAATTCAATATTATCCGATAATTTTAAGATATTAACTAAATATTATCCGATAATTTTAAGACACGTATTTCGCTTTAACAAAAAAAGTGGCCCTTTTGAGGCCACTTTAAATCATTATTCTTAAAAAGCAATTAAAGCTTTCTTGCTACTTCAACTTGTTCGTAAGCTTCTACAATATCGCCAACTTCAATGTTATTAAAGTTCTGGATGTTTAAACCACACTCATAACCTTTATTCACCTCTTTCACATCATCTTTAAAGCGTTTTAAAGATGCCAATTCGCCTGTATACACTACAACACCATCTCTAACGATACGGATTTTGCTGTTACGGGTAATCTTACCATCCAATACCATACAACCTGCAATGGTACCCACTTTAGTGATTTTGAAAGTCTCACGAATCTCAACGTTAGCCACAATTTTCTCTTCAAATTCCGGATCCAACATACCTTCCATTGCCGATTTAATCTCGTTGATGGCATCGTAAATGATAGAATATAGACGGATATCGATTTGCTCAGCTTCTGCAAGTTTACGTGCACCTGTTGATGGACGAACCTGGAAACCAATAATAATCGCATCAGAAGCCGAAGCTAACAATACATCAGACTCTGAAATCTGGCCAACACCCTTACTGATGATATTGATCTGAATTTGCTCGGTCGATAATTTCAATAATGAATCGGCTAATGCTTCAATTGAACCATCCACGTCACCCTTAACGATGATATTAAGTTCTTTAAAGTTGCCAATTGCCAAACGACGACCAATCTCATCCAAAGTAATGTGTTTCTGCGTACGTAAACCTTGCTCACGTTGTAACTGCATACGTTTGTTTGCAATATCACGAGCTTCAGTTTCACTTTCTAAAGCATTAAACCTATCGCCTGCAGTAGGTGCACCTTGCATACCCAAAACCTGTACCGGTTGTGATGGACCTGCTGATTCTACTTTAGCACCACGCTCGTTGGTTAACGCTTTTACACGTCCGCTGTAACTACCCGCCAAGATTGGATCTCCAACTCTTAAAGTACCCGCCTGAACCAGTACTGTAGTTACAATACCACGTCCTTTATCTAGAGCCGACTCGATTACAGTACCTGTAGCTCTCTTATTCGGATTTGCTTTAAGTTCTAATAATTCTGCTTCTAATAATACTTTATCTAAAAGTAAATCAACATTTAAGCCGCTTTTGCTTGAGATTTCCTGCGATTGGTATTTACCACCCCAATCTTCAACCAGGATATTCATTACCGATAACTGCTCACGTACTTTATCTGCATTTGCGCCTGGTTTATCTACTTTAGTGAAAGCAAATACCAATGGTACGCCTGCTGCCTGTGCGTGGTTAATCGCCTCTTTTGTTTGAGGCATCACTGCATCATCCGCAGCAATAACAATAATGGCAATATCTGCTGCCTTAGCACCACGTGCACGCATCGCTGTAAAGGCTTCGTGACCTGGAGTATCTAAGAAGGTTACTTTTTTACCGGTTGGCGTAGTTACCATATAAGCACCAATGTGCTGGGTAATACCACCCGCCTCACCAGCTACCACATTTGCTTTACGGATATAATCCAGCAATGAGGTTTTACCGTGATCGACGTGTCCCATAATCGTAACAACCGGAGCTCTTTCAATTAAATCAGCATCGTTATCTTCTTCCTCAATTACATTTTCTTCGTCTTCATCTGGTTTAACGAATTGAATTTCGTAACCAAACTCGTCAGCAACAATGGTTAAGGTTTCAGCATCTAAACGCTGGTTAATGGAAACGAACATTCCAAGGCTCATACAGGTACCAATAATTTTGGTAACCGGCACATCCATCATGCTCGCTAGCTCATTAGCGGTAACAAATTCTGTTACTTTTAATATTTTCGATTGCGATTCAAGCTCATTTGCGGCTTCTTCTGCATTAAACGCCACATCATCACGTTTCTGACGACGTAATTTAGCACGCTGCGCAAATTTACCTGATTTACCCGCACCACTTAAACGGGCAAGTGTTGCTTTAATCTGATCTTGAATTTCTTTCTCAGTAGGTTCTTCTTTAGGTCCGCTTGGTGTAGCATTTCTATTTTGGAAACCTGGTCTGTTATTATTGTTGTTATTTCTATTTCCCTGGTAAGGAGTTCCGCCTTGTCCGGCTGGTCTGTTACCCTGATATGGCGTACCGCCACCTGGTCTGTTTCCTTGATAAGGTTGACGAGGTTGTCCTGGCGCACCGCCTTGGCCCTGACCCTGACCTGCAGGATTATTCTGTCCTTGCTGCCCTTGACCACCGTGTTGACCTGGCTGTCCTGGTGCTCCCGGCGTTTTTTACGCTTACGTTTACGTTTGGCGGCTTCACTATCGCTAGATGATGCCACCGGACCATTTCTTCTATCCGGAGTTGTTGGTAAAACAATTTTACCAATAATGTTCGGACCAGTTAATTTAACGGTACGTGCTTTAATTACTTCAGGCTCGTTGTTTACCGGTTTTGCTTCAGCTGGTTTTTCTTCCACTTTAGGTTGTTCAACTGGTTTTACAGGCTCTGCCGTTTTAACCACAGGTGTTTCTGCAACTGGTGCTGGTGCAACAGGAGCTTCTTCTTTTTTAACCTCAACCGGTTTTTCTTCTACCTTAGGTTGCTCTACTGGTTTTACAGGTTCTGGTGCTTTAACCACTGGTGGTTCTACAACAGGCGCTGGTATAGCAGGCGTTTCTTCTTTCTTAGCCGGGCGTGTTTTAGGATTAAGATCATTTAAATCAATCTTTCCTACAATTTTAACGCCTGGTAATCCGGTTTCCTCTGCTTTTTCTTCTGCCTTAGTTTCTTTTACCGGCTCAACTGCTGCCGCAGGTGCTGGTGCTGGCGCTTCTACCTTAGGTGTTTCTACAACCTTTGGTTTTTCTACCGGAGGAGTAAATGATTGAGCATTTTTAATTAAAATCTCTTCATTTTTCTCAAAATCGGTATTTTTCTTCGGCGCTTCTACTGGCTTTTCAGTCTCAGGCTCGTCACGACGTATTTTACCAATCACTATTTGTTTGGCTTCTTCTCTTACGATCTTATCTCCCTGATACTCTTTCAATAAGGCATTATACATGTCTCCCGTAAGTTTAAACATCGGGCTTTTCTCGGCAGAGAATCCCTTTTTGTTTAAAAACTCAACGGCCGTACCCATGCCTATATTAAGTTCTTTAATAGCTTTAATTAAAATGATTGGTTTGTCGTCTGACATTTAGCTCCTGTTATTGTTTTTTATTTAATACAAAAGTAGTGTTTATTTGGCAATTACACCACTTATTCAAATTCTGACTTCAAAATTTGAACCACTTCTTTAATGGTTTCCTCTTCAAGGTCGGTGCGTTTAACTAAATCTTCTACTGTAAGCGCTAATACACTCTTAGCAGTATCGCAACCGATAGCCTTTAATTCATCAATGATCCAGCTATCAATCTCATCTGAGAATTCTTCTAAATCAACATCCTCATCGCTCTCTTCTCCGGCTTCACGGTATACATCAATTTCATAACCGGTTAATTTACCAGCCAGTTTAATATTGTGTCCGCCACGTCCAATTGCCAATGAAACCTGATCTGGTTTTAAGTAAACAGATGCATGTTTGGTTTCATCATCCAATTTAATAGAGGTGATTTTTGCCGGGCTTAAAGCACGGGTAATGTATAATGAAATATTATTAGTGAAGTTAATCACATCAATATTTTCGTTTTTCAACTCGCGAACGATACCGTGGATACGTGATCCTTTCATACCCACACACGCACCAACCGGATCAATACGGTCATCGTAAGATTCAACAGCAACTTTAGCACGCTCTCCCGGCTCACGAACAATTTTCTTAATGGTAATTAAACCATCGAAAATTTCCGGAACTTCCTGTTCGAACAAACGTTGTAAAAATTCTGGTGCTGTTCTTGAAATGATAATCTTAGGGTTAGCGTTAATCATTTCTACTTTAGAGATTACCGCTCTCACAGAATCACCTTTTTTGAAATAATCGGCCGGAATCTGCTCTGTTTTAGGCATTAAAAGTTCGTTACCTTCATCATCTAAAACCAAAGTTTCTTTCTTCCAAACCTGATAAACCTCACCTGTTACAATTTCGCCTACCCTATCTTTATATTTTTTGAAAATTTCGTCTTTCTCTAATTCCAATACTTTAGATACCAAAGTCTGGCGGGCAGCTAAAATTGCCCTACGGCCGAAACTTTCCAAGGTAATCTGCTCAATATAATCATCACCGACTTCTAAAGTACTATCCAACTTGGAAACTTCTGCAAGCTCAATCTCCAGATCATCATCCTCAGAAAATCCATCCTCCATCACTTTTCTCGTTCTCCAGATCTCCAAATCCCCGTTATCAGGATTCACAATAACATCACAGTTTTCGTCTGTTCCGTATTTTTTACGCAACATGCTACGAAAAACTTCTTCCAGCACACTGATCACCGTTGGGCGATCTATATTTTTGAAATCTTTAAACTCTTGAAAAGAGTCGATCAAATTAATTGTTGTAGTACTCATTTTTACTTAAATGAAATTAACACACTTGTTTCTAATATATCATTAAACGGAACATCTGTTTGAATTGCTACCGCCTTTTTCCCTTTTTCTTTAACCGATTCTTCAATCAGCAGATTATTTTCTGTAACCGCCAGCAGTTTCCCTTCTTTTTTTAATCCTTCTTTGAGTTTAATGCTTACCGTACGGCCAACATTTTTATTGTACTGACGGATTAATTTTAAAGGCTCGCCAACTCCCGGCGAAGAAACTTCTAAATTATAAGCCTGTTCTATTGCATTTTCTTCTTCGAGATGAAAACCAACATGCCTGCTTATGGCAACACAATCCTGTATGCTAATACCTTCGTCGCCATCAACATGAATAATTAGTTTATTGTTTGGCAACATTTTCACCTCAACCAAAAACAGTTCTGGCCGATCTGCTATTTTTTCCTCTACGAGGGCTGCAACTCTCTTTTCTACCTGCATATTTTAACCTGATTTCATAGAAAAAGGGGACACTGTCCCCTTCTCTTTTCTTCGATTACGATGCAAATGTAGTAATTTTTTACAAAAAATCAAACACCCGCACTAATTATTATGCTGATTATTACCGTTTAAGTGTTTGTCGCTGTGCTTTTAGGTTCTGCTTACCATTCCCCGTAATCAGATCGCCAGCGGTTGCAAATTTCACCCCAATATAACTTTCAACCAGGTATTCTTTACCCTTAAGAAAAGGCTGATCGGGATTAAATACGACCGAATCGCCTAGTATCTTAATCTTGCCGGGTACTTCCAGTTCATCCTGAATACTATCCAGATCGCCTGGTTTTATTAAAACTGAAATTACATTCAGTGTATCTGCTTTAATCTGATAGGCATTTTTAACCTGCAGGAGGCTCGCCTCATCAATATTTTTAATTATTATTGAAGTACTATCTCCTGAAAACTTAATTACAGGTTTGTTGTTTCTATTCGAACATGAAAGCACGGATATGGAAACCCAAACGATAACCGAACATGTAAAAAAGCGTTTAAACATTTACAAAAATAAACAATTATGAGATTTATTATCGAAATCCTTTTAACAGGACTGGCGTTTTTTGTAGGCGCAAAGCTGGTGCCAGGGGTAAGTATTGATGGCTTCGGAAATGCGATTATCGCCTCAGTGCTTATTGCTCTTGCAAACGCAACGATCGGGTTCATCCTTAGGTTATTAACTTTTCCGATCAATTTCTTAACCTTAGGATTGGTATCATTCATCATCACCGTTTTAATGATTTTACTGGTTGATAACATGATGACCTCTTTTAACACTTCAGGTTTTATCGCAGCTGCATTTTTAGCGATTGTAGTCGCTTTGATTAAGGCGGTATTTAGCGCTGTTGCCGGAGAGAAGGAATAAGTTGAAAGTCTTGCGTTTGGCGCTTGGAGTACATTGCGCTTAACGAAAGTTGGGAGTTTTGAGTGGAGAGTTTGGACGAGTGACTCCAAACTCCCAACCCCAAGCTCAAAACTAACGAATCACTTCTCTCGATATCACCATTTTCTGGATTTCAGAAGTTCCTTCGTAAATCTGGGTAATTTTAGCATCGCGCATTAACCGTTCCACGTGGTATTCTTTAACGAAACCATAACCACCGTGCACCTGTACCGCTTCAATGGTTACATCCATAGCAACTTTCGAAGCAAACAACTTGGCCATAGAACCAGCCTGGGTATAAGGTAATCCCTGATCTTTCAGCCAGGCAGCCTTATAAACCAACAACCTGGCAGCTTCGATCTGAGTGGCCATATCTGCCAGTTTAAAAGCAATTGCCTGATGTTCAGAAATTGGTTTCCCGAACGATTTACGTTCTTTGGCATACTGTGTAGCTAACTCGAAAGCACCTTGTGCAATGCCTAAAGCCTGTGCTGCAATACCAATCCTGCCCCCTTCTAACGTTTTCATGGCAAATTTGAAACCGAATCCATCCTCTCCTATTCTATTTTCTTTTGGCACTTTAACATCATTAAACATCAATGAATGTGTATCAGAACCACGGATGCCCAATTTATTTTCTTTTGGCCCAACGGTAAAACCCTCCATTCCTTTCTCTACAATAAAAGCGTTTATACCTTTATGCCTTAATTCAGGATGGGTTTGTGCAATAACCAGGTAAGTGGATGCGGTACTTCCGTTGGTAATCCAGTTTTTTGTGCCGTTAAGCAAATAATAATCCCCTTTATCTTCGGCTGTTGTACGTTGCGAGGTAGCATCAGATCCAGCTTCAGGCTCTGACAAACAAAACGCACCAATTTTTTCGCCGGCAGCCAGTGGCTTTAAATATTTTTCCTTTTGCGCTTCACTACCATAAGCTTCTAATCCGTAACAAACCAAAGAGTTGTTTACCGAAACTACTACAGATGCAGAAGCATCTATTTTAGAAAGTTCTTCCATTACCAGAACGTAAGAAATGGCATCTAGCCCGCTTCCATTATATTTTTCATTCACCATCATCCCCAGGAAACCAAGTTCTCCAAGTTTTTTTACCTGCTCGGCCGGAAATTTCTGATGTTCATCTCTTTCAATCACGCCAGGCTTTAATTCTTGCTGCGCAAAATCGCGGGCAGCCTGCTGAATCATTAATTGCTCTTCACTTAATTCAAAATGCATAACATTTATGTATAAAAGGTTAGTAAATCAAATGTAGCATTTCCGATCGAAATTACTATGGCTGCATAGTAATTTATTTTCATTTTATTTTTCCTTGCGGCAAAAGCTTTGTTTAGGCTTTGGTTTATTAACTAATAAAATAGCCGTACAATTAGCCCTCCTAAGCACGAAGTAGTGGCAGCTCCAGATCCTTCATCTGGACTATGGCGGATGACGGGACAGGAATCGATCTGTAAGTCATCCCCCTGCTTTCCTAACACAACTATTTAATTATTAGTTTTCTTGGAAAGCAATAGCAATACTTCTGTTTCGATAGTCTTGCCCTTTGCTTAATCCAGATGGAAGAATCTGGATAACGCTGTCGGTCAGGTTTATTTAACCACAGACAGCTGTACTATTAAGCCTCCTAAAGCCTGCAGTAGCGACAAATCAGATTTATTTGCTTATTTTGATCTGCGTTAACGATGGAAGCGGCATCCTTTTTGGCTGTCATCCTGAGCGTAGTTGAAGGACAACCAAAAAGATATAGCGGACAGCGTGTTAAAACGCCCACAGAAAAAAGAATTATTTAGTTTCTTTCTTAGTCAAGATTAAGAACAAGCTTAAACTACCTAAAACCAGAATCAGCAAAACCTGCGAAGAATGAATAATGGTTGAATAGGCCAAGCCATCTTTAAAAGATATGCCATACAACACCAACGACTGGGCAACCATCCAATGGAAAACGCCAATACCGCCCTGCACCGGCGCTGCCATGGCAAAACCAGAAAACACGATTGCCGTAAACGCAGCATTAAAATGTAAACCGGATGTGGCCTGAATGGATGAAAAAGCAAAATACATGGATAAGGAGTAGAAAACCCAAATTAATAAAGTATACATCAGAAATAATCCCTTTTGCTTTAGTTTGCTGTAAGAACCAAAACCCTGGCGCAGGCTAACAAAGGTGCGCAAAAATTTTTTACTGAATTTTTGCCGGAGAAAATAGATTGCAGTAACAATAAGTAGTAGTATAATCATACCTAAACCAGCTAGCCACAAATAGTTAACCGTGCTAATTTTGTTAATAAGATTGAGGTATATGGTTTGATAAAGAAAATCGGCTACAATATCATACTGAAAAATAAGCATCGCCAAACTGGTTAGAAAAAGTACCAGCACATCAAACAGCCGTTCGGTAATTACAGTTCCTATGGAAGCAAACATGGGTACCTTTTCGGCTTTATGAATAACGGAGCAGCGACCAATCTCTCCGAAGCGCGGTAAAGCAAGATTGGCCAGATAGCCGATCATTACAGCGTGGTAAGCATTCCAGAAACTTACCTCATAATGGATAGACTGATAAAGCATTTGCCAACGCAATGCACGTAATACATGCGCAATCCAAACGGCAAACGCCGAAGTAATTACCAAAAATAATTTGCGGTTTTAATTTCCTGCCAGATCTTTTCTAAATCCTGACCCCTAAAAGCTAAATATAGCACCCCCACCCCAATTAAAAACAGGATGATGTACTTTAGCGCTGTTTTGAGGTCGAATGTCACGAGGTTATTTTAGCAAATGATTGTTATCGTCAGGAAAAACAAGGATAGGATTGTATTTTTTGGCTTCTTCCATAGGTAATGAACCATACGACATGATGATCAAAATATCACCAAGTTGTGCCAAACGTGCTGTAGCCCCATTTAAACAGATGGTTCCGGTTCCACGTTCGCCTTTAATTACATAAGTTTCGAAACGAGCGCCGTTGTTATTATTTACAATCTGCACCTTTTCATTAGCGATAATGTTAGCTGCATCCATTAAATCCTCATCTATCGTAATACTGCCTACATAATTCAATTCGGCTTGTGTTACCTTAACACGGTGTATTTTCGATTTTAATATTGTGATAACCATTCGGCAAAGTTAGTAATCAGTTTGGAGTTTCACACTAAAGGAAGGTGTAAAATGGGAAATGGATGATGGTTGACAGTGTACATCATCCATCTTACCTTTCTCATTTTACATTATTTAATAATCATATTATCGATCAATCTCGTTGAGCCTACTTTCGCAGCTACCAGCACAACTAAGTTATTTTCATCCTTTGATTTGGCTGGTTCGAGTGTATTGCCATTGGCAATTGTAAAATAATCGAGTTCCACGCCATCTATATTCTGGTAGAATGTTTTTGCCTTATCCACCAACTCTGTTAATGAATATTCATTAAAATGATCAATAACGAACTCCAGCGATTTACTCAGTACGAGCGAATGCTTACGGTCATTGTCTGACAAATGGATATTCCGGCTGCTCATTGCCAGGCCGTCATCTTCGCGGATAATCGGACAGGTAATAATAGTAATTGGCAGTTTAAAATAAGCCAGCATATTCTTGATCATCAATACCTGCTGGAAATCTTTCTGTCCGAACATAGCCACATCAGGTTCAACAGCATCAAACAGTTTTTTAACAATCTGCGTTACGCCCTGGTAATGGCCTTTCCTAAATTCACCTTCCAACAAAAATTCCGCATTGCCTAAATCAATATGCCAGGCTTCATCGGCACCTGCCGGATACATCTCTTCTACATTAGGCATAAACACAGCATTACAGCCTGCAGCGGCCAGCATTGCCAGGTCATGCTCAATGGGGCGCGGATATTTTTCTAAATCTTTAGGATCGGTAAACTGCGTAGGGTTTACGAAAATGCTGCAGATAATGATATCAGCATTTTGCTGGGCCAGTTTTATCAATGAGATGTGGCCATTGTGCAGAGCGCCCATGGTAGGCACTAATGCTATTTTTTTAGCCGATGCTTTTAATGGCTGCAAAAAAGCCTTAAGCGCTGCTTTGGTTTTAAATATTTCCAATTTGGACAATCTGAATTAAAGCTGTAAAGGTGTAAATTAATCTAAACGAAACCAAACAAATGCTTGCTATATTGATAAATAGTATTATTATGCTTACCTTTGCAGCTCATTATCTTTTATTTAACTTAATATTTTCTTAGAATATGGAGATGGCAAAAACGAAGCTGCTGATTGTTACACACGAGATGTCGCCTTTCCTCGAGCTTACTAAAATTTCTGAAATTACACGCCAATTACCACAGGCTATGCAGGAAAAAGGATTCGAAATCCGCATCTTGATGCCAAAATTCGGTAACATCAACGAAAGAAGAAATCGTTTACACGAAGTAATACGCTTGTCGGGAATGAACATCATTATTGATGACAACGATAATCCTTTAATCATTAAAGTAGCCTCCATCCCAGCTGCACGCATGCAGGTTTATTTCTTAGACAATGAAGAATATTTCCAACGCAAACAGGTATTTAGAGATGCCAGCGGAAAATTCTTTGATGACAACGATGAACGTACAATTTTTTTCTGCAAAGGCGCATTGGAAACGGTTAAAAAATTAGGTTGGGCACCGGATATCGTTCACTGCCACGGCTGGATGAGTGCATTGGTTCCTGCTTACATCAAGACTACTTATAAAAACGATCCTACTTTTAAAAATTCTAAAGTAGTTTATTCTGTTTATGAAGATGGTTTCACAGAAAAGTTAAACGCCAATTTCGCTACCAAAGCGGTAATGGCCAATATGACGGAAGATGACACTAAAGCTTTTTTACCATCTGATTGCGACAGCATGCATATCGGCGCTATAACTCACTCAGACGCAGTGGTTTTAGGAGATGAAAACTTAGGCAAAGATGTGTTAAAATTTGTTAAAGATTCTAATAAGCCAACATTAGCTTTTAACTTAACCGAGAATTTTGAAAACTTCTATACTTTTTATGAAGAAATTTCAAATGATGAATTGGTTTCAGTAGCTTAATCAGGTATTATTATTTAAAATATGAAATTTACAAAACAAGACTTATTAACCCTGTTGATAGGTCTTTTTCTTTTTGCATCGTGTAAAAACCCCGATGGTGTTGGTTTAGATGTTGATCCAAATGCTGCTATTACCGGAACCCTGGTAGTATCTCCTGTGACCACACAATTGGTTGAAGAAACTGCAGCGAACACTTTAGGATTGAACCGCTATCCACTAGGTTACATGACTGATCCTGTTTTTGGCAAAACAGAAGCTGGTATAGCTATGACTGTTTACCCGGTGAGCGCCAGTTACGATTTTGGAACCGCACCTCAACTTGATTCAGCTGTTTTAGTGTTAAAATTCGATGAATCCAGCACGTTAACTAAATTTTATGGCGACACCACTAATTCTAAATACAGTATAGATGTATTTCAACTGGCTAATAAGGTAACCAACTATAAAAGTTCGGATGTTCAAGCCATTAACAGTACTTTATTAGGGAATTTTACAGGCAAACTGGCACCAAACACCAAAGCAAAAGTATATGATATTGTTACCGGTAAAGCTGATACTTTAAAAACCTTACCTGCGCAGATCAGGATCCCTTTAAACAAAGCATTTATACAAAATGCTATCCTAAACCTGGGCACAGCAGGAACTGCAACTGAAACTAAGTTTATAGAATCATTTAAAGGTTTGTACGCACAGGTAAATAAAACATCTTCTACAGGCGTTGGCGGGATTGCCTTCTTCAACTTTTCGGGAACTGACTCTTATCTGCAGCTGGTTTGGAAAAAAACGAACTCTTCAAATGGCGTAGATACTACAAGTGTAAATTTCCCTGTCGGAAAAATGGTTTTGAATGCAGCACAAACTGCAAATATAATTTCTGGTGTAGCAGCCAATATTAAACATGATTACACAGGCACAGAAATACAAAAACAAATTGATATTCCTTTTCCGGCAGATCCAACTCAACAATATAATGTAACTTATTTACAGGGTTTAGCAGGTGTAAAAACCAAGCTAACCTTCCCTCAATTGACTAACTTTACCAGCACATACGGGAAAGCCATTATCAATAAGGCAGAGTTAGTTGTAGAGATTGGTGAGAGTGCACCGGCATATCCTTTTAATGCCGCTCAACGACTTTCTTTATATCGCTGGGATATTGCACACCAACCTGCAGACATACCTGATTTTACAACGTTTTCTGGTAGCGCTTCTGGCGGCGCAGCACTTTTTGGTGGTTACTTCGATTCGTTAAAGAAACGTTATATTTTTATTGTAACCAGTTACGTTCAGAGCTTGATTGATAAAAACATAGAAGATTACGGTACCTTCCTGGCTCCTACATCTTATACCGATTTCCAGATATCATCTACAGCTACATCTGCTGAAAGATCGATTATAGGTGCCAGCAATGCAACTGCAAATAAAATAAAGCTAAATATTTATTATACTAAAATTAATTAATGGTTTTTTAGTGGTATTATAAGAAACTCCTGTCGGCAGAACCGGCAGGAGTTTTTTTATTTAAGATCAAAAAATAAGTGCATAAAAAAAGCTACCTCTCATCAGGCAGCTTTCTTTTTCAAACCCTTTAATTAAAAGGGAAGGTCTCCATTTTCATCTGACGGACCGATTGTAAATTCATCATCAATTTTAGTTTCAGTGTTTTGATGGGCTGGTGTTGTTGGACTTTGCTCAAAATCGCTTTTTCTACCTAACATGGTAAAGTTTTCAGCCACAATTTCTGTTACATATTTTTTAACCTTTTCTTTATCTTCAAAGGATCTTGTTCTTAATTTGCCCTCTATATAAACCAATTTACCTTTCTGCAGGTATTTGGAAGCTACTTCGGCCAATCCGCGCCACAATACAATATTGTGCCACTCAGTTTGTTCTACTCTCTTACCGTCTTTGTTATATGTTTCCGATGTAGCCAATGGAAAACTGGCTACAGTTACGCCACCGTCTAAATGCCGCACTTCAGGGTCTTTGCCTAAATGGCCTACTAAAATAACTTTGTTAATCCCAGACATAAATATTTTTGGTTAGTTGTTTCGTTTTATAAATGCACAGAATAAGATGGTTAGTTACTCCATTTTATCCTTATAAAAATATTCCTGAACAAAATCATGGATTACTTTTGGCTGCGGTAACTCATCTAAGTTACTTAAAGAAACCCAATTAAGTTTCTTTTGTTTATTAAAGTTAAATATATAATTTTTTAATGCAAAAAATTGTATATGGATTATTTGGTGGGTTAAGATGTGCTTTTTTGTACTGATGAGCATAAAATCTGCACTGTTTCCAAAGGTATTTTTCACTATCTCAATGAAAAAGTCACCATCTGTATCTTCAGCTGTAAGCGTTTCTATGCTTGGAAAATCGTATAAATGCTGCCAAACGTCGCCAGCCTGCCGTTCTCTTACCAATACCTGTTCTCCATCAAAACAAATAAAATAATTAATATAACGATGCTTTTGTGCCGCCTTTTTTAACTTAACGGGAAGTTCGTTTACCATTTTACGGTTAAAGGCATAACAAGTTTGGTTAAGCGGGCAAATGCCACAATTTGGCGATTTAGGCTTGCATTGCATGGCCCCAAATTCCATTATAGCCTGATTGTAAAGGGCGGGGTCTTCCAGATAAAGCAGCTCATTTGCCAAAATAAAAAACTCCTTTTTCCCCGCCGGAGAATTGATTGCGGTAGCAACGCCATAATACCTGGAGAGTACACGAAATACATTTCCATCTACCACCGCACGCGCTTCCCCTGATGAAAATGAGGAGATTGCTGCAGCAGTATACTCACCAATTCCTTTCAATTTTATGAGCTCATCATGCAGATTCGGGAAGATTCCATGGTAACCTTTCACCACAATTTGAGCTGTTGCATGCATATTCCTTCCTCTCGAATAATAACCCAGGCCTTGCCAAAGCTTTAAAACTTTGGCTTCGGTAGCCCTGGCAAAATCGGTAACTGTTGGGAAATTTTCTAAAAACCGATTAAAGTATGGAAGCCCCTGTTCTACCCTTGTTTGTTGTAATATAACCTCTGATAACCAGATGGTATAAGCATCATTGGTGTGTCTCCATGGTAAATCTCTTTTATTGATCAGGTACCAATTGATGAGTTCATTTTGAAATGTCATTACTGCAAATTACGGTCTATTTATCCAATTAAAAAAAACTTGCAATAGCCTGATAAGTCCAGTGATAAAAAAATCATCTTTTATTTCCCTATCTCATTAAAAAGCAATACTTTTGCAACCCCAAAACAGTAGTAATATTAAAACATAATATATAATAAATAATAAAATATGACTAAGGCAGATATTATTTCAGAAATATCAACAAAAACCGGAATTGAGAAGGTTGATGTACAGGAAACAGTTGAGGCATTTTTCAAGGTTATCAAAACCAGCATGATTGGCGGTGAAAATGTATACGTTAGAGGCTTCGGGAGCTTTGTTGTTAAAAAGAGAGCGCAAAAAACTGCGAGAAATATCTCAAAAAACACTGCAATAATTATCCCTGAACATTTCGTTCCTAGCTTTAAACCAGCAAAAGTATTTGTTGATAAAGTTAAAAGTAATTCAAAAAAATTAAAGTAGAAGCCTAAGTCTTATAGTATGAATAGCAACATCAGATCAAAACAAACCATTGTTATTGGAGCGATTGTATTGCTTGTTGCATTCTTATTTACAAGAGACATTAAGGGTTTAGTTAAACCAACTGAAGAAAATGGAAAAATGCCCTCAAGTGGCCAAATGGCCGGAGCAGTTTCTCCATCGTCAGCATCGGTATTAAACCTCGAAACTTCGTCTACTGCTGCAAAGAATGTGATCAATAAGAATTTGGCCACAGATATTACAGCTTTAGAAAACAGCTACAAAGGCGCAAATGGCGCAGAAAAGATCGAACTTGCAAAACAACTGGCTCAGAAATGGGACGATGTTGAACAAATTACTCCATCTGCTCTGTATTTAGAAGTTGTAGCCGAAGGCGAACCATCGGCAAAATCGTGGTTGGCGGCTGGTAATCAATTTATAAAAGCTTTTGAGAGTACACAAGATAGCATAGCGCAGCCTGCTTTATTGCAGAAAGCTAATATATCTTACAAAAATGCATTAGAGAAAGACTCTACAAACATTGAAGCTAAAACAGGCTTAGGTGTAACGATAGTAAATGGCTTGGGCGCACCAATGCAAGGTATTGCAATGTTGCTGGAAGTTGTGGCTAAAGAACCTAAAAATGTAAAGGCGAATATGAATTTGGGGTTATTCTCAATAAAATCAGGTCAGTTTGACAAAGCAATTCCTCGTTTTAACACCGTAATTGCTGAAGCTCCAACCCCTGAAGCCTATTTTTATTTAGGAACAGCTTTAGAAAATTTAGGCAGAAATAAAGAAGCAGTAAATGCTTACCTATCAAGCAAAAAATTAGCGGCTAACCCAACCTTAGCATCATTCATTGATAAGAAGGTAGCTGAACTAAAGAATAAAAATTAATTAACAGATTAATAAAAACATTTAAAACTTAAAACTATGCCAAGCGGTAAAAAAAGAAAGAGACATAAAATGGCTACCCACAAACGTAAAAAACGTTTAAGAAAAAACAGACATAAGAAAAAATAGTTTCTTATTTTGATTAAGCCAATTAAACCTCATAGTAAACACTATGAGGTTTAAACCATTTATATGATTTTTTTATTGTATATGTTTTTGGCTACATCACTGTTTTATTTACTATCCATTTGTTAATAGGCGAAAGCCTTAAATCTGTAGCTGTTGGTAAAAGAATTAATTATCAATTCGACTCCTGCCGGAGTTACCATAGCATTGATTGAAGACAAACAACTTGTTGAGCTTCACAAAGAACAAATCAATATTAACTACGCTGTAGGCGATATTTATTTAGGCCGCATTAAAAAAATTATGCCGGGCCTGAATGCTGCTTTCGTGGATGTTGGTTATGAAAAAGATGCTTTTTTGCATTACTTTGATTTGGGCCCGCAGGTACAATCTTTAATTAAGCTAACGAAGATCAAGCGTAATGGCTCGGTTACAGGCACATTATTAGATAATTTAAAGCTGGAAGCCGATATCAATAAGGCAGGCAAAATTTCTGATGTGCTCAGTAAAAACATGCTCCTACCTGTACAAATTGCCAAAGAACCAATTTCTACAAAAGGACCTCGTTTAAGTTCCGACATTTCGATTGCCGGCAGGTATGTGGTACTGGTGCCATTCTCCAATACCATATCTGTATCAAAAAAATTAAAAGTAATACTGAACGTAATCGTTTAAAAAAGATTATCGAAAGTATTAAACCTCAAAATTTTGGGGTCATTATCAGAACCGTTTCTGAAGGCAGAGGGGTTGCCGAAATGCAAAAAGATCTTTTAGATCTAATTGCTAAATGGGAAAATTTCATTAAAAAAATACCTTCTACCGAACCTTCAAAAAGAGTTTGGGGAGAAATGGACAGATCATCAACGTTAATTCGTGATATTCTGAACCCTGATTTTACAAACGTTTACGTAAGTACACCAGAGCTGTACGATGATATCCGTTCTTATGTTCACGATATTTCTCCTGAAATGGAAAAAATCGTTAAACTATACAAACAGAAAGAACCTATCTTCGACCATTTCGGTGTAGAAAAGCAGATTAAAAATGCTTTCGGAAAAACAGTAAACTTACCAGGTGGTGCTTACCTTGTTATTGAGCACACTGAAGCACTGCACGTAATAGACGTGAATAGTGGAAACCGTACTGCCAGTAAAGAAAATCAAGAAGAGAATGCTTTACAGGTAAACAAAGAGGCGGCTAAAGAAATTGCCCGTCAACTGCGCTTGCGCGATATGGGCGGTATTGTGGTAATCGATTTTATCGATATGCATAAACCAACAAACCGTAAAATACTATTCGATTATTTGCGTGAGCTGATGTTATTGGATAGAGCCAAACACACTATTTTGCCTCCAAGCAAATTTGGTTTGGTACAAATTACCAGACAACGTGTTCGTCCGGAAATGAATATTGTTACGGTAGAAAAATGCCCGGCCTGCGATGGGACCGGAGAAATTAAAGCGAGTATCGTTTTAATGGATGATATTGAAAACAACCTTAATTATATTTTAAGAGAGCAGAATGAAAAAGGTATAACACTTTGTGTACATCCTTACATTGAAGCTTATATTACAAAAGGCATTTTCAACCTTCAACGCCGCTGGTTCTTTAAATATGGCCAATGGATTAAAGTTAAGGCACAGTCATCGTATCATTTAACTGAGTTTCACTTTATCTCTGCTAAAGACGAAGAGATTAAATTATAACTTAAAAACATTCAACTGAAAGCCCGGACATAAAAATCCGGGCTTTTTGCTTAGGTGCATTTCAAACCTCGCAGGTTTTAAAAACCTGCGAGGTTTATCAATGAGAAAGGTTAAATTCGTAATCTAAAATTTTAATCAATTGGCAAAATCAAAAACCGCATATTTCTGTCAGAGCTGTGGCTACGAATCGGCAAAATGGCTGGGCAAATGTCCATCCTGTAACCAATGGAATACCTTTGTGGAGGAAATTGTTGAGAAGAGCCCCGCATCAGTCCCAACCTGGAAAAACGATACATCTGGCCGCAAATTAAGTAAACCGAGCAAGGTGGATGAAATCCAATCGTCAACCGAGCGGAGAATATTAACGGGCGACAAAGAACTTGACCGTGTTTTAGGCGGCGGTTTGGTAGAAGGATCTTTAGTATTGATTGGCGGTGAACCAGGTATCGGAAAATCGACCTTAATGTTACAGTTAGCCTTAAATATAAAAGGGAAAAAGTTATTGTATATTTCGGGAGAAGAGAGCGAGCAGCAGATTAAAATGCGGGCAGAGCGAATCCAGGAAAATCCATCTTCAAACTGTTATATTTTAACGGAGACCTCTACACAGAACATTTTTAAACAGATCGAAATTTTAGAACCAGAGATTTTAGTAGTCGATTCTATACAGACGCTCCATTCTGCCCATATCGATTCAACTCCAGGCAGTGTATCACAGGTAAGGGAATGTACAGCCGAATTATTGCGTTTTGCAAAAGAAACCGGCGTACCAGTTTTCCTTATTGGCCATATCACTAAAGATGGCGCCATTGCAGGGCCGAAAATACTCGAACACATGGTTGACACGGTTTTGCAATTTGAAGGCGACAGACATCATGTTTACCGCATTTTACGGTCAATTAAGAATCGCTTTGGAGCTGCTGCAGAACTGGGTATTTACGAAATGCAGGGCAGTGGCTTAAGAGAGGTCTCCAACCCCTCAGAAATCTTGCTTTCACAGCGCGATGAAGAATTAAGCGGAATTGCCATTGCCGCAACCCTGGAAGGCGCAAGACCAATGTTGATTGAAACACAGGCCCTGGTAAGTTCGGCCGCCTATGGAACCCCTCAACGCTCCGCAACTGGTTTTGATACAAAAAGAATGAATATGCTCTTAGCTGTTTTAGAAAAACGATGTGGCTTCAGGTTAAGCACACAAGATGTTTTCTTAAATATTGCCGGCGGAATCAGGGTAGAAGACCCTGCAATTGATCTGGCTGTGTTAATCGCCATTATATCATCGCATCAGGATATTGCCGTGTCTTCCAAAAATTGTTTCGCTGCCGAGGTAGGTTTATCAGGAGAAATAAGAGCGGTAAACAGAATCGAACAGCGTATTGCTGAAGCAGATAAATTGGGTTTCGAAACCATTTATATCTCTAAATACAATTTAAAAGGTATTGCCATAGAAAAATACAACCTTGAGATTAAAGCTGTAAGTAAAATAGAAGAAGTATTCGGTCTTGTTTTTGGATAAATAAGAAATGGGGAAATAAATCAACAACATTCCTCATAAAGAAGATAATATTCCACATTTCTACAATTCCATTTATATTAACAAAACTATTATAAAAAATATAACTTACTGAATATAAGAATATTAATCACAACAAAAACATTAACCTTTGTTTTGGTTTCTGGTTTGCCTAAAATTCAGATGTATATCATAGAATTTGATCTACACAATTATAGGGATGATTTTCCTCGTTAACGGATGTTAACGAGGTTTTTTTGTTTTCAACATTTAGAAAAATTTAAATAACTTTGATTAGGTCATAACCGGATAATTATAAATTTATGAAAAAAATCATTCTAAGCTTAGGTTTTTGCCTATTGATGGCACTTTCATTTGCTCAAACCACATATACTGGTCAAAAATTTGGAGAAGAAGTTAAACCAGGTAATGTAAAACCAGCTGCAAAGATGGAAGCTGCTATGGGCGATAAAAAAACTGTCGATATGAAAATCGAAGGCAAGGTAGTAGATGTATGTAAGAAAAAAGGGTGTTGGATGACATTAGAAATGCCTAATGGTGATCCAATGAGGGTAACTTTTAAAGATTATGCTTTCTTTATGCCAATGGATATTGTTGGCAAAAAAGTAGTTTTGGACGGCTTAGCGAAAAAACAAACCATCTCTGTAGAAACTTTACGCCATTATGCCGAAGACGCTAAAAAATCTCCTGAAGAAGTTGCTAAAATTACCGATCCTAAAAAGGAACTCGCATTCGAAGCCAAAGGGGTGGTGATTTTGGATAAGTAAAAAGTCGGAAGACCGAAGTCTGAGGTCGAAAGCTTTGAGCGTCAATCAAAGTCTGATTTTAAATCTAGATCAATATCAATATTTACATAAAGAAAGCATCGTCATTTCGAGCGAAGTGCAACGAAGCCGAGAAATCTATCAAGATAGATCTCTCCATTCCAATGCGTTTCAGTCGAGATGACGACACTTTTTCGATTAGTGATATTTATAGATTTCAGCTTATAAAACCCAGTTCCAACCAAATTCATCAGGTGCTAAACCGTAACGGATATCGTTTAGTTTTTTAGCGATACCATTAGAAATGTGTCTTGTTGACGGATCAGTCAATTTATAAATCTGACCATTATAGCCCATTTCGCCTACATGCGTTACTGTAGCAGCAGTTCCTGCGGCAAAAGCTTCGGTTAAGCTTCCGTTTTCGATTCCTTCAATTACTTCTTTAACAGAAACCCTACGTTCTTCAACCTCTACTCCTGCATCTTTAGCCAGTTTAATAATGGTATCACGCGTTACACCATCCAAAACAGTACTACGCACTGATGGCGTAACCAGTTTACCATTAATTACAAAAGTAAGTTGGCTGTTCCGGCTTCTTCAATAAACTCATGGGTTACTGAATCTGTCCAGATCAATTGATCGTAACCTTCTTTTTTAGCTTGCTCGAAAGGGTATAATGAACGGGCGTAATTTCCGGCAGTTTTGGCAAAGCCAACACCACCTTCGTCTGCACGTGTAAATTCAGTTTCAATTTTAACCTTTAATGCACTGCTATAATATGGGCCGGTTGGCGTGGTTAATAAAGCAAATTTATAAGTATCAGACGCTTTTACCCCTAAATAAGGATCCATTGCAAACATTACCGGACGGATATATAATGCATAATCTTCCTGATTGGGTACCCACTTCTCATCAACATTAATCAACGCAGCCAAACCCTGCATAAAAATTTCTTCAGGAATACCTGGCATAGACATTCTCGCGGCCGATTTATTAAAACGTTCGAAGTTTTTATCAGCACGGAATACACTGATTTTTCCGTCTGGTTGGCGATAAGCCTTTAATCCTTCGAAAATTGCCTGTCCATAGTGAAGCGCAGAAATTGCCGGGCTCATCGGAATCGGGCCATAAGGAAGAATCTGCAAATTTTTCCATTCGCCATCTTCGTAATCGGCAGTAAACATGTGATCGGTAAAAACTTTACCGAACGGTAATTGCGAAAAATCAGTAACAGTTAAACGTGTTTCTTCTGTTTTAGTGATTTTTATATCTAATGTCTCGGTCATACTTTTTTAATTTTGAATGACTGATTTTTGAATGAGTGAATGGATTTGCATCACGCAATTCAATCATTCTGTCATTCTCTAATTCAATCATTAATTATTTCGTGCAAATTAAGAAAAAACAGGCTTTTTTAATAGCTTTTTGCAATATTAATCTTTGTTTTTGAGTGTTTTGAGTACACTAAGCACCCATCCCTTACCCCATTCTTCCATTTGCTCACCCGTCCATAGAAATGGATAAAAGATCCTTTTTTGAAAGCGCGGAGGCAGGTACTTTTGCCAGTTGGTTCCACCTGTTGCCGCAATATCAACAGGATCTTTCTCCAAATAACGTACGGCCGATTTGTAATGCGATAAGGGCCATTCTACATTTACGTACAAATCCAGCTTACGCAATTCTTCTCCAAGGGCAGAAACATCGGCTCCATTGGCTTGTAATTGGTGGTATAAAGCGGAGAAATTGGTTAGAGTACGATCTTTTGCCAGTTGTAGAAACTGAGCTGCATACTTTTTAATAAATTGCTTTAAGGTTAACGTTTGCTTACCCGAAGCCAGTTCGGTTGCACCGAATTTCCAGTAAATATTTTCGAATTGTTCTTCTATTGTTGCAGTGCTTAGTTCTTCACGTTTTGATTTGTCTACCAATCGGATAAAATCCGTAGCACAGATCTCAATCATCCGGTACTGACCTGACTGGAATCCACTGGCAGGCAATAATGACATGCGGAATTTCAGGAACTGTTCTTTCTCCATACCATCAACCATCACTTCAAAAGAAGTGGTTAAGGCGTTGAAATAAGCATTGATCCGTTTTACCCGTGCCGTAAAAAAATCGACAGTTAAATTTTCATGCTCCGCAATCTGTCTGCATTCATGTAGTACAAGCTTAAAATAAAGTTCGGTAATCTGATGGTACATGATAAAAATCTCCTCATCAGGTATTGGCGTTTTAGGGCTCTGCAAGCTCAGCAAAGTATCCAAATGGATGTAATCCCAATAGGTTAAGAAATTGGCATACAGAAGTCCATCGAGGTATGATGCCATATCTTGCCCCATTGCTGTATACTTTTCCTGTAGTTGGTGTAGTTTGTCTTTTATTTCTGGTGTAAAATCCATGGTTTAAAGTTAGCTGCACAAAGGTGATAAAGATTTTGCAACAAATGTCTAAATTTTATACATTTGGAACAATGGCGATGGGGTACCGCCAAAACCGCCCAAACAGGCTGATGACTCCTACGATTTTTATTTAAAATTGAATACAAATGCCTGTTAAAAAACTAACAGAAGGATTTCTTCTGTCTATCAAACACTTTATTAAATTCGACTTCGGATTACTCTTAATGAGCACTTTAAAGTGGCTACTGATCTCTGCAATATTGGGGGGATTATTGGCTCCGCCTCTGCGCTGTTTTTAGAAACTTTAAATTGGGCAACTAATTATCGTGAGCAACACGTCTGGATTATCGCTTTTTTACCAACTGCTGGTATAATCATTGGTTTGGCTTACCATTATTGGGGTGCAAAGGTTGTTAAAGGAAACAATCTTTTGATTGAGGAATTACAATCGCCCAAGAATGTAATTCCGCTGATTATGGCACCGCTCATTTTTGCCGGCACGATTATAACCCATTTATTTGGCGGATCGGCTGGAAGAGAGGGCACAGCGGTGCAAATTGGAGGGGCCTTTGCCGACCAGTTTACGAAACTGTTTAAACTTAAAGCCAGAGATCGGAAAGTGATCCTCATCTGCGGAATCAGCGCCGGTTTTGCTTCTGTTTTTGGAACACCATTGGCGGGCGCCGTATTCGGATTGGAGGTTTTTGTGATTGGAAGTTTAACTTACAGTTCAATTCTTCCTTCATTTATAACGGCAATTATTGCCAATTACGCCTGCAATGTCTGGGGAGTTAGTCATACCCATTATTCTATAGCCACTGTACCAGAAGTGGATTCGATAAACCTATTGTTATCTTTAGGTGCAGGAATATTGTTTGGTCTTACGGCGCGGAGCTTTTCTGCATTAACCCATGTGCTATCCAGCCTTTTTGCCAAAATTAAATATCCACCATTACGCCCATTTATTGGCGGAATAATTTTAGTGGTCATTATTTACCTGATCGGAAATACACGATACATAGGACTGGGTATTCCGGTTATTTCAGAATCTTTTATAAAACAGGAAACTTATTACACTTTCGTCATAAAATTATTTTTAACCACACTTACCCTTAGCGCAGGTTTTAAAGGCGGCGAAGTAACTCCACTATTTTTTATCGGGGCTACACTCGGTAGTTTTTTAAGTTTGTTTATTCCCTTGCCTTTTGGCTTATTGGCGGGAATGGGCTTTGTAGCAGTATTTGCAGGGGCAGCGAACACACCATTGGCCTGTATTTTTATGGGCATAGAACTGTTTGGTACAGCATCGGGCATTTATATTGCATTAGCCTGCGTTACCGCTTACCTATTTTCGGGTCATACCGGGATTTACAGATCGCAAACCGTTGGTGCTCCAAAACATTTATTGTTGAAGAGGTACCAGTTTTTGAGGTAGCTTTGACAACCTTCTCAACAAGAGGCCTGTAAGGTTGTCAAAGTTCATCGAATAATATAGCTTCCTGATGTCTGAATGAAAATTTTAGGTATTCTGTTATTCCACCAAATTGGCTTTGAAAACCTTCTAGTGCTCTACAAAGTAAGGTTGTCAAAGCTCATCGAATAATATAGCCCCATGAATATCAGAATGAAATTTTAAATACTCTGCTTTCCCGCCAAACCAGTCCAATACTTCTTGCTTTTTTAGTTTGATATCAGTTTCCAATAAAATACGCTTATAAGAACTCCATTTCCAATCTCTGAAATCAGATATAAGGTTATGCTTTTGAGGATTTGCATGAATATAATAAATGAGTCTACTTAAATAAAAATCATCATTTATATCAGCGCGTTTAAATGGTGTCTGAAATAATGTTCCTATTCTTTTATGCTGAATATTAAATGCTAACGCATAGGATTAAAAAATATTCTAAATTGTTTGCTTACAATATCATGTAATGAAAAATCACCGTTCGGGTCTATAGAAGCTAAACTTTCTTTAACCCGGATTAGCAGATGAAAATGATTCCCTAATAAACAAAAAGCATAAACATCTAAAACCTTTGAAAGGTATGATCAAATTTCTTTAGAAAAAATCTATAATTGGCATCAGATTTAAAAAGTGGTTGCCTATCTATAGATCGGTTATAAATGTGATAGAATTTTCCTTCTTCAAATTTAGTATAGTAATGTTCGGTTTTTGCCATAAGAATATTGCATAACCAATATACCGAAAAAACATACATCTTTATAGAAATAGCTTTGACAACCTACTGGCAAATAGCCTATAAGGTTGTCAAAGCCTTCGATATACGACTATTAATACAGCACCCTAAATTTTATCGTTTGTTCGATCTTTTTAAGCGATTTAAATAGTTGTTTATCGTACTGTGCATTGATATCGGTAATGGCATAACCAATCTCAGGATTGGTCATTAAAAACTGGCTCACAATATTAATATCGTGTTTGGCGAAAACAGTATTGATTTTTGCCATAATACCCGGAACGTTTTTGTGAATATGGATTAAACGGTGCGATTTCTCAATTTTTGGCAATTGCAAATTTGGAAAATTACTGCTCAAATATGTTGCTCCGGTATTCATAAAATCGGCTACCCTTTTCGGGATAAAATTGATGTTGCGCGGATTGTTTTTCGGGTCATCAAAAACAACAATACCTTGTGTTGTACACAAACCCAGGTCTATTTTATTTTTAGCATTACCTAAATATCCAATAGTTTTCAGCTTAGCAGCGTTTTTTAACTGTTCATTGCTTATTTTTTCGCCATCAGCTAAAAGGATAATTCCCACATCTTTTACGTATTTATCTTCAAAAGAGGTTTTGTGCCTAATTGATAAACCATCATTTTTAAGGATAGAAATGGTTACCGGGTTAACCTCACCAATTACCAGGCAAAGGATTCTATTTTTAGGGTAGGAAATTGCACGCGGCAGATCATTTACGTACAAAAACTCGTCGAAACTTGGTGTTACATGGTCTGCTTTGGAAACAATGCTTTCGCGGGCAATATTCTCCGTAAATGCAAAAAACTTATTGATGATACCGCTTTCGCGTAACTGGAAATCAGAATAACCATCACCTATACCAAATAACTCGCCTTCGAGTTTTAAATGCTGAAGTAATTTTACTTTACCACCCTCTTCACTTAAAGGATTAGCATGATCGTAGTCAATAATTTTGCCATCTCTGGTGGTTACAAAGGTATTGGCATAAATATTTTCCTTTTTGATGTGGTATTGGCTTACTACAGGGGTAATAAATTCCTTAAAGCCGCCAGAGACTATCAATACCTCATCGGCATGTTTCTTAAAAAACTCGGCATTACGCGAAAAGGAAGTAGATACTTTCTTTTTTAAATGTTTAATGAGCTGTTTTAAATGATCTTCATTGGCTTCAAGCAGCTTAACACGTTGTGCTAAACTTTCAGAGAAGGAAAGTTTTCCTTCCATGGCAAAATTGGTATAATCTTCTATTTTTTGGAAAATTGCCTCTTTATCCGGGTGGTTTTTTAGCGAAATTCGGGCAAGTTCATCAAGTGCTTCTACCTGTGTAAAGGTACTATCAAAATCGATGATGTAATAAGCTTTCTGTTTGGGCATTATCTTAAATGTTGGGTAATTTCTTTTATGCTTTCAGCAACCGGCTTAAAAATAATACCTGTTGCCGTTTTTACTTTATGGTTATTGTAATAACTTAAGGTTAAACTGCTCTTTGCAGCATCTTTAGTGATAGAAGGCTGTTTACCAGTAAATATAGATGCAAATTTTAGTGCCCTCCAGGCTATTCCGAGCATCCATGCCTTTGCTTCTTTAGTTGGCGCTTTAACACCAAAACCCTCAGCAATTTCGCTAAACAGTTCTTTATAATGATAATCATCGGCAGAAATGATATACCGCTCTCCTGAGACTTTGATGTCCATTAGCAGGATCATCGCTTTGGCTACGTCTTCAACATCAACAAAACCCGAAGCCCCATCAGTATAAAATGGGAAACCACCTTTTACCAATTTAAAAATAGCTCCACTCCCTTCAAAACCTGCATTTTTACCAATAATGACTGATGGATTGACAATGATAGCGTCTAGTCCTTCGGTAATACCACGCCAAACCTCCATTTCTCCTTCGTATTTGGACAAACCGTAGGCATGTGCTTTTGCATCATACTCCCAAAAGTCTTTTTCAGTAATTTTATGTCCTTTTTTTGCATTACCCAGGGCAGCAACCGAACTTACATGCAATAGCCTGCAATTATTTTCGGCTGAAAGGTTTACAATGTTCGATGTACCTTCTATGTTTACATGAAAAAGGTGCTTTTTATGTTTCGGGTTAAAGGATACGAATGCAGCGCAATGGTAAACTTTGGTAACCCCCGTAAAAGCATCTTCTAAAGTAGAAAGGTCGTTAATATCGGCTTCAAACCATTCAATCAAAGGAATATTTTCGATCAACGCAGGGATTTTAGATTTCTCCCGCCTCAGTGCCCGAACAGTTAAACCATTGTCGGTTAACTGCTTAATTAATTCAGATCCTAAAAATCCAGTTCCTCCGGTTACCAGTATCATTTTATTTTTTTCGAGCTATATATGGAAATACGCATTCAAAAATAGATATTTGAGCCGAGAGTTTTAAATATATGTCATTAACGGATTTCTTTTCCCCAATAAACCCCGATAGTTTTACGCCAAGACAAGGATTTTTTACAAGTCAGTTGGGATTAAAAGTGCAGATTTACACCGAATCGTTTCCCGATTTTGAAGAACATACTTACGATTTGGCCATTTTTGGCGTACTTGATGGAAGAGGTGCCGTTAACAACGAAGGTTGTGCGCTGGCACCCGATTATTTTAGAGAGAAATTTTATAAACTTAATGAAGGCGCTTTTAATAGCAGAATTGTCGATTTAGGTAATATTAAGCATGGTGCAACCATTGCAGATACTTACATCGCCATCAAAATGGTCGTTTCAGAACTGATCAAAAAAGACATTATTCCAGTCATTATTGGTGGCGGGCAAGATCTAACCTATGGTCAATACCTTGGTTATGAAGATTTAGAGCAAAAAGTAGATCTCGTCATTATAGATAATCAATTTGATATTGGTGACGACGACAACGAGGGAATTGCTACCCGATCGGATTGTTATCTGAATAAGATTTTCTTACATCAACCTAATTACCTCTTCAATTTTAGCAATGTGGGTTATCAAACTTATTTTGTGAACCAAGAGAGTTTGAGCGTAATGGATAAATTATATTTTGATGTACACCGTTTGGGCGAGTTTGCCCAGGATATTACCTTAGCGGAACCCATTATCCGAAATGCAAACATGGTTAGCTTTGATATGAGCGCCATCCGCTCTGCCGATGCTACTGCAAATGCGAACACCACGCCAAATGGTTTTGATGGCAAAGAAGCCTGCCGCATTGCCCGCTACGCAGGCATGAATGATAAATTGACCTCAATTGGTTTTTACGAGTTTAATCCGGCCTACGACAATAACGGACAAACAGCTTTCTTACTTGCCCAAATGGTATGGTATTTTGTAGATGGATATTATGCGCGCAAAAAGGATTTTCCGCTTACACCTAAATCGCAGTTTATAATCTATCGAACCAGTTTAAAAGATGGTTCGGGAGAAATGATGTTTGTAAAAAGCAAAAAATCAGACCGCTGGTGGATGCAGGTACCTTATCCGTCTGGACAAACTAAAAATGAACGTTACCACCTTGTACCTTGCAGGTATGATGATTATCAAACTGCAGTAAATGGTGAAATGCCCGATTTATGGTGGAGAACCTACCAAAAATTGAATTAAATCTCTATGTAATTTCAAAGTAGAAGCTATGTAATTTCAAAGTAGAAGCCATGTAATTTCAAAGTTATTGTTGTATATCGATACTTTTTGCTGTATTTTTGTTTAAACAACTAACTATGCAAAAATTAGTTAAAAGACATATAGCCAAATACATCCAGGCTCAGAAAAGCAAATTCCCCATTATTGCTGTTACTGGCCCAAGGCAATCGGGAAAGACCACATTGCTAAAGCATATATTTAGTGATTACAGATATATTTCGCTTGAAAACCCAGATACCAGAGCCTTTGCAACAGAAGATCCTAATGGTTTCTTAAATGAATATAACCGCAAGGTGATTTTTGATGAGGTACAAAGGGTTCCATTGCTTTTTTCTTATCTTCAAAACATTGTTGATGAGTCTAAAATGATGGGTCAGTTTATTTTATCAGGTTCACAAAATTTTCATTTAATGCAGGGCATCACACAAAGTCTTGCAGGAAGAGTAGCACTATTTAAACTTTTACCTTTCGATTTATCTGAACTTAAAACCAATGATCTACTTGAAGATTCATTTGTTGAAGCTTGCATTAAGGGTTCATATCCTGCTATTTACGATCGCGATATAGAACCTAATGTATATTTTTCTAATTATATACAAACCTATGTAGAAAAAGATGTTACTGAACTTCTAAATATTAAAGATTTAAAGACATTCAGAACTTTTATTGGAATATGTGCTAATCAAGCCGGACAGTTGCTTAACCTAAGCGCATTGGCTAACACCTGTAATATATCACAGCCAACAGCAAAAAATTGGCTTTCAGTTTTAGAAAGCAGCTATATTATATACCTTTTACAGCCATATTATGAAAATTTTAATAAGCGTTTGGTAAAAACACCAAAACTCTACTTTTACGATTCAGGGTTACTGTGCCATTTACTAAAAATTAAAACCGGTAAAGCCTTAATAGGAAATAGGTTGAAAGGAAATATTTTCGAGAATATGGTAATTGCGGAATTCGAGAAGCAAAACTATCATAACTTTTTAAATAACGAATATTACTTTTGGCAAGATAGCAATACCAACGAGGTGGATTTACTCCTGCCAACAGACAACGGCTTTTCCGCATTTGAAATCAAAGCTACGCAAACCATCACTTCTGATTTATTCAAAAACCTGGATAAATTTGAGTTAAATGCCAGCCCAAAAAAAGTGGAAAAAACATTAATTTATGGAGGTTTGGAGAACCAAAAACGTAGTCAGTATAAAATATTAAGCTGGAAATCGATAAAATAAACATTTACGCTATTAATAAACAGTCAATCATAATTTTACACAGCTATTTACGTTTTAGCGATACAGAATTCTATATTTGGACAGGATTTAACCAACCTCATAAAAACATCATGATTTTCAAAATCAAAAAGTAAAATCAACAAATCATGATAACTAATGAAAACAATTTTATACAGATGAAAAAATTATTATTATCAGCAATGGCTTTATTGCCAATTGCAGCATTGGCACAGAAGCCATTTACAGTTAATGGTGACATAAAGGGCCTAAAAACCGGAGATAAGGTCTACCTTATATATCAAACAGAAGGTAAAAGCATTACCGACTCAGCAATTGTAGCAAACGGTGCTTTTGCTTTTAAAGGAACATTAGCCAGCTCCTGCTCAGGGAAGTCTTTTCTTAAACAAAAACCCTTATGTTAATCGTCCGGCACAGGGTGAGAAATTAGATGCACTATCGTTATACGTAGAGCCAGGAAATATAAAGCTATCTGCAGCAGATTCATTAAAAAAAGCAACAATTACCGGTTCCGCTGTTAATGCTGATGCAGCTAAATTAAAAGCATTAACTAAACCTGTAGCAGATAAACTTGCTGCAATTAATGCAGAATATGCGGCTTATACACCAGAGCAAAAACAAGATAAGGCCGTTATGGAGGCTTTAGGCGCTCGTTATGAAAAAGAAGCTGCAGGACTGACTCCATTGTTATTGCAGTTTGCTAACAGCAACCCAAAATCATTTATTAGCCTAAATTCAATTAATGAGCTAGCCTCAGATCCAGATCAGGCGGCTGCAGCAGAGAAGACTTTTAATGCACTATCACCTGAGCTTAAGGCAACTTACACGGGCAAAAAAATTGCTCAAATATTCGAGGCAGGAAGAAAAACAGCCGTAGGTGTGATGGCTATGGATTTTACCCAGAATGACCCTGATGGTAAACCCGTTAAATTATCTGATTTTAAAGGAAAATATGTACTGGTAGATTTCTGGGCTTCATGGTGCGGACCATGCCGTCAGGAAAATCCAAATGTGGTAGTAGCTTACAATAAGTTTAAAGATAAAGGCTTTACTGTTTTAGGTGTTTCTTTAGACCGTCCGGGTAAAAAAGATGCCTGGTTAAAAGCAATTGCAGATGACAAATTAACATGGACACATGTTTCTGATTTAAAATTTTGGGAGAACGAAGTAGCTCAAATGTATGGTATCCGCTCAATTCCAGCCAATTTCTTAATTGATCCAACAGGTAAAATTATTGCTAAAGGCTTAAGAGAACAAGCTTTACAAGATAAACTTCAAGAATTATTAGGAAGTAAATCGAAATAAAAAGCATTCAAAACAAAGAAAGTCCCAACTAAAAATTGGGACTTTCTTTGTTTTACAGGAAAAAACTATTAAGCAGATTTTAAGAAATCCAATAAGTTAATGAAATAATTTTCAAGTCCTTGGTAAGGATGTTCTCCAGGAATCCATGACGCGAATTTCCAGTATTCCCAATCAGCATTTTCGATTACTGGTGGAATTAAAAGAAAATATTGTTCTTCGGTTAAGCCACCGATCACAATGCTTCTGGCCAGTTTAATGGCCCCCTCCAGCAACTCAACATTTTCTGTCCAGATTTCGATTAACTGTGGATCAACATCTTTTAGAAATGCTACATCACTTATTTTGGAAAACGATGGATCGACATTTTCATTTGGTGTAGTAAATCCATTGGTAATCAACAGAAATTCTTTATAATCCACTGGAAGCATTACCCCCAATCTTGTTTCAGCTTCTTGTATTTCGGCTGGAGTGGCAGGTTGATCGCCAAGCCATTTTGTTTCGGTCTGCTCAGTTGTAAAACTAAACTCTCCTAGTTTAATCGCCATTTCGGAAATCTCCCTGAGTATTTTTTTCAACTTATATTCTCTCAAATCAAGTCAAACCCGATATCTTCCCTGAAATATTTCCCGTCGAAATAAATTCTCCCGGCATCAGCAGTCGCCGATTGTAAAGCAGTAAACAAATCTTTTTGTAAACTGGTAATTGCAATTACCCTTCCTCCATTTGTTTTCACCACATCATTTTCTAACAATGTTCCGGCATGGAAGGCATTCGAATGACGTAAGTTCTCGATTCCTGAAATGGCTTTACCTTTCAGATAATCGCCCGGGTAACCACCTGCCACAATCATTACAGTAGCGGCTGTTTGCTCAGAAATAACCAGATTAACCTGATTTAATTGTTTGTTGGCTGTAGCTAAAAAAGTTCTACCAAGTCGTTCTCAATTCTAGGGATCACACTCTCTGTTTCAGGATCGCCCATACGTGCATTATATTCGATTACAAATGGCTCCTCACCTACTTTAATCAGTCCGAAAAAGATGAATCCTGTATAATCAATATTATCTTTCTTTAAACCATCAACTGTTGGTTTAATAATGCGTTCTTCTACTTTAGCTAAAAATTCTGGTGTGGCGAAAGGAACCGGCGAAACCGAGCCCATACCACCAGTATTTAAACCAGTATCGCCCTGGCCAATCCTCTTATAATCTTTAGCAGAAGGTAATGTAATATAATTTTCACCATCAGTTAAAATAAATACCGAAAGTTCTATCCCGCTTAAAAATTCTTCAATCACTACCGTTGCCCCAGCTGCACCAAATTTACCGCCAAGCATCAGTTTTAATTCTTCCTGGGCTTCGATGGTCTCGGTACAGATTAATACTCCTTTACCTGCTGCCAAACCATCGGCCTTTAAAACAACTGGCAAAGCATGGTTTTGCAGATAAGCCAATCCATCTTCCAAAGTTTCGGGCGTGAAAGATTTTGAAGCCGCAGTAGGAATACCATGGCGCTCCATAAACTGTTTTGAGAAGTCTTTGCTTCCTTCCAGAATGGCCCCTTCTTTTTAGGCCCGATAACCGGGATGTGCGCAATGGCCTTGTCGGCAAGGAAAAAATCATGAATACCATTTACCAGAGGTTCTTCAGGGCCAACTACAACGAGTCCGATATTTTCGGTAAGCACTAATTTTTTAATGGCATCAAAATCGTTTACATTGATATTGATGTTTGTACCATAAGCTCCTGTACCACCGTTACCTGGAGCAATAATTAGTTTATCGCAGTGCGAAGACTGGCTCATTTTCCAAGCGAATGCGCTTTCTCTGCCGCCTGAACCTAAAAGTAAGATATTCATATCGGCAAAGATAAATAAAAATGTAAGAGGGAAAATGGAAAAAGATGTATGAGGGAAAAGGTAAGATGGATGATGTACCTATGGATCGCCTTCATTTCCCGTCTTACAGTATCCATCTTCATCTTACCTTACTTCGCGCTTCGCGTCATTTGCTCAAGTATATCCCACATTTCGTTCGGGATTGCCTCTAAGCCATTCATTTGGCCTGCACCCTGTAACCATTCGCCTCCATCAATAGTAATTACTTCTCCATTAATGTAGCCTGAAAAATCGCTTACCAGAAATGCAGCTAAATTGGCAAGTTCCTGGTGATCGCCCACTCTTTTTAGCGGCACCCGGTTTTTAAAGTCAAATTTTTTGGCTAAATCGCCAGGTAATAAACGCTCCCATGCACCTTTAGTTGGAAATGGGCCAGGAGCGATCGCATTGGTACGGATACCATATTTACCCCACTCTACTGCCAAAGATCTTGTTAGTGCCAACACACCACCTTTTGCACAGGCCGATGGCACAACATAAGCAGAGCCTGTAAAAGCGTAAGTGGTAATGATATTCAAAACTGTTGCTGCTTGTTTTTCCTTAATCCAATGTTTGCCAAAGGTAAGTGTACAATTAATAGTTCCTTTTAAAACGATATCGATAATGGATGAAAAGGCATTGGCTGATAACCGTTCTGTTGGCGATATAAAATTACCCGCAGCGTTGTTCAATAATACATCAACCGAGCCAAATCTTTCTAAAGTTTTGGCCAATACATTTTCCACCTGTTCAATGTCCCGCACATCGCAAGCTACAGCCAATACTTTGCCGCCGGTTTTTTCTTCCATTTCATCGGCAGTTTTTTGTAATACATCCTGCTTACGACTGGTGATCACTAAATTAGCGCCTAACTTCAAAAAATAAACGCCCATCGCTTTCCCAAGCCCCGTTCCGCCACCTGTAATTACAATGGTTTTTCCTTTTAAAGCGTCTTCTCTGAGCATGGGTGCATTATAATTGAACATAATATTTGGTTAACTGGTTAATTATTTAGATTGTTTTATTGCTAAATTGCTGGGAATGGTTGATCGGTTAATTGTTGTGATTGGCTAACTGTAGAAGTTCGTAAATTGCTAACTGGAAACCGACAACTGCAAACTGATTACTTTCTCTGCAGGTTAGCTAAAATTGTTTTTAAAATATGGCGCGTTGCAGGTGACCACCATTGTGCCAACATTTTTTCTAGCGTAGCAGATTGATCAGCAGATACCGCAGCAATGAGTTCTTCGCGGATACTCACTTTACTTTGTGACCAGGTATTGCTTTCGAGTTCCATATATTTCTTAATCTTACGCTCTGCAGCCGTTAACAAACTTTCATTTTTCACCAGTTCATCAACCAAACCGACGTTTAAAGCTTCTTCGGGGTTATACAACTTACCGGAAAGCAAACTACGGGTGGCTTCGGCTTTGCCGATCCAAAAGGCATACAACTGAAAAATACTATTGGGTACGATAATACCTACCGGAACCTCATTTAATCCAATAATGTATTGTCCTTCTGCCATTACCCGGTAATCACAAGCTAAGGCCATCACACAACCACCGGCCGGACTATGCCCGCTAATTGCGGCTATCATTGGCTTTTTAAAAGAAACCATATTTGCCGTAAAACCTAAAAACAACTCCCAGAATGACTTTGCTTCTTGTTCGTTATAATTATAAAGTTCTACCAAATCCAATCCTGCAGAAAAGAAAGGTGCTGTACCGGTTAAAATTACACCGCCAATGTTATCATCAGCGGCAATATTTTTAAGCATATCATCCAGTTCGGTAATCAATTCGCGGTTTAAAGCGTTCGACTTTCCTCTGTCTAATGTGATAATTGCCAGGCGATCTTTAACACTTACTTTTATTGTATTCATATTTTAAATAGTATCAAGATTTGAATATTCAGTATCAAGGTTTAAGTATCGAGTATCAAGATAAATATACCGCAGCATAAACTATGCATGCATACTAATTCAAATTTATCTATTTTTCTCTATTTAACATCATAAGTGTAAACTTTTTCTTGCCAAATGCCCTGCAGCGTCTATTCCTTCTAATACTACGCGGTAGGTTCCGGGCTCATCTGCATTATAAAATTCGAATTGTGCTTTTCCGTCCTTATCTGTAACAACCTGTGGATTCCAATAAATGGTTGTTCTTAAATCAGACCTGTTGCCTGAGCTAGCTGCATCATATTTTGGCGAATAAAATTCTCTTGAAATAGTAAATCCTTTAGGGTTAAATGTTACAATTCCAGGCGCATATCTTTCTGTACTTCTACCTCCGTCGCCGCGTTTAGTGGTAATAATAATTATACCTCCACCGCCTTGCGAACCATAAATAGCAGTATTACCAATACTTTTTAGCAACTCAATAGATTCTACATCATTAGGCGTAACGTTATCCAGAAAATCGGCCTCCATTTGCATCCCATCAACGATAATACGCATCGGCGTATCTTGACTGCGCATCAGGTATGGTACATTGTTTCTAAAAATTACACCTGGTAAACGGCCCTGCAAACATTGAGATAAGGTAACACAGGTGGATAACTGATCGGCCGTCATAATAAAATCGGCCCTACCCGCACCGTTTAAGTTGGATGAATTTTTCGCTGGATTTTTCTTTTCAGTAATCGTGACCTCGTCGAGTTTAATGGTCCGCTCCAGCAAGCCTAAGCGGGTCATCTCATTAAAATAATTATCACTTTCTTTAATATACTTCATCAAAGTATTATTCACATTGATATCAATATCGGCTCCATTTTTATTCTTGGTTACAATCTGCCCGGGAACAATATCAAGATTAATATCTACAAACTTGCGCTCTGTTTTAGTCCTTGCCTGAACCACAAATTTTGTACTGTCGCCAAAACTTAAATTATCGAAAACAAATTTTCCCTCGGCATTGGTTACCGTATCCAAAATGTACATGGTTCCTTTTGTGGCCATCAGCATTACTTTCCCACCAGGTACAGGTTTATTGCCCTTCATCACCGTTCCGCTAATGCTTATAGACTGTTCGGGCTTATAGGTAATATTGGGACCAACATTATTGATAATATTTTTCCAAAGAAACCTTCTCCAGCCCTGGGTAAGCATGAGGTTATCGAGTTCTTTTTGTGTTTGAAGATCATCTTTTAAAAAATAATGGTTAGGATTCTCTACATATCCGGTCAGATCAGAGGTAAGTAACAGTGAGGTGAGTATATTCGATTCATTGTTTTCATCAGGGGTAACTTTTGTTGCGTTGGTAACCGCAACCGAAAAACTACCTAAAACAGGCTTGCTATCATTATTTGCACTGAAAGTAAAAGCTGCTTTTCCTCTTTTTGAGGCAGATACTCCGGATGCATTAAGCGATACATCAATTAGTTCGGCCTTATTGTTTATAAAAACCAAACGCTCTGCTAAAGGTTGATTAGTGCTCGAAAACAATGTAAACTGAACAATACCGGCTGGAAGGTTCTTTTTTGGAATATTTGCTACCAGTACCTGTTTGTCCATTTTAGCCTTAGAGCCATAATATACATTGCCTCCGTGCTGGGCCACAACTTTTAGTTCAGCTCCATTTACAAGATCGGCACTGGCCATAATTTTAACGACCACTTTACCAGTATCTAGCGCATTTACAGAGAGTGCATATCCGCTTTTAGCGGCTACCGGAAGTTTAATTATCTTTTCAGATCCATCTTTAAACTTAACTTTTGCTGAGTAAGATCGACCTGCCTGACTATTAAACACGAAATTTCCCATGCCCAGGTAATTGGTAGAAAACGAAGTAACTTCATTTCCCGTTTCATCTACAATGCTGCCCTGAACATCCTCACCACGGCCGGTAGAGCCAACCGCTTTGATAGCCACTTTTTGCGGCAGCTCTTCAACAAGGGCCCCTCCTTCTGGCATAAACTGTACATCTACATCATTAGATGTTGAAGTAATCGGGATAGATTTGATCACCTTTTGTTTATTATCAAGCGTTATGGTTGCAATAATTTTTCCTGATTTATTTTGAAACGGCTGACTATTAGTAAAATTAATCACCGCATCGCCCGTTAAACTGGTTTTAACTTTTCCTTTGCTCACAGAGCGGTAATCTAACTGCACATCATAACTCACTTCGTTTTCGCTATAAGCTACGCCATTTTTATCTTCGAAATGAACTGTGGCCGTAACCTTATCGGCATTGTTTTCTTTTGTAAAGTTATAAGTGGTTTTTGTAAAAACTTTGTTAGCCCAGCTATTTCCGATCTTAATTGTCTTATCGTAAAAGAATTCGGCGCCAAAATTCCGCATGTAACTGGTATAGGCCCTAATTCTATAATTACCCTCAGCTAGCGAATCTGTGAGCTTAAAATCACCCCAGGTAATTCCACCCATAATGGGTAATTTAACCATTTTTTTTAGCGAATCTTTTTCATTAATCAGCTCTACATACAGGATTTTGCTGATGTCGGAAGGAGCCGAGATCTTGGTATTCACCACATAGGCTTTGAACCAAATATCATCTCCAATGGCATAATAAGGCTTATCTAAATGAAGATGGACCTTTTCTTGAGGATATTTACTGGTGTAATCTTCGAGTTTTTGCAAGAGCTGACTAAATGGATCATCATCCATTTTAAATGCACCAAAAACAATAAGCAGGGATAGAAAACTGATTGCGAGAGTAATTTTGAGTTTCATGTGATTAGGCAACAAATAAATACGTGTCAAGGTACAAAACCTAAGGCATACTTTTATGAAGTTACGATGAAATTTAGTTTGACTTCTAAGTTTTTAGTTAACCTCTATAAAAACGCTTTATTTATTAAATGGCAGAGCATTATAAGCTGCATTTCATTTCCGTGAAAAAATATACTTGCATGTCAAGTGATTTGGAAATGAGCAGCTCCCGATTTAAGCACCGGTTTATGCTATATACGGGACGATAACAAATCTCGGGACATCAGCACCCATGAAATGCCGCCCTTCATTCTAAATGAAAAATGATGAATTACCAGGAAATGGGCATTCCTGTCCTTTTGTGGAAAATTAGCCCCCTAATCATCATAAATTTGAAAACCCTGATACAAACCATTAACTTCATGCCATGGAAACCGATTTAATCCTTTCAGCAATTAACGAGCTACACCAAAAAGCAAACCTGGCTTTAGAAAATAAAGATTTAATGGCTTACATGGCCATATTTGATGATGCTTTTAGTTTTACCCCTTTCGAAAAATCAACCATAACTAAACGCGATTTTACCATTGATTTAAAAAAGTATTTCAACAGTGCTAAAGAAATCCATACTAGTCATTACCGGATAAAATCATCTATAGAAGATGACGTTTTTACCGAAAAAATTGCCCGTAAATCGGTTATTTTAAAACCTAAGCTGCTTATTTTTTCTAAAAAACAGACCATACAGACGGAAGAAATTTACCATTGGAAAAATATCAAAGGAGAATGGAAAGTAATTGCCATTGAAATTGTGCTGGAGGAGAAATACTAAATCTTAGTTTGTATGCTTAAGCAATTGGTTTTTTATATCATAATACTTACAATGTTTTTTGCGAATTGTAATAATAGATCTACTTCAAAAAAATCAATCCGTTAGATACGGTTTCATTCGAACAACTCTCAAAAATTTCATGCAAATATCTCAAAAACCAGCAAACCTATTGCCAAGAAAAATATAAAATTGGAAAGTATGAAAGATGGGATTACGACCAATCAACTGGCAAACTCATATTTAGCAGTAAGGGGATGCAAAAAATTATTATTGACTATGAGGAAGTTGGATCCGTTTCGTTAACATCAAATACATGGCTGTGGGCTTGGGGCAATTCTTCCATCGAAGAAAATGTAAAAAGAGAAATTACACTGGTTAGATCTTATGGCATTAAAAGAGGTTTTAAAAGTCTCTTTAATGCAGAATGGTCTGCTGATATAGTAGATGGCTGGGATATGGCTGCAATTTCCGCATATATTTTAAAAGCTAAAGGTGTCTATAGAGTCCCTGGGCGGGATAATAAATTATTTTCATTTATGCTGTTTAAAAAAATTACAGTTATAGATTCCTTACCCCAGAAAAATCGTAAAAAATAATAACATTAAAATTTGTCATATTACTTAAATTGAAGGTTCCTTCATTTTTTGACCTACATCAAAGGTTAAGTTTTTTAATACCCGCAACTTTGGCGTATTAAAAATTCAAAATGAAAAAAGAACATTTCAAACACATCAACACACTTTTCGTGGTTATCCCAATGACATTAATCATGGCCTTTGTGGGTTTAATGCGTAACTATGGTTTTGGCGAAGGTTGGTTCCTCAAATTCTTACAAGCCTGGAGCGTGATGCTGCCTGTAGCTTATTTCTCAGCCTTTATCATTATTCCCAACGCACGGAAACTGGCAGAAAAGATCACTTCTAAAACCTAAAACATTGTTACATTTGGTTAATACTAACTTAATGCACGAACAACTTTCCAGTTATATCAGAGACAAAATTATCATCAGCGATGAGGAGTTAGGAAAGGTATTATCTTTTTTTAAGATGATGCAGGTAAAGAAAAACGAAATCCTGATCAGCCCCGGCGAAACAAGTCAGCGTATTTACTTTGTTGACACAGGTTGCTTACGTATTTTTTCCTAACAGCAGGTGGCACCGAAGCTACCAGGCATTTTGCTTTCGAAAACCAGTTTGCTACTGCTTTGGTTAGTTTTATTACCAACGAAACTTCAAAGGAATTTGTGCAGGCCATAGAAGATACGAACCTATATTACATTTCTCAAAACGATTTTTATCACCTGCTTCAAATTATCCCCCAGTGGGAGAAACTTTACCGCCATTACCTGGAATATGCGTATGTAACCAACACCAATAGGCTGATGTCGTTTATTACGCTCGATGCCACTGAACGTTATCGCCAGCTGCTCGCCCAAAACCCAGGCATGGTGATGCGTATGCCGAACAAAATGGTTGCCTCTTATCTGAATATTTCTCAGGAAACACTGAGCAGATTAAAATCAAAAGCATAAATTTAGGGTACAATTTTAAGTCTGCCAGGTTATTTTCTCCAAACGTATCTATGCAGAATGAAGAAATACGTCAGAGGGAATGCTAAAATAGTCTTTAAGTTTTTGAGCCATCTTCAAAGTGATATCTCTCTTTCCTGATAATACCGCAGATACATGTCCCTTGCTTCCGATTATAGGTTCTAAATCTTTAGCTTTTATCCCCATTTCCTTCATTTTATATTTAATTACTTCTAAGGCATCTAATTCTGGTAGTTGATAATTTTTTTCATCAAAATCTTTTATCAGAACAAGTAATAATTCTAGCTCATCACTTTCAGGTGTGTTCGGTGTGGCATGAAAAATTTCCATCAATCTCATTGATGCTTTATTATAATCGGTTTCGTTTTTTAATATTTTCCAGTTCATCGTTATAGATCATTATCTGTTAAAATTTTAGTGTCGAAGGCAATTGTTTCAACATCGATTTTATCATATCCCTTATGTGTTCCAAACCAGATCACATAACAGGCCTGCTGTATAAAATTTACAGACACAACCAACCTAAAATCGTTGCCTTTGATGTTGAAAACAACCCGGTTGTTCGCTACAATACTTGCATTTCCATATACACTTTTTAGCTGATTAAAATTATCAAAGTGTATCTTGCTAAATTCATGAAACCAAACCAATAATGGTATTTCTGCCAAAGGATAAGTTTTAACATCATACAATATGGTTTTCTTCACTAAAATTTTCATTAATCAAATGCAATTAAAAGTTTTCAAAATGCAAACTTTTAATATCCTAAAAATCCAGCCCAAAAACCTTCAGCTATAGCACCAACTTTAAAACAAAATCGGTATTTTTGCCGCTCAATTTAGATTATATATATGTTAAGAACAGTAACTTGTGGTGCATTAAACCTAAATAACTTAGGCGAAAGTGTTACGTTATGTGGTTGGGTACAAAAATCAAGAGATTTAGGCGGTATGACTTTTATCGATATCCGCGATCGTTATGGTATTACCCAGTTGGTTTTTAACATGGACGATAATCGTGAGCTTTGCGAAACCGCACGTACTTTAGGCCGTGAATTTGTAATTAAAGCGGTTGGTACCGTCGTAGAAAGAAGCAACAAGAACCCAAAAATGGCTACCGGCGACGTGGAGATTAAAATTTCGGCATTAGAGATTTTAAATGCTGCAAAATTACCACCGTTTATGATCGATGATGAAACGGATGGTGGTGATGAGTTGCGTATGAAATACCGTTATTTGGATTTACGCCGTAACCCGGTGCGCAATAACCTGGTTTTACGTCATAAAATGGCACAATCGGTTCGCCGTTATCTGGATGCTTTAGATTTTATAGAGGTTGAAACGCCGGTGTTAATTAAATCAACACCAGAAGGCGCAAGAGATTTTGTAGTGCCTAGCCGCATGAATGAGGGTGAGTTTTATGCTTTACCTCAATCGCCGCAAACCTTTAAACAATTGTTGATGGTTTCGGGTTTCGACCGTTATTTCCAGATTGTAAAATGTTTCAGGGATGAAGATTTAAGAGCCGATCGTCAGCCGGAGTTTACGCAGATCGATTGCGAAATGTCGTTCATTGAGCAGGAAGATATCTTAAATACTTTTGAAGGTTTGATTCGTACTTTATTTAAAGAAGTACGTAATTATGACTTACCAGAGGTTCCACGTATGCAATATGCAGATGCGATGCGTTTATATGGTTCAGATAAGCCGGATACCCGTTTTGCTATGCAGTTTGTAGAACTTAACGATCTTGTAAAAGGAAAAGGTTTCCCTGTATTTGATAACGCTGAGTTAGTTGTTGGTATCAATGCTAAAGGAGCAGCAAGCTATACACGCAAGCAACTGGATGAACTGACCGATTTTATTAAACGTCCGCAGATTGGTGCTACTGGTTTAATTTATGCCCGTCATAACGATGACGGAACCATTAAATCATCAGTAGATAAATTCTTTAACGAAGAAGACCTTAAACAATGGAGCGAAGCCTTTTCAACAGAAAAAGGCGATTTATTATTGATTTTAGCAGGTTCTACCGATAAAGTACGTAAGCAGTTAAACGAACTTCGTTTAGAAATGGGTAACCGTTTGGGCTTACGCGATAAAAATACATTCTCTGCCCTTTGGGTATTGGATTTTCCACTTTTAGAATGGGATGAAGAAACAGCACGCTACCACGCGATGCACCATCCGTTCACTTCCCCAAAACCGGAAGATATTGCCTTATTAGACACCGATCCTAAAAACGTAAGGGCTAATGCTTATGATATGGTCATCAATGGCACTGAAGTTGGTGGCGGATCAATACGTATCCACGACAGGGAATTACAGGCTTTAATGTTTAAACATTTGGGTTTTAGCGCAGAAGAAGCACAAAAACAATTTGGTTTCTTAATGGATGCTTTCGAATTTGGCGCACCTCCACATGGCGGAATTGCTTTTGGTTTCGATCGTTTAACCTCAATTTTCGCAGGTTTAGATTCGATCCGTGATGTGATTGCTTTCCCTAAAAACAACTCTGGAAGAGATGTAATGATTGATAGTCCGAGTACAATTGATGAGAAACAATTGAAGGAATTGAAAATTAAGACGGATTTATAGCCAAATCCATCATGCTGATCCGATAACTATTGTATTTATTTCAACATCTTTTAAGAAGACCCTGAAATAAATCCAGGGTGACGAAACGCATAAATAAGCCTCAGAATGTAAAAACTCTGAGGCTTATTTTTAAAGTTCATTTTTGTGTTTTCGCTCACTAATGAATCATTAAACTAATACGTTTCACTATCTGGCGGGATACCATAATCGATAAACTTTTTGTCCTTTTTTCTTTCTTTTTGCCAAACCAACCTTTAACCGAGTTAAAAATGGCTGACAAGTGTTCTGCATCTAATGATTTACCTACTTTTCCTGAAATCAATCCCACAGCCGCTTTAGTTAAAAACCCGGCACCTCTGAAAATGGTTTTATTCATCACCATCGGCAAAAGCAATGACATTGCCGTACCACTGATATTTAATTTTTCGTCTGCTTTGAACAGATTATTAGGGGTGGCATAACGCTTAATCAACGCACCAAGCGTAAACTGCTTAAAGAAAGTTTTTGTATCCGATTTAAGCATATTCTGCTTAAGCGTATATTCAACCTTAAGTTCTAATTTTCTAGCCTGCAGGTCTTCTAAGTTTCGGATGTCTTTATAGCTTCTCATCTTCCTCCTTATCTGCAAGTTTATCAAAGTATTTTCTAATTGCTACATTGATAATTGCTTTTTCAATGTATTTGTCTTTGGTCAAATAAACAATTATCGCCAGTAAAATATAGAACAAGGAAACACAGCCAAAGCCTCCTGCATAACTGCCTAAAAGGTCTGATACATACAGCGCCAAAGTTACAGAGCCAAACAAAAAGGCTAAAATAAAGCAAACTATAACTGCAGTACTAGTTACCAGATCGGCAAAAATTTTCGATGCTTTTTCTACAATATAAAGCCTGGTATACTCTACCCTGGCCTCTAAAAAACCCTTGGCATCGTCTACAAGATCTTCAACACTTTTATCTTTATTCTCCTGCATAATTCAGATGAGATTTAGCCGGACCAATACCCGGCCATGCAATATTTATTTATTAGGCGTGCTCTACGTCGTCGCTATATTCTTCTTCTACGCTTCTCAATTTGGTTTTAATCGAGCTTACAACTTTATCTTTCAGGCTAGCCAGATTATTAATCTCATCTGCAGCTTTATCTTTAATAGAATCGCCCAGATCTTTTAACGATTGGCTTAGTTTATCACGGGTTTCATCACCTTTATCTGGTGCGAACAAAATTCCTAGCGCTGCACCTGCAGCTAATCCTGCTAAAAGCGCAACTACAACTTTTGAGTTATCATTCATAATCAATTTATTTTAAGGGTTAACAATTATGTACAATATAAAATTACTACATTATTTGTTGTTAAGTTATATTATAACTCACTATGCTCATCATTTGTTTTAATTCTTTCCAATCTTTCTGATGCAAGTGTACTGGTTTCGTAAATCTTAACCAGCAATATAAAATAAGATAACAGCAGTGGACCAAATACAAGGCCCAATATTCCGAATAAAGGGATACCAATAATTACGCCAATTACTGTAATTATGGGATGAATATTGCCAACTTTTTTTGCGATGATAAACCTGAGCACATTATCGATATTGATAATGACTACAAAACCAAAAATAAGCATGGCCCAGCCAGCAAAATTATTTCCGTTTGCAATCTGCAATATCGCAGCAGGAACAAAGACAACAGGAGGACCTAAAACAGGAACAAAAGAAATAAATGTTGTAATTACCCCCCAAAACACCGGGTCTTTATAACCCAATACATAAAAAGAGAGTCCCACGAGCGAACCTTGAACGAGGCAGATCAGGCCTTGTCCCAATACATTTGCATAAGTGGTATTTCTCATTTCATCGCCAAAACGAAGGGCATTCTGCTCCCTGAATGGCGCATATTTAATCAATGAAAATTCGAATCTTTCGCGCTCTATTAACATAAAGTAGAGTAAAAAGTACATCACCAGTAAGCTTAATACAATATTTACTGCACTTGATATTAAAGACGGAAAAAGCTGAGTGGCCCAATTCCCTAAACGGTTTAATCCTTCCTGAATCAGATCCTGGTTGATTTTAAATGGAATGAGGTGCTGTAATTTAACCAGTAAGTTCCTGAAAAAAACCTCATTGTTCCTCAGTTCCGAAATTTTGCTAATAACCATACTACTTAATGCATAAAAAGGCATTACAATAAGGATGATAGAGATGGCAATAAGGAAAATAGCGGCTACTCTTCTGTTCCAGCCATTATTTTCTGCTAAATAGATATAGGCTGGCCGCATTATCGTATAAAGTACCAAAGTACTTAAAATGGCGCTAAAAATACTTTGCAAGGAATATGCAATTAACACCCCAAGCGCAATAATAATAACCAGGTTAATGTTATTGCGTTGTTTATAAGAGAATACTGACATTTTTAGATAATAGGATTAATCTTTAAATGCTAAAATGGCTGATTTTGTTTTCCTTATTTAAAATTTATTGTCCATCACCAACGTCAATAAATTTAATTTTATTGTACAATGTTTTTCTGTCGATATTTAAGATTTTTGCAGCCTTGGTTTTATTAAAATTAACCGCTTTCAGCACTTCTAAAATAGCGGAATATTCAGCTTCTTTGGCAGCATTTCGTAAACTAACTGATTGATCATGATTTAATATTAGTGGCAAAAAAGGCGCTTTTTTTCCGAACGGTGTTTTAGCATAATCAGTCCTTCCAAGCTCAAACGGTAAAACATGAGTTTCTATCCAATCACCATCAGTTAATAAAGCAATACGCCTGATTACATTCTTCAGCTCGCGTACATTACCCGGCCAATTGTATGCTAATAAGCATCTCTTCACTTCATCAGAAAAGCCTTTAATATTCTTATTCAGTTCTTTGTTTACTGTGGCCAGAAAGTGCCCGGCAAAAATAAGGATATCATTATCCCGGTGTTTTAATGAAGGAACATGTATAGAAAATTCATTAAAGCGGTGGTATAAATCTTCCCTGAATGCACCCTTTAAAATCGCTTCTTTTAAATTTTCATTTGTAGCTACAATAAGCCGCACATCCAGCTCAATTTCCTTTGTACTTCCAATACGCTTTATTTTCCGCTCCTGAACAGCCCTTAGTAAAGTTGCCTGGATCTCATACGACAAATTACCGATTTCATCAAGAAATAACGTACCACCGTTAGCCTGCTCAAAGTGACCAATTTTAGTAAAAGCTGCTCCGGTAAATGCTCCCTTCTCGTGTCCAAAAAATTCACTGGCGGCTAAATCTTTAGTTAAAGAGCCACAATCCATAGCGATGAAAGGCTTTTCGCTACGCGAACTATTTAGGTGAATGGTTTTAGCAACGCATTCTTTCCCAGTCCCACTTTTCCCCGTTAAAATAACGGTATACCCTGTTTTTGCAATGAGCTGGATTTGTTTTAATAACAAAGCAGAACTCTCACTCTCCCCATTTATATATTCAGGGCAATTTAAAACATCTGAAATGACATTGCCACTAATACTTTCAAAGTTTTCAGGAGATTTTAGTACTCCCTGGGTTTCCAGGGCTTTATTTATGGTATTTAAAATTTCATCCGGGTAGAGCGGCTTCACAATATAATCGTAAGCCCCAAGTTTTATCAATTCTACTGCAAGTTTAATATCCGAGTAACCTGTAATAATAATCACACCTGTTTTTGAATAGTTCTCCCTAATGTGGATTAAAATCTCTTTTCCATCTGTATCATCCAAGCGATAATCACACAATACCAAATCGAAATGCTCTTTTTCAAGGGCTTGTAAAGCCTTTTTACCTGTTGCTACATTCGAAACCTGAAATCCTTTTTTAGTTAAAAATTTGGAAAGCAATAAGCCTAGGCTAATTTCATCGTCAACAATGAGTATCTTTTTCATGAGCAGCGTTATTATTATAAAAACCCATATGCGGCGATAAATGCACAAGGGTTAATAATTAAATAACAAATTACTCAAAAAAATTTGCATTGAAAAGCTTTTGCAACATTTTTGTGATGCAAAAAAGTAAAATTAATACTACATCAGTACTACTTTCCAGAAAAATTTGCTTTTCTCTTTTCAACAAACGCTGTTACGCCTTCCTTAAAATCGGCTGTTTCAAAACATTTACCAAATTCTTCAATTTCGGTAGCGTAGCCATTGTTGTCATTTACGGCTGCTATTACAGCCTTTATTGCAGCCGAAATGGCCAGCGGTGCACGTTGCTTAATCGCATTCAGTATTTCTTCAGCCTTACTAATCAGAACAGGCTGCGGAACAACATAATTTACAAGGCCTATTTTTTCTGCCAATGAAGCCGTGATCATATTTGCTGTCGTAATCATTTCTATTGCTTTACCTTTTCCAACCAATTGGGTGAGGCGCTGGGTACCCCCATAACCAGGAATCAACCCTAAAGTAACTTCAGGTAAACCTAATTTAGCATGATCAGATGCAATGCGTATATGGCAGGCCATAGCCAACTCCAGTCCTCCACCCAAAGCAAATCCGTTGATTGCTGCAATAAATGGCTTTGAGGAATTTTCAATAGCATTAAAAACCTGATCGTGACCAAGTTTTGCTAAATCTTCTCCCTGTTTGCCGCTATAATCAGAAAACTCTTTAATATCAGCTCCTGCAACAAAGGCCTTCTCACCTGCTCCGGTTAAAATAACACCTCTTACCTGGTCGGTTTTACCTGCATAAGCAATTACATCCGCAAGTTCTGCCAAAGTATCTTTATTTAAAGCATTTAGCGCCTTTTCGCGATTGATGGTCACGTATAAAATGTTTTCTTTTATTTCTGAGATTAAATTTTGATATGCCATAGCTTAAAAATTTCTGTTTTCTGTTACCCAATCCTGAATATATTGTACAATACTGGCCATTGTTGTACCTGGAGGAAACAGCTCTCCAACACCCATACCTGCCAGTTTCAACCGATCTGCCTCAGGGATAATCCCTCCGCCGGTTAACAACACATCATCTAACTGTTTTTCTTTCATAAAATGAATAATCTTTGGAAAAACTGTCATATGTGCCCCAGATAGAATAGAAATTCCAATGGCATCAACATCCTCCTGAAGCGCTGTATTCACCACCATTTCCGGTGTTTGGCGCAGGCCGGTATAAATTACTTCCATGCCGGCATCTCTTAAGGATGTTGCGATTACTTTGGCCCCTCTGTCATGGCCATCCAATCCAACTTTAGCTACTAAAACGCGGATAGGCCGATTTAATACTTTGCTCATCATTCATATTAAGTTGATGTAAATGTATCAATTTTGGTCCTCAAATTAATCATTAACTAAAACAAGTAGAATTGGACTAATCTTTTTACATTTGCATTCCTAATTTACAGGTTTTTATGAGTGAAGAGAAGTCATTGAACTTTATTGAAGAAATTGTTGAGAACGACTTAAATAGTGGTAAGTATGAAACTTTGGTTACGCGTTTTCCGCCTGAACCTAATGGTTATTTACACATTGGCCACGCGAAAGCAATATGCTTAAATTTCGGACTAACACAAAAATACGGCGGCTATACCAATCTGCGTTTTGACGATACCAATCCGGTTACAGAAAAAACAGAATATGTAAACAGTCAGCAGGAAGATATCAGGTGGTTGGGTTTTAACTGGAAAAATGAATTATATGCCTCAGATTATTTTGATGAGTTATATGGTTTTGCCGTTAAGCTGATCGAAAAAGGTTTGGCTTATGTTGATGAGAGCGCTGCAGATGAAATTGCGGCCTTAAAAGGTACACCAACTGAACCAGGACAGGACAGCCCATATCGTAACCGCAGTATTGAAGAAAATTTAGACATTTTTACGAAAATGAAAAATGGCGAATTTCCCGATGGCGCTTATATTTTGAGAGCAAAAATAGATATGGCCAGTCCGAATATGTTAATGCGCGATCCGATTATCTATCGTATCAAACATGCAGAACATCACCGTACAGGCAACAAATGGTGCATTTATCCAATGTACGACTTTGCTCATGGACAAAGTGACAGTATCGAAAACATTACGCACTCTATCTGTACATTGGAATATGTTTCACACCGTGAACTGTACGATTGGTTTATCGAAAAATTAGAGATTTTCCCTTCTAAGCAATATGAATTTGCCCGCTTAAATCTTACCAGCACGGTAATGAGTAAACGCAAGCTTCTTCAACTGGTTAACGAAAACTTAGTAAATGGATGGGACGATCCGCGCATGCCTACCATTAGTGGTTTGCGCAGAAGAGGCTTTACACCAAAGAGCATCCGCGAGTTTTGCGAACGTATTGGCATTGCCAAACGCGAAAACTTAATTGAGCTAAGTTTATTGGAATTTTGTATCCGCGAAGATTTAAACAAAACGGCTAACCGGGTAATGGCGGTTTTAGATCCGATTAAACTGGTGATTACGAATTACGAAAAAGGAACTGAAGATTTAATCGGCGAAAATAATCCTGAGGCTGAAGATGGTGGTGGCACGCGTGTGATCCCTTTTAGCAATGAACTATGGATAGAACGTGAAGATTTTATGGAAGTGCCGGCAAAAAAATGGTTCCGCCTGGCTCCTGGTGCAATGGTTCGCTTAAAGTTCGCCTATATTGTTAAATGCGAAGATTTTGTGAAAGATGAAAACGGAAATGTTACTGAAATCCGTTGTACTTACATTCCCGAATCGAAAAGTGGAAACGACACCAGCGGCGTAAATGTTAAAGGAACCATCCATTGGGTAAGTGCTCCACATGCCAAAACTGCTGAAATCCGTTTATATGATCGCTTATTTACTTCAGAAACACCAGATGCAGAAGAAGGCGACTTTAAAGATTATTTAAATCCTGAAAGTTTAACGGTATTGCCTAATGCTTATATAGAGCCGGCATTAGCTGATGCAGATTTAGATGGCCGTTATCAGTTTATCCGTAAAGGTTATTTCTGTTTAGATAAAGATTCTACAGCCGATAAATTGGTTTTCAATAGAACAGTAACACTTAAAGATACATTTAAGAAGCCAAACTAGTTTTTTGCTTTTTTACCACAGATAGGCACAGATGAACACAGATTAATGTGATTTGTCTGTGCTTTTTTATTAGCTCACTGGTTCATTAGTCATTGGTGACTTATGCGCTAGATAATCCCATCATCCATTTTACATCTTCCATTATTTTTTCCATCATTAATAGCAAAGAAGTGGCATAATGTAGGCCTAACAGGTTATTTTGCTCCTAAATCTCAGACCTCCGCATTTCTGATTTTTAATCTCATTCCATCATCCCTCTTACATTGTCCATCTTTTAATACTTCGTATATACATTATACAGTACCAATATATCTACTGGTGTTAAGGTCGGCGTAATATCACTCTGGATAAAATGGATTTTGAAAGCGGTAATTGCTGCTGGCAGATTGCTTGTATCGTAACCGATATACTTTAGTGCCATTTCGGTATTAAAATCTGCTGGTGGGTTTTTCAGCACATCATCATACCAATAACCAAAACCTTTATCGGCCATTTTTTTCCAGGGGAAGTTTTTTGGATCGTTTTTACGTTTAGGTGCAATATCAGCATGGCCGATAAAATTTGCAGTAGGGATCCCGTAATTTTTCTTTAAAGTAGCCAACAACTTTAACAAGCTGTTGATCTGAGCATCAGGCCAGGGATCTGTTAAGCCGTTATTATCCAGTTCAATGCCAATTGATGAAGAATTCAGGTCGGTATCTTTTCCCCATTTACTTACACCAGCATGGTTTGCACGTAAATAATCATTAACCATGTGCACTACTTTTCCATCGCGACCAATCACATAATGCGCACTGGTACCTGCTTTAGTTGAGAAAAATGTTTTTATAGTTTGTGCCAAACTATCCTGAGCGGTATGGTGAATCACCACAAAATTTGGCTTACGTATCCCAAAATTTACAGAACCAATCCATTCCTGGTTTGTTGGTCCTAATGAATCGTAAAGTTGACCAATTGGTGGCGTGGTGTTGATTATTTTCGAAAAACCCTTTGCCTTTTCCTTATAGATTTTTTCTGTTGCGGCGTATTTGCTGCTTCCGCAGGCAAATAGAATAAGTACAATGGAAAAGGCGAAAATAGATAATGATTTTGATGACCTGGAAAATAACATGGTATGAATTGTTAGCAAGTTGAAGTTACAAAGTTATCTTAAACTTCGCCCAATGCATCAAACTTTATACAAAGCTTTCAAAATTTACTAATTTAGCGGCCATATACTTTAATATGAAGAATTTATACAAATCAGGCCTATTTTTATCTGCAGTAGCCATCTCTGTAGGCGCTTTATCGTCTTGTACCGGCAATAATAAATCTAAGGATGAAAAAGCTATAGTAGTACAAAAAGATAGTCTGATCAATTATGTTGCTCAACGCCTGCCTATTTACGAAAGGGTAAAATTAACCACCAATATTAATGAGTTAAGTGTTAACGACCGTAAAATTTTGCCTTTATTAATTCAGGCAGCAGAAATTATGGATCAATTATATTGGAAACAAGCCTACCCGCAAAGAGATAGCTTGCTCGCAACCATTAAAGATGAAAAAACACGCGATTTTGTTAATATCAATTATGGCCCGTGGGATAGATTAAATAATGATAAACCTTTTGTCGCAGGTGTTGGCCCAAAACCGGAAGGAGCATCTTTTTATCCATACGGAATTACAAAAGAAGCCATAGAGAAATCGGACCTTGCTGATAAGTTCGGGGCATATTCTGTCGTTCAAAAAGACAGTACTGGCAAATTATCAACAGTACCCTATCATGTATTGTATGCTGCAGAGTTACAAAAAGTAAGTTCTTTGTTAAAACAGGCCGCTCTGATTGCTGAGGATGCCGGCTTAAAAAATATTTAAACTTAAGGGCCGATGCTTTGGTAACAGATAATTTTACTGCAAGTGATTATGCCTGGCTGGATATGAAAAACAACGGTCTGGATATTATTATCGGCCCGATTGAAAATTACGAGGATAAGCTGTTTAATGCCCGCACCAGTTACGAAGCTTATGTTTTAATCAAAGATAAAGAGTGGAGCAAACGCCTGGCGAAGTATGTAAAAATGCTTCCCGAATTACAGAAAAACCTGCCCGTTGCAGCAAAATACAAAGCAGAAACGCCCGGAACTGACTCTGAATTAAATGCTTATGACGTGGTTTATTATGCGGGAGACTGTAATGCGGGATCGAAAACCATCGCCGTTAATCTCCCGAATGACGAAAAAATTCAACAGGAAAAGGGCACGCGCCGTTCGCAGCTGAAAAATGCAATGCAGGCGAAATTTGATAAAATTTTAGTGCCGATTTCAAAAGAGCTGATCGACACAGATCAACAGCAATACATTAAATTTGACGCTTTTTTTGCAAACGTAATGTTCCACGAAGTAGCACATGGCTTAGGGATTAAAAAACCATTACCGGAAAAGGCTTTGTACGTGCCGCATTAAAAGAACAATATAGCTGGCTGGAAGAAGGCAAAGCCGATATTTTAGGTTTATATATGGTAACCGGCTTACTTAAAAAAGGTGAGTTAAAAGGTGATATAAAAGATTATTATACCACATTTATGGCTGGCATTTTACGTTCAGTTCGCTTTGGTGTTTCTGAAGCACACGGAAAAGCGAATATGCAGTGCTTTAATTATTTTCAGGAAAAAGGAGCTTTTGAGCGTACGGCTAAAGGCACTTACAAAGTAAACTTCGAAAAATTTGCTACAGCTATGAATGATTTAAGTGCATTTATTCTTACGCTTCAAGGTAATGGCGATAAAGCCGCAGTAGAAAAAGCACAAAAAGAAAAAGCGGTTATCCATACAGAACTTCAAACAGATTTGGAACGGTTGACTAAAAAGAATATTCCTGTTGATGTTGTTTTCGAACAAGGCGTTGATGTACTTGGGGTAAAATAAAAGATTCACTTTTACTCAGGAATTTAAAGCCATAGATGTGCAGGTACGAACTTGTTATCTATGGCTTTTTTAGTTTGATTCATTGGTCATTGGTTAATTTATGAGCAAGGGTTAATTTTTTAAACTGTTTAATTGATTAACTGACAGGGTCCATTAAAAAGTTCTTTACCAATAGCAAAGAAGGATCATCATTCTCGCACAGGCGGAAATCTTAATGCTACCTAAAACCCTACCACGGCATTAAGATTCCCAATCGAGTTGGGAATGGCGATGCCTTAACAGGCATGTCATTTATATTGATCTATACAATAAATTAATCCTCACCATGACGACCATATTGGAGTTACAGTGTAATTTATTCCTGACTTCAGACTCCCAACTTCGGACTTTTTTTAAATCCTTGTAACCTTTTTAAAAAACGGTCGTCTTACTTATAACACAATCATGGGAATCTTTCGTTTCCGGACTAAACTTTAAAATAAGAAGGCAATTAAATTGAAAGCGCATGTACATGCGTTATAGAAAGCTTTTTGCCCATTTTTTTAAGAATAAACACCTAAATATGAAAACACTATACAAAATAATATTAACCCTTACACTTCTTTTAAATGTCACAATAGGTTTTGCGCAAACAAATGCTAAACCGAATATTAGTGGGGTAATTTTAGATGAGACCAAAAAACCTGCAGATTATGTTACCGTCGTACTCTTTAAAGCATCAGATTCCAGCGTGGTTAAAACAGCATTTACCGATCCAAGCGGAAAATTTAATTTCAATGTTTCGGGTAAGGGGAGCTATTATTATAAAGCCAGTAACATGGGTTATAAAACGCTTAGAAGTAAAACCATTGTTTTAACAGAAGATAATCAAAAAGTAGATTTCGGAACGGCACAGCTTGTTGCAAGCACTCAAAACTTAAAAGAAGTGAATGTAGCGATAACCAAGCCATTAATCGAAAGAAAAATGGATAAAATCGTGATGAACGTTTCCAATAGTTCGATTATGACAGGTTCAACCGCGCTGGAAATTTTACAAAAAGCACCAGGCGTAACGGTAGATCAAAACGATAAAATTTCGATGATGGGCAAACAGGGTGTCTTAATTCAATTGGATGGCAAGCAAACTTATATGAGTAGTGCCGATGTAGCCAACCTGCTACGGAATATGCAGAGTTCAGACATAGAAAGCATTGAGTTGATTACCAATCCATCTTCCAAATATGATGCTTCAGGTAATTCAGGAATTATAAACATCAAAACGAAGAAAAACAAAAATGGCGGAACAAATGGCAGTATAAACGGATCTTTAGGATATGGTAAAAACCTAAGGGGAAATGCAGGTTTAAACCTGAACCACCGTACACAGAAACTTAATCTTTTTGGCAACTACAACTATGGCAAGTTTGAGCGTGATAATCTGATCTCTATCGACCGGATTTCGAATGGTACACCCGATATTTACTTTATGCAGGTAGGTGAGAGCAAAAGAAAACAATATAACAATAACCTTAAAGCAGGCTTAGACTATTTTATCGATAAGAAAAACACTATTGGTATATTGGTAAATGGATATTTCAACCATGGCACCGAAGCTTCCGCAAACAATACATTAATTGGTCCGTCTTTTCAAAGAGCAGATTCCAGCCTGATAACCAACTCATTGCAGGCAAACAAATACAATAACGTTTCTTATAACTTAAATTATAAATCTGTTCTGGATACTGCGGGTTCAGAAATTTCGGCAGATGTAGATTATTCCAAATACAAAGGAAACGATGGTTCTAATTATGAAAACGATTATCGGTTTCAAAATGGAGACAGAATCCGCCCGGTCATATATACCAGGAACAGCACCCCTTCGATTATTGACATCAAGGCATTTAAAATCGATTATAATGTTTCGCTAAACAAAACGGTTAAACTTGAAGCTGGGGTTAAAAGCAGCTGGGTTGAAACGGATAACGATCTCCAGGCAGAAGTGTATGTAAATGATTTGTGGAAGAATGATGTTAAAAGAAGCAATCAATTTGTATACGATGAAAATGTAAATGCGGCTTATACCAATATAAATAAACAGTTTAAAAATACCAGTGTACAGATTGGTTTAAGGGTTGAGCAAACCAATTCGAAAGGAAATTTAATTACTAAAAATACCGTTGTGGAACGAAATTACTGGGATTTCTTTCCAACGTTATTTGTTCAGCAAACGCTTTCAAAAAACAATCAGTTAGGGTTTTCTTATAGCAGAAGGATAGACCGCCCCAGTTATGATGCTTTAAATCCATTTATTTATTACTTAGATGAATTTACCTATAGCAAAGGGAATCCATTTTTAAACCCACAGTATACACACAATTTTGAGCTCAGTTATACCCTGTTGCAAAAGTATATGCTCTCTATAGGCTATAGCAGGATTAACGATGTAATTGCTGAGGTAATTTTGCCAGATGCAGCAAATCAATCTTTATATCAAACCAATGCAAATATTGCCACAAACATCAGCTACAATGCCAATTTAAATATACCCGTTCAGCTTACGAAATGGTGGCAGACCAATAATAACTTAAATGTTTTTTATCTCAGTTTTGAAGCACCAGACCTGGCCGGGAGTGCTTTAAAAACCGGAAAAACATCTTTCCAATTTAAATCGCAGCAAACCTTTACCATTATGGACGGTTTTACAGCGGAAATAAACGGTAGCTACGAATCGCCGCTGGATTATGGAACGCTAAGTTTAAAAGCCCGTTACTATATTGATGCAGGTTTGAGTAAATCGCTGTTTAACAAAAAAGCAAGTTTGAAGCTGGCCTTATCAGATGTATTTAATATGTCTGAAAATAATTTATCAAGCGCCTATCCTGGTTTAACCTACTCGTTACATCAAAAAAATGAAACACGCATTGGCAGAATCAGCTTTACTTACCGTTTTGGCAAAAATGAGATTAAACCTGCCCGTAGACGCTCAACAGGTACCGAAGCAGAACAGGGAAGGATGAAGAATTAGGGGTGATTTTTATGGTCATTTCTGGCGCAGTGGAGAAATATTTGGACTATATTAAAAGATTTCTCCATTTCGCTGCACTTCAGTTGAAATGAAGATCCGACTATAACTCTCCCTTGATCTGTTCCCAATCAATCCAATTCTATATACATGTAAATATTTGAAAATCAAACTATTAAACCTTTTTAAGGAATCTGTTAAGTATAATATTTCGACAATTACTCAGATAAAAGACTTTTTTGGAATCTATTCAGAAAAAGGTGGCAGCATTAAGTTAATAGCATTGGTGGAGACACAGACCGAGGAATTGGTTTTTTTAACATTAGTCCAAAATTGACGATCGCCAAGAGACTCAGGACTAATGCTACTCTTCTTCCCTAAAATACACCTTGTAAAAGTTCATCGATTTATCATCGTCGTAACCTTTCTCGATCATGTCTTTATTGCCATGGATATAGATGTGGAAGTTTTTATCCAATTTTAACACACTTTTATAAGCCCGGGCCTGTTTTTTAACGGCAGATTCGGCGATCTCAAAATGATCGGCAATCGGACTTTCAAACTCCTCTTCGTAGTTCTTCTTATAGTTCTTAAACGATTCGATCCCTTCTGCATTACCGATTACCTCATTCCCGAATTCTTCGATATCAAAAGTTTCCTTCTCTTTGAAGTATTTCATCGAACGGTTTAAAAGATCGATTTTATCCGCTTTGCTGATTTCATAATCATCATCCAGTTTCTGCGTCACGAAGTTTTTGTAAACGCCCAAAACGTTATTGGTCTGGTTATAACTATCGTTCCTGATTTTTAATTTAAGAAATTCATCTTTCCAGTAAACAGCAGAATCGTTGCTGCTTTTAGATTGATCCAGCACCACTACCTTATAACCTTCTTCCTTTTCTACATTAAAAATCAAGCAGCCCTTATCCAATTTATTAATGCTGATGGCATCCTGCTCGTAACTCATGTTAAAACCATCCAGCTCGGGGTAAACCTTTAGGTAGGTATCTTTAGTTTCCGATTTAAAAATCCCTAAAACATCCAACTGCTCGCCTTCTATCTGCACTTTTTCGAAATAAGCCACATACAATTCACCCGATTTAATTTTGGGGTGGTTGGCCACATCGTATAAATATTTGGCGAGTTGCTGCGAGTCTTCATGAAAAAGCACATTGTTTTCAAAAATCTCATGTGCAAAATGGAATACTTCGTTCAGTTGTAAATTATCGTTAGGGTGATAAAAACGGTAAACTTCATTAACTTTTTCGAAAGGCTTTAAGAAATACTGCATCAGCAGGTTTCCTAATAATTTATCCTCGATTTTTAACGGGGCATCAGATAATTTGTAATACTCTTCAACCAGTTTATTACCGGTGTGGTGGATGGAAAGTTGTTTAAGCGAAGCCTCGAAAAATGAAATCATGGCAGCAAAAATAGTAAAATCATTGGTTAACCCCTTTCAAAATTCAATCATTCAATCAATGGCTCACTCAATCATTTTTTAATATAAACCTCTGCCCTATGCAAAAAGCTTTTCTCCTGTAGTGCGGCTTCTACCTCATTTATGGCTTTCATCAGGTTATTTTCTGTATTTGTAATCTCTGCTGTGGCTTTAATAATCACTTCCCAAACCGGTTCCATGGTTGACAGTAGCGTTTTGCCCTTTTCGGTAAGTTCTACCAGGCGTTTACGGGTATCAATCTTATCCTTTTTAGAACGGATGAGTTTCTCTTTCTCCAGTTCCTTTAACAAACTGATGGTAGAAGGATGGGCATAACCGATTTCATCAGAAAGAGAAACGACGCTCATGGTCGATTTTTTATATAAAGTATACAGCACCGGGAACCATTTAGGTTGAAAATCGATCCCGAATGCTTTGTAAATCAACAATCCGTCCTTACGGATCTGGTCGCTGAGCCGTTGTAAACGTGTAGAAATAGCCAGTAAGCCAGAAGCATCAATTACATTTTGTTCCATAAACAGATTTTAAATCCAGACTATAAAAAACGTTGTCTACAGCCATGCGGGGAAAATAAACCGGAAGATCTTCCATAACCACTTGTTTAAATCCATTACGTTCGTAAAAGCGGCAGGCAGCCTGCAATATATTTTTGGTACCCAAATATACCTTATCCAGGTTATTATCTGCGCAATATCCGATAAGGGTTTTTAATAAAGCCTGGGCTATCCCCAGCTCTTTTCCACGGAATTCTTTTTTAACAAACATCTTTCTGATGGCACCGGCATGATGATCGGGTTGTGCAATTACGGCAATGGTACCAATAAGTTCACCGTTTAGCCTGGCACCCCAGAATGCGCCTCCAGTACCATCGTAATTTTTTTCGATATCCAACAAATCGGGTTGTGCGGCCAGATCGATAGCTACATTAAATTCTATTTGCTGTATAGGCAGAATCAACCCGATAATCGCTTCACAGAATTGATTATCTAAACGTTCAATTTTAAATTCTTTTTGCATGGCTAACTATTATAAAACAAATATTATTTCTTCATCAAATTTGATGCTGGATGATTTAGAAAAGTTTAAGCTTAACAGAAGCTAACGGCTACTTTTTAATTTATTGATGAAATCAATGATCTTTTGATCGGCATAATTTGCGACGCCTTCATGTCTGAATGATAGCCTGCCCTGCTTATCAAAAACAACAGTTGTAGGTAAGGCACCGGCAAATACTTTTTCCGGAATATCACTTTCTAATTTATAGATTGGCATTGTGTATTTGCTGTCGGACATAAACTTGCCCGATTTAGCAAAATCTCCGTCAGCATCAGCAAAAATGAATACTACATCTTTATCGTCTTTAAATTGTGTGTAAAGCTTGTAAATCGAAGGTATTTCGGCCCTACATGGCGGGCACCAGGTTGCCCAAAAGTTGAGGAAAATAACTTTGCCTTTTAAATCGCCAAGATCAATGAGATTCCCTTTTACATCTTTAAACTGGATCCCATTGAGACTTGCAACATTTTCTTTTGGCGTTTCAACGTTGGGTTTATAAAAACCAATCTCCATCAAGCCTTTAATCAAAAATGCTTTTGCATCGGGTACAAAAACAATTACCAATAGGAAAATGACAAATAAAGTATTGAATATATTTTTCCTGATAAATTTCATTAGTGATTAGTTTTAGTCTCAAACCTTTGCGAAAATTGTTGGTTAGTGCACTTATAAAAGTAATGTTACTTTTCATATATATATAATTGCTCAGGAATTACTACTTTTGACCTGTTGAAAAAGCATAGACTAAACATTCAGAAATATTTATCGGCATTTATGCTGATCGTATTTGCTATTGCTTTAACTCCATGGAGTGTATTTCACCATCATAATCCTCTTCCTGTTGTGGAGAAAGAGGTCAACTGTAAACATGTTAGCCACGTACAGGCTCATGGCGATACCTGTTTAATCTGTAATGCTAGTTTTGAAAAAAACTATGTGCAAACACACCACATTTATAGGATTTTTTTATCAGCTAAAATCTTTAACCGTACCGAACCTACGTTAAAGAATGCTTTTACCGAAATAAAGCGTACCTGCTTACGCGGCCCTCCTTTAGCTTAATTTTTTCATTTCTAAGCGCAAGCGCGCTAAACCAATTTTTATTTACATGAAACCTAAACCTAGCTTCAAACAGGCTATGTATCGGGCTTTCTGATCATTTTTATTTACACCCAACACATGAAAAAATTACAGCTTATCGGCTTGGTAATGCTATTTACGTTATTAAGCAGCACTGTTTTCGCTGCCGTTTTAAAAGATATAAAAGGCAGGGTTATTGATGCCAGCACAAAACAAACTTTACCAGGGGCAACCATTTTTATTCCGGATTTAAAGGTTTCGGCCGTAACTAACAATGATGGAGAATTTACTTTAAACAACCTTCCCTCAAAAGGGAGTTACCTGGTAGAAGTACATTACGTAGGCTACAAAACCGCTACGCAAGTGGTAAACTTTGCCAGCGCAGCCGGTTTAGAATTTTCTTTACAACCTACTGCAATAGAAACAAAGGAAATCGTAATCACAGGAAGTTTAATCAGTAGTACCAGCAAACGAAATAGTGCTTCGTCGGCGATAGTAGGCAAAGATCAGTTATTGCAGCCTTCTACCAATTTAATAGACGCATTAACTAAAATCCCCGGAGTATCGCAGATCACTACCGGACCTTCTATTTCCAAACCGGTAATAAGAGGTTTAGGCTACAACAGGATTGTAACTTTAGATGACGGAATTAAACAACAGGGCCAGCAATGGGGCGACGAACATGGCATCGAAATCGATCAGTTTAAATCAGACCGAATCGAAGTTTTACGTGGCGCAGCATCATTAATGTATGGTTCGGACGCATTAGGCGGTGTAATTAACTTATTAGAGCCTAGTTCAGCACCAGAAGGACAGATAAAAGGTGAATTTATTAGTAACTACTCTACCAACAACGGACTTACCGCCAACTCCTTAATGTTAAACGGTAACGAAAACGGTTTTGTTTGGAGAGCCCGTGGAACCTATAAAAATGCTTATTCTTTTAAAACACCTACAGGTTATTTCCCAAATTCTGGCTTTAACGAAACCGATTTAAGTGGTATGGTGGGGTTAAATAAAAGCTGGGGGTATACCCACTTGAACGTTTCAAGTTTCCGCAACAACATTGGTTTTTACGAGCCAACCTTAGATGACAACGGAAATTTTGTTAAAGAAGATGGTAGTGCATTTACCAACGATGATTATAAAAACCGTACTTTAGAATATCCACGTCAGGATATCAGGCATTATAAAATTGCGTTGAACAACAATTTTATTTTGGGTAATGGCAATTTAAAAGCTGATTTTGGCTATCAGCAGAACCAACGCCGAGAGTTAGACGGACCAGACCCAGCTTTATTCTTCGATCTTAAAACGTACAATGCAGATCTGAAATATTATATCCACGAAACCAATGGATGGCAACCCGTTTTTGGTATAAGTGTAGATGATGGCCATAGCCAAAATAAAGGAACAGAGTTTTTAATCCCTGCTTACAATACTTTTGGTTTAGGCGCTTTTGCTTACGCAAAGAAAAACTGGGAAAACAGTACATTTAGTATTGGTGCCCGTTACGATTTTAGAAAAAATAACGGAAAGCAACTTTTTGATGATGGCGAAGAAAAATTTGCACCGTTTAAAAACAAGTTTTCTAATGTAAGCGGTGCATTGGGTTTTACGCATCAATTTACTGATGAACTGAACTTTAAAGCCAATGCAGGTTCGGCTTTCCGTGCGCCAAACCCGGCAGAGTTAGGTTCGAATGGCGTGCATGAGGGTACATTTAGATACGAGGTGGGTAACTCTGCCTTAAACCCTGAACGCAGTTACCAGGTAGATGCTGCTTTAGAATATGAAGGAAAAATTGTGAGCGCAAGTGCAAGTATCTACAACAACTATATCCACAATTACATTTACGCATCTACCAATGGCGAACAAAGAGTAGCTGATGGTACACTTTATGACGTTTACCGCTACGGACAGGTAAATGCCAATCTTTATGGTGCTGAAGCCAGTTTAACCATTCACCCGGTGCCGTTTATCCATTTCGAAAATACTTTTGGATACGTTCACGCACAGAACAATACCCTAAACAGACCGCTTTCATTTATTCCTGCCGGAACATTGAGAAATGAGTTGCGTTTCGAGCCTAAACTTAAAGGCACAAATGACGCCTATCTTTCTGTAGGGATCAACTCGGCATTTAAACAGACCCGCGTGGATGATGTTTTTGAAACGCCAACCAGCGGTTATACCTTATTAAATGCTGGAATCGGTGCTACATTTAATTTGGGCAAACAACCAGTTAAATTATCGGTTTCGGCTAATAACCTGTTAAACCAGAAATATTATGATGCTTTAAGCAGGTTTAAACCAGGTCGTTTTGATCAGGAAAACCTGAATTTAGGCGTTTACAACCCTGGCAGAAACATCACTTTCGGATTGTATATCCCTTTCACTGTGGTTAAATAAATTCATTAATTTCATTTCAACCAAAAAGCGGAGCTGATCGAAGAGATCACTCCGCTTTTTGGTTAATACAGTACCGTCGTCATTTCGAGCGGAGTGAAACGAAGTCGAGAACCCGAAGGCTCTGCGAAGCAAAATCTATCAAGATAGATCTCTCCGTTCCGCCACGTTTCAGTCGAGATGACGACTCTTTTATTGAAGTCTGGTTGAATACCCTGAAATGAATTCAGGGTAACGGCACATTCAATTATTTCTTAAACGTTTCCCTTTTGGCCCTTACGTACTGGTTTGGCCATTCCGTATTGTCGCCTAATACCTGTGCTGCATGTGTTGGGAAATAAGCATCACGTAACGATTCGCGGGCAATGAAAATCAAATCTGCTTTTTCCTGCTCCAAAATTTCTTCTGCCTGGTGCGCCTCAACAATTACACCTACTGCCCCCGTATAGATGCCGATTTCATTTCTGATTTTATCTGCAAAAGGAACCTGATAATTTGGTCCGGCTGGGATAAAGGCATCAGGCACATTTCCACCCGAAGAAGTATCAATTAAATCTACACCCCGATCTTTTAATACCGCAGCCAACTGCAAAGAGTCATTTTCGTTCCAGCCACCTTCTGTCCAGTCGGTTGCCGAAATACGGACAAATAACGGCAGGCTTTCAGGCCATACCGATTGTACCGCCTCAACCACATCAATGACTAAACGGATCCGGTTTTCGAAACTTCCACCATAAACATCATTGCGTTTATTACTCAGCGGACTAAAAAATTCATGCAATAAATAACCGTGTGCCGCGTGAATTTCTACCACTTTGTAACCTGCATCCAAAGCGCGTTTTGCTGCTGCCCTGAAAGCAAAAACAATATCCTGAATTTCTGATATCGTTAATTCGTGTGGTTCAACCTGTCCTTGTTTAAAAGGAATTGGCGATGGACCAACAGGCTTCCAGCTGTTTTCGCCGTCGGCAATCTGTTCGCCACCATTCCATGGCACCTCACAACTGGCTTTTCTGCCCGCATGTGCCAGTTGTATACCTGCGATAGCACCATTATGATGAATAAAAGAAACAATCTGTTTCAGTTTTTCTACATGTTCATCTTTCCAGATCCCCAGATCGGCATAAGTGATTCTTCCATCGGCGGTTACTGCAGAAGCTTCCTGGATAATTAAGCCTGCACCACCAACAGCACGACTTCCCAAATGCACCAGGTGCCAATCGTTAGCAAAACCATCAACAGCAGAATATTGGCACATCGGTGAAATCACAATTCTATTTTTTAAGGTTACATCCTTTATGGTAAAAGGAGAAAATAATTTAGACATATCTTGTTTTGTTTAACCGCAAAGGACGCAAAGTTTTTTCGCAAAGAAATTGAAGACCTTAACCTTTGCGTATTACTTCTTTTCTTTGCGGTTTAAGTTTAAAAACCTGCGTGCTGCAGTTCGGTATTAATGAACTGAATTTCTTCAGCGTTTAATTTTACGTTAATAGCTTCTGCATTTTGTACAGCCTGCTTTTCATTCCTTGCGCCAACCAAAGCAATGGTTATGCCTGGGCGTTCAATCGTCCAGCGTAACACCAACTGAGATAAGGTAGCATTTTTCTCATCGGCCAACGGTTTTATTTTAGCCAAAAACGCATTTGTTTTTTCGATACTTTCAGGTGAGAAAAATTTGTTTCCCTGGCGGTGATCGCCTTCTTCAAATTTATAATCAGCAGTCATTTTTCCAGTCAGTAAACCGCGCTCCATCGGACTATAAGCTAGAACAGATTTATTTTTTCGATGCAATAAGGAACAGTTTCCGCTTCAACACCCCGGTTTACCATGCTAAATGGGATCTGGTTAGAAACAATTTCTAAAGTTTGATCTGCTTCTTTTAATTGCGCTGCATCATAGTTGCATACGCCTGCATAACGCACTTTACCCTGTTCAATCAACCTGCTCACCGCTTCAAAAGTTTCGCTGATCGGTGTGGTTACATCTGGCCAATGGATCTGGTAAAGATCTATATAATCGGTTCCCAGACGTTTTAAAGATTGCTCACATTCGTAAATCACACTTTCTTTTCCGGCGTATTTATAAATATCGATCTCCTTTCCATCATTGTTTTTACTCTTAAAGCCGAAATCACCTTTGGCAAGATCCCAGCGCATCCCGAATTTGGTTACCACTTGTAATTTATCGCGTGAAATACCTTTTATGGCATCGCCTACAATTTCTTCACTATCCCCCTGACCGTAAATTGGTGCGGTATCAATTGAAGTAACCCCTAAATCGTAACCGGCTTTAATGGCGTTAATTGCATCGTTTCTATCTGTACTTCCCCACATCCAGCCACCAGCAGCCCATGCGCCAAATGTGATTACTGAAAGCTCTAAATCTGAATTTCCAATTTTTCTGTATTCCATAAATTATTTTTTAATGATTTTATCAACCGCATAACTGTTATGCGGTAAGTATGCGAGTAACACCGATAAAAATGCCACATGGATGAGTTGAGAAGGCAGTGCCTCCCAATTCTCTATTATTGTTGTTCCGAAGATCAGCGCTAACGAAACCACTCCTGCAAATAATAAGCCTTGCCTGGTAAATAACCCCAGGATAATCATTAAGCCTACAATAAATTCGGCAAATGGCAAAATATAACTGAAGGGAATAACCCATACATCAGGCAAATACGATTTCGAAAATTGCCCGACCATCCAATGGCTAAAACCTGCAAGTTTTGGTAAACGAACCAAACCATGTCCGAAAAAACTTAAACCAATTGCTAAGCGGCTTAGTAGATATGCCCATTTAATATCCATATTATATCGATGTACTACAAACATACAATCTCCACATTAAGGATGTTTTAATGCAACAATGATTAGACGGATATTTTACCTTTCAATGGCGGAGAGCGAGTGTGGAGCGTTAGGTGTTGGACATATAACTGGAAACCCACAACGCTATTCGTCTGGCGCCAAACTTTTTTCTCCAAAAATTTGGAGATAACAAAATAAGATAATACTTTAGTGTATTATTTAACTAATACAGTAGATATGATCAACATTAACAATCTTAATTTTGGCTATAGTAAACATAAGCCATTATTTAAAAATATGAGCATGCGGTTAAGCAATGGCCATATTTATGGTTTGCTGGGTAAAAACGGTGCCGGTAAATCGACATTATTAAAAAATCTCGCCGGTTTGGTGTATGCACAAAGCGGTACATTGGAGGTAATGGGTTATGACCCTGCAAAAAGACAGCCCGCGCTTTTAGAGCAGATCTGTTTTATCCCGGAAGAATTTTATTTGCCATCTGTAAAAATTGATGCGTATATAAAAGCAAACGCCCCTTTCTATAAAAACTTCGACCACAATTATTTCACTAATCTGATCAAAGAATTTGATATTCCGGTTGAACAGAAACTCATTAATATGAGTTACGGGCAGAAGAAAAAGTAATTATCGCTTTCGGTCTGGCCACCCAGGCGAAACTGGTGATTATGGATGAACCTACCAATGGTTTAGACATTCCATCAAAAGCACAGTTCAGGAAAATTATGGCTTCGGCCATGACGGATGAGCGCTGCATTATCATTTCTACCCACCAGGTTAGGGATCTGGATAACCTGATCGACACGGTGATTATGCTTGATGAGAACGATATTGCCCTTAAAGCAACAGTAGAAGAAATTACCGCAAAATTAACCTTTAAAAAAGTAAAGGAAATTGATGACAGCATTATTTATGCTGAGCCATCCCTTTCTGGTTATAACGCTGTAATGCCGAACTATCACCAGGAAGAAAGCAAATTAGATATGGAGCTACTTTTTAATGCCATACTCGCAGAAAAAATCAAATTTAAACCTCTATTCAGTTAAGCGATGAACAACACATTTAATATTAATCGATTTGGCTTATTGCTTAAAAGACAATGGCTTGATTTTGGAAAAATTTACCTGATCAGCCTTGTGGTTTTATTGGGAATTGCGGTGGGATTTTACAGCTACAGCATACCCTCGCCTCTTAAAGACAATAATTTTGACTACGACGGCAACCTTGATATGCGTTTCCGCTACCCTCTTTTCTTGATTTTAGGATTTGTTTTTATCAGTATCGTAGCCAGTAGCTATTTTAATATCCTTGGACAGAAATCAAGAGCTATTTTAGAATTGATGACGCCTGCTTCGACTTTCGAAAAATTCGTTGCAGGCGTAACCTACACTGCTATAATAAGTCTCTTCAGCTATTTATTGATTTTTTATCTAACAGATCTGGCTTTTGTAAAATATCTCAACAGTAATCTTAATGCATTTAATCATCCGGGTATCAGGCAAGCCGAATCCATCACCAAAGAAGTATTTAATGATGAGGGCTACAGAAAATATTGCAGTTACTTTTTTGCTTTTCCATTTCTTGTTAACAGTATATTCCTTTTAGGTTCGATTTATTTTAACCGTTTCCATTATATTAAAACAGCATTATCTCTAATGATTTTTATCGGACTGGCATCTTACCTGGTAGTTAAATTTTCGATGTGGATAATGGAAGGCAAGGTTCCCTACTATCACAATTATAGGAAAGATGATAAAGATTGGATTTTGCTGGCACTTTTACTGATAACAAGCATCATCACCATCATCATCTGGGCGATTACCTACATCCGCCTTAAAGAAAAAGAAGTTTAATTTTAAAAGGTATAGATATGGAATTTAGAGATAATAAGGCAATATATCTTCAGATTGCAGAATATGTATGTGAACATATTTTGCTCGGAAAATGGAAAGCCGAAGAAAAAGTACCCTCGGTTAGGGAATTAGCTGTTGAGCTTGAGGTAAATCCCAATACTGTAATGCGTACCTACGAACTCTTGCAGAATAAAAATATCATCAACAATAAAAGAGGGATCGGTTTTTTTATTACCGACGATGCGATAGAGCATGTAAAAAGTTATAGAAAAGTACTATTTATGGAAGATGAACTTCCGGTGGTATTCCGGAATATTTATTTATTGAATATCGGCTTTGATGAATTAGAGAGCAAATACAAAACATTTGTAAAAGAAAATTTTAACGCTTAAGAAGATGAAAACAAGTAATAAATTATTAATCAGCCTCGCAATACTACTAATCGCTATACCGATTATAGTTGTGGCCATAAACGCAAAGGTAAATTACAAGGAAAGAGGAATTGAAGACTCTTATCTTGGAACACAAGAAATCAATAATGAAACTTTTGAACAAAAATCGAAAGAAAGGATTAACGTTTCATTGCAATCGCCTTTCAATGCAGTTCAGATTAAAAATGCAAAGGGTTTTAGTGTACAACTTTTTGTAAAAGAAGATAACAAGTATGGACTTAAGATTCAAGAAAAGTTTAAAAACGATTTAAAATATGAAGTAGATGCAAACGGTGTACTTCAATTATCAATTAAAAATTTTAGTGAGGATAATGGCATTGAAAAAATTGTTGTTGTGATTTATTGTCCAAAGATCAGCAAGGTTTCAGTTGCGAATGCTAACATTTTAGAATTTAGTGCTCATTCAGATGCTGTAACATTAAACCTGGATAATGTTGAAGATCTATTTTTAAGCGGGGATATTACGAACAACGATGCAAATGGAAAAACCAGTGTAATTAACCCAACTAAAATCGGCAAACTATATCTTAACCTGAATAAGACTAAGTTTAGTGGCTATACCAATGCTTTTAAAGATCTGTACATTATTGCAAATAATTCAGAAATTGAAATCGGAAATATGGATGAAAATAACAAAAAACCATTCCCATTTGATAATCTGAATATTAAGACAACAGATACGTCTAGAGTACAACTGCAAAATGTTAATGTAAAATCATTTGTCGGCGATTTTTCAGACGCTACAACATTACAGATCCCAACACCTTTACTTAAGCAGCTATTTAAATAATAATTTTGATGAGAATGATAGGTTTACACAATAAATTATCTCTACCATTGACAACCTCCAATAGAATGGTCGTCATATCGACCGGAGCAACGCGAAGTGGAGAGATCTATCTAGACAGATTTTGCTTCGCAGAGCCTTCGGGTTCTCGACTGCGTTACACTCCGCTCGAAATGACGGTAACTTGAGAGAATTTTTACGCGTAGATCAATTGCCGTCATTCATATTGACTTTTGTAATAAATTATCACTAAGGCAGACATAATTGTATTGATGATATAGCCGTTCTTTTTACACTTTACTTTATACACAATACATCTTTTAAGCAGCCTATGTAAAAAGGGCATGATTTTTAAGCTAACTAATTGGCAAAAGTTTAACTTGAGCCAATTAGTTTTTTACATTATTAGCCATCAATGAAGAGATACTTCCTGTTATTAGCACTTAGCCTGTTTATTTTTAGCAAAGTACAGGCAAAAACAGATACCCTTTCTATTAACTTAGAGAACGTTAAATACCCCTACCCGGTTAAATATTTCCCGATTAATACTGAGGGAAAGGATATCAAAATGGCCTACATGGATGTTGCCCCAACTGCAAATGCAAACGGCAAAACAGCAATTCTTTTCCATGGAAAAAATTTTGGAGGTTATTACTGGGGCAACGTCATCAAAGCATTAACCAAGATTGGTTATCGGGTTATTGTTCCTGATCAGATCGGTTTTGGCAAATCATCGAAAGCATTTATCCATTACAGCTTTCACCAGATGGCCGCCTGGAACAAAAAACTCCTCGATACCTTAGGCATTCAAAAAACCGTGGTTTTAGGCCACAGTATGGGCGGTATGCTGGCCACCCGATTTGCTTTAATGTACCCCGGAACAACTGAAAAACTGCTGCTCGAAAATCCGATCGGTTTAGAAGACTATAAAACTTTTGTTCCTTACATCACTACTGCACAGCAATACCAAACAGAACTAAAAACTACCGCAGAAAGTGTAAGGAAATACTATCAGGGCTCTTATTTTACCTATTGGAAACCAGAATACGAATACCTTGTTGATATTGCAGGTGGTGTAACAAACAGTGCCGATTATCCGCGCTGGGCAAAAGTAGCTGCACTCACCTATACCATGATTTACGAACAACCAGTGGTTTACGAATTTCAGAATTTAAAGGTGCCTACCGTGTTATTTATCGGTAAAGAAGATAAAACTATTGTGGGAAAAGGCTTGCTTACATCCGATCAGCAGGCTTTACACGGCCAGTACAAATTTCTAGGCAAACAGACAGCAGCTAAAATTATAGGGGCCAAAATTATCGAATTTGATGCCTGTGGCCATATTCCCCATATCGAAATTCCAACGGAGTTTTTGGTGGCGTTAACGGGTAGTTTGTAGTTTTTTAAAAGGCCTTATAGGTTTAAAAAACCTATAAGGTCTAAATAATTTAGTTAACCTCTTTACCTACAATTTTGTTAATGCCCTGCATTTCGAAATCAATGTCTTGTCCCATCGACTTCATTTTCCCGTACAGCTCTATACGTAAGTGACTGTTCAGTACGATCCCGGTTTTAATATCAATTGATGTTTCTCCTGAGTTGGTCCCTTTTAAATCGGTTTCCATTTTATTGCCCATGGTCTCAAAACTTCCTTTTGATATCAATGAACCTTTTACGCTCAGGATAGCAATTCCATCTTTCACTTCTTTCAAAGTATATGCGGTAATGGTTTCGATAGGCATACTCATCTGCAGTTTTGTATCAACCGTCCAGCTGTCGCCAATTTTAACTGCTCTTTCCGGGTATATCTTAAACGATGATTCCATGGTCTGTTTCACCACCTCTTCGCTGAACTGTTTGCTTAAGGCATTTTTGATCTGTTTTACCTGGCTGGTATCGGTAGTCATCCTTGCCGCAATATTATCGAGCATTTTATCAATGCCCGCAACGGTTTTAATCCCTCCGTTTGGCGTTACCGTCATAAAAAAAGAAGCACCCTTTAAACCACTGAATGGATTTTTTTGGTGATGTCCTGCTCATCCGAATTATAGGTCATTGTAGTACCCATCGCAACTGATTTCATAAAAATCCTGTTGTAGGTTACTTTCACATCTTTTTCTCCATTATGTCCTTCGGTAATATCGAAAGTATAATCCGTTCCTATATTTTGCGTTAAATGCACATCCTGACCGCCAATTTTCTGGTTAATGATCTGATCAGAATTGATTGTAAAATCATAACGATAACCTGTTGGATAATTTTGCCTTAACACATAAGTTTTCTGTGCAAAACTGCTGATCGAAATCAGACTACAGATAATGGTTGCCAATACTCTCATTCAATAATTCATTTTTAACCCGCGGGCTGTTGAGCAAAAATACGGCTTAACTGAAAATACAATTCGGGGTGTTTATCTTTTAACAGCTCAGGTTTTTCAAAGAAATATTCAGAAACCACGGCAAAAAATTCGGCCTGATTGGTGATGGCATAAGGGTTAATATCCGACTTATTATCCTCAATTTTTTCCATTTCTTCATGCATCATTTTAATCCATGGTAAAGTGTACTCATGTGCCATCAAATTTTCCGGAACGCCATCCGTTGCTCCATCCGATTTATCTAAAAGGTGAACAAATTCGTGTATGGCCGTATTTTCTTTACCTGCACTTTTAGAAAAACCATGACGCAGCGCTGAACGTGATAAAATCATCTGCCCGTTCATATACCCCGTACCAACCATGCCCATAATATTCCTTTCTCCACCATCAAACTGAAAATCTTTGTTAAAAGTATCTGGATACAATAAAACGCTGGTTAAGTTTTTGTATTGCCAATCGTCAAAACCAAAAATAGGAATAACCGCACTTGAGGCAATCAGCAGTTCATCCAGAGTAGTTATTTCCAAGCCTACCGCTTCAATTTTAACCGAACTAAAAAATGCAGCTACTTTCTGCTCAAACTTAAGCTTATCAGTCGAATCGAGATTATGGTAATAGCCTACATAATCATCGAGTATTTTTTTGTCTACATCCGTTAAAGGCTCAATAGCAACCTTCTTTTTTTAAGGATGAGGTAAAGAGCAATCAAAAAAATAGGGATTAAATAAGCAAATGGCAGTGAGTTCATAATAAAGATTACACAGATTAAGTGGATTTAAAGGATTGCACAAATAAGGTTAGCTTTCGATGATTTCTAATTGAACCAGAACATCTTCTCTGGTAACCGGATATGGCTGATTATTGGTAATTGACTGGTAAACGGCTTCAAAAAGCGGCAGATAATTCCCTATTTCCGACTTAATGACCTGTTCAGTTTTCTTGCCATCAGCATCTATAGTGGTTAATAAACCATCCTTATTTGCAGGTTCAACGCCATAACCTGGATCAGTTAATTTCATACCCGCCAGTAATTGTTCTTCCTGGATATCGGTTCTTTGTTTAATAAAGCTACCGTTTACGCCATGTAAAACAAAGCCTGGCTGTGGGTTTACCACCAACATGCTCGAGGTTACAAAAACATTTACGCTATCAGGATAGCTCAATTGGATCGAAAAATAGTCATCAACCAAAGTACCAGCCCTGTTTTTACCCAAAATTTTATGAAAACTCAACGGTTTGCCAAATAAACCGATCACCTGATCTAAAAGGTGCGGACCTAAATCGTAAAGTAGTCCGCTTGCCTCTACCGGCTTTTCTTTAAATGCCTTTGGCCCGATAACATTGCGGTAACGATCGTAACGTAAATGAACTTCGACCAGCTTACCTAGCTTGCCACTTTCAAGCACTTTTTTACCGAAGTAAAATCGCTGTCCCAGCGGCGGTTCTGGTAAAAGAAAATCTGTTTGCCAACGCTATCGGCCAGTTCGAAAAGTTCTTTGGCCTGCGCAGTGGTAGCGGTAAAAGGTTTTTCAACCAGAATATGTTTATGCGCATTTAATGCGGCTTTCGAATGTTCGTAATGAAGATTATTTGGAGTATTAATCACTACTAAATCAATTTCTTCATCATTCAGCAACTCTTCAACACTGTTGTAACTAATAATACTGGGGTAATCGTTAAATGCATTTTTATGGCTTCGCTCTACTACGGCCTTTAGATTGAAACCATCATGTGCATTTAGGAATGGCGCGTGAAAAACCTTTCCAGACATGCCGTAAGCTAATAAACCTGCATGAATTGTTTTATTGATATTCGTATCCATAGGTTATAAATGTAACCAAAAATACCATTACCATTCAAGCTTAAGTGTTAAAAAGCCTAAACGTTTTACTTAAGGCTTACACGTTTTTACACTATCTTTGCAGATATGAAGCCGTCGGAGATTAATGCCAAATGGAAAGTTTTACAGGAAAGGATTTCAACTGAATTTGATTCCGATTTTCCTGATTTAAAGGTGATGCTTTTTCTCATCGGTGTTCAGGAACTGGGCAAAGGTCCGAAGAAATACAGTAAACGTCAGAAAGAAGAACTGATGCACATTGCTACCTGCCGTTTATTGAGCGAAATGGGTTTTTATGAACTGGAGGGTTTGGATCAGGATGGTTGGCCGCACTGGAAATTAATTAAAGCTATTCCGCCATATACCATGCTGGAGCAGGAAATGCTGATGAAATCGCTTGTGGTGAGTTATTTCGAAGATATTTATTCTGCAGACTAATCTTATTGTGCTACCAGATGTTACCATCTGACAGGTCTTCATAAAATATATATTCTTTCTTTTTGAAAAGCAAGGCAATTACAACTATTCAGGTTTAGCCGGGCTTTTCGCTGTATCTCCCAATCCGATGAAGAATCGGGATCGGGAGGATGCCGCTTCAATCCCGTTTAAGAAATTCGGCCACTGCAACTATTTGGGGTTGCAGGTGTGCTGGAAAAACTTACGAAGTGGCCCCGGCTTGGGCTAATCGAAACTTCGTAAGTTTGGCTTGGTCAGCACCAAACCCAGGTTAACTAAACCCGACAGTAGCGGGCACCGAACGTAGTGAGGTAAAGCGGATGGCAGGGCTCTCAGAACCGATAAACACAGGAACCTGCTTTTCCTAAAACTAAAGAATATACCAGCAGTGTCAGACGGAAACATCAGACACCACATCAAAAACTTACGAAGTAGTCCCGGCTTGTGCTAATCGAAACTTCGTAAGTTTGGCTTGGTCAGCACCAAACCCAGGTTAACTAAACCCGACAGTAGCGGGCACCGAACGTAGTGAGGTAAAGCGAATGGCGGGGCTTTCGGAACCGATAAACACAGGCACCTGCTTTTCCTAAAACTAAAGAATATACCAGCAGTGTCAGACGGAAACATCAGACTCCACATCAAAAACTTACGAAGTAGTCCCGGCTTGTGCTAATCGAAACTTCGTAAGTTTGGCTTGGTCAGCACCAAACCCAGGTTAACTAAACCCGACAGTAGCGGGCACCGAATGTAGTGAGGTAAAGCGAATGGCGGGGCTTTCAGAACCGATAAACACAGGAACCTGCTTTCATAAAACTAAAGAATACGGACCAGCAGTGTCAGATAGAAACATCAGACACCACAATTGAACGCATAGAAACAAAAAACCCCGGTGGATGTACACCAGGGTTGCATATATAATGACCTCATAGGTAGAGGGAAATTGCAATATTATCCTTGTTTTTGCGCTGAAGCTTTTAATGCATCGTTAGCAACGATTACAATTTCTACACGACGGTTAGCTGCACGGCCAGCATCAGTATCGTTATCTGCAATTGGTTCGGCAAAACCTTTACCAATGGTAACTAATCTTGAAGATGGAACACCTTGAGAAACGGCATAAGCTTTAACTGCTGCTGCTCTTCTTTCTGAAAGCCCCATGTTATATTGTTCAGTACCGCGGCTATCGGTATGGCCGATAATTTTGATATCTGTATCAGGATATTGGTTTAGTGAAGACGCTAAGCTCTGAATATTGGTTTTAGCTGCATCTTTTAAAGCAGTTTTATCGAAATCAAATAAGATACCACTGTCGAATTTGACAATAATACCTTCTCCTTCACGAATAACTTCTGCATTAGGAATAGCTTTTTGAATTTCAGCTGCCTGCCTGTCCATTCTACGTCCGATAAAAGCTCCTGCTGTACCACCTATAGCACCACCAATTAAAGCACCGACTGCTGTATTACCGGCTTTTTTACCGATTAATGCCCCAATTACACCACCTGCTGCTGCACCAATACCGGCACCTTTTTGTGTTTTAGTTAAACTATCACAACTTTGGAATGCCATTGATCCTATGGCTAATCCTATACTTAATGTCGCTATTCTTACTTTTGAAATACTCATGATATGCTAGATTTATAATTTCTACCCGACATATTCAAACACAATGCCAAAAACTGATATAACCGTATTTTCGGCCCATTTCCATAGTTTATGCTACAAACAGTATTCTTATTAACAAAAAAGAGTCCTGATAAATCAAGACCCTTTTTATATATTGTATCATTCTTAGTACAAAAACTAAGCAGAGAAGTAACTCTCCAGCTCTTTCAAAGTATTTTCATCTGTTTTAAAATCTTTGATTACTTGCCCTTTTTCTACCAGCACAATCCTGCTGCAAACATCGGTAACGTGGTTTAAATCGTGACTGGAAATAAAAGTAGTCATATTGCCTGCCTGCGCTTTTAACAAATTCTTTAAACGGATCTGGGTAGTGGGATCGAGGTTGGCAAAAGGTTCATCCAAAATTAAGATCTCTGGCTTTTGCATCAAAGCGGCAGCAATGCCCACTTTAACCTGGTTTCCCTTGCTAAAATCGCGGATGTATTTACCACTATTGAGGATTTCGCTATTAAAAAACTCGCCGTATTGGTTAAGGTATGCAGAAACATCGGCAACACTAAGGTTATGTAAACCGCCAATAAAAATAAAATACTCTTCAGGCGTTAAATAATCGATCAGGAAACCTTCATCTAAAAATGATGCGGTATAATCTTTCCAGGTATCGTTCTGCATTACATTCCGGCCTTTCGATAAAACCTCGCCCGTGGTTGGGCGGATCAGGTCTAAAAGCATCCTGAAGAAAGTAGTTTTACCTGCACCGTTATTTCCTACTAAACCTACGGTTTCTCCGGCAGCAATCTGTAGATCTTCGATGTTTACAACGGTTTTATCGCCATAAACTTTTTGTAATTTCTTAACTTCTAAAATCATAATTATTCTCTAAAGCCTTCGGCTATTTTATATCGTTGTTTTTCAAGTCGTTTCGCAATATAGTCTACCCAGAAGCCCCTTAACAGCAGCATGGCTAAACCGAATATGCCCACTACGGCCAATCCCCAGTAAGGTTTATTTAATATGCCAAATGGCACATACATTAAAATGGGTGTAAGTGCATAAGGGAACATTAAAAGCCATTGGGTAGCACCAGTTCCCTGGTAATTAAAGCTTGCGGCTTTGGTGATATCAAGGCGTTTATAGTTTAAGGTAGCAAGGTAAAGCACTACAACAGTTCCAAAACCAATGTTATAGAAATAAGCAGCTAAATGCAGGAGCAGTAATTTCGGACTTAAAAACCCATAAAAACTGGCCAATACGGTAATAATGGTACAACCAATGGTAAAAAGCAAAAACTTAGCCTTGATGTAATCTTTAAAATTGATTTTGTTTGCCAATATACCATCAAAATGGGCACTTTGCCAGGCAAACATAAACTGACCATAAATAATAATGGAAATACCCGTCATAAAAATGGCACCGAACATCATCTGACCAAAAGCATCGGTATTGATTGCCTTTTCCTTATAAAAAATAAATCCATAAAAAAGGAAAAAGAAACCCAGGATAACCGCAGAGCGTGGGCGTTTATGACGGAGAATTAATTTTAACTCTAAAGCAGCCAGTTCGCCAACCTTGCCAAACCGGTTAAGGAAAGCATAGTCGGTACTGCCCTTTTTCTCTTGTTTGCTGCTCAACTCTTCTACATATAAGTTTTTACGGAGGAAAGTAGAGTTAAGGTAAAATATAGCTACAGCTGCCAGGGTAAATGCAAAGGCATAATAAGGATGTGCAGCAATGGCACGGAACACAAAATCGGAACCTGCCATGATAGAAATTACCTTATAATATTCCAATGCGGCAAATGCTGCAATTACAACCAGCCCGAAAAAGGTATAAAGGGTATTGGTGATCGATTTCCGCTTAATGTACAGCACCAGATAATTATTGAAAACCATCACCGAGAATATCGAAACGATATACATCAGCATAACCAGTGCTCCATATTCAGGCAAAATCTTAATAAAACAGAAAGGAAGAAAAATAAAAAATGGCCAAAGGTTAAATGCTGAAAAAAGGGCTTTAACATTTAAAAACCTGATGATTTTACTCCTCGAAATCCTTAAGTGCAGATAAGGGATAATACTTAAGGTTGGCAACTCCTGAAACTGCAAACGCATGATAAAATCGAATGCAAAATAATAAAGGATAATACCGTTAAAACTGGAAATTACTTCTTTGTTTGGGAAAATTTTTGGCAGGAAATGCGACATTCCAAAACCTACGCCAACGGCAATGGCAAAAAAGTAAAGCATAAAGAAACCCAAAACAATCTGGCCAGCAATACTACTGCCCCTGTTCCGCGAACGCCAGAAAGATTTTCTTTGATGGCTTAAAAAAGTACTCAGCATATTTAGTTTAGGTGTTTGATTTTTAGTCAATATACCTATTAGTATGCATTTCGAAGAAAATGTTACACTAATATTTGTATTTGTCTTTCCAGTTTTGCCTTAGCTTTTCGCGCAGTTTCTCCTCTGCTGCATTTTTGCCTGGATCGTAGAGTTTCGTACCGCTTAATTCTTCTGGAAAATATTCCTGTGGAGAGAAATTACCTTCATATCCATGAGAATATTGATAATCTTTACCATAACCTATATTCTTCATCAGTTTGGTGGGTGCATTGCGGATATGTAAGGGCACCGGCAGATTTCCGGTCTGTTTAACCAAAGCCTGCGCTTTGTTAATGGCCTCATAAGAGGCGTTGCTTTTTGGCGAACTGGCCAGATAGGTTACACATTGTGACAATATAATCCGTGCCTCCGGATAACCGATAACATTTACTGCCGTAAAACAGTTATTGGCCAGCAACAGTGCATTCGGATTGGCATTTCCGATGTCTTCTGAAGATAAAATTAATAACCTGCGGGCGATAAATAAGGGATCTTCTCCTCCTTCAATCATCCTGGCTAACCAATAAACCGCAGCGTTGGGGTCGCTACCACGGATTGATTTAATAAATGCAGAAATGATATCGTAATGTTGTTCTCCGGCTTTATCATAAAGCGCAAGGTTCTGTTGTGCATGTGCCAGTACATTTTCATTCGTCAGTATAATTTTACTGCCACCAATGCCATTGATGGCAATTTCGAGTACGTTTAACAGTTTCCGCGCATCGCCACCAGATAAACGGATTAAGGCCTCATGCTCTTTTATCGTAATTTTTTTCTCAATTAGAACAGCATCTTTTTTAATGGCTATTTGCAACAAACCGACTAATTCTTCTTCTGTGAGTGATTTTAAAATATAAACCTGACAACGGGAAAGCAACGCGGAAATGACCTCGAACGATGGATTTTCGGTTGTGGCACCTATTAAAGTAACCAAACCACGTTCAACAGCACCTAACAAACTATCCTGTTGCGATTTACTAAAACGGTGGATCTCATCAATAAACAAAATAGGCAAACCCAGAAAGCTGTCTTTTAGCTGTGCAGCACGGTCAATTACCTCCCGGATATCTTTCACACCGCTGTTAATGGCACTCAGGTTAAAAAACGGGCGGTCTAATGCCTGCGAAATAATATAAGCCAAAGTGGTTTTTCCTACTCCCGGAGGACCCCAGAAAATCATAGATGGCAGCTGACTGCTTTCAATCGCTTTGCGCAATACCGCTCCCTCTCCTACCAAATGCTGCTGACCAACATATTCATCAAGGTTTTGAGGGCGCATACGTTCGGCTAAAGGAGGCAGGTTTTGCATAATGGTAAATATATAAAAATTGATTATTTTGTTGTCCGATAATCTGCTAACCAAATGTCAGGATTACAAAATCCTTTAGTTAAAACAAAAGGACGAATGCTTTAGTTCTAATTTATTATTATGGACATTAAAAATTTAGATCACTTTGTATTAACGGTTGCGAACTTAGAAAGTACCTGCAGGTTTTACAGTCTTGCCCTGGGAATGGAAGTTATTGAGTTTGGCGAAAACCGAAAGGCACTGAAGTTTGGCAATCAAAAAATCAATCTTCACCAATATGGGGCAGAATTTGAACCAAAAGCATTTAAACCGATGCCTGGTACAGCCGATTTATGTTTTATCACAGATCTTCCACTTCGTGAGGTGATGCAGGAACTGAAAGAAAAATGTATAGAGATTGAAGAGGGCCCTGTAGAACGGACGGGAGCAAATGGTAAGATTATTTCGGTTTATCTCCGCGATCCGGATATGAATTTAATTGAGGTGAGTAATTATTTGTAGACTATTTGAAAGCGCTTTTTGGCATGGAAGAACTGGTTGAAACGGAGAAGTTATTTACTCATCATATACTATAGAAAAAGTCGTCATCTCGACTGAAGCGCAGCGAAACGGAGAGATATATCCAGTTAGATTTTGCTTCGCAGAGCCTTCAGGTTCTCGGCTACGTTGCAACTCCGCTCGACGACAGATAGCACAAGAAATCTAATCCTCTATCTTCGAGTGGTGCTTCGTATCTTTCATGGTCGTATACAAAATCAGCGAAATCAAAATACATGCGGTTACATACCAGTAGAAATAACTTTCGTGACCGATATTTTTAAACCAAAGCGCAAAATATTCTGCCGTTCCGCCGAAAATGGCAACGGTTAAAGCATAAGGTAACCCTACCCCCAAAGCCCTGATTTCGGCAGGGAATAGCTCGGCTTTAACCACAGCATTAATACTCGTATAGCCACTTACAATAATCAAAGCAGCTATCATCAATAAAAAAATAATTGTGGTATTGGTTTCGCCTGCCAAGCTCTGTTAAAATTGGGTAGGTACATAAAGTGCCCAGTACCCCAAAACCGATTAACAAAGGCTTTCTACCAATTTTATCAGATAACAGACCAAATAAAGGCTGCATAATGGCAAAAACCAACAGCGAGATAAATGATAATGTTGTAGAGGTTTCTTTACTCAGGTGAACCGTATTGACCAGGAATTTTTGCATATAGGTACTAAACGTGTAAAAGGCAATGGTTCCGCCCAATGTTAAACCCACAACCGTAAAAACCTCTTTGGGATATTTCAATAGTACGGCAATGCCTCCTTTTTTGTCTTTCACATTTTTACTTTTAAAGGCCGCGGTTTCATCAATATGTCTACGCAGATACAAAGCAATAAAAGAGAGGACAGCACCAATAAAAAAGGGAATCCGCCAGCCCCAATTGTGTAACTGGGCAGGAGTAAGCAACCAGTTCTGCAAAATCAACTGGATCCCTAAAGCTAATAATTGTCCACCGATTAGGGTTACATATTGAAAACTCGAATAAAAGCCACGGTGTTTTTTGGTGGCCATTTCGCTGAGGTAAGTAGCAGAGGTTCCATATTCACCACCGGTACTTAAGCCCTGGATCAACCTTGCAAAAATGAGCAATAACGGCGCCGCTATACCGATTCGTTTGTAACCTGGGGTTAAACCGATAATCAACGAACCTATCGCCATAATCAATACAGAGAGCGTCATTGCACGTTTTCTCCCTAATTTATCGGCGATACTCCCAAATAACCAGCCACCAATGGGGCGCATTAAAAACCCTACGGCAAAAATGCCTGCGGTATCCAATAACTGTGCTGTTGGATTGCTATTCGGAAAAAAAGCTGGAGAAAAGTATAACGCAAAGGCAGAATAGGTATACCAGTCGTACCACTCAACAAGATTGCCAACCGAACCACCAAAAATAGATTTCAACCGGTATTCTACATCCTTAACTTCGCCTTTTTGTACTGTTTTTTCCATAGTGTAGAATTATTGAATGAGTGATTGAATGCCGAATATGAAACTTAAATTAATACCAGTTGTTTATCAAAAATATAATAATTTTATAAAGAAAGCGCGCAGTTATATTCACCCTTACCCATTCACCCTTCCATCATTCAATCATTACAACAATGAAAGATAACTTTTCTACCCAATCTGCCGATTACGCCATATACCGGCCAACATATCCACAGGAACTATATGATTATCTGTTCGCCCTGGTAAAAAATAAGGAAACGGCATGGGATTGTGCCACGGGGAATGGCCAGGTTGCCCGTGTGTTGGCGCAGCACTTCGGTGCGGTTTATGCAACAGACATTAGCGAGAATCAATTAAAAAATGCTTTACAGTTACCAAATATCACATACAAAGTGGAACCAGCAGAACAAACATCAGTTGGTAATGATAGTTTCGATCTGATTACGGTAGCGCAGGCTATCCATTGGTTTAATTTTGAAGCATTTTACGCCGAAGTAAAGAGAACACTAAAACCAGATGGACTTTTTGCTGTAATTGGTTATGGGATTATGTCAATCGATAAAAAAGTAGACAAAGTTATCCATAAACTTTATGAAGATATATTAGGCAAATACTGGGACAGTGAACGCCGCTATATTGAAGAAGGTTATAAAACCATTCCTTTTCCTTTTGAAGAAATTATTGCACCACATTTTCAGATCAAAACCACCTGGAATTTTAACCAGTTAATTGGCTATTTAAATACCTGGTCTTCCTTGCAGCATTACAAAAAAGCTAACGATCGCAATCCCTTGGAGTACCTGTTTACCGAACTAAAAGAAGCCTGGGGTGATGATGCAGAGAAGGATGTTCATTTCCCGGTTTTATTGCGGATTGGGAGACTAACTTAACCGCAAAGGAAAAGAAGGCAAGCGCAAAGTGCACAAAGCGGGGTACATGACCGATCCTCTGCGTTTCTTTGCGAAAACCTTTGTGAGCTTTGCGGTAAAAAACTAGCGTTATTTCAACAACTCCAGTATACCTAAAACAGTTAGCTTTTTCTGCTCACCGCTTTGCATATCTTTTAATGTAAGTTCTCCGCTGGCAATTTCATCGCCACCGATTAATATTACATAAGGGATATTCTTGGCATCTGCATAGGCCATTTGTTTTTTCAGTTTTGCCGAACTTGGGTATAATTCAGCTGAAATACCCGCATTTCTAAACTGCTGAACAATTGGTAAAGCATATTTTTCAGCCTCCGCATCAAAATTACTGATCAACACTTTTGTTCCAACCTCAGCTGAAGCAGGGAAAAGGTTAAGTTCTTCCAATACATCATAAATACGGTCGGCACCAAAAGAAACACCTACACCTGTTAAATCTTTTAAACCGAACATACCTGTTAAATCATCGTAACGACCACCACCACCGATACTGCCCATCGCCACTTCATTGGTTTTAACCTCGAAAATGCAGCCAGTATAGTAATTTAAGCCACGGGCCAAAGTAATATCGAGTTCTAATTTGGCAACCAACGGTAAGCCATAGGAAATCAAACTTTCTACATATTGAAAAACCTGTTCAATTTCAGCAACACCTTTTAAACCGGTTTCGGATTCAGCTAAAACTTCTTTCAGGCTGGCCAGTTTTTCTTCGTTGGTACCTTCCAATAAAATTACCGGACGGAGTTTTTCCAAATCAGTTTCGGTAAAACCACGTTCCAACAATTCTTTACTTACGCCATCTAAACCAATTTTATCCAGTTTATCGATGGCCACAGTCATATCAATAATCAAATCAGGTTTACCAATAATCTCGGCAATACCCGATAAAATTTTCCGGTTATTAATTTTTATGCTGAAATCTTTTAGTCCCAATTTGCTTAAGGCTTCATTGTAGATCAAAATAAATTCAGCTTCGTTCAGCAAACTTTCCGAACCTACTACATCCACGTCACACTGATAAAATTCGCGGTACCTGCCTTTTTGCGGTCGATCGGCACGCCAAACTGGCTGCACCTGGAAACGTTTAAAAGGTAAGGTAATTTCGTGCTGGTGCATTACTACATAACGGGCGAAGGGAACAGTTAAATCATAACGAAGGGCTTTTTCGGAAATATCTGTAAGAACAGTTTTACTTACATTTTTATAAAGTGATATTGCTTGTTGTAGCTTAGTAAACTCTTCATTATTTCCAAATACTACAGAGGCATTTCCACCTATTACTATTTTGTCAGGATTAGAATCATCATTTTCAGCAAGATAACCTTGTGCATCTTCAAATTCTTTTTTGAGATGACTGACTTTATCTAAAACTTTTTGGCTCAAATATTCCCCACTATTCAGAATCTTAAAAATCAGTTTATCACCTTCATCGCCATATTTTCCGGTTAGGGTAGAAAGATTTTCAAAACTTGGCGTCTGGATTTCAGCATAACCATATTTCCTGAAAACCGTTTTAATGGTATCATAAATAAAGTTGCGTTTTACCATTTCAACAGGAGTAAAATCGCGGGTACCTTTTGCTAATGAGGGTTTAATAACTGACATAGCCGCAAAAGTACAAAAATGTAAGGTTTAAAAACAAAGATTCGTCATTGTGAGGAGGAACGATGAAGCAATCTTACAACGACAGTTACATGCGTGTGCATTAAGATTGTTTCGTGCGCTATAATAAAGTTTATGTAAACAACTGATATTTAGTGTTATTTTTTGACCATATAAGACATTTAAGGACCATATAAGCTTACATGTTCTTATATGATGTGAAAGCCTAAAGAATTATTTAATGAAATTAGATGTTCTTAGGTGTCTAGGTGGTTAATTAAACAGCGTAGTCTTTGAATTTTTACGACCAACTTAGACATCTTAGCTCAATGAGTTTTACAGGCTGCAAAATCTTAAATCTAATACGTTAGAAAGCGCATATAGGACATCATTCCTATTTTTTCAGACCACAGATCTGATGGTTACTTGTAATGACGTAATTATTTTAAAAACTATTTCCCCAGCACCTCTTTAACCATTTCCCTGTTTGGTTTAGATACCGGGATTTTATCACCATTATTCATCAACAGCGTTCCGCCATCTTCTTTTAACCAGCTTTTTACAAATTTCGGATTTACCAGGTGACTTTGGTGCGCCCGCACAAAACCCTGAGGTTTGAGCAGATCTGCATATTCTTTCAGCGGTTTCGAAATCAGGATTTTATCACCGTTGCTCAAAAAGAAAAAAGTATAGGTATTATCGGCTACACAACGGATAATATCGTCAACAGGAACATAACGGATTTCATGCTGTTGGGGCAAGGCAATTTTCGGGTTGCTCGATTCACTTTTTTAATCTGGCTCAACAAAAAATTAAGCTGCTCACCATTAATTTTATTCCTGAACCTGATTTCAGCCTTTTCTACCGCAGTTTTCAGCTCCTCAGGATCAACGGGCTTGAGCAGATAATCTAATGCGGCAAACTTTACTGCCTGAATGCCATAATGATCATAAGCGGTAACAAACACTACTTCGAAGGTTTTCTCGGTGAGCAGGTTCAACAGGTCAAAACCTGTTGTTTTTCCCATTTGGATATCCAGGAAAAGTAAGTCGGGATGATGCAGGTTAACCTGTGCAAAAGCCTCGTCAATATTGGATGCACTAGCTACCACTTTAATATCAGGACAGTGTTTATCCAGTAAAATCTTTAGATTTTCTAAATTAGCTACCTCATCATCTACTAAAATTGCCCGCATTTTATAACCATTGATTAATTGTGATCCGGATTAAAGTTCCATTTGCATTTGCTTTCATATCCAATAAAAACGGTGTTTCTTTATAAATCGAATTCAGTAAAGATATTCTGTTTTTAGTCAATGCCAAACCCAAGCCAGCATAATCTTTTTCTACATCGAAACCATTGCCGTTATCTTTTACACTTAATATCAAATCCGTTTGCTGCTTTGTAAAACTGATTTCAATCTTTCCATCATTCCCTTTTCCAGCAATGCCATGTTTCACCGCATTTTCTACAAAGGGTTGTAAAAGCATGGCTGGTATTTCTATATTCTCTACATCTAAATCAGCTGAAGCTGTAATCTGGTACTGAAAACCAAAACGTAACTGCTCCATCTGCAGGTAATCATCTAATACCGTTTTTTCTGATGTTAAGCTGATAAGGTCTTTATGGTCTAAAACATTACGCGTTAATCGAGCAAATTTGGTAAGGTAGCGATTGGCATTATCGATTTCATTTTTGTTCATCAGCGTTTGGATACCTGCGAGCGCATTAAATAAAAAATGCGGGTTTAATTGAGAACGGACGGAATCTAACTTCAGTTTAGCGATTTCTTTTTCCTGAGATTTTTGCGCAATTACCTTTGCAGCTTTTTTTACGGTTATTGAGGATCAAAACCGATATGATACCACAAAGGGCCCCTATGATAACACTAACTAGTAATAACTCTCGAGAGGTAAAAAGCTTTTCTTTCTTTTCAATCACTGTAAACTCAAAAGATGTTTGGGGTAATGTCCAGCTTATACCGCGAGGCAAATCAAGCGACCGACATATTTCAGGTGCAATTGAGACCTTATATGTTCCTGGTTTCTTAAAATATTCAGCATCAACCGAGACATACGAATTATCCCAATCGCTGGTTGTTAGAACAGTTTCTTCAGGGTAATCACTACCATATCGGGTTATTTTTACTTTGTAAATAAAATTAACACCTGTATTCTCTATACCAATTGACATTAGCTTTATACTATCACTCACAATAATAGTTTCGCCATTATTAAAAGGCTGCCGTTTGAGAAAAAATGATTTCCGCCCTCTTTTTATCATTAGTCTGGTCATTTCACTAACAGATAATCCCTTTGTATTTATTGATTCTGAAAACAGATTCTTAATCAATACTTTAGGAGGTAAAAGGGGCTGATTATAAATTACAATTGTGTTTACTTTAAATTTCTGAGGCAGTTTGTATACTTTAACAATAATCTTTTTACCAACAACATTATAATCGCCCAAACTCATTGTAAAATAATTTGGAAAATCACTCTCTTTGGGCCATTTAAAATTTATATTACTTAGAATGGCATCATCCACAAGGTAAACACTATCGTTCTCTATAACAGAATACCTATAATATCTTAGGCTGTCTTTGTGGATCCTCATTTCCAGATGTATCTTTTTTGCCTCTCCAAGAAAAACATTATTTTTTAGTGAATCACTCGACTCAGGATTACTAAAAGAAATCCATTTGGTTCTTTCATCAACCCGAAGCAATACAGAACAGTTTGAATGCGGTCTGGAAATTCCATAATACGTTGGATTACCATTGGCTTCACTTAAGAAAGCATCTTTTTTTTCTGTCCAAATGAGTATAGCGATGAACAAAGGAGAAGGAAGTAAATTATTCTTTTCATGCGTTTAATTTTCCATAAACATCCCGTAAAAAATCTGCTCAGGAAACATTAAAACAGGATATGGATTAGATAAACTAGTAAAAGATGGGATTGGGACAGGATTTATATTTGGGAGTAGTTAATTAGCTGAATAAGTAAAACCAAACAATAGTGATTTAGTTTATGGGTGTTAACTAACGTTTGTCAGTCTGAGCGGAGTCAAAGACTATTGCGACGAGTTTCACACGAAAAAAAGATCCTTCGTTGCACTTAGGATGACAACTTTTTAATTATCCCCCTGCTTTTTTCACTTTATAACCATCTTTTTGCAAAATGCCCATCACTTTATCACGAACGTCACCCTGGATCATGATTTCGCCATCTTTAACTGAACCACCAACCCCACATTTGGTCTTCAGCATTTTACCCAATACTTCTAAATCTTCTGAGCGGCCCCTGAAACCTGTAATCAACGTTACTGCTTTACCACCACGATTCTTTTTATCAAGCATTACCCTCAAATCCTGCTGGTTGTTCGGCGAGGTAACGGTATCATCAACTTCTTCTTCGTATTCGAATTCGGGATTGGTAGAATACATAATTCCGCCAAGATCGCTTAAACTGTTTTTCTTTGGTTTCATGTTTATAATGTAATATGGGAGATGTAAAATGGATGAGGGTTAGTTTGTTGGGTTAATTGTTTAATTGACGCCCGACTCCAAACACCAAACGCTCAACTCTAAATTGGTCAATGGTTGATAGTTTATGGCTCAGGGTTAATAGTCAGATCGGCTCCAAACTCCAAACCCTCAACTCCAAACTAAACTATGGAACAATCACTTTTAACGAGAGTGGATTAATAACTGCTTCAATCTCAACGCCCATTTGCAAAGGCTCTCCATCTACATGCACCGCTCCTGCCGTTTCCCTTATAATTTTAATATTTTTTCCTTTAATAATTTCAATCATATCAGAGCTTTCTGCTTTGCCCCTTAACATTACATAACCTAAAACAGGCAATTTTATTATCGGGAAGGGTTTAATAATGCAAACATCCAGCAATCCGTCCTTTACCGAAGCATTTGGTGCGATGTAAACATCGTTTCCATACTGCGATGAATTGGCAATGCTGATGGCAAAGGCTTTTCTGGTATATTCAGTCCCGTCGATATTCAAATTATACGTTTGCGCCTTATAGTTAAAAACCTCTTTAAAACCCAGTTTTACATAACCTGATAATCCGCGTTTTTTGTCTTTCGAAAAAACAGAACTCAGGTGGGCATCAAATCCCATTCCAGCCAAATTGAAAAAACACTTTTTGTTAAACTCAGCCGTATCAATTTCATCAATCTTAAAATTATTGATAATAGATAGCGCATATCTTAAGTTTTTGGAAATACTTAAAAAGCGGGCAAGTCCATTGCCCGATCCCAAGGGCAAAATCCCTAAAATTTTATTGTGCTTTAACACTTTTGTAGCTACTTCATTTATGGTACCATCGCCACCTGCAGCTATAATTACATCAAAGTTTTTGGTAGCGGCTTCATCAGCCAGTTCGCCGGCATGACCAACATATTCGCTAAAAACGAAATTGGGACTAAACTTTTCCTTATCCAGGTATTTGTCGATAAAATCTGGAATACGCAGTTTTCCCCTCCCACCAGAGATAGGGTTTATGATAAAGAGGATATTGATCTTTGTGTGCAAAGTGTAAGATTGAGTGCACAAAATAATCTATAATTTTTGAAATAAAGAAAATATGCTAATTTTGCGGCAGTAAAAAAGTGGATTGATTTGCTATCCCGATACCACGGGACCGGATTGCAACCACTTAAAAAAATTGCTAATGCCTCCTTTCAATCATTTCAACACCTGTTTCCAAGGGGTTTGGCAATTGTAAATTTGTTTATTTATCATTAATTATTTAATAAATGTCATATTTATTTACATCAGAATCTGTTTCTGAAGGTCACCCAGATAAAATCGCCGATCAAATTTCGGATGCGTTAATTGATAATTTTTTGGCTTTCGATCCAGAATCAAAAGTAGCTTGCGAAACTTTGGTTACAACGGGTCAGGTTATTTTAGCGGGTGAGGTAAAATCTAAAACATATTTAGATGTACAACAGATTGCACGTGATGTAATCAAGAAAATTGGTTACACCAAAAGCGAATACATGTTTGAGGCCAACTCTTGCGGTATTTTATCAGCCATACACGAGCAGTCGCAGGATATTAATCAAGGTGTAGATAGAAGCAGTAAAGAAGAACAAGGTGCAGGCGATCAAGGTATGATGTTTGGTTATGCAACCAACGAAACTGAAGATTACATGCCATTGGCATTAAACCTTTCTCATAAATTATTACAGGAACTGGCTGTTTTACGTCGTGAAAATAACGAAATCACTTACTTACGTCCGGATGCAAAAAGCCAGGTTACATTAGAGTATGATGATAACAACAAACCGGTTCGCATCGATGCCATTGTGATTTCTACACAGCATGACGATTTTGATGAAGAAGCCGCAATGTTGGCCAAAATTAAAACTGATCTGGTAAATATCCTGATTCCAAGAATCATCAAAAACAACCCGGCTTACGCACATTTATTTAACGATAAAATCGAGTACCACATTAATCCAACCGGTAAATTTGTAATTGGCGGTCCGCATGGTGATACGGGCTTGACCGGCAGAAAAATCATTGTTGATACTTACGGTGGTAAAGGTGCCCATGGTGGTGGAGCTTTCTCGGGTAAAGATCCAAGTAAAGTAGATAGAAGTGCAGCGTATGCTACCCGTCACATCGCTAAAAACTTAGTGGCTGCCGGCATTGCTGACGAAATTTTGGTTCAGGTATCTTACGCTATCGGTGTAGCAAAACCAATGGGTATTTACATCAATACTTACGGAACGGGTAAAGTAGGTAAAACTGATGGCGAGATTGCTAAAATTGTTGAATCAATTTTTGATATGCGTCCTTACTTTATTGAGCAGCGCTTAAAATTAAGAAACCCAATTTATAGCGAAACTGCTGCTTACGGACACATGGGCCGTACACCTGAAACGGTTACCAAAACTTTCAGAACACCAAACGGTGAAGAAAAAACGGTTACTGTTGATTTGTTTACCTGGGAGAAATTAGATTACGTAGATCAGGTTAAAGCTGCTTTCGGCATTTAATCAATCAAATAAATTTTTAGAAAAGGCGTTTTGCAGCATTGCAGAACGCCTTTTTTATTTCGCTAAACCTACGAAGTTTACATGTGCCCTATCCTATGTTTGGCGGTTCACCAAACAGTAGAAAAATCATTGATATTTTTTGAAAAGCAGGGTTCTTTGCTTATCGGTTCCGAAAGCCCTGCCATCCGCTTTACCTCTCTGCGTTCGGCGTCCGCTCCTGTCAGGTTTAGCTAACCTGGGTCTGGTGCTGAGAGGCCAAACTGAAGAAGTTCGCTTAGCCCAAGCCGGGGCCAACTTCGTAAGTTTTTCTGGCACACCTGCTCAACCTAACATAGTTGCAAAAACCTAACCTATCTAAACCTGATTGACGCGGGTAGCGCCCGATTTTTTCTAATCGGGACTACAAGCAAAAAGCAGGACTGACATTAAAAAAGCTAATGAACCTGCTTTCCAAAAACAATACAAATAATTACCCGCTTATCTTCCGATAGCTACAACACAATTGAAAATACTAATTTCTACTTGTAAAATAAATCCGATAGCTATCTAATCAGGGCGACGGAACCACAACTTATAAGGTTAAAATAAGTAGCATTAAAGGCTGTTATTTTTCATAAACGACAACTCTTTCCCGGCGAAATGATCATCGTCTATGCTGTAAGATTTAATATCTGCAATTTTCATTTCATCAACTGCATCTACAAAATTCTGGAATTTAGCTGTTTTACCCGGTTTGATGATTACGATCATATACTTTGATGGATTGTTCTGATGGGTAGCTGCCACCAATAGCTTATTCGAAGCAATTTCCTTTTGGAGACTTGCCATAGGGATCACTTTCATGTTGGCTTTTTCAATAGTCCCCATATAAGAAACGGCCTTGTTATCTTTACCCAGTACAATGGTCATGGTGCGCGATTCGGGATAATTTGCTGTTATATTAATATCCGTTTTATCTGGCTTGGCAATATCTGCAGCATTTAATTGGCTCAACGTTGTGGTGAGCATAAAAAATGTGGTTAATAAGAACATCAGGTCTACCATTGCAGTAAGATCTACCTTTGGTGTTGCTTTTTGGATCTTCCCTTTACAGCCTTGCCGCTTTGAGATTCGTTTAGAGTTGCCATAATGTATTAGGTTTTTTAATAATGATGACAACTTTGATCAAATTGCATAAAAAAGCAGCTAAAAATTTAGCCGCTTAAGAAAGGTCAGCAATGACGATTATTCTAATACAAATTATTTTACTGCTTCAATAACACCACAACCCACTCTTGGTCCGGAGTTGCCGGTAGGTTGTGTGGTATAATCATCTGTACCGCCATGTACAATAATTCCACGACCGATAATATTTTTAATATCGCCATCTTTTATGCTCCATCTATCGGTAGTAACCGAAAGGGTGGCATGTCCTTTACTATCTAACATGATATTGCCAATATCGCCACTGTGGTAAGCTGCAGATCCCCATTTTCCATGTGCTTCTTTTGTTGGATTCCAGTGGCCATGTGTATTTTCGCCCATATTGCCGCAATCGCCATGCTCGTGAAAGTGGACGGCAACATTGCTATCAGCACGTGCAGCAAAATTCATCTCGATATCCATCTTAATTTTCCCATCGCTCAATTCGTAAAATTTTGCTGTTCCAATGGTTTTGGTATTATCAGCCGTTTCGGTTAATGTTGCCTGGGCAATTTCTTTGTCGGTTTTGGTACAGGCACTTACAAATGCAAGGCCTGCAATGGCTGCGCTTAAAAAATATTTTTTCATTTTATTAAAATTTAGTTTACATACTAAACACATTGACAATCATTTAGTTTGTCTTAAAAAGAATGATGGCAAAACCATTTCGAATGCCACTTGTTTAATCAGTATAAAATCTTATAACTATGGAACAGCCAACTGCAATGAACACTTTGAGTCAAATTTTAGAGAAATTGAGGCTGAAAGGAAAAGATAACGAACTAAAAATGTCTGATCATGGTAAAATGCAAAGTAAATCGTTGGGTAAAATTTACAAACCTGAGGATTTAACTATTGTTAAAACCTACCGCTTTGAAGGAGATTCAGACCCTGCTGATAACTCTGTATTGTATCTTCTGGAAGATCAGGATAAAAATATTGGATATATACTAGATGCTTATGGCATCTATTCGGATAACGACGGGCCATCTTTTGACGATTTTTTAAAAAAGATCCCAACTGAAAACAGAGACGAGCAGGAATTATTCAGTTAATAATCTAAGATGATATAGGGAGAAGCAGCGTAATCTGATTCTCCCTTTTTTTATTTTAAAATATTAGCGGATTATAATTCCCTAATTTTGCGCCTCATTTACGAGCCCCAGATGAAAAGCAAAATCAATATTCCACCAATACCTGCTGTTTTACTATCCATTATTAGTGTGCAATGTGGGGCGGCAATTGCAAAAGGGCTTTTTCCACAAATTGGGGCTGCTGCAACAGCATCTTTACGGATCGGCTTATCTGCGGTAATCTTACTAATTGCCTTTAGACCAAACCTATTTAAATTTAATGCTAAACAATGGAAATACGTGATCCTGTACGGTGTGTGTTTAGGAGTAATGAATATGGTTTTTTATATGGCCATCGCAAGAATTCCAATCGGTTTAGGAGTAACGTTAGAATTCGTTGGACCTTTAGGACTAGCCATTTTCGGATCGAAGAAACCTGTTGATTTTCTGTGGGTGGTACTTGCTGCTACCGGTATTGTATTGATTACACCATGGACAGGCACAGGACTTAATTTAGCTGGTGTATTGCTGGCACTATTGGCCGGCGTTTTCTGGGCAGGCTATATTATTTTGGGAGGTAGAATTTCAAAAATAATGAAGGGTGGCGATGCCGTTGCTATCGGGATGTTATTTGCTGCAATAGTCATTTTACCCTTTGGTATTTATGGTGGCGGTTTAAGCACGCTGAACCCGAAATTATTGGGTTTAGGAGCAGCACTTGCGCTGCTATCAAGCGCTATTCCCTTCACCCTGGAAATGAGAGTCCTTAAGCAGCTTCCTGCCCGGACTTTCAGTATTTTAATGAGTTTAGAGCCCGCTATGGCCTCATTGGCCGCACTCGTTTTTTTACAAGAATACCTCACATTAAAAGAGTGTTTTGCCGTGGCTTTTGTTGTAATTGCTTCAGTAGGCTCCTCGCTAACAGCTAAGGCACACCAAAAGTAATTAGGCCAGTTTTTCTGTTTTATAGATGACGATATCAGCGGTCAACCGATCAGCTTTTGCTACAAAGGCTAAAATATATGGCTGCTGATTGTGCAGATCTAAACCTGCCTGATCTTTCCATTCTTCCTGAAAAACAAAGGTTAAATCATCGGCAGCTTCGTGCAGGTCGTATTGGATACAGGCTTCTTCTTTTCTCGAATTGGTTACCATATCCAGTAAAACCTCTCTTAACGGATTTACCGTTTCCGGTTTACTCTTAACTATTGCTGTTAAATAAATGCTCATATATTGCTGTATTTAAAAAAATTTGGGTTAAATGTTCCTGGTATAATTGAAGTGCACTCCTAATATCCGCATTCTTTTCCACATCATGAAAATGGATACCATCTATTCGTTCCATTCCGGTAAAGGCATTCATTCTGTGGAAACCGAACAAGACGCCTTCATCCACACTGGTTTCCATAAAAAATTCTCCAGGCAGCGTAAAAGCCTCTTTTGGTGCATTCCATGATGATGTGACCATATATTTCCGTCCGTGCAGCATGCCGCCTGTACCATAATTTATGGTTGGATGATCCGCCTTACGTCCGTCACTAACGTAAATTCCTTTTTTATGACCTTCGGTAAATACCACATCGATATATTTTTTAAATCCATGTGGCAACTGGAACCACCAGATTGGGGTATGGTAAATTACAATATCCGCCCAAACATATTTCTCCACCTCTTCCTTGGGATTATAATCGTGGTTGATATTGGTTGTTTTTACTTGATATTCTTTCATTGAAGTAAAAAAATCGACAGTTGCATTAGCTATTGTCTCGTTAAACCTGCCACCAGAATGACCAAATTTTTGTCCTCCGTTAATAATGAATATTTTTGTCATTTCCTTTTTTTCTATTTGATAGCACAAAATTACAGCGCTTTTATCTATTATTAAAACAAGTTAATTCATAGCTTTGTATCAGAATTATAATACATCAGTTATGGTTAATTTAGAATGGTATAGAAGTTTTAAGGCGATTTATAAAACAGGAACTTTAACTGGTGCAGCAGAAAATCTGTTTATATCGCAACCTGGGGTGAGTTTGCATTTAAGTTCTTTAGAAAGTTATGTTGGCTACAAGCTGTTCGAGCGAACCGGCAGAAAAATGATCCCTACCGAAAAAGGAAAAGTATTGTATAATTTTATCGTAGAACCTTTGACTAAACTGGAGGATGCAGAAAAACATTTCCAGAAAAGTACGGAAAAACATACGCCAACAATTAGTGTAGGCATGTGTTTCGAAACTTTTCAGATTACGCTCGAGCAATATATTTCTACCCTTCCGTTTAATGTAATTATCCGTTTTGGCGAATATCCCGAAATGCTCGATCAACTGGACAAAGGCATTTTAGACCTCATTATTACCCCACAAAAAGGGAACTCGCCAAATGTGGAACATGAAGCATTTTCTTCCGAAAACATCGTTTTAGTAGGTGGAATAGAAACTGACGGAAGCACTTTTGATTCGTTAGTTAAAAAGAAAGATCTGGCAGGAATGGAAGCCTGGTTAAAAAAGCAAAAATGGTATGGTACGGCGGGCGATATGGAACACCTGTTACGTTTCTGGCAGCTTAACTTTGGCAAGCATGCCGATTTTCGCCCAAACTACATTGTACCTAATCTCAATTCAATTGTCCGTTGCTTATCTGGTGGAAAAGGCCTGGCAATTATCCCCGATTTTCTTTGCAAAAAAGAAGTTGAAGAGAGAAAAATAAAGGTTATTTGGGAAGGTACCTCAAAGCTCACCAATACTTTATACTTTGGTTGTAGAAAAAATACGCAGTATGCATCAGAAATTCACATAATCAAAAACCTTTTTAAAGAGGTTATGGTTAGTATATAGTTTTTATTGAAAATAATCCTGATTAGGTCTATTTTGAAACTTAAGTAAAATAATTATTTTAGATCACGTCCTAAAATTCCAGAATGAGTCAGTCCAGTCCGCTTTTAAGTAATGATCAACTAATAGAAGTTTTTAATCACACCCATACCGCAACGGCTGTTCACGTTGGAGAAACGGCCATTATACAGGCTGCAAATGATGCAATGCTCCGTATTTGGGGTAAAGACAGGCGTGTGATCGGAAAATCACTTGAAGATGCCCTGCCTGAATTAAAAGGCCAACCTTTTATTGAGATGTTCAGAAAAGTTTGGTTAGAAGGCCTTGTGATTTCGGGAAGGGATACTGCTGCCGACATTCTTATTGACGGTGAGCTGAAGACCTTTTATTTTGATTTTGAATATCGGGCCATAAAAAACGACGAAGGCAAGACCATCTGTATTCTACATACTGCCGTTGATGTAAGCGAGCGGGTACTGAGGAAAGAAGCGATAGAAAGGGAGCAAGAGAAGGATGAAGCATTACAGCGCGAACAGGTACTGAACGAGGAGCTTGCGGCCACAGTAGAAGAACTTGCGGCTACCAATGAAGAACTGGTGGCCACGAATGAAGAATTACAGGAAACGCAAGAAACCTTACATGTTTTAAATAATGAACTCGAATTAAGGGTTGTAGAACGGTTTAACCAGCTTTCGGAAAGCGAAAAACGCTTTAAAACCATGGCCGAGGGAACTGACATTTTTATTGCCGTTGGTGATGAGCATGGAAATGCGATTTATTTTAATAAACCCTGGGCTACCTTAACTGGCAGATCAATGAAGGATCTGCTTGCTTTTGGCTGGGCTGATCTGATCCACCCTGAAGACCGCGATAGGTATTTAAATATTTACCTTTCAGCCCTGGCAGAGAAAAAACCATTTACAGGCGAATTTAGAATCCAGACCAAAAAAGGTGATTACCGATGGTTGCTTGCCAATGGTCCACCGCGTTTCCATGCCGATGGATCTTTTGCCGGCTATATCAGCTCATGTATTGATATTACCGAAAGAAAATTAATCGAATTGGAGCGGTTAAATTTAAATAAGCTCATCGAAGCCAGTTCAGAGTTTATCGCTTTAGTCGGTTTAGATATGTCTATCCAATATTTGAACCCTGCAGCATTAAGAAAATTAGGCTGGGTTAACATTACGAACAGAAATATAGTAGAATGTGTTTTCCCTGCAGACAGACCGGCCGCCCAAAAGCTTTTACCCGGAGTTTTGCAGGGCATCAATTTTAAACAGGAAATCCGCTTCTGGAATGAAAAAACAGGAAATCCCTTTTGGATCGAATGGAATGGATTCGCTATAAAAGATCAGGAAACAGATAAAATAACCGCGATTGCTACGGTAAGTCCGGATATTACGGAACGAAAACTTTATCAGGAAGAGCTTCAGGATATCAATATCGAAATGGCGGCCGCAAATGAGGAACTGGCCACTACAAACGAAGAACTCGCTCAAACACATGAAGACCTGATCCAATATACCAAAAAATTAGCCGATAGTGAAGAAAGGCTACTTCAGGCCATTGATACCGGCAGAATGGGTACCTGGAGTATCGACCCAAAAACACTGGAAATTACCGTGTCGGGATTTGTTAAAAATTTACTCGGATTGCCACCAGATGAGCCTGCTAAAATGGATGTCATCATGAGCGCAGTCAATCCCGATTATCATGATATATTGAATGCGGTTTTAGCAAACGCCCTAAAGAATCATGCATCAAGTGATAATGAATATCCAATAAATAATTTAATTACTGGCGAAGAAAAATGGGTTAGAGCAACCGGGAGGGTATTTGCAGACCAGCATGGTAATGCGACAGAATATTCAGGTCTTTTTATTGATATCACGGAGCAAAAACTAGATGAGCTTCGAAAAAATGATTTTATCGGAATGGTGAGTCATGAATTAAAAACGCCATTAACAGCCATTAATGGCTTTGTTCAGGTTTTGCAGCGTAAGGCTAAAAAAGATCAGGACAATTATGCAATGATTGCTCTGGAAAAAACACATAGCCAGATCAGAAAGATGACCACCATGATCAATGGTTTCTTAAATGTATCACGTTTGGAATCGGGTAAGCTGCTTATCGAAAAAATTAACTTTAACTTAGATGAGTTGCTGAAAGAAACCGTCGAAGAAACTTATATCTCACAATCTTCGCATCAAATTATATTAAATCCGACCTGCGAAGTCAACATTAATGCCGATCGGGATAAAATCGGGAATGTGATTTCTAACCTGATCAGTAACGGAATAAAATACTCCGATAATGGAACGCGCATCGAAATAACCTGTAAACTACGTGATGCTGAGGTTGAAATTCAGATTAAAGATGAGGGAATAGGCATAAAACCTGAAGATATCGATAGACTTTTTGAACGTTATTACCGGGTAAAGGGTAACCATACGATCTCAGGTTTTGGCATCGGACTTTATTTAAGTGCCGAAATTATTGAGCGGCATGGTGGCAGGATATGGGCTGAAAGTGAAGAAGGTAAAGGCTCTGTGTTTCATTTTACTTTGCCTTTAAGGTAATTTATCACGGTTTTTTACCGCAAAGATCACTAAGGTTTTCGCAAGGGGGCGCAGAGGTTTTTCAAGAAAAGCGATTAATTTCGAGGCTAATGAGCCAACCCTTCGACTACGCTCAGGGTGACAATACGTGGAGGGTATTCCGTGTTTTATATATTGCCGTGGCTAAACAAAGAGAGATCTGTCATTCTGAGTGCAACGAAGAATCTTTCTTGTTAGCGCTAATTTAAGGTAAGTATCTGCGGTATTTTAACCGCTCCCTAGTAACGTCATTCGAGCGAATTGCAACTTAGTCGAGAACCCGAAGGCTCTGCGCAGCAAAATTTGTCTCGAGATAGATCTCTCCATTTCGCTTTGCTCCAGTCGAGATGACGATATTAGCGAAGCGTAATTGTGACGATTATAATTATCATATCCCCAAACCATCCAAAACCTCTTCATTAACCAAGTTAGGCAATGTAACTTTCAAAGTACCCGTGCGTTCCATTTCGCGTTCAATGGCAAAACGGGCTTCCTGATTACGAGCCCAGCTTCTTCGGGCAATACCATTGTTTACATCATAAAAAAGCATATTCTGCAGTTTTTCAGCAGCTTGTTCGGTTCCATCAAGCACCATTCCGAAACCACCGTTTATCACTTCGCCCCAACCTACGCCACCTCCGTTGTGGATCGAAACCCAGGTTGCACCCCTAAAACTATCGCCAATCACATTATGGATGGCCATATCGGCGGTAAACCTGCTTCCGTCGTAGATATTGCTCGTTTCCCTGAAAGGCGAATCTGTTCCACTTACATCGTGATGATCCCTGCCTAAAATTACGGGGGCTGATAATTCGCCGGTTTTAATGGCGTCATTAAATCGCAGTGCAATTTTTGCACGACCTTCGGCATCAGCATATAAAATGCGGGCCTTTGAGCCCACCACCAACCTGTTTTCTTTAGCTGCTGTAATCCAGTTAATATTATCCTGTAATTGCTGCTGTATTTCTGAGGGCGCAGTAAGTTTAATTTCTTCCATTACTTCTTTCGCCACGCGATCTGTTAAATCGAGATCCTTTTCATCGCCAGAGGCACAAACCCACCTAAAGGGACCAAAACCATAATCGAAACACAAGGGGCCCAAAATATCTTCTACATAAGACGGATACCTAAAATCGATACCATTTTCCGACATCACATCGGCACCTGCCCTACTGCATTCCAGTAAAAAGGCATTTCCATAATCGAAAAAGTAGGTGCCCTTAGCAGTATGTTGATTAACGCTGGCGGCATGTCTTTTTAATGAAGCCTGTACGTCAAGTTTAAATTGTTCAGCCGCATTGGCTATCATTTCATTGGCTTCTTCAAAATTTAAACCTGCGGGATAATAGCCCCCAGAATAAGGATTATGAAGCGAAGTTTGGTCAGAACCAATCGCAACCTCAATATTTACCTGATCAAAACGTTCCCAAACATCCACCACATTACCAATGTAGGCTAATGAGACTGTTTGTTTTTCACGTTGAGCCAATAAAACCCTTTTTACCAGTTCATCTAAATTATCAATCAGCTCATCTACCCAACCTTGCTGATGCCTTTTGCTGGCCGCTTTCGGATTCACTTCTGCACATACCGTAATACAGCCCACAATATTACCAGCTTTGGTTTGAGCGCCACTCATACCACCCAAACCGGCAGTAAGGAAAATTTTACCGGCAGTATCTTTTCCATAAAAACCTTTTTTACGGAAAGCATTCATTAAGGTAATCGCCGTGCCATGAACAATGCCCTGGGGGCCGATATACATGTACGATCCAGCGGTCATCTGTCCATATTGGGTTACTCCTAAGGCATTAAATTTTTCAAGATCTTCAGGCGAAGAATAATTCGGCACCATCATGCCATTGGTAACCACAACCCTTGGCGCAGCCGTACTGGAAGGAAATAATCCCTGAGGATGTCCACTGTAAATATTCAGCGTTTGCTGATCAGTCATTGTGACGAGGTATTGCATAGTGAGTAAATATTGCGCCCAATTTTGGAATACGCTGCCATTGCCACCATACGTAATCAGTTCCTCGGGATGCTGCGCGATGGCCTGATCCAAATTATTCTGGATCATGAGCATAATGGCTGCAGCATGTGACGTACGGCAAGGATACTCGCTTATTGGCCTTGCATAAATGGCATAATCAGGCATAAAACGATACATGTAAATGTGTCCGTAATTTTCCAGTTCACTTAAAAACTCCTGCGCGAGTTCCTGATGCCATGCTTCGGGGAAATAACGCAGCGCATTTCTAATGCTCAGTTTTTTTCCGCAGCATTTAACACCGCTCTCCTTACCGGCGCATGGCTTAATTGTGCATTTCTTGTTTTTTTTGCGGGTAAAACCGAGGGAATACCTGCTAATAGTTGTGCTTTAAAATCCATTTCCTGTAATTTTAACTCTTATAAATCCTGCTCTGCCTTGATTGCGGTGGCCACAATTTTACCTTGTTGTAGCATTTGGATGGCATTTTCCATACGATCGTACATAATCTGGTCTTCTTCAAAATGATCAATTTCGGTGCGGACAAAATCGTGCACTGCAGCCAATATTTTTCCTGGTTTTAATGGATAGTGGTAATCAACAGCCTGTGCAGCACAGAACAACTCAATACCAAGGATTTTTTCTACGTTTTCGATTACTTGTAAGGCTTTACGACCACTGATGGAACCCATGCTTACATGATCCTCCTGACCCAATGAAGTTGGAATACTATCGGCACTGGCTGGGAAACAAAGTCCTTTATTTTCGCTAGCCAGAGCCGCCGAGGTATATTGAACGATCATAAAACCCGAATTTAATCCGGTTTCTTTCATGAGTAATTTTGGTACACCAGGTGTATTTCCTTCTAAAGAGAGATAAATACGTCTATCGCTGATATTTCCGATTTCTGAAGCAGCCAAACAGGCATAATCAAGTGGCAAGGCTAATGGCTGACCATGAAAATTACCTCCACTAATGGTTAAATCATCATTAAATATGACCGGATTGTCGGTTACGGAGTTGAGTTCGATTTCTAAAGTTTCTTTTAAATGCATCCATGCCGCTCTGGAAGCCCCATGCACCTGAGGGATGCATCTTAATGAATAGGGATCCTGTACTTTAGCGCAATTGGCATGCGATTCCATGATTTCAGAACCTTGCAAAAGTTTTCGAACCTGTTCTGCCACGGCAATATTTGCCGGGTAAGGCCTTAACTGATGAAGCTTTGGATGAAAAGGTTTTTCCGATCCCTGCAAACCTTCAATCATCAATGCAGCAATAATATCAGCAGAATTCAGCACATTTTCCAAACGCTGTACTACTTTAACGGCATGCGCTGCAATAAACTGCGTCCCGTTAATTAAAGCCAGACCTTCTTTGGGACCTAATTGTAAAGGCTGTATCTCATGTTCTTTTAAAAGTTGAGCTGTGGCAATAATTTCGCCTTTATAATGCACCTTACCTAAACCGATTAAGGGCAAAAATAGATGTGATAATGGAGCTAAGTCGCCGGAAGCACCAACAGAACCTTGTTTTGGCACTACTGGTGTAGCGCCGGTTTCTAAAAACCAGATCATCCGGTCTAGCGTTTCGATTTTGATGCCTGAATAGCCCTGTGCTAATGCCTGCAGTTTTAAAACGAGCATCAGTTTTGATATTTCGCTATCTATCGGTTCGCCTACGCCAACAGCATGACTCTTTAAAATATTCTCCTGTAATTTACGGGTATCAACGGCCGAAATCATGGAAGTACATAAGGAACCGAAACCAGTATTGATGCCATAAACTGCTTTACCTGAAACCGCAATCCGCTCCACCACCCTACTGCTTTCGAGCACTTTTGCCCGGGTGCTTTTGCTTAATGTGCCTTTCACTTCACCATTGCTGATGGCCAAAGCCAGGTTAGCCGTTAAATGATCTGTACCGTAATTAAAAATCTGTTGCCCACTCATATTGTAAAGGTTTTAAACAAAAATAAGCGCTATATTTGATACCTATAAATACCAATTACATCATCATGTAATAACCATGAGTTATCAGATAGAACTAAGGCACTTAAAATATTTTCAGGTTTTGGCGGAGGAACTGAAATTTAGAAAAGCTGCCGACCGCCTGTTTATTTCCCAACCGGGATTAAGCCGGCAGATTAAACAAATGGAAGAAATTTTTAACGCTCCACTCTTTGATCGGGATAAGAAAAAAGTAACACTTACCGAAGCTGGCCTTTACCTTAAAGATGAAGTAGATTTTCTATTCAGCCATATCGAGAACATCAAAAAACAGTTAACCAATATTACAGAAGGTAAACAGGGTGAGCTCCGTATCGGTTTTTTAGGCTCTGCAGCACAAAAAATTGTACCGGAAGTTATTTTTAAGCTAAACAAAGATTTTCCAGAGATCAGAACCAATCTGGATGAAATGCCTAATAAACTACAGATCGAATTACTGGAAAAAGACATGCTTGATATGGGTTTTGTGCGGATGCAGCAGTTTAAACCGGGCATTTCTAAACACATGATCCATCAGGATACTTTCTCGCTGGTGTTGCCTAAAAGTCATCCGATGAAAATGGCAAGTTTTGAAGCGGTAAAAAAACTCGGAGATGAGCCTTTCATTTTTTTCTCAAGCGATGACAGTCCATTCTATTACGACCTGATGATGAGTATATGCGAAGACCATGGCTTTAAACCCAAAACCTACCACAAATCAGTTAATGCGCTCACTATTTACAAACTGGTAGAAGAAGGTTTGGGCATAGCCATTGTGCCCACGGGACTGCAATATGGCTATCAGGAAAACGTGAAGTTTGTAGAACTTACACACATTCCGCAAAGAACAGAGCTTTATATGATCTGGAAAGAATCTAACCGGAACCCGGCATTAAAAAATGTGATTAAAATGTTGTTGAAGGATTCAAAGAAGAGTTGAAACTTATCCAATTCAATAGTCCCAAGATCAAAACCAGAAATTGCTTCAAAAATTAAACTTTCAATCACATGTTGGCGTTCCAATTTGAAGATGCTTTCTTGTTTCTATAAACTGACCTAAAAGATAATGTTGTGAATTTATCATCTACAACAACATCGAAAAAAATATCTTTTAATGATGGTTCTCCATGAGGATTCTCATCCAAAAGAAATTTTTTCGAATCTAAACTGTAACTAAATTTCAGGTCAGCGATTAAACATAGTTCTTTTACCTTTGGTTCATACGTTATACCTGAGGCTTTTGGCTTAATAATTTTCATTAAGATTAAACTAGCGACTAACAGCTATATCAATTCTATCTCAACCAATTTAAAATATTCCTTTTTTCTATTAATTTTAATGTAATCACTACTTTTTTACAGCTATTTTTTCTAATAAGGATTATTTTTTTAGCCTAAGTATATTTTCAATAATCTTATATACCACCGGACTCAGATTAAATTCAAAAAAGACATCTTTTCCTTCTGCAGCTATCGAAACCTTACTATCCTGAACTAATATATTATCAACTTTTTTTTACTGTATTCGGGTTTATTTCTTATTAAATAGCAAGTATTATTTTCGGAAATAAGTCTCAATGAATCGATCAATTGATAATCTTTTGTCTTACTTACATATAAATGCGTGAGTACATCCTGTTCAAAGTATAGATCTACTTTATCCAAATCATTATCTGGGATAATAGATTCATTTAAATTATTGATGATTTCGAAAGCATATTTACATGTATTAAAATTACTACTTACGGTATAAGCAATTGCTTTGTTTTTATAATTAATATCGAATTCAATTTGCGTGAATGCTTCATTTATTTTAAAATTTTCAACATCTGTTAAACGGGATTCTCCATCTGGATTCATGTCTAATTGAAATTGTCTTTTTTTAAAATTGTAACTAAATTTTACACCTGCATATAGGGTTAACTCTTCCATATTTGGGCTATAAAAAAATAACGTGTCTTTTGCTTCTATCTTCTTCATTTAATTATATTTATATTTTTTAAGTACGTCCCATGCCGCATCTGATTTAGATCTAGGATTCCCTGAGCCTTTATTTATTTTATCAATTTCAGCTTGAACCCTACCAAAATCATCGCTCTTAATTTTATAACTATCAACTGTTACATTTCCTTTAGTTACAGGAATAGTCACACTTTTTGCTCCACCTTCTGCCAATACTCCAAAAACATTTGATCTACATTTTGAACATACACCTACAGGTTTGACTCCATTATTAAAATTACCCGTAACATCTGAAATAACCACATCTTGTCCATTTAACCAACCCTTGTTAGTGAAGTCATTGAGCCCATTTATCTCTGCGTGTCCTGCTGTAGAACTACTATAAGTTCCTGTATTATTCCCTGCTGTAATAGTTGCGCTCGCTCCATTCATAAACTCGCCCCACGGCATCAATCCAAAGACATCTAACCAATAATTGCTATCTCCAACGTAAGCATATAGCCTATTTCCCCCTTCCAACCCTATTGGATCTTTGCTTACATATCCCCCAATCTCTGGATCATAATACCTAAACCTATTATAATACAAGCCCGTTTCTATATCCTCATACTGCCCCTGGTACCTAAATGGCACAAAGTTTCTCTCACCGCTAAGTTTATGTATTTTTCCATAAATATCAAGTTCAGCATCCCACACTTTTTTACCGGCATCATCATAAGCTTGTACAGGTGTTCCCAAATAATCGCTTATAATAGAATAGTACTGGCCATTAACAATTTTGGCACTTGGGGTAAATTTGTTCTGATCGTACACCCAGGTAATTAAATCGTTGCCAAGCGGTTCGGTTTTATCGTAGCTGAGCAATCCATCTTCATTAATCACCAGGTTAGGCCGCTCTTTTAAAGGGTAATTCCATTCGTGGAGCAGTAAATTACCATCCCATAAATAGCGGTAGATCACCCCCTCCCGGCCTTCCCCTCTTGGGGAGGAACCATAAACAATTTTGGCTTTTCTTCTGCCTAAAGCATCGTATTCGAAATGAATGATCTCGCCATGTGGATTTTTAACCGCTTTCATCATGCCATTGGCGGCCCAGGCATAAGACCAGTCACCTTCTTTCCATTCTGGTAAATCCGGTTCAGCATCTGCCAGGATATCCAGCGCTTCCGCTTTTGGGATATCGGGATTGGCCATTCCCCAGTTTAATTTTTTGCCAAATAAGCCATTATCTTCTGGTTGGGCAACTTCTTCTTTGGCCAGACCGTTAATGTTACGCTTGCTTTTTGCACCAGGTTGCCTTTGGCATCGTAACGGTAGTACCATTGGTCGTCTTTCAACAGTTTACCTCCTTTATCATAACGCCGGTCACTGCGATCAGCAGTTTTATATAAGTTCCCGGTTTCATCAGGATTTTTATATATGACTTTGCCGTCATCGCTATAACTTGCGGAAGACAGGCTGCCAAAAGTATCATATCTGTAATTGATGCTGCCGCCCGTAATGCTATTTAAGCAGCTGTTGAGTTTATCATTTGGCCCCCAGGCATATTGTTTAAACGCGGTAATGGAACGACTAGCTTCAACCTTCTGACTGATTGGATGGCCTTCGTGATCATAATCGAAAGTAGCTTTTATCCCGCCGCTTAAACTGCGGCTGGTTTCCTGTCCGTTTTTATTGCGGCCAATACTTGCAGTCCATTCTGCTGATCCACCACTTTTTGCGGCAATGCCATTCAGGTAACCTATTTCATCATAATCGTATTGAATATCTGCGCCTAATGAGCTTTTTAAACTGGTTAGGTTGCCAAAAACATCATATTGGTAATTGATCTGGTAACCATCCTGTATTTCCTGGGTAACCATACCCAGTGGATTCCGCTTGAAATTAACTAAAGAAAAGTCGTTCTCTGCAGCAATAAGCAAACCGAGTTTATTGTATTGGAAAGCTTCGTAGGTACCATCTTCATAGCTGCTGTACACGAGCCGGCCGCTCAGATCGTAATTGTGGTAAATGGCCTTACCATCGGCCTGTATGGTTTTAATAACCTGCCCATCCTGATTGCGGATATATTGTTGTTCCTGTCCATCAAAGCCAATTTCTTTTACCACATCATCGTTGGCATCTCTTAAAAAGAGATATTCTTCGCCTTTTTCGTTGGTAATGGCCTTTAAGTTTTCCCATTGATCGTAGGTAAAATGTAGGGTCTGGATGTTCTGGCTGGAGGATTGACTGCTTCTTTTTTGTGTTTTTAGGCTACCCATAGGCGTATAAGCCATGTACCATTCTTCACGCCCATCAGTGGCGTAAACCGGAAGATCGTAGGCATCGTATTTGAAATGTAAGGCTTCTTCTCCAAAATCTTTTATCAGGGTAACACGGCCCATTTCATCCCGCTCCCAAATTGTAGTTTGATCACCATCAGGACTAAAACGGATCAACCGCCCATAATCATCATAAGTCCAACGGCGGCTGTTGCCTTCGCTGGAAACCGATTCGATCAGCTGGTTTAAATTGTTATAAGTCCAATGGATTTCGTGACCGTCATTATCGCGACAAAATACCGGTAATTTTTGCTCTTCGTTATAATAAAAATCGACTATCCGACTGTCTTTTTGAACATGTTTAAGCAATTGGTTCTGCTCATTATACAACCAGGTTTCGTTTGAACCGGCCGGATCACTGCGCAGAATGAGGTTATTGTTTTCATCGTAGGCATATTGATATTGCTCGCCATCTGCGGTGTGGTAAGTGGTAATATTGCCCTGATCATCATATTCGTAACCGATTACCCTTCCTTCAGGGCTCGAAACCATTTTTTCTTGATTATAGCGATCGTGCTCATACCAGGTTTCGCCACCCAAAGCATCTACTTTTTTGTACACCAGATCGTTTTCATCATAATAATAACGTTCTATTTTACCGTCGTGGTAGTACACTTCGTTATAACCTTCTTCAGGGAAATAGCTTATCGATCCGCTCATAAAACCGTCTCTGCCCTCAGTGTGGATTACGCGGCCCTCTGCGTCATAAGTCCAGAAATACGCCATGCCGTTTCGGTTGGTTCTTTTAACTACTCTATTATGGTCATCGTACTCAAAACTGATGACTTTGCCTGCCTGATCGTATACTTTGACCATGTTGCCACGCTGATCGTAATCGTAACTCACCAACAGATCGCTGGTATTTTTATAATGATAATAAATAGCAGTAATTGCCGTACCGGCTTCATTATGCTGCATTTCGAGTACACGGCCTGAGTTTTCGACAATCCGGGTTAAAAGCTGTTGTTGATAATAAAAGGTAAGCTGACTGCCATTGGTGTATTCGATATGATTGATGCGGTAGATATCACCATCTTGCCCGCCACTAAAAAGTGTATACGTATAAATATCCTGATGAATGGTAAGTACCCAGGTATTTTCATCAGGTCTTTCCATCCAGACCTTTTGTGCACGATCATATTGTTTGCCTGAATATGGCTCAATATAAGGCAAGGGCATCACCATATTTTCGGTAGGGTGACTAAAACCTATAATGCCAGCTTCATAATCCGGATAAATATAAAGATCATAATTACTGTATACCTGGTTGCCCAGCATGCCCGCATAAGGTTTATCACTACGCCATACATTGTTCCAGGCCAGTGTTTGGCCACCGGGCAATTCGAAATCGGTCCACTCGAAGAACATGGCTCCGGTAACAAAATTAACAGGTTCCAAGCCCCAATGACAAAGCTTTTTAGATATCGGGTTGTTTTTAAAAAGTCCACGTAATACCTTATTAACCCCTTTAAGTGCCCCTTTAGCTAAAGCTCCCCCAATTTGGTTAGCCCCCTCATGATGCCAATGGCTGCAAAACGCATTAAATACTCTTTCAGTGTATAATTATGTGGTGCAAATGTACCTCCAACCAATACGGGTTTGCCGGTATTAATCTGCACGTACATGCTTAATAAATCGCTGTAAAAAGCAAAATAAGCCAATGGATTTTTCTTTAATTTACCTGGTACAGTTGGTAGCGGTTTTAAACCCATGGGTGGGCACCAGCAGGTAAGAACCTGGCCCGGATTAGATCCGCTCATTTCTGATCCCTGCCCTTTTACCGTGGTTGATCCCCAATATACTTCACCTTCGTGTGGTGAACCGGGTATGTTTACAATAAAATAAACCGGTATAGAACTAATGTGCCTGAAAGGAAGCAAAATCCCCATTACACTGGTAGTTGTGGTTGCTTTATGCCTGCCATGCACATAGATCGACCCACCCATTGGGATACTGGCCGTACCAATTAACCCCTGTGCAAATTTCGGGATAGGAATGCTGAAATGCAGGTAATCCATCGGATCGAAAACCATCCCGATAAAAGGATGTGGTAAAGGCAGTGGAATAAAACCGAATGAAGGTGGAATCGGAATGGTTGTCCAGTGAAAATCGATAGCTAGCACCACATCGAAATGCTTGCTTACATGCTGCACCGCCGTATTGGCCATTGCAGGTTTTTTGGCTTTTAAAAGCTTTAAAGGGCTTTTGGATGCAGGTGGATTACTTCCTGGTGCAACACCACCGCCACCGCCTACCGCTTTGGGTTCGGCTTTGGTTAAGCTTGCAGATAGGCTTACTGACCTATCGGTAGACATATTCGGTTTACTCGCTTTAATCTTTTTCATCTGCATTTTATTTAGGGTGATGCATCACCAATCATCCTTACGATAATGGATTGGCATGGTTAGCAGGCACTTCTGCCATTGATTTCCAATCTTCTCCATAATCCTGCTGCATCTCCAGATCTAATTTTTTCCCTTCGGGACTTTCTTCACCATATTTTTTTAACATGATCGATGCGGTATAAGCCATCGAACTTTGTCGCCTTTTTTCAATCGGCATTTTCTTTGCAATTTCAATGCATTTCAGATAATAAGCCATTGCTTTGGCAGAACCAGTTATTTTACTTTCAGAAAGCTGGCCCAACAAGCGGGTACATTCCATGGCAATAAAATCGTTCTCAATAAATTCTGCAATTTTAATCGCCTTTTCAAAATACCTTTTGGCTTCTTTCTTACCCGAATGTGCCAAAAGGAAACTACCATAACTCATGTGGATATGTGCACTTAACAGCGAACTTTCTCCAACGCGGGCCAAAGCCAGTTCGTATTGTTGCCGTGCTTCTGCCTTTTTGCTTTTTACGGCTAAGCTCTGCGCCAGCATGATCCTTGCGGCAACCACGGCCTCATGTAAACCTTGTTTTTGAGCAATTACAATTGCACGTTCCAAAACTGCATTTGCCTGTTCGTGTTTACCTTTACTTAAATAATTACTGGCCGTTAATATTTGTTGCTGGTAATCGGCTTCAGGATCGTTCTTTTCGCGGTTGGTATGCGCGGCAGCATTTTGCATCAACTGGCTTACATCAATATTGACCCTGAATTCGGTTCCCTGTTTTAATTTTTTTAATGTGCGGTGTGTATGGTGCTCGGTATATACCAGCTTAATATTTTCGTTATTTAAGGCTTTTACACAACTGCACCATTCGTTAATCCATTCAGAAAGGCCTGCTATATCAATAATTGTTGTAGGCGCAAGCTGAACGTATATTTTTTCAACTTTAAATCAGGATAAAGGTTACAGAGCCGTTCCAATGCAATAACAGGCACATAAGCGTCTGTTCTATATTCTAGTGTATTTTCATCTGAATCAACATCCCAAATAATCCCTTTTCCGGTATCTTTCTGCCATAAATCAAAGATCTCTTTCCATTCTTTAACCAAACTTTCTCCGTAATCATTTTTACTTTGAAAAACCTGGTAATGGAGCAGAAACATATCATCTGTTCTGCTTTCTTCGGTTAACTGGTATTTAAAATAAGCCTCAAATAAATTTACCTCATGCCGCTCACCCAGGCAAAGGAAAAGTGTTTCTAATGGATACTTCCTTACTACTTGTTGCCATTGTTTATCTATTTTAAATAATTCGAGTTGTACCGGATTCATTGAGCCTTAATGTCGAAAATTAGTTTAGATTGATCGTTCCACTGCTGATATTCGTTTCACTTTCGCCGCCTACATTGATTTTTTTCGATGCAAGGTTCGCTTCAGTTTCCCCGCTCATGGAAAGCGTTTTGGTGCCGATATCCAAGGTTTGTGCTTCTATACCAATGCCAGAGGTTGGTGTCCCATCTTCTGGTCCTACACCAATGCCGATACTGGTTTTGGCAGAATTCCCGATGTTCTCACCAAGGGTTAAAATGTCTTTCCCTTTGATGATAATCTTGCCGTTTTTATCCATAAAAATGCTGCTCTCGCCACATTTAATCAGGATCGATTCTTTGGTTTCGAAAACGGCTTTACCTGCTCCGTCGAGCTCGATAAAATTACTGTCTTTATCTTTCATAACCATACCTGCCCCATCATCCATGGTTAACGTATGGCCGCTTTTAGAAGTTAAACTTTTGCTGTTATTGCTGGCACTGCCACCACTTCCGCTTTTGCCATGAAATACCGAACCCAAAACAATCGGACGAGCAATATTTCCCTCCTCAAAAGTTAGCGCTACCTGATCGCCGATTTCAGGAATAAACACAAAACCCCTGTTTTTACTCACTTTATCGCTGCTTCCTGCATCAGGGGTAATTACCCGCAGCCACTCGGTTACATCGTTGGTTTTACATTCCCATTTAAATTTCACCTTAATGCGGCCTTGCCCTTGTGGGTCGGCGTTATCAATCACATCTGCGAGTTGCATATCGGGATTTGGTTTAGTGTAATTTTTCACCGAAAGCCGTTCTGTTGTGGCTACCACTCCTTCGAAAGTATTGTAATATTTTCCAGTACCATCAATATCGTGATTAATAGTAGTGATTAAGAATTTACCCAGACTCTCCGTAGAAAATGAAAGTTCCTTTCTGATGCTCATCGTAATTTCGGCAATACTGCCAATACCCAAAGCAGCATTATCGCCACTGGCATTTACCTTTAAAAGGTTGCTGATATGTGCTTTTTCTTCGTTTTGTACATGGCTTTTAATATCATTGCTATTATCAACACGGATAAGTGCAGGTTGATTAAATGTTTTGCTGTACATGGTGTTTGATACCTGTATGGCATGTGACAGGTCTGGTGATCCATCACTAACGCCACTACTTTCGCTCTGCAACATTTCATCCTGTTTAGGGTTATAGGCAAAACGTTTGTTTTTAATCGGCGCAATTTCCATGGCATACTGCAGGTTTTGCACATCGCGGCCATAAACAAGGGCAACTTCTTTCTGATCGTCAGGCTTACCGAAATTCAGTTGTTTGCCATCATAATAAAACCATTCGTGGTATTCGCCCGAGAGTCTGTTCAGGAAATCAAAATCACTTTCGCGATATTGAATCAGGTAATCAATCGGTTCTTTTCTGACCGCGTTGGCTACGATTTTAATATCATTCGAAGGCACATCTGAAGTGGCAAGATTTACAATGCTATTTAAATCTTTATCAAGATAAGAGCCTAAATCGGGCCCGCGATCAATCAAAATGGTTGGGCTATATCCACTCACGATTAGTACACCATGATAACCATGGCTCTGCGCCAGTTCTACTTTGGTTACCAAACCTGTAAACTCTTGTAAAGCGCCAGCATCATAACCGAAAGAAGCGGTAAGGGTTTTCCCTACAAAATCGCGACTATCATTTAAGCTGATCATTCCAGGCAACCCCATCTGATCGTGGTTAAACCGCAACTCAAAATAATGATGGGCATTAAATGCCTGCTTTAAACTGAAGGAGGCAAAATGGGTAATTGCCTTATCTTCTATATTTATTTCGGTGATTAATTTCTTTTCCATATCAACTCAATAATAGTTTATGACTACCTGAACATTCCATCGCGAAAGGTTAAAACGTTTCTTTTTCCATTAAAAACAGCCCCATTTTTTGTTTCGTTAACCTCGGGATAGCCGATGGTTTTATCTTTAGGGTTATATTTCATGGCCAATTGGGCCATAAGTTTTTCTTTATCCTCACCTTCTTTGACGTCGGCAGAAGCAAACAACTGGTTTTTAACTGTCTTCTCGAGTTTGAATAAAGGCTTTTCAATACTAAATTCTGAATGATTGATGGTTAGTACATGGCTTACACTATAGGGTTCCGTTCCGCTCATTTGGCCATAGCCTGTAAAAAGATATGTTTTTTGAGGAGCAGTTTCTAAACTGTATATATGTTCAAAAAATGGAGTTGGACTCCCTTCGTCATCTTTATCTTTGTAAAGGTTGTTAAATGAGATTGCGGTAGGTGCATTATTTTCGTTTTTATACTGAACAATGTTCTGTACATGCCACATAGAGCCCGAATAGGGAGAAAGCCAGTAAAACACCTTAAGCTTTTTGTCATCAGCAATTAATACTTTAATTTCGTACGCTTTTAACGAGCCAAAATCATTTTCAAATGCATTTGGCTTCTCGAGCGCACTGATGAGTGCTTTAATAAAAGTTTCTTCAGCTTCAGTATTCCCATCACTGAGGTAACGCTCTCTTGAAGCAAGCATTTTAGCCGCCAATTTTTCAAGCGAGTCTGTTTCGGTAGACCCAGCACCTTTATTGCCTTGAATGACAGAATCGGCATTATATGCTGTACTTTGCCTTTTATCTTCATGTTTTGCACCGCATGAAAAGAATAGAAATACCAGAGAGAAAAATAAAATGCCTGCTATTTTCATACTATTGCCTTGGTATATTAATTAATCCCCTGTTTTCCATAGCCTTTAAAATGACGGCTGTTCCAATTTGTTTATTTATATAATCGAGGCTAAAAACATGATCTCTGGGGAAGCCTCCTTTAGTATATAGGTTAGAGCCACCCCACAGATATGGCGAATTGATGTTATTATTTTGATAAGCCTTTGCTATGCCATTATATTGCTCTAAACGCAGCAAAACCTTGGGCAAAGACCATACTGTTTCCTTATCTAAACCGCGTAATTTTAAAGCGTCAACAGCACTTTCCTCAAACGTAAATGGTGGACCATGACTAATTTTTGGCCGGTTTGCAGGGTGCTGCCTGGTAAAGCCACTTAGTGGATCGCCATTGTGCAGGTGTTTGGTAAAATCAGAATTGCTTTCCCTGTAATGTACGCAGGCAATAAAATACCATGGTATGCCCGTACTTTCAGAGAAAACACTATTATCTACAAATGTTCTGCTAAAAAAACTGTTTCCAATTTTTGGATTTCTTTTGAGGAAAAGATCGTCAGGTTCGGTTACAAAGCAGGTACTGCGATAAGTATATTCGGTTAAATTAAGCAGTTTATTTCTTACCGACTGATATCTTGATTTATTGTTTAAGATTTTATCATCAATAATCCGGTTGATCTCTGCAGATTTTAACGGAGAAATTGTACAGGAATTAAACAGCTTTATATATTCTAAATCGGTAGCCATAGGTAGCTCTTTTATCATGCCCAAAAACAAAAAAATCGTTATTAGTGCCAGCTTAGCCGGAAACTAATAACGATTTAAATCGGATTAAGCTTTTGGCCAATCGTTTTCGTGTTCTGCATTGCCCAGTTTTAGTTTACGGGCAGATACCACAAAATTTAAAGTCATCGGGGTATTGTCGTTTACTGCGATACCCTCATTATATTGAATGATGTAGGCATCTTCAAAAGTAAGCTCCTTCATCTTTGCATCTTCTTCGCCTTTTTTGAAGGTAATGCTACCAGCCTGTGGTTTGTACTGGTTATTAACCATTGATTCGATTACTGAAGTATCTTCAGTTGATTCAATTTCGATGTGGATGGTACCACCATAAACACCTGAGGATGGACGGCCTTTCGCGTCAACATCTCTATTTAATGAAAAGCTGCACTGTAGTACATCAAATTCTTTTGATCCTAAGTTTAAACGGGTTTTGAATGCCATTGTAGTAAATTTTTAATGTTTTTAAATGAAATAGTTTTTTTAGCAAATGGTTTGGCGTTAAGCGCATGGCGTCAGGCGTTTTATTTGCCTTAAACCTTCAACCTTCCTACCCTCAACCTCTCTTTAGGCTTTTGGCCAATCGTTAACGTGCTCGGCGCTACCTAATTTAAGCTTGCGGGCTGAAATCTGGAACTTGAGCGTCATCGGGTGATCGCCAACAATGTTTATTCCTTCGGAATATTTAACAATGTAGCCATCCTCGAAATTAACTTCTTTCATTTTGGCATCTTCCTCTGATTTTTTGATCAGCAGTGTTCCTGTAATGGGTTTATACTGGTTATTTACCATCGCTTCGATAATTGAAGTGTCTTCGGTTGATTCGATCTCAATATCGATGGTACCGCCGTAAACTCCGGAAGAAGGTCTTCCTTTAGCATCTACATCTCGGTTTAACGCATAGGCACAGTGAAGCACATCGTACTCCTTGCCTGAAAAGTTTAATCTAGCTTTGAAAGCCATAGTTTTAAAATTTAAAGGTTAAATAATTGGATTTTTCGTAGCCTCCGCTACATTAATTATAAACCAAATATTAAGCCAATTATTGTATATCTCACTCATATATAACGAGTAACCGGCTCGATAAAATTTGAAAATCTTGGCTCACGCTATATAAAACGCAGATTATTACCAAGAAAAAAAATGTATTTTTTTTGAAATTAATTTCCGTCTTATTTCTACTACATACAAGAGTTCAAAGCATTGTAGCATTTTAGGGCAGGTTGTTGCTTTTTGGGGCAATTGAATTGATTACTGTCTTAATTTTTAATGTTATGGGTTAATTTTTTTGATTTCCTTACTTCCAGAAAGCTACAAGTGCCAAATAAAGAAAAGAAAGATTAAATGCCAAACATATGATTATCAAGGCATCAGCTTTATCTGAAGTACAACAGAAATTAAATATAGAAATGCTGAAACTGGAACCGTTAACATAAATGCGAATAAAAATCGGAAAAACTGGGTTTTGGCATGATCAAAAGCATTGATAAAGTTGTAGTAAAAGCCCAACATATTAAGGCCTAAAAACATAATTGCTAATATCAATAAGCTTGTATTTTCAATTATGTAATAGTTGGCTTTTGTAATTACATCAAGTACAGTTCCTAATGCATTTTTGAAAATCAATAACGGTATCCCGAAAACGGCAAATAGCACACCTATATAAACGATCCAAAAAAGTTTTTTTCGAGAACTTTTCAGTCCCACCTTCTTTGTAACTCTTAACTATGGTTTTGTTAAAGCGTGATGGCCTGAAACTGTATAAAACGATAAGGAAAAAATAAAATTCAAGCTGGAAAATGGTCAGTTGATAACCATCATTCGTGTTCCCAATCAATTTTTCATAGGCGCTTTGAATCATACAGGAATAAAATAATGAGATACGGCATACACCTAAAAAAAGTAAAAAAATAGTATACGTGATTTTTTTGGCAATCATACCTTTTTAACATGAAAAGAGGTGATTAGGGCTAAACCTGAAGACTGACTATCAGATTTTTTTTGCAAGAATAAAAATCGGGGGGCTGCTTTATGCCCTATATTGCAGCTGTAGTTAGTAAATATTTCAATCATAACTAAATCAAATCAGTGTTAGCCAGGTCGTGTTTGAATGATACAGGTTTTCCATGAAGGGATTATCAAATAAGGCATTGGCGATGAGATAAATTGAAAAAAATATACTGACCAGCCAGAGTAAACCAAAAAACACTATACCCTAACCAAGTGCAAAACCCATCTAATTTTGATCTTTTTTATCAAGATATCTGCGAGAAGGAACAAAATAGCTGTAGGAATACTGATCACAATGCCAAATTGTGTGACTATTTTAATACGGCCTTTAACGTAATTGACTGAGCGAGATTACCGAAAATAAGAATGAAAAGTAGCGTAACAATAAGGGTTGATAATAAAAAAACGATTAAAAATTTAACCAATACCTGGATCTTATTATTTGCAACGTGTTTAGCATTTCGTTATGATCATGTTAGCTGATGTTATTTACAATTAATTGCCGAACTTATTTTAAGTTCCTTTTAAATCCGGATTTAAATGTTAAAATTCCATACATAAAAAAAATGAAATGGTAATAATGGGTGAGCCATTTTGAGAATAATCCTCAACCACGTAACTTTATCTAGCTTTTAATACACCTCTAACTTATTGCTTCCTTTAACCCTATGCAATTCCAATCCATATTGTTTTCTTTTTCCTTCCTGATCCTTGGAGTATAAGGGAGTGACCCCATTTGATGTAATTAAACCAACTAATTTTCCATTAGGGTGGATAAACAATTTGTAATCAGTTAAGGGTTGCATGTAACCTTTCGATGAGGAGATGCGTTTCTCTAAGGATTCTAAATATTCCTTTTGCTTTTTCTCATCCATATATACTGAAACCATTTCCCTCTCGCGCGATTTTTTATACAATTGAAGATAGTCTTTATGATTTCCCTCATTAATTATATTATGAACATTTTGATAATATGCTAACACTTCAGATAATAGTTGAGCAGGATCTTCTTTAGTTAAACTTAACGAATTTGTAAAACCTTCTAGTTCATAAGGCACATCAGCATCAAATGTCCAGGTATAAACCAATGAATCTGCTGGCTTATCGATAGCGGGAAAGGAACATCTTTTCACATTTTTAACCGGGGCAGCTGCACCATTTTCTGTATAAACAATGTCAATAAAATAATCTTTTACATCTTTAGGCAATATTTTTGAATTAGGGCTTAAAGGTTTTACCACGAGCATTATATTTTGAACGCCTGATTTCGATATATATGGATTCAAATATTCAATTCCGCTAACCACTCCATTCTTCCTGTTTCTGACCATGCTTACGCCATTAAAAATGATATCGAAGCGACCACTAAAATCATAATTTGCAAAATAAGTCTTTTTCATTTTTTCTTTATATTTATAGTTACCTGCTATTTTTTCTTGCTTAGCCTCTGTACAGCTAACTACGAAAAGTAACGCGAACAATGGGATATATAATATTTGTTTCATCAAAATTGAATTTTTTTAGTTAAGTCTATTTTAGGGACTAGACTTTTAACAATGTCCGGTTCTCCATCATTATCGTTTGGATTTAAACTGGCCTTAAACCAAACTTCTAGTTTTACTCCTGAAAAATAAAAATCTATATCCACTCCCCCATCCTTAATTTCAAATGGACAGGTAAGTTTGACATAAGAACTTGCTTTTGCACCAACTCCTACTTCCGCAATCTTTTTCTTTTCATCTAAAACTCTAGCATTAGCATCTTTAACCTTCGCTAATATTTTTACCGAGGCACTGATCTCAATTTCTCCTAAAATCTTACCTTCAATACCACCACTAAAATCTAGTTTTCTATCGACAAAATTGTACTTTGCATTTGCATGTCCCTCATAAATAGGCTCTTTAGTTTTCAGATCAGTTCCCGTTTTTTTACCCACTAACTTAATTTGAGCTTTAAAACGAACCTCTATTTTATAATCAAATTCTACTCTTCCTCCGCTAAAAACATTAGCTGCCCAAGAAGCAAGATCTAAAGCATCCAATATTAGGCCCCAAGGCTTTAATTTACTGCCTAATGCAAGTATATCTAGCTTAACATTTGCTCCAATAAGAGGATCAGCAACTAATCTTCCCTCTAGTTCATAACTAATTTTGCCTGATTTTGAGCCGGCGAAGCCAATTCCTAACCCAACACCAATATTTGGAGCTTCCAGTTCGAAGCTCATTGGTAATTTTTTCAATCTACTTAAAAGGCCCGTATTTCCAGAAGTTCTAATACGATTATTTTCATTTCTAGCCTCACTTACTCCCAAATCTCCATCCAATTTATTCACAATCCATAATAGCGGAGAAAGCATTTTTCTATATTTTTCTCCCATTTCCTTTGAGAGACTAATTATATCATCTTCACCACTAACCTCACACTCTACCCCCAAAGTAAAGGAAGTTTTTCGCCCCTCCTCTACCTGACCAGCATTATTTATTATCCGCTCTCTAATATCCACTCGAGTGGCACTATTACTTGTAGTTATATTCCTTCCTTCATAAGAATCAGCATAGTGCTCAACTAACGAAGCTGTTGGCTTATAGTAGATAGGCGTTTTTATGTTATAGTTGAAATTGAATACCCATTTCATATCTGGGTATATATTTATCCTGGCAATTTGATTGGGATAACGACATGTTGTTACCGGTACAAAATAGGTTTGATAAATCTTTTCCTTATTAATTAGCTTTAAGAGATACCTGATTACCCAGATGTTTTTTACATTTTTAGAAAGCGCTCCCCCTCAAAAGCTTCTTGTGTTCCTAAATAATCGGCGATCTTACTTTCATAAACCTTGTTATAAACATAACCCAGCTCCAAAGAAACTGTATCCTTTTCAATCTTATAATCTTCATCTGTGAGCCCCTGTACTTCTGCTACTGAAATAAGTTTAAATCTGTCCATACTGCCAGCTGGGTTTGGTAAACCTTTTGCTTGCTGATCATCTGAATATTGCTTTTTATAAGGGTCATCTGTTTTAAGCTCAGGCGCTTTTTTTCCATTATCAGGATGGTAAAACCTAAAACTACTCACTGAACTAAAATTCAACAATTGATCCATTAATCGGCCAGTAAAACCTGATGAAGGTCTCCACTGCCCAACAATATATTGCATCTTAAAAACATCTTCAGGCTTTTCATGCTTATGTCCATCATTAAGTATACCTTCACATTTGTAAGCACTTCCAATGTGCATAGACTCTTCAGGGCTTTTAGCATCCTTCTTAAATTTAGCTGTAACGGTTACTTTTGTTTTTTCTTTATCGCCGGCTACAATCTCAAAAGTATTAAGGGTGCTATCTTTTACTTTACTTGCCAACTGATTTTCATCGAATATTACAACACTTCTTTCTCCTTCTTTTATAGTTATCGTAGAATAGGCACAGGGATTATTTTCTTTTTTTGTGTAATTAATATCCCCAATGTATTGGATCATATTATTCTTCTCGATCTCTTTCCTGTCGAGAAAATCAGACATAAATTCTGCGGAAACCTTAAATTCGCTGTATATCGGATCTTTCTCCTTTTGTAAGGCTTCCATTCCCAACAACTTAGCGTTATATTTTGATAAACTTTTAGAAGGTTCGAGTGCAAAGTTTTTAATAATTGGATCCTGTACGCTATTATAAGATATTACTCCTGCAATCTCCTTTTCTTTAGTTTCATACAGTTCGATAATAGGTACAAATATTTTTTCCTCATTTTCATTTTTGCGCCAGGCAACATCAATTATAAAATCGATGTTGATAATCGTATTGATATTATCTGCCTTATTATAGTCTATAAACCCCAGTTTTTTGGTAAAAGGTTTTTCCATAACATTATGTTTTTCGAAATCGCCTGTATCTACAGCCTTTAATGCATCTTCCTTTTTTAACAAATATATTTTTGCCTCATAATTTCCTTTTTTATTGATATTATCAGGATATTGATGCAACAATATTTGAAGATGCATAGCATCACCGTACCTTCTAACTTTTTCACTCTCATTAAAATAGGCATAACTGACGCTTGGGGTACTAATGTAAGGTATAATGAAGAAATGAAATTCCTGATCGGCATTATCGTTAAAAACAACAACTCTCTGCTTGAAGCCGTAATAGTAACTGGTCCCCTCCGGACTAATACTGAATTTACTTGCTTTTTTATATTGTTTACCAATACCTTTTTCAACAATAAACTGATTTTGTCCATTTCCAATATCAGCCCAAAGATCATTTTGCTGCCCTTGACTGTCTTTTATACTCGCATAGTAATTTTCATAAATAAATGCCCATTTCACATCAGGCGATAAAATGTGGTCGCTAAAGCAGGTTTCATCTAAAAAGAAATTTATATTGGAGCTGGCTTCTACCGTAATGGTTTGCCCAGGATAGACCAATTGTTCTTTCATAAAAGTACTTAACTGGCCTGTTACTTCAATTTTACATGCTATTACTTTTCCCATAATTATTCGGCATTTAAAAACTCATATGGATCCTGCTTGTCCAAATCCGTCATATTGATTAAAGGATTTACATTTGCCTGAAGCTCTTTATCAGCATTTTTTAAATTTTTACTGCTTGGAACACCAATCTGACCGCTTTTAACAATCTCTACACATGGGCTACCAGCTACTGCACAGGTTGCCTTGCTATCTTCTAAAATAATGTAGCCACCAGGCGGATCGTATTTTTCTTTCTCATAAAAACCATCCCATTTAGTGATATTTGGCACACAAGGACTATTATTCATTTTGGCGCAAGATCCAAATGTCTTTTTTTAAAGGGCACTCCAATATCCTTATTGGTAACAATAAGTTTCTCTTTTGCTTCATGATCATTGGCATACCACTTTTTATGGCTAAGTACCACGAGCTGATCCGGAGTTGTACCAAACTGACATTTGCAGATTGCGCCCTGAACTACCTTTTCTTTTAGTGCCATATTTATATCTCTTTTAAAATTAATCTCCTACCAAAGCATCTATAAACTTCATCAGTTTGCTTTTCTTGTTCTTTGGTTCATCATCTACGATGATGTTATGCTCATCTGTTTTTGAAACAGCATTGATTTCATACATCGTAAAATATATTCTTTTTTCTAAACAGATATTCTGTTCATGATCTTTATAATAAAAACTAAAATAGGCCGTAGTATTGGTCATAAATAAATGCCTGGCATCGAGATCAAATACTACATCCAATTTCATATAGTACTTCTGATTTTCATCTTTTGCCCCACTTAGAAATTGAGGGGCCTCCATTTCGTCCGAATTAAAATTTACTTCTAAGGTATGATATGAAGTAACCTGCCTGTTAAAATATTGTAAACCCGTAAACCTAACCGGAAATTTATAGGGTACAACAGCAAGATGTAGATCTGTTCTTACACCGGCTGTACCATTATATCCAATGAATTTAGGATGAAAAAATAAATTCCAGAACATATCATATTTCATTGATTTTTCAATCAATGCTTTGCTTCCAAACTTTATATCCGCAACACCTATCAACTTATCAACCGTCTCCCCTCATATTTGTCTGCAATCCGTTTTTTATTGTGATTCCAACGGCTTAAAATTTGATCATGATTGGTAATTCCCCTTACCGGCAAACCTTTATTGTTAATTACACACTGCACAGGATAGATTGATCTCGTTATTGCCTGCGATAAAATTTCGCTAATCAGATCTGGTTCATGCTGGTTGAAAAATACATTTTGTTTATCGATATCTATTTGCCAGCCGTTATGATGTGCATCAATTTTCACATCAACTTCGTAGTCTATTCGTTTATGAGGTAATTCATCATTTCCGGCATAATATTTTACAGAAACACCATATTGCCGCTCTTTTAAATAAGCGTATTCTGATGATTTGGAACTTATATTTTCAAAATTTATATTCATTCTGGATCTTACTGTTGTGACGGTAAACTGAAGATTAGGGCAAATGCACAATAAGCTATATTTTAATAATACTTGTATTGTTTAAAAATTACGGTTTCAGGATTTTTTTCGGCTAAATTGTTATAAAAATAAATTTTAGTTGGATTATTGTGCGCATCAAAATCTTTCATCACCATAACCTCGACACTTTTTACAACTTCATTTTCCTTACGTTCGTTTAGGGTAACGGTCTTCTCTATCCTATTATTCTTAATAAAGTACTTGTAATTGTTCGTTCCCACAATGTCGCCCTGTTTAGATTGACTTTTAACTATTCTGTAATTTTGATCGGTGGTAACCATCTGGGCCTGAGTTGTATCACTTTGATTTACAATATTATAGTTCAAATCATCTAACCATACATACTTATATTCCGTTACTTCCGTTTCTTTACCGTCAATGCTGATATGTTCCTTATAGGTTATATTTTTTCCCTGTCCAGTATAAATCATTTCATATATGATTACCATACCATTATCATTTTTACGTTTTCTATAATTTACCACGCCATTTCCCTGCCTATCAAATGTCAATTTGTACTTTCCAAAAAAGTTACTGGTATCTGTAGGAATAACTTTTTTACTTACTTTACACAGGTAAGTAGATACTTCCTTTACTGCTCCCTGAAGACCGTATTCTTTCTTTAATGAATAGCCCTTCGGTTCGCTATGTTGCGCGGTGCAGTTCGAAAAAGAAGTATTAAATTAAGTAATAATAAATATGTAACTTTCATTCGGGTAGAATTATCTTTAGATCATTGGGCTATTGTTCCTGCCAAAAATCAATCTTTGGAAATGTCAAATTATTTCGGCCTTGCCATTTAGGAAAAACGTAACCTTTTGGAAGCGAATATTTAGAAAAGTCATATTTTTTGGTTTCATTATTCAACTTCGGAGCCCTGAATTTCATAATCATATCTTCTTTATCCTTTCCCTGGATCATAATCTTTCCAAAAACATAAGCCTGCCCAGGAATTTCTTTATCCATCTTTATTAAAATCCTATCATAACCATAATTTTTAACAGCCTCGCCAGATGTGAATTTTTCACTAAAATTATTAGGCAACACAATTTCTGCCTTATACCACTGCTCATTATCTTCTGAAATCCATTGGATGGAAAAATGAACTGGCAACTTATTTTTTATTTTACCAATTGATGGCGTATAATTTGTATTGTGTTTTAACATTACTAGGGTATTTTCTTCTTGATCATAGCCAATTGTTGTTCCATCCTCAGAATAACCTGTAATCCCAAAACTGTAGTTTTTATCTTCTTCGCTACTAAATCCAATATTATAATTATATTCTTTCTCACCCACTTCCCAAACATGATAGGGAATGCCGTGTAGTTTAATGTAACTTAGTATGTATTTTGCTTCATCGCCTGTAGATGTCCATATGGTAATACCCCTGTTAGGATCGTCTTTGCTCATAGTATCTATTGCTTTGGCCTTAAATTTGGCTATTTCAGTTTTTATAAGGCCGGCTTTCATCCATAAGGTTACATTGCCACCGGGAGCCATTCCGGTTACGATTAAGCTATAGTTTTCCATATTCCCTAAGGGATCTCTTACTTTACTTTTAAACAGCGATAGCATTTTCTCCTTCGGTAATTTAAAACCTCCTTCATATTCAATCAGGTCAAAACCGCAATCCCATTTTACAAAAACACTATCTGGTACTGGCTTAAAGTCATCGCCACTAGTAAAACCACCACTTGTTTCGCCCCAGCCCGGATTTATACCTACTGTTGAAGATGCACCCGCAAGTTTTACGCCCTTATAGAAATAGCTTACAGACGGATCGCCGGCTATATAGTTTTTAGGTGCAGAAAACCCAGCATCCCAATCAAATTTTTCTTTGGATTGGCAACTTGCCAACATTGCAAATAAAATCAAAAAGCTATTTAGGCTGATAAATTTCTCTTTCATAGGTAACAGTTTCGTTTGCAAAATGATAAGGCACTGGTCGGTTAACAAAACCCAAATTACCTAATAGGTAGTGATCTCCGGTTTTTACACGAATGGTATCGAATCCACCGTAATTTGCCGATAGGTGTAAATATTTATTACAAATGTGTTTTCGCATTTCTGCCGGAATGTTGTAGCTGCCGTTTTCGATACCCTTTCCTTCCATCACATTCAACATCAGCGACAAGTAGTCATTAAGCACAGCATCTGTAATTTCATATTCAAAGTATTTTTTTACATCAGGAGCCTTCTTATAATCATCATAAAAAGGAACCTGGCAATTCAGTGCTTTTTTTAACATGATATTCATCGGCACGAGTGCATAATTGTTGGAAATATACCGTTCATCAACCAGCATGTAATGGTCGGATACTTTAGACTGACTGGCTTGATAATAAGGACTGCTGGATAGTGTTTTACCTCCATCCGGAAAATCTGCTGGCCCATCTATATTGCGACTTGAATATACAGCACCATAAGGACTTATGGTACTACTTGTTTCCCTTACGTGATCGTAAGTATTTATAAATTTTATTTGATCTTCATTACAAAATCCCTGATTAATATAAAATTGCCTTACCGCCTGTTTTTCTTTCCAGGTTTTGGTGTCGTTTGGTTTCAGATCAAAATAATCGAGAACGGTGGTATATTTATCTAGATTTGCATAGCCACCGCCTATATCAGAGTGTGCACCAAGCATACTGATGGTATGGCCTGCATTGGTTGGAGTAAAAGCAAAATTCTGTCTCCATTCCGAATCGGCCTTAATGTGAAAAATATTTTTTATCCCTAAACCGCCAACTGCAGTTTTAATATCCTTTAAACTTTCTTGTATGAGTGGGGCCATTAATGTAAGTGGTATGGCCTTATAACCTAAATTTTCTTTAACGATACCATCAGAAATTACCGTTTCAAACACGCCTAGAAACCTAATTTCAATTGAAAAAGTTTCACCAACTGATTTAAAACCATTTTGCTGTAGTAATCTTCCTAATAATCCTCCTGCCTGTGACGATACGATTTGTTTACCAGTCATGATCCGTCCTTTAGAATCGTAGGGATCTCTTATCATTTCGTGTGTATAGGATGCTTTTTTCTTCACTTCATTACAAAAATGCCTCGCCGCAGCTGCACCCCTGCTAAAACCAAAAACATCGAAAACAATTTTATTTATTTTTTTTGCTTTAACAACGCCTAATTGATTTTTTACCAGATCTTTTATTCCTTCCTCTACCCGTCCAATAATTCCTCGTGGTCCTCTGGCCAGAGCTGAACCTGCTACATCATCCTCCAAGTTACGTTTGGTACCTATCCCTTCTACATATTGTTTTAAAATAACATGTTTACCGTATTCTTTATGTAATTCATCTGTATGTTCTGGATTTTTTCTTCTTTATATAAATCATACAGTTTAACCACATTAGAGTACGGGTTCCAGTAACTATCCCGATCTGATATTTTAACCTTTGTTACTTTGCCATTAACATCTGTAATTGTTTTAACGGCATGGGCAGGGATGGTATTGGCAATATATTTAACATTATTTGAATTGATCTTGCTGTAATATTCCGCTTCAGAATTAAATCTGTTGTTACCCGTTCCATCAAAAAACATCCCTACATATACGTTAACAGCATTTACCGGTTTTGGAGCTGTTTGTGGTGTGCCATGGCTTACTCCCTCATTAGCCCCTTTTTGCTGCACTTTTTTTCCAGCAGAGGAAACGATACTTTCTTCTGAAAACATCTGGTGATTGCCTTTCGAAACTTTAGTATAGCTACCACCAACAATTCTTGATCTACTCATAAGTCGATTAGTTAGTTAATACCCAGTTCCACTCTCACCACTATTATTCTGTACTTGTTTTTGAGCATGTTTATTAATATACTCATCTGAGCTAATATTCATAATACCAGCACTTATTTCATTTCGTTCTTTTTTGGTTTCACTGTGTACATCTCCTTCAATCATTTCCATTAGCTGACCAATTACCATAAGGTTCATATTTCCCGCTACAGTTGTACTTTTAATTGCGCCAACCGATTCTGTAGCACTCATTCCTACAGTTTCCGATCTATTCATACCGATTGTATTAGCCATATTTTGACCAACACTAGTTGCCATATTCTCGGCCACATTAATCTGCATATTCTTACAATTTAGCGTCATGTTCTCCAAAGCGGTAATCGTAATATTATTGCCTTTGGTATCAATATGGATAATGTTTTGATGGATATCGGTAAGTGTTATACCTTGTGTGCCATCACTATCATCAAATTCCAGCAAATGTCCGCTTCTGGTAATAATACTTTTTAGGTGATTTTTAACCAATGGGCTACTGTTTACACTCGAACTGTGGTAAACACTGCCCATCACCACTGGCCGGGCAATATTTCCCTCTTCAAAGGCAATTATCACCTGATCATCGATTTCAGGAATGGCAAAGTATCCCCTGTTGTTACCCCTATCGCCAATACCGGCACTTGGCGTAACTACACGCAGCCACTCTGTCACGTCGTTTGTTAAACATTCCCATTTAAATTTCACTTTAATTCGCCCCTGTCCCTGTGGATCGTTGTTATCGATCACATCTGCCAATTGCATATCAGGCTGTGGTTTTTCAAAGTTTTTTACCAGTAAACGTTCCGTAGTAGAAACCTTTCCTTCGAAAGTGTTGTGGTATTTACCATTCTCATCAATATGATGTTTAATGCTTGTAATGAGGAATTTACCCAGACTTTCTGTGGAAAAAGCAAGTTCTTTCCTTAAACTCATGGTAATTTCGGCAATGCTCCCTATGCTTAAACCGGCATTGTCTCCTCTTGCCGTTACTTTTAATAGCTCGCTGGTATTGGCCTTTTCTTCATTTTCGACGAGACTTTTAATATCGCCGCTATTATCTACACGTATTAAGGAGGGCTGGTTGAAGGTTTTACTGAAAGTGAGGTTGGAAGCTTTAATGGCATGTGATAAATCAGGAGTACCATCTACTTTGCCTGTGCTCTCGCTCAGCAACATCTCATTTTGTTTAGGATTGTAAGAAAAGCGCTTATTCTTGATTGGCGCTATTTCCATGGCATACTGCATTTCCTGAACATCTCTTCCGTAAAATAACGATATCTCTTTTTGCGAATTGGGCTTGCCAAAATTAAGCTGCTTACCATCGTAGAAAAACCACTCATGATACTCTGCCGAAAGGCGGTTCAGAAATGCAAAGTCACTTTCTTTGTATTGAATAATATAATCAATAGATGAACTTCGGGCGGCATTGGCCACTACTTTTAAATCGTTGGCCGGTGTATCTTTAGTTGCCAATTTTACGATTTCATTAAGGTCCTTATCCAGGTAAGAACCTAAATCAGGACCACGGTCGATTAAAATGGTTGGACTATAACCACTTACGATTACGACACCATGATAACCATGACTTTGTGACAACTCCACCTTAGAAACCAGCCCCACAAAATTCTGCATGTTTTCCGGTGAATGGCCAAATGATGCAGTTAAGGTTTTACCCACAAAATCGCGGCTATCATCCAAACTGATCAAGCCCGGTGCGCCCATTTGATCATGGTTAAAACGCAGCTCGAAATAATGGTGTTCATTAAAAGCCTGTGTGAGGCTAAAGGAAGCAAAGTGGGTAATTTCCTTATCCTCTATATTGATTTCTGAAATGAGTTTCTTTTCCATATTAATTAATATTGATCACAAAAATTACCCTAAGCTAAATCCAGTTGACGAATTTTTTAGTGCATACTTATCTAATAGAAGTAATTCTATTTTTATATAAGGCAAGTTCAGATAAATTTTGTGTGTAGGTGCCAAACCAAACATTTTACCAGGGTGGTAACCGTTTTTTACTACAATATATTTGCATTGGTTAGACATAATTGAGCTTTAATGTAAGATATAGCCTAACGGTGAAAACCGCTCAACCTTGCAATGGATAATTTAGATGATATATCTACAATGAGAAAAGTGCTAGTGAACTAAATACGCCCCGATAAATCGGGGCGCTTCAATTAAATTGATATGCTAAAAATAACTAAGCTTTTGGCCAATCATTTTCATGTTCCGCGTTACCCAGTTTTAGCTTACGGGCAGATACTACGAAACTTAAAGTCATAGGCGTATTGTCGTTTACCGCAATACCCTCGTTATACTGGATGATATAACCATCTTCGAAAGACAGTTCTTTCATTTTGGAATCTTCTTCGCCCTTTTTGAAAACCAATGTTCCGGAAAGCGGCTTATACTGGTTGTTAACCATTGATTCGATCACTGAAGTATCTTCAGTTGATTCGATTTCGATGTGGATGGTACCACCATAAACACCTGAGGATGGACGGCCTTTTGCGTCAACATCTCTATTTAATGAAAAGCTGCACTGTAGTACATCAAATTCTTTTGATCCTAAGTTTAAACGGGTTTTGAATGCCATTGTAGTAAAATTTTAATGTGAAAGATGAATGAATTGCGGAAAGCGGTTAGCGAAGAGCATGGAGTATATATTTGCCCTAAACCTTACGCCTTAAACCTAACTAAGCTTTTGGCCAATCATTAAGGTGCTCTGCGTTACCTAATTTAAGCTTTCTCGCTGAAATCTGGAACTTGAGCGTCATCGGGTGATCGCCCACAATGTTTATTCCTTCGGAATATTTAACAATGTAGCCATCCTCGAAGTTAACTTCTTTCATTTTGGCATCTTCCTCTGTTTTCTTGATCAGAAGGGTTCCTGTAATAGGTTTGTACTGGTTATTTACCATCGCTTCGATAATTGAAGTGTCTTCGGTTGATTCGATCTCAATATCGATGGTACCGCCGTAAACTCCGGAAGAAGGTCTTCCTTTAGCATCTACATCTCGGTTTAACGCATAGGCACAGTGAAGCACATCGTACTCCTTGCCCGAAAAATTTAATCTAGCTTTGAAAGCCATAGTTTTAAAATTTAAAGGTTAAAAAAATTGAATTTTTTGTAGCCCCTGCTACTGCATTCATTTAACCAAATATCAGGCCAAACGTGCGGTATACCACTCATTGATAAGCGGTAAACAAGTTTTCAAAAAACAGGAAATTTGTGTTTATCGCCTAAAAACGCTGGTATACGTTGCATCTTTGTGGAAAAGATGTGGAAAATCCGAATCTATCTTTAGTGTTACAAATACATTGTAAGCGCAGTTACACTATAAAACTGTAGCGTTTATACACAAAGTGTAGCGTTTTAGGACAAGCTGGGTACATCATTAAGATGGTCTGTGCGACATAGACCGTGGCGACTTCAAATCAATTGTGATCCAAACTTTTCCATCTTGGCCAGCCATTTTTGACTGTAATGATTTTCTAGGGAATGCAATTCGCCAATCGTATTGGTGAGTACAGGACTCATTCTGCATTTCTCAAAAACAACTTTTTTGATGGAAAGGTAAGTTGTTTTCTTATTGGCTTTCCATTCTTTAAAGGTTGCCTCATCTAAAATAGATACAATTCTTCCCGAACGGCCGCTAAAGTTATTGTTTACATTTTGCTGCTGAGTAGTAAAAATCTGATCGGGCATAAATAAGCGATCGAAAAAGCCTTTAATTTTTGCGGGAATATGATCTACGTACACCGGGCAAAAAAGCACAATATGATTACTTTGCCTGATCGCCGTTAATGCTTTCTGCAAATCGGGTTCTAACTCGGCAATCTGTCGGTTATTAAACAGCTTGTTAGAATTAAATATCAGATCGATAATGGCCAACTCCCTTACAGTAGCGCCAACACTTTCTGCCCCTTGCTTATAGGCGTTAATCAGGAAGTTTGTAGATGCGTTTTTTTCAATATCCCCATTCAGGATAAGTACTTGCTTCATTTTTTTGATTAATCTGATCAGGCCGATGCATTACAAAATTATAAAGAATTTGTTAAGTGTTATGCATAACCCATAAAAAAACCCAACGCTAAGGTTGGGTTTTTATTTTCAGGTATCAAAAACTACTGCTGATTATACTCTGAACTCCATGTGGTACTTTCATCTTCACCTTTATGTCCATCCAGTTTTACTACAAAACTTTTGGCTGGAAAATATGGCGTAATGTGGATATCCAGGTGGATTCTATCTTTTTGTTGTTCATCTCTTTCGAAACGCATGATCTTAAATCTTTCGATCAAACGGTCAGCGCCCTGAATACCATCTAAAAATTTCACAATCTGACCACGTAAATCCTGTTCTGTTTTAGAAGTCCAGTTTTCGAATGCCCTTCTGTTCAGGAAATCGAATAATACTTTGGTAATGTAATCGAATACACGTACAACCGAATAAGTCTGTAAACCGATGTTATCACCATTAAATAACGTTTTAGCAGAAAAAGCCATTACTTTACCATATTCGTTAACCATTGGTACCAAGCCTACTCTCTCCAGATGAGAGATTTCGCTTTTCTTTAAATCAAATTTTACGCCATCTACCTCATTTATGGCACCATGTTTTTTACCTGCAGTAACCTGCGACATTAAGGTATAGTACATTTTGCCTGCAAGTGCAGCTGATCCGGGTACAGTTAAATCATCTTCCTCGCCTACTTCGGCAACCTTACCGCGGCCAACAAGCCAGTTACAGGTCATGATAACGTTCGATCTAAAAGCATCACCTCCAGTGAAATTAGCTGCGGTAAATAAATCAAGTACGTCATCCGGCTGATCAAGATCTGCAAAATCGGTTACCAACATGGCTTTGTTGTTATGTGCAATTTTACCCCATCTTTCCAACACTTTATTAGAGCCCATGTAACCTGGCACCACCATTAACGAGTAGTTATTACGAAGATCCAAACGATCGTAATTCTGTTTTAACTCATCATCTACATATTCAATAAAACGTGGATTATCAAGATCTTTGATCTGATCCATTGATGCATTTAAGAGTACTACATTTTTAAGTTTATCAGATTCGGTATTCTTATAGAACAAATGCACCGAACGGTACGCCTGCTCCAGTTCTCTTGTACTTTCTAAAGCAGTACCAATATTCTTATTCAGGTTTTCTTCTGCAGCGTTAAGTTTTTCGGTACTTTTTTCAACCATATCGGCCACAGAGGTGGAAGACTCCAGCACGTCTATCCAAAGCTGGATTTTCTTTTTCAGTTCTTCGCGCTCTTTCTTCTTTTCATCGCCGGTTAAAAAAATCTGTTTCCGTGCTTTTCTTTCAGGATTTAAATTCTGAAGGCCATCAACTGTTGCTTCTAACAAATCGAAACCGCCAACCCTGGCCAGCTTTTCTAAGTTATCCTTAAGTGATGTTTTTTCTATCGTTTTGCTTTCTGCTGGTTTAAAACCTGCTTCGGACGTATTTTGGTCTGCTTTTAATTCTTGAGGGTTTGACATGTTTTTTCAGCGTTTAGATTATTTATTCTGCTCCAATTCATCAACAAAGTTCTTTAAAGCATTGATGAAGGCCGATTTAGTTTCTTCATCATCAAGTGTAGCCTTTAAGGTTTTGTTCGATTTTAATTGTTTGATTACATTAAGCGACATTTCTTTCTCAATATTAACGTTGGTGAGGTAATTACTTTGGTTAATAATGTTTTTCACACCAAAATCGCCAAGATCTTTAAAGTTTAGGGTTTCGCCAACGGTAGATCCATCCTGCTTTTCGAAAGCGACCTTTACATTTGGTTTATAATGTTCGAATACATCCTTTACCGTTTTTAATCCTTCAACTTTTTCAGGTTTTATCGGATCGTTATCGGTAAGTTTTTGCACAAAAAGCGTTTTGTTGTGGGCAATTTCTGCGAAGGCTTCCGAGGTGTCAATTTTTCGCTCGTTACCACCAATTTCATAATTAAACATAGTATGTAGATTTAGGTTTAAAATTAATTTGTTCTAATAATATAATAGTTAACACGTTAACTCAATTTTTGTTCCAATGTTGCGGTTTCAGGCTGAATAATATTCCATTCCAGTTTATCCTCCTCAGAATGTTTGCTCACAACAACCTTCGATCCTTTTTTCAGTTCGCCAGAAATGATGTATTTGGAGATCGGGCGACGTAAAAGATTCCGGATAACAGCCGATAACTGTCTTGCACCATATTTAGGTGTAAAACCATCTAAAGCAATCATTTTTTTGGCGTCTTCTGCAATTTCGAACTCAATACCCATTTTGTTAAGTGATTGCACCAAACTGCTCAGCTGAATTTCAAAGATGCGTACCACATTGCTTTCGTTAATCGGTGCAAATGGAACAATTTCAGAAATCCGGGCTAAAAACTCAGGGCGGAAATGTCCGGCCATTACCTCCATTAATTGGTTCGAAGCGGGAATAACACCTTTCCCAATCTGTTCAGCAATCCATTCGCTACCAATGTTAGAAGTGAAAAGTATTAATGAATTGCTAAAATCACCTTCTTTTCCTAAACGGTCATGCATGTGGCCTTCATCCAAAATTTGCAGAAAGGTGTCGAAAACCGAAGGGTGCGCTTTTTCAATTTCATCAAACAAAAGTACAGAATATGGCTGCTGCCTGATTTTATTCACCAACAAGCCACCTTCTTCATAGCCTACATATCCCGGAGGAGCCCCGTAAAGCAGGGCGGCACTGTGCTCTTCTTTAAATTCAGACATGTCAAACCTGATCATCGCCTTTTCATCGTTAAACAAGAATTCGGCAATTGATTTGGCTAATTCGGTTTTTCCTGTTCCGGTTGGTCCCAGTAAAAAGAAGGATCCAATGGGTTGTCCTTTTTTGTTCAGGCCGCTACGCGACTCGAGTATGGCATCAGAAACAGCTTTTAAAGCCTGATCCTGTCCTACCACACGTTTTTTAAGGTATTGCTCCATATTGAGCAATTTTTCTTTTTCACCGGCCTGCAGTTTACCCATAGGTATACCTGTTTTATAGGCTACTATAGAAGCAATATCCTGCTTGGTTATGCGGTCGCTTTTCTCCGCAGCATATTTTTTTAATTCCTGAAGGCTGCTATTGATATAACCCTGGTATTCATCTGCAGTTTCGAAGGCATCGGTCTGTGTCTCATCAGTTAAACGCCCCAATAAAACCGGACTTAACTTATTCTGAAGTAATGAAAAAAGCCATTTATAATCTGCGAATCGATCAGCGTCTGATTGTTCCTGGTTTGCATTCAGTGTTTCCAGTTCTGTTTCCAAACTATCAAGTACCTGATCGGATGTATCATTCATCATTTTCATCGCCGCCATGGTCCTATCAAGCAGATCGAAGGCAGAATCAGGGAGCCTCCTATCTTTCATGTAACGTTTGGCCAGTCGCACACATTCGCCTAAGGCATCCGGTTCAATGCTTAGCGTATGGTGTTCTTCGTATTTTACAGCCAGTTTCTGCAACATTTTAATGGTGCTTTCTTCATTTGGTTCATTTACCTGAAGCACTTCAAAACGCCTGCTAAAAGCCTGTTCCGGCTCAATAATCTTACGATACTCATCGATAGTTGTGGCACCGATTACCGTTATTTCGCCACGGGCGAGTTCTGGTTTCAACAGATTGCCAATGCCAGCACCCAAAGGGCCTTTGCTATCTAACAAAGTATGAATTTCATCAATAAAAAGCACCGCTTTTTCGAACTGTTTTATTTCTTTGATGATGTTTTTTAAACGGTCTTCGATTTCTCCTTTGTAAGATGCCCCCGCGATTAACGAACCTAAATCCAATTCGAAAAGCTGAACTGGCTTTAAACTTTCGGGAACGTTCTGATTCACAATATCGATAGCAAAGCCATCTACTAAAGCTGTTTTACCTACGCCGGCATCGCCTGTAAGAATTACATTTGGCTTAGTTCTGCGGCAAAGGATTTCCATCATTTGCCGGGTTTCTTTATCGCGGCCAATTATCGGATCTGTTTTACCATCCCGAACCATCTGTAAGCGATCTATGCAATATTTATGCAGCGCATTACCTGTACTTTTATTTTCGGTACCAGCGGTTGCCTTATCCGGTGAGACTACCCTCGAAATTTCTTCATCCTTTACATAGAGATCCAAAATTTCGCGTTCCTTGATTGGAAAAGATTTTAACTGATCAGGCTGAAAGCCGATACCGGGTTTTGCGAGTGCGGTTAACACACAAACAGGTGTAATTAAATCAAGCCCCAGTTTAATGCGCACATTATCTGCTTCTTCAAAAATCACCGCAATTTCTGGCCCGCCACTAACCGTATCGCTAAGGCTCGCCGATTTCGCCTGCTCATCAATCCGGACTTCAGCCCACTCACTTATGTATTCCTCATCCTTCCCAATGGAAGTAATAAATGATCTTAAACCAACATCTTTATGCATTAATCCTTTGAGCAAATGAGCTGCAGAAAACACTTCGTTTCTGTATTCTTTTGCCAGTGATTGTGCAATGTGCAGGGCTGTTTTTACTGATTCGCTTAAGTTTGTAACTGCCATAGCCTTTAGTTGGTTGTAGGCAATACTGCCGGGTTAAAATTATTTTCGGTGATGTAGTAATATATTTTGCCGTTCGAAATAAACTGTTGTTCAATCTGCGTAGCTCTTTTAATCTGCTGAACGGACTGATTTAATAATTTAATGTAAGTTTCAAACTCTTCCAGCGGCATTTTAGAGGTATTTTTTAAATCGCTTACTTTGTATTTGGCTAAAAAATCATTGTTTAAAGGCAAACCTGTAACCTGCTTAATGTAGTTACTTAATGTCATTGCTTTAATATCGCTTGATGATATTTTCATGCCCAATAACTGCTGAGGCATTTTTACGTAGTTTTTAACCAGCTTCCTTCTAAAAGAAGATTGATCGGCCTGAAGATTTTGCCCCAGCATAATTGAAAATACATCTACAATTTGCTTGTACTCCATATTATTTAACACAATAGCATATTGTAAATTAGCGCGGTTATTTTTTACAGCATCAGCAGATAAATTTGCGGTACTATAATATTTAAAGGCATTGTGCGGCATACGGTCTGCCACCTCTGGACCAACAGGTTCTGGCAACAAACTTTCTACATCAGCAGATAGGTTTTTACGTGATATACCGGTTAAGCGGAAGGCACTATCCAATGAGCTGATCTGGTTATAGATGTCTGAACTGGTTTCTTTTACAAAACGGCGCAAAGCGATCGTCATGCTCTGATTTGAATTTACTGATCCTTTAGTCGGGAAAACCACCCCGCCCTGGATCAAACTGTTTTTAGGATAATCTAAATAATAAGAAATAGAATCCTGCAAACTTGTATTGTAAGGCTGGAAACTTTTTAAGCCTTCACCTTTTACCATTGTGTTTTTTCTGTATTCTGCAGAACGGATAGCAGACTCTGAAACGAGTTTACGTGACTGGATAACAAAATCATTAAACGACTGGTTAAAATCACTGTACACCTGCAAAGCTAAAATGCGGGCATCGGCAAGGGCAACCTGTTCGCTTAGTTCGTTAATCAGGTAGTTGTTGGTTCCGCCTGAATTTCCGGTACTCCCCACCAATATAATTAAGTTGGTTTCATTCTTTTTCGCTTTAAACAAGTTTATTCCGGCTTTTAACGCACTAAAAACTGGTTCTTCCGAAATCTCGCCATTACACCTCAAGGTATTTTTTGCCTGGTTTGATAAGAATGTCATTAATTGCCTGTAATCGTCCTGGATCGGGCTAACAAAAATCCCCTGTTGTCCACATCCGGTTTCACCACGGTATACTACACCGCCAAAGTTTACTTTGGTTCCTTTACCAAAATCGCCCATAATATTTTCGAAAGAAGCAATAGTATTGGTCATTCCGGAGAAATACTTGGTCATCGGGCTTCCGCCATCCATTACAAAAACAACATTTACTTTTGTTTTATTTTTGCGCAGCTTCAGGTAATCCTGATAAGACAGTGCAGAACCGTTAATGGTTAATATCTTATTGTCTTTTTTATTGTAAACATCTGCGGCAATACCTACCGTGCTTCCGCCCTCATCATCTGAAACAACAGGCGCACTACGCAAGATCAGGTTTTCACTTGGCAATAAGGGATCCATTACAAAAGCTGTTCCTTTATCAATGCCATTTTTAATGGCCAGTGTAGTAGAATCATCCTTATCATAATCGCCCGGTTTAACAGAGGTGATGTATAAACGATCTCCCCAGCTATGTACCGCCTCGGCAGAAACCCATCCATAAATACTTTTTAAGGCAGTATCTGCAACCAGCTGATCGTCAGAACCAATCAGGTATTTTTTGCCATCTTCCGATTTTTTATAGATATAGGCAATTTCGTGCAACCTCACTTTGGTGCGTCTGTCCTTAAGTTCAGGTGTGTTGTAAACTAAAATGGAGTCGGTAGTATCGAAATAAAATTTCGGCTCGGTTAACGCATTTTTTCCATTAACTATACCAATGGCTTTCTCAGCATAACCCGTTTTTTGGTTAGAGAATGCACGTTGCCATAAAAGTAGTTTGGATTTAGCAATCCATCCATAACTGATGGCGCTTTTTTTATCGTTAATTTTTCTTCCCCTGATCATTCCTGCTTTATACTTGATCAGTTTCAGATAGCCGTTTTCTTCTTTTGAAACGTAAAAAGGTTCCATAAAGCTGATTTTTTCATAATCAGGCTTCCACCTGGCGCTGTTGTCGTATAATTATCTTCACGATCGGAAAAAACAATCCACGGTAAACTGCTATTGCTGGTGTTATCGTTAACATTTATCGTTTCAGCTGGCCTTTCATACGATTTAGGCATGTACTTTACTTTTTTGCCAAAGGATGCCGGTGATTGTGCATAGGCAAACGATATTCCTAAAAATAGGATGGTTAAGGCATAATATTTTTTCATATTCTTTGTAGATGAGCTTAAAATTTGGTTAAGATGTTAATCTATTTTGTTTTCGCGGGAGCATCAGTTGTTGCCGTTGCTGCAGGCTGGGCTGTTCCTGAGTGTTGTTTAATATTTAATAAACTCGCACAGGTAGAGTTGGGTTTAATCGTCAATTGCGCTTCATCTACTGCTATTTCCCCTCCAAAAGTCAGGCCCATACAGTACGAATAAATATCGGTCTGTTTTTTCTTACCATTCATTTCCACATTAACCGTTACTTTTTCGTTGTTGCACATGTATTTGTTAATGAGATAATAATAATTGGAGTTAAAATCGGCTCCATTGGCAATGGCCTGCAGGCGTGCCCTGATATCGTCTATAGTTTTACGTTCTCCATCACCAGGAGCAACCAGATCATCTACGATTTCCGCATTTGGATCAGTAATTAAAATGGTTAAAAAAGCGGGCTTACGGGCTTTATCCGACCGAAGACGGACTACATATTTGCCTGGCGCGCGGTAGGTGTACAAGGCCGTTTTTCCTTTTACATCCACACGGCCGGTTTCGCCGAACGACCATTCGAAGTCTTTTCCTTCTCCATCCCCCTCAAGCCTGATCTCTTCGTTAACCAAACCAGCGGTTGGGCCACTTATGGTTAGCACACTATCTACAGGTGCGGTATGAACGGTATCGCGTACCGTAACGGGAAATTCCTGACGCAGTTCGCCATCAACGGTTAAGCGTACAATGTAGGTATCGGGTTTGGTGTAGTGGTAAGAACCGGTTTTTGTTGTGGCTTTTTCGCCATTACCAAATTCCCATAACCATTTTGAGGCCTTTGGGGTATTATCGGTAAAAACTAAATCTTCATTCAAATAAATTTCATCCTTAAGGATTCTCGCATCAATTGTTCTTTTTTCGAACAATGAACTTTTAAATAAAAAAATCAGGCCCGTTAAGAGCAGTACAGCCAGCAGGATGTAGAGAATAACATAGCCTTGCGAATTTGAATTAACTTGCTTGGTGTTTGTGTCAGACATAGGTAGCGTTTTTATAGGTTGTTTTTGGTATTTTATCTTGCAGATATCGTTTGCTGTAATTGCCGTCTGTTGGTAATGCAATCATCTAACTGTCTTTTATGCAGTTCGATATCTGAAATATTTCTGTTTTGTTCTTGTCTATCGTAAAATAATCTATCGTATAACTGTGCGGTGTGGACAAATATTTTATAACGTGAATCTGATGCCTTACGGTCGAACGCAGCTTTGATTGAACCTAATGAAAGCTGTATATCGTTCTTTAAAAAAACGGCCTGCACATTTGGGTTATACCGTGTTATCTGTTTAAAGGTAGTATCAATAGTTGGCATGGTTTCTTTCACCATATTTTCGAATGCTTCGTTTTCGTTAATCTTAACTTCCAGTTCTTTTTTAGAAATTTCGTACTTCGACTTATCGCTATAAAAAATCCCAAAACTTAAAAGCCCAACAGTAAAAACGAATAACGCTGTAAAAAACAAGAATTGTTCGCGCCTTTCTTTTATGCTTATTTTAATCATAATGTTTTAATTACTTTCAGTACCTACCGTTTCTAATTTTTTGTGCTGCAGATTGGTTTGCCTTTTGGCACTCGTTTATACGTTCTTTGTACCGCTGTATATCGCTCCTTGATTGAAAAAGCGAATCTTGCAAATCGGCCATTGCACCAACATTATTATTTAATTTTCCGTACAGATCGAAACTTGGACTTGGTGCTGTTTTTTTAGAGATTAATTCTTTTATCTTATTATTGGCGCTCTGAATATCACTAAGCAGGATACTTTGCTTACTCATTTCATTTGCATTATAATCGCGATATTGGGCAAGCTCTTTAAAACGGACCTGAATAAGGTCAAAATTTGTATTGATATCTTTTCTCAGGTAAGATAGTTTATCGGTTTCCTTTACCTTTTTATCGAGCAAAGTATACTCATAATCGGACGCGGCAAAAAAGAGATAGATACAGAGAATGGAGAAAAGCGTTAGGAATACGAAGTTTATAATGAACCTCGTATAAGCAGTCCTGATTTCGATGGAATTGATGGGTTTCATAGAGCATTAATAGTTTCACATAGCATTATTTGTCACATTAATCCGACATCTCCCGCACCTTAAATCACTCAAACCTTTCAAATTAACATTGTGTATAACAATTTTTGATATTTGTTGTTTGATAATAAAAACAATTTTTATTTCTATTACTTTTAACAAACTTTAAGCCAAACCGTTTATGTCTGAAAATTTTTATAATAAACCCTTCAGATTTAAGTCTCTTTTCTCAGGCATTGGGCTTCAGCCAACTGACCTTGGAAGATCGATTTCGCACCATATCGAACTGATCATTTTTACCCGTTATGGAGAGCACCGGTTCCGCAACGATTTTGGCTGTGAGATATGGGACCTTGATTTCGAATTAATTGTGAGTGAAAGCATCTGGGAGGAAAAATTCCGCAAATCGTTGCTTAAATCCATTACCGATTATGAGTTCAGGATCTACAATACTTCGGTTGAAGTGCGCATTACGGAAGTAGAAAATGTATATCCCTTGCGTAAGATAACCGAGATCAAAAAAAGGTGGATATCAGTGTCCGGGCACTAATAAAAACCACAGGAGAAAAATATTTTTTAATACCGCATTATTCCTCAGCCCGCTATCCACCTAATCTAAAACGCCCCAAATATTCTACAGATGAAACCAGTTTTTTACTCATCGAAAGATGAAATCCGCAATAGAATTTTAAAAAATGCCGAAGATTTTTGGAATGTTAAAGACAGTAACGACTTCGATCCGCTGGTCAGGCTGATTATTGAGGCCCTGAGCAATGAGCTTTTTAACGTTGCCAATGATGTTAAAAATTTAGAGAACAGGATTTTTGACAAGATCAGCCGCATTTTAGCACCCGATCATTTAACTTCTTCATTACCTGCCCATGCCATTATGCACGCCAGACCGATTGAGCAGCAGGATTATCTTTCGCCTTATTCGCAGTTTGCATTTAAGAAAAACATCCCTCAGGAAAACGATAAGGCAAAAAAAACCGATATTTTTTTAGTCCGCTGCACACCGTAAAAGTAAATAATGCAGCTATTAAGCATATTGTTACCGGAAATACCCTTTTTAATGTAGAACAATTGGGTAAACAGCCTATCCACAATACACTTTCCGGCACTTCGGTAGAGAAAAACACAATGTATATTGGCTTTAGTGGCATTAAAGACTGGATGGATTTTAATAAACTGAATTTATTTTTCGACTGGAAAAATTATTCGGTACCCGAAAACACTTACGACCTGCTCTCACTGGGAAAATGGTTCTACAAAAATAACGAACTCGCGGCCTATACTGAACGTTTTATGGATGAGCCTTTAACGGGTAAGGTACAGGCACCTTTTCAGCACAAGCAGCTACTTAACCTGATTAAAGCGGATATTTTACAGTTTTACAGCAATAGGTTTATTACCCTGGGCGACCTTAATGATTTTAATATCGACGAAAGCGGGGAACTACCTCCAGCGTTTTCCAACCTGTTCCAGCCAGCGGTTTTAAACCAGATCGATAATTCGGTAAAATGGCTTAAAGTAATTTTTCCGGCAGCTATAAACCAGGAAATGCTGAACGAGCTTCATATTTATATCAACGCGTTCCCGGTAGTCAATAAACGGTTAAGCCAGATTAAACACCGGCTTAAAACGATGAAAAATATTATCCCGATTAAAACGGAATCGCTGGACCAGATGCTTGCGGTAGAAAATCTGAAGGACAATAAAGGGAAAAGTTATAATGAAATTCCCTACACCAACGAGAATGAAAAAGGCGATGGTTCTTTCTCGATCCGCTACGGAGGAACGGAGCGTTTTGATACCAGGAATGCAAAAGAACTGGTTGATTATCTTTTTGAGCTTTTACGCGATGAAAAAGCAGCTTTTACAGCCTATGGACCAGATTTTTTAAGTACCATCCTTAAAAACCTGGAGCAAAATATTGCCCTGATTGAACAAAAAAGCCGTTCAGCGCTAAAAGATATTAAAGAGTTGCCAAGCTATATTGTATTGAAACCTATTGATGATGCAGATATATTATTTCTGGATATATGGGTAACACAGGCAGAAGAAGCCAACCACATCAATGCCGGCAGCCGTTTAGTGGTATACGATAACAATAAGGTACATGCAGAAAGTATCTTTTTATTGAGTCAGACCAAAGGCGGCAGATCGCGGCTGAATGCCACCAACCGGGTGCAGGCCTATAAATATGGCTTAACCACTGCCGACCGGATTATTACAAAGGCCGATGTGATCAACTTCTGCCGATACGAGCTGGGCAATAAGTTAAAGGGCATTACCCTGGCCAAGGGTTTAATTATGGACAATAAACCGAATGCGGGTTTTATTAAAACTACCGATATTCTAATCGAGCCCGCAGACCAGCTGAACCTGAGTACACAGGACTGGGAAGAACTGTTGAGCTTGACATTGGCAAAATTGAATTTAAGGAGTACCCTGAATATACATTACCGCTTGCTGTTAAAGCCTGCGATGCACAGGGCGCTTTAAGTTTTTGATGTGGCTATAATCTTTTTAATAAAAAAGTCGTCATCTCGACCGCAGCAAAGCGAAGTGGAGAGATCTATCCAGACAGATTTAGCTTCGCTGAGCAATCGCGGTTCCCGAATACGTTACACCCTGTACAAAATGACGGCATCCAGCTAGTTCATCTTAGTTAAAGATACACCGTATAACCTAAATAAGCACTTTCGCCATCCTCGCTCAATACCGTTTCCTGATAATCGGGAGCGGTAAGGAGTTCTACATTTACTTCGGCATCAACCGGCATCAAATAACTGATAGCCATATCCAAAATGGCCCTGTTTTTTTGCCCGGGCATAAATTTAATCAGTTCCTGTGGTAAAGTAGGTCCGATATTAATGTTATACGCTTCGTGTTCGGGGGCAAAACTGTCGCCTATGATGGTATCGATACCCAATGCGCTCCCGCCCAACTGCATCTGCATTTCTTCGGCAATTTTTACCGGAGCAATATTCGCAGTGGCATCCACTATAGTAAGCGGCAGGTTGAATAATGCGGTAAGCACCTTCGACACAAAATCGATGTTGTTTCTTTTCTGCTGGATTTCGGGCAGCAGGTGCATCCAGATAATACTCTGCTCTTTATTGAGCAAATTAAATTCATCCCAGCCAAATTCAAAAATCTGACTTAAATCGGAATAGGTTGTTTTTTTATCGAGCATATTCTCATATAGCTCGGTCATGATCCTTACATAATTGATCTCGGCATCAAAAGGCGTAAAAAATAGCCTGGCTTCTTTTTCTTCCTCCCTCCTGTCTTTGATGTCTTTAATCATTGATTCCTCATCCATGCCTGCACTACCTGTTGGTGGACGGTGGAAAAGCCCTTCAGGTAGCATATCATACAAGCCTTCGCGGTTGATACTGATGCGGATGCGTTCGTGCCTTCTTCTTTCAGAATAATAAGCTGTTATATTTTCGATATCTTTCGCAAAAGCACGTTTATCAGGCCCCAATGGGATAATTTCCATCCTATCGGCGTCAATTACCTTACGTTCAATCAGATCGGCAGCATAGGCAACGGCCTTATAATCTGTAAATAGTTCGTTATTAATCAAAGTTTCTTTTTTCATTAAACTTTAAGGCTTCATTTTTGTTATAGGTTAAATTTTAACTACTGAAAAAAATAACAATCATAATCAAATACTAAAGATACTATATTTGTAGTACATCACATCTATAAAAAATTAATGGACGTTCAATCATTTTTTATCCGTTTTCTCTTATTCCCGCTGATTTTCATGGTATCAACAGCGGTGCTTTCTATCATTAACAAGAAGAACCAGTTTCTCAATAACAAACGACTCATCGTAAGTGTTCTGTTAATCGGCATTATTTTGGCCATCCCGGGATTTTTAGGCTTTCTAAACTTTAATTTCATGCCCTGGGGTTACATTATCTGCTGTATTTTTTACCTTTTAATGGGAACGATTTTCGTTTATCTGTTAACCAAATACTACCCTAAAGATGTGCTGGAGCGTAAAGTTTTTATCTTTTTTGCCACATTAATTTCGACCATTTTATCGGTTTATTTATTCCAACTGGCCTTTAACTGGTTAAGTGCGGTAAACTTTGGGTGGTTTGGCGCAGGCAGTATTGCCTGTTTCTTTGTACCGCTTATTTTTTGGTGGGCCTATGTTTCCCTGTTGGGTATCCCATCTGAAATTTACAAAATCTGGAGGTACCCTGATACCCCGCTGGAGATCAACATGGACCATGTAGACTTTAACCGCTTATTGGTATTGGAGCTTGAACTTTACAAAAAAAGCAGCGATCCGGAACCTTTGAAAGTAAAGGTAAAAGCGGTAGAAAACATGAACTTCGGTATCTGGTTCCACAAGTTTATCGATGATTATAATTTAAAGTTTGCCAAAAGTCCGGTGGAATTCAGGAGCGACGATATGGAAAATTATAAATGGATCTTCTTTATTAAAACTTCTTTCTTTAAACGGAATATCTTTATTGATCCCGATCTTGACATCATTGAAAACGGCATTACCGAAAAAATGACGATTTACGCTAAACGGGTATCTGAAAACATAAACAAACCCAATGAAGTTGGAGAAAGTGCTATCTTTATCTAATCTATAATCAAAAACATCTACCATGATAAAGCCGCTAAAATATAAATCCATTAACTGGATTAATGGCATGAAGCTCTCTAGTGATCATTTTACCTTGAGTGATCTCTATTTGCAGGACTTTGTACGCGACGCCGCCTCTCTACATTTAAACAATAGCAATTACGGATTCTTACCCCCTTTTGCAGGTTATAAAAGTTCGCATGATATCGAAATTATTGAAAAAGCAACTAACCATATTGAAGTAAGGGTAAGGTATTGTAATGCCATTACACCCGAAGGTTGCCATATTGATATCGTACAGTCGGATAACATGGATACGCTGGTACACAACCACTATTTTGGCCAGTCGGAACCGCGTAATTATGTTATTTTACTGGTAGTGAGTCCGTTTAACCGGGTGCCGGCCGGCACACCAAATCCTGAAGAGAGCCCGATCCGCTACCCTGAATTAACTAAAAGCTATTCTATCGCTGTTTTGCCGGAAAGTGAAGTGAGTTCGCAAACGGCAGACAGCTATTTTCTAACAATTGGACAGGTTTATTATGAGAACGGAAGATTATCTATCAATAATAATTATATCCCGCCAAGTTCAACCATCACAAGCCATCCCGCGTTAATCAGATATTATGAATCTTTCAGTGTTTTACTGAATGATTTACAACTGGCCGCATTTAAGATTATTGATAAAACAGGAGGACGCGATAATATTACGCCTCTTGGCAAAAATATCCGTCTGATCTCTGAAAAGATTGTAGATTATATTGCAGGTTTATTTTACGAATACAGAAACATTGCACACCGCGAATCGCCTGTTGTTTTAACAGGTTATTTTTCCAGTTTAGCACATATCTTTTTTACAGCCATAAAACTGATTGATCCGCGTGAAAGGGAAGAGTTGCTTAAGTATTTTTACGAGTGGAAAGATGTAACTCCAGGAAATTTTGAAGAGCTTTTAGCTAAAACCATTGAATTGGTCTACGATCATAAACAGATTAACAACAGCATGGTAATGGCAAACGAATTTATGAATGTGTTAGTAGCACTCTGGAATAAATTGAGTGGATTAGAATACATCGGGCAGCGCAAAGAAAATATTGTGGTTGCCGAACAGCAGGTTGTACAACAGGTACAAGCCAGAAAAACCTGGACATTGCTGGATTAAAATTATTTCTCGGAGTAAATTTTATATGTAAGCTGTACCCATAACCGGGTACGGCTTTTTTTGCACTTATACATTTACAAGAACGCCTAACCGATCTTTATTCTAATCTTCCTCATCACTAACGGTTTTGAATAGCGATCTTTGCTTTTTTATCATGTTGTTTTCACATCTGCTTTGCATCAGTGACAAGTATAGCGAGATAAAACATCCACAGCGCTATAAAATAAAGAAGACAATCTGCGTATAAACATTTGTATTACTAATTTGTCGATTATTAGTAACATCTCAGATTTAAATCCCGTTATTTTGCTTCCCTAACCAATATACATTGTATGAAAAAACAAAACTCACTAACAAGTGTAACCAGGAAGGTTACTTTTGTTGTGGCTGCAACCTTCGTGTTTGCAAGCGCTGCATGTTTAACAGGCTGTAAAAAAGACGGAAAAATGGCGCCCGAGCCAGCCGCTGCTGCTAACAAAGCTGCTGCAACGGTAGAAACCTACCAATCGGGTACAAATAACGGCTTCTTTTGGTCGCTTTGGAAGAGTGACGGCGCAACCGGCACAGTCAATTACGCCAATGGTGCCGCCGGAAATTACAGTATTAACTGGAACGGGTTTAACGGTAATTTTACCTGCGGTAAAGGTTATTCTGTAGGATCAAAAACCTATAAAATAGGCTATAACCTAAGCACTTATTCAAACTCCGGAGGCGGTACTTTCGGCTGGTACGGATGGAGCAGAAGCCCGTATTATGAGTATTATGTGAATGAAACCTGGGGTTCGGTTTCACCTCATACCGGTACTTTCCTGGGCACATTTAACTCCGATGGTGCAGCTTATAACGTATGGACCCGATGGATGACAGGTAAAAACATCGACGGTGGTGACGGTTTCAGGCAAATTTATAGCTCCAGGGTTACAAAAACTTCTACCGGACAAAATCACGTTATTACTTTTGCCAACCACTACAACAAATGGCAAAGTTACGGATATACGCTTGGCCAGTTAAACATTCCTGCAATTATGGTTTCGGAAACATGGGGCTCTAATACGAATGGCAATATCAACTGCACCATTTGGGCACAGTAAACATTTGTTTTAAAACGCTTACAACCACATTACTGCCCGGCAATAAGCCGGGCAGTATGTACTGCAGGTAATTCTGACCACTTACCTGGATAAAAATGCTTTTAATATTCTATAACAATTAGTTATCATGAGATCCATACTTTATTTCCTTGCCTGTTTCATTTTTATCTTTTCTGCCTGTCATTCGCCAAACCCTAAAAAAATAGATGGAAGTAAAAAATCACTGATCGGAAAATGGCATCGGTTTTCCCTTGCAAATGGATATAGCGAGTTTGATATTGATTCGCAATATGTCGTTTTTTATAACCAGAAAGTTGGCCGGTTCAAGCTTCCTTATAAAATAGAAAATGATTCCTTAAAATACCTTAACAAAGATTATGTGGCCAAGATTACGAACTACGGTGATTCCATTCTTTTGGAGGGTAACGATAGTACTCAAGCCATTTTGCACAGGTTTAAAGAACCACGTATTCCTTTTGAAACAATTCCTGAACAAAAAGATTCTTTATCATTTGCATCATACATCGCAGATTTCGATAAAAGATTAATCAGTGAGTTTGAGAAAGCCGGAATAAAGATTGCTAACGGTGTGGAAAAAGGTCAGGAACCCGCATACGAAGAACTTTTGAAAAAAAATCAGCAAATAGGTAACTATCAACTACCTTTTGTATTGCCTCAATGTCATTAAGTTAAGCAGCCTGATGTAGTTGAAGACTGTTTAAGGTTGATAAATCGCAAATGAGTGCTCTTCGACTATAAATAATTGACAGAATCCAAGGGAAAGATCGTCATCTCGACCGAAGCACCGCGGAGTGGAGAGATATTTGAACTATGTTATTGAAATCAAATTTAAAGATTTCTCCACTATGGTCAAAATGAGACTTCTATTCGACTCATCTCTTTAAAGTTCTCCCGTCATTAATTTATACAATAAATTAACCCTCAAGGTGACATCTTTTGAGATGCTCACCTTTTCTTGCGAAAAAATGAATATTTGGTATTTCCATAAAACGAAAAAAGCCTGTAAACACTTAATTTACAGGCTTTTAGTTAGGTTTAAAATCTATTTTCGCGGAATGGACGGGACTCGAACCCGCGACCTCCTGCGTGACAGGCAGGCATTCTAACCAGCTGAACTACCACTCCTTTTGTTCTTCTTTAAAGTTCGAACCTCTTTCCCCTTTCGGGATTGCAAATATAGGCACTATATTCAGTTTATCATCATAGTATTGGACTTTTTAATCAATAAATACGTAACATACTGAGCCTCATTCTAAATATTTTAACCAAAACAGTTATTAAACAAAAAAGCCTTAACTTTTGCAAGTTAAGGCTTTTGTTGCGGAATGGACGGGACTCGAACCCGCGACCTCCTGCGTGACAGGCAGGCATTCTAACCAGCTGAACTACCACTCCTTTTGTTTACTTTTTAAAAGTTTAAACCTCTTTCCCCTTTCGAGGTTGCAAATATAGAGACAAAATTCTTATTTGCAAACTTTATTTTAAAATAATCGTAATTAACTAACCTACAGCACCTTCTTGCATCTTCTCTGCATTTTCCGCAAACTGAAGTGCATCAATAATTTCCTGGATATCGCCATCCATAATGCTCGGCAGGTTATACATCGTTAAGCCAATGCGGTGTTCGGTAACACGGCCCTGAGGATAATTATAAGTTCTGATCTTAGCCGAACGATCTCCTGTTGATACCATTGTTTTACGTTTAGCAGCAATATCACCATTCTTTTTCTGCAATTCGATATCGTAAAGCTTACTACGCAACATCTCCATCGCAATTACACGGTTACCCAGCTGAGAACGTTCCTGCTGGCAAACCACCACAATACCCGAAGGTTTATGCGTTAACTGCACTTTAGTTTCTACCTTGTTTACGTTCTGTCCACCGGCGCCGCCCGAACGCGAAGTCTGCAGCTCTATATCGGCAGGGTTAATATACAGATCAATTTCTTCTGCTTCTGGTAAAACTGCTACAGACGCAGCTGAGGTATGCACACGACCCTGTGTTTCGGTATCTGGCACACGTTGCACGCGGTGTACACCACTTTCGTACTTTAACTGACCATAAACATCATCACCACTCACTTTCAGAATCACCTCTTTATAACCTCCCGCAGTACCTTCGGTTACATCAACAGTTTCAACCTTCCAGCCTTTAGTTTCGAAATAACGGGTATACATGCGGTATAAATCGCCTGCAAATAAAGCAGCTTCATCTCCACCGGTACCGCCACGGATCTCAAAAACCGCATTTTTGGCATCTTCAGGATCTTTAGGAATCAACATCAAGCGGATATTGCTTTCCATTTCTTCCTGTTGTTTTAACAAAAGATCGAGCTCTTCTTTTGCCATCTCGCGCATTTCAGCATCTTTTTCAGTAGCTAAGATCTCTTTGTTCGCATCGATGTTACTCATCACATTTTTGTAGATTTTATATTCATCTACAATTTTGCCCAAATCTTTATATTCTTTATTTAAAGCCGCAAAACGTTTCATATCCTGAATGACATCCGGATTGCTCAACGATTCTTCTACATCTTCCCAACGCAGCTTTATAGCTTCTAATTTATCTAACATATTTATTCTTGTTGAAATTTCCTGAAGGTTGGAATAGGCTCAAAAATTCAGGAAATGCAAAAATAAGGAAAAAAGCTGAATTAGTTTGTTTGGTGAGAATGGTTAATTGGTTAACTGTTTGAATCGGTTAACTGTAGAGGTATTAAGCAAAGGAATGGTTTTATTAAAAATTAGAAAATGAAGGGATTTGTGCCAGTGGCGGGCAATAGTCCCGCTATCACTCCAAGTCCTCGCTACGCTGTGGGCTTTTCGTTTTATCGGGTTTATGAAATGAAGGGCGGTGCACTAGGCACTATACAAACCCAAATAGCAGCAGGAACCTGCGTACCTAAACGGGATTGCAGTGGCAGCTCCCGATTTTCCTTCAAAATCGGGACTATAACGAAAAGCCCGGCGAACATTAAGAAATGCTTCTGGTTTAGCTTTCCTAAAAAATGGACATCTAATATAATTAGAACAATTGATTTACTTTTGGAAAAGCATTATTTAGAGGTTTTGGAAATAGGCAGTTCCTCAATTATGGCAGCCAGCAGCCCCGCTATCACTCCAAGTCTTCGCTACGCTCCGGGCTTTTCGTTTTATCGGGTTTAGGAACTGTAGATTAAACATCCAGGCGACATGCAACCCAAATAGCTAAACGGCTCAAAAATTAAGCATCTGGGTTATAATATTCCAGTTTTAACTCCTGCCCATCAAATACCCCATAAGAATTATAGTTGAGCCATTCGCCGATATTTACATACCTGCTACCATTACCCAAATCAATGTCGAGCGGCAGGTGCCTGTGTCCGAAAATAAAGTAATCGAAATATGCCTTCTGCAGATGTTCTTTGGCATAAATGGCCAGCCATTCTTTATCCTCACCTAAAAAACTTCTTTTTCGGTTTGTGCGGCCCTACTCCCCTGGCTCCAGCCATTGGCGATACCAATACCCAAATTTGGATGCAAACGTGCAAACAGCCATTGACAAACTTTGCTTCTAAAAATTTTTCTTAAAAATTTGTATTTATTATCTCCCGGTCCTAAGCCATCGCCATGGTGCAGGTAAAATTTCTTACCTCCCCTTTCGATGATCAGTTCATCACTGATAATTTCCATGCCGATTTCCCGGGTAAAATAATCGCGAACCCACATATCGTGGTTGCCTTTAAAAAAGTAGATTTTTATTCCGGCATCGGCCATGGCTGCCAGTTTTCCCTGTAAACGGATAAATCCTTTTGGAATCACTTTAGCATACTCGAACCAGAAATCGAAAATATCGCCCATTAAAAACAATTCACCACAATTTGGTTCTATAAAATCTAACCAGCCTACAATACGCGCTTCACGGGCACGGCTTTCGGCATAATTAGGCGTACCTAAATGAAAATCGGAAGCGAAATAAATATTTTTTGCCATGGGTTTTCAAAGGTAACTCAAAAAGCTTAAAGACTAAAGAAGAAAGACCAAAGGCTAAAGCATAAACACTAAAACTAAAATCGCTTAATAAACAGGTGTAATCAACCCGAAGGCAAAAAAGACATATATTAGTAAATAAATCTGTTTCACTATGAAAAAACAAATTCTATTATCCTTATTTGCGCTAAGCTTTTTGCCTGTAACCAGGGCAAAAAACCAGCAGAAAAAATAGCATTGATGAAATATCCAGAAACGAAAAAAGACGACACCAAAGACAATTATTTCGGCACCACGATCGCCGATCCTTACCGTTGGTTAGAAAACGACACCTCTGCCGAAACCAAGGTCTGGGTGATTGCCGAAAATAAGGTCACCCAAAACTATCTGGAGCAGATTCCTTACCGTGCAGACGTTAAAAAGCGTTTAACTGAAATCTGGAACTATCCTAAAGAATCAGCTCCATTTAAGGTTGGCGAATATTATTTCTTTACCAAAAACGATGGACTGCAAAACCAAAGCATCTGGTTTATTAAAAAGGGATTAGAAGGTAAGGAAGAGGTTTTTCTCGATCCAAATACACTCACAAAAGACGGAACAGCAGCCGTTTCGCTTTTGGGCTTCTCTCACGACAAAAAATACCTAGCCTATTCGGTTGCGCAAGCAGGATCAGACTGGAGCAATATTTACGTAATAGAAATAGCCAGCAAAACCAAATTAGCAGATGAGCTGAAATGGACAAAATTCTCTGGTGCAGCCTGGAAAGGTAATGGTTTTTACTACAGTAAATTTGACGAACCTGCCAAAGGAACCGATCTTTCTGCAGCCAATAAATACCAAAAAGTGTATTTCCATAAATTGGGCGATCAGCAACAAAACGATCAGTTAATTTTTGAAGATAAAACCAATCCAAATCTATATTTTGGTGCCAATGTTACCGAAGATGAACGCTTTCTGGTGGTTTATGCCAGTGCCGGTACTTCAGGCAATGCATTGTATTATCAAGATTTAAACGGCCCAGATAGCAAAATAGCGCCCCTAATTAAAGGTTATGAGCATAATCACATCGTTGTTGACAACATAGGCGATAAATTATTGGTGAACACCGATTTAGGAGCAGAAAACAAACAGGTGGTTTTGGTTGATCCAAAAAATGCAGATCCTAAAAACTGGCTGAAAATTATCCCTGAATCGAAATTAGCTTTAGAGGGTATTGGAACCGGCGGAGGGTTTCTTTGGGCTACTTATTTAAAAGATGCCAGCACCAATATTATTCAGTTTGATTTAACCGGAAAGAAAATTGGCGAAGTAAAACTACCGGCAATTGGAACCGTTGGAGGTTTTGGCGGTTACAAAGAAGATAAAGAATTTTTTTATACCTTTTCTAATTTCACCACTCCAGGCACCATCTACCGTTATGATGTGGGCAAGGCTGAATCAATTTTATATAAAAAGTCGGAATTGAAATTCAATACCGACGATTATGAAACCAAACAGGTATTTTATCCATCAAAAGACGGCACAAAAGTACCCATGTTTATCGTACACAAAAAAGGCATCAAACTGGATGGCAATAACCCGGTTTATCTCTATGCTTACGGCGGCTTCCAGATTAGTTTAACGCCTGGGTTCAGTCTATCGCGAATGTTATTTTTAGAACGGGGAGGAATTTACGTTCAACCAAGCTTACGTGGAGGAAGCGAGTATGGCGAGGCCTGGCATAAAGGCGGCATGTTAGCCAAAAAGCAAAATGTATTCGACGATTTTATTGCCGCAGCTGAGTACCTGGTGAAAGAAAAATATACCAATCCAGCTAAAATTGCCATTTCGGGTGGCTCAAATGGCGGACTTTTGGTTGGTGCCTGCATGACCCAAAGACCTGATCTTTTCAAGGTAGCTTTACCCGCGGTTGGCGTGCTGGATATGCTACGCTATCATAAATTTACCGTTGGATGGGGATGGGCTGTTGAATACGGAACCAGCGATAAAAAGGAGGATTTTGATTACCTGATCAAATATTCACCGCTCCATAATGTAAAAAGTGGCGTTAATTATCCTGCAACCCTAATTACTACTGCGGATCATGATGACCGCGTGGTACCTGCGCACTCTTTCAAATTCGCAGCAACCTTACAGGAAAAATATAAAGGCGAAAATCCGGTTTTAATCAGGATTGAAACCAAAGCCGGTCATGGGGCGGGCAAACCCACCACAAAACTAATTGAAGAAGCGGCTGATGTGTGGAGTTTTGTATTTCAGAATTTGGGAATGAGCTGGTAATCTAATTCTGCCATAGAAGTAAAAAACCATGGAAATTCCCCCATGCAGTCTTTTGCTTCTGTGGCAATATATTATCGAGATAGAATTTTTGGGAAGCCGGTGATGAACTCTGTTCCCAAGCAGCCCCTCTTAATTACAATTTCTATTCTATCTTCTGCCTGCACCCCTTTAAACTTTAAGTACACATAAAAGAAACCCGAAACTTTCATTTTACCTAGGTTATAAAACACAACATAATAGTTTGTAGATCTGCCCACCGTTTTCATCAACTTCTTTATCACCTGTGTTTCTACATAACGCTTATCCTTTATTGACAAACGATTTATAAATAACAACAATATGTCGGAAAACCAGAATTTAGACACAAATATTAAAACAAGAATCTGAAAAATATAGCCCCAAATAACAGAAACCAAAGTTCCATCCTTCACAAATCCCCGTCCATAAAATAGATAGAACACTAAAAACGGAATGGTTAAAACATAACTCAAAATAGTGATCTCCCGACTAAATTTGGTTTCTTTTACTGTAATGTGCAGATCAACGACTAATAGGGATAACAAAGGGATGATTAAGAGCCATTTCCAATGGCTATTTCCTGAATAAAGGCCCCAGATGCAGAAAGGAATAAAGGCAGCTGGCAATTGCCAGCTCCGTCCACAAAACAGAAACAGCAATACCCAAATTGCAACCAGAGGCAGAGCAATAAAAAAATAATCAAGCATCGTTAATTAGAATATCAGGGAAGTTATTACTTTTTTGGAATTTTAGCTACAACTCGTAATTTTATTGCCATTCTTTAACAGCTTTTGAAGTTAAATTTTCTATTCCCCACTAAACCCATAGACCAATTATAATTTGCTTTAAATCATTAAAAACCTTTAACTTTTGTTTTCGATTAGCTCAAAGCATATAAAATACTGAATATAATAGGATTGCAAAATTATCTAGAATATTTCTAAATAGCAGAATTGATAAGACTTTATTTTGTAACTTTGCGTCAAATTTTTCTTTAATGATCACTACTGATATAGCCGTAATAGGCGCTGGTCCGGTTGGTTTATTTGCCATTTTTGAAGCCGGTTTATTAAAAATGCGTTGTCATTTAATTGATTACCTTCCTCAGGTTGGTGGTCAGCTGTCTGAAATTTACCCTAAGAAACCGATATACGATATCCCTGGTTATCCTTCTGTACTGGCTCAGGAACTTATCGATAATTTAATGGAGCAGGCCAAACCTTTCCATCCTACCTTTACTTTAGGTGAGCGTATTGAAGGTTTAGAAAAACGCGGTGAAGCCGATTTCGTTTTAACCACCAATATGGGCACTGTTATCGAAGCTAAAGTTGTCGTTATTGCCGGCGGTTTAGGCTGTTTCGAGCCACGTAAACCAGCTGTAGAAAATCTGGAAAATTTTGAAAACGGTAAAGGTGTAAACTACATGATCCTTGATCCGGAGAAATACCGCGACCAGAAAATGGTGATTGCAGGTGGTGGTGATTCGGCATTAGACTGGACCATTTACCTGGCAGAAGTTTGCTCTGAACTCACTTTGGTTCACAGAAGCGAAAGTTTCCGTGGTGCACCAGATTCGGTAGCTAAGGTAATGGCATTGGCAGAAAGCGGAAAAATCAATCTGGTTTTAAACAGCAATCTTCAGGCCGTACATGGAACTGACAAGTTAGAGCAAGTTGAAATTGTTCAGAACCGCACCATGGAAAAAACAGTTGTTGAAGCTGATCACTTAATTCCTTTGTTTGGTTTGAGTCCTAAATTAGGCCCAATCGAAGACTGGAACTTAAATATCAATAAAAGTGCAATCGAGGTTAATGTTGATGATTATTCAACAAACATCCCTGGTATTTATGCTATTGGTGATATCAATACTTATACAAACAAGTTAAAATTGATTCTTTGTGGTTTCCACGAGGCGGCATTAATGAGTCATAGTGCGTATTCATACATGAATCCGGGTGTTAAATACACCATGAAATATACAACTGTAAACGGAGTTTCAGAATTTTAAGCTTTCTCCTATATTTGCTATTCAAATAACAAGAGAACTAAAAATGGAAAATAACATCAATATATATATGCAAGAGCCGGATGGCTCAGTTACTGAACACGTTGCCCCAACTGACATGGGTTTAAGCCTGATGGAGTTTTTAAAGGCATCAGAGTACGATATTCTTGCTACTTGTGGCGGAATGGCTTTATGTGCTACTTGCTGTGTTGATGTTTTAGAAGGCGAAGAAAAACTTAACGAAATGACAGACGATGAGTATGCCATGTTAGATACTTTGCCTGATCTTTTACCAAATTCGCGTTTAGCCTGCCAACTGCAGTTAAACAACAATATGGACGGATTAAAAGTAAAATTACATGGCGTAAGCTAGGTTGTAAAACATATTGTATGAAAAGGCGATGCGTAAAGTGTCGCCTTTTTTCATTTAATAGACCGTGAATTGCAAACGGACAACCGAAAACTACAAACTAATTTGGGAGTTACCCAAGCTGCGCAAGGGTCCGGGCTTTCCAGGGCTACGCTGCGCTCCGGTACCGATGAAAAATCGGTACTGAACCCTTACGATCCCTAACGCGGATTTATGGTAATTTTAGAATTTTATGCAACGCCCCATGTTCCTAAACCTGATAAAGCGAAAAGCCCGGAGCGAGGTACGAGTGAGGACTTGAAGCGGTAGCAGGGCCACAATCCGCCACGATAACACAACCCAACATTTCAAAAAACCCACTTAAAGGGATTTAAAATCCTTAGTTTCAAAGCCGGGATTATAAATCCCGACTAACAATTTATCTATTTAATATTTACCTTCTGCTTTTCAACATTCCAGCCGTAAACTTCGACGGCTAAATTGCTCTGTTTACCGGTATATTCTACCGTAATGGTTTTGCTTTCGCCAGGCAAAATACTCACATAATTATCATCATAAAAGCTTGGCAATATCCGCTCGTTGTTATTGCTGTTAATTAAAGCAACACGGTTAAAAAACGCAACAGGATTTCCAGCTGCGTTACTTAAGGTTACGGCCACTTTTCCGTTTTTCTGATCAACGGCTTCAACTTTTAAAGGTATCTGTTTAATGTTTTTCAGCCCCGAATATTCGCCGTCTTTTCCAGCCAGCCAATAAAGATTTTCACTTAAAATATTCTGCTTCTGATCTAAAATTCTTAACGAAACAAATACACCCTCATTTTTATCCAGTTTGGTTAAAAACTCATTCATAGGAAAAAGTCTCCTCACCGAAGATGGACCAACCGAATTGAATGCCTGAGAATAGAAATAATCTTTCCCGTCCATATCGTAAGCTTTAGCCTGTACCATCAGGTTGTTTTTGGTAGTAAATCCGTTGTTTACAATGGTAACCATACTATCCAAAGGATTCATCATCACGTGCAATGGTTCACTACCTTTCCTCAAGCCATATAAACAAGCGTTGGGATCAAGGTAATAATCGTACATCTGTCCGCGCATGGCTGTCCAGGGGTTTTGGGTTTTCCAGATGATGGAACCGGTGTACCAATCCCACATTTTGTTCGAGAATCCTTCCATCAAAGCCCTGTATTGATCGTAATTAGCCAGTTGAGCCTTCATCGCAAAATCTTCGGCACTTTTTGGCTTGCCATAAGGATTAAGGTATTGCTCGTAAGAAATGTACTTGTGATAATCCCAGACAGAATCAGGCTTAGCTTTGTATTGTGGCGCAACCAGGTTTTCTTTCGGGATAAAACGAAGTAAGGAAACATAATCGCCTACCCCTACCGATCCAACTTCCGAATTGTAAGGAAAAGTTCTGGTACCCCAAAAAGTTTTAATATCCTGTATCCCGTACGGACCATCACCGTTTCCTCCAATCGAATTGAAAGACATTTCGTCGCTATTAGAAAAATCAAAAAGCTTTCTCGTTCCATCCAGGCGCGGCAGAATATCGTTTTTTAAGGGTTCTAAAATATCCTCAGGTGGGGTAATTTCATTTCCACCGCACCAAAAAGCCAGCGAAGCGTGGTTTCTGATCATTTTGATCTGATCTTCAATAGCAGTTAAAGTGAGATTGTGGTCATCTGGATAATTTCTGCGTGTCCATTGGTCTTCCTTTTTCATTGGGTCTACCCAACGGCCGTTACAATCGCCACTGAACCAGAAATCCTGAAACACCAATAAACCATATTTATCACAGGCATTGTAAAATTCAGGCCTTTCCAGTATTGCCCCACCCCAGATCCTGATCAGGTTGAGGTTCATATCTTTGTGGTAGCGGATTTCTGCATCATAGCGGGCATCACTAAAGCGTAACATCGCATCAGAAATGATCCAGTTACCTCCTTTAATAAAAATTTTTTGTCCGTTTACAAAAGCGCCCATACTTTTAGTATGCTCATTACAGACGTTATCAATCTGACGCACACCAACTTTAAGCTGCTCCTGATCTAATACCTGATTGGCAGCTACAAATTCAATTTTCAGGTCATACAGGTTTTGTGTCCCATAACCGCTTGGCCACCATAATTTAGGGTTTTCAAGTTGTAAATCAGGAAGTTTAACGGTGGTGGTTTTATTGGCTGTAATAGTGGCTGATTGTTTAATCAACTTTCCGGCAATCTGATATTGCAAAGTACCCGAAACCGCCTGGCCTGTAGGGTTTTCTACTTCTACTGAAACTTTAACGGTAGCGGGATTCTGTCTGCCTTCTGGTAAACGTTTGCCCGGCACCAAAGTAATTACCTGTGGATTCTGGATATTGATGCTTTTGGTTTTCTCAATAGTCACTTTATCCCAGATTCCAGTATTGCGGTCGCGGGTGGGCTGTATCCAGTCCCAACCAGCTGTATATTGAGTGGTTAAACCTTTAGCAATCGTTCCGTCGCCACCCTGGCCACCGTTAGGATTACCTGGAAAATCTGGCGGATAAACAATTACAGCCAATCTGTTTTTTCCATTGGCAGATAACAGTTTGGTGATGTTATATTGCGCCCTCAGGTGCATGCCCACCTGGGTTTTTGAATTAACTTTTTTCCCGTTTAAATAAATTTCGGCTTTATAATTTATCCCCCTAAACTGTAACCAAACCTGTTCGTTACCCGTAGCACGTTCTTCAAAATCTTTTACAAACCAATAGGTATAGTAATCATTACCTGTTTTATATACATCAGGAATCTTTTCGTTATTCATCCCATAAAATGGATCGGGAACTTTTTTATTGTTCAGCAAAGTGGTTAAAACCGTTCCAGGAACTGTTGCAGGCATCCAGCTATTAATTGAAAAACCGGATTTAGAAATTTCTGAACCATTAGCTTGCGCATCTTTAATATTTGTACAAACCCAGCCCGAGTTTAGCTCGTATCGCTGCTGTGCATTTACAATGAAGGCCGAACAGCACAAAAGAAGTAGAAATATTTTCTTCATTTATTTGAGATATTTTAGTTAATACTTGTTGTGGTTAATTTTTAATGACGATGTATTATAAATATAGAATTGTCAATCCTGAGCCTATTGAAGGACCTTCCACAATACCCGTATGGGACGTTTTGACGAGCTCAACGTGACAAATTCTTGATAAATCAGGTTTAAAATATAACCTCACACTTTATCTGGAATTATTTTCCGGATATCGGCCTGTCTTCAGGTTTTACACCCCAGGTTGCCGATGGTGTATTGCCCATATAAATCTCCATCTTTCCACCAGCTACAATGGCTTTATGAAGAATATACGATTTACTGTAGGGCTTCCCGTTCAGTACAATTTTCTGAATGTATTTGTTCGCTGCGCTATTACCAATCACCTTGATGCTGAACTCTTTATTCCCTGCCAGTGAAATGGTAGCCCCATTAATTAATGGGGTACCGAAAACATAGGCCCCATTTGCAGGATTTACCGGATAAAAACCCATGGCCGTAAAAATATACCAGGCACTCATTTGCCCTACATCTTCATTGCCGCACAAACCATCAGGATTAGATGAATAAAAATCTTTGTCGATTTTACGGATCAGATCGGCTGTTTTCCAGGGCTCACCTGCATAAGAATATAAATAAGTGATGTGGTGGTTAGGCTCATTTCCCTGTGCATAATTACCAATCAATCCACTAATATCCGGCGAACCGTTGGTTCCCAAGTCTAAGGGTAAGGTAAATAGCGAGTCGAGTTTATTGATAAAAGCTTTATCCCCTCCAAAAAGACCGATCAATCCTTCTACATCTTGCGGCACCAGCCAGGTATATTGCCAGGCATTCCCTTCTACATAGTCATCTTCACGGTGTTTGGATGAAAAAGGATCGAACGGGCTTCTCCAGTTGCCATTGGCAAGTTTACCCCGCATAAACTGAACGCTCGGATCGAAATATAAACTATACAGTTTCGACCTTTTGCTAAAATAAGTGTAGTCGGCTGTTTTATTCAGTGCCTTCGCCATTTGTGCAATGCAATAATCGTCAATAGCATACTCCAAAGCCTTACCCACTGATTCGTTTACTTTATCTGCAGGAATGTATTTAAGCTCCTGAATGTATTCAATGCCATCTGTTTTCTGCATAGCCGATTGTTTTATCGCTTCGTAGGCCAGATTTACGTCGAAGCCACGGTATCCTTTTAAATAGGCATCTACAATAACCGGAACAGCATGATAACCCACCATGGTATTGGTTTCGTTACCCATTAAATGCCAAACCGGTAATTTACCCTGTTGTTTATAGATGGCCAACATGCTATTCACTACATCACTTACCTTATCTGGATGAAGAATGGTGAACAATGGATTTGCCGCTCGATAAGTATCCCAAAGTGAAAAAGTAGTTACATTATTGAAGCTGGCCTTGGTGTATATCTTTTTATCGGCTCCCAAATAATCCTTATTTACATCGTTAAATAAAGATGGCGCAATCATGGTATGGTATAAAGCCGTATAAAAAACCTTTTTAGTAACTGTAGACGCTTCAATTTTAACCTTCGACAGTTCTTTCTCCCATTTTGCCTCAGCATTTTTAACGGTCGATACAAAATCCCAGCCCGGTAATTCTGTTTTGAGATTTAAAATGGCATTTTCGATACTTATCGGAGATAAGGCCACTTTAATCTGCAGTTTATCATTATTAATGGCATTAAAACTAACCGCCGCTTTAAGTTTTTTACCAGATAATGTTGCGCCGTTTTTAACCACGGTGCTATCATAAAGTGCAATGTTTTTAACTGGTTGCGAAAGTTTAATTACAAAATATAAACGCTGATCGTTGGCCCAGCCTTTCGAATTACGATGCCCTACCAGGGTTGTAGCATCCAGTTGCTTAAATGAGGCAGATACAGGTGCATCCCAACCAATGCCCTCAATTAAATCGATGATGATATGAGGATTTTCAGCACCTTTTTTAAAAGTATACTGATGAAAACCAACCCTTTCGGTAGCTGTTAGCTCAGCTTTAATTTGGTATTTATCAAGTAATACACTATAATAACCAGCTTTTGCAACTTCATTTTGATGGGAAAATTGAGAAAGATAACCACCCTGATCATCGGCTGTTTTACCTTTTTCCAGGAGCAATTTTCCGGTTGCAGGCATAATAGAAATATCGCCCAAATCGCCGATACCTGTACCGCTTAAATGGGTATGTGCAAAACCGGTGATGGTATTGCTGCTATAATTGTAACCACTGCACCAGTCCCAGCCCTCAAAAATATTATTTGGCCCAAGTTGTACTGCTCCAAACGGAACATTGGCACCTACAAAAACATGTCCATGTTTTGCTGATCCGATAAGTGGATCAATATACCGGGTAAGTTTGGGTTTCTGCTGCGCAGTTGCATTAAGAGAGAATAGAAAGGCTGTTAAGAATAGAATGGAAGAGATTTTCTTGAACTGCATGTGATAGATTTAAAAATCTAAAAGTAAAACGTTTTATGTTTATTTTCTTATAAAAGGTGTGAAGAATATATAAAATTTCGTCATTAGTATGCCGTTAGGCTTTGTTTACCATATAAGAACATTTGAGCTTGCTCACCCTTAGATGCCTTATATGGTTGAAAACAATAGCAAATAAAATCTTTCACTATGTTACCATAGACGGAGACAGAATACATTAGCACGTCCGTCATTCTCGCGCAGGCGGGAATCTTAAAGCATATTGCATTAAGATTCCCAATCAAGTTGGGAATGACGATTCCTCGCAGCCTATCAATTACCCAATCTCCAAAACAATTACCTGATCGGGTTCTGAAGCATTTAAGGTTGTAGTAATGGTTAATTTCGATGTTTTAAAAGTATAGTTTACCGCACTATTATCTTTTAACAAATACGCTTTTTTAATTTTCTTCAGCGGAACGTTTTCCAAGTTAAGTGTACTGGTTTTCCCATCTACAATGTGAATATAAACCTTCCTATCGCTTTGCGTAATACTTCCCCAGGCCTGTGGCTTAATAAATCCTGCTTTTGTCCCGTAAATACTTTCGCCGTAAATTTTAAGCCAATTGCCCAAACCCGCCAAACGATCCTGAAACTCCGGTTGAATTTTACCACTCGGCATCGGACCGATGTTCAGTAAAAGATTGGAACCCAAACTTGCTGCTTTAACCAACATATTAACCAATTCTTTATTCGATTTGTAATAAGTATCGCTCAAATTATATCCCCAGGAATTTGAAATGGTTTCGCAGGTTTCTAGCGGCAATTTATCTGATGCCTTTTGAAAACTTAGCCCCGATTTATTCTCTCCGGGAAGATCGCGTTCGAACATCTGAAAATCTTCTCCGGCAAAAGGGCTAAGATGGTGGTTGTTACCAATCATACACTGTGGCTGAATTTTGTGAATTAAACCATAAATCTCGTTGTATTTCCAATCAATCCGCGAGGTCCTGTCTTTTGATCCTTCTGGTTCGGTTTGATCCCAATGCCCATCAAACCAGATCCCTCCTATTTCGCCATAATTGGTCAACAGCTCGGTCAATTGATTTTTCATAAACTGCAAATAACTGGCATAATCACCTTTGCCGGTTCTGCCTGAATTCTGCCCGGTACGGCCAGTTTCATGTGGATAATCTTCCCTGCGCCAATCCAGCAATGAGTAATATAAGTATAACTGTATGCCCTGCTTATGGCATTCATCAGCCATCATTTTTACAATATCTTTTTTATAGGGCGTATTCATGATGTTGAAATCAGAATATTTCGTATCCCACATGCTGAAGCCATCATGGTGCCTGGTAATTAGTGTGATGTACTTCATTCCGGCATTCTTTGCCATGCTCACCCATTTTTCGGCATTAAACTCAACCGGATTAAAAAAATCTTTAAGATTGGTATAATTATGAACATTCAGCTTTCGTTCGTTCATTACCCATTCGCCGCTTCCCGGTATACTAAAAGGTCCCCAGTGGATAAATAAACCAAACCGGGCATCACTAAACCATGCTCTTTGTTTTAAATTAGAAGCCGTAGGTGTATAATCCTGTGCCTTTAACTGTAAGGCAGTTAATAGCACAAGGCATATTAGGGTTAGTTTCTTCATAAGAATAGCGGTGTCGTTTGGTTAGGTTTAGTCTATGGAAGCAGTGGCTTTGGTTGGTTTTCCAATTACCTTATAGTTTCCATCGCCTTTTAAAATGGCTAAAACCTGTGTTTGATTGGCGAAAAGGTTTTTAGCTGTAGCAAGTTCTTTATCGTATTGAAAGCTCTGTTCAATCCTTCCTTTTTCGTAAAAATAACGGCTCACAATCTGTGTTTCTAAAACTCTTTTAATTTCTGCCTTATGGTTAACCAGGTCAGTTTTTTTAGAAGAAGTAAGTTTATATTTAAGGTTTTCGAGATCGGTTTTTACTTCAGCAGATTTATTTTCTTTCTCTGCCTCCACGCGCAGATCGGATAATAATCTTTCTGTACGGCTTTGGTAGGTTAAATCTTTATCAGCAAGGCCGCTTGCAAAAGAGGCGTAATCTGCATCTGAAAGCTGAAAGGTTTTTGCTGAGGCTAATACTGGTTTTTCTTTCCTGTACTGATTTGCATAATTAAAGAAAAGGCTTTTATTGAGCATAGAAATCGTAATCGGGCTTAATTTGGCTGCATCCACCACAATATCGGGGTAAACACCGTTACCGCTGTATACATTTCTACCTGCTTTAGTCTGGTACATTACCATGGTAGAATCGGCAAAACGTTCGGCCACCCCTTCTGCATTTTTATGGGCATAATCCAGTTTTTGGATACATCTGCCCGATGGCGTATAATATTTAGCAACAGTTACCTTAACTAAACTATTATAGGGCAAATTAAAAGTCTGTTGAACCAAGCCCTTGCCGTAGCTGCGCTGACCGATCACAATAGCACGGTCCAGATCCTGCAAAGAACCTGCAACAATTTCTGAAGCTGAAGCCGAATTTCCATTTACCAATACAACCAAAGGAACCGAAGTAGAAATTGGTGCATTAAGCGTTTTATAGGCAATGGTTTTCTCTACATTTTTACCTTTTTGGGTTACAATAAGCTGATCCTTATTCACAAAGAGGTTCACAATTTTAACCGCTTCCTGCAAAATACCTCCACCATTGTTTCTCAAATCTAAAACTACACCTTTTGGATTTTCTTTTTGAATAGCCAACAGGGCATCTTTAACCTCCTGTCCGGAATTTTCCAGAAATTTATCGAGCTTGATATAACCGATTCCATCTCCGATCATTCCAGAATAAGAAACGTTAGGCTGTTTTATTTCATCACGCACAAGTTTTTTAGTAATTTCCTTACCATCTCTAACGACAAGCAAATCTACCGGTGTGCCTTTAGGACCACGCAGCAACTGACTAATTTCCTGACGATCTTTACCCTTTACTGCGATTCCGTTTATGCTTACCACCTGATCTCCTGCTTTAAGATCGCTTTTATTTGCCGGATACCCCTCACTGATGTCGTTAATAAATAGTTTTCCGTCAATAAAAACAGTGCTGGCACCAATACCGCCGTACTGTGTACTTACATATTTTAACTTGTAATCTTCAATTTCCGATTCGGGAACATACTCGGTATATGGATCTAAACTATCTAACATGGCATCAATACCCGTTTTCATCAATTGAGGGGCATTGGTATCATCTACGTAGTTGATGTTGATTTCTTTATACAGCGAGGCAAAAATATCTAGGTTTTTAGATACCAGGAACAAATCTTCTTTAAATGAAAAAGATAAAGCAGCTAGCCCAAAACCTGCTGCTAAAAGACCATATTTTAGTTTCTTCATTCCCCTTTTTATTTTAATTCCAATAGCCCGGATAAATAGATTATCACCTGTTTGAAAGATTATTTAGTAATTCTGTACAAACGTAAATGTACAAAAAGCCGTAAATATTAAAAACTACATATTTGGGTGATGCGTAAATTAAGCGTTACGCTAAAAAAGAAACGAGGATTAGCTGATAGATAAATTAAACTAAAGTCTGTTTCCTTTAGTATCGGCAAGTGCTTTTTGAATCGTAAATTCGATGTAGGTCCGGTCGCGTTTCACCAAACGCATTAAATCTTCAACCAATTGATCTTCTTTGCCCGGCGTAAATTCTAAAGGCTCGTTCGCCAGATCGCGGTATTTCCTTAAAAACTTAGTTTTTACTTTAAATGCAGTTTCAGAAGTCAGTTGAAAATTAGCCATGGCATATTTTATTTGATGCAAAAGTAAAAAATATTTGTTCAGGTTAATACCTTTTTATTTGATGTGATAAAAAAGTGGAGGATCGTGAATTCTTTTTGCACGATAATTGTGTTAAAACTGCGTTATAAAACTTAATCAGGTGTAAAATCCATATTGTGTAAATGTTAAAACTGAAACAAGAATCTGCAAAAACGCCCTAAAAATGACATTCATAGCGATTTATGGAATCACTAACCTTTAAAACAGCAAATTAAACAACATGAAAAAGATTATCTTCTCTATTGTCTTCCTAACCCTGGGTTGGGCAACATCAAAGGCACAAACGTTTAACCTGGGGGTTAAAGCAGGTGTGAATTTAGCCAAATTAAATGCAGATTTTGCAAGCGAAGAAAACCGTTTAGGCTATCAGATCGGTGCCTGGGCACGTATTGGCGGTGCCAGCTTTTATGTACAGCCAGAAGCTTACATTGGCAGTAAAGGCAACAAGTTTATCAGCATCCAACAGGACAACGGCAACGAAGTATCTGCTGAAGGAAAAGTAAAATTTACCACTTTGGATGTTCCTGTTTTATTTGGAACAAAATTCGGCGCCAAAAACTTAAACTTCCGTCTAATGGCCGGTCCGGTAATTTCATTTATCCTGGATGAAAATTCGACTTTTAGCTCAGCTTACCAACAGGCAACAGATTTTAGCAACTACAAAAACCAGGCATTGGGCGCACAGTTTGGTGCAGGTGTAGATGTAGGCAGCATTTCGGTTGATTTACGTTATGAAGCCGGTTTATCGAATATCAGTAAAAGTGAAAAATACAGCCAGAAACCTAACCTTTTCCAACTGAGTTTAGGATTTAAGATTTTGTAAGCTGATGAGTAAGCGCCAGATTATTTTTGCTCTGGCGCTCCTTTTAAGTTTAGGTCTTTTAATCTATTTCTGATCCGTTTCATAAAAGATTTACCTGGGTCTGTTTTTTCCGTAGGTATCTTTACTTATCTATTTGGTGTATTATCAATAAATGGCCGGTTAACTGCCGTACCTGTGTAAGGCAATGTGATATCCCCTCTTAAGCTAAAACTATAGGTATTGGATTTCGTAACATTTACGGCAGTTCTAATTACAATATTAGTTGCTGTACCCGTGTACCTCAATATTAAATCGTAAACACCCTGTGGAACTTTAGCAAAATTTGAAGCACTTTTATAAGCAACATTGGTTGCAACAGTTGTTTCAACCAAACTTGTTGTATTTTTCAATACCAGATCAAAGGGATTTGCATTGTAAGAGGCATGAACAAAACGCACATAGGCACCCGATGTATCGATAGCAGGCAACACATCATCAACCACAAAAACATCTGTTTTTTTAGTGGTGATGTTATACAGGCCCGATAAATAAATCGAATAATTTTTACCCTCTGCTACTTGTTTGTTTAGGCTTGCAATAACCAGGTTAGGATCTGCCGCAGCAGTGCTGGGGCGTTGTGCCATAAAATCGTAAGTACCCGGAGCAAGAATTGAGTATGCATTTGTTGAGGGATAAACTGTTGGAAATGCTACGCCTGTAGTTCCGCTTTCTACGCCTGTTGTAGAACTCGCAGCTGTAACTTTTGTACCTCCGGCATAAAAGTTTACCACGGGCGCATTAAGTGCAAAATTAAAATACTTCAATTGAGCACCACTTACGGGCACTGAGATTTCTTGAACAGCATTTTTCTCACAAGAATAAATTATAGTTGATAGCAGTAGTACTGCTAATATGATATATTTTCTTTTCATAATTTAATTATTGAGGCGTTGTTATCCACATTTCTTTAGTCTGATAATCGGTTGCCAGACCACCAATGGCATTAAGCCCTTCCCTATTCCAAACATATTCTGAATTAAAACGCGGGCGCATTCGCTGAACTACTTTAGTCTGGTTATCCGGAAAAAGCACTGTAGGAATAGTAAATCCTATAAAAACCTGATTTGCGGTTACAGGATCCTTATCTGTATAGTGGTATCTTCTTAAATCTGTCCATTGTTCCAAATGCCCCCAGGCCCATTGTGCAATATATTTCTGACACATAATCTGTGAAAGGGTTAAATCGTTTGGATTTACAGGCGTAATAAGCGGCGAAGCAAGGTACGTGCTCTTTTCTGTTGCACTTATTTGCGTTGGTGTTTGCCCGTCATCAGTATTTCGTGCATTTACAAAGTCGAAATGAGCTGAAACAGCATTTTTATACGCCGCTAAAGCCGTTGCTTTATCTCCTTTTTTATAAGCTGCTTCAGCTTTGATAAACTGCAATTGAGAATAAGTAATAATCGGAAATTTATTTTTACGTGCAAATAAATACCTTGCCGGAGTAGTTGCTGAAGCATTGGCTGCTGCCTGAGAAGCATAACCCCAAAGGTTTAGCGGTTGTTGGGTTGCAGTTAATGCGCCAACGCCTGAAGTTGGCTCCAAACCTCTGTACGCACCATCAGGAGATGGCGCCAGCATCCTGCTCATCCTTGGGTCAACAACGCTTGTAAAGACAGTACCATCCATTAACGACAGGATGAATTTGGTTTGCCTAAGGGTACCTATGTTATTTCTTGTTGCAGATAAAAAGTTAGCATCGTCATTAGCTGTTCCTGCATACGGGATTAAAGCATCATCAACATTTCCGGCAAATGAGGCATCAACTGCAGCAATAACATCGTCTGGTTTATAAAGTGATGTTTTGTTAGAGTAATGATTTAAAACAATTGCTTTGAAACCATACGCGAATTTAATCCATGAAGCACGTTTTCCTCTATAAATAAAATCGGTCTTACCTAAATAACCCTCATTTACGGCTCCATCAGTTCTGTTTAAATTGGCAATGGCAGCGTCGATTAACCTCAATGTTTCTTGATAAGCAAATTCTTGCGAATCGTATTTGAAAGAAGTTTTATTCGGATCAAACGCTTCCCTGATAATAATTTCGCCATTGGCATCTGTGGCAGTAAGCCATCCCCATGCTTTCAGAATTTGCGCCACACCCAGCAAATCCCAGCGTTGCTGGCTTTCGGCTTTACTCGTCATGTCGATTAAATTTTGCCCAAAATCGAAATATGTGGTTCTCCATATCTGGCCGCCTTGATCGGGAGCAGTGCCACCCTGATTGTTGCCATGCCTTTCCCAAAGATCCTGAGTAGCTGTAGAAGCCAGGTTCTGCGTATAACGACCAATATAAATTCCATCAAACTGCGGCGCTGAAGCCATCCAATGCAGCATTGGTGATAAATACAAATTAGCCTCTACTGATTGTGGTGCATTTGGATTTGTATTTACATCTAAGAATTTCTTACACCCACTTGTGGAAATAAGACTCCCTAATACTAATAGTATATATAATTTTTTTCATTCGTTTTTTCTTCTTATTATAAGCCAATTTTAACCCCAAAGTTTAATCCTATTGGTACCGGAAAATTACCGTAATCTATTCCTGAAGAACCAGAACCACCAACCGCAGCTGTATTTCCATTTACAACCGGATCTAATCCTGAATAATTGGTAATTAAGAATAAATCGGTACCGGTTACGAAAACACTTGCACTTTTAAAAAAATTTTGTTTGCTAAAAACAGTTTGAGGCAGCCTGTATTGTAAGGTTACATCCTTCAATCTGATCCAGTTAATGTCCTTTTCAATAAAAAGCTCTTCACTTAAACTGGTATAGTAAGTATTCTGATAAAACGGAGTAACAGCAATATTATTGATGGTAGGATTTGCACTGTTTTCTTTACCATCCTGGATAACTCCGCTTACAACCCTAGGCGTTAGCCTATCAAGAGTCATGGTACTTAAACCTCTTTGTGTAAGATAACTTTGCGTAGCGTTAAGCACATCCCCACCTTTTCTAATATCCAATAAGAATGATAATGCAAAGTTTTTATAGGTAAAAGTATTGGTAATACCGATGGAGAAATCTGGCTGCCTGTCATATCCTTTTCCAGGCCCCTGAATAACAACTGATGACCTAACCGGCAATCCAGATGCCGGGTTAATCAGGATATCTCCCCTATCATTCCTCAAATAGAAGGTTCCGGTTAGCGATCTTGTCGAATAACCTGGTGTTGTACCATTTCTAATGGTTCCATACACATTGGTATCAGAAACATAAGATTCAGGAAGTTCATTTGGCAAACTTAAAACCCTCGCCCTTGCACTTTCGAAGTTTACCAGGGCATTCCAGCTAAAGTCTTTATTTTTAATCGGTGTTCCGCGTAAAGTTACCTCAATACCTTCACTTCTGGTTTTAGCGCCATTTAAATTGAATAACACATATCCGGTAGCATAACTACCTCTGATATCATTAACAATCTGATCGGAGGTTTCTTTGCGGTAAACGGTAAAATCTAATCCCAATCTATCTTTAAAGAAAGCCAGTTCTGTCCCAACTTCATACGAACTCGCAAACTCAGGTCTTAGGGCTAAATTTGGTCCTGTAAAACCATAACCAAATCCTCCACCAACAGTTGCTTTACTTTCCAATGAAGGTACATAACTATAGGGCCTGGCATCTTTACCCACATTCGCAAATGCAGCTCTTAATTTACCTGAGGTAAATACAGTACTAAGGGCTTCTTTAAAAGCCGGAACTTCCGTAAACACAAAACTACCAGACACAGAAGGGTAAAAGAATGAATTAGCTCCGATAGGAATAGTAGATGTCCAGTCATTTCTACCTGTTGCAGTTATATACAGATAATCTTTATAATTTAATGTTGCACGGCCGAACAAACTGAATAATCTTCTTTGAGAAATAGATGATTTTGCATTTCTGAGTGTTGTGGTCGTATTATTTATAGAGATAAAGTTTGGATCTAAAAAGCCTTCTCCGTATTGTGCATCGATATTAGATCTTAAATCTTGTATGGCATTACCTAAGGTAGCATCAATAGACAGATCGGAGGTGATTTTCTGTTTGGTTAAATTCAGTAAATTCTGAACGTTAACATTCCTGGTATTGTCATTGGCAACATCCATAATCCCCTGCTTATTGAACCCCCTGGAACTTTCCGGATGGCTTAACAATAAGTTTTTGTTCGAGTATACGTCGAAACCAATATTCGATTTTAAATTAAGCCATTTAACAGGCGTGATGGTAAAGCCAAAGTTTGATGTTATTCTATTTTGAATAGAATTAATTTTGTTCTTATTTACGTTAAAATAAGGATTTTCAATTTCTGACGTTAAATCTGTGGCGGTTGTAAATCTTCTTCTTGTACCGGCAGCGGTAAGATAATTCCTGGCATCATCTTCCTGTGGCCATAAAAGCAATCCAATTAGCGGACCTCCAGCCCCTTTGAAAGGTTGATTATTCAAGGCGTAAGTATAGGTCATTGATAAATCAACCTTCATCCAATCGTTCAACTTACCATTTGTAGACCCATTTAAGGTAAACCGATCGTAATTAGAATTTGGTACAACGCCATTTTGTGCAGTATAAGATGTAGAGATCCTGTAACTCATATCCTGCCCTCCACCATCAAATGATAGGTTATGTTTTTGAGTGAGTGCTGTCTGGAAGAAACCGTCAATATTATCGTACAAAACAGTGCCAGGAGCATAAGCAGGGCCAAAGTATTGAAGTGTGCCTGATGACGTAACTCCACCAGTGCCTAAGCCATAAACACCTTGTATTTCTGGTTTAACACTGGTTTTTTCTATCCGGAAGCTATTGCTATAGTTGATTGATCCTTTACCCGATTTACCGCGCTTAGTGGTAATTACAATAGCGCCATTTGCGGCGTCAATTCCGTATAATGCTGCTGCCTCAGGCCCTTTTAAAACCACCAGGCTTTCAATATCTTCGGGATTGATATCGGCTGCTCGGTTGGTAAAATCAACTCCCTTATTAGAAAATGCTGTAGTTGAACTATTATCAGAATAAAATGCACTTGTATTTAGCGTCTTATTGTCGATAGGCAAACCATCTACCACAAATAATGGCTGATTACTGCCACTAATAGAGCTTACGCCCCTAATGGTGATGGAAGAAGATGCACCCGGAACACCAGATGAACTTGTTACTTCAACACCTGCAATACGTCCTTGTAGTGCGTTAACAAAATTCTCACGTTGGGTATCGGCCAAATCCTGACCTTTAACTTGTTGTTGAGCAGTTCCCAGCGCTTTCCTGGAAACTTGTTGCCCCAAAGCCGTTACCACGACTTCATTGAGGGAGTTAACATTAGCCTGAAGCACCACATTAACAGAAGTATTGTTTCCTACTGTTCTTTCAACTGTAGCATAACCAATATAAGTAAAGGTAATTACATCTGTTTTCAGCGCTTTGATGGAATAATTACCATCCGCGTTGGTTTGTGCAACCACCGTGCTTCCTTTCACACGAATGGAAACACCGGGTATAGGTCCGTCGGCCGACGTAACCTTACCAGTAACGGTTATTTGCTGCGCAATGGCATGCGCCAGCAAAAAGAACGTACCAATAAAAATTAGTAGTAGTTTTTTTCATAAACTGCCTGTTTTGGGGATAAAATGATTTGTTAGTTGTTGCGGTTAGTCAATTAGTTGTTCTTTAAAACACGCATAATAACGCATTTTAATGCTAATATCATAAATGTTTTGGAATAAAAAAACAAATTAACAAACTATTTACCAGCAACTAACAACATTAAATTGCAAAAACACGCAAAAACATGCAATATTTAAAAAATCTAAAAATCTTTTATACATTCGTCTGAAACCAGACACCTACTTATGCTGAAAAAAGAACGCCACGATTTCATCATGCGCCAGATTAATTTGCACAACCGTGTATTAACGTCCGACCTTGTACAATTACTCAATGTTTCAGAAGATACCATCAGAAGGGACCTACAGGAACTTGTTGATGAAAACTTACTTTACAAGGTCCATGGAGGGGCTTTATCCAAATCGTATCACAGTTCTTTTGATGATAGTACAGTTTATGCCCGCGATAGTAAAATCGCCATTGGCAAAAAGCAGTTCAGCTGATAAAAGATGGCATGGTGGTTTTAACGGGTGGCGGAACAACGATTTTAGAGTTTGTAAAGCTGCTTCCAAAGGGCTTATCAGCTACTTTTTTACCATTAGTCCGCTGGTGGCAGTAGAACTGGCCAAGTACAATAATATTGAAGTGATTTTGATTGGCGGCTTGTTTTCTAAAAATTCGCAGGTTACTTATGGCGGACAGGTAATTACGCAGCTATCAGAAATAAAGGCCGATTTATGCCTGATGGGAACGAGTGCCATCCATCCGGATGAAGGCCTGACAGATACGTATTGGGAAATTAACCAGCTTAAAAAAGCCATGTTGGCCTGTGCAAAGAAAACAGGGGTTCTCTGCATTTCTGAAAAACTGGATATCGCTTTACGGTTGAGGGTTTGCCCGATAGAAAGTATTAGCTATTTGATAACCGAACTGGATTTAGATCACGAATCGCTTTCACGCTATAAGGAAAAGGAATTGAATATTTTATAAGAAAGTCCCGATTTTCATCGGGACTTTCTTATTGGCATCTGCTAAAAAGCAGGATCAACAGGGGTGTTCGTATTATTATCTCTTTCCTGGAAAGGATAAGGAAAGAAATCCCGTTTACGATCGGCTAAAGGCTGATTGAACCTTCGCATATCCTCTATCTTCAATCCGGAAGCATACAGTTCGATCGAACGGTGTTTGTAAATAAGATCAAGCAATTGCTGTTGTGTGTAAGGGCCAACTAGTGGCGGTAATGCTGCGGCCACCCCGAAAAGATCTGAGGTTTTGGTTACTACCTTGTTCAACTCAATTAATGAATTGGTTAAGTCTGGCTGTCTCGCGAGTGCTTCAGCCTTTATTAAAATCATCTCTCCAGGTAAGTAAATCGGAAAAGGGCTTGCTGTTGCTGCGGCAAAACCATTCATACGTAAGGTTGGGGTTGCCCCTGCCATTACGGTATAAAAAGCTATCCTTTTATCTGCAGCATCTGGAGTGTTCGCACCGGTAAGTCCTAGATTTGCGTTTAATGGCTGAAATACATTATTTGAAGAAATAATACTAAATAGAATATTAGGTGAGGTAGCATCAAACTTGAAAAATGATGACTTAGTTAAATCAACAGCATTTGCCTCTGTTAATGCCAGTGGATAATTTCCTGAAAATAATGCATATCTGGCTTTGAGTGCATGTATTGTATTTATAATATTCACATCAGAAGGAATATTACCTAAAAAGCTGGCAGAAATTGAATTTGCAGCAATAACATTTAAAGCATTATCCAAAACAGCAATTGCTTTTGTAAAACCAGCAGAACGGATAATAAAAGGTACGTTTTTTCCTGTTCCATCTGGAATTTTTTCCCAGTATTGCGCCATATTTCCAATTGCCAAAGCCTTGAATATGCTAGAATAGGCAATTAATCCCGCTGCATAACCTTTGTCACCCAAATTACCGGCATTAGCAATCACCAAATCTGCATCGTAAATAATCTTGTTAGCACTTGTCCAAAGATTAAATAAAATTGTATTTGTCCCGTCAACAGTACTGCCACCGGCACTTAACTGTAACTCAGGAATATTCCCTGAATTGAGTAACCGCAGCTCATTGGTTACAAAACCATTTGCCGCAACAGAGTTGAACATTACACCCGTACGGGTTAAAGTGTAAACCCGCTGTAAACCTATTGCCACAGCAGTTAACCCTTGCTGGGTGCCCAAAGCCACATCTGTTTTAGCTCTGGATGGATCCTGATATTCTTTCGTACATGAAGAGAAACACAATGTTAACGAAAGTGCTAAACAGGTTATATTTGTCGGAATATTATTTCTTAAAATTTTCATAAACTTTCCTTTAACGATTATAATTTAACTTGTAAACCCAAACTAAAGGTTCGTGGAATCGGCACCGAACCAAAATCTATATTTCTTAGTATCGTTGATTGCCCGCCAGAATTTAACTCAGGATCGTAACCTTTATAGTCGTCCCATGAGATAAGGTTTCTACCGCTCACCGTTACAGTAAGGTCTCTTAGGAATTTTAGCTTGCCTATATTATAGCTCAGCGAAATCTCTCGCAACTTAACAAAAGATCCATCATCAATCCTCCACTCCTCAATCGCATAAACTCCGGCAACATATCCCCTGGGCAACTCGCCAAGTTGCTCTTGTTCGGCTACTTTACCATTTCCAACACCCTGGCGGGTTCTCCAATCGGCATTCCAAACGTTTCCGCCTTGTACCGCATCAAACTGTACATGCAGATTCAGTTTTTTATAGGTAAAGTCGTTTACAAACGACATGTTATAATCAGGATTTGGATTACCGATTACTTTACGAAGCGTTGTTCCGGTAGGCAAACCATTTGCATCGCGTTGTGGAGTAAACGTAGTGGCAGAATTTTGAATTCCCTTTTCTATCTGAGGAATTCCTGCTGCATTTGTTAACAGACTTCCATCCGGATTACGCGCAAAAAAGGTTCCATAGAACACGCCAATGGCTTCACCATTTATAATCGCTACAGGAGCGCCTGGATTTGTACTAAACAATCTTAAACCACCTACATCAAGTGCCGTATTTCTATTCCTATTGAAAACAACTGAAGTGTTCCATTTAAAATCCTTCCCATCAACCGGAGTTCCATTCAACACAAGCTCAATCCCTTTGTTCCTTAATGAGCCTATGTTATCTAATAAGCTGGAAAATCCTGTTGAAGGTGCCTGCACACTGGCAATCAATAAATCGCTTACTTTTTTATTATACCAGTTAAATTGTAAACCTAATCTGTTTTTGAAGAAAGATAAATCTGTTCCCAGTTCCAATTCGCGTTGGCGTTCTGGTTTAACATTTTCGTTAGCTAAAGTCGCACTCGAAAATAACGAAGCTCTACCCAAAAACGATTGTGTAGAATAGGCATTGATCCTATCATAAGCACCAATACCGGTCAAGTTTCCTGATTCTCCATAAGCCGCTCTTATTTTAAATGTATCCCACCAATTAGAAACATCAAAACTTTTCCAATAATCAGCTGAGGAAAGCACATAACTTAAGCTTCCTTTCAAGTATTCCTGTGTGCGGTTATCAGCCCCAAAAACTGAAGATTGATCGACCCTTAAGGCACCCGTAACAAATAAATGATCTTTATATTTAAAATTCTGCTGGATATAACCTCCACTTACAGACAATTCTGTTCTTCCATCTACACTTGGAAGCTGTGTTGCAGCAGCATTTACCGTTTCGATTAATGGGGCTAAACCTCTGCCATTTACCAACTGATATCTGGTTTTTTCATATTGAAACGAATAACCAACCTGAGTGGTTGACGAAATCAGCTCTGATAATTTAGCCTGATAAGTTGCATTAAACTCATTGTTAAACTGAAAAGCATTGTTAGTTGCTGCACTTGCGTAGCCATTTAATGTACCATCTAAAGCCGCACCACCACCATAAAAATCTGGATTTACGTTATAGGCAAATGGCGGAATGTAGGTTGACCCACTCTGACCAGAATTATCAACACCTAAAGTAAAATCTAAGGTTAAATTTTTTACAGGGTACAATTTCAAATTGGCATTGGCAATAATGCGGTTGGTTTCCTGACGCTGTTTAATGTCTTCTATCACCGACACAGGGTTCACCCTGCCACGTTCTCCAACAGCCATTAAATTACCATTAGCGTCTCTGGCAAAAATATCATGAATGTTCCCGATAATGGTAACAGAATTCATTGGCGAAAAAACGAATTTCCATCTGGCTTTTCATTGGCCGAACTGCGGATATAATTTAAGCCGGCACTCAATTTTGCCCATTCAGTGATTTTCTGATCGATGTTTGCTCTGAAATTATAGCGTGTAAAATCGGTATTTTTAATAATTCCCTGATTACTGAAATAAGCTGCTGAAGTATAGTATTTTGTATTTTCATTACCACCGGAAACAGAAACCGTATTATCTGTACCTGTAGCAGATTGAAAGATGTAATCCTGGTAATTATAACGATTGGTAGGGATGGTTTCCTTTTGCAGAACCGCCGGATCGCCAACTGTTTGGATTACGTCTTGCGTAGGAAAGTTAGTAGGCGTACCAAACCTTACCGGAGATTCGTTCACCTCAACCTGTTTACGCAAATGGCTCAATGTTAAACTTGTGCTGAAATTAACCTGAGCAGCACCACTTACGCCTTTTTTAGTAAAGATCTGAATTACTCCGGAATTTGCCCTCGAGCCATAAATGGCTGCAGCTGCAGCTCCGTTTAATACTTCAATACGCTCAATATCTGCCGGATTGATATCAACCATCCTATTCTGCCCAATGCTTCCAACAAAGTTTCCGCCATCATAATTGGCTGAGGTATTGGTAACTCTGGTAGTTGAATTGTTCACGATTACACCATCAATAATGTAAAGCGGCTCTGATGATGAATTTACAGAGCTAATGCCTCTTAAACGAACAGACAAGCCCCCTGCAGGATCGCCAGAGTTTTGGCTGATCTGAGCACCAGCTGTTTTTCCCTGTAAAGACGAAAGCACGTTACCACTTGGGGCTTTATTCAAATCATCACCTTTAACGGTACTTATATAACTTCCCAGTTCTTTTCTGGTTGTTCCCTGCGAAGTTCCCGTAACAATTACCTCGTCTAAACCAACAGCATCTGCACTTAGGGAAGTACTTAGCTGAACCTGATTGCTTGACGCAAGATCTATCGACTGTGCTTTACTCTTGTAGCCTACGTAAGAAAACTGAACCTGATATTTGCCGGGGGCCAAATCTACTGCAAAGGTATATCCGCCATTCGAATTGGTACTGGTTGCTAAATTAGTATTGAGAATTTTAACAACAACGCCTGGGATAGGTTCATTATTCGAAGCATCAGTCACTTTACCACTAATGGTATAGCGTTTATTCTGTGCCTGAACCATTTCTGTAAACAGTAGCAGCAGAAATGGGATCAACAAAATCGCGAAAAATCCTGGTGACCATTTTAGGTAACTTTTTTCCATAAAATTTGGTTTTGTGTTAGAAGATTAGTGTTGAAACAAATTTAGCAAAATACCATATAAACCAATTTTTTAACCTGTATAAACTGATTTGCAAAATTGCGCCTACTTAAGCAGGTAAACTGATTTTACCCATGCAGACTGAAGGTACACCTTGCCGGCTGCCAAAATTAATTGGTTCTCCACACAGGGTCTCATTGGCCAAAACAGCAAATAAAACAGCCTCTTTTGCATCGGGATTAATATTTAAATCTTTAGTGGTTAGAAATTTGCAAAAAGGCAATTGTGTTTGAAGAAGCTGAACAAGCAGCGGATTATGCATTCCGCCACCACTCATAAATACCTGCACACACGCATCATCCCCAAAACAACGTTTTATTGCATTGGCAATCGTTTCTGCTGAAAAATGGCATAAGGTTGCCATTACATCTTCTTTGCGCAGATTTGTGGTTGAAGACTGTTCTTGTGCCTTTATTAAATATTCCAGGTTAAATAGTTCTGGTCCTGTGGTTTTAGGAAAATCCAACTCAAAAAAACTGCAATTCAATAATGCAGATAACAGATCTGGATTAAATTTACCAGCCAAAGCGACACTGGCATTTTTATCATAGAACTGATTAAAATGTTGTTGCATGTACTGATCCATCAATGTGTTACCAGGCCCAACATCCGTTGAAAAAATTTCACTGGCATCCATACGACCCGGCAAATATGTGAAGTTTGCTATACCGCCAATATTCAACATTACCCGATCTTCACCAGCCTTCGAAAACATTAAATAATCTCCATATACAGCCAGAGGTGCGCCTTCTCCACCCGCAGCCAAATGTTTCTGCCTAAAATCAGAAAGGGTAATAATTCCGGTTTTAACAGCAATATGATCGCCGTCGCCAATCTGTAGTGTGCCATTAGGATAATCGGCCAGTTTGTGCAAAGATTTTGGTGCGTGAAAAATGGTTTGTCCATGACTGGCGATAAAATCAATGTCCTCATTTTCATACCCCCATTCTTTTATGGCTTCATTGATCAATTGAGCATGAATATTTGCAATGTGCTCATTCATCAGGCAAACCAATTGTAAATCGACTTCTTTTTTAGAAAATATGACCTTTATTTTTGCTCTGAAATCATCTGTATAATCGCCGGTTTTAAAATTTAAAACTCGGATATCTGTTTCGGCACCGCTTTTCTTAACCGAACAGAGGGCAATATCCAGTCCATCCATAGAAGTTCCACTCATCAATCCGATAATTAAACGTTCTGACTTGCCTGCTTTTGAGTATAACTTTTGGATATGTGTGTTCATATTAATTTTTATCTTAAAAGATCAAACGTTTGTTTGCCCCTTAACCTGATTTTATGTAAATACTTGCAATAAATGTAAATAACCTTTGTTAAAAATTGGGCATAACTCTCTATATTTACTGCTCCGTACATTAAAATCCATATAAAAAAAATGGCTAGATTAAATCTACTGGAGGAGACACGTTTCGAGAAATTACCTGTAAACGTGTTCGAAAATCCAAAAATTGCTTCAATTAATGTGGCACATCGCATTGCCGAGCTCATTAAATCAAAACAAGCAAACAACACACCTGCAGTACTGGGCTTAGCAACAGGTGTTACCCCAATTGCAGTTTATGCCGAACTGGTTAGACTGCATAAAGAAGAGGGATTAAGTTTTAAAAACGTAATTACTTTTAACCTGGATGAATATTATCCAATGGCGCCAACTGCAGCGCAAAGTTATGTTACGTTTATGAACGAAAACCTTTTCAATCATATCGATATTGACAAAAAAACGTTCACATCCCCGATGGTACGCTTGCACTGGAGGATATTCCTGCTTTCTGCCTGGAATACGAAAAGAAAATCGGTGATCTCGGCGGTCTTGACATCCAGATTTTAGGAATTGGGCGTACAGGTCACATCGGGTTTAACGAGCCAGGCTCTGCGCCAAATTCCGGTACCCGTTTAGTAACTTTAGATGATTTAACACGCCGTGATGCGGCTCGCGATTTTGGTGGAAAAAGCTTTGTACCAACAAAAGCCATTACCATGGGTATTGGTACCATTTTCAAAGCAAGAGAAATTATATTAATGGCCTGGAGCCGTAAAAAAGCTTCAATCATCAAAAAAGCTGTTGAAGGCGAAATTTCAGGAGAGGTTCCGGCAACATACCTTCAGCTTTCTGACCATGTAGAGTTTATCCTTGACGCACCTGCGGCTTCAGAACTGACCCGTTTTGACACCCCATGGCTGGTTAAAGATTGCGTTTGGACAGATGCATTGATCCGCAAGGCAGTAATCTGGCTGGCCAACACATTAAAAAAACCGATCTTAAAATTAACGGAAGACGATTACAATAATAACGGTATGGCCCAACTGGCTACTGAAAAAGGACCAGTTTATAACATCAACATCCATATCTTTAATAAATTACAACATACTATAACTGGCTGGCCGGGTGGCAAACCTAATGCGGACGATTCTCAGCGTCCGGAAAGAGCTGAGCCTGCTAAGAAGAGCGTGATTATTTTTTCTCCTCACCCGGATGATGATGTGATCTCGATGGGCGGTACTTTTCTACGGCTGGTTGATCAGGGGCATGATGTGCATGTTGCTTACCAAACCTCGGGTAATACTGCGGTATGGGATGATGACGCACTTCGTTTTGTGGAGTTTAATGTAGATTTCACTGAGAAGATGGGCATGGACAATACGCACCTAAAGGATCTTTATAACAAGATGAGAACCTTTATTGAGCATAAAAAACCAAACCAGATTGATACACCAGAGATCCAAACGGTTAAAGGACTCATCAGAAAAGGCGAAGCTATTGCCGGTGCAAGATATTGCGGTTTAGAAGATGACCACATCCATTTTCAGGCACTCCCTTTCTACGAAAGCGGTAAGGTTCAGAAAAACCCGGTAACTGATGCTGATATCGAACTTACAATAGCCCTATTGCAACAAGTTAAACCTCAACAGGTTTATGCTGCCGGCGATTTTGAAGACCCTCATGGAACGCACATTGTTTGTTTCAAAATTATTTTAGCAGCATTAGAACGATTACGTAAAACTGAAGCCTGGGCGCAAGATTGCTGGTTATGGATGTACCGCGGTGCATGGCATGAATTTGAAACTTATGAAATAGAAATGGCGGTTCCAATTTCTCCACAAGAGCTTGAACGCAAGAAATATGCAATTTTCAAACACCAGAGTCAGAAAGACAGAGCGGTTTTCCCTGGCGATGACTCAAGAGAGTTCTGGCAAAGGGCTGAAGATCGTAACCGTGATACTGCAAAGGCTTATGATGAGCTTGGACTTGCAGAATACGAAGCGATGGAAGCTTTTGTTCGCTGGAAGTTTGAAGACTAGTTTAAAATAAACACTAATCCTGCTTTGTTAGCGCAAAGCAGGTTTTTTTGTCCCTCTAAGTTCTCATGTTGAGCATAGCGAAACATCTTTAAAAAAGTCAAGTCATCTAATGAAGCGCAGTGAACTTCCCGGAGAGACCTCCCTACCGGTTGCCGTCACCCTAAACAACCAGTCAAAGTTTTATTATCCAAAATCTCTTTTTTTTGAAAGCAGTGTCTGCAGTTCTTCGGTCACTATAGTCCTGCCCTTTGCTTAATCCCGATAAAAAACGACAAAACAAATTAACCTTAAATCGGGATAACGCTGTCGGTCAGGTTTATTGAATATAAGGCTTTGCTATTGTGATCAATACTTTCTTCAGTGAAACAGTCTGGCTTAATCAAATCGCTCCGTGTTTCCGAGCCTCCGTGGCAAAAATAAATATCTATTCCCAAAACTGTCATGCTGAGCGCAACGGAGCATCTGTTAAAGAAGGGGTCACTAACAACATAAAACACACCTAAAAAAGATCCTTCACGTTGTTCAGGGTGACAAATCATTATCCCGCCAAATCTTATTTATTTCTCATTCTAAAAACAATACTCTAAATTAGTTTGCTGAACCCAAATAAGCTCATCATGCCCGAACCTAAACAACGATTGCTATCTCTGGATTTTTTTAGAGGATTAACCGTAGCCTCGATGATCTTGGTGAATAATCCGGGCAGTTGGGGGCACATTTATGCGCCTTTAGAGCATGCAGAATGGAACGGCTGTACCCCCACTGATTTGATTTTCCCATTCTTTTTATGGATTGTTGGCGTTTCTATTGCCTTTGCCATGAGCAGTAGTAAAGCAGATCCATCTACACATCAAAAAACAATTATTAAAGCCATTAAACGTGGTATTATACTTTATTTACTTGGTTTCTTCCTCGCGATATTCGGAAAGATCATCAGTGGAATAATGGATAACAGATCCCTCTGGGAAGCCTTTCAAACCGTTAGATTATTGGGCGTTTTGCAACGGATAGGCATTGTTTTCATCATTAGCAGCATCATTTTTATCAAGGTTTCCAACAAAACCATTTTTAAAACATTAATTGTAATACTCGCCGCTTACTGGGCATTAATGACCTTTATACCAGTCCCTGGAGTTGGGTATCCTAATCTGGAAAAAGAAATCAATTTAGCAGCCTGGATAGACCGCGGAATTTTAACAGAAGCACATACCTGGGCATCATCAAAAACCTGGGACCCGGAGGGAATTTTAAGCACATTACCAGCGATAGGTACCTGTTTATTTGGCATTCTGGTTGGCGTTTGGATGCGTAGAAAAGATGTAGACAATCCAACCAAAGTGGCCTGGTTATTTACGACCGGTATTGCGGCAGTTATTTTAGGCTTACTTTGGGACCTGCAGTTCCCAATCAATAAAGCCTTATGGACAAGCTCTTACGTGTTATATGCAGGTGGACTGGCTTCCATTGGATTGGCACTTTGTTACTGGATTATCGACGTTCAGGGCTACAAAAAATTCACCACTCCCTTTGTTGTATATGGTGCAAATGCCATTACTGTTTTCTTTCTGGCGGGATTAATGCCAAGGGTATTAAACCTGATCCAGCTAACCAAACCAGATGGCACCAAAACCGGGTTATTGGTTCGGTTCTACGAAACCTGTTATACGCCATTTTTTAGCCCAATAAATGCTTCATTGGTTTGGGCCATAACCTATGTATTGGGTTTTTATGTATTATTATATTTTATGTATAAAAAAAACATTATTATTAAGGTTTAGTAAAAAAATGCTATAATTGATTTGTCCCTCTCTTCTCCATTGAAAAAGAAAACTACCATATATGATATAGCCGAGGCGCTCGACATTACAGTATCTACTGTTTCCAGGGCACTTAGTGGCTTTCCGGCAATAAGCGATACCACCAGAAAGGCTGTTGTTGAAATGGCTAAAAAACTAAACTATAGTCCAAATAAACTCGCATCAGCATTAAAATCTGGCAAAACCCATATCATTGGTGTAATTGTGCCAAGTGTACAGGCACATTTCTTTGCATCTATTATCCATCGCATAGAAGATGGCCTGAAAGACAGTGGCTATCGTGTGATTATCTACCAATCCAATGAATCTGTTGAGAATGAAATTAATGGCGTAAGAACCTTACTGGAAGCACAGGTAGATGGTATTATGGCTTCAATGTCTTTAGAAACAAAAGACATTTCGCACTTTGGAGAAATTATTAAGCAGAATAAGCCCCTGATATTATTCGACCGTGTAAATATAGATTTAAAAGTGCCAACCATAACCCTTGACGATTTTAAAGCAGGCTATATTGCTACAAAACACCTGATCGATCAGGGTTATCAAAAAATTGCTTTTGTAACTACTGTTCACCAGATTAAAATTTTTAACGATCGGTTGGAAGGCTATAAAGCAGCCTTAGCAGACCATAACCTTCCTCTGATAGAAGACCATATTATTTTTGGCGGTTTATCCATTAAAGACGGCCGGTTTGGTGCGGGTAAGTTAATGCGCAGCAGCAATAAACCTGATGCTATTATTGCTGGTGATGATTTTACGGCGCTAGGTGTAATTAAAAAGTTGAAAGAGATTGACAAAACACCACCTCAGGTTGGGGTAATTGGTTTTGCCAACGAAGCATTCTCCGCATACATTACGCCCAATCTATCTACAATTGATCAGCATGCCTCAAAAATGGGAAAAGAATGTGCTAAAATGTTTCTGAAAATGATTAATCAGGAGAACCCATACACCAATATGGAGCATATTGTACTCGACCCGGCGGTTGTAGAAAGAGAATCGACAAATAAGAAAGTCGTCATCTCGACTGAAGCATAGGGAAACGGAGAGGTCTACTCAGGTAGACTTCCCGACTTCGTTGCACTCCGCCCGAAATGACGGTAAGTCCAGCGCAATTATTACTTCGCTAAAGGAACTTCAACGCCGACCGGCCCACTAGGTTCACTCTCATTTTTTAACCGGTCTAATGCCGTTACGAGATAGCTGTAACGTTTTCCACTTTCTACACTCGTATCAATGAATGAAAGATAATCTTCAAAGCTTATTTTAACAATGTTCTTCGGATCAAGTACCGAAATTTTCTCGCCTTCGTTAAATCGGTAAACTACAAATCCTGAAGCCGTTTCCCCATCTTTAGCCTTTAACGGGAGCTGCCATTTTAAATGTACACCATCTTTTAGTGCATCAGCTGTTAATGCCTGAGGCTCATTTGGCGGCACCTCATCCAGCCATGGCATTTGCGGCGGCAGAGCAGGGTATTTATAGAGGTCGTTCTTTAGCGAATCGCCAACTGCCTTTGCGACCGTGCTTAATGATTTAGAACTAAAAAACACGCTACCCTGAATTCGGTTATTATCTCTCAGGTATCTAATCTGTTTGGGTATTTCGCTTAGGTTTTTCCAGGCGGCTTCAGCCCTCGAATTTACCAGGTAAGCGCCCTGCCCAATGTAAACATGCCTGTCAAAGTTATTATTGCTCCACCAATCAACTAAAACACCATAAGGCGCAACTCTTCTGGTAAACGTAAAATAAATTTGAGGATTAATGTAATCTACCCAGCCTTCTCTAACCCATTTACGGCTATCGGCAAAAAGTTCTGCATAATTGGATAGGCCACTGGTTGCAGAGCCTTCCGGATCTTCGTACTTATTTTTCCAGATCCCAAACGGACTGATCCCAAATTTTACCCATTTTTTATAATGGTGGATACTATCATCAAGCTGTTTGATGAGGAGGTCGACATTGTTGCGCCTCCAATCTTTGATATCCGAAAAATTATTAGGGTATTTGTAAAAAGTATTGCTATCGTTAATCGTTTGCCCTTCTAGTTTATAAGGATAAAAATAATCATCGAAGTGAATACCATCAATATCATAACCCTTTACCACATCTAAAATTACCTGAACAATATATTCTCTCACATCGGGAATACCCGGATCAAACTGTTTTTTACCACCATAGGTAAAAAACCAATCGGGATGTTTACGATAAGCATGGTTTTCGCTTAATACAGTTGAGCTGCTCATACTGGCTCTGTAAGGATTAAACCAGGCATGGAGCTCCATTCCCCTGAAATGGGCTTCTTTAATGGCAAAGGCCAAAGGATCATACCCAGGTGCTGGCGCCAAACCCTGTTTCCCCATCAACCATTGACTCCATGGTTCTCTGGATTTTGCATAAAATGCATCGGCTGCAGGCCTAACCTGCAAGATAATGGCATTCATTCCCTGGCTTTTATGTCTTTCTAAGATACCAATCAGTTCCTGCTTTTGTTGATCTATACTTAAACCAGGCTTCGATGGCCAGTCTATATTGGTAACAGTGGCCACCCAAACACCTCTAAACTCCCTTTTTGGTGCAATTTTTGATAAAGGTTGTGCATTTAATATATAAGGTAGTACAGTTAAGGATAAAAGTGCGTATAGGAAGTTTTTAAGCATTATTTCTGTCTTATTTTTTATTCAGGTTGTGTGTCTGTGTTGATTTGAATACAAATGAACATTAGCAAGTAAACGATTTTTTTTAAAAACTCTTATAAGTTTTTAAAAAAATTTAATTTGCGCCCGGCTAAAATTAATTGTGTACCCCCACTTACCTATGGAGAACAAAAGTATATTAATTTATAGAAGATACAGCGTTATTAAAAATGGAATCACAAAAGATTAATAAGGGTGATAGAAACAAAATTTACTTCCTGGTCATCGTTATTGCTGCTCTAATAGGCACAAATGCTTACTTGTTTTTTAAAGACCGAAAACAAAGTGAAAGATTTGTTACCGTTAGTACAGAGAAGGATAAGCTAAGGCTTGAGGTAGAAAAGATTGAGGTTGAGCTGGATAAGGTTAATGCATTGAACCTAGATTTAAATGATAAGCTTGTTGAAGAACAGAAGCTTGCCCGCATAAAAATCGATGAACTTAAAGCCGCTTTAGAAAAAAACCAGATCACCCAAGCCGAAATCGACAAAGCAAATGCACAAATTAGCGAGCTGAAAACATTTGTAAAAAACTACAATGATCAGATTATTCAGCTTCAGAACGACAATATTTTTCTAAAAAACAGTCGCGATAGTTTACAAAATACCCTAAAAAACATCAGCAATAAGGCATCTAACCTGGAGAATGAAAACTCGAATTTAAATGCGAAAGTTAAAACTGCCGCAGCATTAAAACTTCAATCGGCCGAAATTATTGCTTTCAGAACAAAATCAAGTGGCAAGAAAGTCGAAGTGAGCAAATCGTCTGCAGCAGAGAAATTAAGCGTGCGCTTTAACATTGTGCCGAATCATTTAGCAGAAAAAGGACATCATAACATTTATCTTCGGGTATTCGATCCTGCAGGAAACCTGCTTGCTAACGAGGAAAACCATTTTGAGGCTGATGGGCAGGATATGCAGTTCAGCCATTCTATTTTTATTGACTACAATAACGATGACAGCACCTATGTTATCGACTGGGCAAACCCAAAGCCATTTATAAAGGGCATATATACCGTAATTTTATATGCTGATGGTAATACTATGGGCAAGGCACAAGTGGAGTTGAGATAATACACCATCTGATTAACCATATTTATTTTTTATTTTAAGGTAAAGGAAAGTTCAGATAGAATGTTGTCCCTAAGCCACTTACAGAGGTAAACTTAACTGAACCGCCTGCATTTTCTACAGCCTGCTTAACAAACGCCAAACCTAAACCTGTACCCGATGTTTTTGTAGTGAAGTTAGGTACAAATATTTTATCCTGCAGGGCCGGTGGTATTCCTTTTCCATTATCCTTTATTTCTATATATGCATTTGTCGCATCTATATATATAATGATAGTAATACAGCATAACGTTTCTTCGTCTATAGCTTCTATTGCGTTTTTAAGCAGGTTATTAAACGTCCTTAAAAGCTGATCGTGGTCTGCCATAATTTCGATGTCCCTGTCGCTTTTATTGAGCACATCGATAGTAACGTTTTCAGTGCTTTTAAACACCTCTCTCGCCTGCTCAATAATCGGAAGTAAAGAAAGCCGCTCTAGATTGGTATCGGGCATTTTGGCAAAATTAGAAAATTCAGATGCGATTTTAGAAAGGCTATCAATCTGTTCTATAAATGATTTGCTAAACTTATTAAATTTCAGCTCGAAGTTCGGATCCTTTTCCTTCCACGACTTCTCCAGTAACTGAACACCTAATTTTAAAGGCGTTAGCGGATTCTTGATTTCGTGAGCAACTTGTTTCGCCATCTCACGCCAGGCACTCTCCCTTTCCGATCTGGCCAGCTTGATTGCACTATCTTCCAATGCAGAAATCATGTGATTATATTCCTTAATTAAAGATCCGATCTCATCATGCCTGCGCCATACAATAGGTTCATTCTTTTGCCCTATTTTAGTTTTACTAATACTTTCCTGAATAAAAGTTAAGGGATTGGTAATCTGATTGGCCAAGAATACAGCCAATACTCCAATAGCCACAAATACCAATGCGTAAAGATTAATCAGGTTACTTACAAAAAGTGCAAGTTTATCGCTATACTCTTCTTCGTTAGAATAATTTGGCAAACCAATATAAGCGATTGTTTTGTTCTGCGCATTTCTGATGGGGGCGTACGCAGCAGCATAAATTAAACTTCCAATGTTTTCCTTGGGATTAATATATTCTGAACGGTGTAAACCACTTAAAGAAAAGAAGGCTTTAGGCCCCATTTTTTTGCCGATAATTTTATAATTATAGAGTTTGGGATAAGTTGTCATGATCAGGTTGCCACTCAGGTCATATAGATTTAAATCGGCATTATTAATATCGGCAAAATTGTTAAAATCTGCAGCAGCATTCTCATCGTTTGTAATAATGCCATTATTAAAAACCTGCTTTTCAAAATTCTGCTGAACCTTTCTTATTTTATCCTTTAATATCGCATCCTGCTGTCCACGGTACTCATTGTTCATATAGTAGTAAGTTCCCCAGCCTACAATAACCAGCGTTGCCACTACCGCCAATACAATAGATACCTGGATTCTGGTTTTATACAAAATCTTATTGGCATTGATCATTAAAGATCTGTTGATACTGAACCAGCCTACTTTATCATCATCAAGGTTTTTGATTAACCATATTAACCCATAAAGCAACAAAGAGAAGATGATAAATATCAGAAAGAAAAACGACAGCGCGGCCAAACGTTCTACATAGTCTACCTTTTCTTTGCTAATGACAACCATTTTGCTATCAGTAGGTTTATAAATTAAATGGCTGTAATGAAGTTCATCATCATTGCTGATTATAAAATCATCTTTTTTACCTTTAAACGTGCTTCCATCTAAAGGATAGGTATAATTTCCAGACTGATTAAGCAATTTATTATTGCTGTACAAGGCGATAGAATACCCTTTAAAATCTTCGTCTTTGATCAATTTTTGATCTCCAAGGAGATCGGGTAGCCGATTGTTATAATTATATGGCTTCGACCGGAGTTCGAGAACAAGTGTACCCAATAAACTGCCGTTGTTGACAACCGAAATGATCCCAAAGTAATCCTGGTAGCCAAATGTATTGTTTACCTGATAAAAAAGTTAGAACCATCGATTTTAACAGAGCCAGCTTCCACCAGGTTTTTATACTTATTAATCGGCGGTGTATCAGAATTTTCTATTGCAGTCCCAGTTTTATCATAAGGATAAATCTGATAATCGTATCGGTTTAAATAGCCATCCAGGTAATCTTTAATATGATTTTTGAGCACCGCATAACCACCTTTCCGGTTTTGACTAAAATAGCTTTTCAGAAAACTATCTTTAACAATTTCATCGCCTAGAGTACCTAAAGCAACAATTGCATTAGGGTCTTCTGACGACTGCACTTTTCTGGCCAAAGGCTCGCGCAAACTTCTTTCTTTAATATCTTTATACTTAGTGTACTTAATAGAAGTATTAAATGCCAGACAAAAAAACACAATGGCAAACATGCCTATCGAAAAGTTTTTCTCTTTTAAATAAACGGCCCTCGCAACTATAAATAATACTAGCGCGAAAACGATAAAAAATGCATTAAAATCCACCACTAACTTGTAGATAAGAACGCCGGCAAAGCCGATCAGGAAAACAATGACCCGCTCTTTATTGCTCACATTTAACTGACTACTTATTGTTGCAGAGACAACAGTTATCAGGTAAATCTGAAACCAGGCCAAACATAAAATTACAATCCCTACCCAGCTGGTTCCACTGAGTTTAAGGATATTAACGATATCGAAATTAATTTTTGAGTTAAAGATTAATCCGAAGAAAATATCGTCGGTATCCCAAACAATTCGGCCAATCAACACCATTAACCCGGCCTGAATAACAATTCCAATTATTTTATTCCGTTTAATCCATTCCGGAAACTTATATTGTTCCTTATGGTTATACATAAACAAGAGTAACCAGGTAAGTGCGATTACGTTCAGCAGAAAATCGCCCAACGAAGGCATCAGGAAATTATCTGCATATATTCTTGGATCAAATAGATCTAAGGAAAACCTGTGATTAAACCAACCGTAATATAAATCTGTTAACCGGAAGGCTAAGAAGAAAAACAACAGCAAAAAAGTACCCCAAGCAATATGCCCACGCCTGGCTATGAACGAACTTAAAGAGTTAAAAAACATGCAGATGCATAACATACCTGCGATAAACAACCATAATTGTGTACCCGAATAATGGGTGTCTGCATCTCCAGGTTTTACTTTTAGCCCGAATAAAAATTTATTTTCGAGGTTTTTTATTACATAAACGTCCTTATCTGTAAAAGAGGCAAAGGTTAGTATTTTTGTTTTGGATAAAATAGGATCAATATCATTCTTAAAATACTTTGTTTCTTTAAAGGTATATTGAGATTGAATATTGATTAGAAAAACAAGACAAAAATTGCCCTGGGTACTTTTAATTACTTCGTACCAGCCGTTGTAAAAAAACAGTACCGAACTACCTTCTTTTATGGTAGTTGGATCTATTTCAGAAACCTTATAAGTACTCCAAAACTTAAGCTGATTATTTTGAAAGGTTAACAGATTTATTCCATTATTCTCGCGATAAGATGTAATAAAATCAATCGCATTTTTAGGATTCAGATGAAATTGTTTGGCTTTGGCTACTTCCTGCTTATTGGCCAGAAATGTTTGAACGGCTTTTTCCTTGAGTAAAATTTTCTGCTGAATTTCTTCTGCATCGTGCTCTAACAGTTCACCCCTGGTGGTAAACCTGCTTAGCGAAATAGAAGTCGCAATGAGGCAACAGCCCAAAACAAGCAATAGAAATCTTATTTTTACACCAAAGCTCATTTTCATCTACGGATAAAGATATTAAATATTGATAAAAAACAACGCCATAAACAGTTGAGTTTATGGCGTTAAATATTCTATTCGAATAAATTAAGCTATTGCAGCACTACTTGTCTGTACTTCGCGGCTTACTTTTTTAACCAATCCCTGCAATACATTGCCCGGACCAACCTCTACAAATTCAGTTGCGCCATCGGCAAGCACGTTACCTACTGTCTGTGTCCAACGCACAGCACCGGTTAATTGTTTAATTAAATTAGCCTTTATCTCAGTTGGATCTGTATATGGCTTAGCATCAACATTTTGATAAACGGGGCAAATTGGTGATGCAATATTGGTGGCTTCAATAGCAGCCTGTAATTCAATTTTTGCCGGTTCCATTAACGGAGAATGAAATGCACCCCCTACATTTAATTTTAATGCCCTTTTTGCTCCAGCTTCAGTTAATTTGGCACAAGCAAGATCAATACCTTCTATGCTGCCCGATATTACCAATTGCCCGGGGCAGTTGTAATTTGCAGGAACCACTACAGCATCAATTTCGGCACAGATTTTTTCAACCACATCATCAGCTAAACCTAAAATAGCCGCCATGGTTGATGGCTGTGCCTCGCATGCTTTTTGCATAGCATTTGCGCGGGCAATAACCAGTTTTAATCCATCTTCAAAGCTCAATGCATTTGCAGCTACTAAAGCAGAAAATTCACCTAAAGAGTGACCAGCAACCATATCTGGTTTAAAATCATCACCTAACACTTTGGCCAATATAACCGAATGCAAAAAGATTGCTGGTTGGGTTACATTGGTTTGCTTAAGTTCTTCATCTGTTCCGCTAAACATAATATCGCTAATGCGGAAACCGATAATTTCATTGGCCTGTTCAAATAATGCTGCTGCCTTTGGGTTTTCGTAAAGATCTTTACCCATGCCTACAAACTGTGCTCCCTGTCCGGGAAAAATATATGCTCTTTTCATATTAAGTATTGAGATTTGAGACGTGAGATTTGAGACATTTCGCCTAAACTCAACTAATATAATTATTTTCCCAAAAATCGGATTTGAATTAATCACAGAATTAAATTCAATCGACTTTAATTCTCTAATCAGATTTTTGGCTATTTTTGAAATGATTAGCGCTCATATCTAAAATCTCACGTCTCAGTTCTACATCTAGTCTAAACTTGCAGTAATTAACCTTAAAAACTCAGATCTTGTTTTATCGTTACTTAAAAAGGTTCCTGTAAAGGCAGATGTTGTTGTCACCGAGTTTTGCTTTTGTACACCACGCATAGACATACATAAGTGCCTGCACTCAATCACCACCGCAACGCCCATAGGGCTAAGGGTATTTTGGATACAATCTCTAATCTCGTTCGTTAAACGTTCCTGTACCTGTAAACGGCGGGCAAAAGCGTCAACCACACGAGGAATTTTACTTAAGCCCACAATGTGTCCGTTAGGAATATAGGCAATATGTGCTTTGCCGAAGAATGGCAGCATGTGGTGTTCGCACATCGAATATACTTCAATATCTTTAACCACCACCATTTGGCTGTAATCCTCTTCAAACATGGCTGATCTAAGGATTTCATCAGGCTTTAAATCGTAGCCATGTGTTAAATATTGCAGCGCTTTAGCTACGCGTTCAGGTGTTTTTAGTAAACCTTCCCGCTCCGGATTTTCGCCCAACTGGCCAAGAATATCTTTATAATGTGTAGCTACAGCTTTAATTTTATCTTCATTGTAACGGTCTATTTTTACATAACCGTCTCTCGATTCGCCTTTCAATACGTCTTTATTGCTCATTAATTCAGGTTTTTAACCAAAGTATTCAACAAAATTATTTTCGGTTTCGTATATTTTTACGCAATGCAAAACAGCACCGCTTTCTGCGATTGGTGCTTCTAACTGCTTCCAGATTTCGATGGCCAGATTTTCTGTAGAAGCCAGTTTGCCTTTCATAAAATCAACGTCGAGGTTTAAGTTTTTATGATCAACTTTATCTACTACATAGTCGTTCATTACCTCTTTAAGCCATTTCAGATCAACCAGAAAACCTGTTTCCGGATTCACTTCACCTTTTACTGTAACATACAGCCAATAGTTATGGCCATGCCAGTTTGGGTTGGCGCATTTACCATAAACTTCACTATTTTTATCATCATCCCAATCGGTACGAGCCAATTTGTGCGCCGCATTAAATGATGCTTTTCTTGTTATGTAAATCATTATTGTAAAATAAAATGCAAATATACGGATAAAGGTTTAAGCTTAAAGACTAAAGACCAAAGCTAAAAGAAAACAATCTGCTAACTTTACATCATGAAAACTTTAATTGTTGCTGCCACAAAAGCCGAACTTACCTTCTTTTACCAGCACTTTAATTTACCAGACGGAGATTTTGTAGAAAGCAAAAATTTCGATTTGCTGATTACCGGAGTTGGGATGGTGTCAACAGCCTTTGCCCTGGGCAAACATCTCTCATCTAAATATAGCCTTGTGGTAAATTTCGGCATTGCCGGAAGCTTCGATCGGAATTTGGCTTTAGGTACGGTGTTAAATATTACCGAAGATACTTTTGCTGAACTGGGCGCTGAAAATGGCGACGAATTTTTAACCATAAGTGACTTAGGTTTTGGGGAGAACCACTACATCTCGAAAACACAAAAAAGCGTTACTCTACCTATAGCAAAAGGCATAACTGTGAACTGTGTGACGGGGAGCGAAAAAAGCATCAAAAATTTAATTGAGAGGTTAAATCCAATTACCGAAAGCATGGAGGGAGCTGCTGTTTTTTATGCCTGCAAACAGTTAAATATAGATTGTTTACAGATTAGAAGTATATCTAATTATGTAGAACCGAGAAATAAAGACAACTGGAAAATTGGTTTGGCCATTAAAAACCTGAACGACTGGGCCATTGCTTTTGTTGGAGAAATGAACTGATTATGACTAATTAGTTTACCACAGTAGTTAATTTTGATTTATGAACCCGACACAATTAAAATAATTAATTTAATTGTCAAAGGCTCCATCTAACAACTGAAAACAAAAAAATAAATAGATGAAACTTACACTTGGATTTTCTCCCTGCCCTAACGATACATTTATTTTCGATGCGCTCATTCACCATAAAATTGATACGGAAGGATTAGAATTTGAGGTTTCTTACGATGATGTTGAAACCTTAAACCAAAAGGCACTCAAGGGCGAATTAGACATTACCAAGTTAAGTTTTCATGCATTTGCCTACGTAGCTAACCAATACGCATTATTGGATGCTGGGAGTGCCCTCGGATTCGGCGTAGGTCCACTATTGATCAGTAATAAGGATTTTAATCGAGAAAAAGATGCTGAACTCCAAACACCAGATTCAAAACTGAGGGTTGGCATACCGGGAAAGTATACAACTGCGAATTTCTTGCTGGGAATTGCTTACCCCCATTTACAAAACAAACAGGAACTTGTTTTTTCGGAAATTGAATCGGCTTTGCTTAACGGGCAGATTGATTTAGGATTGATTATCCATGAAAACAGGTTTACCTACCAGGATAAGGGATTAACCAAAATTGTTGATTTAGGCGATTATTGGGAAAAACTAACCGGTTGCGCCATTCCATTAGGCGGAATCGTAATTAACCGTAATTTAGATCGGGAGGTGCAGTTAAAGGTGAACCGTTTAATCCGCCAATCTGTAGAGTTTGCCTTTGCACATCCACAATCGGGTATCGATTTTATCCGCCAGCATGCCCAGGCCATGGAAGAAAGTGTGATGTACAAACACATCGAATTATATGTGAATAAATATAGTATAAACCTTGGCGAAGAAGGGCGTAAAGCCATTGATACCTTATTTAAACTTGCCCAGGAACGCGGAATTATTCCTGCCATTCAGGAGAACCTGTATATTTAATTCGTCCCCGTCATCTCGACTGTAGCGGAGAGATCTAATCTTGCATGAAAGACCCTGAAATAAGTTCAGGGTGACGACGCGCTGGAAAGGCCCATCTAAATAGATTTCTCGACTGCGTTGCACTCCGCTCGAAATAACGGTAACTTGAGGGAGATTTTCACACGAAAAATTACTCTTCAAGAAGAATATGATTGGAAAGACTTAAATATTGATTTTGGCGCGTAAAACATTCAACTTTACAACATTGCAACTTTTAACAATTATGGAAAATTATATGTTTAAGAATGATACTGTAGAACATCCCGGCTTAAAACCTTATCCTACCAATAACTTATAACCTTTTCCGTGCACGTTAATAATCTCTACTGTCGGATCGGCCTTAAGGTACTTACGTAACTTACTTAAAAACACATCCATACTTCTTCCATTAAAGTAATTATCATCATGCCAGATGCTCAACAGTGCTTCTTCACGGGTTAAAACGGTATTCTTTTTTAAACAAAGTAAACGCAACAGCTCAGCTTCTTTGGTAGACAGTTTTTGTTGATGATCGTTATCGGTAATAATCTGGGTAGTATAGTCAAAATGATACTGACCAATAGAAAACTGTGTTTCGGCAGCCTCATCGTTATTATCTGTTTTATTGGCAATGCGTTTAAACATCGCGTTAATGCGCAGTAATAGCTCTTCTATGCGAAAAGGTTTAGTAATATAATCATCACCACCTAAATCATAGGCCGCAGATTTATCTTCTAACATGGTTTTAGCAGTTGCAAAAATAATGGGTACCTGGGTATTTATCTTCCTGATATCTTTCCCCAAGGTAAAACCATCTTTTTTAGGCATCATCACATCTAAAATACATAAATCGAAGTTTTGCTTATTAAATGTTTTCAAACCATCTTCACCATCGGTGCATAATACTACATCAAACTTGCCTTTTAACTGCAAATAGTCTTGTAACAATAAACCTAAATTTGGGTCGTCTTCTACCAGAAGTATTTTTTTCATTTTCTTATTTTTATTCATTACGTAGCATTAGCCACACTGGAAGTTTGATTCTGAATATGTATAACAGTTTAATTTATGCTGTAGATTAAATTAATACTCCACAATATGAGCTATTAAACCGTTCAATTTTAATACATCAATAAAGCAGCTTTTATAAAGGTAAAGATATTTCGAACGTTGTTCCTTTATCTTTTTCGCTACTTACCTTAACTGTTCCGTTCAGTTTTTTAATAATATCCTGAACATAATTTAAACCCAAACCAAAGCCTTTAACATCATGTAAATTACCTGTTGGTACCCTATAAAACTGATCGAAAATCCTTTTAGACTGCTCTTTGGTCATGCCTATTCCTTTATCCGCTATCTGGATAATTAAATTCTTGCCGGCATTGCGGGTCGTAATGGTAATCTCCGGCGTACCGCTACTGTATTTATTCGCATTATCAATAAGGTTATAAATTACATTAGACAGGTGCAGCTCATCGCCGTATACAACAGCATTTTCTGCACCGGTATGTACATTAATAATGGCATTCCTTTTCTGCAGCTGCAATTCCATACTATCTAACACAATCACAATTAAATCGTTCACGTCTACTTCCGTGTTCTCCATTTTAAGCTCGCCCTTTTCTAAGCGGGCAATACTTAAAACACGTTCAATGTGACTACCCAGGCGAACATTTTCATCATAAATAATCCCTGCCAAACGTTTTAACCGGGCTTTATCTTCTGTCACCTCCGGATCTTTTAAAGCTTCACTGGCAATCATAATAGTAGCTACAGGCGTTTTAAACTCGTGTGTCATATTATTGATGAAATCTGTTTTCATTTCAGACAGTTTTTTCTGCTTCAAGATAGCATACAGGGTATAAGAGAAGATGAAAACAAGTACCAGTAACAGACCAATTGATGAGGCTAGTGTAACACTTAGATTAGATATAATGGCCGAATTTTTATTCGGAAAACTGACGAAGAGCATTCCGGGATCGCGAAAGATATCGTTTCCAAACAAAGGTGTTTTGTAGGTGTTTTCGGGCAAAAACTCTCCTTTAACGTTAGAGGCCGTCATAAAAATGGTCGAATCTTTTCTGGCTAACGAAATCCGGTAAGAAGGTTCTAGTGTAATATTATTGGCAAGGAGTTCCTGCTTTAATAAACGGCCTAAAGAACTAAAATTAATGCGTTTATAAATTGGCACATTGGTTTCCTGCAGTTCTTTAGACACATCCTCAACCACGCTTAACCTTGTATACGAAAAAGTATCTTTGCCCAGCGCTGCAATTTTTAGTTCTAACTGCTTTTTAGCAATCTCATCTTCCCGTTTAAATTTTTTCTCTAAATCGTCAGAAATCTTTGGAACACTTACAAAGCCGGGATTGCCGTTTCTGGGATCAAAAACCAAATACCTTAAAGAATCTGGCAAGCTTTGCAAACTTTTAAATTCGAATGCTTTTGGTGGGGCAGCAAAAGGTTTTGTGCGCATGCTATAACCTTTTAAAATAAGGCTTTTAACATCAATGAATGCGTCCATTTGCAAATCCAGTTTATCGCCATTTTTTGAAGTTAACGAAGTATATTCCCTTTCAGAAATTACATTGGGCGCCCGGTAAGATACCTGGATAATACTATCTTGTTGGTTCAGGTAACTTTCGATCTGATTTTCCCTTTCGGCTTGCCGCAACTCTGCCTCTTGTGCATATTGTTGCCGTAAATCTTTAATATCAAGCACACGCTGCCTCGAATCCTGGAGCTGTTTCAGCTTGTTTTCTGCATCTTTGCGGTTGAGGTGATCGGCAACATTTCTACGTTGTATTTTATTTACTACCGAAGTTAGCGTTTGATTTACCTGTTCATCAAAAAGCTGGGATTTTAGTTTATACGATTCACGGATGTAATACAATTGCATTACAAACACGCCCAGTAGTGCTACTGTCATTAAAACCGTAATTAACCAAAAACTTCTTTTCTTCATGAACCAGATTGGGTTTTAAACCTAAAAAAACCGAACATAATCTTCTTAAATCTAAACAGATATCAAAAATACTGAATAGCTAAGCCAAGTGTTGGTTTTTAACATATTTTAACAGCGAGAGGCATTGGAAAGATTTCCGAAGTTTACCCAGCCTGGGCATACGAAACTTCTGAAGTCTGGCCTGGGCAAAAAAATGCCGAGGCTAAGCCTCGGCATGGTTCAAAATTGTTTGCTTAAAAAAGACTCTTTATTTAGAAAGGCAAATCATCATCTTCACCTGGCGCATTGCTTACATCAACCGGAGCTGCATAAGCTGGCGTAGCTGCCGGAGCACCTGCTGCAACTGCATTGATACGCCAAATAACCAAGCTGTTAAAATATGATGTTTTACCCGCTTTATCTGTCCATGGGCGACCACGTAAATTAAAGAAAACCTCAACCTCATCGCCTGCTTTAAATGTATCTAATAATGCAGTTTTATCTTGTAAAGCCTCAAAACGGATATATTCTGGGTATGTTGGATTTTCTGCGTATTCTACTATTAAATCACGTTTTTTAAACGTTTCACTTACTTGTTGTGTGGCACCTACTTCGTGTACTTTTCCTTTAATTTCCATATCTAATACTACTTAATGTACTATAAACATCAAATCTCTATAATTTTATTGATAACTTCGCATATATTATGATGCAAGTTTTCCACAATAAAAGCAAGGTAATTATTACCTGCAACAAGCGCCTTTCGCCTTACTTACAAGAAGAAGTTACCGCTTTAGGTTATACCATCGAGCGGTCTTTTGCTACGGGTGTTGAGCTCAATATCACCCTTACAGAGTGTATTAAGCTAAATTTAAACTTACGCTGTGCCAGTCAGATTCTATATGCCATCAAAAGTTTCAAAGCCATTACACCGGATGACTTATATAATGAAATTGCAGCCATTGAGTGGGAAGAACTGATTGATTTTTCGGGTTATTTCTCCGTAACGTCAAATGTTGATAACCCGAATATTACCACGCCGCTTTTTGCAAACTTAAAAGTAAAGGATGCTATTGCAGACCGTATGAAAGAGAAAAAAGGCATCCGCCCTAACTCCGGATCGGATGCAAACAAAACAGTGGTGCATTTATACTGGAAAGATGCCGATGCTGATGTTTTTATGGATACTTCAGGCGAAACGCTGGCCAAACACGGTTACCGTAAAATTCCCGGAAAGGCACCTATGTTAGAGGCCCTGGCAGCCGGGGTTATTTTAGCAACCAACTGGGATAAGAAATCGCCATTTATTAACCCCATGTGCGGTTCAGGAACATTAGCTATTGAAGCAGCCCTGATTGCCACTAACCGCGCCCCGGGATTATACCGCATGAATTATGGTTTTATGCATATATTAGGCTACAACGAAGAAGATTTTTTCGCTGAACGCAGAATTTTAAAAGAGCAGGTAATTAAAAATGTTGATCTTAAAATTGTAGCTTCCGATTTGTCGGAAGATGCAGTTGAAGTAACCCGTAGAAACGCTAAAACGGCAGGTGTTGATACTTTAATTGAATTTGAAGTTTGCGATTTTGAATTAACACCAGTTCCCGAAGAGGGCAAAGGTGTTGTTGTTTTTAACCCTGAGTACGGCGAACGCCTGGGTGTGCACAGCAAGCTGGAATTGACTTATAAACGCATGGGCGATTTTATGAAAACGAAATGTAAAGGCTATTCTGGATATATTTTCACCGGAAATCCTGATCTTGCAAAGAAAATTGGATTAAAAGCGGCTAAAAAAGTTGAATTTTATAATGGTAAATTAGACTGTCGTTTATTAGAGTATGAATTATATGATGGCTCTCGCCGGGCACCATTAATTGACGCCTAGTCTTTTTCATTGAAAATTAATATATTACGCTCTATTACGTACCATAACGTAAAAATTTTGAAAAATATGGAATTTGACGACATGGATCATATGCCCGAATGGGAGCATTTTAGCCGATTTGGCCGGGATGATGAGGATGAAGAAAATCTATCAAGTGTTGATGCCGAAAAGGTTAGACTTAAAGTAACCAGGGCTAAAAGTCTTTACAACCAGGCAAGAGCTGTATACAAATATGCCGCCCTGTTCTGTGAAACACTGGAAGGAGAAATGGCCGAAATGACCGCTAACTTAATTATGCAGAATGCACTGATGTTATGCCCTAAAATTGTTGGGGCAGAAGGTGCGGATATGTATATTTTGAGAATGGAAAATGCTTCTATTATCCGAACGAACTGCCGTGAATTAGAAACCCAGGTAAGAGCGGCAGATATGTTCGAAATCTGCACGCCAGAGTATAAAAACATTGTTTTAGACGAAATTGAAAAATTTCGTCTACTCTTTATCGAATGGGTTAAATATTTCGAAAAAGACGAGTTTGAAGATGACTGGGGGTTATATTAACTTTTGACAGCTAATTTTATTATCTCGATCTTTTCTTTCGCAGATTTGGTCGCAAACATGATGTATCTTTAAACATCTCATATCACTCCTATCTCCTCTCATTTATCTAAAAAAAATCACTTCAAAAACCTGATTATCAAACAAAATACCTAAACATTTTAGGTTGTCCGTTGTTATAATATTCAATTCACCATCCCGGTTCGCGTAATTCCTTATAGTGCTAAAATTAAATTTTTAAAATCTATAGGAATAAAAGTTTCGTACATAATAAAAAACATTAAAAAATTATCCCTTTTATGGAAGATGTATTGGCGTTAAAAACGAAGAATGTTGCCGGGAATATTAGAAAAATTAGAGAATACAGAGATTATACTCAGGATTATCTGGCAGCGAAACTGAAAATATCACAGAATGCTTACAGCAAAATTGAGCTCGGTTATAGTAAATTAACTATTGACCGTTTATTTCACATTGCAGCAATTTTAGAGGTTGAAGTATCTCATTTATTGACCCTCAACCACAATGATTTAATTAAAATTATTGCTGATGATGAAAGCAGGGCAGCGACCGTGAGTTAATCTCCGGTCGCTGTTGATATCATTTTTTTTATCCCTGCAGATAATTCCAATACCTTTGGAAAAAAATTCGATCTTATGCAGGTTACCATCCAGAAAACCATTGATTTTGTAAAAGAAACATTAGCGCATGCTGAGGCAGGACATGATTGGTTCCACATTGAGCGTGTTTTTAAAACCGCTTTAACTATCAATCACCAAGAAAATGGCGATGAACTTGTGGTGGCCTTTGCTGCATTATTGCATGATATTGCTGATCCTAAATTCAATAATGGTGATGAAGAACTGGGACCTAATATGGCTGCTTCATTTTTGGCATCAATTGCTGTTGAAGCTGAGGTTATTGCGCATGTTAAGTTGATTATTCAAAACATGTCATTCAAAAATAGTTTTGATGGAGCAGGTTTTACTTCGAAAGAAATGAAAATTGTACAGGATGCAGATCGTTTAGATGCTATTGGTGCCATTGGAATTGCCAGGGCATTTACCTACGGGGGATTCAAAAACAGGGTGCTTTATGATCCGGCTATATTACCAGAAACGCACATTAGCAAAGAAAGTTATAAAAACACCACTGCCCCTACCATTAATCATTTTTACGAAAAACTGCTACTGTTAAAAGATATGATGAATACTGGAGCTGGAAAAGCAATAGCAGTAGAAAGGCACAATTTTATGCTGCTCTATCTGGAACACTTTTATAAAGAATGGGAAGGCAAATAACCCACAACAAAACTCTTGTGTTCTTCACCTCCTTAATAACCTGATCTTTTTACACAGTAAAATCTTGGTTAGCGAAAAAGGTTTAAATTAAAAATACTTTTTTATCCCTGAACTGGAAATTGAATCCTTTGAATAATTTTAATTATTACGATTATTCCAAATTCGAATAGATTAAACAAATCAATTTACTAATATTTTTAGTTATTAAACTATCTTTGTTAGTAAAATTACTTCCTATGTCTGATCGCATTCGTGAAAAATTAAATATTCTTGCTGATGCCGCTAAATATGATGTTTCTTGTTCATCAAGTGGCGGCACGAGAAAGAATGATACAAAAGGGCTTGGCAACAGCCATACTTCGGGCATTTGCCATACTTATACAGAAGATGGGAGATGTGTTTCTTTATTAAAAATTCTCCTAACCAATCACTGCATTTACGATTGTTTGTTCTGTGTTTCACGTAAAAGTAACGATATAAAACGTGCCGCCTTTACCGTAGATGAAGTGGTAGAATTGACCATGAATTTTTACCGACGGAACTATATTGAGGGATTGTTTTTAAGTTCAGGGATTTTTAAAAATGCCGATTTTACTATGGAACGTTTACTCCTGGTGGTAAAAAAATTGCGTTTGGAGCAGAATTACAATGGTTACATCCACCTGAAAACCATTCCGGGAGCCAGCGATGAACTGATTAAAGAGGCTGGCCTTTATGCTGACAGGATGAGCATCAATTTAGAAATGCCCACCGAAGCTGGTTTAAAACTTTTGGCGCCAGAGAAAAACCACGCAGATGTAATTAAACCACTTGGGTTTGTACAGCAACAGATTACACAGTTTATCGCAGATAAAAAACTGATTAAACATGTGCCAAAATTTGTACCGGCAGGCCAGAGTACCCAAATGGTCATTGGCGCTACGCCCGAAAGCGATAAGGATATTATGTACACGGCCAATGCTTTTTATAAAAATTTTGCCCTAAAGAGGGTTTATTATTCGGGCTATGTACCCATCAGTAACGATACACGGATGCCCGTTTTGGGTACCCAGCCACCATTATTAAGAGAAAACCGCTTGTATCAGACCGACTGGCTGATGCGCTTTTATGGTTTTAAAGTGCAGGAAATTTTAAATGATGCCAACCCTAATCTTGACGTAGATATTGATCCAAAACTTAGCTGGGCGATCCGCAACATGCAGCACTTCCCCGTAGATATTAATACGGCTGATTATAAAATGATTCTCCGGATACCGGGGATTGGCGTCATGTCGGCTAAAAAGATTGTACAGGCCAGGAAATTCGGTAAACTCAGGATTGATCAGTTAAAAAAAATCGGTGTGGCTTATAACCGGGCGAAACATTTTATCACCTGTTTAGATAGTCCGTACCAATTGAAAGATTATCAGGGCACACAGATTAAAGCTTTTATTTTGGCCGAAAGCCAAAGCAAATATTTAAAAACAGATAGTAACCAGATGATTTTGTTTTAAAAACCAGTAATCGTCATTTCGAGCGGACCCGATAGCTATCGGGTGCAACGGAGTCGAGAAATCTATCTAGTTAGGTCTCTACATTCCGCTTCGCTTCAGTCGAGATGACGATCTAACAAACAACCAATGACCTACATTTTCGATGGCTCCTTACAAGGACTTTTAACAGCAGTTTTTGAATGGTTTGAACGTAAACCGGGAAAAGTTGTGTTAAAATCGACCGAAATTTTCCAGCCTGAAGCTTTTGCAGAAAGTTTTACCATAACTACTGATGCAGAAAAAGCCGACCGGGTTTGGGCGGGACTGGAAAAGAAACTCAAAAAGGATTGGCTTCGCAAATATTACTGCAGTTATTTATCAGAAATTCCGGAAGCTTATCACCACCTGTTTCAGTTTACGCTTTATATTTTTCAAAATCAGTTAGGTGCCGAAAATAATTATGGCAGCGAACATGTAATTGCATTAGCCAAATATGCCAAAAGTGTAGAGCGGGAAAAACACAGGATGGAAGCATTTATCCGTTTCCAGAAAACGGGCGACGGAATATTTTATGCCAGTATCGATCCTGATTTTAATGTTTTACCCTTAATATCCAATCATTTTAAAAATCGATATGCTGATCAACAATGGTTGATTTATGATTTAAAACGCAAATATGGTTTGCATTATAATCTAAATACGGTTGAAGAAATCACCATCAGTTTTAGCAATGGCGTAAATAAGCAGAATCCTGCTCCGGTTTTAATGGATGAAGGCGAAGCTTTATATGCAACACTTTGGAAAGATTATTTTAAAAGTGCAAATATTGTAGCCCGCAAAAATACCAAATTGCATGTGCAGCATGTACCCAAAAGATACTGGAAATATTTGACAGAAAAAGCGCCGCTTTAGCATTGACAACTTTCCTAAACCTATAGCTATTGAAGCTGTCGATGCTAAAGGTCATCATCCACGACAACAATAAGTCTGGCAAAAAGATTAAAGCTTACTGCCATGCTGACACTCACATGCTCCATTTGTGTGAAAAGATTGACAGTTTGGTGAAAATTTGTCCCTCCAACTCACTTGGCATAAAAAGTGTTAAATGTATGCATAGTTAAAAAACTTAAAATCAAAATAAAAAATAATAAAGTTATGGCGTTAAACCTTAAACCAATTGCTGGCAGTTCGAACAGAGTAATCGTTGAACCGGCTGCGGCAGAAGAAAAAACTGCATCAGGTTTGTATATCCCTGATACTGCAAAAGAAAAACCATCTAAAGGAACTGTTGTATCTGTTTCTGAAGAAGATTCTGAAGGTAAAAAAGCGAGTGTAAAAGTTGGCGATGTTGTAATTTATGGTAAATACGGCGGTACTGAGTTTCCTTACGAAGGTAAAGATTACCTTATTATGCGCGAAACTGATATTTACGCTGTTGTTGGGTAATAAATAATGATCGAATGTCTGAATTTCGAATAGGTGAATTCAGCATTAATCAACAAATAAAATAACAATGTTAGAATGAAAAGAATACAAATTCAATCATTCTATCATACAATCATTCAAAATTCAAAAAAGAAATGTCAAAACAAGTAAAATATAACGTAGAAGCACGCGACGCCCTGAAAAGAGGTGTTGATATTCTTGCAAATGCAGTAAAAGTAACATTAGGTCCAAAAGGCCGTAACGTAATTATCGATAAAAAATTCGGTTCACCGGCAATCACTAAAGATGGTGTTACCGTAGCGAAAGAAATCGAATTAAAAGATGCTGTTGAGAACATGGGTGCTCAGATGGTTAAAGAAGTAGCTTCAAAAACAGCTGATATTGCTGGTGATGGTACTACTACTGCTACTGTATTGGCTCAGGCGATTATCACTACAGGTATTAAAAACGTTGCTGCCGGTGCAAATCCAATGGATTTAAAACGCGGTATAGATAAAGCGGTTGCTGCTGTTGTAGAAAACTTAAAAGCACAATCTCAAACGGTTGGCGAAGACAACAATAAAATTAAACAAGTTGCATCTATCTCTGCTAACAATGATGAAGTAATCGGTGCGCTAATTGCTGAGGCAATGGGTAAAGTTGGTAAAGACGGTGTAATTACTGTTGAAGAAGCAAAAGGTACTGAAACTGAAGTTAAAACAGTTGAAGGTATGCAGTTTGACAGAGGTTATTTATCTCCATATTTTGTGACCAACGCTGATAAAATGGAAGCTGAATTAGACAGCCCATACATTTTAATCTACGACAAAAAAATCAGCAACATGAAAGAATTGTTGCCGGTTTTAGAAAAAACTGTTCAAACTGGTAAACCATTGGTAATCATTTCTGAAGATTTAGATGGCGAAGCTTTAGCTACTTTAGTAGTTAATAAAATCCGTGGTTCATTGAAAGTTGTTGCTGTTAAAGCTCCAGGGTTTGGTGATAGAAGAAAAGCAATGTTGGAAGACATCGCTATCTTAACTGGCGGTATCGTAGTATCAGAAGAAAGAGGTTATAAATTAGAGAATGCTGATTTAACTTATTTAGGTTCTGCTGAGAAAGTTGTTGTTGACAAAGACAATACAACGGTAATCAATGGTGCTGGTAATTCAGAAGATATTAAATCTCGTGTTAGCCAAATTAAATCTCAGATCGAAACGACTACTTCTGATTACGATAAAGAAAAATTACAAGAGCGTTTGGCTAAATTGGCTGGCGGTGTTGCAGTTCTTTATGTAGGTGCAGCTAGTGAAGTTGAAATGAAAGAGAAAAAGACCGTGTTGATGATGCTTTACATGCAACCCGTGCGGCTGTAGAAGAAGGTATTGTTGCTGGTGGTGGTGTTGCTTTTATCCGTGCTGTTGAAGCTTTAGCAAACTTAAAAGGTGCTAATGAAGATGAAAACACTGGTATTCAGATCATCCGTCGCGCTATTGAAGAGCCATTACGCCAAATTTGCGAAAACGCAGGTATTGAAGGGTCTATCGTAGTTCAAAAGTTAAAGAAGGTACAGCCGATTTCGGTTATAATGCACGTACTGATGTTTACGAAAACTTAATTGGTGCAGGTGTTATCGACCCAACTAAAGTGAGCCGTGTAGCTTTAGAAAACGCAGCATCTATTGCAGCTATGTTATTAACTACAGAAGTTGTTTTAGCAGACGAACCTGAAGAAGGTGGTGCTCCGATGCCTCCAATGGGCGGCGGCGGAATGGGCGGCATGATGTAAAATATCCCATCACGAAAGCATTTCGTGTAAAATATTCCCTCAAGGTTTAATACCTTGAGGGTTTTTTTATGCCCAATTTGCATCCAAAAAGACGCTTTAAGGGCTTTGTAACCTACAAATTTAGTTAGTTTTGGTGTAAAATTTTGTTCCTGTAAATAAAATTTGACGTTATTTACACCTAATTATTTATTGATGTGTCTCAGGTCTGGTACTCATTTATGATATTGGATTAAACCAAGTTAAACTGACAAGGTCTCCGGAACGCAATAAAATCAATCCCTAGTGTTAGCTGTTTATGAAGATTCGTTGTAAAAGGAAATGGTTTTCTTTTGTTCTATTTTTTGGGTCATTCTTGCTCACGTCAAACGTTTTAGCGCAGGTAACGGTTGGCACGGTAGATTCAGGACCATATACTCCGGGCAGTACCATTGCTGTTCCTTTCGCTATACCTGCTAGTTGTATATTGCAGGATAATCAATTTCAACTCTACTTATCAGATCAAAATGGAGATTTCAGTACCGAAACCCTTATCGGAAGTTATACCGGATTTTACAGCACGTACATAAACGGCAAACTTCCAGCGGTACTTGCTTCCGGCACAGGCTATAGGATCAGGGTAAAATCCACCAGTCCCGTATCTGTAAGCGCACCCTCATCGGCTTTTGAAGTAAAAGCAGGAACAGCGGTTGAGGCAAAGTTAACCTCAACATTGCTAAATGCAGCGAACAACGAAACCTTTGGCACCTGTAGCAGCCGGCCAGACAATTCATTCGTTCTTGAAAATGAATCTACAGCTGGCAGTGAAGTAACTGCAGAAATAACTGACGAAATTAACCAGGGGACTCCTCAAACATTGAATTTCACCAATCCACTTCAAACTTTTATTGCCAAACAAGTGCACTATACCATCATAGCAAAGGCAAAAATGCCTGATGGAAGTTTAGCCACTAAAGCCTATCTGCTGATTAATAACAAAGCAGTAACCGCTTTTGCCAGCACCGGAAATCCAGTGTTATGTCTGCCATCTGCAGACTTTACATTTAATGTTGATGTAACTTCAGTTTCTGGTATTCAAAATAATTTTCCCGGAGATATTTATTCCATAACATGGGGAGACCAGACTGCAAGTACCTACACCCTTTGTGAGATTATTAGAAATAACGGACAAATTAAACACACTTACTCGAGATCGTCTTGCGGGAGTGTTTCCACATCAAGTGCAGGAACCATTTACAATGCTTTTGATGTTTCCATTAATGTACTAAATAATTTTTGCGGCAAAATCGGAACTCCCGTCTCCTCGTCCGCCAAAGTCGTTGAAAAACCTAAAAATGATTTTAGCTTTACTCCCATTGGCTGTACCAATGCTGATATTCCTTTTGTAAATACATCAACATTAGGAGAAAATCCAGAAACCAATACTGCAGAATGTACCCCTAACAATGTGACTTTTAACTGGTACGTTGATGGAGTCCTTATTAAGGCAAACCAACCTAAATCTTATATTTTTGTACATAAGTTTTTAACTCATGGAAATCATGAAGTAAAACTAGAGTCTAAAAGCCTGGGCCCTTGTCCGGCTGAAAACGTAATATACTCCATCTGTATCCAGGATCCACCTAAACCTGATTTTAATTTACCATCAACAACGATTTGTACGGGAACAACTCTAAAAGCTTCTGATCTTTCAGTTTTAGATAATATCTGTGATGCTGCTAACAGTTACTCCTGGTCGGTTTCTCCTGCTGTTGATTTTGCAGAAGGCACAAGTGCAACAAGCAAGGAACCCGTATTCAGCTTTACCACTCCGGGCACTTATACCATTACGTTAAGCATTTCTACGCCATCATGTGGTCCGGTTGTTAGCCTGCCACAAACTGTTGTGGTAAATGAAAGCCCGAAAGCTACACTTTCGCCCGATATCACGCTGTGTAATCTTGCTACTTACGATTTTAACAATACCACAACAGGACCAACCCAAACGTTAATTACAGGCACAACAAAAGATTTACCAGACACTTATACCTGGACGGTTACTCCATCGGGAGCAGGTACCTATAGTTTTGAAGGAGGTACAACAACGAACTCTAAATACCCATCAATAAAATTCGATAGCTACGATACTTATACAGTAAAGGTCATCCATAAAAACAATTGCGGCACAGCCGAAGATACCCAAATCCTAACCTTCAGCACTTCCCCTGTAATTAAGGCAGGCCCTGACCAAAGCATCTGCTTCAATGACCCAAGCTTTACTTTAAGCGGAACGGTAACCGGAGCCACTACCACGCAAAGCTGGATTGGGGGCGAGGGAGAATTTAACCCTAGCAGAAATGATTTAAATGCAACCTACACCCCAACAGCAGCTGAAAAAGCTGCAGGTACGGTTACTTTAACCTTAAGGGTAACTACCTCACTTGCCGCACCATGTAACCAGATAGATGACGATATTATTTTAAAAATAAAACCCGATATCAGTTTAACAAGTGCAGCAACTAAAACCATTTGCACAGGTAATAATGTAGCCTACACACCAACTTCTGCGGCAGCAGGCGTTACCTATACCTGGACGGCTACAGGAACAACATCTGCAGCTGGTTACACGACAACCGGAACCGGGGATATTAACGACATACTCACCAATAACGATCTCAATGCAGATGCAAATGTTACCTATACCATTACGCCTCATTCAGAGGGGTGCGATGGAACACCTTTCTTATTACTTGTTGTGGTTAAGCCGAATCCCATTGCGACAGTAACGACCTCAAATTCAACAATTTGTAATACCAACTCATCAGCCATTACTCTATCAGCAAATCTAACTGACATAAATTATACCTATACCAGTGCAGTAACAGGGGCAATAACTGGGAATAGCAATAGAGTGGTAGCATCGGCAGAAACCCAGATTAATGATATTTTAACCAATTCGGGTACCACATCAGGTACAGTAACTTATACCATCACTCCAATATCTACAAACGGCTGTCCGGGTGCACCGGCTACCATTACGATTACGGTTCTACCAAATGCAACATTGCCAAACGCTGGTCCGGATGAGGCGGTCTGCAATGCCACATCTTATACATTAAAAGGAAACAGTCCGGTAGTGGGTACAGGTAAATGGACTATCGTTTCTGCGCCTGCAACCGTAACATTCGCAGATGATACACAGAGCAATACCAATATCTCAGGGCTACAGGCTGGAAATACCTATACCTTAAGATGGACCATAAGCGATGCCAGTTGCTCAACATCGAGCGATGATGTTCAAATCACAGTTAACCCGCTCAGTGTCGGGGGTACCACAACTGGCGATGCGAATGTATGTGCAGGTGCAAATGGCGGAAACATCAATCTAACAGGGCTGGTTGGAAATATTATCCGTTGGGAAAGATCTATCGATAACGGGGCAAACTGGGCGACCATTACCTCTACAGCAAATCCTTATGTGTTTTCTAATCTCACCGTCACTACACAATACCGTGCGGTAGTACAAAGCGGTAGTTGTGCAGAAGCCACATCAACAATAACTACCATCACTGTAAATCCGGGTACCGTTGTGGCAAATGCAGGCTCAGATCAAAGCCTGTGCAGTGGTAACGGCATCACCTTATCCGGCAACGATGCTTCGCCTAACAGTGGTACATGGACCTTAACATCAGGACAATCCGGTATTACCATAACCAATCCTACGCTTAGCAACACCACCGTTACTGGCCTCGTACCCGGCCAAACTTATACTTTTAGATGGACCATTACCGGTTTCGGTGGTTGCCCACCCTCTACCGATGACGTAACCATTACTTATTATCTGCCAGTTACCAATAATATTTCCGCATCTGCTACTCCGGCATGTGAAGGGCAAACCATCACGATTACCGGCGATACACCAACTGGAGGAGCAGGAACATTTGACTACCAATGGCAAAGCAGTGCCGATGGCAATACATGGGCCAACATCCCTTCAGCCATTAATAAAGATTTAACCTTAACAGCTTCAGTTTCTACCTATTTTAGAAGGTTGGTGAACAGTACTGTCTGCACTTCCATCAGTAATTCATTACAGGTTACTGTTTTACCAGGGCTAACCAACAATACCATTTCTGCCAATCAAAATATCTGTATCGGCACAGCTGCGGCAGCTTTAACAGGTAATGTGCCAAGTGGTGGCAACGGAACTTATGTGTATCAATGGCAATCTAGCTTAAATGGAACCGCCTGGAGCGATGTATTGGGCGCAAACAGTATAAGCTTTACACCGCCAACACCAAGTGCAAGTATTTATTATCGGCGATCAGTAACCAGTGGCCCATGTAGTAGCAATTTAAGCAACCAGATTAAAATAACGGTTAATCCACATGCTAAAGCAGAAATTACTTATAATAAAAATGTTGGCTGTGCACCTTTTATTCTGGATGCAGGCAATATTGCTGCAACTTTATATCCCGACAGGAACAGTATTTACACCTGGTTTGCCAATAATGTACAAATCGGAGTAGGGTCAACATTTCCAGGTTACACCATCATGAATGGCAATGAAAGCGTAACTATAAAACTTGTTGTCACCAGTAGTCTGGGTTGTAACACGGATGAAAAAAGTGAAGTATTTAGCGCGCTTCCTGTAATTACTCCCTCTTTTACAACAAGTATTAACGAAGGCTGCGGACCGCTTAATGTTACCTTTACCAATACGACCAATCCGCTCAATGGTGCAACCTACGCCTGGGATTTCGGCAATGGACAATTTTCTAACCTGGCACAGCCCGCAGCAATAACTTTTCAGGCAGATCCAACCGGGAAAGACAAAACTTATAACATCACACTAACAACGACCGTACCCTGTGGTCCGCCCGTTATAACAACTGCAACAGTTATTGTGCATGCCAAACCTGTTGCTGTATTTTCGCCCGATAAAACAACAGGATGTGCTGATTTGCTGGTAAATTTTAGCAATACCTCTCCAGAAAGCGCAGGAACAACCTATACTTACGATTTTGGTGATGGTACACCATCAGAAACCTATCCTGATAGAAGAACAGTAAGCCATACGTTTAGCACGCTTTTCGTTAAGAATTTTATCGTCACAATGACTGCTAAAAATACCTGTGGAACAAACTCATCTACTAACACCATTGTAGTTTCACCTAATAATATTATACCAGAATTAGTGGTAAATGGAACCGAGAAAAAAGGCTGCGCGCCTTTCACAGTAAATTTTGTGAACAATACCAGTGGAGCAAGCCGTTTCGTTTATACCTTTACCAATGAAGATACTGGCGACATAACCAAACTTCCATCAAATACAACAGGTGTTTTCCCTTACACTTTTACCAAAGCCGGAAAATATACGATCAGGTTGGATGCAGAAAACGATTGTTCGAAGAATTTCACTACAGAAACCGTAACCATACTTGCTCAGCCAACAGCAAGTTTCACTGCCGATAAAACAACTGACTGTACCAAACTTGCCGTCCAATTTAAAAATACAAGTACAGGTGCGATCGGCTATCGTTGGGACTTTGGGGATGGTTCTCCAATTTCAAATGAATTTGAACCACAACATACTTACACTGGTTCAGGTATAAATTATTCCGTTACACTCACCACCAGCAATGCAGAAGGCTGTACCAATACCACCACAATAACCGATTTTATCCATATTTCTGCCCCACCTGTGGCAACATTCACGGTTACACCAGGTAACGAAACAGCTGTTCCAAACTATACGTTTGGCTTCAAAGATATCAGTACAGATGCGGTTAGCTGGGAATGGTCTTTTGGCGATGGTGCTAAATCAACCCTACAAAACCCTAACCATACTTACGCCAACGAAGGTACTTACACCGTAACCTTAAAAGTGTTAAATAAGACAGGCTGTTTAGCTACTACCTTCCAATCAGTGAGAATTATCAGTGTACCAGGCAACTTAAACATACCGAACTCCTTTATGCCAGCAAGCGCGAAAAATGAAATTAAAACCTTTAAAGCAAAAGGTCGGGGCATAAAAGAATGGAACATGTCTGTTTTTAACAAATGGGGGCAGTTAATTTGGGAAACAACAAAATTAGATGAAGGCGCACCTTCAGAAGGTTGGGATGGCACTTATAAAGGCCAGGATCAGCCACAGGGTGTTTATTACTGGAAAGTAGATATCAAATTTATTAACGGAAGCGACTGGAAAGGGATGACCTACGATTCATCTCCTCCGAAAAAAACAGGTGTAATATATTTAATCAGATAGATGATGAGTAGAAGGATAATAATATTTTTATTTTGTTTACTGCCAATCTTTTCGATGGCGCAGGACTATATTTACTCACAGTTTTACAATGCGCCAATTTACCTAAACCCTGCACTTACCGGCCAGTTTGAAGGCGATATGAGGTTTAACGCACTTTACCGTAATCAATGGACTGGTCTGGCCAGCGACTATTCGTACATGACAGCTTCAGGGGATCTCAATCTCAGTAGAATAAACAGCGGCATTGGGATTATTTTTAACCGTAGTAGCGAGGGTACCGCTTACCTGGTGAAGAACAATGTTGCGTTAAGCTATTCCTATATCATCGGTGGAGACGATTTTGCCTTATCATTTGGTTTGCAGGGAGGCATTACCAACCAAAAACTAAACTGGGATAAACTGGTATTTGGCGATCAGATCGATATCAGTACAGGCTATATTCCGGGCAGTATTTCAGGCGCTGAAAGACCAAATGTAGATAGTCGATATTACTTCGATTCCAATGCTGGTGCCAACCTGGTGGTGGGAAAGTTCATGGCGGGATTAGCAGCCCATCACCTTAACCGTCCGGATGAATCCTTATCGGGTTTTCAGGCCAAGTTACCGATGCGTATTTCAGGCAATTTAAGTTATAAGCTAACCCTGGTGCCCGATGAGTACGATCGCGATGGAAACTACCTGATTCCTTCAATTGTAGCTTACAAACAGGGCAACGTAAAATCTTTCAGTGTAGGCATGCAATATAAATATGCAAGCATAAATGCAGGTATTTGGTATCGCAACGATGGCAATTCGAATGGAAATGATGCAATTGTATTTTCTTTAATCTTCGATATTTTTAACCGAAGAACCAATGGTGAAAAGTTCAGGGTAGGGATTAGTCACGATGCTACAACCTCTAAAATTAACTACAGTAACACGGGCGGAACATCTGAAATCGGTGTAGGCTATGAAAAATATTTTCAAAATAGTTCAAATGGTGGCAGGGCAAATGGCCTGAGATGTTATGATTTTTATTAATTTGCCTTTGATAATTCAAGGCGATGAACGAAATCATAGACCAAAACCATTTCATTACACAAAGTGAAATCAATAAATTTTTATTGGCTACCCTGCTTTGCGGTATAATCGGTGCCGAACGCGAATACAGAAGTAAATCTGCCGGATTAAAAACCATGATGATGATTGGTTTAGGCGCTACCTTATTTACCATCCTGTCCATCAATATCGGGTCCACCAGTCAGGATCGCATTGCCTCGAACATTGTTACAGGTATTGGTTTTCTTGGCGCTGGTGTAATTTTTAAAGAAGAAAACCGCGTTAAAGGCCTAACTACGGCATGTATCATCTGGATTGTGGCAGCCATTGGTATGGCAGTAGGTTCTGGTTATTACGAACAGGCCATTGGCGTTACCATAGTCGTGATGCTGGCTTTGATTATCTTTCCTTTTTTAGAAGAAATTGGCGACCGCCGTTTTACCAAGCGGATTTATCGCATTGTGAAAAAACAACATACTCATGGCGATTTAGAAAGTTACGAAGAAGTTTTTAGGGAAAGCAAGTTGAAACCGCAACGTGGCAAACATCAGTTGGTAGACAACATCATTACAGGAAACTGGACAGCTACCGGTACGCCACAAAACCACCAGAAGTTTGTAGAACGGATGCTAAAAGATGATGATATTATTGAGTTTGATTTCTAACCGAATCAAACAGATCTACCTTTTGGGTTTGTAAGGCCAGTTTTTTCTCGTCAACCACCATTGTGTCCGACCAGCGATCGTGCCAGGGGATACTTGGAGTGCCCAAAGCACTTAACGCATTAAAAGGGATTGCCCTTACAATATTCCGGACAAAGGCTTTTTGAAAAGACATATCAGTACCATCAACATTTACTGCCCTTGTGCCGGTAATTAATTTACCTATCGATCTTCCATTAGACATTGCCTCTGTCATAAACATCCCTATTCCATAAAATAATAGCAAAACTAAACGCAACGACAGGTCATCTACCCCCACTAAAAGGTTTGGCTTTAAAATACCAATCACTATCCCAAGTCCGAATGAAACGATGTAAAATACGATTGTATCGATAATATAATTAGCGAATCTTTTGCCCGAGCTGGCACGACAGTAGCTTAAATCAATTTCTTGATAATTGTTATTAAAGTCCATTTTGGAGCGTTTGGATTAGATTTTTCTAAGGTAATGCATTTTCATCTCCACCCAAAATTAATTTATACAAAATCATAAAACAATCATAGATTTGTACAACTTATATTCATAATGATCAAGGAACAAATTTCGATTTTCGATATTTTTAAAATAGGCATCGGCCCATCCAGTTCACATACATTAGGTCCCTGGCGGGCAGCACAACAGTTTACCGCTTCTCTTGCTCAAAACGGCTTAATTGGCGATGTTGAGGGTATAAAAATATTGCTGTATGGCTCTCTCGCCAAAACAGGTAAAGGCCACGGAACGGATGTTGCTATTTTACTCGGTTTAACAGGAGCTGATCCCGTAACTTTTGATGTAGATGCGGTCACACCTACTTTCGAAAGGATCCAACGCGATAAAAAACTGAACCTTGCTGGTAATTTAATTATCGATTTTGATTATAATGAAGATTTACTCTTTCTTTTTGCCGAAAGTTTATCATTTCATCCAAATGCTGTTACTTTTCAGGCATTTTTAAAAGATGGAAAAGCTTTTTCAGAAACCTATTATTCTATCGGTGGCGGTTTTGTGGTAAAAGAGGGCGAAGACAATAGCAACAAAGCTCAGGTAGACCTTCCCTTTCCTGTAGAAAAAGCCAAAGATCTTTTACACTGGTGTTTATCTACCGGTTTAAAAGTGAGCGAAATCGTGATGGAGAATGAATTGGCATGGCGTACTGAAGCAGAGACAAAAAAAGGCATTTTACAGCATTTTGCCGTAATGCGCGATTGTATTTACCGTGGTTGTCATACCACAGGCTTTTTACCCGGCGGGTTAAATGTAGCGAGAAGGGCTTTTCCTTTGAATAAGCGTTTGATCAACAAAAGCGAATACGCCAATTATGACGACTGGGTTGAAGCAATCAGAAAAGGCGGAAACGGTTTTAATTATATTTTAGACTGGGTAAGCTGTTTTGCGTTAGCCGTTAACGAAGAAAATGCATCATTTGGTCGCGTGGTAACCGCCCCCACCAATGGTGCCGCAGGTGTAATTCCAGCTGTATTGCAATATTTTATTACCTTTTGCGATGGCTATAGCGAAGAAAAAATCATCCAGTTTATTGCCTGTGCTTCAGAAATAGGCAGCATTTTCAAAAAAGGAGCAACAATATCAGCCGCTATGGGTGGCTGTCAGGCCGAAATTGGCGTTTCATCGGCCATGGCGGCAGCAGCGCTAACAGAGTGTTTAGGCGGTTCGCAAAGGCAAGTTTTAATGGCAGCAGAAATTGCCATGGAACATCACCTGGGCTTAACCTGCGATCCGATTGGCGGCCTGGTACAGATCCCTTGTATCGAAAGAAACACCATGGGTGCCATTAAGGCCATTACAGCTAGTCAGCTGGCGTTACAAAGCAATCCTGACAAGGCAAAAGTAAGTTTAGATGCCGTGGTAAATACCATGTGGGAAACTGCCCTCGATATGAATGCCAAATACAAAGAAACATCTGATGGAGGATTGGCAACCAATATTCCAATCAGTTTGCCGGAATGTTAATTCAACATTGTTGCAATAAAATGACCGATGTTATCGTTTTATTACAAACTTTCTGTTGACAAATCAACAAGTATTTTTACATTCGCTCAATATTAATTATTCATAAAAAAATGATCAACTACACAAAAATCAGTGTGATTGGTTTGGCCTTGTCGTTATCTATATCAGCGACTTATGCTCAGGACAATCTCGTTAATTCTTTAAAAAACAACCAAAGCGAAAACAGTGCTACTTCATTTAAATTTACAGAAGTGATTAATCTGGCCAATACCCCGGTTCAGAATCAAGGATCTTCAGGAACTTGCTGGAGCTATTCTACCAACTCATTTTTAGAATCAGAAATGATTAAAGCGGGTAAAAAGCCCGTAACCTTATCTCAGCTTTTTTCGGCCCGTAACGCTTATGTAGAAAAGGGTAAAAATTACGTGCGTATGCATGGTGCGGTTTCATTAGGCGATGGCGGTGCTTTGCACGATGTAATCAACATGTACAGAAAATACGGTGCAGTTCCGCAAGAGGTATATACCGGATTAAATTATGGCACCAAAATCAATAAAACAGCAGAACTTGGTGATATTGAAAAAGGTGTTTTAGAAGCTGTTGTAAATAATGCGAATGGTGAGTTAACTCCAAACTGGTTAAAGGCCTACACAGCCGTAATTGATGCTTATTTAGGTGCTGTACCAGAAAGCTTCACCTATAATGGCAAAAAATACACGCCAAAAACTTTCGCTCAGGAAGTGGTGGGTTTAAATGCCGATAACTATGTAGAACTTTCATCATTCAACGATCATCCTTTCTATAGCAAATTTACTTTATTAGTGCCTGATAACTGGTCTTTCGATCAGGTTTATAACGTTAAAGTGAACGAGTTAACAGACATTATCGATAACGCCTTAAAAGGTGGTTATACAGTAGCATGGGCTACAGATGTTAGCGAAAAAAACTTCAGCTGGAAAAACGGTGTTGCTTTTGTTCCACAAACACCTTTCGCTGATATGACAGCGAAACAAAAAGCAGATATGTTTAACGGCCCGCAGCCAGAGATGGAAATTACGCAGGAAAACCGTCAGCTTGCTTTCGACAACTATCAAACCACTGATGATCATGGTATGCATATTGTTGGTTTAGCCAAAGATCAGACAGGTAAAGAATATTATATCGTTAAAAACTCCTGGGGAGCAAGCAACGATTACAAAGGATATTTATACGTAACTAAAAACTACGTAAAATATAAAACAACAGCAATTTTATTAAACAAAGCAGGTATTCCATCTGAAATTGCCAAGAAATTAGCGTTGTAATTAATTATAAATTAATCAAGAAGCCGCAGAAGAAATTTTGTGGCTTTTTTGTTGGATTTAACCGCAAAGGGTGCGAAGGTTTTCGCAAAGAGAGCCAAGCGTAGGGCTTTTGGCGAGTAAGGTAAGTTGTATTAGTACGTTCGTCATCTCGACTGTAGCGCAGTCCCGAAATTTCGGGAGAGAGGTCTATAAGTTAAAATACTCTGCGTTACCGTAGCTAGTCTTTGACTCTGTTCAGACTGAAAAAGCCACTCTGCGTTCTCTGCGCCTTCTCTTTGCATACTCTGCGGTTAAAACGAGATAATTTTAAACCACCCCCGAATAATTCAGCACCAACCACCATAAACCTGTGGTGATAAACGAAAGTAATATCCCGATCCCCACCACCAAATTAGAAAGCTTTGGATTTAAATCATATTGATCGGCGATCACGCCAGCAGTTACCAGTGTCGGCATAGCCATTTCGAAAATGGTTATTTTGGCAATCATTCCGTTCATATCTAAAACGAGTGCCATAACCAAAACAACCAATGGTGCTAAAATCAGTTTATACAATAAAGTAAAACTGATATGTTTCAATTCGCGAAACCAACCTCCAAATTTTAGCTGCAAACCTATTGAAAACAATGCCAATGGACCAACTGTAGCTGCTAGTTTTTCGAATAGTGGATCTAGTGAAGAAAGATCAATAAAAATGTGGAAGGATTAGCGCTGAAATACAACCAATAAATGGCGGAAAAGTCAATACTTTTTTCAAAACTAATTTAGCGGTTAACTTTTGATGTTGCAACGAACGGATGGCTATAATAACACCAATGGTAGACAAGATCATAAAGGTTACCTGATCGCAGATAATGGCTATTGCCAATTCCTTATCACTAAAATAAGCCACAATTAACGGGAAACCGACAAATGAAGTGTTACTTAAAGAACTGGTTAGTTTCAACCCGCCAGAGGTGGCTTTGCTAGTATTCTGAATGCGGCTATACAGTGTAATAAACAACCAACCAAATAACCAGATACAAATTGGTGCCAGTGCTGGAAACAACAGGCCTTTAGTCCAGGTAATATGTGGCAGATATTTAAACGAGACTGCTGGCAGTGCAATATAGATAATCCAGGCATTAATGCCTTTGTGTGCATCTTTGGGAAGCGATTTACTTTTTCGGAAAAAATCCCCGCCAAAATACATAAACCTATAATGATGAAGTTTGCCATTGCCTAGCGCAAAGATAATTTATAAAAGAAAAACGCCAATAAGAATACTTATGGCGTTTCAAATGAGTTAAGCTGAAGGTTTTGGTTTTTTCTTTTTCTGCCAAACCTTTTTTCTGTTTTTATGCTGTGGCTTCTTTTCCTCTACATGCGTAATTTCCATTGCAGCTATGCTTTCTGGCAGTGGCATACGGGGAACTTCTTTTTCGATTAATTTTTCGATGTTATCGAACTTCCGCTTATCTCTTCCGTTAACCAATGTAATGGCTGTTCCTTTGGTTGCAGCTCTTGCTGTACGGCCAATACGGTGTACATAATCGGCCGGATCGCCGGGAACATCATAATTGATTACCAGATCTATACCCTCCACATCAATACCCCTCGATAATACATCGGTTCCAATCAAAATCGGTAGTCTACGGTTTTTGAAAGCCAGTAAAATATCTTCACGTTCTTTCTGCCCTAAGTCGGAGTGAAAAGCTTCGGCCTTAATTCCTAATCCTTTAAAGGTTTTGTATAAAGCTTTTACTTTTTCCTTGGTCGAAACAAAAATGATACTGCTTTTGTACTGTCCGCTTTTAAAAATATCAGTTAATAGCGCCTGTTTTTGTTGATCATGGATATTATAAGCCTGCTGATCAATCCCTTCGGCAGGTTTAGCAATTGAAATGGTAATCTGCTTCGGTTCGTGCAAGATCTTACCCGCCATGGTTCTTATTTTCGGCGCCATCGTAGCTGAAAACAAAAGCGTTTGCCTTTTCTTTGGCAGATAGCTAATAATGCGGATTATGTCATCGTAAAAACCCATATCCAACATTCTATCTGCTTCATCCAAAATCAAATGCTGCAAATGTTCCAGTTTTAACACACCTGAAGATAAATGTGCCATTAATCTGCCAGGAGTGGCAATAATAATATCCACGCCATCGCGCATAGAACGTTTTTGCTGCTCGTAAGCAATACCATCTCCCCCGCCGTAAACGGCTAAAGAACTGATATTGGTAAAATAAGCCAGGGCTTCTACCTGTAAATCAATCTGTTGTGCAAGCTCGCGTGTTGGCGCAAGGATTAAAGTATTGTTATGTCTATCGGCAGCTTTGCTAATTTTATCCATTACAGGCAAAAGGTAGCTGGCTGTTTTTCCTGTACCAGTTTGAGCGCAGGCAATCAGATCATGATTATCTAAAATTACCGGGATGGCTTGTTCTTGTATTGGAGTAGCGCTTTTATACCCCATGGCCATTAAGCCTTCGTATAAATCGGGGTTGAAATTAAAGTCGTTAAAATTCAATCTATTGTGTTTATGTCTTTTAGCAAAAGTACCTTAAAATACCGCTAATAACAAACCCGCATTTAATTTCTGCTTCTTTAATTATCTCAAAAGCAATATCAGGTAGTCCTTTTCTCTTGCAATAAAATAAAATAGCCCCAACTGCTTTAAACAATCGGGGCCTGGAAATTATAATAGACGAAACTTAGTCTACCAGAATATCTTTCTCTGGTATATTCGTTTCAGGGTTTTTCGGCAGCGTAACCTTCAAAATTCCATCAGCATAACTGGCCGATATATTTTCTACTAAAACTTTTCCGTTTAAACTAAAAGCTCTTTCGAAAGTGCCGTTGCTATATTCTCTACGGCTATACTTTTTAGCCGAATCAGCTTCTTCTTTAGGGTGGTAAGAAATGGTTAATACGTCATCTTTGGTAACCACCTTTAAGTTTTCTTTAACCAAAGCTGGTGCAAAAAGCTCAATAATAAAGCTGGTTTCTGTTTCTTCTATATTAGCGGGTACTTTTCTAAAGCCCTGGTTAAACATGCTGTGTTTATGGTGGCCGAAAGGACCACCAAAGTGTCTTCCAAATCTTCCCTCTCCTGCGCCAAAGTGGCCATGCATCTTGCCCGAATGGCATCTATGTTCGTTGTACATTTTATTAATTTTAATTGTTATTTATTCTATTAATTTAGCAGCCTAAGCCAACATTAATTTTAAACAGCCTGTTCCGTTTTAGGAATACCCAATAGCTGTGTAATGATATTTGCGTAGGGATACGAAGGCGAGAAAACGGCATAATCAAATTTCAAACCCCTTAGCTGGACTAAAATATCATCGATAAATTTCATTGGCTCAAGCAATGCGCTGATTAATCCCGATTTAGGTTTTTCTTCTTCATCAATCACCTCTCTCCCTTTAAAAATGTTCAGCTCCTGATTGTAAGCTTTAAAGTCAGCGCCGATTTGTTCTATAGGGGCCTTAAATTCATCCGAGCTAAAGAAAGTTACCTTCTCTCCCCGGGTAATCAGTTCGTTTTGCCATACCTAAAATCGGACTAACATCAGTCTGAGACGGATCGCTTAAAAAAAGTACCTGTGACATAATGTTATCTATTTACTTTGTTTATACTATCAACAGGACTAATCACGGTATCATCCATTTTTCTGCTATGGTGACTATGGCTTCTATGATGTTCTTGCTGGCAATCATCATGATAATGCCTGTTTTTGAAATCTAAGCGATCATGGTATCCGTTCTGAACGGCCAGTACATTTAAGCTGTAAAAGTTCCTGCGGCAACAGCCAATGCCAATAATATTCTAAATGTTCTCATGGCCGGTTAATAATTTACGTTGATGTTGTTAACTGTTCCATTGCCCTGTAGTGTTGGCCTGTACCATTGGTTATCGATCGGTACAATCGGACTGTAATTGTTTTCGAAACCATTATATCGGCTGTGGAAATAATGACGTCTTCTGCTGGCAAATGCCCTGAACATTAAACCGATCAGCACGAAGGCCAATATAAATTTGAATACAAATGGTATGAAGAAAGCGACTGCACCAAGTACAATCCCGAATCCTATGGTTTTTAATATCTTTTTCATCTTTTTATATATGTTTTTATTTGTGATGAAGCTATCATGATTTCTCCCGTTATTTTGGGTTTTGAAAATCATGATGGTTTCATCTGTTATAATTTTAAAGCATTGTAATCAATTCACTTTAAACAAGTTGAACTAGCAATGCGGTTATTTTGTTATTTATATAGGAAGACGGAGCAACTTTATTTTTACTTTAAATTATTTTTATTTTTTTATTTTATTAAGAGCTACCCCTAGTTATGTCATCCTGAGCGGAGTCGAAGGATCTTTTAGTAGTTACCATTTCGGTCGGTGAGACACCGACCGATAGAATAAAAATATCGACCGTCCTTTCGACTGAAGCGCAGCGAAATGGAGAAATCTGTCTTGATAGATCTCTCCGCTCCGCGTTGCTGCGGTCGAGATGACGATTCGCGGAGAGGCTTTCACGATGTTCAAAATAATGGAGAAATAGATAAAACAAAAAAGCCCCGAATTTATTTCGAGGCTTCCAAACTATTCCTTATTGCGGCGGTGGCCCCATCCGCCACATCTCCGTTTATATTCTTCCTTAAATTTTGCCCGCTCCTCTTCGTTCATAGAATCCCATTTAGCCCGCATCTTGTGGGCACGCTCACGGAAACCACCACCACCATGCCCTCCTTTATTAAAATTTCCGAACAATATTCTACAAAGCACAAGCAAACCGAGGGCCTGCCAATAATTAAGTCTCCCTGCCTGGGCAACTTCTGGCAGAATCCAGTTCCATAAAGACATAACTACGTAGCCTAGCACCGCTGCAATAAGCACCGCTACAGGGAAAAAGAACATGAATTTCTTACCGCGATTAAAATTTCTATTCATCATGTCTGTAAGTTTAATAGTTAATAAATTCCTGATATAAATTTTGTAAACGGTTACGAAGGTGTTTTACCGCATAACCTTTTCTTGATATTAATGTCTTGATATTCTCTCCGCTTTCATCCGCCAGTTCCTGAAAAGTACGCTCTTCCAGCTCGTTCTGAACAAACACATAACGTTGGTTTTCGGGCAGCTCTTCCAATGCCAAAAACAGTTGATCCCAGAATAGTTTCTTTAAACTTTCCTCTTCTGGCGAGTAGGCTTCTGCAAGTAAAATTTCTTTAAAATTGATTTCGCCGTCTTCGCCTTCGAAAGTGAAATCTTCTAACGATTCCTCCTTTTGTTTGCGGTATTTATCGGTAATCTTATTTCTTGCTACCCGATATAGCCAGCCACTAATTTGCTCGATGGCGCCAGCTTCCGGTTGATTGCTGAGTTGAAACCAAACATCCTGTAAAATATCTTCTGCATCCTCATCCGTATTCACCCTGCCGCGGATGAAACTGAATAAGCGCTTACCATAATTGGCAACCGTTGAAATGATATTTTGAGGTTCGTTTGTTGGCACTAAATTTTGCTTAATAATCCAGTAAACGGATGAAACTCAATATTACTTTAAATTTTCTTTACTTTTTTCGGAAAATTCAAAGTTTTTGATCAAATTCAACTGACTTTTAGCGACTTACAATGGCCTTTTCTTAAGCAATCCTTCGTACAACTTTTGATAAGTAGGTGCAGCAATACCAAGTTTTTCGGCTTCACGTACAATGTAGCCTGTTAACGACTCAACTTCTGTTTGCGGTTTCTGATTGAGATAATCGCGATGCATGGATGAGGTAACTTCGTAGGGCATCGATTTCATTGTATTTAATGTTTTGCCCGAAATGTCATCACTAATTGTTACACCTTTAACTAGCGCAAGGTTTTTCACTTCTTCAATTAACTTCAGCGTAGTTTCAAGATTTTCTTCCAGTACCTTTCCGATAGTGCTATAGAAATAGGATGTGGAAGTAGCTGTAGGGGAAATAAATATAAATTTTTCCCAGATGGCGGTAGAGATTTTATCCGAAACCATTACATCGATTCCTGCATTAAACATCAAATCTTTCAAATGTAAAACCGCTTCGTTAAGAGGCCCATCCATACCAAAAGATAACTTTTGAATGTTGCCGGAATTTTCAATTATACCTGGTGATTTAATTTTGGAAACAATAAAAGCACAGCCTTTTAAAACAGTTGCATGTGGCAGGATTTCTAAAATTTCATCACTTGCACTAACACCGTTTAAAAGTGGCAATAATACTGTCGTATCACTAATTAAAGGTTTTAACTTTTCGATGGTTTGTTTTAAATCGTAGCTTTTGGTGCAGATGATCACATAATCGGCCACGCCAATTTTACTATAATCATTGGTAGCCAGGTATGGCTTAGCTACAAAGTTTTCGAACCCTTTTATTACCGTTAATCCTTTATTTTGGATCTCATTTAAATGTTCGCCACGGGCAATAAAAACAATTTCTACATCATTTCCGTTAGCGTATTGTTTAGACAGTAAGCCTCCGAAGTACCCACCAACTCCACCAATTCCGACAATAACAATTCTTGTTTTATTTAGCATGTTAACCTAATATGATAAACAGATTATTTCAATGCGCCAGTTGGATTATTCCCCTTATCCACCACCGTTTTAACGTTCCCGTCTAAATCAGAAACATAAATTTTGCTGTGCGTGTAAGGTTTTTCAGCCCCGCTGTAAAAAATCCGGTCATCAGCCGTAACAAAAACATAAGGAACATGCACACCTTTTGGTGAAATCCGCTGTATTTTTTTACTAACCAGATCTAAAATATAAACTGCTTCGCTTGGCCCTGTTAATCCGTTTAAAACATCGTTATTCCCTGCATTAAAAATTAACTTCGTTCCGTCTTTTGTGTAAAAGAAACGGTTGCTGCTTGCAATGGAAAATTCTTTCCCAATCAAATCGGATATCAGCTTGGTATTGATTAACTTTCCCGTGCGATCAAAGGTGTAAAGCTTGATCAGGTCCTGTCCGATGATTTCCTTTTCATTTTTCCAGGTTGGTGCATAAACATTTATTCCAGATGCACTATCCAGCATTACATATCCCGAATTATCAGTTTTAATAACACCTATCTTCCATAGGTTTTTACTGTTGAAAATATTGAAAGCGATCGAGCCTCCATCAGCAGACCACATGGCCTGATAATAATTATTGCTATTTACCTGCAATTTACCCTGACTTTTATTTTCCATATCGGCAATCCATACTGATCGGTTCCCAACAGAATCGCTCAGCGTATATGCCAATTTATTTCCATCAGGAGAAATCGCCGGATCGGTTGCGCCACCAAACGAAATCTGTTTCATGGTATCAATACTCGTGGCTACAATTTTATTCCCATCCTGATAGGCTATCGCGAAATTTTTACTGCTTAAAGAAACCGTATCTAAAACGGCTTTAGCATTTTCTTCTTCAGATTTATTGTTGCCGCAGGAAGTGAGTAATGCAACGCAGGGAATTAAAATAGAAACTAATGTGGTGCTGATTTTCGTCATATACAATTTTACAAATAGTTTTTGTGTATGCCGTTGCTGAGTGGACCAAGAAGCTATATTTTACTTAAAATATACTTTATATTGGCTCGTGTCCACACGAACCACAGCATATTTAAATCTTTTTCCTATCCGCATAACCGAAAACTTTTTGCAATAAGGTTGTACTCCTTGAGCTTAAATTGCCCCTAATTTTGAGTTCTTCCTTTGCAACTTCAACAAATAACCCATCTATCGCTTTTTGGGTAACATATTCCGTTAAGTTGGTATTTACGGGCCTTACCAAAGGCAAGCGATTGTATTGCGAAGTTAAATCGCTGTAATACTTAGTGGCATTAACCTTATTTAAACTTGTGGTTACAATCGGGCTGAATTTCTGAATCAGTTGTGCAGTAGTAACCCTTTTAAAATATTCGGTAGCTGCGTCTTTGCTACCCAACAGGATATTAGTGGCATCAGTTAAAGTCATCTGTTTAATAGCCGATATAAAAATAGGCTTTGCTTCGGTGGCAGCATCTTCAGCGGCACGGTTTAAACTTACAATCACATTATCGCAAAGTTTGTTCAAACCTATGCCACGTAATGTTTTTTCAACCTTTTGTGCTTCAGGAGGCATTAGAATTTTAACCGCCAGATTACCTAAAAAGCCATCTTTAACCGAAAGCCTGTCAACACCTGCAGAAACACCAATTTGTAGCGCTTCCTTAATCCCCTGTCCGATTTCAAAAGTAGATGGCGTTCCGGTAGCAGCTGTTGCGGCACCTTGTTTTTCGGTTACTTTTTTAAATATATCGCTCAGTTTAATCTGTGCGCTAACATTTAGGCTTGCAAATACCATCATGGTTAGTGATGCCGATAAAATATTAATCTTTCTCATTGTGTGTGTTTAATCATGCTTAGCAAAACAACGGCCATATTTTTATACTCAAAGATAAGTTTTTGTACATGGCAACAATATATCAAGAGCCTAAAGATGATTAGCAACGTAAATATTTCGGGCGTTCTCTTCCTAAAAATTAGTTTATGTCCCATCACTCAGAAATATTTTTTATACTTGAAGGATAATTCGAAATAGCTACCATTTTTTGAGGTTTATAAAAAATACAGCTGGAAATTCCCAGCAAGATGATGCCAAACTGATTGCCGGGTATAAAAATACAGGTGATTTGGACGCGTTGGGTACGCTTTACAATAAATACATGCATTTGGTATTTGGGGTTTGCTTAAACTACTTCAAAGATGAAGAGCAAAGCAAGGATGCGGTGATGCAGATTTTTGAAGAACTGGTAACGAAGCTGAAAATACATGAGGTACAGAACTTTAAGAGCTGGCTTCATGTTTTAACGCGGAACCATTGTTTAATGGCATTACGGAAATCGGCGAAGCAAAATAATGTCTCCATAGACGATACTTTTGTGGAAAATACCGAGTTTGTGCATCTTGATATAGACAACACAAAAGAAACGCAGCTTACCATTATGGAAAAGTGTATGGAAACTTTGCCTGAAGAACAGCGAAAAAGCGTAGATTTATTTTATTTACAAGAAAAATGCTATAAAGAAGTGGCCGATATTACGGGCTACGACATGCTTAAAGTTAAGAGTTACATCCAAAATGGTAAGCGGAATTTAAAGATTTGTATAGAGAAAAACAGTAGTGAATAACGATTGGTTAGATATTGATGTACTGGAAGATTACCTGGATGGTAAGCTTGATGCTAAGGCTATGCATTTTGTAGAAAGGCAGGCTTTAGAAGATCCTTTCGTTGCTGAAGCATTAGAAGGACTGAAACAATCGCCCAAACGCAAACAAACACTTTCTATTTTACAAAAACAACTGTACGATCGTGTATCAGAAAAACCAATAAAACGCAAACTTTGGGGCATTACCACCCAAAGGTTAAGTATTGCGGCAACCGCAACTGTGGCTTTTATTGCGGTAAGCATTTTATTCTTTATGCGCGAAACCAACCGCAGGAATGCAGAACTTACTGCACATAAAAAAGAAGGTGTGTTAGTTCAGTTAGATAGTACAGCAACTGTTGCTTCGATCCAACCTGAAGTTAAAGAAGAGACCGTTACTCAGCACCATACAAAGGCAACTTTGCTTGATAAAGCAATTACAGCCGCAAAAACAGGTGATTTGGCAAAAAACACTAAAAAAATCCTGTTGTAATACATGCGGAACAACAGGTTGCTGAAGCAAAAGCGGCAAAAATTGCAACCGATAATAGTCGCGCTAAAGCGATGAGCCGTATAAGCTTTGACAACTACAAACCAAGCCAGGTTACGCTAAGTGAGACTGTGGTGGCAGCAGAACCGGCAATAGGCTCGAGTAAAATTGCATTTAGTGGCAACGTGGTAAACCAAAGTAATGGTCAACCTGTTCAGGGAGCTGTGGTAAAGTTAGCTGGCTCTAAAAATGTAACAGCGACCAATGCCAAAGGCTATTTCTATTTACCTGCTGATAGTAATGCAAAAAATAAAGACTTATTGATTAATGCTATCGGTTTTAAAGAATTGCCTGTAGCTGGTTTGCAAGACCCTAATGCGATTAAAAATGCATTGAGTGGCAACAAATCATTAAACGAAATTGCTTTAATTACTGGTTCAAACGGGCATAAAAAAGAAAATATTGCTGCACCTAAAATTACACTGCGTGCGGAACAAAACCTGGATGGGAAATCGGCAGATGATATCACAAAGCCTATTCCGGTTTCTACTATTAACTATAGCCAATACTTAGAGAATAACAATAAGCTTTATAACCCTAAAGGCCCGGAGCAATTTGTGATTTTGAGCTTCAAAGTTAAAAGCAACGGGCGGCCTACCAATGTCACCGTTATAAAATCGCTGAACAAAAAAGCCGATGCAGAAGCGAAGCGGTTGATTCAGCAAGGTCCGGATTGGGTATTACCTAAAAAAGGAACTGATTCAGTAGAAATCAGTATTAAATTTTAAACTCTCTTATTAACTATCGGTTACACAAGGAAAATGCACAGAGGTTACGAGATTGGTGTAAATTATTGTTAAAATCCCCCAATGTTACGTTGCGTAAAACCCAATGGCCTCTGTGGTAAAAACACATCCAATGTACAAACTCCCAAATTTTACAGCTAATAGTCAAGATGAAGTTCTTGAATTTATGCATCAAAACACTTTTGTAACCTTAATTGGTTTCGATGGAACATTTCCTGTTGCTACACAAGTACCGGTTAAAACGGTAGTTAATGGCGAATCGATTAAACTGATTGGCCACGTTATGACCAAAACCGACCACTGTAAGGCTTTTGAACAAAATCCAAATGTAATGGCCATTTTTACCGGGCCCCACGCTTATATCAGTGCTTCAGTTTACGAAAAACCTGCCTCAGTTTCTACCTGGAATTATAAATCGGTTCAGGCCAAAGGCACTATCAGACTCATGGATTCGGAAGAAACTTATCAGGTAATCAAAGAACTAACAGATAAATATGAAAATCCTGCAACAAGTCCTGCTGCATTTAATAAAATGGATGAAGCATATATCCAGAAGCATTTAAAGGCCATTACAGGATTCGAAGTTTTGGTAGACCACATCGACCATGTTTTTAAAATGAGCCAAAACCATTCTATAAAAAATCAGGAAAGCATTATAGCAAATCTGGAGAAAAGGGAAGATCCCGTTGCAAAAGAAGTAGCGAAGGAAATGAAGAAGAATTTGTAAAACCTCACCTGTTTTTTACCACAGCGTGCGCAGGGAAAATGCGCAGAGGACACAGAGTGGCTTTTGTCAGTCTGAGCGGAGTCGAAGACTTGCCACGAAAACACAGCGTATTTTTACTTATAGCGCTCTCCCAAAATTCGGGACTGCGCTACATCCGACAGCTATCGGATCAGGACGACCTTCTCTGTTTACTCTGTGCAAACTCAATGCCCTCTGTGGTAAACAAAACATCGCTTTGCGAAAACTTAGCGTTCTTTGCGGTAAAAAAACACCAAAAAAAAGACCAAAGCTAACACCTTGGTCTTCTGAGTATATTAAAAGATTTGTCTTTATTTTAAGTAATAGATTACAGCATAAATAATGGCTGCTAATGTAGCCGAAACCGGAATGGTTAAAATCCATGCCCATATTAAGTTGATGGTTACCCCCCAACGTACAGCTGAAACACTTTTTACCACACCCACACCTACAATAGAACCTGTAATGGTATGCGTAGTAGAAACCGGAATACCGAAATGCTCTGTAATACCTAATGTAATCGCACCTGCACCTTCAGCAGCAACACCTTCAAGTGCTGTAACTTTAGTAATTTTAGACCCCATTGTTTTAACAATTTTCCAACCGCCACTCATGGTACCTAAAGAGATTGCCGAGTAACAGCAAATAGGCACCCAAGCGGGCATCGATTCGAAGTTTGGAATTACTTTCGATGCAATTAATGCTGTAGCAATAATACCCATTACCTTTTGCGCATCGTTACCACCATGGAAAAACTTAATGCAGCAGAAGATAACAATTGCAGGCGTTTAAACCATTTCTCAGCAGTTGCCGGCTTCGCATAACGACAGATATTGATAATAATCAGAGTTAATACCACCGATATCACCATACCGATTATTGGTGCCAATACAATGAAAGAAACAATTTTTATAACATAACCCATGTTTACAGCATCAAGCGGACTAGCACCTGTAAGTAAAGCATGTGTCATACCTGCTCCAGCAAAACCACCGATTAAAGTGTGTGATGAACTTGAAGGAATACCATACCACCAGGTTAAAAGGTTCCAGATAATTGCAGCAACTAAACCTGCAAGAATAACTTCTAAAGTGATATAATTTTCAATTACCGTTTTAGCAACAGTATTGGCCACTTTGTGGTCGGTAAAATAAAAGTAAGCAGCGAAATTGAATAACGCAGCCCATAAAACTGCCTGAAAAGGCGTAAGAACTTTTGTAGAAACAACTGTTGCAATCGAATTAGCGGCATCGTGAAAGCCGTTAATGTAATCGAAAGCAATAGCCAGAATTACAACAACAACCAATAAGGTAGTTACCATGTTTGTTTTTTATTAAGCGTTTTTAACCAAGATAGTTTCAAGCACATTTGCCACATCCTCACACTTATCTGTTGCTTTTTCTATCGTTTGTAAAACCTCTTTTTGTTTAATTAATTCAATCGCATTGGTTTCATATTCAAACAAACGGGCAACCGCCAATGTAAATACATAATCAGCCTGGTTTTCGCCGCTGTTGATACGGATACAAGCATCAGCAATTACACGGATGTTTTTGAAACTACGTAATTCTTTAATTGCTTTATCAATATCGGTACACATTTCTACCAAAAGCTCAGCAATTTTAACAATCGGCTCGTTAATGGTGTTCATGTTGTACATCTGCATGCGGTTTGCAGTACCATAAATATAATCGGCAACATCATCAACAGCAGTTGCCAATTGGTGAATGTCTTCTCTATCAAATGGAGTGATAAAGTTCCTGCTCAGCTCAAGAAAAATTGAATGGGTAATATCATCACCAACGTGCTCTAAGCGCTCAATTTCTTTAAAAATTGTTTTTCTGCTTTCAGCATCACCCGTGCTAACCATTTCTAAAAGGGTTTCTGCAATTTTTAATGCATTGCTACCTGCCTGCTCGAAAAGCGGATGAAACTTTTTGTCTTGAGGTGTAAAGAACTTAAAAATATTGTTCATGTTAATTTTTAATATGTTGCAAAGCTACAAGCCCAATGTTAAGTTAATGTTAATTTCTTAATTATATTAACTAATTATCACCTCATTTAGTCAGGTATAGCTTATTTCAATAATTTTAGGTACCTGACAATGAAATAAATAGGTTTTCCGAAACATTATGAATAAGTTCTTCGGTTACGATAGCCCCGCTAAGTGCTTTATCCAGATGAAACATGTGCGAAATAGCATGCAAACCATAAATAGTTAAGAAATTGCTCAAACCAGGATGTTCGCTAACATCGGATTTATCAACAGCAGTAAATTGCTTTCCGAAACGAATCAGATGCCGTATTTTCCTTGCCTTCCGTGTTTCCGTGGCAAAAATTGAAGAATGATTATCAAGGTACTAAGCTACCCACCCTTTTGTAGCGTAAAAGCAAAGGTAGTACCTATTCCTGGTGTACTTCTTACCGAAATGGTTTGTTGGTGCGCCTCCAAAATATGTTTTACAATGGCTAAGCCTAAACCCGTACCCCCCACTTCTCGTGCCCGGTGGGTATCGATGCGATAAAAACGTTCAAATAAGCGTGACAAGTGTTTTTCTTCTATACCAATACCATTATCCGTAACTTCTATCAAAACCTGGTCGTGCAGTTCGAAAACCTTAATGGCTGTTTCCCCGCCATCAATGCCATACTTAATGCTATTTACCATTAAATTAATTAGAACCTGCCTGATCTTTTCTCGATCGGCAGAAACTAAGGTAATAGCAGTATACTTATCTTTAAAAAAGAGTTTAATGTTTTTTCCTTTGGCGCGGTCTTCGAGGTTTTCCATTACCTCTTTCGCCAATTGTACAAAATCGAATTTTTGATAGTTAATTGGCGATTCGCCCGTTTCTAACTTTGAAATAACGTCTAAATCATTAATTAAATAACTCAGTCGCTCTACATTATTTTCTGCTTTTTTAGAAATAAAACAGCCTGATCTGGGTCATCTACCAAACAGTCTTGTAAGGTTTCGATATAACCTTGAATGGCAAAAAGTGGTGTTTTAAATTCATGCGAAACATTTGAAAGAAACTCTCTTCTAAACTGTTCCTGTTTTTTTAATAAATCTATTTCTTTTTTCTTTGCCCCTGCCCATTCCTTTACTTCTTGTTCTACATCATTAATCGGATCGGAACTCACATACTCGCCAAGTGCATCTTTTAAATCTTTACCCAATTTAAGGTTATGGATCAGCTTGTAGATGAGTTTAATTTTGGTGTAGATATACTTCTCCAGCAAATAATAAAAAACCAAAAAACTGCATAAAAACGACACGCCAAAAGAAATAGCCATGTAATACAGGCTATGCTGAAAATAAAAATTAACCATCCCGATGGAAAGACCAACGGCGAGAGCAGTAAATAAAACCAGCACACTTAATTTCATGCTGCAATTTAAAGTTTTTTATGTTAAATGTGTGTTAAGAGATAAAGGGGAATAAGTCATTTTTTACAGAATGTTAAAAAACAAAACGGGTTGTACCATAAGTTGTAATTCCATTCGAACTTGTCTCGTTGAGCTTTGCGAGACGTCTAAACAGGTCCTTCGACAGGCTATCAATGACAGACTCCACTAGCACGGTCGTCATTCCCGCGCAGGCGGGAATCTTAAAGCGCTTGCATTACGATTATTCATAAGTTTACCTTGTTTCAATGGCATTCATGAGCACTCCGTGGTTTCCAATCGAATTGGGAATGACGATCTCGCGCAGCCTACCATTTGCCAAAAAGATCTGTCTTTTATATTGATTTTTATAAAATAAATTATCCCTAAGGATGACAATTCTATATTTATGATACAGCTTCGTGTTAAAAAACAAAAAAGCTTTCCTTTTCGAGGAAAGCTTTATAAAATACGGTAAGTATTACTTATTTCTTTGTCGAATCAGTTTTAGCCGGAGTGGAGGCTGCAGGTTTAGTGCTGTTTAAATTTCCGCCAAGTGGAGACGGTGATGGCGTTTTATCTAAACGCTCCTGAATAGCAGAGTTCCCAACTGCCGCACTACCGCCACTGGTTTTAGCAATTGTAGTAACGGCAAGGGTTAGTACCACTATTAGCGTTAACAATACCCACGATCCTTTTTCTAAAACATCGCCAGTACGTTGTACACCAAACATGTTACTGCCGCCACCGCCTGTAGCTAAACCTCCGCCTTTAGGATTTTGTATTAAAACAAATAAGCCTAAGGCTACACACGCAATAATTAATAAAATGATTAAAAAGGTTACCATGGTAATATTATATTTTAAAATTTCTTTTCTATAGATTGGATAAGGTCGGCAAAGTAACGGCTTTTTTCCGGATATTTCAAACTTAATTTTTTATAAGTATCTATGGCTTTGTGATAAAGCATTTGCTCGATATAAATTTTAGCTAAAGTCTCCGAAACAAGGTCGTAATTGTCTTCTGCACTTTTCTTTGCCTTATTTTCATTATCAATCTGTTCTGGCTTAGGGGCTTGATCGTTGGATCTTCCTTTAAGAATTTCTCAATGATTTGGGCGCCCTTTGCATCTTTAATTTCGGCAGAAGGATATTCTGCTAAATGATCGGCTACCTCGAAAGGAGTTTGAATATGGAAGATATGCTCCACATACTGCTGCTGAAATTCAGCTCTTTCCTGCAGTTGATTATTTTGCGGCTGTGATTTTACCTTACCAGCGTTAGGGTGAGCATAAGGCTGAAAAATTTGTTCGTGTTCTTTACGGGTTTTAGCTAACCACCATAAAAACGTGTACGGCAGCTTATCGTCGTTATATTGTGAAACAAAATTTCTTTCAGGCTCGTCAGGAACAACAGTTTCAATTTCTGGTGCGGTTGTAACCACATCGGTACTTAATTTCTGTTCAAAGGCAAAGAAATCGGTAGCAGCTACACTTTCATTAAAAGAATCATCATCTGCAGGCAAGTCCATTAAATGGCTATCAATACCTGGCAGGTGGTTTGGCGTTTCTACATTTACAGCCTGATTTGTAGATGAAGGGATATCATCTGTAAGTTCACTTATTTCTTCAAAAACTTCAGGCTCGTCCTGCGCATGCGTTGTAACGACTACATTAATTTCAGGATCCTTTTCCTGCTGGTCCTCCTGGACGGCAACCATATTTAGCACATGGAACAATACATGCCCCTGACCATATAATGCCGCTTTTGGAATAAATGAAGCATTGGCTTTGGCCAAAAGTAAATGAATGGGCTGAGCATAAGGAAATTGCTGCGCCATTTCCTGCAACATGGATGCATGCTCTGGCCTAACCTTTCCAGGTTGCGCAAGTAAATCTGCCAGTAGCTTTTTGTTATCCATTATCCAGGTTTGCCGCTAAGTTAAAAAAATGTAGACGGGTTTTGAAAATTTTGTCTTTTAGAGTCCTGCTTTATTTACCACTGCGCAAATGCACGGTTAAAAATATCTTCAGATAATTGTTTGTTAATATTTTCGATAGCCCCAGGCAATAAGGTTTGAATTGGTGCCCCGTTGATGGGAAAATCAAAATATCTGGTAAAGCTCTCTTCAAAACTTTCTTTTTCGTGTTCTTTTATGTTATTCTTATATTTTACAGAAACGGTTATGGTTAATCTGTTTGCTCCCGAGGTTGGCGTAGCACTATTTTGAAGCGCAACCGGTTTAATATCGTAACCTGTTATTCTCCCCTCAAATGATGCATCTCCTTCACCTGTTGGAGAAATAATCAATTTGGTTTGGTTACGGATACGGCTTTTTAACGATTCAGTGATCTGGTTACTCAACGTTGGTACCACTAATGGTGCATTATTTTCAAATACCCGAACCACCACCGTTTTTAACCCTGTTGTTGATGCTCCACTAAATTTATAAGAGCACGCGCTAAAAACCGAGGCAAGCAGGATTATGGCAAATATTCTAATTTTCATCATTATCGAAAATGTTATCTAAGTTTTGGGAGACGTGCTTTTGCAGGTAATTAAAATAGCAATTTTAAAATTACAGGTTTAATTCTTTAATTTTCCTGTACAAGGTACGTTCTGAAATACCCAGTTCCTGAGCAGCAAACTTACGCTTACCCTTGTGTTTTTTTAACGCTTTTTTAATCAGATCCGATTCTTTATCCACTAAGGACAAGGATTCTTCTACTTCTTCGGCCTCGTGCGCAAAATAATCAGCATTGTTATTGTTGTTAATGTTATTATTATTGCTTGGCGTAGGTTGCTGGATGGTAAAGGCATGCTCTTGTCCTGCCGGCAATTCTACATCACGATACAGCTGATTGATATACTGCGGATTATCTGCCAAAACGGTAGCGGTATTTCCGCCGTGCTGAATAATTTCAGCAACGAGTTTTTTAAGCTCAACCATATCCTTTTTCATATCAAAAAGCACCTTGTACAAAATATCTCTTTCTGTAAAATCTTCTTTCGACTGAGCGTTAATCGCCATTGGCAAATTACTTCCAGCTTCGTTCGGGATATAGTTTAAAATGGCTTGCCCGGTAACATTCCGGTCTTTTTCCAATACGCAGATCTGCTCCGCAATATTTTTTAATTGGCGAACATTACCTGGCCAGCTGTAATTGGTTAAAATCTGGATGGCGTCTGGCTCCAGGTGTAACGCCGGACTACGGTATTTATCACTAAAATCGGCAGCGAATTTTCTGAATAATAAATAAATATCTTCTTTACGTTCTTGCAAAGCCGGTATGCGTAATGGAACAGTATTTAACCTGTAATATAAGTCTTCGCGAAATTTTCCGTTCTTAACGCGGTTATACACATCAACATTAGTGGCAGCAATAATGCGGACATCTGTTTTCTGTACTTTAGAAGACCCTACACGTAAGTATTCGCCACTTTCTAAAATACGCAGTAAACGTGCCTGCGTACCTAAAGGTAGTTCAGCAACCTCGTCTAAAAAGATGGTACCGCCATTCGCCACCTCAAAATATCCTTTACGGGCTTCGTGCGCACCGGTAAATGATCCTTTTTCGTGACCAAAAAGCTCAGAATCTATCGTTCCTTCAGGGATGGCACCACAGTTTACCGCTATAAAAGCACCGTGTTTACGCGCACTCATTTGATGGATAATCTGTGAGAATACCTCTTTACCACTACCACTTTCGCCTGTTATTAGTACCGACATATCGGTCGGTGCTACCTGGCTTGCAATATCTATGGCACGGTTAAGCAGAGGCGAATTGCCAATAATACCGAAACGTTGTTTAATATTTTGTGTATCCATTCTTTAGATTTGAGTTGGGATATGAGATATGAGACCTTAGGCCCCTTACCTTTTACCCTCAACCTTTTTAAACTATTTTACCAATTAACGTAGCAGATGTACATTTTTCGATATACACATTTGCATACTGGCCTGGTTTAACGCCATCAATGGCTGGGAAAATGGCCATCGCTCCGCTATCTCCTCTTCCGCAATAATCCAGATCAGATTTTTTTGAAGTGCCTTCAATCAAAACCCGAACGGTTTTACCCACCCACTCTTGCAAACGCATTAACGAATGTGCCTGTTGTTTGGCTAAGATCTCTGCTAAACGGCGTTTTTTCACTTCTTCAGGAATATCATCTTCCAATTTACGGGCGGCTAAAGTTCCTGGTCTTTCAGAGTAGGTAAAGTTATAAGCAAAATCATATTGCACATAATCCATCATACTCAGGGTTTCCTCATGTTCATCTTCAGTTTCTGTACAGAAACCGGCAATGATATCGGTAGAAATTGCACAACCTGGAATAATGTTGCGGATGGCGTCGATACGATTGATATACCATTCGCGGGTATAAGTCCTGTTCATTAACTCCAATATGCGGGTATTTCCTGATTGGACAGGCAAGTGGATATAATTACAGATGTTATCGTATTTAGCAATGGTATGTAAAACTTCGTCGGTAATATCTTTTGGATGCGAAGTAGAGAAACGTACCCTTAAATCCGGACTAACCAATGCTGTTTGCTCCAAAAGCTGCGCAAAGTTAACCGTTTCTGTTCCGTCTTCCGATGTCCAGGTGTACGAATCTACGTTTTGACCTAAAAGTGTAACTTCCCGGTAGCCCGCTTCAAATAAGCCCCTTGCTTCTTCTATAATAGAATGGGCATCGCGGCTTCGTTCGCGGCCACGGGTAAAAGGTACCACGCAGAAAGAACACATGTTATTACAACCACGGGTAATGGAAATGAAAGCGGTTATTCCGTTACTGTTTAAACGAACCGGACTAATATCAGCATAGGTTTCTTCGCGAGATAATAAAACATTAACTGCTTTATGTCCGCTTTCTACCTGCTCAATTAAGTTAGGCAGATCGCGGTAAGCATCAGGTCCTACCACTACATCAACCAAACGTTCTTCTTCCAAAAATTTAGATTTTAAACGTTCTGCCATGCAGCCCAAAACCCCAACAATTAATTTCGGGTTACGGCGTTTTTCGACACCAAACTGTGATAGTCGGTTTCTAACCCTGGTTTCTGCGTTTTCTCGGATTGAGCAGGTATTAATGAAGATTACATCAGCCTGGTGATAATCCCCCGTGGTTTCAAATCCAGTTTCCGATAAAATAGAGGCCACGATTTCACTATCCGCGAAATTCATTGCACAACCGTAACTTTCGATATATAATTTACGGGCATCGGCTTTAATCGGTGTATCTAAAATTAAAGCTTCACCTTGCCTGGCTTCATCGTGCGTCTTATCCTGTACTTGTAAATCAATCATTATTTAAAAAATATTGGGGATTGCAAAAATACATAAATAAAATTAAAAGTGACAAATTGACATATTTTGTTTAAATGTTTACAGTATGATTATGATAAAACAGTAAGCAGGCCCCATTAAACCATATGCTACTATGAGGAGATTTTACTTACGATCGCCCTCACCTAGCTAGCCCTGGCGAAGCGGTATACTGCAGGCCCGGAGGCACGACGGCCGAAGCGTACAAGCGAAGCAAAGGAACAAACGATGTTACTTGTACTGCACTTGCGCTCCAAATTAATAGTTCATCGTTATAAAACGAGTCAGGATTTTTTTGGAAATGCAGGCTTCGGTGTCGATGGCAGGATACAGCCCCGCCCCCGCTTCTGCCCCAATTGAAAAAATTGTGGCATCCCGCTACGGTCGGGTTTAGATTACATCTGTTTTTGCTACTATGAGGGGTTTTCCATACCACAGGCCTAACCAATTTAGCCCTTGGCGAAGTGGTACCCTGCAGGCCTGGAGGTACGACGGCCGAAGCGTACAAGCGTAGCAAAGGACCAAATGATGTTGCTTACCCTGCCCTTGCGCTCCAAATTAATAGTTCCGCTTTATAAATGAGCCAGGATGTTTTTGGAAATGCAAGCTTCGGTGCCGATGTGGCGATGCAGCTCCGCCCCACTTCTGCCCCAATTGAAAAAATTGTGGCATCCTGCTACGGCCGGGTTTAGGTTACAGCTGTTCTTGCTACTATGAGGGGTTTCCATACCACAGGCCTAACCAATCTAGCCCTTGGCGAAGCGGTACCCTGCAGGCCCGGAGGTACGACGGCCGAAGCGTACAAGCGAAGCAAAGGAACAAACGATGTTGCTTACCCTGCCCTTGCGCTCCAAAAAATAATTTTAACAATAATGCAGCAACAGTACCTCCTCTTTGGTCTTTCGGCTTTTGCCTTGCCCCTAAAAAACCTTTCGCTCTTCTATATGTTACCTATTGATAAGCCATAATAAATGACAGCTCAACATAGAAATAAAGTTTGGATTTGGATAGGAAGCATATTCGGTATATTGATCTTAATTGTGGCATTTGGGGCTATGTTTTTAAGCGCCAGATGGAAGCCTGTATTGACCGAAAAAATTAAGGCTGGTGTTTATAATGGCTCCCATCATCTATACCGGATAGATTTTAAAAGCATTAACTTAAATGTAATTACAGGTAGTTTAGCTCTGCGCGATGTTACGCTAACACCCGATACTGCTGTTTTTGATAGCTTAAAGAAAAAACAATTGGCTCCCGCCCATACTTTCGAAATTAAATTAAAGAAACTGCAGATTACAAGGGTTGGAATACTAACGGCCTACTTTAAAAAACGGATAGATGTAAAGGAAATTCTTTTACAGCAGCCCTCCATCAACATGATTTTTAACAAGGTGACCAAGAAACCCGATACCATAATAGATGAAAAATCGCTTTATGAGCAGATTTCCAAAACCTTTAAATCGGTACGTGTTAAAAGCATCAAAATTGTAGATGCAGATTTCGATTATATCAACAAAACCGCAGCAAAAAAACCAAAAACTCGATCAAACACCTTGATATTAACATTAACGATTTCTTGTTGGATTCGCTTTCAGGAAGCGATACAACGAGGTTTTACTATACCAAAGATGCATCATTTCAGATTGCAGGTTTTAAATCGGTAACAAAAGATAAAATGTACTCCATGAAAGTGGATACCATTAAAGGCTCTACCTCATCAAAAAAAATAACGGTTAAAGGATTTAAACTTACACCATTGTACGATGAACTTACTTTTGCAAGAAAATACAATATCCAGAAAGACCGGTACAATTTAAGCTTTGATAAAATAGAATTTAATGGCGTGGATTTTATTGGTTTAAATACCGACCAGAAACTATATGCAAAATCGTTGAAGATTGGTCCGGCCAATGTAGAAGTTTTTATGAGCCGCGAATCGCCACCGCCGCCGGGCTTTGATAAAGGCCGAAACTATCCCCATATAGCACTGAAAAGGTTAAACATGCCCATCCTGATTGATACCGTAAAGCTGAAAGATATTCATGTTAAATATGGTGAGTTTAACCCTGCAAGTAAAAAAATTGGATCAGTTGACTTTAAAGCGTTAACAGGAAACATTTTAAATGTAACCAATGATAGCTTACAATTGAACAAAAAGAATCATGCCCAGGCAGATTTAAACGCGCTTTTAATGGGCACCGGAAAGCTGAATGTAAAAATCGATTTCAACCTAACCGATCAAAATGGCGCTTTTACCTACAGCGGGCGTTTGGGCAAATTTGATATGAAAAATCTAAATCCTTTATCTAAAGCGCTGGGCTTGGTAGAAATAGAAAGTGGAGACATACAACATATAGATTTTAAGGCGAATGGAAATTTAAGATCAGCAACCGGTTCTATGAATATGCTGTACACGAACCTGAAAGTAAAACTTTTATCAGACAATATTGATGGGGAAGGAACCAGGAAAAAAGGGTTTTTATCCTTTTTGGCTAATACTATTTTAGTTAAAGATGAAAATCCACAAAAAGGCGAAACACCAAGAACAGCCACGATGACCAATAACAGAATTAATTCTGCCTCGTTTTTTAACCTGATGTGGAAAACCGTTTTTGTAGGGATAAAGGATATTGTAGGTGTTGGAATAGTACCTGAAAAGGATCCGGTAAAACAACAGAAAGTAATTGCAAAAAAAATAAGGCAACAAAAACGGGTAGACAGAAAAGCTGCAAGAAAAGCCCGAAGAGAAAAAACTGATCTTACATTTTTCAAATATATGTATATAACCGTATATTGCTTGTAAACCACAATTTCTCATTTTTTAATGCCTGATACCAAAAGATACCGATATAAAGTTTTTAAATGGATTGCGTGTACACTGATCGGTGTTTTTATCCTACTTGCAGGCGTAGCCTGGTTGTTAAATGTTAAGTCTCGCCCTATTTTAACTGATAGAATTAAAACACTGCTCTATAAATCAACCGATAGTTTATATACCATTAGTTTTACCAAAGTTTCTACCAATGTTTTTACGGGAAATGCCACTTTACAGAACGTAAAAATAACGCCTGACACCAATCGGTTCAAACAACTTATAGCCTTAAAAAGAGCACCAAATAATTTATATACCGTTTCTTTAAAAAAACTGGTGGTGAAGCGCTTCCACCCGTTAACCCTATACCGCGAAAAAAACTGCAGGTAGAGGAAATCATATTTGATAAACCTGAGGTAACCATGGTTAACCGGCAATTTGCTTTTAATGAAGGGCGTGCACCCAGGCCCATTAAATCACCTTACGATATCATCTCTAAAAACCTGAAAGAGTTTAGCATTAAAACCATCCGTTTTAAAGACGTAAGCTTTAAATATGTGAATAAAAATGTACCCAATTCAGTACCTTTCAATATAGACGATCTTAACATTACGCTAACCGATTTGCTGGTTGATTCTACCTCTGCAGATGATCCGAGCCGATTTTACCTGCTAAAAGATATCGTAATCAACCTGAATAACTACGTGTACCGCACACCTGATAAAATGTACGATATCAAGCTTGATCAGCTTGATTTCAGGGCTACTACAGGAAAGCTAAGGATAAATAGCTTTGCACTGGTTCCATTACATGATGAAATGAAATTCGGCAAGGTTGCGGGTTATGCCAGAGAACGTTTTGATATTGGCATGCGCGATATTATGCTCAATGGCATCGACTTACCGCTTTACATCAGCAAACAGGAGCTATGGGCAAAAGAGATGGCCATTGCTAACGGTTTTATATCTGTTTTTAACCAAAATGGGCTCCCGGGTAAACCACAGGAGAATAAGATCGGTAAATTTCCCCACCAGCTTTTGCAGCTCGTTCGTGCGCCTATTCTGGTCCAGAAAATCCAGCTGAAAGATGTAAATGTTAACTATTCTGTTTTTAACAGTGAAAGTAATCAAAGAGGCCGGATCAGTTTTGAAAACACTTCTGGAATTATAAAAAATGCCACCAACCTTGATAATATTAAGGCCATAAACCCAATAATGGAGGTTAACTTAAATACTTATTTATTTGGCCAGGGAAAACTTGATGTGAACTTTATATTTGACCTTAAGGCTAAAGATGGTGCATTTTCTTACCATGGAGTTTTACACAATTTTAATGCGCGGGTTTTAAATCAGATTACCAAACCACTTGGCCTGGTACGCATTAACCGAGGGAATGTAGATAAATTGAAGTTCAATTTTAAGGCAAACGATTCAGGCACAAAAGGAACGGTAGCATTCTCCTATTACGACCTTTCTGTAGCGTTAATGAAAAATGACCCCGAAAAAGATCATCTGGTTACCCGCGGTTTTCTTTCTTTCTTAGCCAATGCTTTAATCATCAAATCTGAAAACCCCGGTGCAGATGGCAAGCTGGTACCTGTAACCGTGAATTACAGCAGGCCTTCAAATACCTCTTTTTTCAACATGATCTGGAAGGGCCTTTTTACCGGGATAAAGTATAGCATTGGTATTACTGAAGAAAAGCAGAATAAGGTACGTGAGCATATTGCAAAGTTTAAGGCCATGCGGGCCAATCATTTACAACGGAAACAAAAACGTTTAGAACGCCGGATAAAGCGTGAGCAAAATGAAAAGCGATAACATGTTGTAACCTTTTCTTATCTTTATTCTCTAAACCTTAAACTAAAATTATGATTATTGCCCTCGTTATTATCGGATTCATCTTTCTTATTGGGATTTTCTTTTACAACTCGCTTATTGGGAAGAAAAACCAGGTAACAAACGCCTTTTCGGCCATTGATGTAATGCTTAAAAAACGGTTCGACCTTATTCCAAACCTTGTTGAAGTTGTAAAACAGTACACTACTTACGAGCAGGGAACTTTAACCAAAATAGTTGAACTGAGATCAAAAGCTGGCTCACCGAATATCAGCAATGCAGAAAAAGCAGATTTAGATGCGCAATTAAGCAGCAATGTGAGGGGTTTGATGGTCAACATTGAAAATTACCCTGATTTAAAAGCCAATACCAATTTTATTAACCTGCAAACCACCTGGACAGAAAGTGAAGAACAAATTGCCGCTGCCAGAAGAACCTATAATGCTTCGGTAACCGATTACAATAATTCAATTATGATGTTTCCAGGCAGTTTATTTGCCGGAATGTTAAACTTCCAGGCAATTGCTGTTTTAGAAACCGCAGCTGAAGAGCGCAAAAATATTAGTGCAAAAGAGCTTTTCAATAATTAATGTCGTTCGATATTGCAAATAATGTAGCCTTACAGCAAGTTTTGGCTACAATGGAGGTAGAGCGCAAAAGAATTGCCGGTACCCAAACTAAAGGCTATATCTTTATTGCCGCAGGTATTCTGCTTTGTATTCTCGGCTTTTTCCTGGGGTGTTTCCTATTCCTGGCGTAATTAGTGGCTTAGTACCTGTTATTTACGGCGGAGTTTTGTTATTTAAGATCAACGATTCTTTAACAGCTTACCAGAATGCCTACAAAACAAATGTAATTGGTGCTGCCCTTAAGTTTTTAGACGAAAGCTTATCAATTAATCCCTACCGGGGAATTGAAGCTTCGGAGTTTATGTACACGCAGTTGTTTAGCAATGAGCCTGATCGTTATAAAACAGAAGATTTAGTAATGGGATGTGCTGATAAAACCCGGTTTTACTTTGCTGAAGTACATGCTGAATATAAAACAGTAACCGAAACAAAAGACGGAAGGCGAACAGAGTGGCACGACATTTTTAGAGGAATTATCTTTGCTGCCGATTTTAACAAGAAATTTAATGGCATAACCATTGTCAGACCAAAAGATTTTGGAGCAGCTTTTGGCGCATGGTTTTCAAAAAACCTGTTTTCTTTTGGCAGTAATGACGTTATACAACTGGAGAATGTAGAATTTGATAAGACCTTTGTAACTTATGGTTCAGATCAGGTCGAATCCAGGTATATCCTTACACCCGCCATGATGGAGCGGATACTAAGCCTCAATCATCAAACCAAATATAACATCAGTTTATCCTTTATCGAATCGAGGATGTATATCGCTTTCCCCTTGAACCGGAATTATTTTGAGGCACCTGTTTTTAAATCTTTATTAAATCCAGAAACTGTAAATCAAGATATTTCTACCATCAATTTTATGTATGATATTGTCAAGGAGCTGGATCTGAATACAAGGATTTGGGGTAAGGAATAATGGATAGTGTATTCCATGAATTAAAAATTCGTCATCCCTGGAAAGAAGTGGAATGGAGAGATCTGCCACGATAGATTTAGCTTCGCTGAGCACTTCGTGGTTCTTGACTTCGTTACCCTCCGCTCGAAATGACGAAGATTCGAGTGGAACTTTATATCGAAAGTTTAATTAGACCCAGACTTACGAAGTTTTTCCGGCACACTGGCATCTTCAAACTTCGTAAGTCTTCGGCGCTAGGCCAGATGTTTTTTTACAATTTCTTCGAGCGCAGCGATATCAAATGGTTTCGACAGGTAACTATCTGCACCAGCTTCATCGGCTAATGAAGATATATCATTATTGGCCGAAAAATAAATTACCGGAATATGTTTTAAATCAGGGTGGCCTTTTAAAGCTCTGGTCGCCTGTATTCCTCCCAGATCGGGTAACCAATTATCCATAAAAATTAAATCAGGCATATATGCTGCAACCTGTTCTTCTATATTATTGGCATTTTCAGATGTTTTTATCTCGTACCCGGCATCTTCCAAAATAAATGTACAAAGATCAAGGATATCCCTGTTATCATCAAAAACAAATATTTTTTTTGTAACTATCATATTAACCTCCGAAAAGCAATTAATCATTTAACTTATTTATATAATCAGCCATATTCTGGCTATCCAATATCACATGCGGCTTAACATTTATAACCGCCTGTTGTGGCATATACGGCATTATGGCCGTATCTGGATTCTGTATAACGACTCTACCGCTATAATTGTTTACGCTTTTTAATCCTTCCACCCCATCTGAATTAGATCCTGAAAGTAAAATGCAGACTAATTTATCTTTAAAAACCTCAGCTGCAGATTGAAAGGTAACGTCAATTGATGGTCGGGAATAATTTACTTTTTCAGAATAATCTAAAGATATACTCTGGTCTTCCTCTATCAGCATATGGTAATCTGCGGGCGCAATAAAAACTTTACCCGGCATTAAAAACTCCTTTTCATCTGCCTCAGCAACGGCCAATGTGGTACGCGATTTTAATAAATCGGTTAAAAGAGACTCATTACTTGCCTTACGGTGGACCACTATTATAATAGGAAAATGAATATCTTTCCGTAAGGCCGGAAAAATTTCTAGCAATACATCTAAACTACCTGCCGAACCGCCAATAACTAATGCACTACAAGCGGTAGAATCTACAGTTTCCGCCATATTTTTTCCATTTTAACCCTTTTATATTCTTTTGCCTTTGGCCAAAACTCCAGACTTTCTTTGCTTCCCAGAGCAAGATAACCCAATTTTTCTATGCTACCATCAAATAGGTTAAACACTTTATGCTGCAATTCTTTATCGAAATAAATTAAAACGTTTCTACATAAAATTAACTGAAACTCATTAAAAGAATGATCAGAAACCAGGTTATGCGTAGAAAAGATCATCTTACTGTTTAAGCTTTCATCAAATTTCGCCAAAGAGTAGTTCGCGGTATAATAAGTTGAAAAATCTTTTAAGCCACCTGATTGCAGATAATTTTCTGAATACTGTTTTAAATAAGTTAATGGGAACATGCCTTTTTTTGCCTTTTCTAAAACAGACGGATTAATATCTGTGGCATAAATGAGTGACTTATGAAGCAAATTAAGTTCTTTTAAAACAATGGCAAGCGAATAAGCTTCTTCTCCGGTAGAGCAACCTGCTACCCAAATTCTGATAAATGGATAAGTACCCAGTACAGGAAGTACATCATTCCGTAAAGATTTGTAAAAGGAAGGATCGCGGAACATTTCGGTAACATTAACCGTGATTTCCTCTAAAAAACGCTTAAAGTATTGCTTATCTGTTCTAACCGTATAACGAAATTCGGCGAAACTCACAAAATTATCCAGTCCGTAGAGGCGTATAATTCTTCTTTTAATCGATGCATGAGAGTATTCCAGAAAATCATACCCATGACTTTCTAAAACATCATTCAGCAGGATTTCAACCTGTTCGTTATCTATCACATCACTTATCACCTACTATTTTGTAAAATTTTCTATTTGTTTTAATAACTCGTCAACATTTATCGGTTTTGAAACATAACCCGATGCACCGGCGCTGAGGCAACGTTCTTTATCGCCAACCATGGCCTGGGCAGTGACCGCCAATACGGGTATATCCCGCATTTTATCCGATTTTTTCATGGCCGCAATAGCCTGATAACCGTCCATATCCGGCATCATCATATCCATTAAAACAATGGCAACATTATCATGTTTTTCTAAAATAGAAAAACCATCCTGTGCGCTTATAGCAGATAAACAATCAAAACCTTTGGCCTTTAAAACAGCTTTTAAAGCAAAAATGTTTCGGTTATCATCATCAATTATGAGAATTAATTTTTGAGGCATAAAAATAAAATGGTTTATGATTTATGATGATTTTCGTATAACCAAACTCTTAATAACGAGATCAGCTGATCCATATCTACCGGTTTGCTAATATAATCAGATGCACCTGCAGCAATACATTTTTCACGATCACCCATCATCGCTTTTGCGGTAACGGCCAAAATTGGCAGGTTGCGGTATTTGATATCCTGTCTGATGGCTGTTGTAGTTTCATAGCCATCTAGCTCCGGCATCATCATATCCATTAAAACAACATCAATTTCGGGCGTTTCATTTAATAATTTCAGGGCTTCCTTACCATCAGTGGCGGCTACCACTTTCATCTGGTGCTGCTCTAACATTTTGGTTAGGGAGAAGATATTGCGTACATCATCATCCGCTACCAGAACCGTTTTACCAACCAATACATCCTGTAGTTCGGAAAACCTTTTAGGTGTTTTGGTTTTCTCCTTGCTTTTTTCTTCTACCAGGTGAAGGAACAGGCCTGCTTCATCCAGAATACGTTGATAAGAATGTGCCGTTTTTACCACGATAGAATCAGCATATTGTTTGATCCGGTTTTCTTCTCCTTTTGAAAGGTTTTTACCTGTAAAAATGATGATTGGTAAATTCTCTAAGCCAGGTGTCTTCTTTACCACTTCAAGTGTTTCGTAAGCGTGCTTATCCGGAATGCCCATGTCCAGAATTACACAGTTAACCTCTGGCTTATGCAAGGCAGAAACGCCTTCGTTTACCTGGTTAACAATTTCTGTCTGGATATTAAAATTACTTAGAAAATAACTTAATGCCTTGGCATGCTGTTCATTTTCTTCTACAATAAGTACTTTTTTAGGATGACGGCTTAAGGCATGCTCCAGTTTTGAAAATATCTCTTGCATGTGCTCAAAGGCAAAAGGTTTATTAATAAAATCTACCGCACCTTTTAACAAACTTTCTTTCTTAACCTGCAAAGATGACATGATGTGTACCGGAATCGGGCGTGTTGAAGGATCTGATTTCAGCTCTTCCATTACCTGCCATCCATCTTTAACAGGAAGTTGGATATCGAGTAAAATGGCAAGCGGCTTAAAAGTCTTCGCCATTTCAATCCCTGCATCGCCGCGAACGGCAACCAAACCTTTATAGTTTCTTTTCCGGGTAAAATCTAAAAGTGTTTTAGCAAAAGGAGTATCGTCTTCAACAATTAAAATCACCTTATCATCAGGCTGAATATTGTCGCGGTCATCTTCAATCTCTTGCGGAATATTGTCGACCGTTAAATGGCTTACTTTTTTTACCGGCGTCTCTAAGGCCATTACAGGTTTATCTGTTTGGGGTACTACACCTTCAAAACCTTTATTTTTATCAATGGGTAGCGTAAGTGTAAAAACACTTCCTTTCCCCTCCGCGCTTTTTAAATCAATATATCCGCCCAATAGTTTGGCCAGCTCTCTACTAATGGAAAGCCCCAGACCTGTGCCGCCAAATTTGCGGCGCGTAGAGCCATCGGCCTGTTGAAAGGCTTCGAATACCATGCCTTGCTTTTCGGGCGCAATACCTACACCGGTATCGGCAACTTTAAATACCAGCGCACCTAATTTTTCATTTGTATTGATATTCAGAGTTACCGCACCTACCGTAGTAAATTTAATGGCATTTGATAGCAGGTTCTTAATAATCTGCTCCAGGCGCATTTTATCGGTATGAAAAAACTCGGGAACTTCTGCCGATTTTTCGATAACAAAGTTTAGGTTCTTATCTTTAGCTAGGGGGTTAAATAAGGAACGCATGCTGGAAATGATCTCGTCAACCTTAATATTTGTCCGGTCGAGTTCCATTTTACCTGCCTCAATTTTAGAAAGGTCCAGAATTTCGTCGATTAAGCTTAAAAGGCCCTGACCAGAGCTTTGAATAACCTCTGCATATTCCTGGTGTTCGGGATCCATAGCTTCATTTTCGGCCATTAATCTTGATAATAACAAGATGGAGTTGAGTGGGGTTCTTAACTCGTGTGACATATTAGCCAAAAATTCTGACTTATACCTTGTACTCAGTTCCAGCGCTTCTGCTTTTTGCTGAATCTCTATATTCCGCTCTTCTATGAGTTCGTTTTTTTCTTCCAGCAAGCTGCTTCTTTCTTCCAGCTCCTGGTTACTCTGCAACAATTCTTCTTGCTGTACACGTAATTCTTCTTCACTGGCCTGAAGTTTCTGTGCCTGTGCTTCGAGCTCTGCGTTTAAACCTTCCAGTTCATTATGCTGAACCTGCAGCTCTTCTGATTGTGCCTGCGTTTCTTCCAATAACTGCTGCAATTTTAGCCTGTTCTGTGCACCCAGCAATGCGGTACCCACATCAGATAAAACCAGGCTTAAAAAATGCAATTGCAGATCGCTGTATTTACCAATCGTACCTAATTCTAAACCGCCTATTGAAATTTCATTTCTAATAATTGGTAGTACAATTAGCTGTGCTGGTTTGATATTACCGGTGGCATGTGTAATGGTGAGTTCGTTCTGCGGAACATCTTCCAACAGTATAGGCTTACCTGATTTAACCGCCTGGCCAATTAATCCCTGGCCAAGCTCTAAGGTTTCGACCAGGTTTTGTCCCTGGAGCGCATATTGCCCCTTTAAATGCAGGTATCCATCATCTTTAAATAAGTACAGGGCTCCAATCTGGCTCTTGGTATAATTGGCCAGAAACTCGATAATATCTTCTGCCAGGTGGAAAACGTCTTTTTCACCAACCATTTTCACGTTTAGGTTAGCTACGCCAGTTTGCAGCCATTCATTCTCTTCTAAAATATCAAAAGATTTTTTTAATGATGATGACATTGTATTTAGCGATTCAGAAAGTTCGCCAATATCATCCTGAGTTTGACTATCGAGCTTTACGCCATAATTACCATTAGAAATTTGATAGGCAATTTCTTTGATGGCCGCAATACGTTTCTCCATCTCATACTTTTTATCCTCAATTTCTTTTTGAAGTTTAACACGTTCATCAAAATCGATAGATACTTTTCTATAAAAGAACAAGGTAATAAGTATTGCAAGAACCGCAGCTATTAAAATCAGAATCGGAGTATAGGATGTCAGTTTGTTCAGTTCAACTGTACGGCTTTCGAGTAACCTGCGTTCTTCTTTAACCATGCGGTTAACAACATTACGGGCCTGATCCATATAGGTTTTTCCTTCTAAAAGTGCAGTTGGATCGACTTGCCCGCCCAGTGATTTGATTTCTATTGTAGACGAAATAATATTCAGTCTCCGGGCCAGGATATTTCTTAATTCGGCAATATTTTTCTGCTGAATAGCATTGTCTTTCGTTTGCGCCTCTATCCTGTTTAAGGCGGACATTGCCGTGTCGGTAGAGCCATAATAAGGTTGCAGAAATATTTTATTTCCAGTTAGAAGGTAACCCCGTTGCCCGGTTTCGGCATCTTTCAAGGTGGAAATTACACCTTCAGTGGTTAAAATTACTTCATCGCTGTGTTTAACCAGTTCAGTGCTTTTAATAAGGTTGCCAATACTTACGTAAGAGGCCAGCGAACTGATAAACAGAATAATTAGCGATAAGCCAAGGCCTAAACGTAAATTACTTTTAAGAGTTGTTTTCATTATATGGATTAAGGATAATTAGATCTGGTTTTTAAGGATTTCTTCTTCGGTAATGGGAATAATAAAGTAAAACTCCGATCCTTCATCGGGAACACTGTTTACACCGATAGTGCCGCCATGGCGGTTAATGATTTCGGAACAGATGTATAAACCAATCCCCAGGCCGTTAAAGCGGTTGCTGTTTTCTTCTACGCGGTAAAATTTATCGAATATTTTATGCTGCTGCTCTTTAGAAATACCTATCCCAAAATCTTTCACAGCCACATAGAGTTTTTCATCCTTAATGTTGATGGTTACATTAACCTGATTGGTACCCGGCGCATATTTGATGGCATTGGTAATAAAATTGATTACCACCTGTTCCAGGCGCATTTCATCACCAAAAATCATTTCGTGTGTTTTGCCCAGTTTGCTGATTTTAAAATCGGGATTAGATTGCTGCAACATCTCGATGGCATTGTTTACCATATTATCCGCACAAAAGCTTTTCATGTTAAACTTCATTTTGCCGCTTTCTATTTTCGAGATATCAAGCAGATCAACAATCAGTTCGTTCAGTTTTTCGAGCTGGATACTGGCTTTTTCGAGATGGTTTTGTGCCATGGCTTTATCATCCCTGTTTAAGCTGCGCTGCAACAATTGAATGTAACCTTTTACACTGGTTAGAGGGGTTTTTAACTCATGACTGGCAATGCTGATAAATTCGTCTTTTTTATGTTCTGCCTGTTTCCTGAATTCAATTTCTTCGAGCAGTTTTTCCTGTACCTCGTTAAGCTTTCTATTTTGCTCGTAAATGCGATAAAATGTTTTTATTTTAAGGAGCAGCACATTAATATCAACTGGCTTGGTGATGTAATCCAATCCACCGCTCAGGTATCCTTTGGTAATAAATTTTAACTCTGTATTTACTGCAGAAAGAAATATAATGGCGGTATCTTTTGCCTTGCTAAAACCCGAAATGGCTTCGGCTACCTCGAAGCCATCCATATCTGGCATCTGTACATCGAGAATAATCAGGACATAGTTGTTTTTTAAAACTTTTTTCAGCGCTTCTTCGCCAGATGACGCGGTATCAACCTCAAAATTGTGTGCCTGGAGTACTTTCTGTAACGAGATCAGGTTTTCAGGCCTGTCATCAACTATAAGGATCATCTTTATTAAAACAAATAAGAAGCCGGGATAATTATGTTTGGTTTTGAGACAAAAATCTCATTAACTGTAAACAAACAATTCACTTTTAAAAAAGTTTTGATTTTTTATAAATTATTTGAATTAAAGGTATCTCCTTGTTTAATATCTCCTGTTTCGAAGCCTTTTTTAAACCAATACATCCGCTGTGCAGAGGTACCATGTGTAAAAGAATCTGGTTGAACTTCGCCTGTAGCCTGTTTTTGCAATTTATCATCGCCTATGGCATTGGCAGCAGTTAATGCTTCTTCTATATCACCTTCATCTAATTTAAAATCTTTAAGGTTTTGGGCATTGTGCGCCCAAAGTCCGGCAAAAAAATCGGCCTGTAATTCTAATTTCACCGATAAGCGGTTATATTCCTTCTCACTTACCTGGTCACGGGCCTGATCGAGCTTTTCTGATATGCCCAATAAATTTTGAACGTGATGGCCAACCTCATGTGCAATTACATACGCCTGGGCAAAATCGCCTGCTGCACCAAAACGGTTTTTTAAATCATCATAAAATGATAAATCGATGTATACTTTATGGTCTCCAGGACAGTAAAAGGGGCCTACATTGGCTCCTGCATTACCGCAGGCGGTTTGCACCGCATCTCTAAATAATCTAAGTTTAGGATATTCATACTGCTTGCCCATCGCCTGAAATTCTTTATCCCATACCTGCTCGGTTGATTCTAACACACCTGCTACAAACTGTGCTTGCGGATCGTTCGCCGGTACACCCTGTTTAACTTCTTCAGTGCCTGTTGCAGCCGGAATCTGACCAACCAAGCCTGTTAAATCTTTCCCAAAAATCAGGCCGAGTACCACGATTATTATACCTACTCCGCCGCCGAGGATGGTTTTTCCTCCTCCGCCACTTCTGCCATCTTCTACATTATTACTGCCTTTACCGAACCATTGCATAATTTACCTTTTAGTTTAATGGATAACCTCAATTATGGGATAATTGTTAGGCTAAAGTATAAATTATTTTTATTGATTTATCCATTCGCATTTTTGGCAAAAAAAGAAGCCAGGTTTAAAACCTGCTTCTTTCATTATATGCATGTATTCCTGAAAAATTATACTAGCTATTAAAAACAGTAATTGCTTTTGTTATCCTTGCTTTAGTTTCTTCTGCACCCAATAATACAGCAATATCAAAAACGCCCGGACCAAATTTACCGCCTACCAGCATAATGCGGAAAGGCAACATCAATTCGCCTGGTTTAAAGCCTTTTTCTTCGGCAAGGGCTTTAAATGCTGCTTCAGCAGAAACGGCATCGCTTAATATTAAACCATCAGCAAAACCATTAAAGAAATCAGCTTTTTCAGCTGTCCACTTTGGCTTTACCGAATTTACATCATATTCTGCAGGTGAGGTAAAAAAGTAACTACTCTGTGCTACAAAATCGGACATCAAATTGCAACGATCTTTAATTAGATCAATAACGGTATTTAAAAAAGTATCATCATTAACTTCAATACCAGCTTTTTCAAGCTCAGTTTTAACGCTGGGTGCCAGACGCCCGGCACGCTCTGCTTTGATCCACTCATGGTTATACCACTTCGCTTTTTCGAAATCGAATTTAGCTCCTGCTTTACTAATTCTTTCTATCGAGAATTTTTCTTCCAGCTCTTTTAAGGAGAATAACTCCTGGTCAGTACCATCATTCCAGCCTAAAAGGGCCAGCATATTGATAAAAGCTTCGGGTATAAAACCCATTTCTTTAAATCCCCTGGTTACATCGCCTGTTTTAGGGTCGGTCCAGTTCATGGCATAAACCGGGAAACCTAAGCGGTCGCCATCGCGTTTACTTAACTTTCCATGTCCGTCCGGCTTTAAGATTAAAGGCAAATGTGCCCATGCAGGCATTTCTCCTTCCCAACCTAAATATTTCCAAAGTAAAATATGCACCGGTGCTGAAGGCAACCATTCTTCCCCCTAAAAGCATGACTAATTTCCATCGCCTTATCGTCAACTACAACGGCCAAATGGTAGGTTGGCATTCCGTCGGCTTTTAACAACACTTTATCATCGACCAGAGAGGTTTCGAAACTTACGTCACCACGAATTAAATCATTAAAATGCACAATTTCATCGGTTGGTACCTTAATGCGGATCACGTATGGTGTTTTAGCTGCCAATAGCTCTTCAACCTCATTAATGGTAAGGGTTAAAGAATTACGCATTTGCATACGCGTGGCCTGCCCGTATTGGAAATTTGGAATTTCCTTACGTTTGGCATCTAAATCTTCCGGGGTATCGAAAGCATAATAAGCATAACCATCGCTAATTAACTGTTCGGCAAATTTGCGGTAGCTGGGTTTGCGTTCGCTTTGGCGGTATGGCCCGTAAGACCCCGGGTTGTTAGGGCTTTCATCTGGTGTAATGCCGCACCAATCTAAACAGTTTACAATATATTGTTCTGCGCCTTCTACAAAGCGGTTTTGATCAGTATCTTCTATTCGAAGTACAAAAGTTCCATTATTTTTTTGGCAAACAAATAATTGAACAAGGCCGTGCGCACACCACCTAAATGCAAACCTCCGGTTGGGCTTGGGGCAAATCTTACTCTAACTTTTTTATCCATGATTAAGCAAAGAGCAGGGAGTTATCAGCTTAGAGCCATGGTGCAATCCATGCTCAGTGCGCCACGCACTATGCTCGCTACAAAGATATATTTTTCATCCATTTTATCGTGTTTTCATCTGTGATGAAACTGTTGTGCATTCTAAATGATTGTTGCACGTTTTTGAAAAAGCATAATGGTTTTATGTTTTTTTCGTTTTGTTATTGTAATTTGGCTAACTAAAGCATGAATCCTTATCAAAAGAAACGCCGATGGAAGTTTTTCCTTCTCATTTTTGCCATCTTAATTGGCATTGCCTCAGTATTTTACACCGATTCTTTTGTAAAAAAATGGAACGAGAGGAAGCCGACCAGTTTCACCTTTGGGTGCGGATTCAGGAACGGGCCATGTTTCTTTATGACAATGATGATTACCGTGATGTGGTAGAAACCGTAAGAAAAAACACGAAAACGCCTGTAATCATGATTGATTCTGCCGGAATGATTACTTCCTTTTTTGGTTTAGACAGTACTAAAACCAATTATCCCGTTGCAGATACTAAACTCACTTACGATAGTTTATATTTTGTACGGCAGTTGAGGCAGATGAAAGCCCAGCATCCGCCTGATGAAATGAATATATTTGGCAGAAAATTTAAGGCATACTACCGCGATTCTTTCATTTTAACGCAGTTGAGGTATTTCCCCTACATTCAAATGGGGGTTATTTTCCTTTTCCTTTTAACAGCTTATGCGGCATTCAGTTCTGCACGGAAAGATGAACAAGATCATGTTTGGGTCGGTTTAGCCAAAGAAACGGCACACCAGCTGGGTACGCCGATATCATCGCTCATGGCCTGGACAGAACTGATGAAATCTAAATTTGATGCAGAAGATGATCCGTTGATTGCCGAAATGGAAAACGATATTAAACGATTGGAAATTATTACCGACCGTTTCTCGAAAATCGGTTCTAAACCTATACTTGAAGACCATACGGTTTACATTGTAGTGAGCGATTTTATCCGTTATTTTAAAGTGCGTACTTCAGACAAGGTTAAATTTAGCATTACCGGCGATGAACAGGTAAGGGCAATGTTAAACGTGCCATTGTTTGATTGGGTGATTGAAAATCTTTTAAAAAATGCGGCAAACGCTATCGAAAACGAAGGGTCTATTTCCATCAATATTATCGAAAATTTAGCCAAAGAACAGGTATTTATTGATGTGAGTGATACCGGAAAGGGTATTCCAAGATCTAAGTTCGATGCGGTTTTTCAACCCGGCTATACCACCCGTAAACGTGGCTGGGGCTTGGGTTTATCGCTTACCAAACGTATTGTAGAAAATTACCACAGTGGAGAAATTTTTGTAAAAGACTCTGAACTGGGTAAAGGCACAACTTTTAGAATAATATTAAAAAGCAGTTTAAGATATGAACCGACCACAGCCTAACGAATATCCAACTTGGGGCGAAGCCTATATCAGTAAAGTTGATCGAGATATTTTCGAAATTTTAAACGATCAGATCCAAAGTCTTCCAGCCCTGTTTAGGGCGAACGCCGGTAAAGCTGATTATGCTTATGCCGAAGGTAAATGGACATTGAAAGAAATGTTAGGTCATATTATTGATGCTGAACGTGTATTTGCTTACCGAATTACCTGTTTTGCCCGAAAAGAACAGCAGCCTTTGCCAGGTTTTGAGGAAGATGACTACGTCCTGAATGCCCGCTTTTCTCAGCGCGATCTGGAAGATCTGATTGAAGAGTTTATCGCAGTGCGTAAAGCCAACTTATACCTTTTTAAATCTTTAAACGAAGAAGAATTAAATAGAAAAGGAATTGCATCAGGCAGGGAAATTAATGTAAAATCGATTCTGTTTATTGTTGGAGGACACATTATCCACCATGTTTCCATTTTAAAAGAACGCTATCATGTGGTTTAAAGATTTTACCATTGAAGACTTAAATGAACGCCCCAAAAACCACCTGGGTGCTTTGCTTGATATCCGCTTTACTGAAATAGGCGAAGATTTTCTTGTTGGCACCATGCCTGTTGATGAGCGCACGCACCAGCCTGCGGGCATACTGCATGGAGGGGCTTCGGTAGTTTTGGCCGAAACCCTGGGCAGCATTGCTTCTTATATGTGCATAAACCCGGAGAAATATGTTGCTGTTGGTTTAGAGGTAAACGCCAACCATTTGCGACCGGTGAAAAGCGGTTTGGTAAAAGGAATCTGCAAACCTTTGCATGTTGGCGCCAAAACGCATGTTTGGGAAATTAAAATTTATGATGAACGCGGAAAAATGAGTTGCATTAGCCGCTTAACGGTAGCCATAATTGTTAAACCGCAATAAATGGCAACTTACTTACTTTTTAACGTTTCAGTTATAATCATTCTGGCTATGTTTTCGGTAAGTAGGGTTGGCGAATTGCAATCACAGTTGGTGAGCCCAACTACATAAATATCTTCGTCTGGTACATAAACACCCATACTTTTAAACCCGAAGATACTACCTCCATGTGTCCTTACAGGTAAACCGCCAGACTCTTTAATGTGCCAGCCATAACCATAATTGAACAATTCTCCGTTATTTAGTTTATAGCGTGAAAAAGCCAGCTGCGTTTCGGTCGTGTTTAACAGCTTATTATGGCTTAAGGCATTCTGCCATTTGAGCAAATCGCCCAAAGTAGACATTAAAGCACCTGACGCAAAAGGAACGCTAAAGCTAATAGCCGTCTTGTTTACATAACCATTCGCTTTCTTCTGGTAACCATAAGCCCTGTTATAAATCACTTTTTTGTCGCTGGCGTAATAAGAATGATCCATACCAAGCCGATCAAAAATATGCTGCTGAATAAAATTGGCATAAGTATCGCCCGAAACGAGTTCGATCAGGTAGCCCAGGAGCACATAGCCAGAATTATTATAGTCAAAACGTTCGCCGGGTGCAAAATCAACAGGTTCGTTCTTAAAAAAATCTACCATCATTTTAGGTGTCATCTCCTTTTGAGCTATATCCGCCAAAGTCTTCATTTTGGTAAAATCTTTAATGCCTGAAGTATGCGTAAGCAAATGATGTATGGTTATTTTATCGCCGGCAGGGTAATCTGGAATGTATTTCGAAATGGGATCGCTTACCTTTAATTTGCCCTGCTGCTCTAAAAGCAATACGGCTACAGCGGTAAATTGCTTGGTCATAGAGCCTAGCTGAAAAACACTTTCTGTACTAAGGTTAACATCCAGCTCAAGGTTAGCCTTCCCAAAAGCCTTTTGGTAAATTACCTTTCCTTTTTGGACAATCATAAATGCACCTCCGGGTCCTCGCTTATCTGAGATTACAGTCATGATTAAACTATCAATCTGATCATTCAGCTTTTGGGCCTTTACTGCTACCGGCATGAGCAGGCAGCAGTAAAGTATAGAAAGAAAGCCCCGGAGGATCCTGGTCTGTTTTAGTTTCACGCTTGGCTAGAATTTATCTTTCTCAATCGCTTTCTTTTCGATCACGAAGGAAACAATTAAGCCTAAACCACCAAAAACACCCAGGCAACCAAAATAAACTGCTACAGCTTGTGAGGTTTCTGCTTCAGTCATTTCTCCACCAAACATATTTCTTACTACTGCGAGGGCTGTAAGCAGGCCAATACCCAAACCCACGAGTAATAAACCAAACTTCAAACTTAAATAAGGTCTTGGTGCCGATTTACCAACGCCCGGATCGAGTCCACGTTCAATCATGGCCATTTTCTCTTTATTTGATAAATAACGGATTCCAAATACCATTGCGAATCCGCCTAAAAAAAGTGAGATGGGAACTAATATACCGTTCATAATTATAATTTTTTTATGTGTTAATATTCTATTTATTTTCTATTGAACCGCGTTCTATGTATTATGACTACATACTTTTTAATCAGGTTACACCCAGGGCGAAAAATGTTCAATTATCAATTCTCAATCACCAGACCTTTAAAAAGGAAAATAATAAATATAATTTATCGATCCCCAGACCATACACAGCTAAAACATTGCTATTTTTGTTTCAGAGCCTTAAATTTTGATTGAAAAACTTAAAAATATAGCCGTTTTTGCCTCATTAAGTGATGATTCATTACGTGAGTTCACTATACATATCAAGCATATCAAACACAAAAAAGGAACGATCATTATCGGTGCCGATAAGATAGAATCTCATTTCTATATTCTTGAAAAAGGTATTGCCCGCGCATATTGCGATGGCGAAAACCAGCAGATTACCTTTTGGTTTGGACAAAATGGTGATGTACTTTTTTCGTTTAACAGCTACATTAACAACCGCCCAGGTTATGAAAATATTGAACTGTTAGAAAACAGCACTTTATTACAAATAAAGTTAAGCGACCTCTTTTCGCTTTACAAACGCAATCTCGAAATTGCCAACTGGGGCAGAAAAATAGCCGAACAGGAATTAATTGCTACTGAAAGACGATTAATCGACAGGGCCTTTAAAGGCGCTGCAGAGCGTTATCAGGAGTTTATAGCACAATCGCCGGAGCTGATTAAAAGGGTGGCCCTAAAACACATCGCCTCTTACCTGGGTGTAACACAGGTTACTTTGAGCCGGATCAGGGCCACCTATAAATAAACTCATTTTTTAACATTTGTAAAATGTTGCCCGAGAAATGTGTCGTAATTTTGCAGAAACACATTTATCATGAACTGGATTATCTTAATTATAGCCGGCCTTTTCGAAGTTGGCTTTACTACCTGTCTTAAATTATCAAACAATTTTTCGAATATAAAATGGAGTACCGCTTTTTTTGCCTGTATAATTTTAAGTTTCTTATTGCTAAATAAAGCAACCCAAACTTTACCCATGGGAACTGCTTATGCCGTTTGGACAGGTATTGGTGCTGTAGGAACAGTAATTATCGGCATTGTCTATTTTAACGAACCGGCAACCTTTTGGCGGATATTTTTTATCTGCACACTTATCGGATCAATTGCAGGACTGAAGTTTTTCGCTTCGCATTAGCACACGGCCCAACTTGCGAAGTTTATAAGGCCAAGAGCACAAGCAAAACTCCGCAAGTTTCGCCAGGATCTAGCACAATGCCTGTGCAATTAAATAAGTTAATTCGCGTATTGCGCTTTCCCGAAGAATCGGGATTCCTCCTGGCCTGCAGGGTAACGCTCAATGTCATTAAGTTAAGCCCGCGGCGCAGGTAGGCATAATTTAACCACAGATAAAAAGGATGTACACAGATATAAAATCCTTGTTTATCCGTGTGCATCTGTGATTAAAACATTTAACTTAGTGACATGAGGTAACCATTTTTGGGTTTCAGGGTGCACGTACGCTGTTATTAAACCTGATGGCAGCGGCAGCCCCGAAGAATGAGGGCTACAGCGAACAGCAGGACTACCCTCCGCCATGAAAAAACCGCCCTTTCATTTCCAAATAACAAAAAATGTATATACTGAGTTTATCAGCATCTTATTTTTTTGGAGCGCAATGCCGGTGAAAGTAAGCAAGTTAGTTCCCGTGTTCCGCTTATACACTTCGGCTTCGTACCTCAGCCTGCAGGGTAATACTTCACCCGGGGCTAAATGGCAAGAACAGCATTTCATTTTTAGGTTTTCAAGGCGCCACAACTTTGTATGTAAACCTGATGGCAATGGCAACCCCGAGAATGAGGGCTACAGCGAACAGCAGGACTACCCTCCGCCATGAAAAACTGTCTCTTCATTTTCAAAACACAAGAAAAATCAAATTTAAATCCTCATTTCTTCTCAAACTCTTAATAAATTGATGTTCCAAGTGTAACCTACCGATCTTTGATGTAGTCTTACAGCTAAACATGGAGCAAAAACTTACCGATTTAGCACTGATACAAAATGTATTGAACGGCCAAACCGATCAGTATGGGTTGTTGGTAAAACGCCATCAACGATTTGTATTCTCGCTTGCTTTAAGATTTGCCAAAAACAGGGAAGATGCCGAAGAAATTGCGCAGGATTGCTTTGTAAAAGCGTATAAAGCATTAGGTACTTTTAAACAAACAGCGAAGTTTAGCACCTGGCTGTACACGATTACCTATACTACAGCTATGACTTTTTTAAGGAAAAACCGTTTAGACACCACTTCAATACATGATGAAGAGACCATTTTGCAGCTCGAAAATCTAACCTCCGGTTTTAGCGCAAATGCATACGAGAAGCTGGATAGCCATGCTTTTTTAAATATTGCCATTACCCAGCTTTTACCAGATGATGCCGCTATTATTACTTTGTTTTATAAAGGCGAGCAGAGTTTGGAAGAAATTGGGGAAGTATTACACATGGAGCCCAACACTATAAAAGTAAAGTTGCACAGGGCAAGGCAAAGACTTAAAGAAAAAATACAATATTTGTTAAAAGATGAAGTAAAGGAATTATTATGAACACAATAGAACAACAGCTTTGGGACTATATTGATGGGAATTTGGATGATTCTTCAAAAAAGCCATCGAAGAAAAAATTGAATCGGATGCCAGGATTAAATCGCTGCACGAGGAACTGATAAAACTTAATTCTGTTTTTGGCGAACTCGATCTTGATGAACCCTCCATGTCTTTCAACAGAAATGTGATGGAAAATATTGCTTCATCTCCTGCCCCGTTAGCCATGAAAACCAAGGTAGATAAAAAGATTATTTATTGTATTGGTGGCTTTTTCGTTATCTCTTTACTGGCCTTGTTAGGTTATGTATTTTATAACGCTAACTTCGAAATGCCCAAACTCGATTTGAAGGTGAATCTTGATTTAAATTTAGAGAAATACATCACGCCAACGGCTATTTGTGCCTTTCTTTTCGCAGATCTGGTGATTGGATTAATTTTTCTCGATCAGTTTTTAAGGAAAAAAGTTGCTCAGAAGTAAGATAGCTTAAATAGCTCCCGCAGATCAGAATGATTTACGCAGATTTATGTTCATCTGCGCCTTTCGCGGAATCTGTGGGAATTCAGCAAGATAAATTTTAACCCAAAGTTTTCAAAATCTCCAATCCCTTTGGCCAATCACCAAAGCCCGCGGCAGCATTAATATGTCCGGCATTACCGATATTAATAAATTCACTTCCCCAATTTTTAGCAAAAAACTCAGCCCTTTCCAGCGTTACCCATTCATCATTTCCGCTAGTTACTACGATAGTTTTAAAATTTATTTTATCCAAGGGAACATGATCAAAGCCAGGTGTATCAAAATTGTACTTTGGTGCTTCTATATCGCTGGGCGCAACCAATAAGGCACCCTTAATTTTCTTTTGATAAGTTTTTGCCCAATTGGCAATGGCTGTACAGCCTAAACTATGACCGATTAAAACCACATCATCCAAATTATATCCGGTGAGTGCCGATTCTATGTTTTCAATCCAATCCTGATTTGCTGGTGTATCCCATTCCTTTTGATTAATACGGATAAAGTTATCCCCTGATTTTTCGAAGTACGTTTGCCAATGGTCAGGGCCAGAATTGCCCAAACCAGGAATGATAAAGTAATAAGTCATGATGTGTAGGTAGAAAAACAAAATAAAAAAGGCCGCCATCGCAAGAAAGCAGCCTTCTCTGTAAATATGATAAATAAATTAAATTACTTTCACATTAACGGCGTTTAAGCCTTTTTTACCGTTAGCAACTTCGTACTGTACTTTGTCGTTTTCACGGATTTCGTCGATAAGACCTGTTGAATGAACAAAAATTTCGCTATCGCCATTCGCAGGGATGATAAAGCCAAAACCTTTAGTTACATTGAAGAATTTTACTGTGCCTTCTTGCATTGTATTAAATATTAAAATTAAGTATGCAAGGTAAGTTTTAATTTTTAAAATCAAAATAAATTTTAACATTTTTTTAACGTTAAAATTTTGTAAATAGCAGATTACTAAGGCTTTTTAATTACCTTCCCAATCATTGTTAAGGTAATTTCGCTATTATGCGGAATCCCTAACGTTGTTCCCGGAGCCACATCAAAAAGGTTTCTAACATAAATATCGGCTATTCCCTGGGCAACCTTTTTTTTGCTTCAGCATTCTCAGAAAGCACATTATAAACCGTTTTTATGTGGATTCCTCCTTGAAAATCGACAATAGCTACAACCTGGTAAGCAAAATCTTTGTAAGCCCGGTCTATCCGGATAATATATTGTGGGAACATATAATCATAAGCTTCGGTTCTATTATTCGTCCGGTCTACCGTACTGATTTTTTCGACCTTTACAATTTTGCTTTTAGGGATAAACTGAACCGGGTTTGTAGCGGCGAAAGCACTATCGCTATTTGCGTTAACTTTAGCAGAACGTTTCTCGATAAAAGCGGTGTCTGCTTTAGTCGGTTTTTGTAGGTCTTCGGCCCTGGCCTTCAATTTGTTTTTAATATATTCCTGTGCGTAAAAGGTCATGTTTACGTCCGAGCGAATATCCGAAGCAATTACTTTTCCATCAACCTGAACGCGTTGAAAAACCAAACTGTCCTTACTAATGTGTTTTACCTTAAAAAATTCTGCCGCGAAATTATATACATTTCCATGATCATACTGCAGGTAAAAATTCTGCATCCTATGTTTCTGCGGGCTCCAGGCCGACATCGTATCCTCTTTAACCACCTCTATTATCCACGATGGCTTTTGCATAAAACCTTCCTTATTAAAAGAGTAGCCATCTTTAAACCGGCGTTTTACTTCAACATAACGAATGCCTTTAACAGGTTCAAAAGTAAAATCCCGAAGTGTGGGATCGCTGGTTTTAGTTCCCATTTTACAGGCACTGAGCATGAGCACAAAAAAGGAAAAGTATATTGTATTTCTAATCATTTCAACAAAAATCTTCGGCTAAAATAAGTTTTTTTAAGCTTGTTATGTTGCAGGGATTTTATCTTTTGGCCTGTTTCTTTACCAGAATAACATTGGCCACTTTCCGCTGCCCCTCATGATCCCATTTTTTATTATCTGCTGGATAATTGATTACTCCACCATCAGGCATTCCATTTACCCACAGGTGGTGGAGCCGCCGCCATCGAAATTGATAGCAGAAGTACAGCCCAGCCAACGCATTAATTTGGTGAGTTCGAACAAACTCATTCCTGCCGAATTTTCATTCCTACCATCAACGGTCAATAAAATTACCCTTCCGTTTGGTTTCAAGCCCAGGCAGGTACGGGGATGGCGTAAACGGTTAAAACCAGTGGTATCTAAAGTTTCATCAACATGGTTTAAGGTTAATAACGGTCCGTTTAGCAAAACATTTTGTTCACTCAACTTTGTTTCCCAACCGGTTGATCCATCCCATTTTTTGATCGATATTTTCCCTTTATCCATTACGACTGCCGCTTCCTGGTGCCTGGCCCGGTTTCCGTTTTTATCTAAATGGTTGGTATTGATTATTTTTCCGTTCACACGGACAAAATCTACTGATCCTCCGTTTTTCACATCAAAGAAATTGCCATTAACCGCAGCAATTGCTGTATCGCGTAATCCAAAATTACTCGTTGTAACCAATTCTTTTTCTTCTGTACTAATGGCAAATACAGCTTTACGTCCGGTATTTTTTATTTCTAAAAATGAAATATTTTCGTTGGCAGCGAAGAGGTTTTTCTGATCAAAATGATGCCTGAATAAAATTACCTGTTTTGCCACCCTGTTTTTTTGCCATTTGGCTTTTATAACGGTAATAGAATCGGTATTTTGGCCAAAGGCAGAGAAACCGGAAATAAATAATGCAAGCGCAAAGAATAGTTTTTTAAGCATAACCTTGTTTTGGTATAAAATTAAAAAACTGTTATGTTGTTTAAGTTAAGCATCAAGAATTATACAATATTTTAAACCTCGCAGGTTTTTAAAACCTGCGAGGTTTAATTTAACAAAAAAGCGGAACGATCAATTTAATGATCTGCTCCGCTTCTTTGAATTTTGAATGATTGATTGGAAGCATCGCTATTCAATCATTCTCTAATTCAGTAATTCACTCATTAATTATTTCTTCGGATCTAAAATATCTTTAATTCTGATATTTAAATCTTCGTAATGTGCTTTGGTAATGGCATCACCCGCAGCTGCCCTGGCTTTTGTAGTAGCCAATAAGGTTTTCAGCTCTGCTCTAACCAGTGGCCTGATATCTGACAAACCAACATTAATTGGAGTTAAACCATAACTAGCGGCATACTCTACCGGGAAACCAACCGGAAGTTCTGAATCTTTGGTCATTAAATCCTGCAAACGGTCTACATACGCACGTTGTAAGTTACGTTTAAAGGCGTCAGCTCTTCCGCCCACAAATACCGACGATCTTAAATCTGCAAATAACTCAGGTAAGGTATATGCTTTTGCCCTACCATTTTTAGTTTCGTTATCTAATAAACGTGCGATACGGGATGCCGATAGCAGGTTACCCAAAGTATTCGTTTGAACCCCTTTAATCCGGTTTAAAAGCACTCCATTATCAAATTTACTTAATTGATCGTTGCTGATTAACCAAAGTGGGGTAGTAAATAATTGTTGATTGAAAAAAGCAACGGCTTCTTTTTGTTTTGCTTTCGGTAAGTAGGCATAAACTGGTCCTTTTTGATCGTAGGTTTTAAAATTTTCGCTTAAACCACCAACATTTGTTGCCACATGCCCCATATAACGGCTAAACTGACCAACAATTTCAGTATAAATTTCTTTTAAATCGCTGTAATCTTTTCCTTTCTGATAGGTCCATTTTTCTACATTAGGAAGGATACGTTTTAAATTCGCAATACCATAGGTACTCGCTTTCATTGCATTGTCTCCCAAATCTTCGCTCTGCAAACGAGGATCTAATGAAGTTCCCTGACGGCCATAGAAATACAAAGGATTACCTGCATTTTTTAAAGTCCACTGATCTAAAATTTCTTTTTCCTGTTCTGCAGTTTTGTTTCCAGGAATCCAGGTATATCCCCATTTCACTACCCATTTATCGTATTCTCCAATTTGAGGGTGAAGTTTGGTTACGCCATCGCCAGGTTGAGCAATGTAATTAAAACGCGCATAATCCATAATTGAAGGTGCGGTACCATGTTTATCTGTAAACGTTTTTGAACGTAGAGAATCAACCGGGTAAGCATAGCTTGAGCCAAAGTTATGTGGCAAACCTAAAGTATGGCCTATTTCGTGTGAAGAAACAAAACGGATCAATTCGCCCATCTGCGCATCAGTAAATTGCGCTTTACGCACTTCAGGATTAATAGCTGCCGTTTGTACAAAATACCAGTTACGCAATAGGTTCATTACGTTATGGTACCAACCAATATGCGTTTCTAAAATCTGACCGGTACGGGGATCGCTAATGTGCGGGCCGTAAGCATTTGCAATATCTGAAGCAAAATAACGAACCACAGAGTATCTGGAGTCTTCTACGCTAAACTGAGGATCTTGTTCCGGTGTTGGTGCTTCTTTACCTATTATGGCATTTCTAAAACCAGCAGCTTCGAATGCTACCTGCCAATCGTTAATCCCCTGGATCAAAAACGGCACCCATTTTTTTGGTGTTGCAGGATCGATATAAATTACAATAGGTTTTACCGGTTCTACTAATTCGCCACGTTTATAAGCATTGGTATCTTTTGGAACCAGATTCCAGCGGTGAATATAGGCTGTACGTTCTGCTTTTTGCGCGTTGCTCCCGTAATCGATCTGAGATTGACCAAAGAAACCAACCCTGCTATCCATTATCCTTGCTTTTACAGGGATTTTTGGCAATAATAACATTGAGGTATTAAACTCGAAAGTAACGGCTCCATTGCTGTTATCTGTTGGAGATTCTGCCGCACGGTATGTTTTAGCTGTTTTTACTTCAACATTAATAGGAAAAGTTTTTACCGTATCAATATAAGAACGTGTTGCATCGTACATGGTAACTTTATAAGCCTTACGGATCTGATCAGTAGCACCTATAGCCATTACATCACCGTTGTAAAAATCGGTAACATCAATCACAACGCCTGTAGTATCTTTATTGTAGGCTTTAATCTCAAAGCTGGCTAAAATCTGTGCAAGATTAGAGTTTTGTACCGATTCGTACATATCGCTGTTCGGATCGGCCTTAGTTGAATAACTTGGTACGCGGATGTAAACTTGTTTTCCCCTGCGCTCCCATTTCCAAACTTGTTCATTTAATTCTTCCCCGCCATATTGCTGGTTACCTACTTTTACACCTGCAGGCACCTTTGCCAAACGGGTAACTACAAGCATTTCGCGGTTAATCATCGAATCTGGTATCTCAAAATACCATTTATCGTCCACTTTGTGTGTTTTGAATAAACCGTTTGTAGTTCTGGCTTTTGAAGTAATTATTTCAGCAAATGGTTTAATACCTTCTTTTTTGCTGCTACCGGGGCTGCGGTTGGAGTTGTTGGAGTGGCACCTTTAGTCGTTTTAGATTTTTTCTGGGCATATACCGAACCTGATCCGGCTACACCAAGTGCTACGATACCTGCGAGGGCAAGTACCTTAAAATTTTTATTCATGTGTTATAAAGTTAGTTTGCTTGGCAATAAGAGGTTAAAGTTAAAGTGTTGTTACACGACTAAACATTTGTAACTGGAAAATTACGCTTATCAGATCCTCTTTTCTAGGCGAATCACTTTAAAATAGACTTGATTATCTCTAAAAATTTCCAAAATTATATTTCTGTCTGCTTTCGATTTAAACATTTCGTTAAGATCGTTCAAAGAATAAGCATCAATGTTTTTAAAGTTTACCGCAATAATTTCATCGTCGGTACACAAACCCGCTTTTTCTGCCGGACTATTTTCGTCTATTTCTCCAATCAGAACTCTTTTATATTCTTTCTGATCAAGATAAAGTACCATACCTACCATATCGTGTTCAAAAGGAATTTTACTTAATCCATTGGTTTTAAGATAAATAAAGCCATCCTGATAGTTGAACTGAATATTAAATCTCCGAAGTAAATCGGCGCCTAAATTCCCATTTCGTTTAGATAGGTCGATTTTTTCTGCAATGCTTTTAAAATCCGGGAATCCGGCAACAACATCATTAAAAACATAATTTCCTAAACTAAATTTGCCCACCCTGCCGATGTAACCTTTAATCTGTCCGCTGAGGCTCATCCCCAAATTGGCCTTTATTTTTTTTCGGGCAAGGGATATTCACTGCCCTGTAACATTTCGAGGGAAAGCGCGTGACTTGCACCAGTATCCATTAAGAATCTGGCGTTGATCGATTTCCCATCAGGAAGTTCAACATCACCAACAACATAAGGTTTCTGATTTTCGATCTCAATCGGGATTTTTTTCCGCGGTATTTAACTTTTGCATCCCGATCGTAAATAATCAACCTATTTTCGCTATAGCGGATATCAACAATAAAGCTGTTAAAAAAACTAAAACCCAACAATCCATAAATTTTCAGACCTAAATGTCCCGACAAGTTAAAGAGATCTTCTTTTAAGATCGCCGTTGGTATATACTTAATGCTTGTACTACCTACTTTTACATCAAGGCTTTGAGATACATAGGCCTCAATGGTTTCGATTCCCAACCCAGAAACTTTAATTTTACGGAGATTACTAAAATTTAACGAATCGATAATAGATGGATCGGTAATAATCATGGGACCAACCCCAGTGTCAAGAACAAAATCGTATGGCCCTTTTCCATTTACAAATACCGGAATAACCATTAGGTTTTTGATACATTTAAAAGAAATGGATTGCTTTTGCCGGTTTCTTTTAAAAAGAAATTCCTGTCCCGAAACTGAAAGCATAAAAAATACCAGGCCCAGGCAAATGGTCAGTTTACGTAAACAGATTATTACACCGGAACTATATTTGGTTAACATTAAACTAAATTTAATAAATTAGTTGATAATTATGCCTCCTAAATTTAGCACATGTTCCCCTCAAAAAATCATAATTTTATTTTTCTTACGTTTGTTCTATCCATTTGCCTGTTAACTGGTTGTTCAACGAATAAGATCATTTCAAAAAAAGTAGCTAAAGAATTCAAAAATTCGCAGGTGATTAAACAATATCAGGTTGGTTTTGCGCTTTATAATCCAACAGATAAAAAAATGATTTTTCAGAAAGATGCGGATAAGTATTTTACTCCGGCGTCTAATACCAAATTATATACCTTTTTTGCAAGCTTAAAAATGCTGCCAGATTTAATGCCAGCCTTAAAATACATTGAGCGAAATGATTCATTGATTTTTTGGGGAACCGGAGATCCGGCTTTTTTACAATTCGCGGTAAAAGACAAATCGGCATACCATTTTCTCCTGTCATCAAATAAAAAACTATTCTTTTCTCCTGGCCGATATTCGGGCAATTTCTTTGGCGATGGCTGGTCGTGGGATGATTACGATTATTATTATCAGCCGGAAATTACCGAAATGCCGATTATGGATAACATGGTAACCTCTACTTATGCTGGTCCAAATCAAATCAACATCGAACCCAAAGTTTTTGCACCATGTTTTAAAGTAGATTCGACAAAAAACACAGGTAATTTTCAGGTAACACGCGATTTTTTAACCAATAACTTCCATTATCCTGCCGTTGCTGTAAAACCCGGCTATAACCAGCAAAACCCATATAAAACCAGCGCACAGGTTACCGTTGAAGTATTATCGGATACACTACACAAGCCTGTTGGACTTATTGATTTTAAAATTCCTTCGGATGCCAAAATTTTGCAGGGCGCAAAACGCGATTCGGTTTTAAAACACATGATGTTACCCAGCGATAATTTTATCGCCGAACATTTACTTTTGGTTTGCTCCAACCAGATTGGCGATACATTGAGTACAACGAAAGCCATTGATTATATTACAAAAAACTACCTTTCTTTTTTGCCTGATAAAGTAAAATGGGCTGACGGATCTGGTTTGTCCCGTCAGAATTTATTTACCCCCGCGATAATGTATACCTCCTCGATTCTATCTATAGGCTGGTAAACAATCCGGAAAAACTTTTTGATCTACTGCCTGCCGGAGGAAAAAGCGGAACCTTAAAAAGTGCTTATCCAAAAACCGATAAACCTTATGTTTACGGCAAAACAGGTTCATTAGGTGGTGTGCATAACCAAAGTGGGTATGTATTGACAAAAAAAGGGAAAACGTATATCTATTCCTTTATGAACAATAATTTTGTAAAACCAACTGCAGAAGTACGTGCCGAGATGGTAAGGATAGTAACTTACATACATAATAATTTTTGATGCCAGATTTTAAATCGATAAATCAGCCTTTTTCGAATACAATCAAGATTCATGGTAATTCCTACCTGTATTTTGGCGGAACGGCGTACCTGGGTATTCCAAAAAATCAGGCTTTTATCAATTTATATCTGGAAGGGATCAAGAAATTTGGCTTAAATAATGGAACTAGCCGTACCAATAATATTCAACTGGGTATTTATGATGAAGCAGAAAAAGTAGCCGCCGGGCGGTATGGAGCAGAAGCAGCGCTCATTACTTCGAGCGGATATTTAGCCGCGCAACTTACCGTTAAAAGCTTATCTATATTAGGTAAAGTAATTTATGCTCCAACTACGCACCCTGCGCTTTGGTTAACCGATCAGTCAGCCAATCAGCAAACATTTAATGACTGGAAGAAGGAAACAATAAACCTCATCAATACGTCCAATGAAAAAACATGGGTGCTGATCAGCAACTCCATGAACAATCTGTTTCCTGAAATTTATGATTTTAACTTTTTAACCAAAATACAGCCAGAAAAAAAGGTTATCTTAATTGTTGATGATTCACATGGCATAGGGGTTAATAATAATGGGATGGGTGCGTTTATCAACCTTCCGGTTAAGGCCAATATCGAACGCATTGTTGTGGCCTCAATGGCAAAAGCGTTAGGAGTTGATGCAGGATTGGTGTTAGGCTCTGGTGCCGTTATCGCCAAACTAAAAAACAGCAATACTTTTGTTGGAGCATCCCCTCCATCTGCAGCCAGCCTTTTTGCCTTTATCAATGCCCAAAAAATTTACCACAATGCATGGACAAGATTGCAGGAAAATATAAAGTTACTTACTGCCGGTTTAAATAAAACATGGGCTTTTGAACCAATGTTTCCTGCATTCTTAGCACAAGATGCTACTTTAGTAAACCGCTTGTTAAAAGAAAAGATTCTGATTTCATCTTTCCCCTACCCAAAACCCGAATCTGAGCCGATAAATCGAATTGTTTTGAGCAGCTGGCACGAAAAAGAAGATATTGATCGCTTAATAAAAGCCTTAAATTTTTAACCTTTCCTTATCCAATTAATTTTTGAATATTTATGACATGAAAAAACTGCTTGTATTCCTGTCGTTAAGCCTTCTTTTTGTTAATGTCATTTCAGCACAAACCACCACCGTATGGATTGTTAGACATGCTGAGAAGGATAAATCAAACCCACAGGATACCGATCCCAGCCTATCGGATGAGGGAAAAATCCGTGTTGCCGATTTAGCAAAGTATTTAAAAAAGGTAAAATTTGATATTGCCTTCGCCACTCCGACAAAAAGAACCCATCAAACCTTAGATTCGTTGGTGATCCCAAAAGTAATTAATTATAAAGATATTAAATCGCTTGTGGATACCATTAAGACCAATTATGTAGGTAAAACGGTGATGGTTGCAGCTCATTCCAATACCGTACTCGAAATTATTGAAGCCCTTGGCGGTAAAAGGCCAAAAGAGGAATTGACTGATGATGATTACGATTACATTTTTGAATTATCGGTAAAAGAAGATAAAGCAAGGGTTAAAATGGATCAATACGGCAGGCCGCACCACTTGTAGTTTGTGCTGTCAGGTGTTATCACCTGAAAATTGGAGAGATAAATTTAGTGTAAGATGGTAACATCCTACACCACGAATAATAATTTAGTTTAGGCAGGTTATTATACTACTACGAATAGATTTCTCCATTCCACTGTGTTTCATCCGATAGCTAGCTATCGGATCGAAATGACGCAACTAATTGTTATGCTCCCAACACCAATGAACCAATGACAATTGAACTAATGAACTACAATTTCTCGAAAGGAATATCCATTAAATCATAACTTCTCCACCCCAAGAAATCATAATGCCACCATTCATTTTCCAGCACATTCATCTGGTATTTTGCCATGATAGCAATCAGGAAATCGCGGTTTTTCCTGGCTTCGGGTGATACATTGTCATACTTTGCGGCGGCGGCTGCCGAAAAACTATCATAAGGCGTTGGCATCACCAATTCCTTACCTGTTTTCAGGTTAATTAGTGTTAAATCTACTGCACAGCCCCTATTGTGTTTAGATCCTTTTGCCGGATTGGCTACAAAATTTTTATCGCTTGCTTTTTTATAAAACTCAACAGTAATGGCGTACGGTCGGTAACCATCAAATATTTTTAAACCGTAACCTTTTTTACTTAGTTCCTTTTGAATTTTCTTTAAGGCCTCAACTACAGGTTTACGGGCAAAAGCCCTCGCCTGTTTATACATGACCTGCTGCATAAAATTATTCCTGGTCGCGTAACGGATATCCAGCTTAATTGTTGGAATGACTTTTTTGATTTCAACCAGTTCGTTATTCGGATTCGATTTTACAGAAGCCAGATATTGGTTGTAAGAATTTACGATAACCAGTTTTTTTATCGCAAGGGGTTTATTTTGGGCATTTACAGCAACAGAAATGAAAAAGAATAAAGCTAGCAGATTGAATTTCATATTTTAGTAGCATAAGAAATAAGTATCAAGATGTTAGATACAAGTATGAAGATATTTCCATCTCACATCATCCGTTGTACATTGTCCATCTTACATCTTTTATTGATTAGAAACCACCAACAGTTCCAAATCCTTAAACGGCAAATTAAACATATCAGCCAGATCTTTATTGGTACAGTTTCCCTGGTAAATGTAAAGTGCTTCGCGGATACCAGGATTATTCCAAACCATATTCATTAAACCTCCAAATTCACCAATATCCAATAAAATAGGCGCAAAAATGTTAGTTAAGGCATAAGAAGCCGTTCTTGGCACACGCGAGGCAATATTTGGCACACAGTAATGGATGACGTCATACTTCCTGAAAACCGGATTGGTATGATTGGTTACTTCAGAGGTTTCAAAACAACCACCCTGATCAATACTGACATCAATTACCACAGAGTGAGGTTTCATGCGGGCAACAGTTTCTTCCATTACCACGCAAGGGCTACGGCCATGACTGGCACGAATGGCGCCAATCACTACATCGCAGGTTATAATGGCTTTATTCAATACGATAGGCTGCATTACTGAAGTAAAAACCCTGCTGCCCAAATTATTTTGTAAACGGCGTAAACGGTAGATAGAACTGTCAAAAACCTTCACCTCGGCACCTAAGGCCAAAGCTGTTCTGGCTGCATATTCGCCAACGGTACCCGCACCTAAAATAACAATTTCAGTTGGCGGCACACCGGTAAAACCGCCTAACATTAATCCTTTACCTCCTGTTACATTGCTCAGGTATTCTGCCGCTATTAAAATAGAGGTAGATCCCACAATTTCACTCATGGCCCGAACCACACTCAAAATATTGCCTTCGTCTCGGAGGTTTTCAAAACACAACGCATTAATTTTTTTATGCATCAATGCTTTTAGATAATCCTGCTTTAGCGTTCCGGTTTGTAAAGAAGAAATAAGTGTTTGCCCCTTATGCATCATTTCAATCTCTTCCAGCATGGGAGGGGCAATTTTCACCAGGATATCCGCATCAAAAACTTCCTTTTTGTTATAGGCAATTTTGGCTCCCTGCTCGGCATATTCAGTGTCAGAAAAATTCGCGGCAATACCTGCACCACTTTCTAAAACAACACGATGTCCGTTGTTTACCAATAACGCAACAGATAAAGGAGTTAATGCAATTCTATTTTCCTGGAAAGAAATTTCCTTTGGTATTCCTATGTATAGACTGTTTTTTTTATTTCTGGTTTCTAACTTTGCTTCTTGCGTTTGTAGTAAACCCTGACGAGCTATATCGGCCATTCCTTCGCGTAATCCTGTAGCCATGTTGAATTAATATTTGATAGTTTTAGGTCGTTCAAGGTACGGAAAATCTGTTAATTTATTGATAACTAATTGTTATACCTTCGAGAGTTTGAATAATCTGCGATCTTCAGCCAGCACATTTATCTCCACTTTAATGTAGTTTTCGGGTAGTAATTCTTCTACCCTTTCAGGCCATTCGATTAAACAGATACCGCTGCCATAAAAATATTCCTCATAGCCCAGGTCGTACGCCTCACGGATATCTTTTATACGGTAAAAATCGAAATGAAACACGGGACCATCAGGGCTTTCATATTCATTCACGATAGAATAGGTTGGGCTCGAAACCACATCTTCTATCCCTAAATGTTTACAGAAAATTTTGATAAAAGTGGTTTTCCCGGCGCCCATATCGCCTTCAAAAATGAAGACTTTCTCACTGCCCGCAAAATCTGAAAGCTGTTGTGCCACAACAGGTAAATTGGCTAAACTATTTACTTCAATATCCATTTTTAAAGAATAAAGGCAAAAGTAATACATAATTGCATTGCTTTTGCCTTTTATACATCGTTTCGACCGTAGCGGAGAAATCTTACCCGAATCATCTCGTCAAAGATTTCTCCATTCCGCTATGCTCGAGTCGAAATGACGACTTATTTATATTCTACCTCGGCGAATATGTCACTACCGGAATAATCATTTCCTCTAACGAAATCCCCCCGTGCTGGAAGGTTTCGTTATAGTAGTTTACAAATTGATTGTAGTTGTTCGGGTAAACGAAATAACTATCTTCCCTTGCAAAAATATAACTGCTGCTGATATTGATTTTTGGCAATAAGGCATCGTGAGGGTTTTTAATTAAAAACACCTCTTTTGCATTAAAATTAAGGTTTCTACCTTGTTTGTATCTTAAATTGGTGTTTGTGCTCCTATCGCCAATTACTTTAACCGGTTTTTTAACACGGATGGTTCCATGGTCAGTAGTAATGATCACTTTAACCTGTTTTTGAGAGATTTTTTTCAATAAATCCCAAAGTGGCGAATGCTCAAACCAGGATAAAGTTAACGAGCGGTAAGCTGCGTCATCATTGGCCAGCTCACGGATCATCTGCATATCCGTACGCGCATGGCTCAGCATATCAACAAAATTGAATACAATGGCGTTAAAATCGTTCTGCAACAGGTTATTGGTCTGCTCAACCAAATCTTTTCCCTGTTCGAAAGTTAAAATTTTATTATAACTGAATTTACACTCTTTTCTTAAGCTGCGCTTAATGTTGTCAGCCAGAAAAGCCTCTTCATGCATATTTTTTCCTCCCTCATCATCATCATTCTGCCAAAGCTGAGGAAAACGTTTCTCCATATCTAATGGCATCATACCCGAAAAAATAGCATTACGGGCATATTGTGTCGCCGTTGGCAAAATACTCGTGTACATATCCTCCTCATCAATCCTGAAATATTCAGAAATTAACGGATTAATGATTTTCCATTGATCGTAACGTAAATTGTCAATCAGGATAAAAAATACAGGTGTAGTATCGTTAATATGAGGGAAAGCCTTTTTCTTCAACAATTCATTCGAAAGTAAAGGTGCTTTGTCCTTATTCTTGATCCAGTCGAGGTAATTTTCTTCGATAAATTTAGTGAACTGTGTATTGGCCTCCTGTTTCTGCATCGTTAAAATTTCATGCATCTGAGGATCATCCAGCTTTTCTAATTCAAGTTCCCAGAAAACAATTTTTTTATACACATCAACCCACTCTTCATAGTTAAGCCTGTCGCCTAAAGTCATGCCCAAACGGCGAAAATCCTGTTGATAAGCCATTGAAGTTTTTTCGCTTACCAAACGTTTATTATCAATCAGTTTTTTAATGGTAAGCAATACCTGTTTAGGATTTACAGGTTTGATCAGATAATCATCAATTTTACTGCCTATCGCATCTTCCATTAAATTTTCTTCCTCGCTTTTGGTAATCAAAACTACCGGCACATCTGGATTTAAATTCTTAATGGCAGAAAGCGTTTCAATACCACTCATGCCCGGCATGTTCTCATCAAGAAAAACCAGGTCGAAGTGAGTTTTCCCAAATGCCTCTAAAGCATCGTTTCCATTGGTAAATGTAGTTACATGGTAACCTTTATCATTTAATAATAATATATGAGGTTTTAACAGATCGATTTCATCATCGGCCCATAATATCTTAGTTTCTTGCATGTTTTTGTAAAAATAGGTATGTATTGCCCTTTAATTTCGGCAGGTAAATCAAACTGTGAATAAAAATAGCAATTTTTGTACCGTATCTAGCTATTTAACTATTTTTAACGATTGAACAAGAAGAAAATAATTAATGATCCGGTTTACGGATTCATCAGTATTCCATCCGAATTGGTTTATGATGTAATTTCGCATCCCTATTTCCAGCGTTTGCGCTACATAAAACAGCTCGGAATGACACATTTAGTCTATCCAGGGGCTTTACATACCCGTTTTCACCATGCTTTGGGAGCCATGCATTTAATGAGTCTGGCCATCAATCTGTTAAAAAGTAAAGGCCATACCATAACCGAAGGCGAAGAAGAAGCAGCCATTTTGGCCATTTTACTGCACGATATTGGTCACGGACCGTTTTCCCATGCACTGGAGCATTCTTTGGTTACCGGAATCAGGCATGAAGATATCTCCGCAAAACTGATGCATGATCTAAATGCACATTTCGATGGCCGTTTAACCCATGCCATTGAGATTTTTAACGGCACCTATCCTAAAAAATTCCTACACCAATTGATTTCAGGTCAGTTGGATTTAGATAGAATGGATTATTTAAACCGTGATAGCTTTTTTACGGGCGTTAGCGAAGGCGTAATCAGTTTCGACCGGATTATTAAAATGTTTAACGTTTATGATGATGACCTGGTGATCGAGGAGAAAGGCATTTATTCGATTGAGAAATTTTTAATTGCCCGCAGGCTGATGTATTGGCAGGTTTATCTGCATAAAACAGTAATATCAGGCGAGATGATTTTAGTGAAATTATTAGAACGTGCAAAAGAATTATCCGCAGCTGGCGAAAACTTATTTGCTTCACCATCCTTAAATTATTTTCTAAAAAACGATATCAACGAAGCTAATTTCTTTGCGCATCACGAAAATCTTGAGCATTTCACCAATATTGATGACCAGGATATTTATGCAGCCGTTAAGGTTTGGACCAAACATGATGATAAAATTTTGTCTGCGTTATGTAAAATGCTTACTTCCAGAAATCTTTATAAAGTGGAAATGGGCAACGAAATGGCAAATAGCGACCGCGTAAACTTTTTGCAGGGTGCTGCAGTCAGCTTATTAGAAATTAAGCCAGAAGAGGCCAGATATTTTGTCTTTACCAATTCTATACAAAACCGCGCGTATAATGCAGGTGTAGGAAATATTAAGATTTTAATGAAGAATAACGATATTCTTGATATTGCAAAGGCTTCTGATTTGTCTAATCTGGAGTCTCTGCAAAAAACTGTAGAAAAATATATTCTCTGTTACCCCAGAGGGATTTAAGGTTATTTAACAAAATATTTAACTTTTAGTGCCGTTTTAAGTCTTATTATTGTGTAAAATATACACAGCTTAACCAGAGCAGGTTTTTTTGTTCATATCAATTTAACATATACCTTTGTACGATGCAATTTACTGCCACGCAGATAAGTCAGTTTCTAAACGGTTCCATTGATGGTAACCCTGATGTAGCCGTTACCGAACTTTCTAAAATAGAAGACGGGAAAGAAGGCTCTTTGTCTTTTCTTTCTAACCCTAAGTACGAAAACTTTTTGTATTCTACTCAGGCGTCAGTTGTTATCGTATCAAAAGACTTTGCTCCTACCCAGCCTTATACCAGCACACTTATACGTGTTGAAAATCCATATAGTGCTTTTACGGTTTTACTTGATAAATATAACGAAGCGATTAATGCCCCTGCAATACAATCCGGGATTGATAAACTTGCCTTCGTTCACTCTACAGCAAAAATCGGCAATAATGTGTTTATTGATGCATTTGCCTACGTTGCCGAAAATGTAGAGATTGCCGATGGTTGTAAAATAAATGCGCAAACCTTTATCGGCGCAAATTCTAAAATTGGAAAAAACAGCACTTTTTTCCCTGGTGTAAAAATTTACCACAATTCTATAATCGGTAGCAGGGTGGTCATCCATGCTAATACCGTTATTGGAAGTGATGGTTTTGGTTTCGCCCCACAAAAAGATGGAACTTACAATAAAATCCCGCAGATTGGAAACGTTATCATCGAAGACGACGTAGAAATTGGTGCAAATACCACTGTAGATCGTGCAACAATGGGATCAACAATTGTAAAGAAAGGCGCAAAAATCGATAATCTGATCCAAATTGCCCATAACGTAGAAATTGGCGAAAACACTGTTTTAGCCGCCCAGTCGGGTATATCCGGAAGCACAAAAATTGGCCCAAACAGTGTTGTTGGCGGGCAAGTTGGGATAGCCGGGCACTTAACCTTAGCAAAGGGCACACAGATTGGTGCTCAGGCCGGTATAAATTTTAATATCACAGAAGAAAATAAACAATGGCACGGTAGTCCGGCGCAACCATTGCGCAATTGGATGCGTGCCTCAGTCATTTTCAAACATCTTCCAGATGTAGAGAAAAGAATAAATGCGCTCGAAGAGGAATTGAAAAAGCTTACTGCTGAACTGGAAAAGAATACAATACACAATGAACGTTAGACAAAAAACGATTAAACAGGAAATATCAGCATCTGGTGTAGGTTTACACACAGGCGCTAATGTGACTTTAACATTTTGCCCGGCCCCCGAAAATCATGGCTTTAAATTTCAGCGTATTGATTTAGATGGCCACCCGATCATCGAAGCAGATGCAGATAACGTTACCGATACCTCACGAGGCACCACGCTTACCCAGAATGGCGCTAGCGTAAGCACCGTAGAACACGTAATGGCATCACTGGTTGGCATGGACCTCGATAACATACTGATCAAATTAGACGGACCCGAAACTCCGATTATGGATGGGAGCTCTATTCAGTTTGTTGATTTATTGGAAGAAGTAGGAACAGTAGAGCAAAATGCAGATCGTGAGTATTTTACCATTCCCCATAACATTACTTATACTGAAGAAGATAGAAAAGTAGAAATTGTAGCCATGCCTTTAGACGATTACCGTTTTACCTGCATGATCGATTATAACTCTCCTGTTTTGGGCAGTCAGCATGCTGGCATTAATACCATTGCAGAGTTTAAAAAAGAAATCGCTTCTTGTCGTACTTTCTGTTTCTTACATGAGTTAGAGTACCAGTTATCGCACAATCTAATTAAAGGCGGCGATTTAAATAATGCCATTGTCATTGTAGATAAAGAGGTTACCAAAGATGAATTAAGCCATTTGGCTAAACTATTTAACCGCAAGGACATTGATGTTGCCCCACAGGGGATTTTGAACAACATGGAACTGCGCTACCAGAATGAGCCTGCCCGCCATAAACTTTTGGATATGATTGGCGATTTAGCCTTGGTTGGTATGCACTTAAAGGGCCACATTATGGCGGCCCGCCCTGGCCATGCGGCAAACGTTGCTTTTGCTAAAAAAATTAAAGCAGCCATTAAAAAAGAGAAAAACAAAAAAATACAAAAGGTTTACGATCCAAGTGCAAAACCATTATATGACGTGGTTCAGATCATGGATATTTTACCACACCGTCAGCCATTTTTATTCGTTGATAAAATATTAGAACTTTCTAAAAACCACGTGGTAGGCGTTAAAAACGTAACCATGAATGAAGAGTTTTTCAAGGGTCATTTTCCTGGTGCACCGGTTTTTCCGGGTGTAATCCAGATCGAGGCTATGGCTCAGGTTGGTGGTATTTTAGTGTTAAGTACCGTTCCGGATCCCAGAAATTATTTAACCTATTTCTTAAAAATAGATAATGTACGTTTTAGAGCCCAGGTTCTTCCTGGAGATACAATTGTTTTCCGTTGCGATCTACTTGAACCTATCAGAAGGGGTATTGCCCAGATGAAAGGTGTGGGTATGGTTGGCGAAAAAATCGTTGTTGAAGCCGAAATGATGGCTCAAATTTCAAAAGTTAAACAAGCAGAACCCACCCAATAATGATACAACCCTTAGCATACATACATCCTCAGGCAAAAATTGCCGAAAACGTGGTAATTGAACCTTTTGTAGTAATACATAAAGACGTTGTAATTGGAGAGGGAACTTGGATTGGATCAAACGTTACCATTATGGATGGCGCACGTATTGGTAAAAATTGCCGCATATTCCCTGGTGCGGTTATTTCTGGCGAACCACAGGATTTAAAATTTGCCGGTGAAATTACTACTGCAGAAATCGGCGATAATACGACTATACGTGAGTGCGTTACCATTAACCGTGGCACTAAAGACAAATGGAAAACTACCATAGGCAGTAATTGTCTAATTCAGGCTTATTCGCATATCGCTCACGATTGCGAGGTTGGAAATAACTGCATTTTCTCCAACAGCACCACACTTGCTGGCCACATTACTATTGGAAACAACGTAGTCTTGGCAGGCTTGGTAGCTATACACCAATTCGTTAAAGTAGGCTCTTATGCCTTTGTAACTGGTGGTTCATTGGTGCGTAAAGACGTTCCTCCTTATGTTAAAGCAGCTCGCGAGCCACTTTCTTATGCGGGTATTAACTCTGTGGGTTTGCGTAGAAGAGGTTTCACCAATGAGCAAATCGATGAAATTCAGGAAATTTACCGTGTACTTTTTGTAAAACACAACAACGTAACCAAAGCCTTAGACATGATCGAAGCCGAATTTAAACCAACGGAAATCCGTGATGAAATTGTTGATTTTATCCGTAACTCTAACCGTGGGGTAATGAAGGGTTTCGGCATGGGAAGCTAAGCCTAAAGCAGAAAGACCAAAGCTTAGAGCAAAACAAATATTCATGAGTGATTTAACGCTAATCAGAACAGATTCAGACCATACCGATTTTAGACAATTGGTTGCCTTGCTGGATCAGGATTTAGCTGTTAGGGATGGCGCCGACCATGCATTTTATGCACAGTTTAACAAAGTTGATGCAATTAAAGAAGTGATTGTTGCCTACCAAAACGATATCCCAGTTGGTTGTGGCGCCATTAAACCTTTCTCTGCAACCGAAGCAGAAGTAAAAAGGATGTTTGTGCATCCAAACTACAGAAATAAAGGTATAGCCGCTAAAATTATAACTGCATTGGAAAACTGGGCAACGGAACTGGGCTTTACCGCAACCGTTCTTGAAACAGGCAAAAAACAACCTGAAGCCATAGCGCTTTATCAGAAAATCGGCTATCAAATTATGCCAAATTACGGTCAATATGTAGGCGTTGACAATAGCGTTTGCATGATCAAACCACTTAATGCCCACCATCAAACGCCAAACGCTTAGCCAAATGAATATTACTTTACAAAATGTTGGCAGAAGGTTTAATAAAGAGTGGATTTTCAGGGATTTAAGCACTGAATTCATCACAGGCAACAGCTATGCCATATTGGGGCCCAATGGATCAGGCAAATCAACCTTACTAAGTGTTTTAAACGGCAGCTTATCTCCTTCTGAGGGTAAAATTACCTTTTCAGATACAGCAGAAATCCCTGTCGAAAATATCTACAGATACATTAGCCTTGCTGCGCCCTACCTCGAACTGGTTGAAACTTTTACACTAAAAGAGATCATTGATTTTCATTTTAAGTTTAAAAATTTTGCTTCCGGCCTTGATGCCAAAAAGCTGATCGGCATATTAGGTTTGGAAAAGGCAGCAAACAAAGAAATTAAATACTTCTCATCAGGTATGAAGCAAAGAACTAAACTAGCTTTAGCCTGCTGTACCGATACACCAATTTTATTTTTAGACGAACCGACCAGCAATTTAGACGTTCAAGGTATTAATTGGTACCGCGAACTGATCGAAATTTTTGGGAAAGGACGTTTAACCATAATTGGCTCCAATCAGCTACAAGAATACGATTTCTGCTCAGCACAGCTACAAATATCAGATTATAAGTAGCTTAACACCCATAAAAGCCTTCTATCAACCGTATGTTTTGTCATACATTTGTACTAAAAATAATTTTTTCACAAAATATTTTGTAATTGATAAATTGTTCTTACCTTTGCACCACCAAAAAGAGAAACAATTATTTAATTTGTCTCCTACAGGAAATGTTCATATTTTCCGCATTGCGGAATCAAAATATAGCCCTTAAAAGGCAAAGATTTTTTCATAGTTTAGTTTGAGGTTTAGGTTGATTATGCCTTTGGAGTGGTTCCCAAAGGCATTTCTTTTATACGGGGATTTTTTTAGTTAAGGCTCCATAAAAAAGGCAAAAACAAAACTGAATTATCTTATCTATGTTTCGAACCCAATGAACTAATGACTAGTGAACCAATGAACCACAGATTTTGCTTTTCAAATCATCATTCCTTTTTTTAACTTTGGTATTCAAAATAATTGACAAAACAATATTTCATTATTAATGGCAAAGGCATCAGAAGTAAAAAGCGGAAATGTGCTTCGTTTTAACGGAGAGTTGGTAAGTGTAGAAGAGTATATCCACCGTACTCCAGGAAATTTAAGGGCTTTTTATCAGGCACGTATGCGCAATGTAAAAACCGGCAAAATTGTAGAATACCGTTTCCGCACCGATGAAGAGGTAACGATTTGCCGTGTGGAGACCAACGACTATCAATACCTTTATGAAGACGGCGACTATTTGGTGGTGATGGACAACGAAACTTTTGAGCAATACAACATTCCAAAACTACTTTTTGGCTCTTCTATTAAGTTTTTAAAAGAAGGTATGAATGTAACCATCGCTTTCGAGAGCGACGAACCGATCGTTGCCCAACTTCCTAATAGTGTAGAGTTGGAAATCACTTACTCTGAACCCGCTGTAAAAGGCGATACCTCAACCAGCGCGCAAAAATATGCCACGGTAGAAACTGGTGCAGAAATTAGGGTTCCTTTGTTTATTAACCAGGGAGATAAGGTAAAGATTGATACCAAAACCGGTGAATATATGGAGCGGGTAAAATAGTATAATTTAAGGCTTAAATTTGCGCAAACCCTAAGCCTTAAACCTTTATAGGTTTTTATTAAAATAATTTTACCTTTGCCGTCACGAAAAACTAAAATAACCCCAAAATTTGGGATAACACAATATGGCAAAAGCATCAGAAATTAAAACAGGTAACATTCTTCGTATAAACAATGAACTGGTTACTGTTGACGAATGGAATCACCGTACGCCAGGAAAAGGTGGCGCATTTTATACGGGCAAATTCCGTAACATTAAATCGGGCAGAATTGTTGAGGCACGTATGAATACCGACGAGGCGGTAGAAATATGCCGTGTAGAAACAAATGATTACCAATATTTATACGAAGAAGGTGATTATTTAGTCGTAATGGATAACAATAGTTACGAACAGTTTAATGTAGAGAAATCTTTATTCGGTTCGGCGATCAAGTTTTTGAAAGAAGGCATGAACATCATCGTTTCTATGGAAAGCGATGAAGCCATTATGGCCCAATTGCCAAACTTTGCAGAATTCGAAATTACTTATTCAGAACCTGCTGTTAAAGGCGATACTTCTACCAATGCATTAAAAGCAGCAACATTAGAAAACGGTGTTGAGGTTAAAGTACCAATGTTCGTAAACCAGGGCGATAAAATTAAAATTGATACCCGTACCGGTGATTACGTGGAGCGTGTAAAATAATTTTAAACTCATATTTGAAAGCCTCTGAACTTAATTTTTCAGGGGCTTTTTGTTTTTTAGCTTAATAACCTATCTCTTAGATGTATTAAGGTGACTTAGGTGGTCATTTTGAAAAGCAAGGTTCATTGCGCTTGGGCTATAACAGTCCCGCTATTCGCTTCAAAACCTTGGCTCATGCCTCACCTTCCGGGTTTTACGCTGCTATCGGGTTTATTTAACCAAAGCATTTAGGTCTTAGGCCACAAAGCCTCGCAAGTTTTCAAAACCTGCGAGGTTTAAAAAATATTATCTTTGTTTATGCTAAAGGCCGAAATCAGAAAACTAGCGTTAAAAGACAGGTTGCTACTAAACGACCCAACCTATTATACGTTGAACGAATCACTTTTAAAACAGTTTAAAAAAATCGATTTTAGCCGAATTAAAACCCTTCATATCTTTTTACCCATTACAGAAAAAAAGAGCCGAATACTTTTTTATTGATCGAATGGCTAAGCAAAACCTATCCTGAAGTTAAAATCATTACCCCTAAGGCTGATTTTGAAACAGCGCTGATGACCCACCACGAATACTTGGGCGAAAAAGACCTGAAAAAAACCTTTACAACATATTGGAGCCACAAAAAGGAAATCTGCACGAAGGAGAAATAGACATGGTCGTTATCCCACTGTTAGCCTTTGATAAACAAGGTTACCGAGTAGGTTATGGCAAAGGTTTTTATGATCGTTTTCTGCGGGATATAAATGCTCAGAAAATAGGTTTATCTTTGCATCCTGCAATTGAAAAAATCGATGATGTAAATGAATACGACATCAAATTAGATTTTTGCATAACACCAACAGAAATTATAAAATTTTAAGCTTACCGGCATGCCACAAGAAATCGTTATCAAAACCGAAAAACAATACGAAGACAACATGATTGCGGTATTCGAATTACAGGAAAAAGAAGAATTAACCGCCGAAGACCTTAAACAGATTGAATTGATGTTAAAGGCCGGAGAGCAATATGAAGCAGAGCACTTGTAAGGTTCATTAGTTCAGTTGCCATTGGTTTGTTGGTCTGGGTGCTTAACAAAAAAGCCTATACCCTTCCCCGATTTTTCGTCATCTCGACTGGAACGTAGTGGAATGTGGAGATCTAAGTCAAATTACGCTCGAGGTAGATTTCTCGACTGCGTTACACTCTACTCGAAATGACGGATTTGGCGGATAAATCAACTCGGAAACACTCCGTGTTTTCTGTGCATCTGTACCTAAACCTAAGAAATATGCGCTTTCACAAAATCACTCACCAAATAAGCAATTAATTTAGAAGTGAGCTTACTTACCCTCCCATCAAGCATCCTGGTGGCACCTTCGCATACATGCAGGTAAGAAAATTGCTTCGCGCGGGTTAAGATCAGTTTTCGAATATCGTTAACCTCAAACCCAGATGGCGTTTCGGCACTTGAAAGTACATTTTGGATACAATCTAAGTCGATCTCTAAACCCGCAGCTTGCCCTATTTCATCAAAGAAGCCATTAGCATCGGCATCCATTAAAATATCATCAAAAAATACAGCCTTTAATTTAGGATTGTTTTCGATCTGGCTTAAAATCGCCTCATTATTATAATTTTGATGCAGGCCATACATCAGATAATGGTTGAGGTAATTTTCTTTTAAAGCGTAAGAAAACCCATTTCCACTATGTCTGCCTTCTAATTCCCTTAAATCGGCATGCGCATCAACATTTAATATATCAATTGGGCATTTACAGGCTAAAGAAGTACCCTTAATTATGCCATAAGCATTATTATGACCACCACCAATTACAATAGGAATTTTGCCTGCAGCTACAATTTTTGCTATGACCGGATAGACCATTTCATCAATTTCGGCTACTTTATTTCTTAAAGTTTCAACAGAAGAATCCTCAGGTTCAATAATTTCGAAGTGTCCCAAAACCAAAATTTCTTCACCATTTAAAAAGCGGTTACTTTGGATATTCAGAAAAGCTGTTAAACTGGTACGCCATGCCGATGCGGCTCCGGCAATACCAGCATTTGCCCTTACTCCTATATCTTCAGGGATACCCAGCAATACAAATTTAGAATTGTTTGCTGTTAATCCTTCTACCGAGATTACTTTATGTCGATAAGTATTAACCCTTTCGCCAAGCTTGGTTTCGCCATCACGATGAATAATCAAGTGCTCAATGTCGCTTTGCGAATATATTTTAAGGTTATCCATGATAAATCTCACCATTTAAAATCACCGTATCAACCTGGCTTTCACCAAAACTGTACGGCAAATAGGCTATTGATGGCATTGGTTTTGTGATAAATAAATTTGCTTTTTTCCAAGGGCAACGCTTCCATAACTTTCGCTGATCTCCATTGCTGCCGCACCGTTTAAAGTAGCTGCATTGATGGCCTGCTCTGGAAACATTTTCATTTTAATACAGCCCAGCGACACCACAAAATTCATATTCCCTGAAGGCGTTGATCCCGGATTGTAATCGGTTGCCAAAGCCACAGGCAAATCGGCTTTAATAAAGCTTTTAGCATCTGCAAATGGAATACCTAAGTAAAACGAGCACGAAGGCAGTAATGTTACAATGGTATCCGCATTTCTTAACGTATCGATGGTTTCCTTGTTACTTTCTTCCAAATGATCGACTGAAATGGCATTATTTTTAACAGCCACTTCAATAGCGCCTGAAACAGAAAGCTGGTTGGCATGTATTTTAGGTTTTAAACCATATTTTGCCCCTGCTTTGAGTATCTGATCGGTTTCTCCTACAGAGAAAAAACCTTTTTCACAAAAAGCATCTATATAATCGGCCAGGTTTTCTTCTGCTATCCGGGGCAACATTTCATTAATAATCAAATTGATGTAACCATGATGATCATTTTTAAATTCAGCCGGAAAGGCATGTGCAGCCAGAAAAGTTGCCTTGATAGGGATTGGAAAATGATTTTTCAACCTGCTGATTACCCGGAGCATTTTGATTTCACTTGCAGTGGTTAAGCCATAACCACTTTTTATTTCAACAGCTCCTGTTCCCTGGAGAATCATCTGTTTTAACCTAATTGAAGCACTTTCAAACAATTCATCTTCTGTTGCTTTTTGAAGTTTATTGGCTGAATTTAAAATCCCACCACCTGCCGCGGCAATTTCTTCATAACTTTTACCCTGTATTTTCATCGCAAACTCCTCTTCCCGCGTGGCTGCAAAAACAATATGGGTATGGCTATCGCACCAGGAAGGAAAAACGTATCTGCCTTTGGCCGAGATTTGAGACGGCAGATTTGAGATTTGAGAAGGGATTGAGCCCATCTCACCAAAATCTTTGATCAAGTCATCCTCTATCAAAAGCCAGGCATTTTCAATAACAGGTAAATCATCCAGTTCGCTGCCGCGAAGCACCAATTTATCTTTAGGGTGAATGCCTACTAGGCCTTTTATATTGGTGATTAGCATTTGGTTCGTTTATTGAGTATGAGTAAAAGTATTGGGTAACATAAGGATCTGAGTTTCTAAACCCCTGATCCATTTTACATCTTACATTATTCCATTTCCAATAGAACCGGACAATGATCTGAATGTATGGCATCGGGTAAAATCCTTACATTTTTTAAGCGACTTTCCATTGGTCTCGTAGCCAGATGGTAATCGATGCGCCAGCCCAGGTTCTTTCCCCTAGAACCGGCGCGATAACTCCACCAGGTATAATGATGTGGGTCTTTGTTAAAATGACGGAAAGTATCAATAAAACCATTATCCAAAAATAACTGCATCCACTGCCTTTCTTCCGGTAAAAAACCTGATGAATTGGCGTTTGATTTTGGATTATGAATGTCAATAGCGGTGTGGCAGATGTTATAATCACCACTTACAATCAAATTTGGAATCTCTTTACGCAATTCGCCGATATACCGATCAAAAAACCGCATAAATTCATACTTTTTAACCTGCCTTTCATCGCCGCTTGATCCAGACGGCATATATAAGCTCATTAAGGAGAAATTATCAAAATCAGCCCTTAAAATCCGTCCTTCTTTATCGATCCATTCTTCACCGCAGCCAAATTCTACATGTTTAGGTTTAATTTTAGATAAAATGGCTACGCCGCTATATCCTTTTTTCTCTGCCGGGAACCAATAATGGTGATAACCCAACTGCTCAATCAGTGCAATAATTTCAGGGATTTGTGAAGGCAAGGCCTTTACTTCCTGCAAACAGACCATATCAGCATCTGTAGCTTGTAACCAGCCAAAAAAGTTTTTGGTACTTGCCGCCCTAATCCCGTTTACGTTATAGGAAATAATCTTCATTCAGTAAATTTCAATTGTTGTGGACGGTAAATTTAGAAATTAATTGAATAAATGCTTAGTAATTCAATTAATGATGTGCGCGAGCGACCGTCATCTCGACTGGAACGCAGTGGAATGGAGAGATCTGCTTCAATAGATCTCTCGGCTACGTTGCACTGCGCTCGAGATGACGCCAACCAGGGAAATTACCATCTAAATGACCATTATCTTTGATTAACCCATCAACAACTTTTTCTCCAATTTTTTTGCAGCTCTCCTTTTTAGCACGGTAACTTCCATTTTCACATCTTTTTTTGGTCGGTTGTTTTTATCCGTTTCCAATGCGGCAATTTTATCTATCATATCCAAGCCAACTACAATTTCGCCATAAACAGTGTAGTTCCGATCTAAATGTGGGGTGCCCCCTATTTTTTTATATACCTCACGCTGCCACTCAGGAATTTTGAATTTCAGGCGTTTTTCTTCTACATTGTCCAATTGCTGATCGGTAAAAACTTTTCCCTGAACCAGGTAAAACTGACTACCACTCGATGCTTTGGCCGGATTAACATCATCACCTTCTCTGGCCGCTGCTAAAACGCCTTTTTTATGAAATAAACTATCATTAAACTCTGCCGGGATAGTATATTTAGGTCCGCCCTCACCGAGTAAAGAATCTGGTTTGGCATTTCTCGAATCCGGATCGCCGCCCTGGATCATAAAATCTTTAATCACCCTGTGGAATAAAATATCATTATAATACCCTTTTTTAACCAATTTCAAAAAGTTATCACGATGTAATGGGGTTTGATTGTACAGCTTAACGATACATTCCCCATATTCTGTTTTAATACGTACATATTGATTTTTAGGCTTTGCAGCAAAGGCAGAAAGCACTGAAAAAGCGCAAAGGAACAATAATATTTTCTTCATTTAACTGGTGTTTGAGGCTAAAATAAACTAAAAAATGAAATTCAATAAATAAATCCGCGCATTATTCGATAATTTTTGCTTTACCTTTGTATAAATGAAGTTAAAACAAAAAATAGCACTTTCTTTAGCTGTATTCTATGCAGTTAGTGTTATGGGTTTGGCTTTAAGTCTCCATTTTTGTGGAGGCAAACTAGAAAACGTTAAACTTTTTAGCAACGAGGTTTCATGCAAATTCTGCAAAGATATTCCTGCCGAAAAGAAAGATGATGGTTGTTGCAAAAATACTCAGGTAACGGTTAAATTAAAAGATAGTCACCATGCAGAAGCTCAATTACAAATACCGAAACTGTTTTCTATCCAGCTTTTCCTGCATCCTCCGGTTTTAGAATTTTTAAGCAACATCAGCCCGAAGTTTTTTAGTAAAATTTCGAACAAAGCACCGCCATTATCCTCGCGAATTGCTTTGCACGTTTTCAATTGCATTTTTAGGAATTAGAATTTAAACATTGACTCGTTAATGCGTTGTTTCGCATTTCGACAATTTTCCTGGTTTTTATCGGGAAGCTCAATGTGACATTTTCTTATATTCTAATTCAAAAAATCATGAAAGCAATAAAAATATTCAGCATCGTTATGCTATTTTTCGTCGTTAATGTTTCGGCACAACAAATCTCTACAGCCGATTTACAGGTAACTGGTTTAACCTGTTCTATGTGCTCAAACGCAACACAAAAATCTTTAGAAACCCTGGGCTTTATCAGTAGCGTTAAACCTGATTTAAATAAAAACATATTTGTTTTAACCTTTAAAAAAGACGCGAATGTTAATCTTGATCTGGTTCGTAAAAAAGTTCAGGATGCAGGTTTTTCAGTAGGCGGCCTAATGGCTAACTTCAATTTTAGCGATGTTAAAGTAGACGATAAGGGTCAGGCTGTTGTTAACGGCAATGTATACCGTTTTGTAAATGTAAAAGGTAAAACCCTTACTGGTATGGTTAAGGCCAGCGTAGTAGATAAAGATTTCATATCTGGTTCTGCATTTAAAAAACAGGCCGCAACGGCTAATTCTGATGCTTATGCAAGTGGCACAGGTGTTGTAAACGGCAAAAAAACGCGTATTTATCATTTAGTTCTTTCTTAAGATGAGACGGATATTCGTATTGGCGCTGATGATTATCGGCGCTTATACCAGTGTTTCGGCACAAGAACTATATGTATTTACAGAGCCTGCAAGTAATATGCCCACCAAATCAATCGGCGTAAGAATTACCAACGAGGGTATGTTCAACTACCCGGGTTATGTAAGCCGGACTATCCCAGAGGTAATGATCGGTTTCAACAAAAATCTGATGATGCATGCACAGGCTTTTCTCTCGGATATGGATGGAAAATACCGTTTAGAAGGCGGAAGTTTATACGCCAAGTACCGGTTTTTATCGTTGGATGAAGCACATAGCCATTTCAGGGCATCGGCATTTGGAAGGGTAAGCACCAGCAAAAGGCCAACATATACCAGTGATATCAACCTCGAAGGAGATAATAGTGGCGTACAGGGAGGCTTAATTTTTACGCAACTGCTGCATAAACTGGCGCTATCATCAACATTGGGTTATGCGCATGTCTTCGAAAACAGCAACAGGCAGATTGCGGGAATGCCGCAGCCAAAAAACATGTTGTCATATAGTTTATCGTCGGGTTATTTGGTTTTACCAGTGATTTATAAGGATTACAAACAACCCAACTTTAATGTATATTTAGAATTGCTGGGCAAAACCGACCCAGGCAGTGGTCAGTCTTATTTGGATATCGCTCCGGCAATACAAATGATTTTAAACAGTACAACCCGCATCGATCTTGGTTACCGCTTTCAGGCAGCAGGAAATATGGATAACCGATACACCAAAAACATGTACTTGCTTAGGGCAGAATTTAACTTCTTTAACGTTTTAAAATAAAAAACACATAACAAATGAAAAAAATATTCGGATTAGTTGCCATTATGACGATCGCAACAACAGCTTTTACTTATGCACAGAGCAAAACAGACGTAGCCTTAAATCAGGTATTAATGGCATATTACGATGTAAAAAATGCACTGGCAACCGACAAAAAAGACCTGGCTATTGAAAAAGTAAAAGTTTTATCGGCAAAAGTAAATGCCGTTAACCACAAAGATTTACCGGCCGATCAACATAAAATATTTATGGAACAAGCTTCGATTATAAAAAGCAAATCGGCGCTGCTTGCGGGTTCAAACGACATCAAAACACAGAGAAAAGCCTTTGAAGGGATTTCTTATGCCATGATCAAAACGTTGAAAGGCTTGAAATTTAACAGCCAAACCGTTTACGTTCAGCACTGTCCGATGGCGAAGGCAAGCTGGTTAAATGAAAAAGAAAACATCGAAAATCCATATTATGGAAGCATGATGTTTGATTGCGGCGACGTTTCTGAAACCATAAAATCGAAATAATGAAACTGCATATCAAAAATATGGTATGCAACCGTTGTAAAATGGTGGTTAAGGCCGAGCTGGAAAAGCTTGGCTTTAAACCGCTATTGGTTGAGCTTGGTGAAGTTACCTTTGCCGAAAACATTACAGCAGAGGATAAAGCTAAAATTGCGGAGCAACTGACCCATTTTGGTTTCGAACTGTTGGAGGATAAAAAAACCCAGATTGCAGAACAGGTTAAAACTGCCATCATTAACCTGGTACATTACACAAAAGAACCTTTAAAAATCAATCTTTCTGCCTACCTCAGTGAGCAGTTAAAACAGGAATATACGAATTTAAGCAGCATTTTTTCAGAGGTCGAAAACCAAACGATTGAGAAGTATTTCATTGCTCAAAAAATAGAAAAAGCAAAAGAAATGCTTACCTACGGCGAACTCACCCTTAGCGAAATTGCCTACCAACTGAATTACAGCAGCGTAGCACACTTATCGGCACAATTTAAAAAAGTAACCGGAATTACACCTTCCGTTTATAAAATGGCATCAACAGATAGCAGAAAAACGCTAGATGAGGTTTGAGAGGATGTAAAATGGAAGAGGTAAGATGAAAGATGGGCGTAAAGTTTATGCTCAATGGTTAGATAGATCATGGTTGATGGCCAATGGGCCTATCGGCTATGAACCAAAAAGCATTAACCTCTTATTAATTCTAGCCATTTAGCTAGTCATCAATTAACCGATTTGAACAGCTAACCTATTCTATAAACAATTTCTTATCATACGTCAAGATTGATCGACTGATAATCAGCTATTTTTGCACTTAAATAAAATCACTAGATATGAAAAAATTATTTTTATTTCTGATCGCTACCTCAATCAGTGTGGCATCATTTGCACAAACAAGCTGGAAGATAGATCCAATGCACTCGTTTGTAAACTTTTCGGTTAAACACATGGGCATTTCTTTTGTTGATGGTTCATTCAAAAAATTCGATGGAACAGTTACCGCTTCTAAACCAGATTTAACTGATGCTAAAATTGCCTTTACCGTTGATGTAAACAGCATTACTACAGGTGTTGATATGAGAGATGGTCACTTAAAAACAGATGATTTCTTTAACGCTGAGAAATTTCCAACAATGAAATTCGAAAGTACTTCTTTCAAAAAATTAAGCGGTAACAATTATGAGTTAAGTGGTAAATTAACCATCCGCGATGTAACTAAAGATGTAAAATTTGCAGTTGTTTATGGCGGTACAGCTAAAGATCAACAAGGTAATACTAAAGCAGGTTTCGGCGCGACTACAACCATTAACCGTTTAGATTATAATATTAAATATGATCCAACCGGTGCAGGTGTTGCAAAAGATGTTGCGATCAAATTAAACCTGGAATTTGTTCAGGGAAAATAAAACATTAGATCGTCATTCCGGGCTTGTCCCGGAATCTTTCATTTTAAGTAGATCCTGAAACAAGTTCAGGATGATGGTTGATATAAATTAAAATGGCATGTCTGCACTATCCCAATTCAGAAACTTTACTCAACGCTTGCCTCAAACGGATTTAATGCCAACCCTTTTCATTGGCCACGGCTCTCCTATGAACGGGATTGAAAACAATGAGTTTAGTGAAAGTTGGGTAGATCTGGCCAGACATATTCCGGTTCCAAAAGCAGTTCTGGTGGTATCGGCACATTGGTACACCCACGGTACTTTTGTAACTGCAATGGATTTCCCAGGTACGATCCACGATTTTGGTGGTTTCCCTCAGGCACTTTTCGATGTTCAATATCCTGCTCCAGGCGATCCGAAGCTGGCAGCAGAAATACCTGGTTTAATCCACTCAACCCCTGTTGGCTTAGACCACGATTGGGGCCTGGATCATGGCACCTGGACAGTGGTAAGGCACATGTATCCAAATGCAGATATTCCTGTTCTGCAACTGAGTATCGATTATACCAAATCGCCGGTGCAACATTATGAAATTGCCAAAGAAATTTATGCGCTCCGCAAAAAAGGTATACTAGTTATCGGCAGCGGCAATATGGTGCACAACCTGCGTATGTTAAGCTGGGAAATGATTAACGGAGGCGGTTACGATTGGGCAATTGAAATGAACGATAAATTCAAAAATTTAATTGTAAATGGCGATTATCAACCTTTAATCAATTACCGCAACCTTAGTACTGATGCCATGCTGGCCATCCCTACTCCGGAACATTATTTGCCGCTTATTTATACTCTTGGAATGAAAAACGATAAGGAAGAGGTTTCGTTTTTTAATGATAAAGCAGTGGGCGGTTCGTTAACCATGACTTCCGTGTTGGTGGGGTAAGGGTTAAGAATCACCAAAAAACTTGTTTTAGTTGTTTAAACGGAGCTTGAACCTTGCATTTTCTCACTTCTTAATGTTCAAAAGTATATTTTGGGAATATACCATTAAGAAATTAAGGTCATGAAGAAAATATCCTACACAACAGATTTCTCCACAACGGTCGAAATGACGATCCATTTCACAATGACAAAAGCTAAAATTCTATAAAAATTTATGATTATTCTGTAACGCTTATGGCCCCTTAAGTTGGTAAATTTGCTTAAAAGAATTTAATCATGAAACATACCTATCAACTCACAGGCATGACCTGTGGCGGTTGCGAAAAATAAAGTTAAAAGTAGCCTGCTTATTTTACCAGATGTAACCACTGTTGAGGTTTCTAAAGAAGCCAATACTGCTACCATTAGCATGGATAAACATATCGGTTTAGATAGCCTGCAACAAGCTTTGGGCGGTGCCGACAGCAAATATCAAATTTCTGCGGCGCACCACAATGAAACGCTTGAAGAAGCAAAATCGTGGGCCGAAACATACAAGCCCATTCTGTTAATCTTTGGATATGTAACCGCAATATCGTTAGTCGTTTCGTGGCAGGATAATGCCATTAATTTTATGGTGTTTATGCGCATTTTTATGGCGGGTTTCTTCCTAACCTTTTCTTTCTTTAAAATGCTCAACTTAAAAGCATTTGCGGAGAGTTATGCCATGTACGACATCGTAGCTAAAAAATTCAGCACATGGGGATATATCTATGCTTTTATCGAATTAGGTTTAGGCTTGTCCTTTGCATTAAACCTATCGCCCGCTATTGTGAATTGGGTCACCCTGATTGTAATGACCATCAGTATCCTTGGGGTTTTAGAAAGCGTTTTAAATAAAAAGAAAATTCAATGCGCGTGCCTGGGCGCGGTATTTAACCTACCCATGAGTACCTTGACTATTGTTGAAGATGCCATTATGATTGCCATGAGCGCAGCCATGTTGGTTTTGATGTAGTTAGTATATTATTCTCTTTTTTAACGTGATCGTCACCCTGAATTTATTTCAGGGCCTTTCATGCTAAAAAGATGCTGAAATAAATTCAGCATGACGAATCGTCTATTGCCGCTTATACCTAAATTCCGATTTCCGGCTTTTCCCTTTAAGCTCGCCTTCAATCCAGGCGAGCATTTCATTTTTTCCCTGGTTTTGGTAAACTATTCTTTGGGGAAAATCATGTGCCACATTTTCGAAAATATAAATCTGATCTTTTGTGGAGATAAGTTTAAAACATACTTCTTTCCCTTCATTCTGATGAGCAACCGTTGAACAATAGAAAACATCTTTTCCTATTTTTCTGATCTGTAATGTTTCGGTAAGCAAACTATCGCCCTTGGCATTTATTCTGTAGCTTTTTCCACTCAGGGTTTTATCTGGATTTTGCTTCCACTGCTCAACAATTTTTCCTTTTTGGCGTTTGCATTCCCCATGAGCCTAGCACAAAAGAAAAGGTTTTTGATGAATCTTTTTGCGCTTTAACATTGCTGTAAAAACCAACAAGAAATAAAATCAAGGCGTATAAATAGATTCTTTTCATTTTGTTATGGTATTGGTGATGTGTGCCAGGTGGTGTTTTCCGTGCCACGCGTACATGCCCAGCATATTGGCCAAAGTGAGTTCTTTATTGTGGGCCGGATGAATATATTTTCTTTGGTAATCTTCTACTTTTAATGTTTTTAAAAAAACAACCCAGCGCTGATGTAAACCTGTTAACAGCTCAATCGACAATTTGATTTCACCATTTTTTGCTTCTTCCGTTTCTGCCCATCGTTCCTCATAATATGGCCTGATTACCGGAATATCCTCAGTAATGGCTTGCTTAAAACGGATATAGGCATTGATATGGCTATCCGGAACATGATGAACAACCTGCCGCAATGTCCAGCCTCCGGGACGATAGGTTTGATTCAGTTCTTCATCTGTCAGATTTTCTGTAGCTTTCTTAATTTGGCCAGGTAATGCCTCTATTTCAGAAATCCAGGTATCAACCTGTTTTTGATCGAAAATATCAGGCACAACAAATTGACCGATCGGGTATTTAAACTGTTCCAAATCCATGGAACCAAAATAAGGAGAATTATCGAGCTTTTAACCGCAAAGATAACAGAGAAGAAAACACAAAGTACGCGAAGTTGGGTGACGTAATAAAAACAAAATCTGCGTCCATCTCCTTAGGTCTGCGGGATATAAAATCTACATCAATTTCTTCAACCATTTCAATAAACCCATTTTTGCTTCATAAGGTGGGTAAATTATCTTGGTTAAACCTAGTTTTGATTGAAAAACCACAGCCCTCTCGTGCGAAAAGGTTTTAAAGCCAAAAACACCGTGGCAGCTTCCCGTCCCACTACTGTTAACACCACCAAAAGGCAAATTAGGATTACTGATGTGAACCAGTACATCATTTACGCAGGTTCCGCCAGCACTGGTTTCGTTAATGATTTTATGTTGATGTTGTTTGTTATCTGAAAAGATGTAAAGTGCCAAAGGTTTATTTTTGCTATTCATTATGTCAATGGCCTCCTGTAAATTTTTAAAGGTAATGACAGGCAAAATCGGTCCAAATATTTCCTCCTGCATGATGGCGCTTTTTTCCTTTACAGAAGTTAAAAGTGTGGGCATTAGGGTTAAATTTTGCTCATCTGTTTCACCACCAACAGCCAATACCGCTCCATCTGCAATCGCATCTTCTTTTAATTTATTTAACCGCTTAAACTGTTTATCGTTAATGATTTTAGCATAGTCGTTTTTATTAATTCCAGCGCCTTCACCAAACATTTTTCCGACTGCAATTTTGTAATGTTCGATAAAGTCATTCCGCTTATTTTCTTCGATCAGGACATAATCCGGTGCAATACAGGTCTGCCCTGCATTAACCAATTTGCCCCAGGCGATTTTTTCGGCAGCTTTTTTAATATCACAGGTTCCGTCTACAATAGCTGGCGATTTTCCGCCAAGCTCTAAGGTTACCGAGGTCAGGTTTTTTGCGGCTGCCTCCATCACCACTTTGCCAATTGTGGTGCTTCCCGTGAAAAAGATATGGTCAAATGGAAGTTTTAGCAGTTCGGTAGAAACATTGGCATCACCTTCAAAACAGGCAATTTCTTTCGGATCAAAAGTGGTTGCAATTAATTTATTGATCACGCCAGCAGTAGCTTCGCTTAATTCAGATGGTTTAAGGATCGCACAATTTCCAGCTGCAATTGCCGAAACCAAAGGACTCATCATCAATTGTAAAGGATAATTCCATGGAGCAATAATCAGGCAAATGCCTTTGGGTTCATAATAAATTTTATTACTCGCAAAAAAATTACTCATGGTTCTGCCTGCCGATTTGGGTCTCATCCACCCTTTCAACTTTTTGATAGCAAAGTCGATTTCAGCGTAGGTAAAATATAGTTCAGTTACCGCACTTTCAAAACGGTTTTTACGCAGATCCTTTTCTAAAGCGGCAAATATTTCCTCTTCGGCCTTTTCTAAAGCCTGCTTAAGTAATTTTAACTTCCCGATACGGGTTTTAACATCTGTTTTGCGTAAATCGAATTTATATTTTTGCTGTAAATCGAAAACCGACTTTATCTGTTGTTCCATAATCACTTATTATTACCTGCCATTACGCTAATCGATTCCCCTGAAAATACAAGTTAAATTTAGTTAAAATGCGGCCTTTTCATTAAAAATTCATTCATTTAAAGCATATTGCAGCAAATTTTAATAATAAAAGATGAAAAGATTGTTTTTTGTTTTCGCATTCATAATTCCACTGGTTATCCATGCCCAAATCATAAAAACAGATGTACTGGTTATCGGAAACGGCGATGCTGCTTATGCAGCATCTTTTCAGTCTTTTAAATCTGGCGTAAAAACCATCCTGCTTACCCAAAAAGAACAGTTGGATTTAAATAAAATTGCTGAAACTAAACGGGGCCTACTGCCTTTTTACCAAAGTTTTTTAAAACGGGAAACGGAAAATGCAAAAAGCTTAGAAAACCCAAAACCTAAGCCGGACAAAAAAGCCGGGCGAAAGTAATTGTGATAGATAGTACCTTACTTTTAAACGTCATCAACAACACTCCTTACACAGAGATTAAACGTTCTGGTAGTGGTTGGGAGGCGAAATTGACCAAAGATAAAAGCATTAAGGCTAAAATTCTTGTGCTGGCCGATAACCCTGAAAAATTGCTTTCGGAACTAAAAATATCCACCTTAAATCCTGCGTCTTCAAGTCCATTAAACTATAACGAAAATACTTACCGGACAACAGTATCCAGGATTTCTTCAGAAGCCAGCTTTTTATCCCTGTACAGCCTATTGATCCCGGATCAGGAAAATTTGCTTTATATCTCTAAAGAACAACTTGAAATTGGACAAGCAGCTGGGGCAACCGCAGCTTATGCCGCATTTTTTGACACCAAAACCAGTTTGTCAAATTTAAAAAGGATCCAGGGCGAGTTATTGGCCTGTAAACATGCATTAATGCCCTTTGAAGATGTTAAAATGACGGATTCGAACTGGTTAGCCATTCAAAAAGTGGGTATCACGGGGATTATCAAAGCGGAAATTACACAGGGAAAAGCGTATTTCAATCCCGAAAAAGAAGTTACTTATAGAGAAATTAAAGAACCGATCAAAGCGTATTATTACAAAGCGCAGATCTGGTTCGATGATCATCAGAATATTCCCATTAATCTGGAAAATACGATTTCTATGGTTTGTTATGTGGGCAATAAATCAATTGAAGCCACTAAAGAAGAACTGCAGAAAAAATGGAACAAAAACTATAGGTTTAGCGGCAATTACGATCTTAAAAAAGTATTGACCAGGCGCGAATTTGCAGTCATCATAAACGAATATTTAAAGCCTTTCGATGATGTGAATGTAGATAAAACCGGAAGGGTAATCCGCTAATTTTTGCCACAGATTTGCACACATAAACATAATTGCAAAAAAATATCTGTGTTCATCCTTTTATCTGTGGTTAATTCATTAGGCAAAGGTTGTAACATTTCCATTTCCTTCTAAAATTAGTTTGTGCTTTGCCTAAATTGCATCCAAACCTAAAATTCATGAAGAAATATTTACTTTTCCTTTTGCTTTGCACAGGCGAATATGCTTTTGCGCAACAACTGGCTCCTTTAACTGTCGAAAAAATTATGCGCGATCCAAAATGGATGGGTATTTCGCCAACTAATTTCCGCTGGACGGCAGATAGCAAAACACTGTATTTTAACTGGAACCCTGAAAATAAAGTCAAAGAAGAATTATTCAAAGTTTCGGCAACTTCTTCTAAACCTCTTAAAGCAGCGGAAAAGGAAGATGAAAAACTATTGAGTTTAAATTACACCTACAATGCCGACCGCTCCCTTGGTTTGGTAGAAAAAAGCGGTGATATTTATTTACAGAACTTCAAAACGAATAAGGAAACGCGCTTAACCAGCACGCAGGAGAGGGAAAGCAGTCCGGTTTTTTTAACTAATGGAAACGTTGTTTACCAATTGGGCGATAATCTTTTCGGGATTGATTTAAAATCAGCAGAAACCAGACAGCTTACCAATTTTGTTAAAGGTAAAAAACCAGGAAGAGCAGAAAGCAAACCGGCTACCGAACAGGATAAATGGTTAAAAGCACAACAAACCGAACTCTTCGATATTATTAAAAAACGAAATGCGGAAGCCAAAAACGGTTCCCGCGGTGGAAGAGGCCGCCTTGGGAATAGCTCGGCAGACACAAAACCTTTAAAAGAACTATACACTGAAGACAAGTTCTTAAATGGCGTAATCATTAGCCCTGACGGACATTTTATTACTTATAAATTAACTACGCCGGCACAGAACAACCACAACACCATTGTTCCCAACTATGTTACTTCCTCAGGTTATACCGAAGATATTCCGGGTAGAACAAAAGTTGGCGAAAATGAAAATACCTCCCAGGGTTTTATTTATGATACACAACGGGATACGGTTTATGCCATCCAGACTTCGACCATTACGGGCATAAAAGAGCTGCCTGATTACCTGAAAGATTATCCAAAAGAACTGGATACCTTGAAAAAGAAAAATGCGGATCGCCCAGTAAACTTCTTTGGTCCGCTCTGGAATGATAATGGAAGTTCTGCAATTGTTGTGGCTACTTCTTCCGATAATAAAGACCGCTGGATTTTAAAACTAGATGCTTTAACAGGTAGATTTACTTTGATCGACCGCCAGCGCGATGAAGCCTGGATCGGCGGTCCCGGCATTAGCGGTTTTTACCAGGGCAGCACAGGGTGGATCGATAATAACCGCTTTTATTATCAAAGCGAAGCGACCGGATATTCGCACCTTTATGTGGTTAATGTAGCAACAGGGGATAAAAAACAGCTTACTACAGGCAAATGGGAAGTACAATCGGTACAGTTATCAAAAGATACGAGTACATTTTATATCAAAGCGAATAAGGAACATCCCGGGATTACCAATTTCTTTAAGGTTGGGGTAAATGGCGGTGAACTTACTCAGATTACCACCATGAAGGGTTTAAATGACATTACCTTATCCCCCGATGAGAAATACCTTGCCATTAATTATTCTTACCTGGACAAACCAGGAGAACTATATCTCCAGCCAAATAAAGCCGGGGCTAAAGCTGTACAGGTTACACAATCTACTTCTGCCGAATTTAATTCTTATAAATGGCGTCAACCCGATATGGTTACTTTTAAAAACCGCTACGGTGCGGATGTTTATGCAAGGGTTTATAAAGCAGAAAATCCACATCCAAACCACCCTGCAGTAGTTTTTGTGCATGGTGCGGGTTATTTACAGAATGTACACTTTGGCTGGAGCACTTACTTCCGCGAATTTATGTTCAATAATTTACTGGCCGACAATGGTTACACAGTAATCGATATCGATTATACCGGGAGTTCTGGTTATGGCCGCGATCACCGTACGGGTATTTATCGCCACATGGGTGGAAAAGATTTAACCGACCAGGCCGATGGTGTCAAGTTTTTGGTAGAGAAATATGGCGTTAACCCTCAGCATGTAGGTTTATACGGCGGCTCTTATGGTGGTTTTATTACCTTGATGGCCATGTTCAACGAGTCGGATGTTTTTACCAGCGGCGCTGCTTTGCGTTCGGTTACCGATTGGGCACATTATAACCATGGCTATACTTCGAATATTCTAAACGAGCCTTATAACGACCCGATTGCCTATAAAAGGAGTTCGCCGATTTACTTTGCCGATAAATTAAAAGGGAACCTGTTAATGGCACACGGCATGGTGGATGTGAATGTTCATTTTCAGGATATTGTACGCATTACGCAGCGTTTTATAGAGCTGGGCAAAAATAATTGGGAACTTGCCGTTTATCCGGTAGAAGACCATGGTTTTATTGAGCCAAGCAGCTGGACGGATGAGTATAAAAGGATATTTAAACTGTATGAGAATACGTTGAAGAAGTAACCTTCCATTCCGGCCGTCATTTCGAGCGAAGTGTAACGCAGTCGAGAACCACGTAGTGCTCAGCGAAGCTAAATCTATCTCCTTAGATCTCTCCATTTCGCTACGCTTCAGTCGAGATGACGGCCACTTTTAATAAATAAACGCAGATAGCTTCGTGACTCAGCATGACAGCAAAGAACTGAAATAGACCTCCGCTATACTTCACATAAACAATATAGTTTTCGTCTATATCGTTATCAATAAATACAATTAACTATTAGTAGATCGGGGTTGATTGACTCCGCTTTTAGCCTTAACTTTGTGCCAACAAAATTAAAGACAAAAAATTATGGCAATAGTAGGTAAAAAATTCCCGAGTGTTAGTATTGATGCAATGTCAGACATGGGTGATGACTTGAAAATCAACGTATTTGAAGAAGCTGTAAACAAAAATAGCAAAGTATTATTATTCTGGTATCCAAAAGATTTTACTTTCGTTTGCCCTACAGAATTACACGCTTTCCAGGCTGCATTACCTGAGTTTGAAAAAAGAAATACAATTGTAATCGGTGCATCTTGCGATACCAACGAAGTTCACTTCGCCTGGTTAAATACGCCAAAAGATAATGGTGGTATTGAAGGTGTTACTTATCCGATTTTAGCGGATACCCACAGACAATTATCTGGCATCTTAGATATTTTAGATCAGGAAGTTAACTACGATGAAGAAGGAAATGAATCGTTCTCTGGTTCTAACGTAACTTTCAGAGCGACTTACCTAATCGACGAAACCGGTAAGGTTTTCCACGAAAGCGTTAACGATATGCCACTAGGTAGGAACGTTAAAGAATATTTACGTTTAATTGATGCTTACGCTCACGTTCAAAAACATGGCGAAGTTTGTCCTGCAAACTGGGAAGAAGGAAAAGAAGCAATGAACGCAAACAGAACTGGCGTAGCTGAATATTTAGCCGCTAACTAATTAAACAAAACGTTATGTTTTTAGAATTAACAGAAGATAATCTTCAACAATATTTAGCCGATAACTCAAAGGTGATGGTTCAGTATGCTGCATCGTGGTGCGGAAACTGCAGGATTATGAAACCTAAGTTTAAAAAACTGGCTTCAGAAAATGAAGATGTAGCTTTCCTGATTGTTGATGCCGAAAAACTTCCAAACTCACGCAAATTTGCTAATGTTGATAATTTACCAACTTTTGCAGCTTTTGAAGGCGGTAGTTTGGTAGATCAGGTGCAGACCAACAAAGCAGAAGGTTTAATTGAACTATTTAATAAGATAAAGTAATGAAGATCCCAGTTATAAGACAGTTATTTCAAAACACCACTCCGGCACAACTGGAGACCACTTTAGCGGTTTTAGAGGCTTTCTGCGAATTTAGAGGCGTTAGTGAGCATGAGGTTGATGTTGCTGGCGAAATGATTACCAACATTTGCGGTGCGCTAGAAGTACACCAGATGGTAAGTGAGGGTGCCGCCGAAAAAGATGCGCTAAATGCTTTCGGCCAAAAAGTGATGGGTTCGATTGATCGATAATCGTCTTAAAGCTTAATCTGGCTTTTTCAAAATATAAAATCCCTCGCAGATTTACATCTACGAGGGATTTTTGTTTAATTGTATCCGTCATTGCGAGGAGGAACGACGAAGCAATCTTTATAGTTTTGTCATTCTGAACGCAGTGAAGACCTGCGAAGCAAGCATGAATGCCGTTAAAACCTTAAACACAAAATGAATAATCTGCAGCCGAAGAACTAAAGGATCAATGATAAGCAGTCAATTTCAATGCCTGCTACTATGCAAAAGATTCTTCGTGCCTATCAATGACAGAATCCACTAGTTCGGTCGTCATCCGATAGCTCCTAAAATCCGCATGTCTGTCTTAATCTGAATATTACTAAGTTCTAAAAATGAATATCACCTGATTTTATTCCACGATAATTATATTTACAGGCGGAAGTTCATTTTTGATTGGCATTTCTGAACAGATTTGGGATCTAAATTTTATTTTAGGCATAAAAATGAAATAGAGGTCCCCTCCTGGCTGTATTTCAGGTAACAATATTAGCGCTATTATTTCTTTTAGTGATCCTGGCCCTATGGGTAGCTATGATCTATTGAGTAAATTCTTAATTTCAGCTTTCTGCCTTGCCTAACCCATTTGGCTGGCCGGATAATGAATCTAAAAAGAAACTTTTTAGTCTGAAACATGGCTTCAGCGTTTTTACCTTTTGTGAAAAATAATCAATGATTTTATTATATATGTTTCTGCAGATCGCTGTAAGATAAAGGAAAACCAGGTTTTTGTTTAATGTAGAGAAAGGCATGTTATTCCATCCAAAATCATTTTTAAGGATATCAAATTGCCGCTCCATCCTCCCTCTCTGATTATAAAAATGGACAAGGTCAACAACATCCATTTCAAAGTTGTTGGTTAGAATTCCCCTGTATTCATAGGCATCCTGGGTAATCAAATCTACCTGGCCATCTTTTTTCAATCTTCGTTTAGCAATCAGTCGATATGTCTGTGGCTGTTGATTTTGTTCCCTGGCCTGGTTTATAAAGGGAATGATGTCCGTGTACCCTACTTCCAGCAGGCCATTTTTGTCCTCCATCACTTTCCAGTTGCAAATTTGAGGAAAATATTTCTCGACATAGCTGTTTCTGCATCCTATGTAAAAGTGTTCTACCTTTTGTTGCAGCAAAGTAACTACCTCATACTGGTAGGATGCCGCATCTGCCCGAAAGTTTTTAATCTTTTTTACCTTCTTTGTTTCAAGCAGATTAAAAATTCTTTCCAGCGTATCCCTTTGAAATGACTTTGCGTCAGAATTTCCGTTTCTATTTTCGATATAAAGTACAAACTGCTCATTGACGGTACAAACACCTGGCTGATAGCCATAATCCCTTTTGTAGGTCATTTTACTGTCCTGTTTTTCATTGAAAATGATCGTGTTATCATAATCAAGGGTAAGTTCCTGGGAATCAAGAACCCCGATTTTTTTGAGGACTTCCAGATTAAAGTTCTCAAGGGTCTGGTTGGTACAATATTGATGTGTAACCACACCCCGCTTGGTTACACAGGTTTTTGTTTCTTCGGTAAGCCCGGAGAGTCTTCTCAAAACAGTATCGGGGCTTGCCAGTCTAAGATAAGGATTGTCGAGAAAATGACTTTTTAAGTGGGTATGAAGATCTTCAACACTATCGCCGCCACAGAGAAAAACAGATTTAAGTGAGTAGAAAACATCCTTCCAGGAATACTTGCTTTGGGCAGCAACGCAGGGCAGATGGGCATGGCAAAGTTTATCGATTTCTAATTTGTTTAAGTAGTCAAAAACAAAATTTATGCCTCCGAAAGAGGATATTGGATTTGAATTTCTTATTTTCACAGCAGTAATATTGGTCAACACTAATTTAAGTGAATATTACATTGCTGCAAAACATTATTTATCAAGGTTTTGCAGCATCTTTTTTTTAACCTGCGGACATTAGGAGCTATCGGATCTCGCGCATGCGGGAATCTTAATGCAAGCGTTTTAAGATTCCCAATCAAGTTGGGAATGACGATTTCTCGAAGGATATTACCTAATTAATTTTATCTGTCAATCATATTGATTTTTATATAATAAATTATTCCTCAGAATGACAGCAGGCAATAAAAAAGGCCTGTGAGGACACAGACCTTGGAGATGTTATAAACCTGTAAGGTTTAGCTTAACTAAGCCAAATTCCTACCGGCATTTACGATACCAAATACTGTTCTTACCGCAAGTTTTTCTAAAGCATGCTGATCTTTCTCGTTCTGATCGTGCTGCAGTTTCTCTAAAGCAAAATGCTGGATCAACACCAATGGCAAAATAATCTTTTCGCGTGTGGCGATCGATTTTTTATCCACAGGATAATTAGCCATTAAAGTTGGCTGTCCTGAGAGTTTTAAGAGCATCTCTTTGGTTAATTTAAACTCTTCATGTAATTGAGTCCAAAAGGCACCAAACTCTTTGTCGTTGGCTAAATGGGCCGTAATTACAAAGTCTGATTTACTCATGCTCATCATACAGTTATCTACAATGGTTTTAAGGTAGTCAGAATCCTGATAAACTTTAACTACTTTATCCCAGTTACCAGCTTTTTCCTGACTTCTCAAAGCTGTTCCCATTCCATAAAAACCCGGAACGTTTTGTTTCAGCATACTCCAGGCCGTTACAAAACTAATGGCCCTTAAATCTTCGAGTTTCATTTCGCCACCTCCGTTTCTTTTTACCGGACGACTGCTGATATTGGCCTGGGATAAAAGTTTTAAAGGAGATAATTTCTCTAAATAACTTACAAATAATGGGTGCTCACGCAAATCCACAAAAGCTTTATAACTTTCTTCAGCCATTTCATCAAGCAGGGCTTTATTCTCAGGATCTAAAAGAATGTTGTGTTTTTCCTTTAGTCCGGAGGTTAATCCCGCGTTGATCAATTGCTCAATATTAAATTCAGCACTTTCTACCGAACCGTATTGCGAACTGATGGTTTGGCCCTGAACGGTTAATTGCATGTTTTTGTTGGCAATTTCTTTACCCATTGAGGCATAAAAACGGTGTGTCTTACCACCACCACGTGCAGGAGGTCCGCCACGGCCATCGAAAAATGCCAGTTGAATGTTATGTTTGGCAGAAATAGCAGACAATGAGGTCTTTCCGTTAAAAATAGACCAATTGGCCATTAAATATCCGCCATCTTTGGTACTGTCAGAATAACCCAGCATAATATCCTGTTTATTGCCGCGGCTGGCCAAATGTGCTTTATAAAAAGGATTACTATACAAAGTATCCATAATGGCAGCAGCGCCTTTTAAATCGTTTACCGTTTCAAAAAGCGGTACAAAATCAATCGTCAATGATTCTTTGCTCCAGCCGTTCCAAAGGAAAAGTTCAATCAACTGTAAAATATCACTGGCTTGCTGGCAATTGCTGATAATAAAACGGTGACAGGCTTTTTCGCCATTGCGTTTTTGAATACCCTTTATTTCTTTAATAACCTCAATGGTATCTTCAATTAAGGCATCCGGCTCGCTTGCATAAACAATGGTTGCCTCTTTAAACGAAATCAGGTTTAGTTTTTCAGCTTCTGATAATTTATCGTAATCGGCAGGATATAGTGAAGAAATCGGTTTATTTTCACGGCAATACGCATGCACACTTCTCAACACGCGGCTATCCTGACGAATATCCAACGAAGCAAAATAGTTACCGTATAAATCTATCTTACGGATCAGGTCGTTAACCAGGTCAACAAATAAACCTTCGTGTTCTGCTAATAAGGTTTCTTTAATTTTATTCAGGTTATCCCTTAATTCATCAGAAATATCATGAAGCTCGCAGGTTTGATCGAAGGCATTTTTATACAGCACATCATGCAGTTTTGCAATATTTTCTTCAACTCCCCTGAAGGTAATGCGACGTTTAATTACCCTGAAATCACGGTAGTAACAGCGGAAAAGGATCTGCCGCAACATTTTAGAAACCTCCAAGGTGGTATCGGCATGGATATTCGGATTTCCATCCCTGTCACCCCCGGCCAGAAACCGAGTTCTAAAATTTTCTTGGTTTCAAGGTTGTACTCGTCCAGATTTTGGTCTATTTCTTCCTGAATATTTGCGGCAGCAAAATAAAAAGTGTTTTCGAGGAACCAGGCCAGGTTTAAAGCCTCATCAACAGGTGTTGGCGATTTTTTATTAAAAAACGGCGTTTTCCCCAATTGCTGTAAAAGCGAGTTCATTGAGGTGATGTCGTTATCCCTAATCGCTTTGGTTAAATCGGTAATAATGGCCAAAACACTCCCCGGATAAAACTGGGTTGGGTGTGCGGTTAAAACCAAACGGAGCGAAAGCTCATCAATCAGTTTTTCAATTTTGGCCAGTACAGGTTTATTATCTGCATTCTTCTTTAAAATAAAGGCCAATGTACTTTGCTCATCAGTGGTATTTAACTTAGTAAAAGAAGCATCTTCAACCGCATCAAAAAGTACTACCTGACGCTCGATATATTGGATAAACCTGAAAAGAAGGTCAACAATATCTTTGCGCTCGGTATAACTGGTATATTTGGCAAAAAATTCTTCAATAATCTGCGCAGGTTTTTCTCCGTTTGCAATGCCTTCTTCACAGCTTTTAAAGAAAAGGGAAGCAGTGTTCCGGTATCCTTAATTTTGTAAAAAGGCAAGGTGAGAAATAAACTGTTAAACAGTTCGAATTTTGAGATGACCTCATTGTTAAAAATAGATTCACGTTGCGTTGTTAAACGAAGTTTGGGCATAGCTTAGGCAATAGTTTTGTATACCGTAATACTACAAAAAATGCATAAGGTATTAAAATTCTAAGGCTTACAATTTGGAAAATTGTAGAATAAATTTTAATTTTAAAATCTTATTTGGCTACTATGTGGTTAAGTAAGAACATTTGCAATGTTTAAGGGCATTGCATTGATTGTTAATTTTTGGGTTAAAACAGCCGATGTAATAAAATACACCGGCTGTTTTTGGTTTTTGCCATTATTTATGGCAATTCTTTGCAAATTTTAGTGCACATCGGCAGGAATATTTGCATTTTTCTTAAACTTTTGAAGATACAGTAATGGGATGGAGAATAACATGATTAACCCAGCTACCCAATAGGCATCGTCGTAAGTAAGTAACATCGTTTGCCTTGTTACGATTCCTTCCATCGCCTTTGCTGCCATAATTTTCGCGTCGAACAAGGTCTGACCCTTAGCCATGAAACCCTTGATCAAACCATTGAATCGATCAACAAATGGTTGGTTATAATCGTTAAGGTTGGTTAACAGGTTACTTCTGTGGAAACCTGAACGGATGTGGATCAGCGTAGTTAAAGCCGCGATACCAAATGATCCGCCCAACTGGCGCATCATGTTGTTTAAACCCGAACCCTGGCCGATTTCCGGTCCTTTTAAATCCTGGATAGCCAGCGTGGTTAACGGCACGAACAATAAAGCCATACCCACACCCCTGATTACCAATGGTAAAAAGAAATCGCCGGTACCTGATTGAAGTGTTGATTTGCTCAACATCCAACAGAAAATAAAGAATGCCAGCATACCAAAAGTAGCCATAAACTGTGCAGGGATACCTTTTTTAAGCATAATACCGATAAAAGGCATCATTACAATGGTACATAAACCACCAGGGAATAACAATTCTCCCGTTTGCAGGGCCGAAAAGCCCAGTAAATTCTGACAGAATACCGGAAAGATAAATACAGAGCCATACAAACCAAACCCTAAAATAAAGGAGGTAAACATACCCACGGAAAAACTTCTGTGCCGCATAATCTTAAAGTTCACAATTGGATGGTCAGTACTCATTTCCCTCCAGATGAAAAGCAGTAAACCAAATACCGATGCCGCGGCCAAAGCTGTAATATAAGGTGTAGCGAACCAATCTTCGCTTTCTCCTTTTTCCAATAATGTTTGCAAACTACCTACTGCAATAGCCAATAATGCGATACCCCACCAATCGACAGGTTGACCCTGCCCTTCTTTCGGGGTGGCCCGCACAAAGGAATATGTACAGTAGGCCGCGAGTATTCCAACCGGAATATTCACATAAAAAATCCACGGCCATGAACTAATATCCAGGATATATCCACCAATGGTTGGTCCAACGGTTGGTCCAACTACCGCACCCAAACCAAATAAGGCTGTTGCGATACCTACATCTTCACGTGGCCAGGTTTCGATAAGAATAGCTTGTGCTGTTGATATTAAACCACCACCGGCCAATCCCTGAATAATCCTGAATAAAATAAGTTCGTTTAAGGAAGTGGCGTTTCCGCATAAAAAGGAAACGAGTGTAAAAACGATGATGGAGGTAAGAAAATAATTTTTCCTGCCGAACCGGTTACCCAGCCAGCCGGACATTGGCAATACGATAACGTTTGCTACCGCATAGCCGGTGGAAAGCCAGGCCACATCCTCCAGGGTGGCGCCCAGGTTTCCCTGTATCTGTGGAATTGCCACGTTTACGATAGTTGTATCAATTAGCTCCAACAAAGAAGCCGTGATTACCGTAAATGTAATAATCCACTTTTTTAAACCTACTTCGGCCATTTTTAATATTATTTAGTAGATACTGAAGCTTTAACGCTCATTCCTGGACGTAATTTAGCCAACAGTTCTTTTGATGGATGGATTTTGATTTTTACCGGAACACGTTGAACAACTTTAACGAAATTACCAGTAGCATTATCAGGAGGCAATAAAGATCCTTTTGCACCAGTAATTGGGGAGAAATTATACACTTCACCTTCAATTTTTTCATTAGGATAAGCATCAACTTCGATTTCTACTTTAGAACCTTCTTTGATTTTTTCTAACTGGGTTTCTTTAAAGTTCGCCGTTACATAAATGCTTCCGTCGTTTACGATAGAGAATAAAGACTGACCTGCCTGAACCAATTGTCCTTTTTGCACATTCTTTTTAGAAACAATGCCGGTAGCCGGTGCTTTGATATCAGTATAGGATAACTGAAGTTTTGCAAAATCGATATCACTCTGACGTTGGCTGATTACATTGCTGCTTACTGCCAATTGCGATTGTGTAGTACCCACTTGTTTAACCGCAGCATTATATTGATCGGTTGCTGCCTGGTAAGCCGCCTGAGCTGATTCTTTAGAAGCTTTAGCCTGATCAAATGCCTGTTGGGTAATCGATCCGTCTTTCACAAGGTTTGCATAACGGTCGTAATCTTTTTGCGCTAAGTTTAATTTAACCCTGGCAGCAGCTACGTTTGCTTTCGCTGTACTTGTATTTGCTTCAGTTGCGATAATTTGAGATTGGGCAACACCTACACTGGCAGTAGCGCCTTTCTGGCCAGATTGTGCCTGCTCTAATTTCACTTTGTAATCGTTATCATCAAGTTTAACCAAAACCTGACCTTCGGTTACATGTGTATTTTCTTCAAAATTAATGTCTTTAACATAACCGCCAACACGGGCAACAACAGGACTGATATCGCCATCAATCTGAGCATCATCCGTATCTACGTGTTTGCTATAATAATTCCATTCTATAATCCCGAAGATTACACCTATTACTAGTAAAACACCTAAAATGATGGGTACTACTATGTTCTTTTTTTCTTTTCAGTTGTCATTGCTGTATTTATTGCGTTATTTTTCCTGTTGATTTTAATAATGTATAGTAAGCCAAACCTGCATCTGCCTTCGCTATCTCTAAGTTTATTTTTGCCTGGTATAATAAAGTTTCTGCATCGATTCGATCAGTAACCGAAGCCACATTGTTTTTATATTTCGATGCCAATAATTTATCGTTCTCTGTTGCCTGTGCGATTGAAGTTTCCAAAACCTGGATTTTGTTCATCGCCACCTGGTAATTTTGAAAGTTTTTGTTGATGTCGGTTTTTACCTGATCAGATAAAATATCTTTCTGAAGGGTAATTTCGCTCTGTTCAATTTTTGCCTGGCTTACTTTGTTTTTATTGGTCCAAAGGTTTCCGAAATTCCATGAAACAGTTGCGCCTATTGTAACGGGCATTAAATACTGGTTTGTTGGCGGAATAAAGTTACCGCTTGGGTTAATGTAATAAAGGTTTGCACCAACGCCAACGGTAGGCAAAGTATTTGCCTTAATGGTTTTGACGTTAAAATCGGCCACTTTGTTCTGTATATCAAGTTGTTTCAGCTCCTGTCGGTTAGCAAAGGCCTGACCGATATATTCGTTTAATGAACCTGGCGTTTTTAAGCCAAGGGTTGGGTCAACAATTTTAACTTCAGTATCCTCAGGTAAACCTAAAAGAATGTCTAAGTTATAGTTGATTACTTTGCGGTTGCTTTCGATATCCATCTGCGTTAACGTCACGTTTGCCTGTTGCAGTTGGAAACGCAGTACATCGTTTTTGGTTACAATGCCCTGCTCGAAGAAACGTTGTGCCTGTTTAATCTGAGCGGCGATCGATTCTAAATTCTGATCAACCACTTTTCTGCTCTGTAAAACCTTATATAGGGAATAATAGGTATTGATTACTGCATAAGTAATTTCTTCTTTGCTTTTATCAGCATCTAAACGTGCAACCTCGGCTAATAATTTGGTCGATTCTTTTGCATATTTTAATTTACCGCCGCCGTATACCAGTTCTTGTACTGCTGCTGTACCCACAAAAGCATCTGCTCTTTTTGGCAACTGTAAGGTTGATCCTCCTCCAGGCAGCGAAAATGTACTGGTTGGAATTTCAGCGTGGTTGTACATAAAACTTGCATTTCCGGTTGGCAAGGCATTGTCTTTTACAACCTCCAGCTGTGCAACAGCCTGATCAATTTTGTTCTGAGAAAGTTTTAAGTTTTTACTATTGGCTATGCCAAGTTCTATTGCCTGGTTGATATTTAATTCCTTGCTGCTCTGTGCAAATAAAGCTGACGGAATTAATGATGCCACAAGCATTAATTTAATTGATCTGGGTATCATCTTTTTGTTGTTAAATAAACTGTTGTTAGATCTTGTAAGTGGGCCACCGCCCTGTCTTTGATAATTTTTTTGTCTTTCGGGTTGTTAAGGTCGAAGTTTGAACATGATATTACCTTATGGGGGCAATAACAATATTGGTAATGGTGCCCATAATGGTAGCGATTACCATCCGTACATCTACCTTGTTAAAGCTGCCATCTTCTATCCCATCGCTAATAATGCGATCAATAAGTTGCATGTTATGGCTCATGGCATCTTTAATCTTATCGTACATTTCTGGCCTTTGCGTTAAAGACAGTTCTCTGTGCATCATTTTATGAAATGCAGTGTTACTTAATATCCTGTTTACATAGCCTTCTATAACCCTGTGCAATTTTTCCAATGCTGAAATCTTATCTTCATTAATGATTTTTAACTGAGATGCGAACCCTGCGATACGCTCGTTCATGATCTCTACAAAAACACCTTCTTTCGAACCGAAATAATAATTTATCATCGCCATGTTCGCTCCAGACTCTTTGGCAATCTGGCGGGTAGAAGTTCCCTCATAACCCGTTTCGCAAAACAGCTTTTCAGCTGCGTCGAGAATGGCTTGTTTTTTATCTACTTTTTCTGTTTTCATTTCTTTTTGACAGCACAAAATTAATCAAACGATTGATTAATAAATAAGATTTGTTATTTGTTTTACATTTTCCTGATAAAACATATTCTGATTGACTTTTCTGTGTATTATTTAATTTCAAAGGATGCCATATCAAACCACGCAATAAGTATTTAATAACCACATATTACATGTAATTAATTCTTTTTTGTTTATGGAAATACCCATCTTTACAGCATCATCTCTCAAAATTGTTATTATACCAATCTAAATTAACAAATGAAAAGACTTATACCTTTATTTAACGCTCATGCGCTAGCTTTTATCCTATTGATTGCAACAACGATTATTGTTTACTCTTGTAAAAAGGATTTAGGAATTGATGCTAAAAAATTCGACCAAAAGGATTTAAAAGAAATACAGTCCTGGTACAACCAAAACAAGGCCACCACACGGGTAGCATTTAATGATCTGCAGCCTTTATGGAATGCGGTTTACCTAAATGAACAGCCAAACGATTTGGATGTGTATGAAATAAAGCTTTCCAACCCCAAAAAAGTATACTTGAGATTAAGTGGAAGCGCTGGCGATGCACACAAAAAGAACAATATCCGTTTACTTATCTTTAAGGATAAAGCTAACGGCCAGATTATAGCGGGTTGTTACATGTCGGTTTTAGCTGAGGAACCAGAGCTTCAAGAACCAAATAAAATCCATTATAAGGATGTTAAAAGACTTAATGGCACAGTAATGTTTTTTAGCATGGGCGGAAAACCTGAAAATGGCTGGGAGTATAGTGCAGGAAAGATTATAAAGCGGATTAACGGCACCATAGAAGGCTATTATGGAACAAATGGCACTACATTGTCTGACCTGAAAAACCCCACCCTAAGTGAAAATTCGGGGCGCAATAGGTTAATGGTAGCTATGCCGCCTTCCTGCCCCCTTCCATCACCGGTTTATCGGGAGGTTTGTGTAGGTGTAGATGGTTACATGGAATGTACTTATGTATTTATGGGCTTTGTTTGTGAGGATGGGGTACCTATTAATCCTGAAGATGGCAATTACTACCCTACATATGCCGGTAATAATGGGAATGGTGGTGGAAATGGAACGACTCGACCAACAAAACAACAATTGGAGGATGCCATAAAAAACAAACCCTTTGCTTTATTAAAAGATGTGCCTTGAGAGACTTTAAAAGCTTGGTTGGCTACGGCAAAATTTACTCCGAACGCATCAATAATTGACAAGTTGAATACGTTGAAAAATTCTGGATTAGATGCTTTTCTTTTTGGAGAAAAAATTGCTAGAATTCAAAGTATAGATGACGCTAGTAGTCCTGTTGTTAATATGGATTATTTTCCTATTAATATTAATCAGATGCCTATAGTTAATGGACAGCGTTTAAGTCCCGATCAATTTATACACTACTTGAGGACAAATCTAGATTCTTTCACTGATGGAACTAAAATATTTACACCATATAATAACTATGGAATTGATGACACCGCAAAATGGAACTCTAATGACCCAACGGGTAGCATACTTGCTTTAGACATTAAAGGCCCAGACAACGCTTCTGTAATAACCTCAAAATCAACATCGAATGGATGGACCTTTACAACTATATACGAACCAATGTATGGTGAACATCCTGTAAGTGGCAACCGAGATTTTGGTTATCATATTGACTCTAATGGTTCATTTACTTTCTATACTAGAGGCGTTGACAGATTAACATCTGTTGATGGAGATTTTGCTAATACAATTCCTCAATTTTTAGGCTTTGCGAAAGGTATCCCTTTTTGGCAAGCCGATGGATTGTGGACTTCTTTTCAAAACAAGATTAAAGAATTTGTTATATCTCATCAAGGTTCTGCAACAATAAAACCACAAGAGATATTAAGACCCCAATGGGATTCAGTTTTGGATGTACTTGAGGGTAGAAAGCCATTGAGCACTTTATCTAATAATTGTCCTGATTAAAAACTCGTATCTATGTATAGATTTTTAAATATTATGGCGATAGCTTTTGCCTTTTGGTTTGCCCTCTCTTCTTGGCTTTGGGTCTACAACTCTGCGTTATTTATTTCCTATCCATTTGGAATAATAAGCCTATCAATATTATTACTAGTGCCATTAAAATTTGGTAAGAAAACTATAAAGATTGTGTTAATCATAGGTTTTATTACATCCATGTCGGCCTTGCTGTTGTATAGATAATATTAATTTTATGGATTATATAAGATTATTTTTGACTTTGATCAAAAACTGGACATCAAATTAGTTGTTAGTGAAGTAGTACTTTACTTAGTTCACCTCATGCCTCCACAAAACCCAAAAAAAATTGTGTCATTGATTATGAAATAATTAAACCTTTAAAAATTAATAATTTCCTGCTGACTATGAATATCCTTTTTTTAATCTTCAAAATGTAGATTACCATCAGGCTTCAAGCCGATAATATCGGTCATGATGCTTATAGAGGAACAGAGAATAGCATCTGAATTTAAAAACTAAGAAAGAGATAATTCAGAACCTGGATTTCAAGGCACAAGGTGCCCTTAGTTATTTATGATTAGCACCAGCTTCCTGTCGCTTTTACTAAATGGGGAGCCGGGATTGCTTTCGCACAGAAAGAAAAACTTTGGAAATCGGTCCAAAGGGAAGTTGCATCTTTTGTTAGTAATAATATTGGAAAAAGCTCGATTGTATCCGCCACAATTCAAAAACTAGATTGGACTTTGGTTAAATAATAACTTATCGGATCAAAATCCCTTAGTGTATTATCCAGAAAATGCCCTGATTAATCATTATAACATGAAAACATTAAGAATTATATACCTTATAGCAGTATCAATCTGTGCACTTGAATTGTTGGTATTTTTACTTAGCCCTTTTGTTGGCCCTCTTGGAATCTTTTATTTAATGAAAACTGGGATGTTCACGGCACAAAAAGGCGTTCAGGTGATATCTGTAAACGCTATATATTATCCAGAAATAAGTATGTCAGGAATCTGGAAATACTAAATAGAATATGTACAATTGGGTACTTTTTATCGTTGACAGGAGGATGTTTGTCACTTCTTTTTTATAAACTATCGAAAAAAGTAAAGTATAAAATTGGGATTATCTTTTTTATTGCTTCATTAATATTTTCAATTATTGGTGGCACAATCTGGCGTTCTTCTGCATACCTATCTATCTTAATTCCATATCTTAGCTTTTAAATTTGTATGATTCATGTAGATACTCACTATTTGTTCTTATATTCTAGAGAAAACACTGTTTTAGTTTTAAAATCATCTTGATTAATACTAACTTTGCCTCCAAATAACAGAAAACATGAGTGTACAAGAGAACAGCAGCAATAATTTCAACTGGTTATATTATGCTTTAGGTTTATTCTTCGGAGTTTTAACTGGAGCAATCATTACGCAAAACTATATTTTCGCTTTATTAGGTGGTGTTTTAGGTTTGTTAACAGCAGGCTTATTTTTAAACGCCCTTGTAAAAGGAAGGAAATACTAGTTTTAGCCCTTTTATACCACTAGATCCTTTTAAGGATTTAACATTAATTCCACAGTAAATGAGACCATTTTGCTTTTACGGATAACTGTAAAATCATGATTGCTCATCGCGACTGAAAACAAAAACCTACAAATGAAAAATATCTTCATTGTTGTTTTCGCTCTTTTTTGTTTTAGCGCCAAGGCTCAACAAGCCTCTCCCGCTGAAGTAAAATTTCCTGCTGCAGACCCAAGTCCTGCAGACATTGTTTATTTTCCGCTTAATGCCCCAAAGGCAAAAGCCGGAGATCCAACAAAACCGGCTATAAAGATTGTTTATTCGCGTCCACAGAAGAAAGGAAGGGATGTTTTCGGCGTTTTAGAACAGTATGGTAAAGTTTGGCGTTTTGGTGCCAACGAGAGTACAGAAGTTCGTTTCTTCAAAAAAGTAAGTATTGGCGGCAAGAAAATCAAAGCGGGTACCTATAGCCTATTCGCCATTCCTAACCAAGATACCTGGACCATTATTGTAAATAGTGAAACCGATAAATGGGGTGCTTTTACCTATAATAAAGCTAAAGACATTGTGCGCGTAAATGTTCCGGTTAAAACCTTGGCTAAACCGATAGAATATTTCTCGTTAACCTTTACGCCGGCTACAGAAGGTGCAAACCTGATTATAGGCTGGGACAGAACGCAAGTAGAATTACCTATTAATTTTTAAGTTAAAAGAAATAAAAAATATAAAGTCCCGGCTATTGTCGGGACTTTATATTTTTATGCCTCCCCTTTTCAGGTTGATATTTATTACACGTTACCCATATATGGATCGGTTTGGGTAATTTCTCCGGTTTCTATTTTACCTGCATAACGCTGCTTAAAAATGTGATTACCAGTTTGTACAATACTGAAATCGTACCAATTTGAATTTTTAGCCAAATTAAACACTACAGTAGTACTAGATTTTGGTTTTATACTTACCGTTTTTGTCCCTGTTTTGTATTTATTATCGATAACCTGCAAAGTAATTAAAACAGCACCTTTGTTCTCTATGGCAAAAACAAGGTTTCCGTTAAGCTTTTTACTTACCAAACCACTTTGCTCCGGATAAGCTTTTATGACAACCTGAGGATTCTTTTTACTTCCGGCAAAATTCCGGTAGAAACCATTAGGCCCGCTGATGGCAAGGTTGTAGGCTTCGTTATCGAAATCATCAATTTTGATATTATCTTTCAGGGTATCGCCAGCCTTTACCGCATAAGCCCAGGTTTTACCCGCGACCCCTTTAAATTTGGCAATGGTATTCATGTTGAACGGTGCGCCAATACTTTCGGTTTTACTGCCGAATAAGGTTTTAGCCGATTGAAAAGTAAGTTCAATTTCGTTATTTACCACCTGTGCATCTACCATCAAATGGTAAGGCAATGCACAGGCAGGTTTGGTTCCGTTTTCCTGTTTAGGCGCATGGATTGATGTTTCACGTGAAAAGGACTCGAATTTATTGATTTTAGCTATCTCTGTTTTATTTAGTGCCGTTGGGCCTACCTGTGCGGGTTTGTTTTTGGCATTACCGATATTGGTTACTACTACATCACGTTTTAAGGGCTCAGGAGACTTAATTTCTTCACCATTAAAGGGTCTGAATACGGAAGTTAAATCGCCGGAAATATTTCTTCGCCAATCGCTGATGTTATTGCTTTTAATCACTTTACCCGTTTTTTTGCCAGCCATTTTTCCATAAACATTAAGGAAGAGGTATGATCAAAAACCTGCGAGTTTACAAAACCGCCTTTGCTCCATGGCGAGGCAATAATCAAAGGCACACGGTAACCCAAACCAATCGGACTCCCTTTCCTGGCCTCGAAATCTGTTGCATAGTTGATTCCGGCAGATACTTTCCCACTCCCCGGATCATCAGGATTCGGAACTACAAAAGGCGGCTGGTGATCGAAATAACCATCATTTTCATCGTAGGTTAAAACGAAGATTGTTTTTTCCAAACCTCTGGGTTTTGGGTTAAGATATCCAAAGCCTCACTTACGTACCAAGTTCCATATAAAGGCGAACTGGTATGGTCTGAAAAACGCTGTGGTGCCACTAACCAGGAAACGGTTGGTAGTTTTCCACTGTCTACATCTTTTCTAAACTGGTGAAAGATATCTCCTTTTGGAATATTGATGGTTTCTGATTGCCCCTGATCGTTTTTAAAGGTAAAAGGCTCGAGTTCGAGGTAATCTTTTTGTGAAATATTAGTGGTAAAGGCTTTATCGATCAGGTTTTTTTCCTTTTGCGATAATTTATCGTATTTCGCCTGAACTTCTTTAGCTGATAATGGAGGTTTAACGGTATTATCGCCGTTTTTTCTAAAATAAGCTGATAATTTAACGTTGTGCCTGCTGATGTATTCAACAGGATTATCGCCATAATTCCCCAACCAATCGTCTACCTCACCTTCTGGAAGTTTTGATGTCCAAAGTTCGTTCTGGTAAATGCGCCAGTCGATACCATTATCTTCCAACGTTTCCTGAAAAGTTGGCCAGTCTACAAATACATTGTTCTGAGATTCGGCCTGATCGTTATTCACCACTGCCACAGTGTTTGCGCTTTTCTCTCCCCGTATGGTTCCGGTAAAAAAGAATAGTCGGTTTGGTGTTGTTCCGGTTAACGACGAGCAAAAATGCTGATCACAGATGGTAAAAGCATCGGCCATGGCGTAATAAAAAGGAATATCGTTCCGATCGTAATAAGCCAAAGTCATCGGGGTTTTTACGGGAAGCCATTTATCATAACGGCCACCATTACGCGCAGCAACCTGATCGCTCCATGAGTGTGGCAAACCACCCTGCCAGGTAATTTTGGTTTTGTTAATGTCGACATGAAAGGGGGCATAAGTATAACCCTGACCATCTTTTTGCAGCCAAACTTTGTTACCATCCGTCTGGATATGCGGATGCGGATCATTAAAGCCACGAACGCCTTTCATTTTACCAAACATGTGATCGAACGACCTGTTTTCCTGCATCAAAAAAACAATATGCTCTGCATCGTAAAAGGTGCTGCCCGACTCTGGGTTAATCGACATGGCTTTTAGCAACGAACTGGGCAAAGTGTTGGCCATACCCGTGGCCCCGGCAAACAAGGCCGCTTTTTTAAAAATTCTCTACGTGAGTCCATAAATTATACAATATAGCTTAGATACCGCTAGTTATAGTTTTCAGTTACCATTTTTCAGTTGACAGTTAAATTTTAGTTAGAAGTCATTAGTCCAAGCTAACTATGCCAACAATTTAACAATCCAGCAATGAATTCTTGAACTAAAACCATCTTCCCTCATCCATCTCACCTCTTCCATCACTTCTGAAACACCCTCACATAATCCACTTTCATGGTTGCCGGAAAAATAGCATCATCCACTCCTTTTTTCCGCCCCAGCCGCCACCCACAGCTACATTTAAAATCACGTGGAAATTCTGATCAAACGGCCAATCGCCTGATCCCTTTTTGGTATTGTTAAAAGTGAGGTATTTTTGATCGTCGATAAAGAAGTCGATGCGATCGGCAAACCATTCTATGGCATAAACATGGTATTCGGTATAAGGATTATTTACTTTTAAAGCTTTACCTACCTGCGTTTTGATAACGTGGTTAAATTTTTCGGTATGTACCGTTCCATGCACGCTATCAGGATCGTAGCCTACATGTTCCATAATATCAATTTCCCCGCTTTTTGGCCAGTTACCATATTTCGAATCGGTTGGCAAAGCCCATATTGCAGGCCACAAACCCCTTCCTTTTGGTAACATGGCACGTACTTCTACCCTGCCATATTTAAAATCGAATTTGTTTTTGGTGACCAACCTGGCCGAGGTATAATGGTTTGCCTCTTTATCTGCCTTTATTGCAATAATATTCAGGTTTCCTTTTTTAACAACCGCATTTGCGCTATCGGCATCAGTATAATATTGAAGTTCGTTATTTCCCCAGCCTTTTCCGCCAACATCATAACTCCAGTTTTTGCTTAAAGGCAATCCGGCATCATCAAATTCATCTGCCCATTTTAGTTTCCAGCCCTGAGTAACCGGAGTTTTTTTAATCTCTTCGAAAAGCAGTTCAGGCTCATTAGTTGTAATGTAATCTACCTTATGGGCTAAAAGCCACTGCATCTCGGGTGCTGCATTTACAGTCCATGCATTCACGGTTAAACCCAGTATTTGTGCATTTTCGATCCAGTTATCTTTTTGGTAAACGCTATAATGATAATCAACACCTGTTAATTTATCGGCTTTCATCTGCTCAGCACTGATTTCGCCCCTTAAATACGCCACTTTTGCTTTTGGTAGCAAAGCTAAAACGCGTTTGCAGTAATCGTAATCAAAACTGATGTATTCAACCCAATCGGTAACTTTTAACTTCTGCACCATTTCTACAGATCTATTGGTGACATCAATACCGCGCTCTTTGCTGATGAGCGATGGTTTGATCTCCAAAATCAGTTTGGTGCTTTTCTGCTTTTTGCCTTCTAATAGATAAGCTTCAAGCGTTGGGATTTTTTCACCATTGCTCATGGTTTTGGTCAATAGTTCATTATAACTGACTTTCTCGATGGTTAAACCCTGAAATTCCGGATCGTGGTTAATTACCAAAACACCGTCAGCCGTCATCCATACATCGAATTCTGAGCCATAACAGCCCAGTTTTACGGCTTCGTTTAAAGAAGCAATGGAATTTTGAGGAAAATTATTTTTCTTCCAGGCGCCACGGTGTGCAATTACCTGGTTTTTATTCCAGTTAAATTTTTGAGCAAAAGAAGCAGTAAAAATGAACAACATCAGTGCAGAAATAAGTACTCGTTTCATGTTTTAGTATGATTATACAAAAAATCAAAAGTAGATTTTTATGAGAACACTCGTTTAAAATCTATGTAACCTTTGTATTAATAAAAACAAGATAAAGATTTTTAAATTAATATTTTCAACCACAGAGTACACAGATAAATACGGTGTGTGCACCTGGCCATTGGCTTTATAATTTGTTAAATAAACCCGATTGAAGCGGAAACCAAAAGCTTTTTCTGCTTTTGTTGCAGCAAAAAGCAGGACTGAAAACAGCTATGAAACACTTCCCGCTGTTTTCCAAAGAATAAAAAATAACATCTCCATCATCGGAAAACAGATAAACTATTTGAAATAAACACGTTACCTAAATATACTTTCCTTTCAATTGACTGGAACAATTTTTACATTTACGGTGATATGGTGAGCAATAACTACAACGAATTATTACGGAAGATCGATGAGTTTATCCGAAAATTTTACCTTAATAAAATTTTGCGTGGCAGCATTTATGCAGCTGCTATACTTCTCGCCCTATATTTAATTGTTTTTTAAGCCTGTATTACCTCAATCCAACCGCAGGTTTTAAAACCTTTGTATTTTTTACTTACCTGCTCATCGGCTTATTACTGGTAGGTTTTCTCATCATAAAGCCATTGCTTGCTATGTTAAAACTAGGTAAACGCCTTACTTTTGACGAAGCATCGGTTATCATCGGAAACCACTTTTCCGATATTAAAGACAAATTGCTCAACACCCTGCAGCTTCACCGCCTATCAGAAAACCAGCCCAACAATAATCACCTCATTATAGCCAGTATCGATCAAAAAATATTGGAACTTAAACCCGTTCCTTTTTATACTGCGGTAAGCATTAATGACAATAAAAAGTATCTAAAATATCTTTTTATCCCACTTTCTATCATTTTATTCATCGCCATTATCGCTCCTGCAATTTTACGTGAGGGCACCAACAGTTTTTTTAAATACGATGAATATATTGCACCAAAGGCACCATTCAGTTTTGCAGTTTTAAATAAAAATTTAACCGTAACACAAGGTGATGATATAACGATAAACCTAAAACTATCTGGTGATGAACTTCCTGCTGAAATTTATGTAGAAGACGGAAAAAATACTTACAAACTGCAAAAAGAGAACATCAGCAAATTTAATTACAGTATAAAAAACATTCAAAGCGATAAAAAACTGGTTTTTAAAGGTGGTGGCTTCAGTTCTTCTGGATTTACCCTTACTGTTAAACCCCGTCCTGAACTGTTGAATGCAACAGCAACATTAAATTTTCCTGCTTACCTTGGCAAAAAAACTGAACAGGTAGCCAATGTGGGCGATATGCTCCTACCAGAAGGTACCAGGGTTACCTGGAACTTTAAAACTGGACAAAGCAGTTCAATTTTGTTTATCCTGAATGGTATCGAAAACAATTTAAAAGTGGAGGATAACGAATCTGCTTTTAATGCCACCATCAAAAACAATTCTAAATATAGCATCACTCCTAAAAATCAATACGTTACGCTTCGGGATTCTTTATCACACCAGATTACCGTGGTTAAAGATCAGGTTCCAGGCATTACTGTAGAAGAAAAACCAGATTCAGTAAGTAACAAAGCCCTGTATTTTAGCGGGCAGGTTACCGATGATTATGGGTTTAGCCGTTTAAGCTTTAAATACAACATCAAAGAAAACAACCGGATTGTTAGTTCATTTGCCAAAAATATCGCCATTAAAAGCAATGTCACAGAGAATACTTTCTTCTATTTCTGGGATTTAAAAACTGCTTCTGCCAAACCTGGTCAGGAGATTGAGTATTATTTCGAAGTGGCCGATAATGATGGGGTTAATGGTGCAAAAGTTACCCGGTCGGAAATTAAAACCTTTAAACAGCCTACCAAAAAAGAAACAGCCGAGCAGGTAAATGCCAGTAACCAGGCTTTGAAACAGAAGGTACAATCAGCTATCCGTTTGGCCAATACCATTGAAAAAGAGAGTAAAAAGGTGGCTGAAAGTCTGATTGATAAAAAACAAATCTCTTTCGAAGATAAAAAACAGATTGAAGCCCTGTTGAATAAACAAAAACAGCTTGATGAAGCCGTAAAGGAAATTAAAGAGCAAAATGATAAAAATATCCAGCAACAGGAAGACCAAAAACAAACCGGGGAACTTTTAGAAAAACAAAAGCAGATCAAAGACCTGTTTGATAATGTGCTGGATGAAAAAACCAGAGAGCTTTTGCAAAAGCTACAGAACCTGATGAATGAGAAAAATAAAGATCAAACACAGAATGAGCTTTCCAAAATGCAATTGGATAATAAAACCCTTAAAAATGAACTCGACAGGATTTTAGAACTCTATAAACAGTTAGAATTTGAACAAAATCTGCAAACGGACATTAATCGGTTAAATGAGCTTGCCAAAGAACAAAAAGAGCTTGCAGAACAAACAAAAAATAAAAAACAGGACAACGAATCTCTAAAGCAAAAACAGGATGCGCTTAACAAAGAGATGAAAGACCTGAAAGACGATCTTAAAAACCTGGAAGAAAAAAATAAGTCATTAGAAAGACCAAATCCCTTCGAAAACGCTGAAAAAGATGTTCAGGATATACAAAAAGAGCAACAGGATAGTAAAGATGCCTTAGATAAAAAAGATTCTAAAAACGCAAGCCAGAAACAGCAAAAAGCAGGCGAGCAGATGGAAAAGTTATCTAAAAAAATGAGTGATATGCAACAACAGGGTGAAGAAATGGAAAACAACCTGAATGCTAAAGAATTGCGCCGTTTATTAGAAAATCTATTGACAACCTCATTTGATCAGGAAAAAGTAATGCTGGCATTAAAAAAATGAACGCTACCGATCCATCATACACCAGTAACGTTCAAAAACAACGCAGCATTAAAGATAACCTTAAAACTATCGCTGATAGCTTATACAGCCTAAGTAAACGTGTTCCGCAGATAGAATCAACAGTTAACGAGGAGATGAATAAGATTAACTTCAACCTGGATAAAAGTTTGGAAAATTTGGGTGATAGAAGAACATCTGAGGCTAATCGCTTCCAACAATTTACTATGACTTCTATCAATAACCTCACCCTGATGTTAAGCGAAGCCTTAAGTCAGCTGCAAAACATGCAGAAAAATGGTAAAGGTGGTAGTGGAAAAAAACAAAAGCGGGGTATGAAACAGCTTTCACAGATGCAGGACCAGCTGAATAAAAGTATGCAGAAAGCAAAGGAGCAAATGCAAAAATCGGGAGGTAATCAAGGTACAGTTGGTAAAGGACAAATGAGCCAGGAATTTGGTAAAATGGCACAACAACAGCAAATGATCCGCCAGGCATTGGAAAAAATCAACCGCGAAGAAAATAAGGATGGAACCGGTAAAATGGGTAACCTGAACGAAGCCATTAAGGAAATGAAACAAACCGAGAGCGATTTGGTTAACAAACGTTTACAACAGGAAACTTTAAACAGACAGAAAGACCTATTAACAAAACTATTAGAAGCAGAAAAAGCAGAACGCGACCAGGAAGAAGATTCAAAACGCGAAAGTAAAGCCGCAAAGGAGTTTCCTCCATCCTATCAAAAAATGGTCGATCAGTTTAAAAAACAGCAACAAAACGGTCATGGCATGTTGCAGAAAATGCCACCTAGTTTAAATTATTATTACAAAAATAAAATTACTGAGTATTTGAAATCGTTGAATATAAGCCAATAAATCCACTCGTCATCTCGACTGAGCGCAGCGAATGGAGAGATCTAATACAGGCAGATTTAGCTTCGCTGAGCACTACGTGGTTCTCGACTTCGTTGCACTTCGCTCGAAATGACGAAATTATATTCTTAAATTTGCAGCCATAAACCAAAAAACAATGCCTGCAATTTCCTTTTTCACAGAATCAGTTAGCTATAACCTTCCTCAAAAACTAAAAATCAAAAAGTGGATTAAAGCAACCATCGAGAAAGAAGGCTTTAAATTGCAGGAACTCAATTTCATTTTCTGTAGTGACGAATACCTCTTGGGCATTAACCAGCAGTACTTAAATCACGATACTTACACCGATATCATTACTTTCGATAATTCTGAGGAAGAAAAACAAATTGTAAGCGATATTTTCATCAGCATAGAACGTGTTAAAGAAAATGCAAAAACCTTTAAAACTTCAGAATTTGATGAGGTTTGCAGGATCATGATCCACGGAACCCTACATCTATTAGGATACAAAGACAAAGGAAAAGCCGCCAAAACCCTGATGACTCGAAAAGAAGATGAACATTTACGATATAGAACTGAATTTGGATTAGTTTAGTCTACCTTTTTCCTTCCCATGATGTCATTCTGAGCGTAGTGAAGATTTTTAATGATTATCACAGCAATTTCATTCTATACCTTCTTATTTGAGTTTGCATCCATTGATAGCAGATTCTTGCATTAAGAATTAAGAATGATAATAGGATGTCCACTTTGCTAGTCCAGTAAATAATATTCCATTCCTTATTATTTTTCCTGGCGTTCGTCTAACAGTTAAGGGCGTTCGTCGACAATTAGTCTGTACTGGTATAATACACCTGAATTCCCTGCAACATTTTCCGTCAACCGCAGTCTTATATTCAGAAAACAACAAATACATAATGGCCTGGAATTTATATTCTCGACATTACACAAGATAAAGTTTAGTTTTAGTTAATGATTGAAGCAGCGGTGGAGCGAGTCCAACCGCTGTTTTGTTTTTATCCTTCGACTCCGCTCAGGATGACAAAACCAATAAAAGATTCCGTGCTAATCTGCACATCCCTGGCTATCATCAATCAAGTTTCTGACATTTTTACCTGATACAGAAGTCCTTTGCAATTTGAATATGCCGTTGCAAGTATTTTATCCTTACCTTTGCACTAATTTCCCTTTATAAATCCGAAATACAAAAAAATTGAGCACACTAATTGCGGCAGAAGGCTTAGGACATGGTTATCATGACGAATGGCTGTTTAAGAATTTAACCTTGGGTATTAACTCTGGTCAGCGCGTTGCGTTGGTTGGTATTAATGGTGCGGGTAAGAGTACACTTTTGAAATTACTGGCAGAAAGGTTCCCTCCGCTTGAAGGTAAAATTGTAAAAAATAAATCTGTTAAAATTGGTTTTTTAGATCAGGAACCCCAGTTTACCGAAGGTTATTCCATTAGTGACCATATTTTTTCTTTGGAGAATAAACAACAACAGTTGATTAAGGAATATGAGGAACTAATTGAAGATCCCAATCCTGATGAGAAAATACTTAACCGTTTATATGAAGAGTTAAGCGAGCATAACGCCTGGGAATACGAGCATGAAATCAAGACCATTTTAAATAGAATGGGCATCACTCATCTTCAGCAGAAAATCGCTACTCTATCCGGCGGACAAAAGAAACGTTTAGCCCTGGCCAAACTTTTGATTGAAGATCCGGAAATTTTAGTACTTGATGAACCTACCAACCATCTGGATATTGACACCATCGAGTGGCTTGAAAAATTATTAACCACCGGACAAAAAACGATTCTGTTGGTTACCCACGACAGGTACTTTTTAGATAACGTATGCAATACGATTGTAGAACTAGACAGAGGTAAAATTTTCAATTATAATGGAAACTACGCTTATTACTTAGAAAAGAAATCGGAAAGGGAAGCCTTAGATGCAACGGTTCAACACAAGAACCAACAGCTATTAAAGAAAGAATTGGAGTGGATGCGTCGCATGCCACAAGCTCGTGGAACTAAATCTAACGCCAGAATCAATGCTTTTTATGATTTAGAGGAAAAAACAAAGAAAAAGTCTGACAATCAGAGTATTAGCCTTCAAATGAAGATGTCTCGCCAGGGTGGGAAAATTATTGAAGTAGAACATATTGCAAAAGCATTTGATGGCCGTCCTATCATTAATGATTTTAGTTATACTTTTAAAAAAGGCGACAGAATTGGTTTAGCAGGAAAAAATGGAACCGGAAAATCTACCCTTTTAAATATAATTACCAGTCAGCTTAAACCAGATGCCGGAACAGTTGATACCGGTGAAACAACAGTTTTTGGTTATTACAAACAAGGTGGTTTAACTTTCGATCCAAAAGAAAGGGTAATTGACATTGTAAAGTCAGATGCCGAATATATCAAAATGGCTGATGGTTCTGTGATTACTGCTTCTGCCCTATTAACCTTATTTCTCTTTCCACCAAAAAAACAACATGGTATGGTCGAGAAATTAAGTGGTGGTGAGAAGAAACGTTTGAACCTGATGAAAGTGTTGATGCAAAATCCAAACTTTTTGATTTTGGATGAGCCTACAAATGATCTGGATATCGATACGCTAAATGTGCTGGAAGAATTTTTAGAAAATTTTCCCGGTATTTTAATGTTGGTTTCTCACGACAGGTACTTGCTCGATAAAATGAGTGATCAACTGTTTATCATGGAAGGCGAAGGTGTTGTTAAAATTTACAATGGTAACTATTCAGAATACCGCCTAAGTTTAGAACAGCCAAAAGCGAAAACAGAAACCAAGAAAACCTCAGCCCCTGTTATGGATCAATTTCCAGTTAAAGCTGCAAAAAAATTAAGTTTCAAAGAACAGAAAGAATTAGAAGATAGTGAAAGAGGTATGGTAGAAGCAGAAACTAAAATTGCAAATCTTACCAAAGCCCTAAATAATATAGATGCTAGCGACTATGTTAAAATTAAGGAAATTTCAAGTGAGATTGAAAATATACAAATTGAACTGGATGAATACACCATGCGTTGGTTAGAGCTTTCAGAATAAATTTAAAACAATTCTATCCTATTTTCCACGTTATGTTTCACGTGGAACATTGAAAAATAATTAGACTTGTCACCCTGGCATAGGGAGATACATTATATTAAATAGTCAACATATACACGTTTATATTGATTATAAAATTAATAAATAAAATTGTTCCACGTGGAACATTAAGAAATATATAATAAAATGTTTTCAAAATACGATTTGATTGTTGTTGGTGCTGGTCATGCAGGCTGCGAAGCTGCCGCTGCCGCTGCCAACTTAGGATCATCTGTTTTACTGATCACAATGAACATGGGCACTATTGCCCAAATGAGTTGTAACCCTGCAATGGGTGGTGTAGCTAAAGGACAAATTGTTCGTGAGGTTGATGCCTTGGGTGGATATTCTGGAATTATATCAGATAAATCTACGATCCAGTTCAGGATGCTAAATAAATCAAAGGGTCCTGCTATGTGGAGTCCCAGGGCTCAGATAGACAGGATGCGCTTTGCTGAAGAATGGAGGTTAGCCCTAGAAAACACCCCAAATGTAGATATTTGGCAAGATAGTGTAGTAGGATTATTGGTTAAAGACAATACGACGTATGGCGTAAAAACATCTTTAGGTATAGAGATAGAAAGTACAGCTGTGGTATTAACCAACGGAACCTTCCTTAATGGAATTATTCATATTGGAGAAAAGAAATTCGGTGGAGGCAGAACTGCAGAGCGATCTTCTACAGGAATTACGGAGCAATTAGTAGAGCTCGGAATGGAATCCGGCAGAATGAAAACAGGTACTCCCCCACGTGTTGATGGCAGAAGTTTAGATTATTCTAAGATGGAAGAGCAGTGGGGAGATGAAAATAGAAGTAAATTTTCGTTCACAGACACCCTAGTTACCACCGATCAACGCTGTTGCTGGATTACCTACACAAACAGTGAAGTACACGAAACTTTAAAAGAAGGATTCGAAAAATCTCCAATGTTTACAGGTCGTATTAAAGGTTTAGGTCCTAGATATTGTCCATCTATAGAGGATAAAATTAATCGTTTTGCTGAACGCGATCGCCATCAGATTTTTGTCGAACCTGAAGGCTGGAATACTTGCGAAATTTATGTAAATGGTTTTTCTACTTCGCTTCCTGAGGATGTACAATTTAAGGCATTAAGATTAATACCAGGCTTTGAACAGGCAAAAATGTTCAGGCCAGGATATGCCATTGAATACGATTTCTTCCCACCTACCCAATTATCATTAACCCTGGAAACTAAATTGATCAGCAATTTATTTTTGGCAGGACAAATTAACGGAACTACGGGTTACGAAGAAGCAGCTTGTCAGGGTTTCATGGCCGGTATTAATGCCCACCAAAAAATTCACGATAAACATGAATTGATCATGAAAAGATCAGAAAGTTATATAGGTGTTTTAATTGACGATTTGGTTACTAAAGGAACTGAAGAACCTTACCGCATGTTTACTTCAAGAGCTGAACATCGTTTATTATTAAGACAAGATAATGCAGATATTCGCCTATCTCCTATCGGCCACGAACTCGGCTTAATTTCAGATGAGCGTTTAGAAAAAGTAAATCAGAAAATAGCAAATGCTGATTCTTTGGTAAAATTTACCAGGAACCAGGGCATAGAAATGAGTGATGCAAATCCAATGCTTGAGAGTTTAGGATCGAGCACTTTAAATCAAAATGTAAAAATCCATAGTTTGGTAGGAAGACCTCATGTTGGTTTACAGGATCTGATTAAAGTAAGTAAGCCATTGGCAGAGGCTACCAAAAATTTGGATAACGAAACCATAGAACAGGCTGAAATCAAAATTAAATATGAAAGCTATTTTGAGAAAGAAAATGAAATTGTAGCCAAAATGCTAAAAATGGAAGACAAAGAAATCAAACCAGATTTCGACTATAATAAAATTGTTTCCATTTCAAAAGAGGCACGGGAAAAATTATTTAAGATCAAACCACGTACCTTAGGGCAAGCATCAAGGATTTCAGGTGTATCACCTTCAGATATATCAGTTTTAATGGTTTATATTAATAAGTAATTGATTATCAGTATTTTAAATAAATAAAAATAGACTTTAAATAAATCGATACAAAGCAATAAAAAGATTTTTTAATGTTAGAGTTCCAAAAAGTTTAAAAATTCGTCAGAACGTTTAAAATATGCCAAATTTAAAAGATCAGTATTTTAACCTTAAAAATCTCGCGGTTCTGGTAACCGCCCTCCTATTTTTTGGCTGTGCGAGTATCCAGACACCGCAAGGTGGACCAAAAGATACCAAGCCACCAAAAGTTTTAAGCATGACGCCAAAAAATCAAACGAGGAATTTCAATGCTAAAAAAATCATTATTGAGTTTGATGAATATTTTAATATTAAAGATGAGTTTAAAGAGTTTTCAATTTCTCCTGATCAGGAAAAACTTCCCGTTCTAAAGAAGCGTCAAAAAAGATTGGAAATTGCACTTCAGGATTCTTTGGAAAAAAATACAACCTATACTTTAAACTTTGGCAAATCCATAGCTGATGTAAATGAAGGTAATGTAGTTAAAAATTTATCATACGTTTTTTCAACCGGTCCAGACATCGACTCTTTATCCATCAGTGGTAAGGTCATAAATTCACTGAGCGATGAACCAGAAAAAGATGCCACCGTATTTATTCTTCCCTTAGAAAGAGATACCATTTTTGGAAAGAGACGTCCATCTATATATACCACTACTGATAGCGCCGGAACCTACAAATTAAACAACTTACGAAAAGGTACCTATAAAGTTTACGCGATTAAGGAAAGCAGTGGCGGTGGTGATAAAATTTATCAGCAAATTTCAGACGAAGTGGGTTTTATTAAAGAACCTGTGATGATCGATAAAAATCTGGATAACATTAACCTTCAAATTTTTAAGGAATTAGCCCCAGAATTTCGTGTTTTAGACCGAAAACTGAATAATGATGGAAGTATATCAATTATCTTCAATCAGCAGCTTAAAAGCCCTAAAATTACAGTTATGGATCCACCGGCAGTTGATATTGGAAAGTATGTCCACTTTACCAAGAATAATGATACTGCTAAAATATGGCTAAAGGACCTGAGTTTCGATTCGGTTAAAGTAGCCATTCAGGATCAAGGTAAAGTATTACAGACTTTAAATTTCACCCGTGGTAAAAAAGATACTTATACCCGTGATGTGACCATAGCAGATAACTTGTCTGGAGGTAAATTAAATCCGTTTCAGCAATTAACCCTGACTTTCCCATTTCCAATAACAGGTGCTGATCCATCAAAGATCACCCTATTGGAGGATTCTGTAAAACGGACCAATTTCGAACTGGTAAAAGACAGTGTAGATCAACAAAAATACTACCTCAAATACCCATGGAAGAATAAAAGAACTTACGACCTAAAATTAGGCGCAGGTGCATTTACAGCTATATTTAATGCAAAAAATAAAGATGTATCTAAGAAATTTACACTGGAGAGTTCTGATGCCTACACTACTCTGGCTTTAAATGTAACCGTACCAGATACTGCAAAAAATTACATTGTACAATTTCTCAACGAGAAAAAAGACGTTATTAAATCGTACCCAGTAAGCAAAAATTCAAAGATTTTATTTTCAAAATATCCTGCCGGAAAATATATGCTCAGGGTAGTATATGACGATAATAAAAACGGAATATGGGATACAGGAAGTGTTAAAGGCGGTTACCAACCCGAAAAAGTTTGGTATTTAAAAGCTTTAATGGATTTAAAACCCAACTGGGAACGGGAAGATCCATTGGTCATACCACCTCCAACTCCTTAGCAAAATCCGTCATCTCGACTGGAACGGAGAGATCTATTTCAAGACAGATTTCTCCATTCCGTTTCACTTCAGTCGAAATGAAGACCTAAGTGGTGAACCAACCCGAATACATAATATAATTATCAGGCAACTTATTTAATAAAGCCCTTTGCTCTTCAGTAATGGGCTTTATTTTTTTTGCAGGTGTACCGGCATATAAATAACCTGTTTCGCAGATCGTATTCTCCAACACCACTGAACCAGCTGCAATAATGCAATACTCTTCTATAATGGCATGATCCATTACTATAGCGCCCATACCGATTAAAACATTATCCTGTACAGTGCAACCATGTACAATGGCATTATGCCCTACAGACACCCGGTTACCGATGTGTGTTGATGCTTTTAAATAGGTAGCATGAATTACTGCTCCATCCTGGATGTTTGATTCATTTCCTATCGTAATGGCATTTACATCGCCTCTAATCACAGCATTAAACCATACTGAACATTTATCACCAATCACTACATCACCAACAATGGTGGCGTTTTCGGCAATGAAATTATCTTTTCCTATTTCTGGATATTTATTTTTTACGGGTAGTATTAAAGGCATAATATTATTTTACGTCACCCTGAATTTATTTCAGGGTCTTTAAAGTATTATTTATATAGCATGTTAGATGCTGAACTAAATTCAGCATGACGATATTTTACTAAAAAACAGTATCTACCAGTTCTTTAGCATGTTCAGGATAATCGGTAGTATAGTGTAATCCCCTACTCTCCTTTCTTTGCATCGCAGATTTTATTACCAGGTAAGCCGTTTGAATTACATTCCGTAGTTCGCAAAGTTTAACCGAAACTTTATTCTTTTTATAAAATTCTTCTGTTTCCTGGTAAATTAAAAATAAACGGCGATGTGCCCTTTCCAAACGGAAATCAGAACGTACAATGCCTACATAATCGCCCATAACTTTTTGTAACTCTCTCAGGTTATGTGTTACCAATACATCTTCATTGCTTTGAGTAACACCTTTAGAGTCCCACTCCGGAATATGATCGGGAATCACATTATTCTTGAAGTTCTCAATGGCATCCTGATAAATGCGGTGTGCAAAAACGGTAGCTTCAAGTAAAGAATTGGAAGCCAAACGGTTAGCACCATGCAAGCCAGTTGAAGAACATTCTCCACAGGCATATAGATTTTTGATTGAAGAACGACCATATTCATCAACCAGGATACCACCACACATATAGTGTGATGCTGGCGTAACCGGTATATAATCTTTCGTCATATCAATCCCTATGGATAAACACTTTGCATATATATTAGGAAAATGCTTTAATATATCTGCTTTACTACGCATGGTAATGTCCAGATACACAAAGTCATCCCCTGATTTTTTCATTTCATTATCTACTGCACGTGCTACAATATCACGTGGTGCCAACGATTTACGCTCATCATACTCCTGCATAAATTCTTCACCATTCTTACGCCTTAAAACTCCACCAAAACCCCTCACAGCTTCAGAAATTAAAAACGATGGATACTCTCCGGGATGATATAAAGCCGTTGGATGGAACTGTATAAACTCCATATTCCTTACTTTTCCTTTAGCACGGTAAACCATCGCCATACCATCACCTGTTGCAATAACCGGATTTGTTGTGGCCGAGTACACGTGACCGGCACCACCTGAAGCCATCACAGTCACATTTGCCACAATCTTTTCCACATCGTTAAGCTCTGTGTTAAAGGCATATACCCCATAACAGTTAATATCTTCGGTACGTTTATCCACAAATTCACCCAGGTGATGCTGGGTAATTAACTCCAACGCAAAGTAATGTGTTAATATCTCTATGTTGTTATTCTCATGAATTTCATTTAGCAATACCCTTTCAATCTCATATCCGGTGATATCTTTATAGTGCAAAACGCGGTGTTCGGAGTGTCCCCCTTCCTTTGCTAAATCATAGAAACCGGAGTTGTCTTTATCGAAATTTATACCATAGTCAATGATCTCCTGGATGCGCTGAGGCCCCTCTTTTACAACGATTTCCACAATTTTTTCGTCGCATAATCCATCGCCCGCAATCAGCGTATCTTCAATATGTTTTTCAAAAGAATCACCTTTATCCACCACAACTGCAACGCCACCCTGAGCGTATTTTGTATTCGATTCGTCTTCGTTCGACTTTGTCACAATTAAAACCTTACCAAACTTTGCAGCTTTAAGTGCAAAACTCAAACCCGCTATACCTGAACCGATTACCAGAAAATCTACTTTCCTCATTAATAAAAACATTTACTTTATCCACGATGTTAACAACTAGTTGATAAATGTTAACTCTGTGTCTAAATTACCCTAACAAATAAATTTGAATGTTTAAAGCTACTCTAAAAACACAATTTGCCACAATCTTTTGCGCAATTTTTAAGCAGCTTTGTACAAGTAATTAACTTTTTACCCACTTATAAACAATTAACATTCCAGTATTGATAAAAATTGAACTGATTTTCGATAACCCTGAAAATCAAACTTATGATATTATAAAAATGTAATCTAAATGTTAGTAAACGATTAACAACTTATATAAAAGAAAGAATTTTATCAACTTGCCAACATTATTAACACACTAATAAACAAACAAGATTTATTTATTTAAAATAACTTATTAATTATTGAGACGTGGAAAGCTTTATCTTTGACCAACGTCAAAATTCAAAAAAGGAAAATTTTAAAATGAACATAGATGTCTTAGAAGAAATCAACAAAAAAGGTTTCGCAGAAGAAGAAATTGATCCTACGCTCGATCTTTTCGCAGAGATTGAGAAATTAAAAAAGGAAAAGAATGCCATTATCCTTGCACATTATTACCAAGAACCTGACATACAGGATATTGCAGATTATATTGGAGATAGTTTAGGCTTATCACAGGAAGCTGCAAAAACAGATGCTGATGTAATCGTATTTGCCGGCGTACATTTTATGGCTGAAACGGCAAAGATTTTATCGCCCAATAAAACCGTTTTATTGCCTGATGTAAAAGCAGGATGTTCATTAGCAGATAGTTGTCCGCCGCATTTATTTAGAAAGTTTAAGGAAAAATATCCTGATCACCTGGTAATCACCTACGTAAACTGCACGGCTGAATTAAAAGCTTTAAGTGATATTGTTTGTACAAGTACCAATGCGGTGCAGATTGTAGAGAGTTTACCAAAAGATCAAAAAATAATTTTTGGTCCGGATCGTAACTTAGGTGCTTACGTGGCGAAAAAAACAGGTAGGGATTTGGTGTTATGGAATGGTGCATGCATGGTACACGAAATTTTTTCTCAGGAGAAAATTACAAAACTGAAGGAACGCCACCCTAATGCCAAATTTATTGCACACCCGGAATGTGAAGAAGTGGTTTTAAAAATGGCTGATTACATTGGCTCTACCACCGGTTTGCTAAAGTACACCATCACCAATCCGGCTACAGAATTTATTGTGGCTACCGAAAGTGGAATTATCCACCAGATGGAAAAGGCAAATCCGACAAAAACGTTTATTCCGGCACCGCCAAATAACAGCTGTGCCTGTAACGATTGTCCGTATATGAAAAGAAATACTTTAGAAAAACTATATTTATGTATTAAAAATGGTCTGCCTGAAGTAACTGTTCCTGAGCATATTATTGAACAGGCGCGTAAACCTATTCAACGGATGCTTGATATCTCTGCGGAGCTGGGATTGTAAAATCTATCAAACCTTACAGGTTTTTAAAACTTGTAAGGTTTATTAAATTATTTATGGAAAAAAACAACATCCTTAAAAATTATTCAGGCTTATTATGGCTTTTGGCAGGCATTACTGTTGGAAGCATAGTGGGTTTAATTTTTGGGAAAAGTGTTGAAAGTATTAAACCCCTGGGTGATATATTTTTGAACTTATTGTTTACCGCGGTTATTCCATTGGTATTTTTTGCAGTTTCATCAGCCATTGCAAATATAGACCGGACTAAAAAACTGGGGAGATTATTAACGGTAATGGTTTTGGTTTTCCTTGCAACGGTATTGATTTCTGCAATTTTAACATTGGCAGCTACTTCGATTTTTCCGATCCATCAGCAATTGGGAAATGCAACAATACCGACAGAACCTGAAAAAATTCAATCATTTGGCGAACAGATGACTCAACTTTTAACGGTTGGTGAGTTTTTTGAGATTGGAAGCAGGAAAAATATGCTGGCGCTGATTATTTTTTCAGTTTTGGTGGGATTTTCTACTTTATATGCGGAAAAAGAAGGTGAAGGCTTTAAAAAATTCCTTGTTTCTGGTAATGAAGTGATGAAAAAACTTATCATTTTGATCATGAAACTTGGTCCGATAGGTTTAGGTGCCTATTTTGCCTATCAGGTTGGGGTATTTGGTCCACAGCTTTTTGGGACTTATGCAAAAGCTTTAGGTTTGTATTATGGTGTTGGGGCATTTTATTTTATCGTTTTTTTTACTTTATACGCTTTCATTGCCGGCGGATTTAAAGCCATAAAAGTGTTTTGGAAAAATAATATAGTACCATCTTTAACCTCTATTGGAACCTGTAGCAGCATTGCCACTATTCCGGCAAATTTAGAGGGGACTACAAAAATGGGGGTACCAGCTTACATCACCAATGTGACGATTCCCTTGGGATCAACTTTGCATAAGGATGGGTCGAGCATTAGCTCCATTATAAAAATTGCCGTTGTTTTTGCCATTTTTGGTAAAGATTTGGTACATGTGGATACCATTATTTTAGCCTTGGGTATTACGGTTTTGGTGAGTATAGTAGAAGGTGGAATACCGAATGGAGGATATATTGGGGAGTTATTAATGATTTCGGCTTATCAATTGCCACCAGAAGCTTTGCCACCTGCCATGATTATCGGAACGTTAGTTGATCCCATGGCAACTTTGTTAAATGCCACCGGTGATAATGTTGCGGCCATGTTGATTGCCAGATTTACTGAGGGTAAAAACTGGATGGAAAGTAAGGATTTGTCATCCTGACGCAGGAAGGATCTGCAAGCTATGAAACACCAGCTAGCGCAGCTAAAGATTCTTCGCTATGCTCAGAATGACAATTGATTTTAAAAAATAAAAATATGAGGCTTCGCCTCTAACTATTGTATATGTTTGAAAATAAAGAGCGTACAGATATTAATGAATTAGGCGAATTTGGGTTAATTAAACACCTGACTACTAATTTTAAAATTAAAAACGATTATTCGGTAAAAGGTGTGGGCGATGATGCAGCCGTTTTGGATGCAAAAGGAAAACAGACTTTGATTTCGACCGACTTATTATTGGAAGGAATCCACTTCGATTTGGCTTATGTGCCTTTAATGCATCTGGGTTATAAAGCGGTTCAAGTGAACCTGAGTGATATTTATGCGATGAATGGAAAAGCCAGTCAGATTACGGTTTCGCTGGGTTTATCAAGTAAATTTCCGCTTGAAGCTGTAGAAGAAATTTATAAGGGCATTGAGCTGGCCTGCAATAAATATAACATTGATTTAATCGGTGGCGATACTTCCTCAAGTAAACAGGGCTTAGTGATCAGTATTACCAGTATTGGTTATGCTGATGCTGATAAAGTGGTCTACAGAAATGGTGCTCAGGAAAATGATCTGCTTTGTGTTTCTGGTGATTTGGGTGGTGCTTATTTAGGGCTGCAAATTTTAGAAAGAGAGAAATTAATCTATCTGGAAAATCCACAGATACAACCAGATTTAGAAGGTAAAGATTATATCATCGAAAGACAATTGAAACCTGAAGCCAGGATGGATATTGTTGCACTTCTAGATGAAATGAATATAAAACCAACTTCTATGATCGATGTTTCAGATGGTTTAGCTTCCGAAATTTTGCACCTGGCAGAACAATCTGATAAAGGGATCACGATTTATGAAGAGAAAATTCCTTTAGATCCAATGACTTATGAAACTGCCCGCGAATTAGGTCTAGATCCTACGGTTTGTGCTTTAAGTGGTGGCGAAGATTATGAATTGTTGTTTACCATTAGTCAGGAAGATTATAAAAAGCTGAAACATGATGTAGATATCACTGTAATTGGTCATGTTACCGATAAAAATTCGGGTTGCAAAATGGTTTCTAAATCAGAAAAAGTACACGAGCTGAAAGCCCAGGGCTGGAATGCTTTTAAGAAATAAAAATAGGTCGTCATTTCGAGCGGAGTGCAACGAAGTAGAGAACCACGTAGTGCTCAGCGAAGCTAAATCTGTCTAGATAGATCTCTCCATTCCACTGCGTTCCAGTCGAAATGACGATTTTACTTTGTAGCTGATATTGCTAAGAAAATATAAAACGTTCTCAGCGATATCGATTTTTTTGTTTTAAAGCCATATATATTGTTTCTAGGCAAAATAAAACCTATTCTATTCACTGAAAAAAAATAATGAAAAAATCGCCCTAAGGCTTTCAGAAAAAATAGCTAACTTTGCAAGTTTTGACTTTTATTTTTTTAACTATAAATTTCCTAAAAATCTGGAGTTCCGTTTTGTAACTATCAAAGCTATAAATCATGCGTTTCATTTAAATCTAAGTACTTCGTATCAATCTGTTTAGTAGCCTTTGCACCGAGTTTTTTAATCTTTTTCTGAAGTATTGGTCAAGTTTCCGGCACCTACCGATAATTTATTAATGGCTTTATCGTAAGCATCTTGTCCGTTTTTAATGTATTTACCGATATTTTCCATATCGGCAACAAATCCCACAAATTTATCGTACATGCTGCCGCTTAAACGGGCAATTTCCATTACGTTGCGGTTTTGACGTTCCTGTTTCCACATACTGGCAATGGTGCGTAAAGTAGCCAGCAAAGTTGATGGACTTACAATAACCACCCTCCTGTCCCAGGCAAAATTGAAGAGTTCTGCATCTTTTTGTACTGCAATGCTAAAAGAAGATTCAATGGGAATAAATAATAAAACAAAATCAGGAGAATTGATTTTATATAAATCCTGATAGTTTTTTGATGATAGTTCCTGAATGTGATTCTTAATGGAGGTCAGGTGCTGTTTTATATAGCCTTCACGCTCTTCGTCTGTATCTGCTGATACAGATCGTTCATAAGCGACCAAACTTACCTTAGCATCAACAACAAGGTGTTTATCATCCGGGAGGTCGATCACCACATCGGGCTGGTATCGGCTACCTTCTGCTGAAGTATGTGAGGCTTGAATGCGGTATTCCTGATCCCTAACTAAACCAGAGCGCTCCAGTACCTTTTCCAGAATGATCTCTCCCCAGTTTCCTTGCTTTTTACTGTCGCCTTTTAAGGCTTTGGTTAAATTATTGGCATCTTCCTGGATGAGTTTGCTTTGAATCTGAAGTTCTGAAATTACACCTTTCAATATATTTCTTTCGTCCGATTCGGCTTTGTAAACCTTTTCTACCTTATCTTCAAAAGCTTTGATATTTTCTTTCAGAGGATTGAGGATGATATCCAGGTTGGTACGGTTTTGCTCAATAAATTTGGTGGATTTTTCTTCCAGGATTTTATTAGCAATCAATTCGAAATCTTTATTCAGCTTTTGTTGCGACTGCTCATAACTTAATTTTTGTTCGGCCAATTTTTCTTTTTCAGCCAGGTAGAATGATCTTGTGCTTTCGAGCTCACGGTTGGCATCTGCCAGGCGGTCGCGTTCGGCCTGTAGTTCATCAATCAAACGTTGCTGCTCCTGTTTAAGAAGTACTGTAATATGTTCTTTTTCTACCGATAAGTTAGAAACACGTTCATCGGCTTTTGCTAAACTGATTTTTAAAGTTTCATTTTCGCCTTTCATCCGCTCAAAATCTTCTACTGATACAATAGATAACGCAGCTTGAGGTTTCTTTAACAATAAAATGACCAGAACAATTAAAATAACAATTAGTAAAGCGATGCCGATAGTCTCCATAATGATAAAAATTTTAGTAAAAGTGGAGATTTAAAATAGATATACCAAAAAAATTAGTCATCTTGAACAAGATAAAAACGTAAAATTTTTCTATAATTGGACATTAGTATTTTATAAATGAACGCATTAACAGTCCTTATTTCCTGCCCCGATCAGGTGGGTTTGGTAACCAATATTACCCGTGTGCTGGCTGCACATCAACTCAATATTATTGCTATGCGTGAGTTCGTTGATGAAGCCAATAAAGCATTTTTTACAAGAATTGCCTGTACGGGAAATTTAGAAGATGTGGAAAAATTAAAGGAAAAACTTTTAGAAAATCTTCCAAATGCCGCTGAGGTAAATTTAATTGCAGAACAGGAGAAGCAAATTGCTGTTTTAGTAACTAAAGAGTATCACTGTTTGGCGGAAATACTGATCAAAAACCAATTTAAAACTTTAGGTGCCAATGTTCAATGTGTCATTGGTAATTATGAGAGTTTAAGGGATTTTACTGAAAAACTGGGCATCCCTTATTTTTACGTAGATCATAGCAATAAAGATAAAAGTGTATTTGAGGCTGAAATAAAAGAAATTATCAATCAGTTTGAGGTAGATTACCTGGTATTGGCCAAGTTTATGCGGATTCTTTCAGCTGATTTTGTAAAAGATTATGCTGGTAAAATCATCAATATTCATCATTCCTTTTTACCAGCTTTTATTGGTGCCAATCCCTATCGCCAAGCTTTTGAACGTGGGGTAAAAATTATTGGAGCTACTGCACATTTTGTTACCGATAACCTGGATGAAGGTCCGATTATTACCCAGCACACCAATCACGTTGATCATAATTTTGGCGTTAAAGAAATGGTAAGGGCCGGTAAAGAAATTGAGAAAAAGTATTATTGGAGGCTTTGGAACTCATTTTTGAAGATCGGGTTTTTGTGAGTGGGAATAAAACGGTGGTGTTTAAGTAAGTGATATGCGTTTAGGGTTTGGCGGATTGCGAAGACTTTTTTTAAGTCTGGCCGTCATTTCGAGCGGAGTGCAACGCAGTCGAGAAATCTATTGAGGCGGATCTCTCCATTCCACTGCATTCCAGTCGAGATGACGATACTTTTTAAAAGGATCTTTAACAAAAAACCGAACTCAGTGTATCTGTGGTAAAAAACAACTATAATTTATTCAATAATAAATTTGCTACATCTTCTCCCGTTTGCGAGCCAATAGCAACACCCATGCCGTTACACCTGGTGGCGCAAAATACATTTGGGAGGATTTCTGCTATAAAAGGTTCCGGTACTTTACCAAAGGCCATAATGCCGCTCCAACGGTAATCTATTTCGAAAGTGGTTTTCGGTAAGATTACGGTTTTTAATAATTTTTCCAAGGCCAGCTGTATGGGTTCGGTTTGTCCAAGTGCAGTAGTTTCTTCTGCTTTAAAATCAATGTTGCGGCCGCCACCCAGTAAAATCCGCCCGTTTATATTTCTGAAATAATAATAACCTTTATCGTAATGAAAGGTGCCTGCCACTTTTAAATCTTTAATGGGTCTGGTAATTAAAACCTGACCACGGCCCGGGTTAATATCAATATCAGGATAAAGATCTTTGATAAAGGCATTGGTTGTAACAATCAATCGTTTACAGAAAAAGTTTTCGTTTTTGGTGATTAAACGGTAACGTTTTGATTCTTCTTCAATCCGATCTACCGTGCAATTGTTAAAAATACCAATGCCGAGCCGCTGTGCATATTGGATTAAAGCAAGCATCATTTTACCGCTATCAATCTGTGCTTCATAGCGGTTTTCGATTAAAGTACTTACACCCTCGAAACCAAAGGAACTGATCTTTTTATTGCTTAAAGCAAAAGCGTTCGATCCAACAACATCGTTAACAAGAAGGTTAAAATGTTCAATTTTGGATACACCTATTTCAGCCAAAAAATTATCTTCATTTTTAAATAATTCATATCCGCCTAAACATTGGTAATCTATGGCATTATCGCTCAGTAAATTGCGAAGTTTGAGCAGGCCTTTCCAACGTTTTTCGATGAGTGCTGAAAGCCGATCAATACCGATCATTTCTTCTTGTTCAATCAGTTCAGAAATGCTCCCAAAACAGGCAAAACCTGCATTTTTTGTACTTGCACCTGTAGGTAAAAATCCTCTTTCGAGGATGGCTATTTTTAATGAAGGAGCAGTTTTTTTGAGGTGGATGGCTGCGTTTAATCCAACGATGCCACTACCAATAACAATGGCATCATAATTACAAAAAAATGATTCTTTTTCCCAGTATGAAAGCTCGGTTGGCATAGCATAAATGTACTGTTTTTTAACACCAAAATAATATGGGAACGCTTTTTGATATATGCAGAATGAAAAACATACATAAGAAAATGGGAGTTTATTTAATATTAATCATCCCGGTATTATTGTTGAGCATGTTTGTACAATGGCGTTTTAGAAACAAGTTTTCCAAGTATGCCGAAATGCAATTAAGTTCAGGTTTATCGGGCAAGGAGGTAGCAGAAAGAATGCTGCATGATAATGGGATATACGACGTGAAGGTGATGAGTACCGAAGGACAATTAACAGATCATTACAATCCATCAGATAAAACCGTTAATTTAAGTACAGATGTATACTATAGCCGTAGCGTAGCGGCGGCGGCGGTAGCGGCTCACGAATGTGGGCATGCAGTGCAACAGGCGAAATCATATAACTGGTTACAGTTAAGAAGCAGCATGGTGCCGGTGGTGAGCATATCATCTAATCTTTTACAATGGGTATTATTAATTGGAGTATTGTTAATAGGTTTTACCGGAAATCCAATTGTTTTGGCCATTGGCGTAGTGGGTTTAACATTGGTAACCATATTTAGTATCATTACCCTACCAGTCGAATTTGATGCCAGTAACCGTGCACTGGCCTGGCTAAAAAACAATAATGGCGTAATGCAAACACAAGAAGAAAATGCGCAGGCTAAAGACGCGCTTTGGTGGGCAGCCATGACTTATGTGGTAGCAGCTGTTGGTGCGCTTGCTAATTTATTATATTACGCATCGATGCTTTTTGGAAGAAGCAGGGATTAAGGAAATATCAATTATGAAGAATACAATGCGGCTGGGATAATAATCCTGGCCGTTTTTGGTTTGATGGTATTTTAATGAGGTTTTTTTGGAAAGCAATTTCGGTGGGAATATGAAAGCTCCGGTCCCGCTCCCGCTTCTGCCGATGGAAAAATATCGGCATCTCGCTTTGATCGGGTTTAGGTGGCAAGGTACATTGTACTATTTTGGGTTGGAGATTGCAGAAGAAGGGTTATACGCCATAATTTAAACCTTTGATATTAGCAGAAAAACTGCAATTTAAACCTGATTGACGTGAAAAGCCCACAGCGATGCGAGGACTTGAAACAAAAGCAGGACTAACCTTAAAATGAAATGCTGAAATTGCTTTTCTAAAAAATGAATATTGGTTTCGCCCTTCGACTACGCTTAGGGAGACAAGAATAAAGAAAAAAATTAATTTAATTTATAAGGGGCTATCAATTGAAATTCGGGTATATCAACATCGAATTCAGAGCCGTCTATATCGCGTTTCATAAGGTAAGTGCCCTTCATGCTGCCCATATCGGTTTTTAGATTACAACCTGAAACATATACATGGGTTTCGCCAGGTTGGATAATGGGCTGTAAACCTACAACACCTTCACCTTCTACTTCCCTACGGCTCGAGTTCGAATCGAAAATTAACCATTGGCGGCGCATTAACTGTACAGCATAATCAGAAAGATTAGAAATTTCTACGCGATAAGCGAACATGAAATGCTCGTTGGCCGGATTTGAATATTCTGGCTGGTAAACTGTTTCAACTGAAACTTTAACCCCGTCTGTAATAGCTGTAACCATGATAATAACGAATGTATGAAAAAACTTTCAAAAATCAAGCCAGTACCTTAGTAGCATCATAGTTGGCAAATTTTTCTGCCACTTCTTCTAAAATGCTGTAAATGTTGTTGATATCGGGCTCGGCCACTAAACGCATACGGTATGGTTTAAAATCGGGCAGACCTTTAAAATAATTGGCATAATGGCGGCGCATTTCGAAGATTCCCGTTTTTGGGCCTTTCCATTCCAGTGATTTATTCAAATGGGTACGGCAAACTTCAATCCTTTCTTCGATGGTTGGTCCTGCAAGGTGTTCGCCAGTTTTGAAGAAGTGTTTTACCTCACGAAAAATCCAGGGGTAACCAATAGCTGCACGACCGATCATAATGCCATCTACCTCATATTCCATGCGCCAGTTGGCAGCTTTTTCAGGACTATCTACATCACCATTACCAAAAATCGGGATTTTGATGCGTGGATTACGTTTAATTTCGCGGATAAGCGCCCAATCTGCTTCGCCTTTATATAATTGTGCCCTGGTACGGCCATGGATGGTAAGTGCCTGGATACCTACATCCTGAAGTCGCTCGGCAACCTCGTAAACATTTTTAGTATTGTCGTCCCATCCTAAGCGGGTTTTTACGGTAACGGGCAAATGCGAAGCTTTAACTACAGCATCAGTCATTTTTACCATTTTATCAATGTCTTGCAGCAGACTGGAGCCTGCACCTTTACAAACTACATTTTTTACAGGGCAGCCGTAATTAATGTCGACTAAATCTGGTCCTGCGGCAGATGCTATTTCTGAGGCTTCGCGCATGTGCTCGATATCTCCACCAAAAATCTGGATGCCGATCGGTCTTTCATATTCGAAAATGTCAAGTTTTTGTCTGCTTTTTGCAGCGTCACGGATCAAGCCCTCCGAAGAAATAAACTCGGTATACATCATATCAGCCCCATTTTTTTTGCACACGTAACGGAACGGCGGATCGCTTACATCCTCCATTGGAGCCAGCAATAAGGGGAACTCACCTAAATCTATATTTCCTATCTTAACAGACATTTTCTATCTTCAACGATTAATAAAACATACAAAGGTACAAATAATGAATTTTGTAACACCCATCCGCAAAGGCAGCCACCCACTTTTACAGATATTTTTACTTTGCGTTTACTGGGCCATAGGTGCAGTAATATGCACATTATTAGGCTTTATAGCGGTTGCAATTGTTTATGGCACCTCGATATTTGGCGAATTTGGATCAATTATGAGTGGCGATCCTAAGTTTATAACAGCATTAAAAATAATTCAGATTTCGAGTTCTATAGGAATGTTTATTTTACCTCCTATCGTTTTAGCGTATACAGAAAGACAAAAACCGAATACTTTTTACGGGTTTAATAAACCTAATTTTCTTCCTTTTGTTTTGGTTTTTGCCATTATGGTAATGAGCATGCCTGTTATGGAATGGATAGCAGTTGTCAATCAAAAAATGGTACTGCCTGAGTTTTTGAAAGGACTGGAAAACTGGATGAAAATGAAAGAACAGGAAGCCATGAAAATGACCATTCAACTGATTACGGTGAGGAGTAACTGGGATTTTGTGGTTAACCTGCTGATGATTGCGGTATTGCCTGCTATTGGCGAAGAACTCTTTTTCAGGGCTGGGCTACAGGGTTCGTTGCAAAAAATGTTAGGCAATCCTCACATTGCCATTTGGAGTGCGGCCATTATTTTCAGTGCGATCCATTTCCAGTTTTATGGATTTTTGCCGCGCATGTTACTGGGTGCAGGTTTTGGCTATCTGTATTATTATAGCGGAAGTATCTGGTATGCCATGCTGGCGCACTTTTTAAACAATGCTTATGCGGTTTGTGCGGCTTTTTATATGCAAAAACACCATATACCGCTCGATAAAGCTGATGAACCTATTGGTTTTCCATGGTATGGCTATTTAATTAGTGCAATAATTACCATAGCTTTGTTTAAATTTTTTAAAGATAACGCAACACGTGAGCGAAAATTGGGTTAAAGTATATACCACCAGCGATGCCTTTGCGGCAGAGGTATTAAAACAGGGATTAACAGAAGCTGGCATCCCGGCGGTAACAATAAATAAACAGCTCTCAGCTTATAATATTGGCGAAATAAATGTTTTGGTAAATAAGATCGATTTCGATAAGGCCATAGAATATATCGTTGAAAACGAAATTGAATAGTGATAATGACCTTAAACCTTACACCCTTTACCTCTACCTAAAATGAAAACCAGGGCAATAACCGCTTTCTTTTTTACCATTGTAATGCTTGGCTCTATCCTTTTGGGGAGTTATACATTTACCCTATTTTACCTTGTTTTAAGCGTTTTATCTTTATTCGAGTTTTATAAGTTGATTAAAAATTCTGGCATCAGGCCACACCGGAATATTGGTTTGGCTGCCGGATCTTTGATATTCTTAATGGCTGCAGGTTTACATTACTTAAAATATGATGTGAAATACCTTTTGCTTTGTATTCCTTTGATTTTCTCGGTTTTTATTACAGAGCTATATAAGAAAAACAAGATTCCGTTTGCCAATATTTCTTACACATTTGTGGGTTTTGTTTATGTAACGATTCCTTTTTGTTTTTTTCACGCACTCGGCTTCTTAAAAAACTGGAACGAATATAACTTCCATTTTCCCCTGGCCTTTTTATTAATGCTTTGGGCAAATGATACGGGGGCCTATCTTTTTGGTGTAAAATACGGTAAACGAAAACTTTTTGAACGCCATTCGCCAAAGAAAAGCTGGGAAGGTTTTTTTGGAGGGATGTTTACCAGCGTGTTGGTTGCTTTTGGCCTTTCATTCTGGTTTACAGAAAGTCCGGCATGGGTATGGGCAGGTATGGCCTTATTAATTGCAAATTTTGGGACGCTGGGTGACCTGGTAGAATCGATGCTTAAACGCAGTCTCGATGCAAAGGACAGCGGCGGATTATTACCAGGGCATGGTGGTTTGTTAGACCGTTTTGATGGATTGTTATTGGCTGCACCGGTGGTTTATGCCTATTTGTATCTGATTTTGTATTAAATGTTTATTTTACCATAACTACAAAAGCACAAAGAAGTACTGGTTTTTATGCCAGAGCATCAATAAAAGCCACTACAACGTAATATTCTCTTTCTACCTGCTCACCTGTTTTACTCTGTACCTGTTCTAATTTTTTAAGGGTATTTTTAATTTGGAAGCCAGCACTTGCCAATAACTCCTGTACTTTTTCTACCTCATAAAGCGTAAAGCCATAAGCAGTAAAAGGAAGATTTTGCATAAATTTTTTATCTGCAAAGCATAAAGCAAAAATTCCATTTGGCTTTAAAACCCGCTTAATTTCGTTAAGGTATTTACCTGGATTGCTCCAGAAATAAATGGTATTGACGGTAAAAATTTTATCGAACTGATTATTTTCAAAAGGTAGCGTAGCTCCATCCGTTAACTCAAAATGGACAATGCCTTTATCAACAAAATCCTGATTGATTTTTTCTGCTTCGACAATAATTGTTTCTGAAATATCTGCGCCATAATACTTTAGATTTTCCGCTTTTGATAATAATTGGGCAATATGCCCACCATTACCATGGCCGATTTCTAAAACAATATCGTGGTTTTGAAGATTTAATGCATCAATGGGCCGAGCTGGTCATTCCAAGATTACTGGCATGCATCATTTCCCCTGTTTTAATGCCTTGTTCGCCTTCTGGGCAGCTTAATTGTTTCGCAATATTTTTTAAATCTTCTTCTGAATGTTGATGCTCCATGATCAAATTTAAAGATTTAAACCTGATGATTTTTATACCATTATTTGATTACCTGTACCGGTTTTTTGTTTTCATCAATGGCTACAAAAGTAAAATCGCCATGTACGGCCAGTTCTCTTCCTTCGGCATACATCTGCTCAATATATATTTCTACATTAACTTTTAAACTGGTATTTCCTACATGATTAACCTTACCAATAAGTTCTACGATAGTACCTGCGGGAATTGGTTTTTTAAAATCTATCCTATCGCTGCTTACCGTTACCATGATCTGGCGGCTAAAACGCGTGGCGGTAATAAAAGCAACTTCGTCCATTAAATGCATGGCGGTACCGCCAAAAAGTGTATCATAATGGTTGGTTGTATTTGGGAAAACGGCTTTAAAAATACTGGTTTTTGAATTTTCTATTCTTTCTTCTAAGGTCATGGGGGTAAATATATGAGGAGTAAAAAGCTTTGACAACTTTCTGATTAGAAAGTTGTCAAAGTAAGTGGATTGCCATAGAGAAAAAGGATAGCACATAAACAAACTGTACCTGTCATATCTCTTTCAATGCTATTAAGTTATTTCACGATAAGGGTCTTCGACAAGCTCACACTGACACAATTGGTGAATGTTTAACTTAAGAGTATTTGTTTCTCAGTGGCAAAAAATAAGGCGAATTAATTTACCTGAAATTCTGCTGATAATACCTCTTCAGCTTTACGCATCTCTTTTGCCGCTTCAACCATTTCGATCAGCGCTTTTTTGGTTTCATCCCATCCGCGGGTTTTTAAGCCACAGTCAGGGTTTACCCAAAGTTGATCTGAAGGAATAACCGCTTTGGCTTTTTTGAGCAACTGAACCATTTCTTCGCGTTTCGGAACCCTTGGTGAGTGGATATCGTACACACCTGGACCGATTTCGTTTGGATATTTAAAATCGGCAAAAGCGTCCAATAGTTCCATTTGCGAACGTGAAGTTTCGATCGTGATTACATCGGCGTCCATATCGGCAATATTCTGGATGATATCGTTAAACTCCGAGTAACACATGTGTGTGTGGATCTGGGTATCGTCTTTTACGCCACTGGCTGATATTTTAAAAGCTTTAACCGCCCAGTTCAGGTAATTTTGCCAATCCGCCTTGCGCAAAGGTAAACCCTCTCTAATGGCCGGTTCATCAATCTGGATGATTTTAATACCCGCATTTTCCAGGTCGCAAACTTCATCGCGGATGGCCAATGCAATTTGTGTACAGGTTTCAGAACGGGGCTGATCGTTACGTACAAACGACCACTGTAAAATAGTTACCGGACCCGTTAACATGCCTTTCATGTATCTTGAGGTAAGCGATTGCGCGTAAGCGGTCCACTTCACCGTCATAGGTTCAGGGCGCGAAACATCACCAAAAATGATCGGCGGTTTTACACAGCGTGATCCATAACTCTGCACCCAACCGTTTTTAGAGAAAGCGAAACCGTCTAATTGCTCACCAAAGTATTCAACCATGTCGTTCCGTTCAAACTCACCATGTACGAGTACATCCAGATCGATTTCTTCCTGCCATTTTACCGCGTTTTTGGTCTCCTGGGCAATTAGATTATCATATTCTTCAACAGTAAAAGTTCCGTTTTTAAGCTTAGCTCTCCAGCTTCTTACTTCTGCTGTTTGTGGGAATGATCCAATTGTTGTAGTGGCATAAAAGGGTAGATTAAGCTCCTGTTGTTTGATTTTTCTGGCAGAAAATGGACTCAAACGTTCTGCATCCTGCTCCTTTAAAGCCAACACGCGCTCTTTTACTGCCGGATTATGGATGATTTTAGAAACTTTCCGGTTAGCAATTGCAATCTTATTTTCTTCGAGTTTTTGCAGGGTAGATGCAGGACTTTCGTTGTTGATCAGTTTTTTTAAGGTTGCCAGCTCTGCAACTTTTTGTTTCGCATAGGCCAGCCATTCTTTAATTTCTGCCGATAAATTTTTCTCATTGGTTTCATTATCCAGATCAACCGGTGAGTGGATTAATGAGCAGGATGGTGCAATCCATACTTTATCCAATCCTCGTTTTTCTACCGCCTGATTGATGATGGAAACAGATTTTTCGAAATCGTTTTTCCAGATATTTCGTCCGTCTACCAAACCTAAAGAAAGAATGGTTTCGTTTTTTAAAGAAGCTAAAACGTCGTTTAACTGATCTTCTGCACGTACCAGATCGATATGTAAAACATTTACAGGCAATGAAGTAGTTAAAGCAAGATTGTTGCCTAAACCTTCGAAATAAGTCGCTAAAACGATCTTTAACCTTGGGAAAGCTTTTCTAATTTCCTTATAAACATACTCATAAGCTTTTTTGTCTTTTTCAGTTAAATCTAATGTCAAAAACGGCTCATCAAACTGAATATATTCTACATCCAAAGCATCTAAGCGAGATAAAATCTCGATATAAACCGGAAGCAGGTTTTTAATCAGGTCGATCTTTTCAAATCCGGCTTCTTTTTCCTTGCCCAATAAGAGATAGGAAACAGGACCAATTAGAACAGGTTTGGTAATAATACCCAGTTGTTTCGCCTCGTAAAACTCATCGATAATTTTGGTTGAGAAAAGTTTAAAAGGCTGATCTTTATAAAACTCCGGTACAATATAATGGTAATTGGTATCGAACCATTTGGTCATTTCCATTGCTACCACATCCAATCCTTCTTTTGGTAGCCCCTTGCCATGGCGAAATAAAGATCAAGCTCTTCATTCCCTTTTTTAGGATCACTTCGTTATACCTTTTCGGGATGGCCCCAAAAGTTAAGGAATGATCGAGTACGTGGTCGTAAAAAGAAAAATCGTTTGATGGAATCACATCAATGCCGGCTTCTTTTTGAAGTTTCCAGTTTTCGTGGCGAATGTTTTTGCCCACCTGAAGTACATTTTTGTACCCCGTTTTATCTGCCCAGTAATTTTCGCAGATTTTCTTTAATTCTCGTTGACTACCTATTCGCGGATAGCCCAGATTTTGCGTTAGCATCTCTTTTAAAGATTAAGTAAATAAATCGTTTAAAAGCTCAGAACTGTATTTTTGAATACTTCTCCGTAAAAAATATAAAGGAAAGGTTATGGCACAGCCTGCCCGCTTATCAGCAAAAAGCTTAAAGCAAGCATATAAAATTTTAATTTTATGGTGTACAATCAGACCTGACCAATTACTTTATAACGCGAAAGTACCGTCAATTCAATATAGGCAGGTCTCCTGACTTATTCCCGATCTTATCGCCTTCCCATACCTAAATGGTACAGTGGCATGAATGATAAGACCGTTGTCTTTTTGGTAAAAGACAGAATTTACAGTTGCGCGACAGCTCGTGATTTGCACACGATTCCCTATTAATCCCGGGTGTAATTCCGGGAACCTGTATCGGTTGATGAAAAATAAAGTTAAGAACTTACATCAGTACAAATGTATGGATTAGGATTTGAAACTTGTAACAAATTTACAGCAAGCCATTTTAGGTGCCGATTCTCTATTATATTTGGTTACCTAACTAAACTACTTATTATGATAAAAAACTCCTTTAAAGGGCTTTGCATTGCTTTTTTAATGATAAATAGCTATGCAGTGCTGGCGCAGGAGGTACCAACGCCAAAATCTCATTTCGGTTTTGATATCGGCGACGATTATCAATTGGCCAATTATACCCAAACAGAAGCCTACTTTAAAAAGCTTGCGGCAGCTTCTAACCGTGTTAAACTGGTTGATATCGGTAAAACCGAAGAAGGCAGAAGTCAATATATGTTGATTGTTTCTTCACCTGAAAACCTGAAAAAATTAGATCGTTATAAAGAAATTTCACAACAACTGGCCCATGCTGAAATTACTCCTGAGCAGGCAAAAGCATTTGCACAGGAAGGAAAAGCAGTCGTTTGGATAGACGGAGGCCTTCATGCAAACGAGGTAGTTGGTGCCCATCAATTGATCGAAACAGTATACGAATTTGCTTCAAGAAAAGATGCGGAGACCTTACGCATTTTAGATAATGTAATCATCTTATTTACACATGCTAATCCGGATGGGCAGGAGCTGGTGAGCAATTGGTACATGAGGGATAAAGATCCAAAAAAAGAACAACCTCAGGACTTCCTGTTTTGTACGAGAAATATGCCGGGCATGATAATAACCGTGATTTCTTTATGTTAAACCTTAAAGAAACACAAAATATCGGTCGTCAGCTTTTTGTAGAGTGGATCCCTCAGATTATGTATAACCACCATCAGGCTGGTCCGGCGGGAACGGTTGTTGCTGGTCCGCCCTACCGCGACCCATTTAATTATGTTTTCGATCCCATCATATTAACCAGTTTGGATGCAGTTGGTGCGGCCATGCACAACAGGATGAACGTAGAAAACAAGCCGGGTTATACGCAGCGGGGAGGATCGGTTTATTCTACCTGGTACAATGGCGGATTAAGGACCACCACTTATTTTCATAACATGGTTGGACTTTTGACCGAAATTATCGGGAATCCTACCCCATCCGAAATTCCTTTGGTTCCTTCCCGTTTGTTGCCGAGCGGAGATTCGCCAAACCCGGTTACGCCGGGAAAATGGTACTTTAAAAACTCTATCGATTATTCGGTTTCGTTAAACTATGCAGTTTTAGGTTATGCACAGCGCTACCGCGACGAATTATTATACAACATTTACCAGATGGGCCGAAATTCCATTGAGCGGGGCAAAAAAGATACCTGGTCCTTCTCTCCAAAGAAAATTGAAGCCATTAACAACGCTGCAAAAGGTGAAAAAATTGGCCCTATTATTGGTGGAGATGCTGATTTTAAATCAAGAATGCAGATTAGTATGAAAGCTTTTGACACGGTGATGAAAGCGCCTGCAAACCGTGATCCACGGGGTTATATTTTATCTGCAGATCAGCCCGATTTTAACTCTGCCATTAAGTTTTTAAATGCATTGATTAGAACGGGCATTGTGGTACAAAAAGCAACAGTTACATTTACCGTTGCAGGGAAAAATTACCCTGCAGGGAGCTACGTGGTCAAAACCGATCAGGCTTTCCGTCCACATGTTTTGGATATGTTTGAGCCACAGGATCACCCAAATGATTTCAAATACGAAGGTGGTGCACCAATTCCACCTTATGATGCCGCTGGCTGGACTTTGGCTTATCTGATGGATGTGAAATTTGACCGCATTCTGGATGATTTTTCAGGTCCGTTTGAGAAAAATCCTTACGGAGAATTATTAAAGCCAGAAAATAAATTGCCAAATGGATCGGGTTATGTGTTAAGTGCTGCACAAAATGATTCTTACACTACAGTTAATGATTTATTAAAGAACAAAGTTGAGGTTTACCGTTCTTCCGAAAATGGCGATTTTTATGTTTCTTCAGCTGGAAAATCAGTGTTGGAAAAAGCAAACATCAAATTAAAAACAGCATCGGCTCCGAAAAATAAAATCAAGATATCTACAGCGAGAATTGCCCTTTGGGATACTTATGGAGGCTCGATGGCTTCGGGTTGGGTTAGGTTTTTAATGGAACAGTACCACTATAATGCCACAGTAATTTATCCGCAGGATATTGATGCTGGCAATTTGAAATCTAAATACGATGTAATTGTTTTTGTAGGTGGCGCTATTCCATCGGTGCAGGGTGCAGGTGGGGGAAACAGATCTTTTGGACCAAAGGCAGACGAAATTCCTCAGGAATTTAGAAACCGTTTAGGCAGGGTCAGCCCTGATAAATCAATCCCCGAATTAAAGAAATTTTTAGAAGCTGGTGGAAATATTGTAACCATTGGTAGCAGTACCAACCTGGCTTATCACTTAAACCTTCCCGTACGTAATGCGATGGTAGAAATTGTAAACGGAGAAGAAAAACGATTACCTGCTGAAAAATATTATGTTCCCGGGAGTGTGTTAAATGTAGGCGTAGATACTACTTTATCATCAAACTGGGGAATGGAAAAGGAAGCCGATGTTTATTTCGACAATAGTCCGGTTTTTAAGCTTACTGGTGATGCCATTGCTTCTGGTAAGATTAAACCATTAATGTGGTTTGAAAATGCTACACCGCTTCGCAGTGGCTGGGCCTGGGGCCAGGCTTACCTGCAGGATGGGGTAACTGCTTTTGAAGCAAAAGTTGGCAAGGGCAAATTGCTTGCTTTCGGACCGGAAATTGCTTTCAGGGCGCAAACGCACGGTACTTTTAAACTGATATTTAACCAGTTGTATAAATAGTTATAATTGAGTTTCTGGTAATGTTGAGCTTGTTGTCAGTCGTCATTCCCGCGCAGGCGGGAATCGTAATGCACCTGTAAACCTACCAAGCATTAAGATTCCCAATCAAGTTGGGAATGACGGTTTGTCGTAGCAGATCAATTTATTAAGATTTTCTTATCAATGTATATGGATTTTTGTACAATAAATTGCCTCTCAGAATGACATTCTATGATTAATATAGAAGCCACTATCCCAAACGATAGTGGCTTTTTACTTTGGCCTTACTATAGCCAATTATAATCCGCTTAATTTTGTGTTATGAAAGTAGAAATCTGGTCGGATGTAATGTGTCCGTTTTGCTATATCGGGAAAAGACATTTTGAACAGGCGATAGAAAAATTGCCCTTCAGAAATGAAATTAAAATAGATTGGAAGAGTTTTCAACTCAATCCGGAGTATCACAATACCAATAATGAAACGGTTTATGATTACCTTTCGAGGAGTAAAGGAATGCCGGTTGAGCAAGCCAAACAGATGACGAAACAAGTGGTTGATATGGCGACAAATGCAGGCTTAAGCATCGATTTTGATACCAATATCCCTGCTAATACCTTTAATGCGCACCGTTTGATTCACTTGGCAGCAAAACATGGTCTTCAGGATTTAGCTGAAGAGAAATTATTTGAAGCTCATTTCGTAAACAGCAAAAATATTGGGGAAACCGATGTTTTAGTTGATCTTGCTGTAGAAATTGGTTTGGATAAAGATGAAGCTGTAGCAGTTTTAAACAGTGACCAATTTGCCGAAGCCGTTCGCTACGATATTTATGAAAGCCAGAATTTAGGCATCCGTGGCGTTCCTTATTTTGTAATGGACCGCAAATATGGTGTTTCGGGTGCTCAGCCTGTTCAGGCTTTTACCGATGCGCTTACCCAAAGTTTTACCGAGTGGAAAGAAACTCAGCCGAAAACCACACTTACCTCATTAAATAAAAATGACGATGCGGTTTGTGATGAAAATGGCTGTAAGATATAGAATTGTTTCCCGCAGATTACGCGGATAGCCGCAGATTTTTTCTGCGATAAATGTTAATCTGCGGATTTTTACAGATTAGTCGTCATCTCGACTGGAGCGCAGCGCAATGGAGAGATCTACTCAGAACGGTCGTCTTTCCCGCGCAGGTGCGAATCTTAATGCAACCTGGAACCCCACTAAGGCGTTACGATTCCCAATCAAGTTGGGAATGACGATTCATCTATGCTATCATTCTTAACTACCGATTTTGATTCTTCAACGGCGTTAATAAATACTCCAATCCATTCACCCGAATTTCAAACATCGTAGCCATCAAATCGCCCAATTTACCTTTCGGGAAGCCCTTATCCTTATACCAAAGCAAATAACTTTCAGGGATATTGCAGATCAGGTAACCTTTATATTTTCCATAAGGCATTTGCATTTTCACTAAATCGAGCAATAAGGTTGGGTCTAACATTTATAATATAAAATCTAAATAATTTTCTTTGTTAATTATGGAAAAGGTGGCTTGAGGATAGTTTTTAGCAAAAAAACCTGGTATCTTTTTCTTTTGGTTTCCCCATTTGAAATCGGCAGCTAAAATTTCTCCATTGTTAATTTCAATAAGATCTATTTCCTGCTGGTCATAAGTTCTCCAAAAGTAATATGTGGAGTTTTGCTGTTCGTATTCCATTTTTTTGATCCGCTCACTAAAACAGTAATTTTCCCATAAAATACCCTGATCATTGCGTAATGCTAATAACCTGAAATCATTAACGATTGCATTCCGGATGCCATTGTCGTAAAAATACCATTTGGATGACTTTGTAACCTCTTTCCGTAAATTGTTACTGTATCCGCCAACTTTATAGATGATAAAAACCTTCGAAAGTAAATCAAGATAACGGTCTACTGTATTTTTGCTGATGCCCAAAGTACGGGAAATTTCATCAATTGAAACTTCCGATCCTACCTGATAGGCAATAAGCTTTAATAATTCCAGCAGTTTAGCGCTATTTTGGATGTTCTCATACATCAAAATGTCTTTTAACAGATATGATTTAACCAGTTCCGTCAAATATTGCGCTTTTTCAGCCAATGAGTTTAGATGAAACAACTCCGGATAAGAACCGAAAATTAATCTTTCTTCAAGGTTTTGGGTAGTTTGTAGTGCATTTTCCTTCTCATTTAATTCAACCTGTGCTATCGGGTATAGATAATAGGTTAAACTTCTTCCGGTTAAAGGTTCACCGGTTTGGTTCGATAAGTCGAAAGTAGATGAGCCACTTGCAATTATGGTGAGGTCTTTAAAAGTGTCGATTAATAGCTTTAGTATTTTTCCGATTTCGGGTATAACCTGGGCTTCATCAATAATAAGTAGTTTGGCATTACCCAAAACCCTTTTATAATTTGCCGCCGTGCGGCTTGCCAGCAATAGTTGTACATCCTGATCTTCTCCATTTAAAGACAGATGGTTGCATCTTTAATAAGGTTCTCTATTGGCCAGGTTTTACCTACCCGTCTTGTTCCGAAAATCAGGATAACTTTATTATTCCCAATTTTATTGAGAATAATAGGTTTCAAAGATCTAACAATTTGACTGCTCATTTAAGTCAAATATAGTAAAAAACGTTAATTCAGTCAATAGACTGACTCAATTAACGTTTTAGTCGATAAGTTCTAAAGTTTCGATTGCTTCCTCAACGGTTTTTACATGATCAAAAGCAATCCTTAACGTATTTTTTACCTCTTTTAAATTGCACATCCGCGGATGGTTCTGTGCAAAGGTTAAAATTTTGGTGAAGGTATTCGAGTCGAAATAAGCCGATTGTTTATCGCTTAAGAAATATCCACGCAAACTATTTTTCTTGAAACTGATTTTCTCAAAACCTAATTTCTTACCCAGCCACTGCAAACGCACGACACTAAGCATGGTTTTAACCTGTGGAGGAACTGGTCCGAAACGGTCGGCCAAATGTTTTTCAAAAATGGCGAGTTCTGCTTCATTATCAAGTTTAGAAAGTTCAGTATATAAATTATAGCGCTCAGTAATATTGGTAATGTAAGCATCTGGAATGTACAACTCCAGGTCCGTATCTACTTGTGTAAAGCCCACAAACGGACGGGCAGGTTCATTTTCGAACAGGCCTTTAAATTCAGCTTCTTTTAATTCCTGAATGGCTTCGTCCAATATTTTATGGTACATTTCAAAACCTATTTCGGCAATGAAACCACTTTGCTCTGCACCCAATAAATTTCCGCTTCCACGAATATCCAAATCGCGCATGGCCACATTAAAACCACTGCCAAGATCAGAAAACTCTTCTATTGCGCTTAAACGCTTACGAGCTTCGGAGGTTAGGGTAGATAAAGGTGGCGAAAGTAAATAACAGAAAGCTTTTTTATTGCTTCGTCCAACCCTGCCGCGCATCTGGTGCAGATCGCTCAAGCCAAACATGTGTGCATGGTTGATGATGATGGTATTGGCGTTCGGAATATCTAAACCAGCTTCGATAATGGTAGTGGCTACTAAAACATCCTTTTCACCATTAATGAAATCAAGCATAACATCTTCCAGTTGGTCGCCGTCTAACTGCCCGTGCGCAATACCAATTCTTGCCTTTGGAACCAGTTTCTGGATCAGCCCACCCAATTGCATCAGGTCGTTAACCCGGTTATGGATAAAGAAAACCTGTCCGCCACGGTCTAATTCGAACTGAACGGCTTCCTGGATCAATTTATCATTAAATACATGTAATTCGGTACTTACTGGTTGTCGGTTTGGTGGTGGTGTACTGATGATCGATAAATCCCTTGCCCCCATTAAAGAGAAATGCAATGTTCTTGGAATTGGCGTTGCGGTGAGCGTTAAGGTATCGACGTTTACACGTACTGCTTTTAACCGTTCTTTTGCGGTAACGCCAAATTTCTGCTCTTCATCAATAATCATGATGCCGAGATCTTTAAACTTCACATCCTTGCTCAATAAACGGTGTGTACCGATTAAAATGTCAACTTTACCTGCAGCAGCTTCGGCCAAAGTATCTTTAATCTGTTTACTGGTTTTAAAACGGTTAATGTAATCAACCGTAACCGGAAAATCTTTTAAACGTGAAGAGAAGGTTTTGAAATGCTGTAAGGCTAAAATAGTAGTTGGTACCAATATCGCGGCCTGTTTGCCCTCTGCTACCGCTTTAAATGCCGCACGTACGGCAATCTCTGTTTTTCCAAAGCCTACATCACCGCACACCAAACGGTCCATTGGATGTGGCGATTCCATATCCTTTTTCACATCCTGAGTCGCTTTTAATTGATCGGGGGTATCTTCATAAATAAAAGAAGCCTCCAGTTCAGTTTGTAAATAGCTATCTGGAGAAAATGCTGTTCCGGCCTGGGTTTTGCGCAAGGCATAAAGCTTGATTAAGTCCCGGGCGATATCTTTAACTTTTTTTAGTAGTTTTTTTAGCTTATCCCAGGCATCCGTACCCAGTTTATTCATCTTGGGTACACCACTTTCTTTGCCACTATATTTGGCGATGCGGTTTAATGAGTTGATGTTTACATAAAGCAGGTCGTTATCCGCATAAATTAAACGGATCATCTCTTGCGTTTTGCCATTTACCTCTACTTTTTCAAGCCCGGCGTATTTGCCGATCCCGTGATCGATGTGCGTAACGTAATCGCCGGATTTCAGTTCTCTTAAATCTTTCAGGGTAATGGCCTGACTTTTCTGATAACCTTTTTTAAGCTTGTATTTATAGTAACGATCAAAGATCTGGTGATCGGTGTAAAATGCCGTTTGTATATGCGGATCAACAAAACCCTCTCGCAACATGCTGTTGATCGGTGTAAATTTGGCCGTTTTATCAATATCCTCTAAAATGGCATATAAACGTTCGATCTGCTTTGGCGAATCGGTAAAAATAAAATTGACAATTCCTGCTTTTTCATTCTCCTTTAGGTTATGGATCAGCAGGTTAAAATCTTTATTGAAGGATGGCTGGGGTTTGGTCTCGAACTCGAAACGATTATCTGTTTTATAAAAAAACTGTTTGCCGAATTCTACCAAGGGGAAATCCTGAAGGTGATCGCCCAATAATTTTTCATCGCTGAAAGCAAATTTAGGATCAATCCACTCTGGGTTTTGGGTTTTATCTGCCACTGGCAAAGCTTTCCAGAGTTCAACAGCTTTTTTATATCCTGCTTTAACAATGTCTAAAGTAAACTCTACATCTTTAAACCAGAGCTGGGTATCCTGATCAATATAATCGAGGATGCTAATATTACTTTCCGTTAAAAACTTGGCCTGTACATTGGGCACAATTGTCAACGATTTAACATCGGCCACCGAAAGCTGGCTTTCGATCTCGAAACTTCTGATGCTTTCTACCTCATCGCCAAAAAATTCGATACGGTAGGGAAGATCAGAGGAGAAAGAAAAGATATCTACAATACCCCCACGGATAGAAAACTGCCCCGGCTCATAAACAAAATCCCTTCGGTCGAAATCGTAATCAATTAAAAATTCATTGATAAAATCGATACCCAATTTTGCTCCAAGGCTGATTTCCAACGTGTTTTTTTCTAAAGCGGAACGATCAATCACCTTTTCGGCAATGGCTTCGGGATAAGAAACTACAATTTTTCCGTATTCCGAATCGTGGTTCAGTTCATTCAATACCTCTGCACGGGCCAATACATTGGCTGTATCTACCTGCGTAAAATCGAAAGATTTCCGGTAAGAAGAAGGGAACAGTAAAACCTGTTTATCCAGTACGCTTTCCAGGTCCGACTGGAAATAGGCAGCTTCTTCCCTGTCCGGCAAAACGAACATGATGGGCTTGTGTAATAAAAAATAAGAAGAAAGGGCAACAATAGCATCGGCTGAGCCCACCAATCCCTTTAATTGTATCTTTGGGTTTCTGGTCGCATTCAACGCTTTGGTAAATTGGGTTACCCTATCGTCGGTTTTGTATCGGTTTATTAAATCTCGAATGTTCAAGGCACAAAAATAAGCTTATCTTTTAATATTAACCCGCAATTTGTGTAAAGGTTTTTTTAACTATTTTTGGCTGGGTTGTGATATGGAAATCAGATTTGGGAAAAAACGAAAACTTATTCTTAGATGGTATCGTTCGTTTGGTCGAAATATATCCCCCTTTCGTCGATTAAGGGCAAATCGGTGTAACAAAGGTAGTTCTATAGCCTCTAAATTGTATAAAAAGTGAAACAATGAAGTACATTAAAAGCTTTCCACTAGAACTTTTTTTCTGGTTAACAGCTTTAATATTACTGGCAACAGCGAATGGCCACGAGCATCATTTTACACTTTGTCCTTTAGCCAATTTGGGTTTTAAGGATTGGTGTCCGGGATGTGGTATAGGCAGGTCGATCAGTCATATTTTACATGGCGAGTTTACCGAAAGCTTTTCCGAACATTGGTTTGGGTTTCCGGCACTTTTGATCATCGTTTATAGAATTTACACATTGATAAAAAATAAAAAGAAGTTTAAAATTTTACCAACAAATACATAGAAACCATGGATATATTTCAATCACCTCTAATGTCGTTACCAGGTATAACACCAGAGGAATACTCATATTTACAACAAGCAACAACCGGTTTAACTGAAGAGCAGTTGCGTAATTTTCTGATGGTTTACAGCAGCAAAAGAAAAAATCCATCAGATATGTTGATTTTCTGTTTAATCGGGCTATTTGCTGTTCCAGGATTACAAAGGTTTATTATCGGCCAGATCGGCATGGGTATTTTGTACCTTTTAACCGCAGGTTTGTGCTTCATCGGATCAATTATCGATGTGGTAAACCACAAAACACTAGCTTTTGAGCACAACCAGAAAATGGTTTTCGAAAGTTTACAGATGGTAAGAATGGGCGGTGGATTTCAGCAGGCAGGAAAATTTTAGGATAATCATCATTTGATATTTAAACCTCGCAGGTTTCAAAAACCTGCGAGGTTTTTAAGTTACTAAGCGAACCTAAGAGCCACACGCTGTTAAATAAACCCGATAGCAGCGAAAAAGCCCGAAGGTGAGGAACGGGCCAGGGCTTTGAAGCGTATAGCGGGGCTGAAGTCGCTATAAAAACCGAAACCCTCATTTCCAAAAAACATTCACCACCTAAGCCACCTGAGAACATCTAAGGAAAACGCTTTAGCTTATTGCTGTCTCTTTTAGCTTTGCAAATTTTCGAAACCTGCAGGCTTTATTTATATTTATCGAATGAAATTAGCTGAAATTACCAATTATTTAGAAAGCATCGCGCCGCTTAATTATCAGGAAGATTATGATAACTCTGGCTTGATTGTGGGCGATCCGAATATGGAAATCCGGGCTGCTCTGGTGGCTTTAGATTGCGTGGAGAAAATTGTAGATGAAGCCATTTCTACGGGCTGTAACCTCATCATTACCCATCATCCTATTGTTTTTAAAGGACTAAAAAAGCTGAACGGCAAAAATTATGTGGAACGTGTAGTGTTAAAAGCCATTAAAAACAACATTGCACTTTATGCCATTCATACCAATTTAGACAGCATCCACACGGGCGTAAATGCGAGGATCTGTGAACGTTTGGGCTTAACAGGCACCAAGGTACTTTCGCCAAAGGCCGGATTGTTAAAAAAACTGGTTACTTATTGTCCACAGGCGCAAGCCGAACAATTGCGGTCAGCATTGTTTTATGCCGGAGCGGGGAACATTGGTAATTATAGCGAATGTAGTTTCAATGCCGATGGTTTTGGCACATTTAAGGGAAATGAAGATTCAGACCCCTTTGTGGGTGAAAAAGGTATCCGCCACCGCGAAAACGAAGTAAGGATTGAAATGGTGTACCCTACCCAGGCCGAGCGCAAAATTTTGGTTGCTTTGTTCGAAAACCATCCTTATGAAGAAGTAGCTTACGATATCTATAAACTCGAAAATAAACACCAGTTGGTTGGTTCGGGCATGGTGGGCTGGCTGGAATATGATATGGACGGCTACGACTTCCTGCACCTGGTAAAAGACAGGATGCAGGCAAAAGTGATTCGGCATACAGAAGTAACTGGTAAAAGAATTAAAAAAGTGGCCGTTTGTGGTGGTTCAGGAAGTTTTCTTCTAAAAGAGGCCATTGCTGCCGGAGCGGATGCTTTTATTACCGCAGATTTTAAATATCACGAGTTTTTCGATGCAGAGGAAAAATTGATCATTGCCGACATCGGACACTTTGAAACTGAACAATTTACCTCGAATTTATTGCTTGAAATTATTCAGAAAAAATTTACTAACTTTGCAATCCGTTTAACGGAGCAAAATACAAACCCCATAAATTACTTGTTTTAATTGACTGCTCCTACAGCGCTTTAAACGCATTTAAATCAACATAAATCTCGCGATTTATAGCTGAAAAGTCCCAAATTTAGTCCCAAATTATTATCTTTGTTTATAGCAATTATGGAACAAAGAAGCATAATAAATCCACATTGTAGTGAGCCAAAATTATTAAAGGACAAGCTCCGATGGAGCATTCGTTTTTACTACAAATTGGAGGGCGAAACCAAGACAAGAAAAAAGACTACGGTCTAAACGGGCCTGATTTTTTAAAAAAAGATAAAGGAATAATTAAAGCGATCAACAAATCAGATCGACTTTTGTATGCAGCTGAACTTCTCAAAAACGAAATCAGTCGTTTGAATTCAATGTACTTTAATCCCTTTACCAAGGAATTTGAATCGCTGGATAAGTCACACCAATCTTTTATTTCCTTGCTTGCTGATTATATAGATTACTCCCCTAATAAGGTAAGAAGGGAAAGTACAAAAGCCATTTACAAATCATATAACAACCGCATTAAAGATGTTCTTGCGGAGTTGGGATCCCAAGATGCCGCTTTGAATGAAGTTAATCGTTCAGTTGTTGAAGCGCTATTAGCAAAGATTCAAAGTAAATCATCTAAAGCACAGCGTGATCATTATTTAAGGTATCTTAAAGGCTTCTTTAGGTATTGTGTAGATCATTTAGAGATAATCAATAAAAGCCCGATTAGAACTTTAAAGAACATCAATAATGAAGATACCCAAACAAATAAAGCGTATTCTCCTGAGCTTCAGCAAAAGGTCTTAGATGAGGCCAAACGACTTGACCCCCATTTTCATTTGTTGCTTAGATTGCTCATTATCACTTTAAGACGACCAGATGAATTACTTCGTTTACAATTGAAGAATTTTGATTTTAAGACAGGAAGTGTCACGTTTAGTAGGGAGAAGATTAAGACAGATAGAGCGCAGGTCACTTATTTAACAAGTGACCTTATTGCTGAATTAAAGTGTTTGATGGATGGAAAGTATGACCAAACAGATTATTTCTTAGGTCATTCTATAAAAGAATCTAAGGCTAGAACAGAGAAATCAATCTTTGCTCCAGTCAAAACCTCATTTGTTCACTTTCAGGATAAGTTTAAGACCATTCAAAAGAGGTTAGGTCTTGAAAAGGGATATACCATCTATTCTTTTAAACATACTAGTATTAATAATCTTATCGATAAGCATGGTTGGTCAAAAGAGAAAGTTATTAAGTTAACAGGTCATACTAATACTAGTATTTTAGATACCTATACTAAAGATGGGAAAAGAGAAAGAATTGAATACCCAGATATAATCTAATTATGATTGCCCAAGTTGATTTCATAGCTAGGGCAGTTATATTTTACACCAAGCATTCATCAGTAAAACGAAAGTAACCAAAATTGGTGACTATGATGGATCGTACACTTGGATATTTAAAAGCTTTCCGCCTCATTTAAGCTTCTGCGGTAACTTGCTATCAGCATCGCCAGGTCGTAGACTATCACTTGGGTGATTATGACTAATTATTTTCTTACTTCTATTGGTCGTCAACTCAACATCAAATATATTGGTTTGTTCAACAATCCGTTGTTTTAATCGGCTGTTTAATAACTTTATTAAATGACAAGAGAAGTACAACATTTTGAGAATAGTAGACTCTCCGCAAACTATTTCATCAAATACAGCTTTTGATCATTATTGCTAAAGAGTGCATACTTTACATCATCGTTTGTGTAATACATGTACCCATTGATCTGCTCAACAGGCTGTGCCTTGTTCTTAGAAAGCGCACCAATGTTTTTACCATTAATTTCTACCGATGAAGTATGCGATTCTTCATCGAGATACATGAACTCCTTCAATTTCAGGGTATCATTTTTAAAAACAACATCGGTAAACAGGTATCCGGGATATAGCATCTTGGTGAAACCCGGTGCATTCCCTCCCCCACCAGAAAATCGAACCTTTTCCAATTTCAGCTTTTGAAAATATTTATACCTGACATTCGGGGTACTGATGATTTCTTCGTTCCCGACTTTTCTCTTATTTATTCTTTTGAAAAGGTTGTTCCATGACATTTCCTGCAAATAAGATGTTGAAAAATATTTACGCACGTCTGCGGTAGTGTATAGCTGAAAGCATTCATCACTGATAGTGTATGTGACTACGGCGTAGCTGGAAACTGCCTGTGTAGTTTGTAGCCCCTCTCCAACTTTTTTTGGGGAACAGGACTATCAAAGTTATAATCTACATGTACAGCTTTTGATTGCTTAGCTATATCTGCCAGCTGTTTACTTTGCCTCTGAGTATCCCAGTCGAAACAGGAATTTTGTGCAATAATGCCGATCGGAATCTTTACACCGTTAAAACTCCATCTGTAATATTGACGTGCCCGCTTGTCAACGATAAAACCCTTTAAAAACACAATATCCTCCGGTCTGGAAATTAACTTTAGCGTATCGGCAATATTTCCTTCGGCATTGATTTTAGTGAAAGTATTTTCCCTTTCACCTAAAAAGGCGGAGACAATAACATTGTTATCTGATGTTAAAAAAAATTCAAGATTCCTTTTGCTTTCCAGCACCAAGTTCATTTGAACGTTTCCGCTTTGAATGGTTCTAGAACTATCAACAGAATGGTAGTGCAAAAATTTACCCGCTAATTGATCTTCATCTTTTGCATTACGTTGTTTTGAAATCAGATAGTATACAAATACAACCAGCACAATAATTAGAACGACATAAAGAATTTTCATTTTTTACGGATTGAGTTTTTATTGATATCTCCCAGCTTTTCCGATTAAAAACATAACGAGTATCAGTAGATGCTTTCTGTTTATGAGTTTATTACTTTTATTAACCTAAAAGACTATCGCCTATGACCACATCAATATTAATCGGGTCAGCATAAAATCAACAACGCAAAGTTAAAGAAATGCATAAATATCACAAACATGTGATATATTTGAGTCTTGGTTTGGCAATCGTGTATAATAGTTATAAACGTTCCTAAAAATTTTTTATCAAAATGATCGAAATTGAAATTTTACCATTAGAAGGAATAGAGATTGAAAACATAGGAAAACTTTACATAGGACAGGCTAAACAGGACATTGAAAAATTACTGGGTACTCCTTCTGACAATTCAAACTTTCAACAACTTTTTTATGACCAGTACGAACTCCGTATCGACCTTGACAACAAAGGAAATATAGAATTCATAGAATTTACTTACGGACCGTTTCCGGAAAAAACGGCGCTTTCAATTTATGGAATTAACCCGTTTGAAATTGGAGCGGATAAACTTATTGAAATCCTTACAGAAAAAAATAAAGGAAAAATAGATGACAGTGAAGCTGAATATTGTTACGCGTTTTTTAATATTTCTGTGGGAATCTGGCGGCAATTAACAGAAAAGGGCGTTGAGGAAAGCGTCGCAGAAATGAAAGCTGACCATGAGTATGAGGAAAACAAAGATTGGCTGAATGAAGATCTGCAGAAAGCAAAAAACTTCTGGACAATTGGGATCGGGGTAAAAAACTACTATGAATAATGAGGTGCGGGTACGCCATTTGTTTGATTTATATTTTTAACCTCAGTAAAAATGTTTAATGTTATAAAATCCGAGAATCACCTATTGAACCGTTTGGCTAAACGCGCTTCACCGATTAAAAAGTTATCCGAGCTTCCGCTGGCAAGTTCTACCTACCTGAATTTCGTTACAAACCACCTTGGCTGTGAAATTACACCAGATATTGTGCTATTCGGTTATGAAGAAGCTTTGCAAGAAAATAAAATTGTACAGGAAGCCTATCCCACGATCGGGAATTTGCTATGGTTGATTGGTAGCACCGGCCAAGGAGACAGTTGGTTTTTGGATCGAGCAACAGGGTTCTTACTTTTTTTGATCATCAACAGGGCGAATATGAAAAGTTGGAGCAATTCACAAACTTTAACATCAGCTTTATCGATTTTTTAAGCATGGCCTTTTTATATGCTGAACTGGAAGGGATTCTGGATTCCAAAGAGCGATCCGGAACCGAAATCAAAGCGTTTGAGCATGCCGTGAACGGGATTCATCCAGCCCTATATTCCAAGTATCCTTTTGACTATTTTAAATAACGAATCAGGTCCATGAACAATAATTTTTTGACAAAATTCGCTCTAACGCTACTCATTCTAATTAACGGTTGCTCAGCTTTCGCACAAACAAAATACCAGAAAGACTTCAATGAATTTTGGTCAGACATCAATGATAACTATGCATACTTTGAAGAGCAAAACATTGACTGGAAGAAAGTTCAAGAAATCTACGAACCACAGGCCGAAAAAATTTCAAGTGACCATGAATTTATTCAGTTGCTCGAAAATATGTTGAATGAACTGTACAATGGCCATTCTTCACTGGGCACAAACCTGAAAACATCCAACAGGTTAATTCCATCGGGTTTAGATTTATATATCGAAAGATCGGGAAGCAGGTACATAATTAAGGATCTCAGGAAAGGATTTGGGGCAGATTTGGCGGGTTTAAAAATAGGGATGGAAGTTACCCTGTTTAACGGGAAACCTATTGATGAACAGCTAAAAAAATTCCTGCCGAAATTCACCAACCAGTACAATCAAAAAATGTATCAATATGCCATTGATGTGCTTTTTGCAGGAACGCACGATACAAACAGGGAAATTGTTGCTATAGAAAATGGAAAGCCAATAACTTTCCATCCTGTTAGCTATGGGAATAGAAATGAACTTTTGTACAATAAAATACTCAATAACAGCTCCGCTTACATCAAAATCAACAATTCTCTGGGAAACAACAATCTTATTGCAGCATTCGATCAGGTAGTCGATAGTCTATTTCATTGTAAAAACCTGGTTATCGATTTAACGGAAACACCAAGCGGTGGAAACTCGACCGTTGCCAGAGCCATAATGGGAAGATTTACAAATAAACTCCTACCCTTTCAGGTCCATGAATTTGATGAAAAAGAATACCAGACCAAAAGACACTGGCAAGAATATGTAACACCACGCAAGAAAATTTACACCGGTAAAGTTTATGTCCTGGTGGGCCATTGGACAGGAAGTATGGGCGAGGGAATGGCGATTGGTTTTGATGCCATGGGAAAAGCAAAAACTATTGGAACCAAAATGGCAGGCTTGCTTGGGGCAATTTCCAACTTTCGGATGTCGGAAACTAAAATTGGGTTTCAGTTTCCAACAGAAAGACTTTACCACATTAACGGAACACCAAGAGAAGATTTTCTGCCGAAAATTTTAACCCAAAATATTGAAGAAACGATGCAGAAAGCCCGGGAAATAAAATGAAGTAAACAACCAAATCAGAACAAGAATTTATTACCCCGAAAAAAGTTCAATTGAATCCTAAGTTTGAAAATTAAAAGATAAAAATGAATAAAAAACTAATTTTCCTATCCATCCTTACTATACTGCTAAATGCGTGTTCCATCACAAAAAACTTAAAAAGCACGCAGACCAATCAAGAATGGAAAGCAACTTACGATAGCTTCAACGCAACCGAAAAATTAAAATTCAGCGCCCAAAAGGATGCTGTTGTTTATTTGAGTTCCAAGATCAATACCGATAAGGGAACACTGGATTTATTGCTGAACAATCAAAAGTTAGCTGACCAGCATCAAGTAAACCATTACCGGATAAACCTTGATAAAAAGGCAGTCATTAATATAGCGGGCAAAAATGCAACAGGTTCATTCAACCTGAATTACCCAGTTTATCAGAAAAAAGGGATCCGGATCATTTACAGAACGAACATCGAACTATTAGCACTGAGCTATCTCCTGGCTAATTACGAAGACTTTACAGACTTTTCAGGCAAAGCACCCATTTTTAAGGATTTATACGCGTTGACTTCAAAAATAGCCTCAGAGTTCAAACCCTTTTTAAACTCCAAAAACCTCGATGTAATCAAGCCGTATCTGAACAGGGACTTTTATTTGCATTATTCCAATTTTGTGCTGAGCCTGGATGATTTTCCAAATGCAAAGTTGACTGGTGCTACCGATATCACGCATTTTAAATCAAAAGAAGACGCAGAAAGGTTTGTAACGGCCTTCAACGATTTTTTTAAAGAAGTTCAATTCCAGAATTTTCTGACCAGATATGCTCCATACTATAAAAAGATGACTGAAGAGGTTTCCTTAAACCTGCCTAAAGAAAATTTCATATCAGAAATGGAAAACTACTTTGGCAAAAGTGTATCTCAGTATGTCCTCTACCCTAGTTTAACGCTCCCCTTCAGCTCTGGTTTTGCAGTTGGAGATAGAAATACAATCGGAAATATCTTTGCAAGCTTTAACCAACCCGGGGAAATAAACGATGTGGCAAAGCTCAAGTTAGGTTATAGCAATGCTTTGTCGCTCCGAACAATTTGCATTCATGAGTTCGGCCACTCATTCGTTAATCCCGCGGTGGACAAGGTAGACCAAAATACTATCCAAGCGAAGGTCTTTCTTTTCGACACAATAAAGGATAAAATGTCCCAGCAAGGTTATGACCAGTGGAAAATCTGCCTTTACGAGCACTTCAACCGAGCCAACGAAGTGATTATAGCGAGGCACCTGGGCGATGAAGTTAAGGCAAATGAGATTTTAAAGGATAATATCGAAAACCGTTCATTTATCTATCTTCCCCATATCATTGAAAAACTGGAGTTTTGGTACAATAATGAATTCCTCGATAAAACCTATGAGCGAAAAGTGGAAGAAATCATCTCAGAATTAAAATGACTAAAATTGGTAGTTCACCGAAAATGGTTCTTCCCCAATTATGGTGGTCAATCCGGTGCGGTTTAATCTTCTGGGATAACATAAGCTAAAACACGGTTCACGCTCTGTTTGCATATTTCAATGAAACTGGTTCTTCCACACTTTTGGTGGTCAGTATTTGTTTAATAGTACGACAGATGTCTTTTAATAGCATTCAAATCCACAAATTGAGGCTAATAGTTATTTAATAAGTAATTTTCTTCTCTGGATAAAAAGGAATGTTTTATCTAATTTATGTATGACAGAATAACTGTGTCGAGAGCATCATAGCAAATACTTTTTAATAGATTCATTCAAGTATTCAGCAACTAAAAACCACCAAAAGTGGGGAACAACCCTACATTGTTCACTCTATTTTGCTCCAAAGTGGTCACTCGGCTCATTTTAAGCGGTTTTAAGCCTTCTGTAAGCCTGGCTGGACTCATTGGTTGTTTTCTATAGAGAAACTAAATTGTCGATGTGTTAAAGGCCTTAAAATCGAAGCTTATAAATCTTTTGTTGGAATGTTATTTATCGCCTCTAATTTTCCGTTAGTCGGAGCCTAAAACGTCCTTTTTAGTGCTGAATGTTGTCTTTTAAGGAATGTTGGTAAGAATCAATGCGGCAAAAATTCCGAATGATGTTTAAAAATGACCAGGTCAGATTAGCCCGGATTGGATATATTTGGGTCAGTCTTTAAGATGCCATCATGACCAGGTGGTAAAAACGGGGTGTAAAGTTTGGAATGAGAGTCAGTGCACACTTTTAGCGAAATCCCCAATATGGCTTTTAAAAGCATTCAAAAAGGTAACAGAGCCACAAAAGTACTATCTCCAGTCCCGGATTTTAAAGTAAAGCTTTCGAGCAGCTTCAATTTAAAACGTAATCAGGAATAGCTTATGCAGAAAATCTGATCGAAAAATCAGCGCGACTGGCTTTCTCTTAAACGGAGGGGTGTTGAAATTTTTTGCAGATATTTAATAGGTAGCCTATGCCAAAATTTACCACCATATATTCAAGCTGACGTTAAAAATAAACAGACTGGTTTGTCTAATTTTATATTTTATCATATCTTTGTTATTTAAATAATACTAAAAATGGTATCACCGAGGGAAAGAATTTTAGCCAAATCGCTTGACTTATTTGCAAAGCAAGGCTATAACTCAACTGGGATTAATCAGATTATATCGGAAGCAAATGTTGCAAAAGCAAGCTTTTATCAGCATTTTAAATCAAAGGAGGATTTATGTGTTGCATTCTTAGAGGCAAGGCATAAACATTGGTTCAGTGAGCTTCATAAGTTTACCGATGCTAAATCTGATTCAAAATCAAAAGTTATATCTTCTTTTGACTTTTTGATCCATATGAATTCAAAGGAGGATTTTAGGGGTTGCGCCTTTATAAATATTTTAGCGGAAATACCCAGCGACAATACCAAAATTTTAAAGGTAATCCAGGAACATAAGAAAGATCTTCGAGATTTTTTCTCACGCCTCACGAATGATCCAAGCATATCTGACCATATCTACATGCTTTTTGAAAGCTCAATAGTTGAAAGCAAATTGTTCAAATCAAATCAACTCGTAGAGAAGTCTAAAAGCATTGTCAAAGAGTTAAAATGGTGATAATGATGAATGGCTCGCCAGAACTTTTTCGTGTTCAAGGTGGAACTGCAGAATAAGGTAGCTTCAACTTAGATAATCAGCTTTGATTCCTACAACACCACTTTTACAGTGACGATCCACTATTCGTAACCCCTGCCACTTAATGTCTGCACATATGCGATGCCTCCAAACTTTTCTTCGTTCGGAGCCAAACGCAATTTAACAGGAAATACCCCCTATTAATGTGGCATAATGATATTACTGATTTAGAATGGCCTAGCCATTTGCTATGCGGCACCAATTTAAAAAAATCCATTTTCTAAGTTTCCTTCACAATAAACATTGATAATGATTGAGAACTAAAATCATTAACTTGATTATCAGGGCATTAAAAAATATTTTAAAAAAATAGACAGACAAGTTTGTCTATTTGGTTTTTATGTTATACGTTTGTGATGTGAAATCAATTTTATTATCAAATAAACAGAGTTATGAAAATGCTAAAACAAACATTGTTAGCAGCTGGAATGCTAATTGACGGGGTCGCTTCTGCCCAAAATGGTTCAGTATCCAAAGTATCAGGTGAAAGGTCAAAATCAGAAGCGTTAAATGCCAGCAATAAATTTTCGACCGTTGTAGATGGCAAACCAAGCGAGCAGAACTCGCAGGTGGAAAAAAGTATCCACTTCCACCCTTTACACTGCAAACGGCATTACAAAAAGTTAAAATGGCAGAAGATGCGTGGAATAGTCAGGATCCCCAAAAAATTGCAAAGGCCTATACCATAGACAGCGAATGGAGAAATAGAGACAAGTTCGTAAATGGCAGAGAAGAAATTGAAAAATTTCTCGCAGACAAATGGAAAAAGGAGCTAAACTATAAGCTCAAAAAAGAATACTGGGCGCACACTGATAGCCGCATTGCGGTAAGATTCGAATATGAGTACATGGACAAGGATGGGAACTGGTTCAGGGCATATGGAAATGAAAATTGGGAATTTGATGAGAATGGACTGATGAAAAAACGTTATGCCAGCATCAATGATCTACCCATTCAGGAAGAAGAAAGAAAATTCAAATAGTAAACTGACCTAGAACTGTAAAATGGATGGAATCTTTTGCCAACTAACTCGAATGAATCTTCAGGAACCAGCAATAAGGTATCCTTTATCTCAGTTTTCAACGTCTGAATTATCTTAAATCTACATGACGAGGGCGTGGCCTATGGAAGAAAGCTTGATGAAGCTGGTGTACCGACCACAGTCACAGAGTACAAAGGCTTCATACACGATTACGGAATGCTTAATCTGCTAGCACAAATTCCGGCAATACAACAATCTGTTGCAGACGCAGCGAATAGTCTAAAAAATGCACTGTTTGGAAAATAGTAATCACAAACTGACTTGGACTGGGATAAACCCCGCTATGCAAGAGTCCCTTTCGGTTTAAAAAGCGGGTGGGCCCCATGTGCTGAAAATAATACAAACTGATAACTAAAAATGTGATGTATCATAGAAAGAAAAAGGGGCGTTTGAAAAAATTGGTGAAAAGAACTTTCAGGGTTTCAAGATATGTCATATATAGAGAGACCTTGGTTGACCAGAAAGAACATTTCTGGTCATTTCTTGGCGCATTTTTTGGAATTGGCCTTATCGCATTATTCCAGTCGTATCAAGTTTTAAAAGAGGAAAACCTATTTTTAATAGGTTCGTTTGGAGCCTCGAGTGTCCTGATATACGGTGCAATCCAAAGTCCTCTGGCACAGCCAAGAAATTTGATCGGCGGACATGTGCTGTCAGCTTTGGTGGGGGTCACGATTAACCAGCTTGTTCCAGGAATTTTATGGCTTGCAGCCCCACTGGCGGTATCAATATCTATTATCATAATGCAGTGCACAAAAACTTTACACCCCCCTGGTGGGGCAACAGCTTTGATAGCTGTGAGCTCTCCAGGTAAAATTGCCGATCTAGGGTATTGGTATGTAATTTCTCCTGTGCTAACGGGATGCATCATCTTGTTAGCTGTCGCTTTGATATTCAACAATATGACCAAAAACAGAAGTTATCCCGTGAGACCTACATTCAAGCGATTCTTTCGCTACAAATTAAAAAGCAGGATACACCGTACTAAGATGTAGCAAATCTTATCAAAGTCGATACCTCTGCTGTAAGTGTTTGGCAATAGCGATTAAATATGCCGAAGGTAGCAGGTTAAGTCTTGCAGTTTGTAAATGCAGGCATCCAAGATAACAGGTCAATGCAAAACAGTTAGGGCAAAAAATATAAATTTTGATAAATGGCCTGATATCTTTATTTTAATAATAAAAGCCTTTGGTTCCGAGATTAAGGCAATAACGATACAACATGGTTGCGTTGCCTTTAGTGGAATTTAGGCGAAAATACACTAAACCGATGCCTCCAACCTATCCTAAAAAGCCGAAGAGCATAGGTGAACATTTGAGGAAGAGAAGAATGGAATTAAGGCTTTTACAACCCGATTTAGCGAATATTTTAGGTGTTTTGGAAGACTGTATTACCTGTTGGGAAACTATTATAAGTGAGCCTTAAATCAACTATTTTCCAGCCATACAACTATTTTTAGGTTATAGTCCTCTTAAATTTGACGAAAAGACATTTAAGGGTCGACTTAAAGCATGTCGGTGGAAAAGCGGACTAAGCCTCAAGCGCCTTGGGAAAATTTTGGGAGTGAATGGTTCAACCGTTTGTTCATGGGAAAATGGAGAATCTAGTCCTAACAAGGAAAATATTAAACGGCTTGAACTGCTGTTTCTAAAAGAAAGGTCGTCTAAAAACTGAGTTAGCAACTTCAAGCGAAGTTGCAGTGGTGGTAGAGAAACTATTCAGCGATATTAGAACTCAAATGCACTTCATTGTTAATCGATGCAAGAACTGGAATCACAAATACCGATTTTTAAGCTATATTGTGTTGATGAAAAAAGAACAGCTGATCAATTTTATCAAGGAAAACATTCCGAACATAAGTGTAACACAAACAGGGCTTGATACGATTGCAGGTCATTTCGAGGAAATCGAATTTTCTAAAAATGAATTCCTTTTAAAACAGGGAAAGGTAAGCGGCTATTATTATCTGGCACGAGGTTTTGTAAGAGCCTTTACCTTTGATTCCAATGGCAACGAAATCACCACATTTTTTTATCCAGCAGGAAGAGTAGCATTTGAAGCCTCTTCTTTTTCCTGCACGAGCCTTCCACAGAATATCTACAGGCCATCACCGATTGCCAGGTTTATGCAACCACTTTCGAAAAACTGAACATGCTGTTTCATTCAGTACCCGAGTTCCGGGAATTTGCAAGGGCAATGCTCGTGAAAGAATTCGTGGCCTACAAACAGCGCACACTATCAATGATCAATAAAAGCGCAGAAGAGCGTTATGCAAATTTGGTAGCCACCAACAATGAAGTGTTCAGACACGCGCAGCTGAAGCATATTGCTTCATACCTGGGCATTACGGATACCTCTCTCAGCCGTATCAGGAAAGAGTTCGTCAAAAAATAGCATTTTCATTACTTGCCATTTGGCAATTCGTTTCCTATCAAATGGCAAGAGGAACCGGTAAAATCCTAGCGTTCTTTGTGTTGTATTAAACAACGAAACAATGGAAAATTTACCAACTTACGTTTATTTAACTTTTGGTGCAACAGCCATATGTGCCATCTGGTTATTTTATAAAGCGACTAATTATTCTAAACCCTTTTTGCTTGGCCTAACAGGATGGATAGTGATCCAGTCTGCATTAGCTTTGTCAGGATTCTACAGCAATCCGAGTACATTGACCATGCGGTTTCCGCTCTTGATTGTGCCACCATTGTTGTTCCTGGTTTCAAGACTGCTTACGAAAAGCGGAAGGGCTTTTCTTGATAGTCTGGATCTGCCCACGCTTACCATTTTTCACGTCATCAGAATCCCTGTAGAGATTGTCCTATTCTGGCTGTTTCTTAGCAAAGCGGTTCCGGAGGCAATGACTTTTCACGGCAGGAATTTCGATATCCTGTCCGGGATCTCTGCACCGTTTATCTATTATTTTGGTTTGGTTAAAAAGAAATTGAGCAATGCTGTCATGATCGCCTGGAACCTGATTTGCTTGGGCTTACTTCTGAATGTAGTTTCTGCAGCCATACTTTCCTTGCCCGTGAGGTTTGAGCAATTCGGATTTGAGCAACCGAATATTGCGCTAGGCTTTTTCCCTTTTGTTTTGCTTCCCGCCGTGCTAGTGCCATTGGTACTGCTTTCAACAGCAGCTGCGGTAAAACAACTGTTAAAATAATAAAAGTATCACACCAACATATTTTTCATGTAGAGCTAACTTGAAGAAAACCGGAACAGTCAACTTGATTGTTCCCGTTTTCCTATTAAAGTGGTTAAAGAATAAATTCACTGGGCTCTTGAAATTCCTATTTCATAAAGGTTTTTTTAATAATGCCCTCGAAAATCGAACGCTTGATTTTTGCAGTTTCCTCTGATGATAGAATATAGATCACGTTTACTTTGTAAACCTTTTCCGGTTTTTTCGAACTTGGTTGCTTTCCCAGTGTAACGGTGTAGGAATTCTGATGAGTTGCTTTGTCATTCGAAAGCTCATCAGCGTTTGCTTTTTCCATATGCGGATAGACATGTTGATGGTTGAAATTGACGGAGTCTGCGTTATGAAGAATTAGGACTTTGAAACCTTTTCAGGTTGGAGAATAGAATGTGAGCTATTGGGGTGTAAAATAGAACAGACAGACCGGACGAATCCAAATCTGCCTGTATCTAAATTAACGCTCTCAAGGTCAAATGTAGACCTTTAAATCATATAACAAAATGATTTAGCAAAAAAATCAAATCTTATTTTTTGGAAGTGATAAATGGAACAAAATTGGATATCAATATGCTGTAAATCAGTATTATGAAAAACTTTATCTTTTTGCTTGTCTTTACCATGTTGGCAGCCGGAGCTATGCTTTCAGGCATCGCCATGAAAAACTCCAGCCAAAACGGTATCATTATGTTACTACTTTGTGGTATCGCTATTCTGTACTTGAGACGAAAGTCTAATGCTAAAAGGCGTAATCGTTACCCATTTCTATAAAATAAACATTTCATCTCCCAATCTTTCTAGCAGACGAAGGAATGTTTTGATTTTGTTCGTGGGTATTGGAGTTGATTTCATTGAATTTTCTTTCAGCCAGATGGGCAAGAACTAGCCGTTCACGGCTATTTACACAGGATCTGTCAGCCTGTTCGTGAATCACTTCGGCAATGCCTTCGAGTACCTCAACCGATGTTGCTTCAGAGATCATGGTTTTTAGAACCTCTGCGGCAAGGTCAAGTTTTTGATTTTTCATGCAGACATAATCGTACTTTTCTTTTATCCTTTCATTGGGCAATTGATACACTAGCTTGAAATCAACATCAAATGATTCTGCAATTTCCTGCAAATCCCGAAGTGGCGGTATCCACCGCGATTCAAAATAGACCGCATCGTTGTCGATCAATATATTTAGGAAGGGCGGACAATCATATCCCAGTTCGGAAAAATGGTCGATTGCCAAAACGCTGTTCTCACCCAAAAAATCTAATTTATTGTAACAGTAATCAGCCATACATGCCTCCTTTGCAATTGTTTTGGCACCTATTTCTCAAGTTCGAAGGCATAGTTCGCAGTCAGCATTTCGGTCTTGTTCTTCAGTTTGCCGGATTTGGCATTAACCGAAACCTGCTGCTCGATGGACCAGTTTACCCATCCATTTTCCTTGGTATATTTCTCAAGCAATGGTGAAGGATAGGAAGAGAGCAGAAACTTGCCCTTAATCCTGGAAAGCAGAAACAACAGCGCCTCAAAATCCTGTTCAGAATACCCGTCATAGTGTCCACAATTTGAATTGTAGTAAGGTGGGTCGCAATAGAAGAAACTATTTTCGGTATCACGGCTGGCAATGATATATAGCGCATCGGCACATTCAATCTGGCAGTTCTGAAGCCTGATGGCCATTTCCTCAACAAAGTTTTCTTTTTTGTTCTGTATCCTTTTGCTGGTGGTATTGCTCTGCTTGTCATAGCCCCAATTGCTATCGAGTTGGGAGCTAAAGCTTTGCGAGGCACTTAGCCACACCGCCCATGCACGTTTGATTTCCCCGAACATATCGGGGTTGTTGTAGATTACAGAGGCCTTGCGGTGGAGGTCCCGGCTGTGCAGACTGATGCGAATCTCTTTTTCTAGAGAAACGAAATCTTCCTTGGCAACGCGGTAGAAATTCATCAGTTCGCGATTGGTGTCATTGATCACCTCAACAGCTGAAGGTTTCTTTGCAAAGAAAACTGCAGCGCCCCCAATAAAGGGCTCGCAGTAGAGCGTATGGGCCGGAATAATGGAAACAATCCTGGAGGCCAGTTTCTGTTTGCCCCCATAGTAGCTTATCGGGGTCTTAAGTTTATTTTTGCTCATCGAATTGAAAATTGTATTAATGGACGTCGTCAATAGTGAACGTTACATGCTGGCCTTCTATAGTAAGTACAACAGGGCATTTGAGCTCTGGTATCCCAATTTTAAAGACCGGAAAAATTTGGCCGTCGAGATGAAAATAGTGATGGCCCGGCCTTAGGTTGAGCATAGCGGTTCCGCTTCCCCTAATCCTGTCTATTTTTTTGAATAGTTTGTTCATCGTTATGCGTTGAGATAATTAACGGCCGCGTCCCCTATTGTGCTGATCGGACACTTCCTGATCCTGAGTCTGGGAAACACCGTTAGGTAACTCATGGCCAGAGGCCTGCTGATTTCCTTTGCCCATAAGTTCCACGCGCTGCGGAGTTGCCTGGTCCGGAAAGATGCGGTCATTCCTGATCACGTTCATTCGGGTATCATAAACGTCGAGGTTTCTCATTCTGGGATTTGCCGAGATTACAACCGGCGATATCCTATTGCCAAAATCCATGGCCACTTCGGGGAAAATCCCTTTTCTAAGATCCGCTATCACCGCATCCTTTTCCTTGTCATGCTTCCAGATGATGGGATATTTGTCGAGCGTTTCGGAGATATCGAAACCATAGTTTGGGTAGACTTTTGCGACTGGGTGCTTTCCGAAGCTATCTAGGATATCGAGGTCAACCTTCATCCAGATCTGTTGTTTTTCGGCTGGCGAATTTTCAGCTTCCGCACGTTTAACAATGTCTTTTTGAATCGCAGCGCCCAGTAAAAGCCGATAAGCCTGCCCTGCGGTAACGCGATGATCCCTTTCCAGATTGAAACTATGTGCTCGCTGGATCCCGTTGTGGGATTTAAGTTCAGCCGAATAATCGTTCAGAAAATAAGTGTCGTTTTCTTTTGCCTTGTTGAAATCAAGCGTAAAATGTACAGTGTCCTTTTGCGCCAGGTCCAGACCAAGTTTCAATGGCGGTTCAAAGTAGCTGGAGATACCTACGCTGAATTTTGGGATCTCCCTTCTGATCGCTGTTTCCATCACATCATTCAGCTTGGTTCCAAAACCTAGATATTCTAGAGTCTTTTTCAGGTATTCTAAATTTGGTTCGTTCATAACAAAATTAAAAAAGTGATAATTGATTGCCACGGTGTGGCGCTTGATAGCCGTTCTGCTTGGCGAGATGTTCACCGATTTCTACAAGCATTTCCTCAAGCGATCCATGCTCGCTGTGCTTTAGCAGTTCGGCATAGAAAAAGTGGGAATGATAGCCTTTGGGCGAGATTATTGGCACATCCGACCGGAATTCCGCATGGCAGACCAGTGGGAATTTCACCTCGTCCGATCTTTTCTCAGGCCACCAGTACCGGTAGTCGACCTGCACCTCAAATCCAAAAACCTGAATTTCCATCTGGATATTCTGCTTGAAATGTTCGGGGATCATCGTTTAGGTTTCATCCAGGTCTCGCGGTATTCATCAACATAATTGCCATCAGAAATAGCTGCATAATTGGCGGGATTATATTCCTTCAGCGCATCTTGAAAGGCAGGGGAAGAATAATGCAATTGCCTGTCTTTGCTGGATGGAAAGCCCGATATATCTCTGATTAGGGTATGCTGAAAGGGCCCAGGGTTTCCGAATGAGAGGATAAGCGCAGAGCGGTTGGAAAGTAGTCCAAGTGCCTCGGAAGCCCTATGCTGAAATCTAGTGCCGTCGCCCAGATCGACAATGGCGCCCTGCCTGAAGTCTTTTGCCTGATAATCATCCAAGGTGATGCCGTTGATGGCAAATGGCGCCTCTATCTGTCTGGGGTCGTATGCAATAAAGCTTCGCGTCTGGGCATCGTATTCGATAACCGCTTCAAAACCCTTTTTCTCACCGGCCTGGTACACCTTTACAATATTGCTGATAGAGGCATCTAATAGCGAATCGGCCTCATAGTCTTCTAGTAACTTATGGTATTGTGGTCGTTTGTATATCGGGTGAAGAGCGAGCGATAAGGCTCCATCGGGATTTTGGTCGAGAGACAATTTCAGGTCTATCTTTTCAATTTTAAAACCATTAGCTTCTAGGTTGTTTAACGTGACAAGTCTTGTCCTCCTACCGAAAAGCAGTGCGTTTAGGTCGTAGGGATCCAAAGTAATATCGCCCTTGGAAACCAGCCCAAGCCGGTTGAAATCATCAATCGGTAATTGGTTGTGTTCAAATAATTTTTTCATGTAAATAGGAATAAAAGATTAAGGTGAAATGGCGGGTTCATTCGGCTTACCTGACCCATAAATGCGCATCAAATACCTGAGCGGATCTACATAGCATCCTTGGAACTTTAGGGCAAAATGCAGGTGCTCACCTGTGGAACGGCCGGTACTTCCTGTGATGCCGAGAAAGCTTCCGGCTTCGACCAAATCTCCGACGCGCACACAAGCCATGCGCAGATGGCCATAAATGCTTTGTATATCGCCATGTTCTATTTTGATATAGTTCCCTAAAATCGGGTCAAATCCCGCTGCAGAAACCACGCCCGGCAGGACGGCAAGCACTGGTTCGCACCTTGCCGAAAGATCTATGCCACGGTGGAAATCAGATTTCCCGGTTACGGGATGGATGCGGCCACCGAACGGACTGGTGAGCTTGAGGGATTTTAATGGCAGGGAAAAAGCCTGCTGGCAGTCAGCCTTGACGTAGCACATTAAAAGCACCAGTATAAAATGAAGCCTCATCTACCTGCCAATTCTGGCATGCTGCACCTGTTCCTGACCCTGGGAAATATCCAGTGCTAATCTGGATTCCAGTGATACGGTACTGGCCTGCATCATCTTTTCACTGCTGATGGCCATTTCCATTGCCTGGATCATGTTTTTGTGGTCAGGCCTGTTGTCTTGGATCATGTTTACAAACAATAATTGCTTGAAAACCTCTGGGCCAAGTTCCTTATGACCGAGCAGGGCATCCTGATAGAGCTGGTTTTTTTCTTTCAGCACAAGCAGGGCATCGCTCGAATAGTGCCCAAGTTCAGGGCTACCAAAACCCACGCTAATGGTATCGTTCTTTAGATCGGCGGCTACCACCATGCCGATCTGACCCTGCCTTGAAACAGGGTCGGTGGTAAGCTGGGGATGTACCGCTACAAGGGTACCTGTTAGATCCTCCATAAAAATAAGTTAAGATGAATAAATCGAGTTACTTAAGGTTTTGCCTTCATCGAGGCTTTTGCAAATGGCGGAGGCTGCGCTACCCGAAAAGATGCCACCATAGCCGCTACTTCCGAGGTAATCTTAAAATAGTGCTGGCGGAGTATCTCTTCCTTTTTCTCGCCAAAATCGTAATAGACGGGAAGCTGTGGATAGTTCTGCTGCTCTTCCGAAATGGCCTTCATGTCCAGGTTTACCCTGCAGTTAATGGCAGAAGTTTCAAACTCGCCATTATATTCGCTCACCGCATCACAGGCCAGTACACCCACCAGTTCGCCTGTTCGCAGCGAAGCAATCTTTCCGGCCGGGATCAATGGTTCAAGCTTTTCGCTGAGCGAAAGGGAAGTCTTTGTCCGGTCTATGGAAAGGCTTTCGCTCTGCTGTTTCACCTTGCCGAACAGCCTTTCCAGCCATTCCAGTGTCTCCTTGTTCCTCACCGCGCCCGATAGCACATTGCCGACAACCGCGGTAATGGTATTGGCCGTATCTTTCCCATACTGCTGCTGGAACTGCGGGATTTCCTGCAGCCCCATCAGCACGGCAACCTTATTGCTCCTGGCTGTTGCGATCAGATTTTCGATGCGGTGCACAAACAAAGTGGGCAGTTCGTCAATGATCAGCGCAGAGGGCAGATTGCCTTTGGAATTGATCAGCCGGGTCAGTCTGTTCAGCACCACCGAATAGCAGGCCGAATTGATGTTCTGGGTGTTGGGATCATTGGCAAGTACCAGAATAGAAGGGTTTTTGGGGTCAGAAATCTTCAGATCAAAATCATCCCCAGAGAACACCCAAAACGTTTCCTTGGTAGCCAACCGAGAGATAAAAATCTTCAACGTACCAACCTGGCCTTCCAGCTGGTCAAAGGCCTTGGCCTTATAAGCAGAATAGAACGGCGAAAGCAGCGAAGTGAGTTCCTTATTGGTGAACAACACCCCAAAAATCTCATCATAGCTGCAGTTCAGAAAAGAGAGCACATGGGCAAAAGTGGAATACCTGCCATTTTCGTGCTGGGCAAAAAAGTAGATGCAAGAAGCTAGAAAGTTCACCGCACTCTGGGTAAAAAACTGATCGCTACCACCCGACTTATCCCCTTTTTTGAGCGCCTCGACAAGCGCTTCGGCAGTCTCCGAGGCATCGGCAAGCGAGCGGATATAATCGGGCCTGAGTACATTTACCCGCCTTGAGCGCTCTACCTGTGTTAGATTGATCACGTGGAAATCGTGAGTTTTACATTTGCCTCTTTTTTTTGCCAATAGATAATGGTAATAAGCTACTTCGGCTAAATCATGGAACTTAAAATCATACAGGCAGATACAGAATTCCTTTGCCAAAAGTTGGCGGATAAAGGGCATGACCACGCCAAAAGATTTACCGGATCCTGGATTTCCGATCAGCAGCGTTCCCCTAAAAACGTTTTCAATATTGATATATCCCTTATGTACCTTTCCCCGGAAGTAAAATAGAGAAGGAATATTTACGCTACCTGGACCATCCCTACATTTAGTAGCCTGCATGAACGATTCTCCTTCTACGTTCCATTTGTCGTTTCCCAGTTTGCTTTTGATCACCTTGGAGATATTATCCAATGAAACGTGCACAAACAGGGTACCCAGAAATGCAGAAAGTACATATCCGGCATTGTTCCAGGTGGTCAGGGGCAAGATTTCTTTTCCGCCAGTGGATAGGAAATAGATGCTGCCGAAAAGCGATAGCAGCCCCACAACCAGCGGAAAGACCACTGCTTTTCGGATGTCGATATCCTTTTTTTGCGGCTTAAGGTGCCGATCGAAGTCAGGCATAGCAGCAACAGCAGAAATGCTCGGCTAAAAAATGGATCCTGGTACATAGGCAGCCTAGATAGCCTAAACATGAACCTGGAAAAACCCACGCGCTTAGCCAAAGGAAATGCGCCGAGCTTTTCGCCATAAACAAAAACAAGAAAATCCAGAAACAGGGAGAAGTAGACAAAGAACTGTAGAAACCGGTGAAAGCGCTGCTGTTCTCTTGTTTCCTCCATACGCTAAAATGTATCTGCCCTTAAAATATCCTTATAGGGAACAGAGAGAACCAGGTTTCGCCCGGATACCTGTTTTTCCTTCAGCGAAATATTCAGCAGCTTGTTTTCCGGATAGGTCAGCTTCTTTAGCACATAAATGTTGCGGTAATTCTTTTTGAAGCGATCCCTATCGTACAGCTGAAAAACCGGAAGAAGCGTCAGGGATTGAACATTGGTAGCCTTGGTGATCTTTTTGTCATCAATGCTGAAACTTAGCGCATCAATCTCAAAGGGAAGATTAGTGCTATTGGAAATATTCAGGTCGAAAAAGACATAATCTCCAGCGGTTAACAGCTGGTTTAAGGAAACCGAGATGCCGTATTTTTCTTCCTTTCTGATCGGGCCTCGCATTGTGCTTTCCAAGCAGCGAAAGGGCGTGGGTTTTGAGTTCTGCTATTGGCATATCAACCGCGGCTGCAAGCGGTCTACAGTTGGAAGGCAGAATATCCACCACCGTAGGTTTACCCGAACTTTCCCAAGTGGGCAAGAAATATATTCTGTACTGCGCGATGAATGTTTCGCCCACAATGGTTACAATTCCGGCATCTGCATTATTTACGATTTTGGAAACAGAATCGGCAGCAATCTTAAGCCTCAAAAGATTTTTTAAAGGCAGATCACCTTTTAGCGCCGGGGTTGAAATATCTACATAGGAAATATGCTCGGGCGATAGGAAATGAAGGGTCGCATTTTTAGAAAGCCCGACCAGAGGAAGCACATCATTCCCTTGGCTAAAAGATGTAAAATAGGAAAGGCATGATAACAGGATCAGCAAATATTTTTTCATGTTGTTTTTTTATTGATATTGGTTTTGTTTTGCTTTAAGTTCGTTGGGGTCTATGAGGTAAACCATGGTGTTGTATTTAAGCTTTGCCTTGTTCGACCGGATCAGTTTGCTTACTGCTGTAGTAGTGGACTGGAACATTTTCCCCAGTACGCCCATCACCAATTGGTTGTTGTTTTCGGACTGTTCGAGGTTTATGCCCGAAACAGATGAGCCGCCAAGGTCACGCGTAAATTCTCGAAAAGCAGAGGTGGGAACATAAATGCCGGCCAATCCATCGTTATCGTAGATATCCAGTTTTACCGGAAATATCTCGCCTGAAAAAAACACGCTGTTTACCGAAAGCAGTACGCGCTGGCCCGTAAACCCCGAGATTACCGCATACAGAAAGGTCCCCTTTTTCACCAGCCTGTTTCCAATGAGCATATCATCTAACAGCCTGATGCGCAGTCTTGAGCTGGCATAGCCTGTGATATCCTGATCGATAATGGCCGAGACTGGGCTGTTTTGCTGCTCTGGCATAACAGTATTAAAGTTCCCGTTATCGCCACCAGATTTTCTGACCGCAAGCGGCTTTACATCGGGAAAAATAGATTTCTGAGCAGCCTGGCGCTGTTTTTCTTTATTTGCCTTAAATGCCGGATCATTGGCCTTTCCCATACTATCTACTAGCGCCATCTGCTGGCGGAACAATTGCATAGGGTCGGTTTGCGCAGCTGGCACCTGTTTTTCACTATTCCTCGCATTTTGTGGCGGATTCAACTTGGATAGTGCAAGCGCCAATGCTTTGTCCTGGTCCAGTTTTGAATAACCACCTCCTGAAGCCCTCGCGACAGGAACGCTATTTCCAGGGCCGTTTTTTTCGCCCTCAGAAGAGAACTTTCGTTTCATCGCATCATCTATGGAATCGAGCATACGCTTTTCACGGTCATTATAAAGGCTGCCCGGCGTACTCACCGTCAGATCTTCTTCCTCGATGCCGCGGGCTGCGGTATAACCGTCGCCCTTTTTAAACTTATCGCGAAAGGCATCCAGTTTATCGCTAAGTCCCTGTTTTTGGACCTTATCGGAAACCTGCGCAATCTGGGTCTGAAGGGAATCTCCGCCAGCCACTTTTACCGTTTCCTTGCCCGGCCCCTGCTTATAGGCATAAAAGAGCAGGCAGATAAACGGCAGTAGTACTAGTGGCAGCACATACCTTGGTTTTCTTAAATTGATTTGCATATCATTTTTTAGTTGAGGTTAATACCCTGATTTCCTTTAGCATCTCAGCGAATCGGATGCTATCCTGGCGGGTAAGGGATTGCTTTTTCGAAAGCGCTTGCAACTCAGCCTGCAGGGCCATTACCTGCTGGAGCTTATCTATGGTGATGCCGATATTTGCCGTAGTACCACTGGCAGCCTTAATAGGCTTAGTGATATTTTTGGTATACACCGGATCGTCCAAGCGCATGATGCTAAAGCATAGCACGAGCGAGCCGGCCATTAGCAAGACCATCAGCGAATAGATCTTTTTGGGATGCTGCTGGCATACCGAGCAGAAACGCACACCAAAGGCATAGGCTCTAGAGCCAAAGGCATCCATTAACGCAGCGCCCAGCCCAGGAGAGTTTTTAGAATGAATTTTTCTGAACATTTTCTTTGTCTTTATTTTCTAGTGTTTTCCACCTGGTGATCAGCACCGCATGGGGGTTATTCTCTGAGCGCTGTTCAAGGTCCTGCAGATAGCCTTCGGTTACCAGCGAGCGGGTTACCACCGAACTTCTACGGTCAATTTTCTGGGTACCGTAATAGCGGAAGTATTTTTTATGTTCATCCAGGAAAATGGAATCAGCTCTAATAGTCAGCACCGCAGAAGAGGAAAGTATGGAACTGAAAAAATTACGCTCCTTTAGATTGGCATACTGCATAGCCCCGCTCTCGTCCACCAGGTACATGGCCTGCTTCATCTGGTATTCGATGAACTTTTCATCGGGCGTAAGCGAAAAGAACAGCGAATGAAAGCGGGCGATATCTGCTTTATATTCGGCAGCGCGGTTGACTATGATATCGGTCTGTTTGGCCAATACCGGAATCTGCCCATCGGATAATATATAGATGCTTTTTCTGGATTCGCTTACCTGTCGAAATGCAAAAAAACAAACGCAGCCGCAAATGGCGAACGACAGCAGAAAACTCGCGAGGGAAAGAAAACTGGCCAGGCGGATCTTGGATTCAATGTTTTTGATAATCATAGCCTAACCTCCTCCCATTGCGCCAGCAGCCATTCTTCCCATCGTAGATGCACCACGTCCCATCGAACTTGCGGCAGAGCTGATCCCAGAGGTCGATACGATCCAAGTGGAAATGCTCGGTACGGTTAGCATAGTAAGTGCGCCAATTACAAATGTGCCCACAACGATCCCAAAGGAAAGCAGCCCATTGCCAGCAAATACACTTAGCTTTTCCATATCAGCGCCCGCGGTACCAACCAGTTCCTGATAGCGTGTAATCTCAGCCTCCATCGCATAATGTTGGAACAAAGAGGCCACGTACATCACCAGATAGGCAATGCCGGAGTACAGGTTTACCGAGATGAAACGCGCGATCCAGGTGGTAAACGAATCCCTGAATGCGGGCAGAATACTTACAGCAACAGAGAACGGGCCAAGAATAATCAGTATGGTAGAAAAGATAATCTGGATAATGAATATCACATAAACCGCAATCCTTAAAATCCAGATCGCAAGGGTTTCCACCATCGAGGTTGCCAAAAGCTGAAGGCCAACCTGCAGGCGGTTGCGCATTTCAACAATCGGATTCCATACCTCGCTAAAACCTTCCTTCACCGAGGATTTTACAGATTCCCAGGCATTTTCGTACCAGGTATCGGCCTCCTTGCTCGCAGTTTCGGTCTGCGCCTGTACAGTTAACAGCTGGTCGGCGAGTTCTACCATGAGTTTTGCCCTCTGAATGCGCAGGTCATTGACTACCGTTTGGCTCCCATCGAACATCGCCTCGGTCTTTGCTGCAACCAGATCGGTTGGATAGGCCACCACGCGTGTAAAAGTAGGCCACCATAAAATCACCATCACAAGCCCAAAGGGACGCAGCAGCGGCATAACCTCCAGTTTCTTGTCACCTGCTATCATTTCATAGCTTTTGATCGCAAAAAAATGAGCATAAAAATTGCGCACAGTGCCTGCGCGTCGGCAATGAACGCATCGTAATGAGTCCAGATCGTGTTTTTCATCTCCTTTAAAAAGTGCATCGTACCTTCCTCGTACACACCGTTCCCTTGAAGAAAATTGAAGGTATCGCGAAAGGAATCTGGAACCGAAACGGGATCAGATTGCACAAAAAAGCCGGCAGTGCCGGCAAACAGCTTATCTAGCATAACAGAATAAAATTTAGAGTTTGGAAGCGCGAAGAATATCGTCGGCAATCTGCTTATCGGTCTTTTTGCCAGGCGGGCTTGAAAGTGGAACGTTCTTTTGCTTCACCGCCTGGTTTTTATCCCGCAGTGAGAGATATAGCTTGGCCTTTTGTTTTTTGTCCTCCCAGGTAGCCTTAAGCTTTCGGTATTCGTCCAGCATACGGTGATAGGCCAAAATCCTGGAGCCCCTGTCCATCGCGGTATTCCTGGCCGCCTGCAACCGTTCCAGTAGCGCATTGGATTCTTCAACGAACCAGCTGTAAGCGCCAGAGGATACCAGGTATTCCCTCTCTTTAATCGAAAGTCCGGCAAGTAGCCCCACATTATCACCAGAAATCAGATCTTCAAATTCCCTGCTATAGAATAGCATCCATAGGGGATCGATAGCAGAAACAGCGCCCGAAAGCCCAAGCATCTCGGTAGTCGCTAGATTTCGAATGGTATCGGCCTGGAGCTTATAGGCATTGTCGGTCGACTGCATGGCAGCAGCCAAAGCTAGCCTTTGGGTCTGTGGACCCACAGGCCCAAGTGGACGCAGATCGGTTTTTGGATAGTTGGGATGCAGCGCCCAGGTGATCCAGTATTCGGGATTGAGCCACAAGAAGCCCGGGGTCGGGGTAAACAGATCCTCGTCCCACTGCTTGAACACCATTCGTTCCTGCTGGTGGGTAATATGTTTGTCCCGGATTTTCTTTTGCGAAAATGCGGAAACCGCCAAAGGCAATAACGCCAGTAGCAATAAAAGTTTTTTCATAGATTTTTAACGTTTTAAAAGATTGTATTTCCGGATGAGCTCATCCACCAGCCATTTATCCTGGTTCATATAGAAGCGAAAAGGGTTGGCTGTTTTTAGCAGACCGTTCACCCTTGCCCAGTAAATCGATTTTTTCATGCTGAATACAAGCGCACGCATCACGCGCAGTTCAAGGGCAATTTTCTTCAGCAATGCATCACGCTTTTCAAAATCCATCAGCACATTTTCTCCCTCCTTTAGAATGAACGAAGAAACCTCTGAAACCAGACGAACACCCCTGTCTTTGAGTTGCCTGGCCACATCTTCGGCAAACAAAAGAAGCGCTGGGTTATCCTTGGCCATCTCCACAAGCTCACCGCTTTCGGTATAGATATCGGTACAGATTTCACCAATCTGCCTTACAGCAATGGCATGGCGAAGTGCGCCGTCCACCTGCGAGAGCGAACTTAAGATCATATTCTGCACCAGAACTACAGAGGAGAGATTGATATTGATATCGTTCAGCCTATTATTTATCGTATTCAAGTAGGAATTGTGCGTGTTTTCGGCGGCGAGCCTTACCGCCCCATTTTCGTTTACAATGTCAAAATGGTTACGGTCAAAAACTACGCGCTGGGCAAAACAGGAAAATCCCGTAAAAGCCAACAGGGCTATAACTACAGTTCTCATTGGCCAAGCTGTTTTGTGCGTTCAATAATCCTATCTATAATTGCCCTGTCCTGATTGATGAATCCCGAAAACGGGTTCAGCGCATCGTATGTTTTTTTCTTGGTAGCATAGCCAAGTGTTGCGGCCAGTCCGCGAGATGCGCCTGCAATTGCGCGAAGTTCAGTCACCACAAATGAGAACAGCATTTTCCTGTCCGCTGGCTTCATCTGGTTCAGGTCACCAGCCACCAGTGCCAGGCCATACAGGTAATTCAGCAGCCTATAGGCCCTGTCACCAATATCCTCCTCAGCTGCAACTGCCAGTGGAATAAACAGTGGCTCTGAGCTACAGAGATCAAAGATAATTCCCTGTTGGGTGATGATGTCAGAAACTATCGGGTAAGCTTCGATGCCGATCTGCGCTGCGGAAATGGCAAGGCCCAGGGTTTTGAACCTGCTTTGAATATTCCTGTATTTTTCCTTTAACCTGGTAAGAGAAGTTTTATTGATCGATTCATTTGTGGTAGTAATGCCTTGGTTATCTCTGGCATCTGACTGTTTTCCATGTTCGGACTTGCTTTCTGCCACCAGTTGGTGCAATAGCTCAACGTTCAGTTGCGCAGATGCGGAAAACACACACAAAGCAAGCACAACACTAAATATCATATGCCTCATGGCTTGAGCATTTTCATGTTCCTAATTATATCATCCGCAATCCGCTTATCGATATTGATGAATCCTGAGTAGGGATTCAGCGAATTCCAGAAGCCACGTTGCTGCGCCCAGTACATGCAGCGGTACATCCCGTATGCCACCCCTCGCAGAATGGTAAGTTCGGTTACGATCCGGTTCAGAAGTTTTGCCCGCTCGCCAGAGTCCATTAGTGCGTCTTTTCCGTCCTTTAGCACAAATGAGCTCACCTCGACCGCAAGGTTTGTGGCCCGGGATTTAAACTCCCTGGCACCACCTTCCGCGAAAAGCAAAAGTTCTGGGTTTTGCTGGGCAATGCCAATCGCCTTGTTCACATCCAGTACAATATCTTCTGAGATTTCATAAATATCCCTAACTGCCAGCAATGAGCGCATAATGCCCGAAACTTCCGAAAGCCCCCTGTAGATGGTGGCCTGAAGATCGTTTACAATTACAAGTTGCCCGGTTACGGCCAGTTGACCGCGCTGTATCAATGTAAGGTTGTCATTGGTCCTGTTCAGCTGGCCATTGATCACCGAAGAATGAAAGGCCATCGCGCCCGCCGTGGTAGGATCCACATAGATCTGCGCACTGCAAAACCCTTGAGTTAGAATAAGCGCTAAAAATATAATCAGTCTGTACATTGCGTTTTTTAGTTTAAAAGATGTGAATTCACCTTGGCTACAAAGGCAGCAAGGCTTAGCCCCGAGGTTTCGAGGTCTTTTACCATTTCCGAAATGGCATCGAAGTAATTGCCGCATCTTGCCACATAGGTTTCCAACGCATTCTTTTCCGGTTTTTCAGTGGTAAAGGCAAGGTGATGGTACATGCTAACTTCCACGCCATAAACTTCGCCCACGGTTCCCCTTCTTATGTAGAACTCGTTGAACCTAGCCCTGCCTTCCCTGTTATCAAGCTGATTGATGGTCAATATCTTGCGCAACTCGATATCGTTTATCGAAAGCAGTTCGGCCACCTTTTTCAGATCGGCCTCTTTCTGTTGCAAAAGGATTACAGTATCGGAGTTATTGATAATACTGTCTTTTATTATCGGGTTTCCCATAATGTCCCCAACTTCCTGCGTTACCTCGATAATTTCGCCCCAGAATTTCCTAACGGTCTTGTTCAGGTATAATAAAAACCGGCTCATTAGCGGAGAAGAAATAGCGCGCCATGCTTCTTCCAAAATCAGGGCTTTGCGGCGGCTCGTGCGGTGACGCATCTTCTGGATGAACAAATCGATGATGATCAACGTAACTATTGGAAAAAGTACCCGATTTTCCTGCACCGCGTCAATTTCATAGACTATAAAGGGCTCATTGAATAGCGACTGATCGGCCGCTTCGTTCAGGATCGTATCAAATTCTCCGCCCTTGTAGAACTTTTTGAGCACGAACCGGAATTCTTCCAGATCAAAAGGAATCTGTTCCTGCTGCTTGATTTCGGGAATCTTCCCCAGGGCAAACTCGTAAAAGGAATTGAAATCAAGCTTTTCGATTGCAGAAAGTGGCTTTCCAAAAAAGTCTCCATAATAGCTGGAAATTACCTGCGCGATTACGTCCCGCTCAATGGTGCTCACGCTGCCCTCGGCACCTTTCCAAAGCAGCGATATCAACGTGATCAGAAAATCCTTTTTTCGATGTTATATTCTGATTCATCAATCGCAAAAGGATTCATGGTAATGGGCTTTTCTTCCGAATAGGTAATGTATTTCCCGCCATAAGTGCCGCATAACCCGGAGTAGGAATGGCCAACATCAACTATCACTACATCCATATTATACCCGAGGTACTGTTGTACAATATTGTTTACGCAGTAGGACTTTCCGGTGCCAGATCCCCCCAAGATGAATCGGTTCCGGTTTTTCAAGCGGCCCGTTTGCATGGGCAGATCCGAAATATCGATGGCTACCGGAGTGCCCTGGCGGTCGGTGAAGTACAAAAGGAAATCCGAAGGATCATCCACAATTAGAGATTCCTTAAAGAAAAAGCACAGCGCGGCATCGGCAGTGGTCAAAAACCAGTCGTATTTTTTCAGCTCAATCCCATTGCCCGGCAATGCGCTGCGGTAAAGCTCCAATTGGTTATAGGCATTCCGGGATGGAATGATGCCCTGCTGAAAAAGAGATGCCTCGATAAAATTTACGGCCTTGCCAATCTTTTCAGCTTCCGCAGAAACAATGATCGAGTAATGCGCATCAACAAGCAACTGGTTTTCCCTTGCAACATCTGCCAGTAACCTGTCGATATCTTCCACGCACAACAAGTTGGCGGGATCTGGTATGCCGGCATGTCTTTTACGCTTCAGCGAGAGTTTCTGCAGCGTAGCTTGCTGCGCCGGAATTTCAATGAGCTGGTTATAGATGATGCAATGATAACTCGGTACATTAAAAAGGAAAGTGAGATTATCGGCCGGGAAATGCTTTACGCCTTTGATGTCCTGCCGAAAGGTAAAGGGGCTCACTTTTTCCGGCAGGTCAATGGAATCGGTATTGATCAGGCTGATACAGCGAACCGCCCTTGGGCCGATATAGAGCTGCTCATCAGTGCAGCGCAGGTTGTCTAGCGCAAGATTGGCACTGGCAAACTCCATCCCCAAAACCCTTGTCACATAGTGGTTGATCTGGAGCTCATCAAGGCAGCATGGCATGAGCCCAGCCCCCGAAAACAGGTCAAGCAGTTTTTCGATATTCTGCGCGAAATCCGAAAGCACCTTTTTATCATAGGTGTAAAATGCCTTTCGCTTAACTTGGCGCGTAATGATAAAATAGGTCTTGAGCTCAGTGTACTTCCTGCCCAAAAAATGTTCATGGTATTTCTGTTGCAGAAAACCCGTTTCCGCCCTGCCGATGTAAGCCTTGCGCACAAAAACATCCTGTTTCTGCAGAATATGGCCTTCGCCCAAAATCTTGATCGCATTTAGAAGGATATTCTGAAAGCCAGAATAGCTTTCCCCATCTGCACAGTATTCCAGAACAGGATTATGTATCTGCATGACAACTGAAAAATCGCCGCCCATGCAATACAGCAATGCCAGGTCAGCATAGCGGTCGACTCCGGCATAGGGAAGCTCAAATGCCGTTTTCTTTTCTTTCTGCATAGGAAATCTTTAATTTGACTGGATGGATGAAAATGCCCTGGTTTCGGGTCTTGGAATGAAGGCCGCTTTTCTGCTTATGGAAAGTGTAGAAAAGTCCACCAGCGATTGCGGCGATGGTCAAAAAGCCTCCGGCGTACATACCGAATAGTGCCCCCGAGATACCACCAAGCGCCAAGGCGGCGGCTAGCGATCCGATACCATAATAGATGAACTTTCCCTTGAAGCCGCGATATACAAGGGGCAGATCCAGCCCCTTGTATATTGGATAACCTTGTATCAAACCCCAAAAAACGCCTTGATAAATACCGAAACCAGTACCAGGAACAGGCATGAGCCGCCCCATCCCATGATATCTTTATTGATATCCTGGTCACCGGAATTCCATTTGATGTACACGCGCACGCCACCGATAATCCCCACCACAGCACCAATAGCCAGCGTCAGCGTAGAAATTGGATCCACGTAGCTGGTGAGCGAAGAAGTTGCAGCATTGATGCCAGTGGTTCCACCAGCGGTCTGCGCAAAAGAATGCCCCGCTAAAAGCATAGCGAGGCCAAGAGAAAACAGTTTTTTCTGTTTTGCTATCATAAGAAAAATGATTTTGAAGAATTAAAAGGAAGGGATCAAAGGCCGAACAGCCCTTTTAAGAATGTGCCGACAAGGGCAAGAAATAAGCAGGAAAAAACCAGGCCATTACCTGCGCATCAATGTGGTGTTTGCCGGTTTGCCAGTTGGTATAAACCCGCAGGCCACCTAAAAGGCCAGCAATGGCACCCAACACCAGTACCAAATCGGAAAGGGAAAAATACCAGCGGCGGACCTCTGAGGAAGCCTGGTAAAAATCCGAGATACCAGGTTGGGCGTGGCCGGTTAAAGGAAATAGCAGGCTCAGCCATAGAAAGAAAAGAAATGTGAAGCGGTACATAAAAACAGCAACTAGTAGGAAATGCCCTTGGTGTACTCAATCAGGTCATCTTTGGCCAGTTAGAAAAGCTGCTTCAAGCTGACTGTGCCGCTCGAGATCAGGCCAGCTAGGGAAAACGCATCGCCCGAAGCAGCCTGCTGTGTAGCAGGCAAACCAGAAACCGCGGAAGAAACAGTTTCCTTTGCCGGAATGATCAGCTCAGGCTCATCTTCGGTAAAATGCAGTACACCATCATCTTCTGGCCTAGCCTGCGTCCGCTCTCCGGCATTCAATAGGTCAAAAACCAGGTTCAGCCCATAATAGGCAAAGTAGATCCCCGTTAGGATCATGAAAAATTCAGTCCAGTTCATTTTCGTTTTTTTTGAGTAGTTCTTTGATGTGGCCGGGCAGCCAGTGGTGACGAGAGAGAAATTGGGAGAAGGCGAATACGATAACCTTGGTCATATCGATATCGCGGGTAAACTTTAGCTGCTTTAGAAGTTTCATGCTAGCTGTGTCGAGCCTGATCATAATCTTTTGTGTACCCTCCATGCGAAAGGCCGATAGCTGTTCAAAAAAATCATAAATTTCTGCCTGGGAGACTTCGCCTGCAGAAATTTTCTTCTTTGGAGCTAAAGCCACGGGCTTTTGAGCCAAAGGTTTTTCCAAGGCGGGTATAGCTTCACTTTCAGCTTTAATGCGTTCCCTGATCTCATCGGCAATCGATCTGATCTTGCTCACCCCGAATCCCCTTTCATGATGTAGGACTCAAACACCAGGTCTAGCACCGGAATCACAACAGGCAGCAAGGCAAGCGGAATATGCGAGGTGGTCAGCCGCTGAAAGTCCACCCGGTCACTTATTGCCGGCAAAATACTGCCAAACTTTCTCAGCGCATTGTCCACCTCCAGTTTGGTTTCATATTTGACCGTCGTTTTGATGCGGTTGGGAACAAACAGCATGCAACAGGTTTTATTCAGTTTAGAGCATACCATCGCAAAAAGCAGTGTCGAATCCACCGAAAATTCATCATAGTTGAATGGGCATAAAACCAGATCGGCAGAAAGGATTACCGGAATTAACCCATCATCATCCATTTTGCCCGGCATGTCGATAATCACCAGTTCATCTGAATTTGACTTTAGCGTGCTGAAAACGGCAGGATAGATTTTTAGGTCGCAGGGAATAACCTCATACAAAGGTTCAGCCTCCGGCAGCTTAAATTTTTCGGCCTTTGCCGAAATAGATGCCTGATAATCCATGTCCAGAACCGTGACCTTTTTCTTTCTGACCAGCGAGAGATAGTTGGCAAGCAACAGCGTGAGTGTGCTTTTCCCTGCACCACCCTTTTGGTTTCCAAGTAATATGACCATAGTAATCGTGATTTAAATTTGGATGAACAGAAAAACAGAAAGGAAAACCAGCAGAAAACCTTACCCGCATTCAGCCGATATCGAATCAATCGTCCTAAAAATATCAAGCGCCACCTGCGGAACAATGGCATTGCCGTAGGCCCTTATACTTTCTTCCCGCCATTTTGGAAAGGTAATTCCGTCCAGAATACTGGGAATCCCATCATCTCCGCCACAAAACGCGGATTGAGTTGGCCATCCTTTCCAGTCGGGAATACCGAATCCCCTAGTTTGGGAAGTGCCCGGTGCACCCTGCCCAGGAAAGAAGCTGGCGATTCTTGCGGAATTTTCCGACCATGTTTCGATGAAGCCATGACCGTAAGGTAGACTAGAAAATCCGTCAGCGAAATTTGCCCCCCGTTTCCCTTTTTGTTCCGGCGTGATTTCAGTGGCATCCCCGCCCTTGCCGTTCGGATCGTTGCCTTCATGTAGGTCATCTCCGAGGCTGTTGGAGTGGGCAACAAACCAGACCCGGTCTCTCGTGTGCGGGGCACCAACACCAGCAGCCGGAACACACAGAATGACTGGTGTGCCGTCTTTAAGTTCCGGTAATAGGTATCCTGCTGTACGGATTTCTGAAATGATGCTGGCAATGACCCGTCGTTGCAACCGGATGATGGTGCGGCTTGGAATCTGGTCGTAATCTTCACAAAAAAGCTCGACCGCTTTGATTTCCATTTTAGAAAGACTTCCGGGTTCGAGAATACTGAACATGCCAGATACGTTTTCAAGAACAATCCACTTGGGCCTTGCCTCCTTAATAATTCTGATAGTCTGTGGGAAGAGATAGCGGTCATCCTCCGTGCCTTTTCTCCGTCCGGACTGGCTGAAGGGCTGGCAGGGAAAACCTCCGGAGATGATATCGATGCATCCCCTATACTGAGCTGCATTGAATTGGAAGATGTCGTCATAATGGGCGGTGTTTGGCCAGTAGTATTGTAATAATTGTCGGCAGAAGGGATGCTTCTCACAGGAGAATACATTCTGCCAGCCCACCCAACTGGCGGCGATATCAAAACCGCCGATCCCGCTGAACAGGCTTCCGTGTTTTAGCATAGGCAATAGGGTTAAAAAGGTGAAAGGAAATGGTTTATCGGTATTCTAGAAAAGGCAATAATTTACCTGGTATTCGTCCGCGCTTTTCTTTTGCGGTGGCGGTTTCTGCCCAAGATGGCTTCATCATCTATATCATCACTGATATCAACCGAAAATGCATCAAGCAAAGGCACGTAATCTACCACTTCCAGTTCGGAAGATTCCGCCGGTTCAAAATGGAGCTGAAAACCATGTTCCATTTTAGAACCATTCGACACCTCTACTTCACCCAATTCTTCCGAACTCCTACTGGCCATCGCACTACGTTCTGCCAAGCTTCCGTTTTTCTGAACATTGGCAAAGGCGAGAGATTCTTTAAGGAGCCTATCAAAGCCAAAAAAATCGTCAAAAACTGATTCTCCGCTCTGCTTAAAGGCGAGCCTATCGAACTGGCCCATTTTTTTCGAATGTTCAATGTTCTTTCCCTTTGAGGTATTCTGAGGAGAAAGCTTAATCCTATTGGTGGCATCTTTTCGGCTTACGATCACCTGGATGTGCATCTGTTCACCATCTTTTTGTTGTCCGCGCTTTTTCTCTCCACTTTTCACTTCACGGGCAGGGTGGGTGTAGTACCGGAATTCCTCCAGCTTGCCAAACCACAGCAGATCCTGCTGGCCTGAAATGCCATCCCGCTTATAATTCTTGGCATATTCATCCATCACTTTTGCTGTATATGCCTTAAGCTTTTCACGGACACGATCTCGGCCAAAACGTTCAATCAGAAAAGCAATCTCCTTTTTGCTTGGACTGATATTGATCAGAAAAAACTTGGGATCGTTTCTGCCAAGCTTGGCCACGTTGCCATCTATCCTAGTCATTACTTCATAGGGCGAAATATCCGAACGCAGGGCATTAAACCAAAATTCCTGTTGCTCCTTTTTCGGTTTTCTGTTTTCCTTTTCGAGATAATGCACGAGCATAGCACTGCTGCCTTTGTTCTCCGCTTCTTTTTTATCGGTAATGTTTATGAACATAAATAGGTCTTAAAGCAATCGAACCTGATCTTTAATTTTGGAAGAGAGTTCCTGTTTTTCCCTGGCCGAAGCCTTAGGTCCCAGTGTTTCCCTTGCCAGAACATATTCCTCAAATAAAAAAGAAACTGCGCTTTGAGCACATCTGCATCTTTCGTTTTTTTCAACAATAGCGCAAGCGTCTTTTCCATACCGCCTATGGCCAAAGTGTGTGATTTTTGGCCGCCCAGAACAAGCGCATTGTGCTTTAGTATTTCCGAATTAAATCTTTCGATGATATCGCGCTGGGATCTTGAAACCCTATCTACCTCCGCTTTGATCGGAAGAAGTAGCATGTTTTCCTGCGCGCGGATAAAGCTGATATACTGCTGGTGGTTTTTAACAAGGGTGTTTTTCAAAAGATCATCGTTTAGATCCATCGGATCTTTTTTGCTCTTGTAGAAGTAATCCACCATCTGAATGAACAGCAGCCTTTTGGTGCGGCTAAGTTTAACGGCAATCTTCTCAAACTTTGCATCTACAGCAACCGAAAACCTCACCGAACGGATATTGGTATCCTCCATACTGAATAAAGATTAAAACGCCTAAAATAAATCAACGGGATACCCCAGAGGTTCCTATTTTCCCACCGCAATGGCGCGATAGCGCGGACAAGTATCCCCGGAGGATACTTGATACCCCCACAGCAGCGCTAGGGGGCAAGCAAAGTAGGGCTCTGCCCAACTTCGGCTTGCTCCATTTTTTGAAGGAAAATGGACATTTCGCAAAGCGCAAAATCCCTCACAACGCCAAATGAAGAATTGAAATATGCCAATCGATGAGATTAGAATTTACCAATCAAAAGCTATTCTATTAGCTAGCCATATCTAGACAAAATTTTAAACTGCAACTAATACGGAGCGAAGGGGCGGCTGAAATATGTGTATAACCGAATATGTTGTCATGTTTAGATATCGAGCCTAATTGGAATATCTACACATCTTCCTATATCGGAATATGCTAATATTTGATTATACGCATATTTTGAGAAAGACCCATATCCGTATATACAGGCATCAGAATTTCATTAGCGCTTAGGCTGGCATACTTCATTAACCGAACCAAGTTCCTGAACTGAAAAACCATCACGCAAAAACTTCAGATCGGACATGAGTTTTTCGTTATAGTCCTTAAACCCAAAAAAGACCCTGGAACAATCTTTTGCCATAGGTAGCGCTTCCTTAAAATCTAAGGTGGCTTTCAATCCTGCTTTGTCCCTATCAAAATAAGTTTCAATGTATTCGAATTTTCTGGCCCTGTTGATCCCAGCTGGCAAGAGAGAAAGGGAGTTTAGCACGATCACACTTGGATAGCAATCTTCGTTTTCATACTTCCAGCTCAGGTAATCCATATAGCCCTCAAAAATGACAAGTCTATCATCATCGCCCTCAATATAGGTTAAACCCTTATGGCCGAGGCAGCCCTGAAAATATTTGTTGCGAACTTCCCAACCACCGTTTTCATTCTGCCACCCAGCAGCAAAAAAATCCTTTTGTACACCCTTATCGTCTCTTACAAAATAGTATAGCTCCTGGATCTGCCCGTGATCTGCCATGCCCCAAATTCCCCTGCCCTGCAGATAACTGGTAATGGCCGGATTTTTACCAAGAGGTTTTATCGCTTCAATTTTGTAATGGGGAAGTTTAACCGGTAGCCGTTTGCGCTCCTGATTTTTCATAGAGACTGAAGCACCTGTTTGGATAACATTCCCCATCACTTCTTTTATCTTATAAAGCGCATCGGAATAAGAAATAGGATGCCAGTAGGAAATAGCAAGATCGATCAAATTCCCGCCCCTTATCCCGGATGCATTCGGGCCACCGTGGTCGAACCAGACCGAAAGCCCCTCGTTCACGCAGAGCGAAGCAGTACGTTCCTCGCGCAGCATGCTCAGGTAAAAATCTTCATTGCCGGATTGCCTAACCGGCCGGTGTCCGAGCCGTTCTAAGAAGCCTGTTATGGATGTGCCAGATAACAGTTCGCTAGCGTCTATATATGTTGCCATAGGTAATAGATTGTTTCTATATTACCGTAAATGCAAAAGGGGGCAATGCCCCCTTCAAGCTGGCCCTAAAAAGCGTGGTATCAACCCGCTAAAGATGGCCTCTATGTTAATCGGAACTACCCACGTCGGATTCTACAACCCGGACCCTCGTCTGCCAATGCGCTTTCAGCTCGGGGCTTCCACCTCCGCCTTCGCAAAATTTCCGCCCAATAAGCGGATAATGTTTCGTTCCCAGATGTCAAAGATCTAACAGATACTGGGAGCAAAATTCTCAAAGCCGGAAGTGGGAGATTGACAACATTTAAATAGTTAGATATTCTTATCCGTATCAGAACCCGGCCTTTTCTTGGGAACAAAAGGCTTGTAACGGTCTTTTTCGTGGATGCGGCGCACAATTTCAGTACGCATCGCATCAAGGTAAGCGGTATGGCTTTCGGATTTTCTCCGCGAGATTTCTACGAACCTGCGGTATACCACGCCAAGGTGAACATTAAAGCAATTTTCCAGCCCTGCGATAATATCAGAGATATCAGCCTTCCCAAAATCTACAGAGCCCATGAAATAAATGCCATAGGCAAGTTCCACCAACTTGATCTTTTCATCTGTCCAGGTACGCTTTTTAGCGGAACGCAGTTCACCCAAAATTGTACCGACTTCAGCGGTATAGGTAGCGCGGAGCCGGACAATGAGAAACTCCTGCAACCGTTCATAGGCCATGATCTTGGCAAAGGTGTAATCATGGTTGGTCGAAAAATTGCCCAACATAAATCCAGGAGCATCAAGCGCGGCTTGAAATGTAGAACGCAGGAAAAAATCACAATCCCTAGAAGTCTCACCTTCCAAAAAATAGTGGTACACAAAAGCATGCTGGTCGAAAAAGCGCTTGATAAAGGAAAGTTCCTGCAGATAGTAGTCCCTTGCCATGTGCTCAATACCAATGGCAAGCCCCTTCATGATATTATGGCGTTCCACCAGAAAAATATACCAGTGATAAAACCTGGGTTTAATGACCTTAAAAAATTCTATTTCATCAGAATCACAGGCAAAGCCATCGGAAATAATGTGGTTGTGAATAAGCTGCATCGAAGAAGAAACGATGCCGAGCGAGCGCGAAAAATGTTCGGGAAATTGATGGATATCCGCCAGCTCATCTTCCATCGCAGCATACAATCCATCAATATAGGTTCTGTTCATTACTTATTTGATTAGGTTTAAACTTGAATGGCGGCAAGTCTAAATAATCAAGTAACAGGTAGTCTTGAATTAGTTAAAAATGAAAGCGAATCTAAAATCCTTCACTAAAGAATTCCTCCAAGGTCATGTCGAAAACGGAAACGATTTGTAGAATGGAAGAAAGGCGTACATCTTTTCCAGTTTCATATCTTCCCCATTGCGTTCTATTAATGTCGTGCTCATAGGCAAACATATCGTAGCTGGTATATCCTTTAGCAATTCTCAGAGAGCGTACTCTTTCGCCAAACTTCTTCAGATAAATATCTGGTTTGAGGGTATGTTTTTTCTCTGAAAGATCAATTCCTTTGGGCATGTTACAAAACAAATCAACAGCCTTATGATATACCACCTATAATAATAACCCTTAATATAAGTGACTTTATAACGAAAATTTTTATCTTTGGTTTTAAATTAATTTCGCCAAAGTGAATGAGTTAGTCAATCAGCATGTAGAAGATTTGGAGTTAGGCCATACATTTATCGAATTGCTAAAGTGTAATGGACTCATCCTCCTAAGCCAGTTATTGGAAAAATCCCCAATCGAGTTAATGGATATTCCTGGCCTAACCCTTGAGCACCTTTTCGAATACAAGCGGTTTCTAATTGAGAATAACCTTCAGCATTTACAAAAGGATTTCTGATAGCTTTTGATGTCCCACCTTTACCGCTCGGGAACTAAACATTAATTCTGATAAACAAGATTTAACATTATTTTTAAGAAAATATTTTTATCATTGCTGCAACAAAATTTCTTAAATTAGACTGACGGCAAACAACCTCAGCACCATTCATTCGATGTTGATCTATAGTACCCATAAGGACACTGAACTTTATGCCCTGCTGAAACAGGGAGATAGGAACGCCTTTGTGGAAATCTTCGAACGTTACTATAATCTGCTTATCATCTACGCCGATAAAAAGTTAAAAAACCGCCAAGCGGCAGAAGATGTAGTTCAAGAAGTTTACGTTAGCCTTTGGAATCGCCATAAATCCATTAACATTGAAACCCCTTTGACACATTATCTATATCGCGCCGTGCGATATGAAATCCTGGACATATTTAGCCATCAAAAGGTGGAAGATAAATATCTGCAATCATTGGATAGCTATGCAAAAAACTTTAGTGAGCAGGCCGACTATCGGGTAAGGGAGAAAGAAATTATAGAAATTATCAACAGACAGGTAGATCTATTGCCTACCAAAATGAGGGAAGTGTTCCTGCTTTCCCGCAAAGAAAACCTCAGCCACCGGGAAATCGCGGAAGTGCTCGGCACATCGGAAGAGAACGTTAGTCGGCATATCACGCGTGCCCTTTCTATCCTTCGCAAAAAACTTGGCTTGTTCCTGTACATCTATATGCTATTTAGGTTCTAGCTCTAGACTAAAGCCATAGTTATGCCAAAAGACCAGAAAAGAAGGTCAATCATTTGGAAATAAAATTTTTTGATATTAATTTAAAGCATTGAATATCAGTTGATTGAAATTATTTTAAAATATTTTGTACAGTAGCTGTCCATTTAATCGGCTTAGTTATAAAATGTGGTAAATATTGACAATCTAAAATCAATTATTTCCATTATAAATGATATGAAGGACGCATTAAAACTTCTGGAAAAATACCGTAACTGGTGAAGCTTCTGAAAAGGAGAAGGAGTTGCTTGAACGCTGGGTTCATGAATTAAATAACAATGAGCCAGTATACTTACCCGAGGAAGAACACGAAGAGATTAGAATGAAGGGTCGGCAGGTTATGAAGTCAATTCTGGAAAAAATCCTGCGATTAAACTGTGGGTGAAGGTTTCAATCGCAGCCTCTATCGCACTAGCCGTATTTCTGGGACATTATATTTATCAAACGGGTAAGAAGTCAGCCGACCAAAGTATTGTTTCAGCCGATATCAACCCCGGAAAAGTAGCAGCAACGCTAACCCTTTCAAATGGAAAGAAAATCTACATTGCTGATGTAAAAGGGCGGAATGTGGCTGAAGAATCAGGTGTAAAAATAACAAAGAATGAAAACGGTGAGCTAGTATATACCATAATCGATAACAAGCAAGAATCTGGTAAAATGCAAACGCTCACAACTTACCGCGGCGAGACCCAGGTGCTGGTACTTCCCGACGGAAGCAAGGTATGGCTCAACGCCGCTTCTTCAATAAAATACCCTTCCTCGTTTGCGGCCGCATCTAAACGCAGGGTAGAATTAGCCGGCGAAGCCTACTTTGAAATTGCAAAAGATAAAAGTCACCCGTTTATAGTTGCAACAGATAAACAAGAAGTGGAGGTTCTAGGAACGCATTTTAATATAAATTCTTACCATGACGAAACCATGGTTAAAACGACGCTTTTAGAAGGATCGATTCAGGTTTCGACTTTAGGTGGCCAAGCGAAAGTACTAAAACCAGGGGAGCAATCAACTCTGTCTGGTGCAAATTTGATAAGAATTTCGGAAGTTGATGTCGATGATGTAGTGGCCTGGAAGAATGGTTTTTTCGTGTTCGAAGACGAATCGGTGGAAGATGTAATGAAACAGTTGGCAAGATGGTATAATGTAGAGGTGAAATATAACAGTGATGACCTTAAGCACAAAAAGTTTTCTGGTTCGATTTCCCGTTATTATAAAGTTTCACAAGTTTTGGACAAATTGGCCAAAATCGGATTGGTCGGCTTTAAACTTGAAAATCGAACAATTTTTGTAGAAAATAAATCCAAATAACTCACAACCAAACGAACAAAGCAAAAATGAAAGAGAAAAGAACTTTAGGCCCTTGACGACAATAACTGAATGTCCAAAAAATAACCGGGAGTGATTGCAACGCTCCCGGTAAATCGTCTGGATAATCAATAAAATTTTGCGAGAAACAAATGATTTAAAGATTTTAACCAAACAAACGAATGTACAAAAATTTATACAAATTTTGGTGCAGCCACTATTTCTGCATCCGAAAAATGCTAATTATTATGAGGCTGTCCATTATTTTTTTAATCGGCTCGATGCTGAACGTAACTGCGGCATCGATGGCTCAACAAGTAACATTTAAGAAAAACAATGTCACTCTTAGTCAGTTATTTAAGGAGATAAGAAAACAAACGGGTTATTCGGTAATATGGGGTAGCGAGGAATTCAATGCCAATGAAAGGATGTCCGTAGATTTCGATCATTCCAATTTAAAAGAAGTATTTGATAAGGTTGTAGCCGCTAAGGATTATTCCTATTTAATCGATGAAAAAACGATCATTATCCAAAAGTTGTTCCCAAAACCTCAGATTTTTCCGGAACCACAAAAACTCTAATAGATGTTACGGGAAAGATAATTGATGAAAATGGAACGCCATTAGGCGGGGCAAGTGTGGTACTAAAAAGCAATGGAAAAGGTGTTAGTACAGCTGCAGATGGAACTTTTACTCTAAGTAATGTCAACGAAGGTGCACCGCTTCTTGTTAAATTTTTAGGATATAATCAAAAAGAAATAGTTGCAGCCAAATTACTGGGAAATATCCGGATGGAGCCAACTCAAAATCCACTTGACGAAGTGCAAATTCAGGCCTATGGAAAGACAAGTAGGCGTTTGAGTCTTGCAAATATTACTTCAGTAAAGGCAAAAGATATCGAAAACCAAGTTGTTAGTAATCCGTTGCTAGCACTACAAGGACGTGTTGCCGGTTTGCGGATTCAACAAGTAAGCGGTAACGTTGGAGCAACAGTTAACGTTAATATTCAAGGCACAAGTAGTCTTAAAGGATCCTCAGTTCCATTTTATGTGGTAGACGGGGTTCCTTACCCTGGATCAACGATTGAAGGCACAGGCAATCCTCAAGTATGGGGACGTGCTACACCATCTTTGCAAAGGGAATCTAGTGGCAGTCCGTTGACGTATCTAAATCCGAGTGATATTGAGAGTATCGAAGTATTGAAAGATGCTGATGCTACCGCTATTTATGGATCTAGAGCAGCAAATGGGGCGATAATCATCACCACTAAGAAGGGAAAACCTGGTGCACTGAGAATTGATTTAACAGCACAAAGTGGCTGGGACAAAGTACCTCAGATAACAAAATTTTTGAACACTGAGGAGTATTTGGAAATCAGGCGTGAAGCTTATGCTAATGCAAATCAAATTGTGGAACCTGGTACTTATGATTTGGATGGTACCTGGGATCAAACTAGGTATACCGATTGGCAGAAAGAATTGATCAAAACTCAAAACTATAGCAATGCCAACCTCTCAGTTTCGGGAGGGTCAATAAATTCTAATTATAGAGTCGCTCTAACAGCAAACCGTCAGGGCAGCCCCTACGGTCAGGACTTTAGAAACGACAATGTAGCGTTGAGTACCTCATTAAACTCTGCTTCAGCCAACCAAAAATTTAAAATGAGTCTTGTCGCAAATTATTTAAATGGACAAAACAGCCTTCCAAGTCTTTCCAGTGCATTGCCTGGTGGTGGTATCATATCGTTACTTTCTCCAAATGCTCCAGCCGTTTATAATCCCGATGGTTCTGTAAATTGGGCGATCAATGCTGATGGAGTAACAACTTTCCCGCTAAATCCAATTCCACGTTTTCTGACTAATCCATATGAGGTAAAAACTAATAATCTGACTAGCAATCTTGATCTTTCTTACAACATTTTTAAAGGTTTTGACTTGTCAACGAGTATCGGTTACAATCGAGCTCAGCAGCAAGAATTTTCGGCAGATTTGTTAGCAACCTATCCCCCAGCAGATCAAATATATGTTCAGCGTAGCGGATCACTTCGTTTTACCCAGTCGAATTCATTGATCGTTGAGCCAAAAGTATCTTATGGGCTTCAATTTGGAGCTCATCGAATCAAAGCGCTTTTGGGCACAACATATAATCGCAGTCAAGCAGAGACGTCCGGTATCGTGGGGTATGGGCAAAATAGCGATAGCCAAGTTAGAAATTTAGCTGCCGCATCTAGTTTTAGTCAAACGGGTGCATTTTACCAAGAATATAGATATAATGCTATATTTTCGAGATTAGAATATAGCTTCAAAGATAGATACTTATTCAACCTATCGATTAGAAGAGATGGTAGCGCTCGTTTTGGTCCTGCAAACCGCTTTGGTAATTTTGGCTCAGTTGCTGCAGGGTGGATCATTTCTGAAGAACGTTGGTTAAAAGAAAACGCAACATGGTTGGATTTTTTAAAGCTAAGGTCAAGCTATGGTATTACTGGGAGTGATGCTGTCGGGGATTATAGCTTTATGGATCTTTATTCTTCAGCAACAGTAGGCGTTCCATACCAGGGAATAGTTGGCCTTTCTCCAAGAGGCTTACTTAATAAGGAGTTGCAATGGGAAGAAAAAAATCAATGAATTTTGGGTTGGAAGCAAGTGTTCTTAGAGAACGCCTTACTTTAGGGATCAATTACAATCGAAACAGAAGTTCCAATTTACTTGAGGAACTAACGTTACCAATCGCGGCTGGATTTTCTAAAATATTAGTCAATTTTGACGCTGTAGTAGAGAACACTGGTTGGGAATTTTTATTAGGGGGAATCGCGGTAAAATCCAAAGATTTCCAATGGACATTCGCCGCTAATCTCACTGTTCCTAAAAACAAATTGGTTTCCATTCCAAACCAAGATCGCATACCTAATGGTGCGACGAAATACAAAATTGACGAACCATTGGGATCAGCACTGTATGCAAACTATCTGGGTGTAAATCCTTTGACAGGATTGGAGACTTTGGCAGACATTAACGGAAACCCAGTAGACAGAAGCGGGACTCCGGCCCAAACATCATACACTCGAATCAGTTTAAACCCAAAATATTATGCTGGATTGCAGACTACATTTACAGTCGGAAATTTTAGCTTAAACCTTTCTTTTGATTACGTCAAACAGATTCAGCCCCGTTATTTCTTTGAAAATAGCAGGCCAGGCGCGGAAGCTTACAACCAGCCTGAATTCGCCTATTCAGCTAACCGGTGGAGGTCTCCAGGGGATATTGCAGTGATACAAAAGTATTCTACATTGTATACTGATGGCCAACTTACTAACACTGTGCAGAACTTTGAAGATGCAAGCTATATACGATTAAACAATGCCACAATTTTTTGGAATATTCCCTCTCGTTGGGTTGGAAGGGTTGGAATGAAAGGGTGTGGGATTGGTGTAAATGCCCAGAATCTTTTTTACGATTTCCAGGTATTCTGGTGCCAATCCAATAACTGGTCCGACCGCAATCCCTCCAACTCGAACAATTGTTGCCAATGTAAGGGCAAGTTTTTAATTAGAAACACATAGTTATGAAATCAATTTGTTATATTTTAATAGTACTAATTGCTACTATTCATTGCGGTTGCAAAAAGCTGATTGAAATTCCTCCTCCGCAAACTTCATTGACAGCAGAGGCCGTATTTTCAAATAATGAAACCGCAATTGCCGCGGTGACCCAACTGTATTCAAGCGCTGCCGGATCCTCTATTACGCAGGCAACTTTTTTGGGACTTTCAGGAATTATTGGTTTGAGTTCAGATGAATTGTTAATGTTCGGCACAAATACCGATTACATAATGTATAACAGAAACACATTAACAGCATTAACAGCAACTAGTAGTAATTACCAGTTTTGGAACACATTTTATGGAAATTATGTTTATAACTGTAATAGGATTATCGAAGGTATTGAGGCACAAAGATCTTCAGAGGAAGATCCAAACTCTAAATTGGGTGCACGTGTAAAGCGACAATTATTGGGTGAAGCGAAATTTATGCGTGCGTTCTCATACTTCTATTTAATACAAATGTATGGTGATGTCCCTTTACTCACAAGTACCGATTATTTTATTAATTCTACGATTGGTAGAACGAAAAAAGATTTAGTTTATCAGCAGATAGTACGCGATCTCAAAGATGCTGAGAGCAATCTTGCAAATTCCTATTTGGAGAGTGACGTTGTAACTTCGAGGGTAAACAGTCCAAGAATTAGACCAATCAAATGGGCTGCAAAGGCACTTTTAGCAAGGACCTATCTTTATATGAATAATTTTACTGATGCCGAACAGGAATCTAAAGCTGTGATAGAAAATAGAGGTTTGTATATGTTGACGACTTTGGACAACGTCTTTAAAGCAGGTAGCACAGAAGCCATCTTACAATTGCAACCAGTGTTCCTTGGACGTAATACTCAAGAGGCACAGAGTTTTATCATCCCTGCCAGTGGGCCCAATGGTTCTAGTTACCCATTTCGAATAAATCCGGTCCTGCTCTCTGCTTTTGAAAGCGGCGATAAGCGGCGAACTTCGTGGATTGGAACAAGGATAGTCGGCACAAACACTTATTATTACCCTTATAAATATAAAGTGGCTACTTTAAATGCACCAGTAGATGAGTATTCTATGGTTCTCCGCCTGGCTGAACAATATCTGATTTGCGCAGAGGCTTGTGTAAAGCAAGACAAAATTTCTGAGGCGCAAAATATGTTAAATGTAGTACGCAAGCGGGCAGGTCTAGGAGATACCCAGGCTGATACCAAAGAAAAACTTTTGGATGCAATTTTGGCGGAACGCAGGATCGAGCTGTTTTCTGAATTTGGTCACCGTTGGTTCGATTTAAAACGTACTGGCAAAATTGACGAGGTTATGCGCATTGCAACTCCAGTAAAAGGTGGGGGCGAATGGCAGCCATACCAGGCATTGTATCCTGTGATGCCCGCACAGCTAACACTTAATCCGAATGTTATCCAGACACCTGGCTATTAAACTTTAACCAATCGAGATAGATTATGAGAACCTACTTAAAATTAATATTACCCATTCTTCTAATCACCGGAAGTACTGGTTGTAAGAAGAATAGTACCAACGATATTCCAGTAAAACCACTGGCTTCGCTAACTATCACTAATGTGATTTCCCAGGGTAAATTTGTGCGGCTGAACAACAATGTTATGGACAGTTGTGCATTAAATAATTATAAAATATTCACACTGTTTGCTAGTAATTCCTCACCAATTAAAGCATTTGCCAGTATTTCGCCAAATGCGCCCTATTTCGAACAAAGTCCGAATATTTCTAACGGTGGAATCTATTCCTTGTACCTGACCGGAACTCATACAGCACCAGAAGCAGTTTTTGTAAAGGACGATATTCCTCTCTATCCAAAAGACGATGTTATAAATGTGCGGGTGATTAACCTTTCCCCAAATTCTGGGCCCCTTAGCATCACTCGTGCCTCCGCACCGAGTGTAAATGTTTTTAGTGCCGTGGGATACAAACAGGTAACGGAGTTTAGCACTTTGCCATTGCCGGTGCCAATTCCGGCTGGTGCTGATACATTTCAGATCCGTGACTCCAATGGCGCCTTGTTATTTACTTATGCACTTAGTGGCGCAGTCAATCCTTCGTCCGCTAGGCACAGGAACATCACTTTGGCCATTAAAGGTAAAATAGGAGGTGCTGGAACTGATGCGTTCGGCGTGCTCGGCGTACCACATTATTAACGTTTGAAAAGGTAGTGCCAAAGCAGGTTTTCATGATCTGCTTTAGCTACTGCTTTGCTTTTTTTACACACAATCAAAAATAACATGAGATCATTAAAATTAGTATTTCTTATTGTTTTGTTTCCGGCAATGATTTTTGCACAGGAAGGTTTAACAGTAATAGACCAACAAAAGATTATCGATGACGAAATCAATTCTGTAATTTATAAGGATAAAGCTTTTAAGCAACCTGTGTCCGATGATCCAGATTGGAAAAAGATAAGAAGAAATATTTCAAAGAAATATCGCAATGCTAATGCAGGCATGATAATTAACGCTAGTAGAATTAAGTATTATAAAATTAAAAATGAATGGGATAAGTTTTCAGATGCCTATTTAACTAGTCTCGAAAAATATGACCCAGTTGAAAAAATGACTAACTACCGTCAATTGAGTTGGTCCGTTAACAATACACTCTACAGTCTGATTTTCAAAAACGTGAATGATAAAAAGCTTTTATTACGTGCGGCAATCCAGTCAAAAAAGATAATAGAAAACCCAAATTCAATAAGAGCAGGAGAGCCAGCAGATCAATATTCAGCAAATAATATTGATACCTATTCGAACCTTTTATATAAAGCTGGAAAGTCAAAGAAAGCTATTGAATGGCAAACGAAAGCCGTGGAGTATACGAATGGTGAGGAAAAGGAGTTTAAATCTAATTTGGAAAAAATGAAAAAAGGAGAAAAAACATGGTGAATCATTTCGGGAGATTAATCAAAGTTTTTTTTATGACCAGTATTCTTTTGAATTGCACGACTTTGTTCGGACAGAGCAAGCCGATTATAGATGGAGAAGCGGTTAAAAATTGGCCGGAGGTCTATAATAAGGCCCTAATTAGCTCTACGGGTAAATATGTTTGTTACTCCATTGAAAATGGAAAATCTCTTACAACTATAGTTCAAAAGGTTAGTGACAAAAAGAAGCGAATTATCAATGCATCTGAGGTCTGTTTTTTTATTGAAGATGACTACTTGGTATTCAAAAAGCGGGACTCTTTATTTGTCATGTCCCTACCTAGTTATGATGTTAAGTATTCGGCTCTGGTAGTTGGCCCTATTGAGTTTAATCAGCGCAGTAAATACGCAATAAAATTTAAGGAAAAATCCGGCATCGAGAAGAATGAGACATTTGTTTTAAATCCAAAAACCGGTGGCCGCAAAAAGGTCGATGCTGTAGCAGAAAGGTATGGGAAAGCATTTTTAAAAACGGACACAAAGGGAATTACTTCTATTTGGATCGAAAGTAAAACAGGAGAAACTTTGAATATTGGCAATGATAAAACCCTACAAATTGAAAAGAAACTGAAAATATCTTCCCTTGATAACCTTTTCCCTTCCGGTGTCGCCAAAGTGACACTGGTTGAAATCCCTACAAAAGTAATCATTGAGGAAGTACAAAACCAAGCTAAAGTCACATTGTGGACTTTTAAAGATTGGCCGTCTCAGTATCGCGATGAATTCAAGCCTTCGAAAGAAGCGCGTGGCTATGCCGCATTGATAATTCCGACCGAAAAGCGGGTTGTGCAGTTAGAGGATAGCCTTCGTCAAGCTGTTAAAATCGGTAAACACACATGGTTAGTGAGAAAGAGAGATAATCCTTTAAATAGATTGGCTTATGGTCCGAAGGATCGGTCAATGACAAAACTCGACTTTATGATATCTGAAAAGGATGGTAGAGCAATTTCTTTGGATCAAATGGATTCCGTTTCTCAAAAAGGTGATAGTTTTTATGCCACAGACAATTCTCAATTTATTGTTTATTTTAATGCTGAACATGGTGACTACTATAGTTATAATGTAATCGAAAAAAAGACTGTTAATCTGACAGCGTCGACTAATTCATTCCAAAAAGCATCTTCAGACGATTTTTTGCTGGCCGCAGAACCATATAGAAAGTTCGAACCCAGTTCTACTTTTCAGATATTGAGTGATGGATTTTTAGTTGTTAACGATGGATTTGATTTTTGGAAACTAGATCCCAGCGGAAAAACTCAGCCGGTATGTCTTACAAACCATTTTGGGCGGGAAAATAAGATTAATTTTCAGGAAATACCAGATTTTTCATTTTCGGAAAAATCATCAACATCTGGTTATGCGACCGTTGCTGCTCTAAATTCTGTTACAAAGCGAAATGGTTTTTTTGAGATTAGCCTAGACAGAGCCTCGACTCCAAAGTCAATAGTTTATCAAGATGCTTCTATCATAAAGGACGAATTTGATGGAAACTTTCGTAGACCAATCAAAGCCCAAAATGCCAATATTTGGCTATTCAGAAAATCATCAGCGAGCGATTCTCCGAATTGGTTTATATCTGATAGACATAATGTTAAACAAGTAAGCAATATATATCCTGAAAAAAATATAACTGGCTGACTTCAGAATTGTTGTCTTGGGAAACTGCTAAAGGAACAAAATTACAAGGGATCCTATATAAGCCTGAAAACCTTGATTTAAGTAAGAAATATCCGGTAATCATAACTTACTATGAAAACAGATCAGATGCGATCTACGATTTTCTGAAACCAAAGCTTATGCACACTGTGGATATAGATATTCCCAGAGCGGTCAGCCGTGGATATTTGGTATTTGTTCCCGATATGAAGTACCGTGTTGGGGAAGTACTAAAAAGTGCACTAGAATGCTTGGAATCTGGAACTGATGAAATTTGCAAAAGAACATATGTAGATCGGGAACGCATTGGCTTAAGCGGGCATAGTCATGGAGGGTTCGAAACTGCATATTTCGTAACTCAATCGAATAGGTTTAAAGCTGCAACAATTGGTGCCCCCGTGACAAATCTAGTCAGCTGGTATAACGATTGGTCCCCAAAAAATCATCAAGTACGGGATCAAGGAACTCCTCAGGGTGTAATCGAATGGAGGCAGACTCGTATGGTTAGGTCGATGTTTGAGAGACCGGAGTGGTATATTCAAAACTCTCCAGTATTCTATGTAGATAAAGTAACAACCCCAGTTCTGATAGTTCACAACAGAGAAGATGTTAATGTTCCCTTTAGCCAAGGTGCAGAATTTTTTCTGGCGTTATCACGCTTGGGTAAGCCAGCTTGGTTGCTCCAGTACTATAATGAGCAACACGCAATAGGAAATTATAAAAACCAGGTGGATTTGACTATTCGTACCGAGCAATTTTTCGACCACTACCTAAAATCCGCTCCATTACCGGTATGGATGATTGATGGTATTCCTTTTAAAGACAGGAACTATAAAGATGGATTAAAGTTAGATACTCTAAAGCGTGAGGTTGGCAGTAGCCCATTGGTCAATGGGACGGAGCAAAAGTTGATTGAAGAATATTCCAAGGTTCCTTTACACGAAAAATTAAAACGGTTAAAAGATTGATAAAATAAAGAAAAATGGATAAAAAGTCTCAGTACGTCTACTTTTTGAGTGTTGCATTAATGTCTCTTTTTACATATGCAATGTTAAATAAAGTGTTTGATCTGGATAAATTTCGAACACAAGTTGGACAGTCAGTTCTGCTATCGGATGTTCCAGGGATTGCAGTCTGGTTCGTTCTTTCAATAGAATTCTTGGCTATCATTCTGCTGTGGTTTAAGATGACAAAAGTGATGGGATTGTACTTATCATATTTTCTAATGGTTTTATTCTCAGCTTATATTGTTTGCGTAACAAGGTTTACAAGGGATATTCCATGTTCTTGCGGAGGGATTTTGGAAAAGATGAGTTGGAATACTCATTTGACATTCAATTTATCAGTCACGCTGTTTACACTTATCGGTATAATCTTGAGCCACGATAACCGGATATTAGAACCTAAGTACGAAGATAAAAGAGGGGAAGCCGAAAACCTTGGAATAGAGTAGGTATTATCTAAAAAACTAAATTATGAATAAAACGAAAATTTTTGCGCTTACAGCAATCCTAATCGCAGCAGTAAGTGCGTTTGCTGGACAAAAAAGAGTTCTTTAGGGCAGCTCTATGGGTATTATAAGCCAACGTCGGGACCGTGCAGTTTTGGGCCAATCGATGATTTTCAAGAATGCGCTCCAAATGAAACAGGACCTCTTTGCACTGTTAACGGTTATCCTGCATTTTACACTCCATCTGGGTGTTCTTGGCCCGACCAATCTTATTTCCTTTATCAAATTTATTATTAGGTCTAGTTGGAGGTCAAACCTCCAACTATTTAGCTGCTTAAAAGTGAAAAATAAATTACTTAATCTTACAATCTTAACTGCGTTAGCAATTTGTATAATATTGTTCCTATATAGATTAGCTAAAACTAGAGAGACCACACCCAATGGTTTTGTTCGGAATTTCGGTTCACATCACCTGCAAAAAATCGGCGAAGATATCAGCATAGAGCCAATTTGGAGACTTGTAGGACTGACCGATAACAAGATTTATCTAGGGCATCAAAAATATGTTCAACACATAAAGGAAATAAATATAAACGATCATTCTTCATGTTTTTCCACCATAGGAGGTAATATTTTTCAAAGCACCTCCCTTTTCAGAGCCAGTTTAAATATAGACTCTCCATTTTTTTTTATTAATGACAGTTTCGTTTCAAAGTTTTTCAAAGGGAATACTCGAGATTTTTTAGCGCGAGACTATAAGATGCCCAAAATCAAGTTTGACAAAGCAGTTTCAGTCAAGGATGGCAGTTTAATCGTCCGTCTTAATGATAGAAAGGATGGAATTGTGATCGGGAAGGCTTTTGCCGGAACAAACAGATTTATCATAGATAAAACTTTGCTCAAAGCGCAAGGGGATAATTATTTTAGTAAGGATGGAATTTTGCTAAGTGACTCGGAATCAGGTAAGATAGTTTATGTTTATTTATATCGTAATGACTTCCTTGTTATAGATTCAAGTTTAAAAAGGCAATTCGAGGCAAAAACTATTGACACGACAAGTCATTCGAAAATACAACTTGGCTACAATGGCCAAAATAGATTAAGTATGTCAGCTCCAGCTGCTAGGGTGAATCGATATTCATGGGTATGGAAAAGCAACTTATTTATTCAGTCGGGATTAAGAGCTGATAATGAAGATATTGAAGATTTTAATAGAGGATATACAATTGATGTGTATGACTTGAATCAGCGTGGAGAATATAAATATAGTCTTCAATTGGAAGGTGAGGAAAAAAATAAACTGAAAGGATTTCGAATTCGAGGTAATTTACTAATTGCTTTATTTGACCAGAAGATAAAAACTTACAAAATTATCTAAAAATTTATCCATAGGAATTACCCATGAACGGTAAAGATGGACCTAAGGTAATCTAGATAGTACATAAAGGATATTTAATGAAAACTATAACATACCTCAATCTCGCTTTTTTTTGCCTATTTGGCCTGAGTGTCAAATCACAGGATATAATTCGACTTTATCCAGAAGGGCAAATACCTTTTGCAAAAAGTGGAACGGAAATTCCGAAGCTTACATTATTTCAACCCGAGAAAAACATCAGTAAAGGAACGGCCGTTATTGTCTGTTCAGGCGGAGCATATGGTGGGCGAGCGAATTCAGTTGAAGGTTTACCAGCTTGTAAAAAATTACAGCAAGCTGGTATAACGGCGTTTTTGCTCGATTACCGAGTTCCGAAAATCCAGTTCATGGATCGTAAAGAGGTTGTTCCCCTAACTGACGCTCAGCGAGCTACACAATTTGTAAGAGAAAATGCTAAACAATATAAAATTGACCCTGAAAAAATTGGTATCATGGGCTTTTCAGCTGGAGGACATTTAGCTGCTTCTGTAGGTACCCATTTCCAGAATTCAGAACTCATCAACTTAAATAAAACCAGTCTCAGACCAGATTTTATGATCCTTGTGTATCCGGTGATCAGTTTTGCAGATTCACTTACGCACTTGGATTCAAGAGCCAATCTCATTGGACCAGAGGTAACCAAGGAGAAAATCAGACAATTTTCCAATGAACTTCAGGTCACAGAACAAACTCCACCAACTTACCTTACCTCTGGTATGGATGATAAAATAGTGGATGTGAAGAACACACTTTATTTCGCGGCGGCACTAAAACAGCATCATGTGCCAATGGATTTATTCCTTTACGAAAAAGGATATCATGGGTATGGTGCAAACAATAGCCAGGCCAAAGTACAATGGATTGATGACTGCATCAATTGGATTCTAGAAGAAAAATATAAGCCAAAGAAATGAACCGCCTTTTAATAATAGCATTGCTCCTATTCCCAATTTTGGTATTTAGCCAAACAGCTGATATCAAATTGGAATCAAAATCTGATGCCCCGATCATTAGTAAACATATCTATGGGCAGTTTGCCGAACACTTGGGCAGAAGCATTTATGATGGATTTTACCGAAACGGAAAAATCCGAGAGGATATCGTAGCAGCTTTAAAAAAATCCAAGTTCCCAATCTACGATGGCCGGGAGGCTGTTTCGCGGATGAATATCACTGGAGAGATGGCATTGGGCCAAAATCCGCCCGCCCAATTAGGATCAATACAACTTGGGGAATGGTAGAAGAAAACAACTCCTTTGGAACGCACGAGTTTTTAGAACTATGTGAAAAAATTGAATGTGAGCCATATTTCGCCGGTAATGTAGGAACTGGAACACCTCAAGAGATGGCGAGTTGGATTGAATACCTTAATTCAGATTCAAAATCGGCATTTGCGGAAGAGAGGCGAAGAAACGGACACCCGAAACCTTTTGGTGTATCATTCTGGGGAGTTGGAAATGAAAGCTGGGGATGTGGTGGCGATATGACCGCAGAACACTATGTTAATCTTTACAAGCAATACGCAAGCTTTTGCGAAACCTACCCAGGCGCACCGAAATTAAAGAAGATTGTTTCAGGAGCTAATTCCGAAGATTACAATTGGACAGAAGTGTGCATGAAAAATATCCACTGGAGCCAGATGTGGGGACTTTCGCTACATTATTACACCTTGATCACAGGCCACTGGCCACCTTCAGGTTCTGCCACTTCTTTTGGTGAAGACCAATATTTTGGAGGGTTAAAAAATGCATTAAAAATGGAAGAGGTCGTGGCAAAGCACAGTGCAATTATGGATAAATATGATCCCCAGAAAAAAGTGGCACTATTGGTCGATGAATGGGGAATTTGGACTGCGCAGGAACCCGGGCAGCCTAAAGATTGGCTGTTCCAGCAGAACTCCCTGCGCGATGCGCTGATTGCGGCTTCAACCCTTAACATTTTCAACAACCATTCCGACCGCGTGCGGGTAGCAAATCTGGCACAAACGGTAAATGTAATCCATTCGGTCATACTTACAAAAGGAGAACAAATGGTGCTTACCCCTACATACTACGTGTTCGATATGATGAAGGTGCACCAGGATGCAAAGCTCTTGCCATTGCAAATTTCCTCACCCGATTATGCGTTTAGAAGCGAATCTATTAAAGCAATAAATGCATCAGCTTCGGTAAAGGATGGAATCACAAATATCACTCTGGTAAACCTTGATCCATCCAAAGAAACTACCATTAATATTGACGTAAAAGGTGTAAATGTATCGGGTCAATTGTTAACTGCCCCAAAAATCAATTCGTTCAATGATTTTGGAAAGGACCCAGAAGTAAAATTAGCGGCATTCAAGGGGGCAATGTTCGAAAATGGGACGCTTAAAGTTGTAATGCCTGCAAAAAGCATGGTACAGTTAGCTGTTAAATAATATGAGGATTCTGTGTTTTTTAATGATAATCTATACGGCCGTGCTTACGAACATCAGTAGGGCAATGGGACAGGTTTCGCATGAATTTACTGGATCCTGGATATGTGCCACAGAGGACGTCGAGTTCCGACCAGCCCCATTGCTGCGGAAGCAGTTTGAGGTCAGTGGCGCGTTAAAGTCTGCTAGTCTTTTCATCTGCGGGGTTGGTTACCAAATTACCACTATAAATGGTCGTTCTGTAAGTGCCTCAGTTCTTGAGCAGAGCTTTACAAAATATGATTCACGATTGCTTTACAACCGCTACGATGTTACATTATTAATGAAAAAAGGTACAAACTGTTTGGGGGTAGAGCTTGGAAATGGTTGGTTTAGTATGCAGAGCAAAACCATTTGGAATTTTGATAAGATCGGTTGGCGCAGATCACCAAGGCTTATAGCAGATCTGGTACTGGAATACGTCGATGGCAAAAAGCAGATTATTTCCTCAGACGGCTCTTGGAAGTGGGAAACTGGCGGCAGCCTGTTCAATAGCCTGGTTGCCGGGGAAATCTACGATGCAAGAAAAGAAGTCAGGGGCTGGGATAGCCCTGGATTTTTAGACCAATCGTGGAAGAAGGTAACGCTGACCAACTCTCCTGGTGGAAAATTGGAAGATCAGCAAATGCCACCAGTAAGAGTAATTAAGTACATTAAACCAGTTTCATTCAGTGAGACAAAAGAAAAGGAATATCTATATGATCTGGGCCAGAATTTTGCTGGTGTAGTTAGGCTAAAGGTACGTGGAAAAGCCGGCGACACAGTAGTGCTCAAATATGGCGAAAGGCTAAATTCGGATGGCAGTTTGGATGTAGAACAAAATGCCGGGCAAATGATCGGACCAGAATCCGATCCAAAGTTTGCTACAGATGTTTATATACTTAAAGGCGGTATCGCAGAAACCTATACCCCAAGGTTTACCTATCATGGGTTTCGATATGTGCAGGTGATAGTTTCAAAAGGTATTACACTCTCAAAGTCATCGATACTGGGGCAGTTCTACAGTACGGGGTTCGAGCAGATAGGCACTTTTAAAAGTTCCTCTAAGATGCTGAACGAGTTGAATTGGGCGGCCTTGCAGAGCTATAGATCCAATTATGTTGGCATTCCAACAGATTGTCCGCAAAGGGAAAAATGGGATGGCTTGCCGATGCGCACCACCTTTGTGAACTTGGGCTTTGGAGTTTCGACGCTGCTTCAAGCTACAGAAAATTTCTGGGCGATATCCGCGATGTACAATTACCGAATGGAGAATTGCCTGGCGTCGCCCCAACTAGTGGAATCGGCTATTCTTGGATAGACACCGCTGATACCGATTTTGGCCCCGCCTGGGGTTCAGCGCTGCCGCTCATCACATGGCAAGTTTACCTAAACACCGGAAACACAGAAGTGCTAAAAGAAAACTACGCTGCGGTAAAAAAGTATGTTGATTTCTTGGTAGAAAAGGCAAAGCCTACAGGGTATATCTACACAACTGGCCTTGACGATTTTCTATCAATCCAAAAAACGCCAAAAGCACTAACCTCGACAATATTTCTGTTTAAAAATCTGCAAGTGCTGTCTAAAATGGCAACTGCGCTTGGAAAATCAGAGGATGAGAATAATTACAGCTCACTTGCAACGAGAGTGAAAGAGGCTTTCAATAAAGAGTTTTTCGACATCCCAAGTGAAAGTTATAAAATAAAGACCTTGACCGCGCTTAGTGGAATACTCGTAAACGGACTTTGCCCTAAAGCTTCCAGAGTCACTGTGGCAAAAGAACTTGCCGAGGGAGTTCGCGAAAGAGGTTATGTTCCGGATTTCGGGGTATTGGGAACAAAGTGGGTATTATCGGCACTGAGCGATAACGGTTGCGCCGATGAGGCATTTACCTTGCTTACCAATCCAAAGGCGGGCTGGGGAAAATGGATAAGCGAAGGTGCCACTACGTTGTATGAAGGCTGGGATCCCAAAAACCAATCACAGAACCATGTATTCTTCGGGGATTTTGGGGCATGGTGCTATCGAAGCTTAGCAGGAATAAAATTGGATGAAGATTTTGCCGGGTTTTCTAAGCTCATTATAGCGCCTGTATTTCCAAAAGGATTGGATTGGGTAAGCGCGACACACAAAACTCCTTTTGGCCTAATTAGCGTAAAATGGAAAAGGGTTCTGAGAGCAATAGAACTACATGTGGATATTCCAGATGGACTAATAGCCAAACTTGGAGTTAAAGGATACGAAAGGCAGCTTGAGGCTGGAAAACATAAAATATTGATCAAATGAAAACAAATATAGGTGCACTTCTTTGCATAATGATGGTTTGGCAATCGTTATTGGCACAGACCTGAGCCACTGGAAAAGTCAAAAAAATGGTATAGAGAACAGGGGTGGCTAGTTGGTGCGAACTACTCCCCTGCTTATGCCATTAACCAATTGGAATTCTGGCAGGCGGAAACATTCAACATTTCGGAAATCGACAAAGAATTGGGTTGGGCCCAAAGTATTGGCATGAACTGCATGCGCATATACCTTCACCATGCTGCATGGCAACAGGATAAATCCGGCTTTAAAAACCGCATGTGCAACGTTCTTTCAGTAGCTAAGAAGCACGGAATGAAAATATTGTTCGTGTTTTTCGATGACTGTTGGAATGATAAATATGCAATAGGCAGACAGCCATTGCCAAGGCCTGGAGTGCACAACAGTGGATGGCTCAAAGATCCGGGAAATATCGTACAAAAAGGAGGTCCGCTATTGGATACCTTACAGGCCTACGTTTCTGATATACTTAGAACCTTTAAAGATGATAAACGGATATTGATGTGGGATCTCTACAACGAGCCCGGTCAGTTCGATCAACATGATAATAGTCGTCCCTTGATGAAAGAGGCTTTCGGCTGGGCAAGGAAAATCAATCCTTCCCAGCCACTGACCTCTGGTGTTTATGATGACAATGAAAAGGCAATCGCCAAATTCCAGGTCGAGAATTCTGATATCATTACCTACCACAGTTATGATAAGCCAGATGTACATCAGCGGAGGATTGATTCGCTAAATAAAGTAAGCGGAGGACGGCCTTTGATCTGTACGGAATACATGGCCAGAAAACGAGGATCCACATTTGCTGCTATCCTGCCTATGCTAAAAAAGCAGAATATAGGTGCTATTAACTGGGGACTCGTCGATGGAAAAACACAAACTAAATACGCCTGGGATGAAAAGGATTGGGGCAATAAGGAGCCTGCAATTTGGTTCCATGATATTTTTAGAAAAGATGGCGTGCCTTATGATTCAAAAGAAACGGATCTGATTAAATCACTTACTAAAAATAAGAAATAATGGCATTGGAAGAGTTGGGGATACCTGGTGAAGTGGTCGATGCATTTAAGATGGCGGTTTGCGAAGAAGCCTTTGTGCTGGAGGATGTAGCGCAGGAACTTGGACTATCGGATTCAGAGGCAAGATTTATTCTGAAGTATCTGATCGATAGCAAGATTATGGAGTTCAAACAGGTTTGGGTGCCTATTAAAAAAATGGCAGAAAGTTAGGTTAAAGATTTAAAGTTATGAAAATGAAGAAGATTATAATTGCATGCTTGCTAGCAACAATAGCATTTACTGGTTATTCCCAAGAGGTAAATGATGGCCCCTATGTGGTTTACTCTCCGGACAGTATTTTGGTAAGCCGAGTAGTAGCGGGAAAATCAGTTTTAGAACGGTTTCCTAGCAAAGCCAAAGGCTCAAAAAATATCGATGTAAAATTTGAAGGAAATGGGGATTGGAATTTCATCGTGGCCCTAAAGCCAGAGCTGAAAATTGAACCTTCCGAATTCGCTCAGCCTGAAAAGATGTTCATTGTTTCGGATATCGAAGGAGAGTTCGAGGGGTTTCGGAAACTGCTCGTGGCCAATAAAATCATCAATGAAAAATACGAATGGACGTTTGGAAAGGGACATCTGGTAATCTGTGGTGATTTGTTTGATCGCGGACTATCGGTTACAGAAAGCATCTGGCTGATCTATAAGCTCGAGGGGTTGGCCAAGGCTGCGGGAGGATATGTGCACACGATCTTGGGGAACCATGATATTATGAATCTATCGGGCGACCTGCGGTATGTACAGCCAAAATATATGGAATCGGCTAAGATCCTAGGGGTTGATTATCTATCACTTTATGGGGTGGATTCCGAGCTCGGAAAATGGCTGCGCACAAAAAATACCATAGAAAAGATAGGTGATAACCTGTGTATGCATGCAGGTGTATCTCCTGTCATCAATTCACTTGGACTTTCAGTAGCGGATATCAATAAGCTCTGCAGGCCATATTACGATAAGGTGAAAGTGCTTAAAGGGGTTGGCGATGCCAAAATAGATCCGTTTTTCAAGGGCGAGAGTTCGCTGTTCTGGTACCGGGGATATTTTTTCGATCCAAAGGCTACAGAAGCTGAGGTTTTGGAAACACTCCGTGTGTTCGGAGTGAAGCGTATTGTAGTTGGCCATACCATAGTACCTGAAAATATAGGCTTTTATTATGGCGGAAAAGTACTGGGAATAGATGTAAATAGGCATTCGGGCGACCATCAAGGAGCATTGTTCGAAGATGGAAAATGGTATAAGGTAAATGAAAGGGTTGAGCGCAAGGCGCTGTAGATAATATTAGTTTTAGTTGAATAGTTAGTGATCGTCCAGGGGCGGCTTTTGCCGCCCTATTGGATAAAAAACCCGAGACAAATTACATCAAAAGAAACCTAAGCAATCCTTTCAACAACTCAAATTTATATGAAAATTAAAGTTTACTTCAAATTCAAAGTGTTTTTGATTTTTCTGTCGCTCAATGCAGCTCAAGTTGGCTATTGCCAGAATATAGATGTACTGGATGATAATAGAATTAATAAAAAAAGGTAAACATGTCTACTGTTTGGACTTCTGGAATCAGTCCAGGAAAAGGACTTGTTGAATATCCACGGCCTCAGATGAGAAGGGCTACTTGGAAAAATCTTAATGGCCTATGGGATTATGCAATTACAGATAGCATCGCTAGCTGTCCAGAAATATTCGCTGGAAAGATAACAGTTCCTTTTGCTGTTGAGTCCATTTTATCAGGGGTATCGAAGCCCCTATTGCCTTCAAATGCTCTATGGTACAAAAGAAGTTTTCTGATCGATAAATTATCCAATAAACGGAGATTATTGTTGCATTTTGGAGCTGTTGATTACAAGGCTGATATATATCTTAATGGAAAGCTAATTGCTAAACATACTGGTGGATTTGATGGGTTTTCAATTGATCTTAAGGATCATGTTGTAGTTGGGGAAAATGAATTGGTCGTTCGGGTAATTGACCCTACCAATACGGGTGATAATGTAGTCGGAAAACAGACACTAAACCCCAGAACCTCTTTTTTTACGGCATGCAGTGGAATCTGGCAGACAGTGTGGTTAGAAGAGGTTCCTTTGATATACATCAAAGATCTTAAAATAGGAACCGATATAGACAAAGGAAATTTATATGTGAAGGCAGACCTCGATAAAGGTAGAGAATACGAACTTTTATTAGAGTGTGAAGGATTAGTAGCGAAAGCTAGGGCTGATAAAGAAATTACATTACAAATCCCTCGGGCAAAGCTTTGGTCGCCAGATGCCCCACACCTCTATTCCTTTAAGCTCAAAATAATGCAGAGAGGAAAAATAATAGATGAGGTAGAAAGCTATTTCGGAATGCGAAAGATAGAGATCCGAAGGGATAGTTTAGGCCATGAGAGAATTTTTCTAAATCATAAATATGTTTATAATCTTGGTGTTTTAGATCAGGGATATTGGCCAGATGGAGGTTATACCGCTCCTGGTGATAAGGCATTGAGTTTTGATATCGAAACTATAAAATCTATGGGGTTTAACACAATTCGGAAACACTTGAAAGTGGAGCCTGATAGATGGTATTATTTATGTGATAAATTAGGTATGCTGGTGTGGCAAGATATGCCATGTCGATCTCCTTTGATAGATAAATCCATAGACGGAATTTCCTCAAGAAAACAGTTTGAATCAGAAATGGTAAAATTGATTGAACAGCAGTTCAACCACCCTTCGATCATTATGTGGCTTCCCTTTAATGAGGATTGGGCTATGTTCGATAGAAGCAGAATTGAGGGGCTAGTTAGAAAATTAGACCCTTCAAGACTGGTAAATGTTAACACAGGTAGCAGAGCAGATACTATTGCATCTGGTGATTTTAACTCCATACATCATTATAGCTATCCTATTATGCCAAAGGCCATAAGTGGTAAGGCTTCGGTTTTAGGGGAGTTCGGTGGAGTATTGGCACTTATTCCTGGCCATGAATGGCGTGAAGGATTCAGCTGGGGACATGGAAAAGCACATAGTTTGGACGATTATCTATTTCAATATGAAGATTTTGTGAGTCGTTTAATTGATTTTGAGAAAAAGGGATTAACTGCGTCAATCTTTACGCAAAGCTTTGATGTGGAGCAAGAAGAATGCGGATTAATGACTTTTGATAGAAAGATCATCAAAATTCAAATACCGAAAATCCGATCCATCAATCAGAAAATTTATCATAATAATCGTTAAAAAAGTAATTGGAAATATAACTGCTGCATTTGCTTTCTCGAGAGTAGAAAATTGAAGGCCCAATTACGAGAAACGCATACACGTAATGAGAGATAACAAAGAATGTTTAGCACCCAGAGTGCTAACAATTAATCAATAAGTAGACGGCTATTATACTCATGGTTTAGGTTTTAGTATATAGTAGTTTAGTTAGTTAATGAGAAGTTGCGGCATGAGCCGGATGGCCTTGCCGCACTTACTTGAAGAAATTGAAATTAAAAACACCTACCTATGAAAATTTTTAACATCAATTTGAATGTGAAAGCAGTGGCAGTATCAGCCATTGGAATATTGGCGACAGTGAATTTTAGTTGCCGGAATAAGCCAGAATATAAAACCTACACCATTACTGGTGCGGGCGGTGCAAGCGCAAAATTCTGCGAGAATGGGGCACGGCTAATGGAGTTAAAAGTGCCGGATAAAAATGGAAAGCTTACAGATGTTGTAGTAGGGTTTGAAAACCCAGAGGATTATGATACCTCAACGGAACCATATTTCGGAGCCACCATCGGTCGCTATGGGAACCGTATTGCAAAAGGAAAATTTTCGTTGGATGGAAAGTCCTACCAGCTGACCATCAACAATGGTCTAAATACACTGCATGGAGGTAAAGAAGGTTTTCAGTATCAAAAGTGGTCACTGGAAAAAGTTAGCGATTCGGCAATGGTGTGCAGGTTTACAGCGCCCGATGGAGAAAATGGATTTCCTGGGGAATTAAAAACGAAGGTTACCTACACTCTCACCCGAAACAATGAGTTGGTTATCGATTATGAGGCCAAGACCAATAAAGCTACAATTATCAATCTTACCAATCACGCTTTCTTTAATCTGAATGGTTCGGGAAGTATTTTGAACCATGTGCTGATGATCAATGCCAATGCATTTCTTCCGGTCGATAGCACGCTCATTCCTACTGGAGAAATTAGGGATGTTGAGGAAACGGTCTTTGATTTCCGTGGCGCTACAACAATCGGCGGCAGGATAAATGCTAGTGATGAGCAGCTGCGGTTTGGTAAAGGCTATGATCATAACTACGTACTTAACAAAAGCAAGATCATCCCAAGCGTAATGGCCAAGGGAGATAAGTCTGGAATAGTGATGAAGGTGTTTACCGATCAGCCGGGATTGCAGTTCTATTCAGGGAATTTCATGGCTGGCAAAAACAGGTTGCGAACTGGTCCGGACGACCTGCGCACGGCATTCTGTCTGGAGACCCAGCATTTTCCCGATAGCCCAAACAGAGCGAGCTTTCCAAGTACCGTGCTCAGACCGGGCGAGCAGTATAGAACAAGAACAGTTTATGCTTTTTCAACAGAAAATTAGTTTTAGGAATAGTTATAGTGATTGAGACAGGCCTTTCGGATGGAAGCCTGTCTTTTTTATTGGGGATGAAAAAGCAAAATAAAAAAGCAGTTTATACCAAGTTTAATAATAAAGTACCCAAATATTTTTAGCAGATATGAATACAAAAAAACTACGTTTACCGAGAACCGCATTCCAGAATCTACTAGCATTTTTGGATAGTTTCAAAAGAATAGATGACCATACCTTCAGGAATGCCCTGGATTCCGAAATGGAATTTGCAGAGTTTTCTACGCCTACCATCATCCAGCCGGAACATAAAGTAGCCAATAAAGCATTCTTTATCTCAAAGGGCATGGCCTATGCGTATTATAGCGATGAAAATGGAAATAAAATCCCCTTCCGTATTTTTCAGAAAGGTGAGATAGCGTTGCTGGCCGATAGCTTCTTTAATAAAAGAAGGGCAAAGACCGGACTTATGGCATGCGGGGATACCGCCGCTCTATCTATTGAGTCTATATCGCTCAAACAGATATTTTCCAAACATCCCGGCGCTAGCATGCTGGCGGCAAATATTTTGTCGAGCATTATGGATAAAGATCGGTTAAGAAATATACTGCTTAATCTCAAAGGGATCGACAGGATCAGGGAGTTTTACAACCAGTTTCCAATGCTAGAAAATGAGAATAAACTGCAGTTTTTTGATAAGCAGATTGCAGCGTATCTGCACATGACTTCGGTTAGTTTTTCCAGGCTTAAAGCCGAGCTGCAAATTGAGATGGTCTGAGAGCAGAAAACCGCTTAACATTTGTTAACTGCTGATTGTCTTAACCAAAAAAGCTAAATCCATAACCATTGATTTAACGCCTCTCAAATATGAATAAACGCACATTTTTAGCCCAAAAAAAGTTTTTTTCAAATAGTCTGCTAATTCAAAATGCCCTGTGGGTTGAGGTGATAATTTTACTCCCATAAAGAATAAAAATATATGGAATTAAATTTTGAAAAAGCAAGTTTTAAGGACTTCGAAAACATTCACGGGATGGATGCCTACCAGCGTGCAGCATTCTTTGCCGAGTACCTGGATTACCTCCGTGAACGTGGGCATCTGAACTATAGAATGGAGACCATGAGCGGTTGCGGTCCCGAGGTGGAAATGGATATACCCGGTTATGGAGGAAAGAAAAAGTACGTTAGCCTGGTATCTAATGATTACCTCGGCTTTACCCAGCATGCAATGATAAAAAAGGCGGCAATCGATGGGATCATGAAATACGGAACTGGGGCTGGTGCATCGCCTGCTATAGGTGGACACTTTTCCTTTCATGAGATGCTGGAAAATAAAATTGCCGGATTCTTTGGGCGTGAAGCGGCAATTACCTATACAACCGGCTATACGGCAAATAGTGCAAGCTTGTTATGTCTGCTTAAAAAAGAAGATATGGCGATTTTGGATATGTCGGTGCATGCCAGTGTATATGAAGGCTGCATGAATACCAATATCAAGATGTTCCTTCACAATAATATGGATGCCCTTGAGCGGGCATTGCGCGAAAGCCGGGATACCCATCGCACTAGGATCGTTGTAGTCGATGGTGTCTATTCGCAAGATGGAGACCTTGCCCCTTTGGATAAGATTTTGGAACTCACCCATTTTTATGGTGCCTACCTTATGGTAGATGATGCGCATGGCATTGGAGTGCTTGGAAAAACCGGGCGGGGATTGATCGAGGAATATAATATGCTGGATAAAGTGGATATTATTTCGGGAACATTTAGTAAAACATTCGGACACGTAGGCGGCTATGTGGTAGCAAGTGCAGAGCTCATCCAGTTTTTAAAGTACCAGTCGCGCCAGCATTTGTTTTCGGTTACTGCCTCACCTGCTTCGATGTCAATTTTAAAGGCCATTGATCTGATAGATGAGGAGCCCGAGTGGCAGGATCTGCTGTGGGATAATATCGTGTATTTTCAGGATGGGCTGAAGGGCCTGGGCCTTGATATTGGTACATCAGCATCTGGTATTGTGCCGGTAAAAGTGCGCGATATCCCCATGACCCTGGAAATCGGAAGACTGTTGCTTAAAGCCGGGGTGTATGCAAACCCCATAATGTACCCGGCGGTCGCCAAAAAAGATTCCAGGATACGAATGAGCTTGATGGCTACCCACACCAGGCCACATTTGGATAAAGTGCTTAACGCTTTTGCCGATATCTCTAAAAAACTGAAGCTGGGCTCTAGGTACCAATAGCCCATAATGACCCTACCCTTACAGATGAAAACTAGAAAGAACAAATTCAGGAAAAGAAACTCCGAAGAGACCAGGGCCGCTCTGTTGGATGCGGTTGGTGATATTCTTAAAAAGGAGGGCTATACCGGCCTATCGGTTACCAAGGTTGCGGCAACGGCGGATGTTGATCCAAAGAATATCTACACTTATTTCGGGGATTTCGAGAACCTGCTTAAAGAATATATCCACAACACTGATTTTTGGGAACAGGTATTTGATAAGGTTGATGATGGTAACTTCCCGGAAGTATCGGTATTGCGGGATTACATCATAGATATATACCAGGGCAAGTTCGACCACTTTGCCACCAATGTCGAAATGCAGCAGTTTATACTCTGGCAGATTTCCAAAAAGAACAACACGATGAAAGCGGTTTCCGAAGAGCGGGAACGTAAAGCTTCGATATTGCTCGAATATATAGATAAATATGCTGGAGGTGGTGATATTTCCTTAAGGGCCTGTTTTGCCATTATTCTTGGCGGGATATATTACAATGTTTGGCATGGTGAAAACAATAAAAGCAGCGTTTGCGGAATAGACATCAATATTTTAGAAGAACGCGAAATTTTCCGCGACACTATAAAGAAACTGCTCCGCCTAATCTGGGAGGCGGCAGGATAGCCATTGAATCACCCAGGGTATTGTTTTTTATTTTTTGCAGCCGGCCTATGGATATAGGTCGGTTATTTTCTTATATATCAAGATATTAATGATGTATCCGCGGTTCTTTGGAAGACTGACTCTGGATGATAATGCAATAAAAAATATAGGAATCGTGTCTTAAAAAAAATGGTTTTGATAGTATCAGAACAATTTGCGCTACTTTTATCGTGCGAAAATAGTGCTAACTTTTCCATAGATTAATAAGTCGTGATTTAATAGTGCAATTGGTCTGAAGGGCAATTTAGATCATAGAAGTGACCATTTTGTAAAAATGCATTACCATTTTCTATAAACCTTCCAGCTTGGTGATTAATTTAATTCTCTTGATCTCTATTGAGAAATTTGTTTAGGATTTCTTTCGATATATCAGTTAGGGCAGTAAAGCCAAACAGAATGTAGAATATCCATTGATGGCAAGTAAATATTAAATTAGCTAAACTAGTTTTGGGCACAATATTGCTGAGAGAAAATATGTTTATCGCATGCGGTAGTACATCTAAATAAGTCCAAAACCTATTCTCAGTAATAGCTTTATCATTTAACATGTAATTTTTAACCTCAATATTTAACCTTGCCGACTGTTTTTTTAATAGCTCTTTTAAAGAATCTGAAGACTTATCCAAATCATTCCTTGGCCCGCCCAATCCATGTGTTTTTGAAATCAAGTCCCCTTTGCTATTAAAAATATGCAGAAATGCTCCCGAAGAATCATCAAAAGATTCCGGCAGCGGAAGATTAAAAGTCTTATGGAGTAAGAACGTGTCTATTTTGATAATGCCAAAACTCTCAAGTTTTTTTGTGTTACTATATAATTCTTTCGAATTATTTTTTAGCATTAATTCTATTGCTTTAATGGCAGCACTAGCATTTTTAAAGTCATATTTTTCCAATGCACTTTTTCTGGCAGATATACTGGCTATCGATTTTACTTCTCCATCAACAGAAAAACTAAATGGATTACTTCTAAGAAGTCCCGCGTAAATAGCGGGAAAGACCACTAGATGAAAAAATATCAATAACGATAGGCTTTGTAGCGATAATTTATACTTGCTTAAAATTGAAAAAATGAAGATTATTAAAGCTAAAGATGTAATGGCCCCTGCGACCATTGTGCTAACGTTTATTCCAAAGAATATAGAATAAGAGGCTATTGGGCCGAAAGATATTCCGAAAGACATAAAAAATGCTCGCCATGAAAATACTTTTTTCTTCTTAACGATCTCAACAATAGCTTCATACTCTTTACCTTTTTTTACGAGATCATCAACTTCACCAGGTAGATAAAATGTGTCTGTTGATATTGACTTCCTACTCGAAATCAATAATCTAAGGTATACCAATTTATAAATTGAGTCATTTATGGAAGATTCGCCTACCAATTCTTGTAATTCGACATACCCAATATTTGGATTTTCAGATACAGTTCTAAGAATTCTGTCAAAAAGCTGGTTTTGCGTCTGGCTATCCATGAGAGATTAATTTTTTCGCAATATAAGTTTTTTAGCCCAACTAGATAAACAATGGCTTATGACAAAAATCATCATTAAAAGTCAGTGGCCACTCTTGGTTACTTACCACACTCACGAGTAATTAGACAATGGAACTCTTTAGAAACGAAAATTGGAGAGGATAAAAACCTAAAATAATTTAGGTATCTTTAAGCTAATGAGAGATATTGAAAAACCGTTTGAGCTGCTCTATGGCGAGCTTAACCTTCAGGTTGTCGAGCATGAGGTTGCAAGAAAACGGGTATTTCATGTGAATTTTCAAAATGGATCCAAGCCCCTGGTAATTACAGTTGCAGTGGGGACAAATGATAAAAAGTTCTGGACCTCCATACCAGAGGGCAGGCAAAAGGAAGCTACAGAAATTGGGAAGTTAATAGCGGATCACATCCGCTCTAAGAAAGAGAAATAGTTATGTGTTATTACAATGGACAAAAAGTAACAAGAACTGAATTTATCCAGCTTAAGCAATTGGAGAAAGCGGTAAGAAATTACGATTTTCTGAATGTCGATGTACATAATGGATTTAATTATCCTCCATGTGCGATAGCAATTGCTACCGATGACCGCAGGGATTTCGAGCTGGTACAAGCACAGTGGGGCTATGTGCCCGGCAGGATGAGTGCCGATGAGGCCATCGCCTTTCGAAGGAAACTAACTACTTTAAATTTTAAGGCAGAAAACCTTTGGGTTAGCGAAAGTGGCAAGCGATCAATGTGGAAGGATGCCGCCAGGTCGCGCAGATGCCTGGTGCTGTCTACCGGCATAGTGGAATCAAGGCATATCCCTAAGATCGGTAAAAAGGGGCAGGAACTTAAAGAGACGATAAAATATCCTTACCAGGTTACCGTGAAAGACCATGAGTATTTCTGGCTTCCTGGTCTTTATAGCGACTGGGTAAATACAGATACCGGCGAGGTTACAAAGACGTTTGCTATAGGCATTACCAAGGCCAATGAGCTGATGAAGCAGGTGCATAACTCCAAGATGCGAATGCCATGTATACTTACCGATGAGCTGGCCTGGGAATGGCTAATGGGAGATTTGAGCGATGAAAGGATTACCGAGATCGCCGTTACCCAGATCCCTTCACGCCTGCTGGAAAGATGTACTATAAGTCCAGAGTATCGCCTTGAGGGAGTGATCAATAAAAAGGAATATCCGGAGTTGCCTGAAATCAAACAGGAGTTCATTGATCAGGAGGTGCTGGATTTTGACCATTGGAGTTAGTTTTTCTTTTGTAATTTAAATTAAAGTGATCCAGGACTGGTTGTCATTTATCTCCGAAGGTCGCAAACCAAGCATGTAAAACTATATCTATAAAACAAGCTGGTTAAACCCGGCATGGTAGAATAGCAACAAGATTTTTGAAGAAGGGAAAGGGTTGGATGTATATCCGCCCTTTTTTTATGCGCTAATTCTCCATTTTGATGTTTGGGAATACCACTACTTCCTAGTATAGAAATCGCTTTTTTTATCTATCCGTTAAAGCGGGGATACCACCATTTCTTAAAGTACCACCATTTTATTTTTCTGACGATTCTATCAATGCGCCTCGCTTGATTGCGCGAGCCGATTTGCCTGTCCTTTCGGCATTGTGCACCTGCAGCTAAGTTTGCCCTAGGTATGATGAAATCCGAAAATTTTATCCTAATCATAGAAGCCATTTAAGCCTGTCCTTTTCTGGACAGTGCCCGGAAGCTATGTTGGGCACTGTTTTCGGCGATAATCGAAGATAAAATCATCGATTTTATCTATTGATGTATAGAACAGGATTTACCAAATGCGTTTGAAAACGACCTGTCGTTTACCGTTTGAAAGCGGGTTCGGACCTTAGTAGAAACTTTTGGAAAAGTTCGGTATAACATAATATAAAGATTAGAGGGTATCGTGAAAAATACTTGAAGAATAAACGGTAAAAAAAGTTTTTACATACTATTTAAAATAAAGGGAATACAAATAAGATGTCCAAGTTTTCAACCATAAGGATAAAGGAGCTGCTGGAGAAATCCGATGCAGCCAAGCTTCCAGACCATAAGGGCGCAGCCCTTGAGGAGCTGGGATGCTATCTTTTTGGCAAAATGAAAGGCTTGGAACTCTACGGGAAAAATAAATTCAATAAAAGTGGTTCTAGAGAACTTGATATTATCTTCACCAATGACAGGCGTACTTCTGAACTCCATTTTCTCGATGGCTTTATTCCAATCGAGTGCAAAAACACGACAAAGAAAACAACTAGCGATCAGGTCAACTGGTTTGCTAATAAGGTAAGCGACACTACCTGTAGGTACGGGATACTGTTGACGCTTTCCGGAGTAACGGGCAAAGATGAGACGGAGGCCGCTAAATCTGAAATCATGCGGGCGGTAAGCAAATTTGGAATAGGCATCTTAGTGCTTACCAGAGCTGAAATTTTGGATATGAGGTCGACCCTCGATCTGGCAAATCTGTTGCAGCAAAAATGGCGTGCATTATGCCTTGAGGAAAAGGTGGAATTCGAATTTGATTAATCGCCTCCCTCCTTACAATTTGGCACTAAGAAGAAAATAGCGCTTGATGCCTAAAAATATTTAGTAGCGGTTTATCCCAATGTATTAGCTGTTGAGCTTTGGCTGTTTAAAGAATATGTCATAGTCCCAATCGTCAAAAATGTCTATGCCTGTCGGGCTAACAGCGTCTGTTAATTTTGCATCGGCCTTTCCGGTTCCAGGGTTGAAGTCTACAGTAACGTAAAAATTTATTGCTTTCTCAGCCTCCATCACGTAGGGGGAATACTCGACCCCAATATATCCAAATTCGTTTTTGTTTAGATGAGGCGTGTGGATCTCATCCTTTAATATCAAAGTAACGGCGTAGGTGACAATAGCGGTGCATTGTAGTTGCGCGCCAAATCCACCGGTCGAGACAATGTTATAGCGATCAAACTTAAAATCGGATACTTCAAATGATTCAAGATGATCGATAGCAATCCCTCTGATTTCAGTCTTTGTGCTCGCTACCTCCTCTAGGTATTTAGAAAAACGAATTTTTGCATCATGCTCCAATTGGGATTTTGAGGAAGCATATGTATCCTCAATCAGCTTCAGTATGCCAAATCTCTGCTCGTTAGCCCTGTTGATGATGTCAAGCTTTTCTGCGATATCGTTAATAGGTTTAACGTGGTTGGACAAAGCATTGTCAAAATCGGCATCGAGTGTTACAAAAAAACATTCTTTCTTATCCATTTCGAAATATTGGTCAAGCGCGTAAAAACTGAACGCATCTGGGAATTCGGATTTCTTTTTTGCGGATGCAAAAGGGGGATTGCTTTCAAAATAATCGTTCATCACTTTCTCGATTGTTAGCCCTTTGGTAGGCAGGATTTTTACCTCTGCATAGCTGATCCATTCGTCAAAATCTTTCCTGAACTGATCTATAAGTTTGGCCCTATCCAGTTCTGGCAGGGTAAAATAGGCTGCATAGTCGTTGAAATTCTTTAATACCCGAATTTGGGCAATCGTTTTTTTACCGTGATAATCTTGCTCTCTTCCTCCAAAAGACGTTTTGCGAATCTGGATAAAACTTCTCTATAGACTATATCGGTGATGTAAATCTTTACGTGTTTCTCTTTGCCCATATCCGCCAGGTTTTTCAACAGTTTTCCCCCAAGGAAATTCTGGGATTCGATAAAAGAAGTATCGAGGGCAAATAGCCTGATTGATTCCGTAGACTTCATACGTATTTGATATCGGTGATTTATATTCAAATTTAAACGAAATTGTGGCATTATTCAATTTCAGATAGCTATTGGATTTAGCAGTGTCGGAACTAATCTTCGGGTATGCGCGAGTCGAGAATAAAGCTGACTTATCCACCAAAAGTACAATCTTTTCAACATTTTATTATTTACTAACAATTTTAGCTCTATGTTTGTTGTTAAATTTGTTAATGCTAAAAATAATAGTATAAAATTTATCACGTCATGGATGCTAAAAGGGAGTTGTTTCAAAAATTGCAACAGGATATACTGTTGTGGCAGGGCTTTAAGCCCGTGTCCGCTGGCAAGGCTGAACGTATCGGCCTTGGAGAAATAGAAAATTCTTTTCCAGGCAGCATATTTCCCAAGAAGGCAATCCATGAATTCATTACCGTACATCCCGAACATTCGGCTGCAAGCGATGGCTTTATCGCCGGGGTTCTGGCCGTGCTGATGGAAAATGGTGCGGCATGCGTATGGGTCAGTACCTCGCGCAGGTTGTTTCCCGCCTCACTTAGCCTTTTTAATGTAGAGCCCGAGCGCATCATTTTTATGGATGTACAAACGGAGAAGGATGTGCTATGGATCACAGAAGAAGCGCTAAAATGCGAAGGGCTTGCTGCGGTGGTGGCCGAGGTTAATAACCTTAGCCTTATCGAATCGCGAAGGTTGCAGCTAGCGGTAGAATCCAGTGGGATTACCGGTTTTATCCTGCGAAAAGATGAAAATAAAACAGCAAGTACAGTGGCCACCGCAAGATGGAGGATCAGTCCCCTGCCATCACATACAGAAGATGGAATGCCCGGTCTTGGCTTTCCGCGTTGGCAGGTAGAGCTGCTAAAAGTTCGTAACGGCAACCCCGGAAGTTTTGTGCTGGAGTGGGCGGGAGAAAAATTCGAAGAAGTCAAAAAAGCTAAAAAACAAATCGTTTGGTCTGAACTGGAGGGCAGGCAGATTGGATAGATATCATGCAAAGGCGTTTTGTTTCCATATGGTTCAGGCAACTACTATCTGACTGGCAGCTTATCCGCAGGCCAGAACTAAAGGACGTGCCCTTTGTTTTCGCAGCACCCGATCATGGGCGCATGATGATCACAGCGGTTAGCCCCATAGCGAGCGATTTTGGAGTGGAAGTCGGTATGCGTGCAGCCGATGCTAAGGCTATATGCCCAGGCCTTGAAGTGCTGGATGATAAACCGGGGCGGCCTAAAACTTTGCTCAAAGGTCTTGGCGAGTGGTGCGTGCGCTATTCCCCGATAGTGGCGATAGATGATTTCGGGATGGATGGGCTGTTGCTCGATGTTTCCGGATGCACGCACCTGTGGGGCGGAGAACGGGGCTACCTGAAAGAAATAGTTTCAAGGCTAAAAAGCAAAGGTTATACCGTGCGCCTAGCCATTGCCGATACGCCCGGTGCCGCGTGGGCTATTTCCCATTACGGCAAGGTTACCCCACTTATCCCAACCGGAGAGCAGGTAGATGCATTGCTGAATCTCGTGCCGGAGGCCCTGCGGTTAGAGGAGGCGGTGCTGGCAAAATTGTGCAAATTGGGATTTTACCAGATCAAAAGTTTCATCGGAATGCCAAGGTCGGTGCTGCGCAGAAGGTTCGGCGAAGATTTTCTGCTTCGATTGGCGCAGGCCATCGGTACAGAAAACGAAGCGCTTGTTCCCCTGCAGGTGCCAGTGCCATTTAGCGAAAGGCTGGCATGCCTTGAGCCCATCAAGACCCGAAATGGAATAGAAATAGCCATCAATAAACTGCTGGAAAATCTGTGCACCCGAATGCAGGCTGAGGGAAAAGGCTTGCGAACAGGAGTGCTAACCTGCTACCGTATCGATGGAAAAGTTGTCCGGGTGGATATTGGGACAAGCGGTGCCACCCATAGCATCTGCCATTTGTTCAAGCTTTTTCAACTGAAGATCGATCAGATCAGGCCGGCCCTTGGCATAGAGCTTTTTGTTCTGGATGCGCCAAAAGTGGATGATGTGGAAGTGCCTCAGGAGGAAATGTGGACATCAACTCCCGGCCTTGATGATAAAAGCGTGATCCGACTGCTTGACCGCGTGGCCGGAAAAGTAGGCTTCCAGGTTATCCACCGCTACCTGCCGGCAACCAAATACTGGCCAGAGAGATCGGTGCAAAGAGCTGTTTCGGTAACCGAAAAAACGGCTACCCCTTGGCGCGTGAATAAACCCAGGCCTACTGAGCTGCTAAAAATACCTGTTCCAATCGAGGTAATGGCCTTCATACCCGATCACCCGCCAAAGTTTTTTATCTATAAAGGCGTGAGACATATGGTGGCAAAGGCAGATGGACCTGAGCGCATCGAGCGCGAATGGTGGCTCGATCAGGGCGAGCATAGGGATTATTACCAGGTGGAGGACGAGCAGGGCGGCAGATATTGGCTGTTCCGCTCGGGGCACTACGGCAGCGAGAATAAGTACAAATGGTTTATACATGGATTTTTTGCATAGAGGAGATGGGTTATGGGATACAGCGAATTACAGGTTACTTCAAATTTCAGTTTCTTACGGGGAGCATCGCACGCCCATGAGCTGGTAGAACAGGCCGAGATTTTCGGGTATAAGAAAATAGCCATTACAGATAGAAATACATTGGCAGGAATCGTGCGGGCGCATGCCGCATGTAGGGAGAAAAATGTAAAGCTTATCCCCGCATGCAGGCTTGATCTACTGGATGGGCCAAGTTTACTGGCCTACCCTACGGATAAAGATGCATACGGTAGATTGTCTGCGCTGCTTACACTTGGAAATATGAGGGCCGAAAAAGGTTCATGCCATATCTCCAGAGCCGATGTTTATAGCCATAGCAAGGGAATTTTATTTACAGTGGTAATGCCCGGTGAGCTCAACCGCAGGTTTGAATACGATCCCGGTTTTATCTCTTCAGTGGCAGAATACCGTGAAGCTTTAGGAGGCCAATTGTACCTTGCAGCTACAAGATCATACATGGGTAATGATGATAAACTGATCTTTCGTACTTCACAGCTTTCAAGGTTTTACAATATCCCTGTTGTAGCAACAGGCGATATCCATTACCACTGCCCTTCGCGCAGGGAATTGCAGGATGTGCTTACATGCGTGCGAGAAAAATGTACAATACAGGAGGCTGGATTTCGGCTGCACCAGAATGCAGAGCGGTATATGAAAGAGGTGGCAGAGATGAAACGCTTGTTCAGGAAATATCCCAGTGCCATTCAAAATACGATGGTGATAGCCGAGGCCTGCAATTTCTCACTGGATGAGCTCAAATACGTTTACCCAGAGGAGATCAATAAAAGCGGCCGCTCGCCATTGGAAGAATTGGAATACCTTACCTGGAAAGGGGCGCATGAATTTTACGGTGAAACCATTCCGGATAAAGTGATTAAGATGATCAACCACGAAATGGAATTTGTGAAGCAGATGGATTATGCCAATTATTTTCTTTTTGTAGAAGATATAGTCCGCGAGGCCAGGTCACGTGGCATTCTCTGCCAAGGACGTGGTTCGGCGGCCAATTCTGCAATCTGTTTTGTTTTAGGCATAACATCGGTAAATCCGATGAAATTTGATCTGCTTTTCGAGCGTTTTATTTCCCCTGCCAGAAATGAGCCACCTGATATTGATGTCGATTTTGAGCATGAGCGAAGAGAAGAAATCATTCAGTATATCTATAATAAATACGGGCGTGATAGAGCGGCAATCGTAGCTACAGTTACCCAGCAGCACCAAAAAGGCGCAATCCGTGATGTGGGCAAGGCAATGGGACTTTCGGTTGATACCATTAACCGATTGTCAAGTTCAATTTGGGAGTTTACAGATGAATGGTTCGAGGGAAAAAGGGTTACAGAGCAAGGTCTAAATCCAAATGATCCGCATCTTAAAAAAACGCTAGAGCTTACTTCCCAAATGATGGGCTTCCCGCGCCAATTGGGTCAGCATACCGGGGGATTTGTAGTTACACAAGGGAAGCTTACAGACCTGTGCCCTATCTTGAATGCCCGGATGGAGGATCGTACCAATATCGAATGGAATAAAGATGATATCGATGCGCTTGGTTTTCTAAAGGTAGATGTGCTGGCGCTTGGGATGCTTACCTGCATTAGAAAGGCTTTTGATCTCTGCCGGGATCATTACGGCGTGCAATATACGCTGGCCAATATCCCCCAGGATGACCCGGAGGTTTATGATATGATCTGCCTGGCTGATACCTTGGGCGTATTCCAGATCGAGAGCCGCGCGCAGATGTCGATGCTGCCAAGGCTAAAACCCAGGGAATTTTATGACCTGGTTATAGAGGTGGCAATCGTTAGGCCCGGCCCAATTCAGGGAGATATGGTGCATCCTTATTTACGCCGGAGAAATGGCGAAGAGCCTGTAGTCTACCCTTCGCCAGAACTTAAAGAAATTTTGGGGCGCACGCTCGGTGTACCACTGTTCCAGGAACAGGCGATGAAAATCGCAATCGTGGCAGCTGGCTTTACACCTGCCGAGGCGGATGGCCTGCGCAGAAGTATGGCAACATTCAAGTTCAAGGGATTGGTGAACCAGTACGAGCAGAAACTTATCGATGGCATGCTGGCCAAGGGTTATACGTTGGAGTTTGCCAAGCGGATATTCAAGCAGCTGGAGGGATTTGGAAGCTATGGTTTTCCAGAATCCCATGCAGCAAGTTTTGCACTTTTAGTCTATGTATCGTGCTGGCTGAAGCACTATTACCCGGATGTTTTCGCTGCGGCGCTGCTCAATAGTATGCCAATGGGATTTTACCAGCCGGCGCAGATTGTTATCGATGCGCAGAAACATACCGTGGAGGTTCGTGAAGTGGATGTTAACTATTCGCTTTGGGACAACAGGCTTGAAGAAAAATCGGGCAAATACTTTGCGCTGCACTTGGGATTTAGGCAGATCAGCGGAATAAGGGCCGATGATATGGAGATTCTGGTGAATGGAAGAGCTGGTGGATATAAAAGTATTACCGCACTTCGTGACACGGGAGTATCTATTGCAGCGCTCGAAAGGCTGGCTGATGCGGATGCGTTTAGGTCAATGGGAATGGATCGGCGCAAGGCGCTTTGGGAAGTTTCCGCTCTGCAGGATATGCCAGTGGAATTGTTCAAAGGACAGGCATCGGAAAGTGTGCTGGAAATGCAGGTGGAGCTGCCACTTATGGGCAAGGGAGAACATGTGGTGCAGGATTATGCAACGGTTGGTTTATCTCTAAAAGCCCACCCGGTGAGCTTTGTCCGCTCGCAGCTGGATATGCTTAACATCCGAACATGCCATCACATCAATAACGATTCTACAGATGGGCAACTGGTCAAAGTAGCCGGATTGGTACTGGTGCGCCAGCGCCCCGGAACCGCTGGAGGAGTTTGCTTTATTACCATAGAGGATGAAACCGGGTATTCAAATCTTGTGGTTTTTGAAAAGCTGTTTGAAACCTACAGGAAGGAAATACTTCACGCTAGGCTGCTTATGGTCGAAGGCCGTTTGCAGCGCGAGGGGCAGGTGGTGCACGTAATCGTGAGCAAATGTTTTGATTTTACAAAGATGCTGGGCAAATTGGTTCAACGCGAGGTAGATGAACTACCTGTATTGACACTTGCTCGGGGTGATGAAAAAACCGCGCCCTATCCTTCACAGAATAAACGCGCTCAGGTTCGAGAAGATGCCACGAAAAAAGCATTCCATGAGGGCAGGAATTTCAAATAATTAAATCTTAGATTTAACATCTCGAGCTCAAATGCAGCTATAAAAAATGTTGTAACACCATTTGTTCAAATTACCGCCTAAAATGTGTGATCAGAATATAGGAGTTTAAGGGATCTTTGTGAGAAAATGCTGATATTTATTATTCTAAATCAACATTCAATTATTGTCTAAGTGAGATTTAATACTGTTTCAAATTGAGTATAAATTTATGGCATTAACTATTATCATTGATAAATCTACCTTTCAGTCTTTGAGTTATGAAGAACTTTTGAGGCTTAGTTACTACTATAAGCATGACATTACACCAGTTTTGGTAATGGAAATACTAGGAGATCTAAAAAAGAAGGTAAAGCTCCATCTCAAGATAGAGTCATCGATTTTGCTAAAAAACTGTTTCCCACGAACACCATTGTTAATATGCATTTTTCTAAGCCTTTAAAAGGCGAGCTTTGTGGGAATGGCGCTGTTGAAATGGATGGTAGGCCATTGGTCGAAATTGGAAAAACTGTGCAAACTGAAGATGGTGCAAAAGGATGGGTCGTACAGGAGACGGCAGAAGAAAAGGCAATTTATAACTGGCGCGAAGGAAATTTTTCACAGGCCGACCACGATTTATCGATTTTATGGCGAAATACGACAACACACGAGGACCTGCTTGTAAATTTAAAAAAAGAACTTCAAGATAGGGGTGGGAAAATCAAACTTTCTAACTTCAAGGAACTTGATGCTTTTGTAACCGAGTCTATCGATAGACCAGAAAACCAGAAGATATTGCTTCATGACTTATGCAGGACATCTGGTGTAAATCTTTTACGTGCTTTTAACACCATGCAGCAATGGGTCAGATCAGGGCAGCCCCCATTGAAATATTTTGTACCTTATTCGTATCACGTTTTAAGAGTTAATACATTGTTCCACGTCGGATTACAGTCAGGCTTGATAAGCACCAGGCCAACGAATAAAGTTGACCTTGAATATCTGTATTACTTTCCATTTTGCAATATCTTCACGTCTAATGATAACTTACACCTTAACCTTGCTCCACTTTTAATAAGGGAGGATCAATATTTTATAAAAGGGTCTGAGCTTAAAGAAGATCTAAAGAATATAAATAAGTATCTGTCAGAACAGTCAGAGGAAGAGAAGGACAGGTTCAAAAAATCACCACCAATCTTGGAGAGTTCATTCACATTTCAGCGATTTAAGGAATTCTACAATTATCCTGATGGGTGGCAGTGGAAGCAAGGGGCTTCCGAAAAGCTGACGGCAGAAGCGCTGGAAATGATGAAGAAATTTGAAAAGGCTGCAGACGGTGAAGATATTAAATTGAAAAATGGAGATGAGGGAACTTTTTTACGCGAGTTACACATGTTGGGAAAAATGACCCATGTGTTTGTGGAAGTGGTAAGAGGATCATAGATTGTTGCATAACTGAAGCCCAGTTTGAAGAGTCAGCAAAGATTCAAGCTGAAAAGGGAATGCGTAAATAACACAAACTAATATACTTTAACCTATGTGATGAATCTGATGGGCAAGATTTCGTGTTAATTTATACCGACAATCAGAAAATAAGCATCATTTTCTTTTTTGACCATCAGATCAAGATGCTCTTCAAAGGTTACTAGGTTTAATATTTCGTCCTTCAAAAAAGTGGTGAATACTTCCATATCTGTATCTGGTTTGAGGTTCACTTCCAGCGTTTCTTTAGTTTTCCAAACGGTGGATGCTATTTCTGGGTAGGTACCCATGAGTAAACTAGGAAAACCTTTTCTCGAAAATGCTTCAGATAAATGCACGGCAATTTCCCATATATGAGACTCAAGGTCCTGATCCTCTGTCTGCCATTGCATGCCCTTTTGCTCATTCTGCCACATGGTTCCCGCCTGTTTGCCGTCCAGTTCAACGCTATAGCAATCACCTGCCTGTTCCACTACAGCTGGGACGCTACCTTTGTCGGTAGCAATGTCAAATATATATCTTTCCATGTTTAAATCTTTTATATCGTGATCCTGTGGTCTACCTGCCGGGCCTTGTGCATCCTTGCGTTTGAGCAAAAAATAGAATGTGGTCAAAGCAAGTCCTGCAATAGCGCCAAGAACCAAAGCTTTGGTGCCACTGCCCATCTGTTTTTGCATTAAAATCACCATGAGTTTTTTCTTCAATAACATTACTTATGGATTTAAGTTTTAACAGCTGGGTAAACCTGTGAACACAGATCATCTAAAAAACTTTAGCATATCTAAACAATCAATTATAACGAACCTGGATAAATTACCAATTTATTGGAGCTCTAAAGAAATTATAAACCGGATACAATTTTTCAAACTCATGAAGTATAAAATCCTCCAATCTACTGTCATGTAGACGTTCGTCGGTTGGAGTAATATCCATCCCAATAATAAAATACTGATCCTGATTATCACGGTCTTCTATAACGATGTCGTAAAGTTGTTTTGGTGTCCCAATATCTTTCAAATAGGCAGGATTTCTCTTACCCGCAACCTGTATAAAATACTCATCGCCCAAGGTTTTCAAGAGATTGAAAAAATGATGTTGATTTTCTTTCAATTGAATCTTTTGATAAAAATAATTGCGATCTCTCTTGCTACCACCACCCTTTCCAACAGCGCACCATATACCAACTGTGTGCTCTCTTATAATTAATTGCAGTCGTACATGATTGTTCATGCTTTTTTCTGAATCGTGCTTGGTTGGATGTGAGGCGGCTTCGTCTGCCGACTTACCATAGTATAACCACATGCCGTTAAGGATTTTACTGTTCCGAGCAGTGTGCGCAAAACTGGAAACTATATTTTGCGGCTTATGATGGTGATGCAAATCAAGTCCCATTTCACGCAGTTTCGGAAAAATCCTGTAATGTAAAGCGAGTAATTTCCGATTGACGGTTTTTCTGGCTTGCTTTGCTACGGAATTGTTAGTCACAGCTCTTTCGAGAGTAAAGGCATCAAAGTCCTCTTTCCTAAAATAAAAGTCATAATCGTTTTCGTAGTTCGCTTTGAACTCTAGAAGCCTTTTACGGTGTTGTCTGGTAGCTTCTTTTCCAGGATTGAAGACCCTTTTTTCGTAATCCAATATGAAATTTTCATCTACAGCTATACCCATGTTCATATTGATATTAAACCAATCAACCAATTTGTGACATTCCGTTTCTTTTTCGACCTGCCAAAAAAGCTCAACATTATTCTTCCAACCACCTTGAGTCATATTGCCGGAACCTACATAGGCGTTATATTTGCTTCCCTTTCTCCATATATAAACTTTGGGATGGAAAAAAGTACCTTCTAAGCTATATATCTTGAATTTAATTCTCCCCTGGGTCGCCCATAACACGAGCTTTCTCAGTACTTTAGGTGGTGTCGGGAGGTCAATACCAACAAGAATGTGAACTTGAGCACCTAAATGTTCTATGTAAGACAGTCCTTGATTTGAAATGAGGCCGACGGCAATCCATAGTTCTTCAGCAGTGCTAATTTCTTTTAGGATATTGTCTTCGAGGTCGCTAATATACATTTGGTAAATAAAAGGTTTTTTACCGGGTATCAGAAAGTCTTGGAAAAACAATTTTACAAATCCTTTGGCATGAAATGCTTGATGTGAAATACTTATTATGGTAACTTCGTACTAAATCAATTTCAATAGCTTATGTCAAAATGTGCATTATGTTTACAAAGAGAAGCAGATAAAAAAGGATCGCACCTGGTTCCCCATTTTCTGATGAAAACCATTGATAATGTACATGGCAAGCCAGGTAGGGATCTTGAACTTGGTTTCGAGCTAGCACAGGGACACGTAAAAAGCTATTTTGGTGGGGCAGTTTTACCAGAAAGGCTGGAGCCGGTACTGGGTGAGGTTTCCGATGAAGATATTGCTAATTCCAGGAGCAGTATGATAGTAGACTATCTTTTATGTTCCCATTGCGAAAGTAGATTGGGCAAATTGGAGAGTAGCTATTCCAACAGCTTGAAAAACTTTTCAGACCAAGAATATCTGAGCAATGAGGAAAGTTTCCACTCTTTAATATTCTGGACATCGATATTTTGGAGGCTATCGGTTAGTGATAATAAACAATACAAGTTAAACACCGAAAATGAGGAAAAGCTGCGTGTAATAATTGATGAAGGATTAAATATTATGCCGGGTGATGTGCAAACATATGTTAATCAAGCTAAAAATGGCATTAAAGATATAGGCTATAAATTATTGAGGTGCTATGGCTATACGTTTAAAAATAATGCCTTTGTTTTTTTAGATAATCGGAATGACAACCCATATAGTATGTTGGTTGGTGAATTTTCTTGTTTCCTTTACATGGATGAAAAAAACGATTCGCACCAACAGGAATTTCTTGGTTTAGAGGAAACTTCAAAAAAAGCGGCAGTAAATACTGTTTTTGAAGGAGAGAAAATTTACCCTGTTTCGATGGAAGTGTTTTCAGATGCCTGTAGCCAAGGCGTAGAGTTTTGGAAAAACGACTTTATTAATGAAGTAGATCAAATGTGTGATGCGGTTCATTTAAAATTCATCGGTGAGGGGAAAATGGATCCTAAAATTAAAGCTGAAGTGATTCACACTATCGTAGAGGGAGATCTTCCTTTAGGCCGCAAATACGAAATAACAGCAATCGTACATGCTATTTCGATAACACTAATGCAATATGAACCATATCGATCCATAGCAGAACGAATGTAGTTAGGAGATAGATAATCGCTGTTTTGTAACTAACTTATATGGATTTATAAAGGGTTTTTTGGAAAAAAGGAAATTCATATATTAGTCATCTAAATTTAACCTCTTGCAAAAACTATTTAACGACATAGGCGAGTTCTTCGTTCGTAACGATAAGCTATGGCCCCCAATCATCACTGGATGCGTTACAGTTTCCGTTTTTCTTTTCACTATCTGGAAGGATAAGATTAAGGACGGAAGGAAAAAACGTAACGAGAGTAAGCAAAAAAGTATCTACCTTTTAAATCTTCTTGAAGATGCTTCAGGGCATCTTAGCCAACAAATAGAAAATAATAAGTCGGCATTGGAAGAGCTAAGCTCCAGTCCAACGGAATTTGCTCTGGTAACATATCTTCCTATTAATTATTTGGACAGGCTTTCCAAAATATTGGCAAATGATGCATATTTTTCAGCTTTCAATACAAGTTACAAACGGCTGAAGGAATCTGAAAGGATAAGAATTTATAACGATCTAGCGATTGATGTCGATTTGTTTCACGGTAATCTTACTGAGCTTTATCGTTACATAGAAAAAAGTTCAGCCCATTTTGACACTGCAAAGGATAATTATTTTGTGAACTCTAAAACATTGTTGAAAAACCTATCCGATTTACATTTAGAACTTGACAACAACAATACAGATACAATAGATAGGGATGAGCTGCTTTCTAAGCTTGACAAATTGGACCATCAGAGTATCATTAGTGCACTTGTTAACCGAGATATGATAAACCTTGACAGTTATATTAGGGCACTGCATGAGGCATTAGCAACATTTCTCATTCCAGATTTTTTATATATCAAAAAGGTCACATCGTTGTGTCAGGATTGTCAAAATGTAAATGAACAATATCACACATTGCTGAACTCAAACATGGTGCTTGCGGAAAGTATAACCGCATTGAACCTATCTATAAAAACAACTTTGGATGATTTTGTCCGAAAGATAGATGTGCTGAAGAGTATAAAAAAATAAGCACACTGTCGTGAATATTATTCTTCAGCTAAATTAGACATGCAAGAGTAGCGTTTCAAATAATTATCGTTTTCTAATGAAATCTTAAAATAATATCTAATGAATAAAGATGCAAACCTTCGGCAGATTTTCGTGCAAATGCTATTTGCCTTAGCGGTAGGTCAGGTAGCACTAAAATGCGGTGAATTGATTAATTTGAAAGGATCGAACAATATCCTCGGTTCCGTCCAGGAGTATCATTATGTTTACAGCCATTTATTACTTTGTGTTGTAATTCTCACCACCAGTTGGGTTGGATGGCAGATTTCACAATCTGTTGGAAATACTGGCAAGATAAACTCGATATTTAGCTTGCAATACATTATACTTTTGGTAGATATATTCCTTGTATTATCGTACTTTGTCATCGTTCGGGGAGCAGAGATCGATTTTGGAAGCCACACGATAAAAGAAGCCAGCATTTTTCCAGAGGCAACTTGGTCGATGATTATTTTCTCTACCTATATTTTTTGGGACTTTATCACAAAAGGTATAACAATCTCATATCAAATAAGAAAAGACGGAACCTATAAACGAGCGCGAAAGTTTACATTTGGCCCTTTTTTCTTTAGGACTTGGCAAACAATAGTTTGCTTAGCTCTGACGATGTTTATAAATTATAATACTGAACCCAGCACACCCATCAAAGTGACGATGCTTGATTTATGCCTTATAATGATCTTCTTGATATTCAGGGGTTGAAACAGGAGATAAAAAGAACCTACCATATCCATATGAATCAGGTACCTGATGCGGTTGCCTTGATTTCCGAACTAGATAAAACCTCGAATGAACCAATATCAGTGACCGATGGCAAATATTGGATATCTTGGTTTGTAGTAAGGGTTCTGCCATTTGTCTTTTTAGTGCTTTTTTTCTGGTTATACTATATTTTATAATGAAACGAATATTTATTTCCGGTCCATATACCAAGGGTGATGTGGCACAAAATGTTAAAAACTCGATGGATTCTGCAGATGCTTTGATCAATGCTGGGTTTGCGCCCTACTGTCCTCACCTAACTCATTTTTTACACATGAATGCATATCAGGAATATGAAACGTGGCTAAAGCTCGATCTCGCCTACCTTGAAATATGTAACGGGCTTTTAAGACTTCCGGGCGAGTCTAATGGTGCAGATAAGGAGGTTGAGTTTGCGGTGAGGAATGGTATTCCGGTTTTCCATTCGCACGAAGAGCTTATTTCGTATTTTAAAAAGGAAAAATAACGGCAATTATCATTTTCTATAAAAACTTGACGAGCAAATACTGAAGTTTTATCCTACTAATGGTTAGATTATCCAAATAAAGGTTTTTATTTCCTACCTTAAACGAAATTTTTTCTGAAAAATGATTGACTACTCTCAATGGCAACGTAAGAAACTTCAGGTTAAAAGCCTTAAGTTGGACGATGAAAATCCAAGGCTTTCAGGTTTTGGCTCTAGCAAGCCCACCCAAAACCAGGTGGTAGAATATATGCTCGAATACGAAAAGGTAATTCAGTTGGCAAAGGATATTGCCAAAATGGGCTTCTTGCCTAATGAAGAACCTATTGTATTTAAGGAGAACAATCGGTATGTGGTTGTAGAAGGCAATAGAAGGGTAACTGCCTGCAAAGTCCTTGTGGATCCGGATTTAATTCCGAAAAAAACAGTAAACATGCAGTCGTAAAAAGACTGCTCAATGAATTTAATTCGGATTACGTTAAATCCCTTGCTGTCATTATTGCACCAAATCGCGAAGCTGCAGATACATTAATTGTAAACAGGCATACGGATGGTTCTACAATCGAGAAGTGGGACAAGACCAAACAAGACCGTTTCTTTTATCACAAGTTTAATGATGGTATGTCCATCGATGAGATTGCTGCAAAATTCAACCTTCCTCGTGGAGCCATCAAGGATTCTCTTACCAGATATAATATTTTTGAAGAACTGCAAGAGCTAGAACTAAAAGAAGAGGATAAGTTGGCACTTGCAGATGAAACCAAATTTTCAATTACCAATATAGAACGCGTTTATAAATCCAAGCACGGTAAGAGTTTTCTTGGGATTGAGGTAGATAGTAAGGGAAAACTGGTACATAGTCTTCCAAAGGAAGAATACAGGAAACGGTTAGGGAAATTGGCGTCTGATGCTGTTAGAGGCTTTTTGAATTCTAGAACTTATGGTGACGATAAACTTCAAGCGCAATACCTTTCCAAATTTGATAAAGATCCAGATCTAAACCTAGCGATTCAACCAAGTAAGACTTTTGAAATGGAGTATAATGATGATTCTGATGTAATAGAAGAACCAATTACTCCCGAAGAAGAATCTCCGGCTACTCCCTTGCTAAAGAATCCGAGTACAACCGCTCCATCTAACAAGCTTATTCCGCCAATAGCACATCATTGGCGGTCAGGGAATTTAAGAATAGATAAGATTTTCAAGGGAGCTTAGGGAGGCAAACTTAAACGACCAGTTTAATGCAACCGTAATACTGTTCCGAAGCTATTTGGATATGGTCGTATATCAATATCTAAATAAGCAAAATGAAATTCATGAGTTGATGAAACTCGAACAGCAAAAAATAGACGAGGAAAATGCAAAAAAAATCGAAAAAGGCAGACGCTATCTTCTTGCTCTTGGTATATCTGAGGATGATATCAATGAAACTGATCTGAAAAAGTTCTCGGAATTAAAACCGGTGTGCCTAAATCTTGGGTTCCTTCGTTAAGACAGATGCTAGGCCACCTCACTTCCTCAGATACGCTTTTGCCTGACGTTAAACTCAAACAGGCCTTAATAGGTTATATAAATGGGCATGAAGATTACCTTGGACACAACGACCTCAATTTATTAGTGCATAATGAATATTATACCAAAACAAAAGCAGAGCTTAAGAAAACCTGGGAGAAACTTTATCCTGTACTAAATTTCATCAATGAAAATACCTAGCAACCGTTTAGTGCTGGCACAAATGTTATTTTAATCCCTTAGTTTATTTATCTTTGCTAAAAACCTTATCATAAAATTGGCAAATCCAAGAAACCAAAGTCCATTGCGGTATCCAGGCGGTAAAGCCTGCCTTACAAATTTTATCGCTGACCTGGCCAATATCAACGGGCTTGTCGGTGGAGTGTATGTAGAACTCTATGCTGGAGGAGCCGGAGCGGCACTTAACATGCTATATAATGGTGTTTTCAGCCATATCCATATTAATGATTATGACTATGCGATGTATGCCATGTGGTTTTCAATCCTCAATCATAATGAAGCATTTGTCGATTTGATTCAATCAACACCTATTACGATTGAAGAGTGGCACAACCAAAAGGCTGTCTATGGACAGGGAGCGGATAATGACATTTTATCGCTGGGCTTTGCCACCTTTTTTTAAACCGAACGAATCGTTCAGGAATCATTTATAAAGCTGGGCCTATTGGTGGTATTAACCAGACAGGAAATTATCTGATCGACGTTAGGTTTAATAAGGAAGACCTAATCAAGAGAGTGCAAAAAATTGCAACACATTCACCAAACATTACCTTGACTAATCTCGATGCACTGGATATTCTGCGGAACTTGGAGCTTTATCATGGAAATACGGATGAAATTTTCATCTACCTAGATCCACCTTACTACAATAAGGGAAATATCTATACTTGAACAACTATAGTCACGAAAATCATCTAGATCTTGCGAATACTATCGGTACATTGGATGGAAACATTAAGTGGTTAATTAGTTATGACAACGTATCTGAGATTAGAGGAATATACCAAGATTATAGAATGGCTGGATTTGATCTAAGCTATACACTCCAGACAAAAAAACATGGAAGTGAACTTTTAGTGTTTTCAAGGGACTTGTTGGTAGGAAATGAAATCACTGTTAACAGCCGTAAGCGTGATTTAATATTATTTAACGAAACAGCCAATGAAGAAGAACATTGAGATTATAAATCCTGCAACGCTTAGCTTTGATCATCGAAATCCCAGGATTGCAGAGTTCAGCATAGGCGAAACGACCCCAGAAAAAGATATAATTAAAATTCTTTGGAATGCTATGGGCGTGGAAGAGATTGTACTTTCAATAAAAGCTAGTGGCTTTTTCGATAACGAACCATTAATTGCCGTCAAAGAAAATGGGAAGAATGTTGTTATAGAAGGAAATAGAAGATTGGCTGCGGTAAAAGCACTAATCAATCCTCAACTGGCAGATTTTATTGGTATTAATAAGAATCTTTTAAGTATACCGATTGAGCTTAGGAACGAACTTGACAGTTTGCCTGTCATATTTGTTGATGATAGAAAAGAAGCATGGAAATTTATTGGATTTAAGCATATCAATGGTCCAGCAAAGTGGGGAAGTTATGCAAAAGCACAATACATATCGCAAATCAAAAATGAATACCATATTTCTCTTGAAGAGATAGCATCTCAGATTGGAGATACACATAAAACAGTACAAAAACTATATCAGGGTCTGCAGGTAATTGAACAAGCGGAAAAAAAAGGCAGATTTGATAGGGATGATATCAAAGCAAATAGACTTTATTTCTCGCACCTATACACCGGGCTTACATACGATGGATTTAAGGATTTTTTAGGTCTTCGAAACGTTTCCGAAGAGGTTGAAAATCCTGTTCCTGTAGACAAAGAAGATAATCTTGAAGAATTATTAATTTGGCTGTTTGGAAGTAATAAAAGTGAACGGGAGCCGGTAATTGTCTCACAAAACCCAGACTTGAGACGGCTTGAGGCAGTAATCCGAGATAAGGAGGCGACTTATGCACTACGCGATGGAGTATCTTTGATTCAGGCCTATGAGATTAGCCAGCCAAAATCTGAAACCTTCGAGCAAAGTTTACTAGAGGCCAAACGCGCACTTCAAAAAGCACAGTCATTTTACACGGAGGGTTTTGATGGTAAGGATGAAGGGATTCTCAAACAAGCTGGAACAATTGCTAACATCGCAGAAGAGCTTTATGATGCCATGCTTAAAAAATGGCAGTCGAATCAAGGACCAGATGCAAAAAAGAAACGAGAATTTTCTGAAGACTAGCTATGTTCAAACTACCACACGGAATTCCAAATTCGAGGACATCATCGCAAGATTGGACCGACTATGCTGAATACCTATGTCTACATGATCCCAATCTTTCGCTCAATAAGCTGCTAAAAACACCTATGCTTATCTCCGATGAGATTATTAACTCGGGCATTGAAGATGAGACAGATCGTTTTATACTGAAAGTTGATGAAATAGCAGCAGAGGTTAATCTTCGAATAAAAAGTACTGGTGGATTATATCCTTTTAGACTGAAGGACAATGACTATACTTTACAACAAGCAGAGGATAGTTCGGTGTACAGCCATGTTTATGTATTTCTATTACTTGCAACGAGGCTCAATATGCGTGATGAAAAAAAGCAGAATGGTTTAGATGGCACTCAGGTATTTGAAAAACTCTGTGCCGAGATAGCGCTGCGGTTTTTGGAGATAACGCTCAAGCCGATGTATTAGGCACAAGCAAAAGTAATGCCGGCGGGTTCAGGGCCAAATTAGATACCATCTTCAAAAGGATAGGAGAAGGAGGTAGCATTCATCCCAACCCCGGACATGTACCCCAAGATGATAACGTAGATTTGATAGTATGGAAAGGTTTTTCTGATAAAATGCCATCACAGATGATTGCATTTGGACAATGTAAAACCGGAACTTCTTGGGCTAGTTCCCTTTCAGAATTGAACACTAATGCTTTTTGCAATCTGTGGTTTACGAGGCAACCGGTTTTAACCCCTGTTAGACTGTTCTTTTGCGCTCAATATTTTCCGAGAGATATTTGGCACGCTAGAGCATATGAAGCGGGACTCGTATTTGATAGATTTAGAATAATCGATTACCTTCCCTCCGATCTTGACCAATCATTATTGAATGAAATCATTTTGTGGAATGACGGAGCACTAAAAAGATACCAGCAGGTTTCATAACTGAAAAAATAACCATTCTTGATCAAATTTAAGAAGATGGATCCGAAGTTTATATTATCAGGGAAGGCAGCTCAAAGGTATGTTGAGCTGAATGAGGCGCTTTTAAAATTCAGCGAATTGTTCGTTTACAATGCTGGAGATGATAGAGCTATCGTAATCATTGGCGGATCGTATTTGGATATTGTTCTCGAACACGTATTGCGAGCGTTTTTTCCCGAAGACGATTCTGAAGTAGAAAGGTTAATTGAATATAACCAGCCTTTGGGAACATTCGGCAATCGTGTTCGGATGGTATACTGTTTGGGGTTGATTGAGAAAATTGTCAAGGATGATCTTAAATTAATCGGTAAAATACGAAATCAATTCGCACATGACCTTTATGCTTCATTTGAGGATAAGGCGATAAAATCTTGGTGTAGGGAACTTAAATGGCACAAGGTGTCGATGATGATGGAACCACCTGCTGACGCAACAATTAGAGATTTATATCAGGTGGGCGTAAATCAATTGATTTCATATTTAAATGGCGCAATCGCGTTTGCGAGGGGAAACAAAAGGACGGTTATACAAAATTATAAAGTGTAACGAGTATTTTATGTTTATTTTGGCACATTATTTTGGACAATGAAGCTTATTTCTCATTGTTAACAACACTTGCTAGTCCAGTTAAAAAAAGCGGGGAACAAAATAGATTCTGACCTTGTTGTCCTGGAGTTGATACCAACCATACTCGTAGCACATAAAGATATCAATACCCTCATCCAACTTATAAATGCCTGTCATAAACTTAAATTCGAATCCTTCATCACTTAGTTGCCAGTTTTTTATTGGCATACCTCTTTCGTTATAAAGTCGTTTTAAAATTTGGTAATTGCGCATGATGATCCTATTGACCTGCCCAAAATGTTCAGGCTCTTCCCACTTTGAAATCTTTTTTCTCGCGGCCTGCGGAATTGCGACATTGATCGCTGCAATATACCTTGTCCTTCCGTCCTTCAAATAATCTTTTGCATCCAGAATAGGCACAAGTGCGCTCGGTTTCGTGATTGACCACTGACTCCATAAAAATTAATCTTCTTGTATTTCAGTTATTTAACCGATTTAAAAGCGCTTCAATCGGATTGCCTAATATACAACCGACTAATTAAATTTCAATAAGGAGATTTGGGTAAGGATTTAAATATAAATAGGTTATGAAGGATAATACCATTGCATCAGAGGCTTTTTCTTCGGGAAGAAAAAGCTTTTTCTGGATTTCAAGCTGGCCAGAAATAAAAGCAACTATATGCGGATTACCAATCTAGTGAAATACGAAGATGGGAGTACCAAAAAAGCAAGAATGTATATCTGGCAGGAGGATTTCGAGCTTTGGATTTCGGCTTTTGCATCTTTGTTTCAGTCAGCTGCGCATGCCAGCGAAAAAGAAGTGACAGTTTTGGATCTGTTCAACCAAGGGAAGCAAAAGAAAGAAAGTGGCATAAAATCATGGGATCCTCAAAAACGGCCAAGAGAAAAGTTTTTAGAAAATGGACCTAGCGAAATGACCGTCGCAGAACTCCTTGCAATGCTGATCGGATCTGGAACATCAGATGCAAATGCAATAAAGCTGGGTGAAAAAATACTTAGTTCTGTCGATAATGACCTGTCAAGACTTTCTGAGCTCAGCCATACGGAACTCGCGAAATTCAAGGGATTGGGTCTGGCAAAATCAAGCTCCATACTCTCTGCCCTTGAACTTGGAAAAAGGACTTTTAGCATTAAGGGTTTATTAAGACGAAAATCGGCATAAAAAGAACAGACAATGGTATGGGAGTATGAGTCACCAATAGTTGATCCATATGGAGTTTTCTATCATGGAACAGATGCCTACTTTGAAAGTTTCGAGGATTCTTTCAAAGGCAGTAATACTGGTTGGGGTAACACAGTCCATGGTTTTTTCTTTGCCGATAAAAGAGAAAATGCACAGCTTTTCGGAGATACAATCATCACTGCACATTTAGATATTCGGATGCCAATTGACCTGCGGCTACATGGCATCTTTAATAATGAATCTCAGGCTTCGTTAATTTGGGAAATACTCAGTGGACAAAAGCTGGATAATGCTACAGCGCTTAGTACACTTTATGATGAAATTGGCTTAGGTGAAGTTGGTGAAATGCGTGATTGTCTTAATAGCGAGCGCGGACATGAAATGATGATTGCTAATGGGTATGATGGCGTGATTTCTAGTTTAGGCAACGACGAAGTTGAATATGTTGTTTTCAGGGCATCGCAGATTGAAATGATTGCTGTCGAAAGGAGTTTGACAAAAGGCCGCTTCAGATGAGTAGCAATCCGAGATATGTTATAGGGAGAGGTAACATAAACTGTAGCAACCCGGATGCTATCATTATGGATATAATAATGTTCTGTGAAAACTAAATTGGATATTTCGGCGAAAGTGGGGAAGAACCAGTTTTAGTGAAATGTCCACTTAACTGCCAGCAACCCTTATAATAATCAATCCGATGTTCCTGCAAATTGAGACATTCAACTCTTTAAAAGTTAGTAGGTGTTTGTCTAACCAAGCAAAAAACGTTGACAATTTCTAAATGTTGTCAAATCCCATTCAATTTAAAGCGCAATTTTGAATTGCACAAAGGTTTGTTCTTTGATATAGGCGAAGGATATAAGGGGGAAAACGAGTCCTCGGAGAGAGGAGTAAATGGTGGTCCGAATCTCAGTCTATTAATCTTGATACCTTCGAGAGGCTTGTGTCAGAAATAGGTAGACATCTTATCCCTGTGAAGCCCGATTCCAGTATTAAAATTAATGCAGATTTTTCTGATTCGGAATTTAAACTTATCATCTGTTGTAAATATTCAACAACTCAGAAGGACAAGGGGCGAAGTAATCGCAAAATGCTTGATGGCGTGTTGCTGTAATAATATATGGTCAAAAAATCATGCACGATTCCAAATTCTATATTTCGGGGGCTAATGGCAACTTTAATTACATCCTTCCTTCAATAGGCTCAACCGGTGTGCATAATTAACCAGCTAAATAAACTTTAATCAAGGATTTGATGAATAACATTTGTAGGGAAAAACTTTTGAAGCTTGTTCAGGAGCTAGGAACTCTTATTAAATCCGAAGAAGGTACGATGCAATTTGCTTTTGTCATAACCGGAGATTTGTCGAAATTATTGGATCAGGACCAACTGGATGGAAATAACAGCGATATCAAGAAGATATTAGAACTGGTTACCAATATAGATAACATAATAAATCCCGAACCGTCCGTCTATCAATCTAAAAAAGAATTGATTATGGCTAGAGCGAAAGCAGATATAAAAAAAGATACTATTACTAATAAGAAAAAATAATCCTTATCTTTGCAAGCTTTAATATAGGAAAGTCAGGCTGTGCCTTGCGGGATTTACCACTAAGATAGTCCCAAATTTAGTCCCAATATTTAAAGAGAACGGCGTAAGTCGTTGATTATTAGAGTTGAAATAACAAACCCATAAATTACTTGTTTTAATGGAACAAACCGTAGAACAAAAGCTAAAGGCTTTATACGAATTACAAAATATCCACACAAAAATTGATAAGATCCGCCAGGTACGTGGTGAATTACCAATGGAAGTTGCCGATCTTGAGGATGATGTTTTAGGATTAGAAACTAGAATTGCAAAAATCAAAGGTGAACTTGATGATCTTGAAGATTCGATCGTAACCCGTAAAAATACAATTAAAGATGCGCAAGCTGCCATCAAAAGATACGATACTCAATTAAAAGAAGTTAAAAACAACCGTGAATACGATGCTTTAACTAAGGAAATTGAGATTCAAGGTTTAGATATTCAGGTTTCTGAAAAGAAAATTAAAGAACACGGTTTCGAAATCACTTCTAAAACTGAAATTTACGAAGCAGCTAAAGCAGAGTTAGATGGCAGAAAGAAAGATTTGGAAGTTAAAAAAGGCGAACTGGATGTAATTACTGCTGAAACTGAAAAAGAAGAGCAAGATTTACAAAAGAAAGCAGATAAAGCTGAGCCTCAAATCGAAGAGCGTTTATTGGTTGCTTACAAACGTTTACGCAAAAATGCGGTAAATGGTTTAGCGGTAGTAACCATTGATCGTGATTCTTGTTCAGGTTGTTTCAACCAGATTCCGCCTCAACGTCAGTTAGATATCCGTCAACGTAAAAAAATTATCGTTTGTGAACACTGCGGTCGTATTTTGGTTGATGAGGCTTTAACTCACGAGGTAGCCGAAGGTTAATCCATCACGAAAAAAATAATTAAACGTCCCGATCTAATCGGGACGTTTTTGTTTATATCTGTTTTTTGCTCACACAAAACAAGAATCACTTTTTAGCGTTTAATGTAGATATTTGTTAACATCTGAAGCTGTTGCAGCAGCACAGAACCAAACCGAAATAGAATCCCTAATGAATAAAAGCTTCCGTTTTTTTTAACCTCTGCCCTGCTCCTCTCTCCTTTGTTTTCACTTGCAAACTTCGATTTTAACAACAATTGCCTAAACGCTTACAAGAGCATTTTCGAACTAAAACTCGGCAACGCAAGAGCATATATCTCAACCGAAAAGAAACAGCATCCCAATAATTCCATTATCCCCCTTTTAGAAAACTATGTAGATTATTTTACGGTTTTAACTTCAGAGAGCAAAGCTGATTTTGATCGCTTAAAAGGCAATAAATCTACACGTTTAGATCAAATAAGTGATGATGATAAAAGTTCGCCATACTACTTGTATGCCCAGGCGGAGATCAATTTGCAATGGGCGCTCATCCGGGGCCGTTTTGGAGAGTATTTTAACGCGGCTATGGAAGTTAAAAGGGCGAACAGTCTTTTGCAGGAGAACAATAAAAAATTCCCAAATTTTCACCTTAATTTAAAAGGCCTGGGATTGATTAATGCTGTTCTAGGCAATCTTCCGGATGGGGCTTTAAAAACAGCGCTATCTACTTTTGGAATCAAGGGAAATCTGCAGAGCGGATTAAACATGTTCGAAAAACTGGCCGATAATCTGCCGAAATCTTCTTACGAGCCTTTTTACGAAGAAGTGGTGTTTTACTATGCTTATGTATTAACAGATGTGGCGCATAGCCTCGCAGGCCTATGCAAAAACAATAAAATATACCGAACGGATTGCCGATACCAGTTTATTAAAAAGTTATTTGCAGAGTTATGTGTGTATTAAAAATGGGCATAGTGATGAGGCCATAGCCATTTTAGCCAGGCGGCCGCAAGGAGGAGTTTATCAACCTTTTCCTTATCTTGATTACCTGGAAGGAATTGCGCATTTAAATAAACTCGACCTCAATGCCGGCGCCTATTTTAACCGCTTTTTACAGGCTACAAAAGGGGTAAATTTTGTAAAGGACGCTTACCTCCATTTAGGCTGGATCTCACTGTTGAAAGGAGATAAAGCAGGTTATACGGCATTTGCAGCTAAAGCAGTTAATAACGGGTATACCTATATGGAAAAAGATAAGCAGGCGAAATCCGAAGCTGCTTCAGGAACGCCAACAATTGACCTCTTAAAAGCCCGGTTACTGTTTGATGGTGGCTATTTAAGCAGGGCCTTGCAAATACTTGATGATAAGAAAGCAACAGATTATACTAACAGTAAAGACAAAACAGAGCTAAATTACCGTTTGGGTAGAATTTATGATGATTTAGGAAAAGATGATCAGGCATTAGCGGCTTATCAGCAGACCATAAATGAAGGAAAAAACCTGAAGTATTATTTTGCTGCAAATGCTGCGGTGCAAATGGGTAAGGTTTATGAAAGAAGGAAAAATATTGCGAAAGCGAAAGAGGCTTTCAATACCGCCATTGCCATGAAAAATCATGAGTTTGAAAGCAGTATTGAAAGCCAGGCTAAGGCCGGTTTAAAACGGCTAGCCAATTAGAAGCGGTATATAAAAGCATTAATGTGCATTCCTGCTCCTACTGAAGCAAAAACAGCTACATCGCCAGCTTTAACTTTATAGCCTTTCACTTCGCCTTTTAATACCAGATCCAACAAGGTTGGTACAGTAGCAACCGAACTGTTTCCCAGCCATGAAATCGTCATCGGAACTAAGTTTTCAGGGACGGTATATTTACCATAAAGTTTAAATAAGCGTTTCATGATAGCAGTATCCATTTTTCCATTGGCCTGATGCACAAATATAATATTTACATCTTCAACGCTCAAGCCTGCTCTATCAATGGCCTTTTTAATCACCTGAGGAACCTGAACTACCGCAAACTCATACAGCTTACGCCCATTCATTTTTAAATAAAGGTTTCCATTGGTTTCATCAGGATGAGCGCTCTTGCCCATGGTTAATAAATTGCCATAGTTTACGGCGTGTGTTTCTGTTTTATGTGCCAGTATTCCTCTTTTTTCTGCTGATTCTTGAGCCTCGAAAATTACAGCGCCTGCACCATCCGAAAAAATCATACTATCACGGTCATGTGGATCAATAATACGGCTTAAGGTTTCTGCACCTATAACCATAACACGTTTCGCATCTCCGCTTTTAATATAGTAATCTGCCTGTATTGCACCCTGAACCCAGCCTGGGCAACCAAAAATGATATCGTAGGCAACGCAGTCCGGATTTACAATGCCTAATTGCTGTTTTACCTTTGAAGCTAAAGACGGCAAAATGTCAATACGGTTGCTACCCAAAGGGATATCACCAAAATTATGACAGAATATAATATAATCTAAGGTTTCTTTATCGATTCCTGCATTTTCAATGGCTTTTTCTGCGGCCTTAGCACCAATATGATTGCTTAACTGCTCAGGGCAGGCGTAACGTCTTTCTACGATCTCCGTAATTTCAGAGAATTTATCGATGATCTCTGAATTCTCTTTCTCTAATCGGTTACCATTCTCAAAAAACGTCGAATTTAAGAATTCACTACCAGAAATAATATTTTGTGGAATGTAACTCCCAGTACCGGTAATTACCGTATTTATTGCTCTGTTCATAATTATAATACCGCATACTAAAACGGTATGTAGTATAAAAATATCAATTATATTCGAGAATCGAAAATATATTAAATTTTAGCGGAGCTTATTTTCCAGGGCGAATTTTAATAATCCAGCTTTCCCGGTTACATTTAGCTTTTGCGCCATGTTTTTCCGGTGTGTATCAACAGTATTTAAAGCTATAAATAATTTTTGGGCAATTTGCAGAGAAGAGAAGTCTTCGCTGATCAATTGTAGGATTTCCATTTCTCTTGCTGTTAAGTTGTGGCTTTTTTGAAAATGGTCCCCATCATTGAATGTTGATGGCTGTAAATCAGGTTTTATTTTCTGGAAATATTTTTCGCCGCGCTGCAAACCCGAAATAATTCTAAATAATGTTTCTGCATCGGTATCTTTTTGAACGAAAGCCTTCACCCCTATACTTTCTAATTTTGCCGCTAATTTAACAGTATAGTACATTGATAATACCATAATTTTTACTGAAGGGAATAATTGTCTTACTTTTTCGGCGGCAATTTCTCCATCTAAAACAGGCATATTTAAATCAAGGATTAAAATATCAGGTATTTGGTGGTTTAAAAGGTGCAGGATTTCCTTTCCGTTTGATGCCGTGCCGATTATCTTAAAGCCGGGTTGTTCAGAAAGGATAGCCGATAATCCTTCGGCAAACAGTTTATGATCATCTGCGATCATTAATGTAGTCGGTTTTTGTTCAATTTTGTCCATTATTTCAGCGGGATGTCAATAACGATTGTGGTTCCATTTTGATTACTGTCTACCTGAATTTTCCCATTCAAATAGCTTACCCTCGAGCGTATATTCTGCATACCTAGTCCCTTTTTATCCTCTTCCTGATTAAAACCAATACCATTGTCTTCTGCCATGATATTTATCCTTTCATCAAAAGATAAAATCTGAATAGTCGCTTTTGTTGCCAAAGAGTGTCTGTTGATATTATTTACGAGCTCGTTAACCATCCGGTAAATGGTAATTTCCATGGCACTTTCGATGGGATGTTCTACCTGGTAAACAAATTCGAAAGCAATTTTACCCGAGTGGTTTAAGGTGACGAAGTTTTCTTTCAGAGTTTCAATTAAACCCAGTTGCTCAAAGTTTTTAGGCATTAAATTGTGCGAAATTTCCCTTAAATCAGCACATGCCTTTTCAATCATGCTAATGGTTTGGTCGTAAAATATGCGGTCATTTTCTGTAAGTTTTAAAACTTTGTGCTGAAAAGCGGTGATATTTAGTTTTATAATGGAAAGCGTGCCGCCGAGGTCATCATGAAGATCGCGGGCTAAACGTGTCCGCTCATCTTCCTGAGCATTAAAAATGCCATCGGCCAGGTCTACCTGGTGTTTACTCTTTTCTTCCAGCAGAATTTCTTTTTCCTTTTTCAGAAAATTATAGCGCTGGGTTAAGGCAAAAGAAAGGAAAATGATTTCGGCTGTTAAACCTACCACTAAACCATTCGGCTTTAATAAATTAAAGTTGGTGATCCCTAAGGTGTTAAAAACATAGTTAAAAACCCCAAATAACAACATCACGGTTGCAATAAAATAATACCAGCCCAGCTTGTAGCCTGCTCTAATTCTTTCTACTACACAGATAATTATAATGACTACCGTAAGGAGCGCAAGAAAATTGTTGATGTAAAAAACCGTTTTTTCTAAAATAATAAATGACTTGAAGAGCATAAATACTGGAATGATCGACATGGCCCAGCAGAATCTTTTATAATAATTTGTAAAGGGGTATAACTTACTGTTTGATCGATTTTGATTTACAAACAGCTGCATCACCTGGATTAACAGGCCACAACTTAACGAAGCCATAATTAGGCGCATATAGTCTTGAAGACCTGGCAGGTTTGGATAAAACCACTGGAAGGCTAATCCTTCTTCTTCCAGGATAAAAATGAGGGTACAAAAAATATAAATGGCATAATATAAATGGATGTTATCTCTAACTGAAACAAACAGCAATAAGTTAAAAATCACCGCAAAAACAAAAATACCAGTATAAAAACCAAATAAGGTGTGCTGCGGAATTTCTGCCTGAATAATATCTACATCGCGTCCGATAGACATTGGCATGTACATATTCTGTCCGCGTTTATCGGCCCATAAATAGAAAGTAGCTTTTTCATGAGGCGAAAGAACCATTGGGTAGATAAAGCTTCTGTTACGATAAGGGCGTTGTTTAAAAGGGAAATGATCGCCCGTTAAGCCTAGTGGATAAATCTTTCCTTGCTCATCTACTTTAAATAGCTGGAGTTGATTAATGCTTGAACTTTGTTCCTTAAACATCAGGTGCACAGATTGATTTAAGGTGTTTTCGATATCGAATGCAACCCAGTAATATGATTGGGTGTAACCTTTACTAAACACTTTTCCTGGCGTTAATGGAGAGAGTTTGTTGGAATGCTTGTATTTTATAATGGAATCGATGCTCAGGTTTAAATTTTTGTCCTCAAAGAAATATCCATGTTTACTGATATTGAATTTTTTGGCCGTATCAATTAAAATTGGGTTGCCCTGCTGTGCAAAGCATACCCGGAGTGGATTTAGGAAAAATAGAAATAAGAAGAAAACTTTATTCATTGATGAGAGAATTAGTGGTAATGTTTGAGGTAACGCCTAATATTTAATAAATATAGTGTATAAACCATGTACTAAATATACCGAGTAAAGGGTATATAAATCGCTTTAATGATTGGGTATTTTTACAATAAATTAAACGAACTTAAAAATGAAAAATTTCTTAACTACTATTTTGTTCCTGTTTATGGTACAGCTAGTAAATGCGCAATCTCATGTTGCGAAAAGTCAATACCTCCGTTATAACTGTAGGTTCGCACCTAAGGGCTCTAACAATTCAGAGGGTAAAAACATGTGCCCGGCCTGTGCAAAAGAAAATGAAGATGCCAGGAAAAAGAAGATAGCTGATGATAAAGCAGCCTATGAAGCAGGCAAAATCAGAAACGCAAAGCTTAAGGCTGAAAGGGAGGCTGATTTTAAAAAGAAACTGGCCGAGACTGCGGAGAAAAATAAAGTGACCGAAGTACGGGTAACGATGGGGAAAATGCCTGTAACAACAATGAAAAAGGCTGAAGTGCCCGTAAAAAAAGCATCATCTAAGCCCACAAAAGATATGTTGTTTTTTGCTGACTATCCAGGATCTATGTCGATGAGTGGTAAAAACTTAAACTATTTTTTGAATGAAAATGGTGATACGGTTTTAAAAAGCAAGGACTATGAAAGCACTTTTGCTGCCTTTGGAGACAATAAAAATAATTTCCCTAAAAATATAGGGATCGTGATTTTGAATGAAGAAAACACCTTAACCAACGGTAAAACGAGAAAGGTTGCAGATATAGTTGACTTGAAGGGAAAACGGCTTTTTAATGATAAGAGCATCAGTACCATATTTCATCTGATGAACGATTATTTTGTGATTGGCAGAAGCAAAGATTTTGGAGAGGATTCTAGCTGGGGCTATAATTACAGGCGAATTCAGGAAGTAGATATTTACAATGTAAAAACGAAAAAAACCATCACTTTGGACAAAGACCGCTCCAGGGTAGAACTTTATTTAACATTTGATCACCATAAACTGGAGGATGAAGGGCTAAAACCAGTGCTATCAAGAAGATATTCTAACTATGATGAAGATATATACTGCATCAATGCCGCAGGAGAGTTGGTAGTGAAAAGGTTTCAAGGTAAATAATAACTTTTATGCGCCGTATCATCATAAATTAGAAGAAATGAAATATAAAGTATTAATATTCCTTAGTTTTATTTTGCTGCTTTTAGATGTAAAAGCACAAAACTGTTATCCTGATTCATCTAAGAGGGTACGTATTATGGATAACAATATTCCTAATGAATATACTTGTTATATGGAAATGACCAGGGGCTGGCATAAATATTATGGTTCTGGTGCGCTGATTCATCCAAGGGTAATGATTACGGCAGGGCATAACCTGGCCTACTTCCCTTTTGTAAAAAGAATTCCGTTTTTTCTTTTCAGGGGAACGAGAAAGGTCGATCTGTATTTTGGCTCGATAGATTCGGGACATTATACAACGAGTACCTCATTAAAGCTTAAAAAATGTAAAAACAAGTTTTTTAAGAGAGGCTATTGGATAAACTCAAAAATTAATAGGGATTTTTCGATCATCATATTGCCCGATTCTTCTATTTATAAAAAAGTTCGTGGGCATTATAAATTCGTTTCTGTTAAGCCGGATGAATTACAAGGAAGCGAATTGCATATAACAGGATCTCCCGGTGATCAAGACCTATTTGAAATGTGGACAGAGGGCACGAAAAATTTTTCGGTGGTGGATGCTTCTTTACATTATGATTTATATACGGTGGTAAGAAATAGCGGTTCTCCGATTTGGATAAAAGATAATAATAATGTACCTCAATTGGTCGGGGTACATTCAAGGGGTTTAGATCATTGTAATGGATCAGTTCTCATTAATGCCGAAACCTATAAACAGGTGGTCGAATGGTGTAAAAAATCAGGAATAAATTTGGAAAAATAATCCAGAAATTAGGCTCATATCGCTTACTTCACTGATTTGATGATCTCCAGTTGTATTAAAATAACTGTTAACTAAAATCATCAATTAAAAATACAAAAAGCTCTTTAGGTCCATGTGCACCTAAAACCAATGTTTTTTCGATATCGGCAGTTCTGCTGGGGCCTGTAATATTGCTGATCATCGATGGGATCTGATTACCATACTTGTTCTTCAATAACAGAAAAGCATCTTTAAGATCTAAAACCAACTGACTGGTTTTGGCGATCACAATGTGTTGATGTGGAAAAATGCTTAATCTCCTACCAGCAGCACCGCTATTGCTTACCATTACACTTCCGTTGCGGGCAACCAAAGCTTCGCAAAGGGTAATGCCCACTTCTGCCTGTTCAAAATCTTTATCGGTTTGGTAAAAGGGAATTCGTATT